>LOZU01000021.1:0-1579 GCA_001527685.1 Burkholderia pyrrocinia
CGCGGCCGCGCCGACGCCGACAGCGAATGCAAAATCTCGAGCCCGGCCGGCGTCCTGTAATTGCATGCGTCGCAGACGAAATACAGGCGGCGCATCGTCGCCGACATGCCTTCCGTATGGCGCGCCTCGATCTCGCCGCCGCAGCACGGACACTCGATCGTCATTTGTGACATGGGATTTCCTCGCTCTGCAGGTTCCGTTGACCCCGTTTCGCGCCGCTCACTTCCCCGCTGACGCTGTTTCCGCTTCCGCGCGCTGCGCGGTCGGTCGGCTCGGCCACCCCTGACCGATCCGACCGCGTACAGTTATTGACACGAGTCCGAGTGCTCGCGGCTGCGCCGCTGCGCTCAAAACCCTCCGCGCGCTCACGCTCGCTCGCCCCTTCCCACCACACGAGCGCGTCGCCCCGGAGCCACAAATTCGGATCGACCACCATCGGTGCCGCCGCACGATGCGCGTCCGTCATCGGCACGACGTCATCGAACGTCCGCACGAACTTCCTGCGCTCGCCCGAGCGCGCCTTCGACACGACCGTCCATTCATGCCGCACGGATGGAACGAAGATTTCCGTTTCGCGTGTGTACGTGCAGATCCCGTCGACGATGCGCGCGACGCCGCGCGCGGCGACACCGTGCGGCACCTTCACCGGGCCGATGCCGTAGCGCCCTTCTCGGTGTTCCGTCGTGTGTTTGATGTAGATACGCCGGCCCTCGCCAGCAATGCCGCCCATGGCCCGCGCGTATTCCGCCCAATCGGCGCGGTGATCGTCGGTTTTCTGCGCCGCGCGCCACGCCGCGCGAATCTCCGGCGACTCCGCGGCGTCCGGTAGGTCCGCCTCTTTCACGCGGCGCAGCTCGCGCCACACGCCGACCGGCGCGCAGCCAAACGCCTGAAACTGCCGGATGCCCCACTGCGCCGCCCACGTCTCGACGCGCTGCGACGGCGTGATTTCGATATCGCCGAGCAGATCCGGTGCCACGATGAATTTCTCTTCCGTCTTGTGGTCGCCGACGTGCGCGCCGTCGACGTTCTTGGCGATGTACTTCGCGATGTAGCCGACCGCCGAACCCTTCGCACTGTCGATCCGCTCGAAGCGCACGCGCCGCTTCTGCGCACCGCGCTCGTCGCCGGCGTCGGCCAGCCCGTGCGCGCGCATAACGGCGCAGAATCGATCGACGTTGTTCGAGAACACCAGCCCGTGCCAGTGCGGCGTAGAGTCGTGGTGCGGTTCCGCGACGCGCATCCCGAAGAAGCTGACGCCCTCGCGCTTCAACTGCGCACGGATGCGCGCCCACACGCGGCGCAGATGCGCCTGCGCGTCGCGCGGCGACGAGCGGTCGTACTTCTTGTTCGGCACGAAGCGCACGCGCTCGCCAAGCTGGCGCACCGAATGGAAGCGGCTCGGGCACGTCAGCGTGAACATGACACCCGCGAAGCCGGCCGCTACGGCCAGATCCTCGCAGCCGCGCAGGCGCGTCATCAGCTCGCCGCGCTTCAGTGCCTTGTTCGAAATGCTGACGGCCGCGAGCTCGGCAATCGTGTAACGCTGCCCGAGCTCGTTTTCGAGCGTCACCGCGTC
>LOZU01000022.1:0-6764 GCA_001527685.1 Burkholderia pyrrocinia
GACCGGCATCAGCTCCCTGTCCACCGGCCTGAGCACGACCGACAGCACCGTCGCCTCGCTGTCGACCTCCACGTCGAGCGGCATCGGCTCGCTGTCCACCGGCCTGTCGTCGACCAACAGCAACCTCACGTCGCTGTCCACCTCGACCTCCACCGCGATCCAGGCCGCCAAGACGCACTACTACAGCGTCAACGACAACGGCACGCAGCAGGCCAACTACAACAACGACGGCGCAACCGGCATCAACGCCATCGCGAATGGCACGAACGCCAGCGCCTCCGGCGCGAGCAGCGTCGCAGTCGGCGACGGCGCGAACGCGTCGTCGAACGGCGCGGTCGCCATCGGCCAGAACGCCTCGGCGACGGGCGGCAAGGCGGTGTCGATCGGCGTCGCCAACACCGCGAGCGGCGACGGCGCCGTCGCGATCGGCGATCCGAACGTGGCCACCGGCACCGGCGCGGTCGCGCTCGGCGCGAACAACACGGCGACCGGCGACGGCGCGCTGGCCATCGGCAACGCCAACACCGCGACGGGCAACGGTTCGCTCGCGCTCGGCAACACGTCAACGGCGGCCGGCGCGGGTTCGCTCGCCTTCGGCTCGAACGCGGTCGCGAACAACGTCAACGACGTCGCGCTCGGCACGAACTCGGTCACGGCCGCCGCGAACCCGACGACCAGCACGACCATCGGCGGCGTCACCTACTTATTCGCGGGCAGCACACCGACGAGCGTGGTGAGCGTCGGCGCGCCGGGCGCGGAACGCCAGATCACCAACGTCGCCGCGGGCCGCATCTCGGCCACCAGCACGGACGCGATCAACGGCAGCCAGCTCAACGCAACGAACCAGGCCGTCAACAGCCTGTCGACGTCGACCGCGTCGAACATCTCGTCGCTGTCGACCGGCATCGGTTCGCTGTCCACCGGCCTGAGCTCGACCAACAGCACGGTTGCCTCGCTGTCCACGTCGACCTCGACCAGCATCGGCTCGCTGTCCACCGGCCTGAGCTCGACCAACAGCAACCTCACATCGCTGTCGACGTCGACCTCCACCGGCCTGACCTCGCTGTCGACGGGCCTCAGCTCGACCAACAGCAGCGTGGCGTCGCTGTCGACCGGCGTGACGACCATCAACAACCAGCTCACGCAATTGTCGACGACGCTGAACAACAACACGACGCGCACGGCGAACAACAACGGCATCGCGGCCGACATGAACGGCACCGGCAACGATCGTCCGACCGTCACCGCCGGCTCGAACTCGGCGGCGATCGGCGCGAATTCGACGGATGGCGGCCGCTCGAACGTCGTGTCGGTCGGCAACGACACGCAGCAGCGCCAGATCGTCAACGTCGCGCCGGGTACGCAAGGCACCGATGCGGTCAACCTGAATCAGCTCAACACGCTCTCGACGTCCGTGTCGCAATCGATGCAGAACCAGCAGGCGCAGATCAACAGCCTCGGTTCGCAACTGCAGCAAACCGACTCGATGGCGCGGCAGGGGATCGCCGCAGCGACGGCGCTGACCATGCTGCCGCAGGTCGAACCGGGCAAGACAATCAACCTGGCAGTCGGCGTCGCCCGGTTCGCCGGGCAATCCGGGATGGCGTTCGGCGCCAGCGCGCACCTGTCGACCAACGGAATCCTGAAGCTGGGCGTCGGTGTGTCGGGAAACAACCGGACGTACGGCGCCGGGTACGGGTACAGCTGGTAACCCGGCACGGCCTCTCGGCCGGAGAAGCCCGACCGTCGGCATCGCACGATCCGCTCGAGCCGATCGAACTGTGCCTCGCCGAGTACGATCGGCGCATGGCCGGCTACGACCAGCGGCTGCCGCGGCCGAGGTTCGTTCCACGTGTGGAGCGGTTTGCGCTGCGGTTCTTCAGGAAGTAGCGCCCCGCTCCGCCGGCGGCCCGGCACGCACGTCTGTTGCGCGCCGGTCACACACAGCCTGTCGCCGGCCCCGGTGCGGCGTTGCCGAAAACGCGACGCCCGGAACCGATGAATTGTTAACTGACATGGCGGCATGCGGCACGGTCCACGCGCCGCTCGCCCCCCTTCGACCCGCCTGAGGCCGCCTGGGCGCTCGCCCCCTGTGCCGGCCACCGTCAACATCGCACGCGAACGCGGATAGCGAATTCACACCCCGGTCAATTGTCACATTTCGTCAACAAAAACAGCAATAAAGACGCTAAAGCGAAACAGTAGGACATACCGTTTCGCTCGCGTGATTTTTGACCGGCCCTGACCCGCGAGAACGCGCGCCGAGCCCGCCGCACGGGCCTCCGGGCGATGGCTGATGAGCACATCCGCATAGTTTGCCGCGTGGATTTCGTGGGACATTCAAGCCGGGTTTTATTATTAAATCCGAAATTCTATAAAACAAATCACAAACCAATATTCCGATAAACAAGAAATCCTAAAAACATTAACTCAAATACAGGAGACATTACAATTTAGAAAGTTCCATCGATACGCGCAAACGTTTGCAATTACATTTATCTTACGATGCGGACCAGACGCACTCCACAACACCCTTCGAAATCCCTCTAAGTCATTGATGCGCAATGACTTTACCGCCAAACCCCACCCCACTCACATCTTACGTTTAACAATCTTTCGATTTAACAAAGCCTGTCCGGAATATCAAGAAACAATCCCGCCAATTAACCAAATTTCAACTTTTTCACCTTTGTATTTGTCACTTTTTAGCAATCTTAAAAACATCCCTCAAATAAACTCCGCTCACAAATTACGATTAGCACGAGCGCACGGCTTATTCCCCTGACGAAACTGCCCGGTGTGTTGCGTGATTATTTGGAGGTAGTTGGAAATGAACCG
Organism: Burkholderia pyrrocinia; assembly: GCA_001527685.1. GTDB lineage: Bacteria > Pseudomonadota > Gammaproteobacteria > Burkholderiales > Burkholderiaceae > Burkholderia > Burkholderia pyrrocinia_D. Next base: position 2,839 of record LOZU01000022.1, read on the forward strand.
CGCATACCGATCGATCTGGAACGAATCGCTTGGCGCCTGGGTCGCCGCATCGGAACTGGATTCGGCTCACGGCAAGGGCAAACGCTCGGCTTCCGTCAAGCTGCTCGTCAGCCTGCTTCTCGCAACGTTGGCGCCTGCCGGGTATGCGTCGACCTACACAGGATCGCTCGCTTGCACCAGCGGTGCCGGCACGGTGCTAGGACATTCGCTTCCCGCCCAGACATCCGGCCCGGTTGACGGCAGCGGCACCTGGTCGAACGTCGCAGGTTGCAATGCCTACGGGGGCGGTTATGGCGTCGGGTTCAACGGCGTGACGTTGTTCGGGACGTTCGCAACGGCGTCAGGTGACGGCGCCGTCGGGATCGGCCTTGGCACGCTGGCGTCGCAGAGCGCGACCGCGGTCGGCTCCTTTGCCACCGCTTCAGGGACGTCCAGCAGCGCGTACGGCTTCAATGCAACGGCATCGGCAACGGGAGCGACCGCACTCGGTAGCGGCAGCACGGCAAGCGCGCAGAACGCGGTCGCGCTGGGCAACACGGCGAACGCAGCGTCTGCTGGAAATATCGCCATCGGTTCTGGCTCGTCGGCCGCTGCAATCACGTCCGGGAACGCAATCGCAATCGGATCGGGCGCACTTGCGTCAAGTCCGACAGGTCTGGGCGATTCGCTTGCTATCGGAGCGACTGCGAGTGCAACAGGGCAGGACTCCATTGCACTCGGCGCCCAATCGACCGCGTCCGGCCTCAACGCCATCGCATTGGGCGGACAGGGCTCCGGTACGGGCGGTGCGACGATCGCGTCGGGCACCAATGCAACCGCGGTCGGGTTGAACAGCAGCGCCACGGCAAACAACACGACCGTGCTGGGCTACGCGGGAATCGCATCGGCAACGGGCGCGACCGCACTCGGCAACTCCTCCACCGCAGCGGGCGTGAACTCGGTCGCCGTCGGCGGGCAGTCGTCGGTCGCGTCGACGGCAACCTCGGGCATCGCGCTGGGCCGCGGCGCGACGGTCAACGGCGCATTCGGCATCGCCCAGGGCGACGGCGTCGTGTCCGGCGCGACCGGCCAGAACGTTGCGATCGGCTCGAGCGGCACGACGGCCAACAGCGGCACGGCAACCGGCGGCGCCGTTTCGATCGGCCGCGGCCAGACGGCGACGGGTGACGGCGCGGTCGCGATCGGCGATCCGAACGTCGCAACTGGCACGGGCGCGCTGGCGATCGGCGCGAACAACACGTCGAATGGCCAGGGCGCCGTCGCGCTCGGCAATGCGAACTCGGCGACCGGCACGGGCGCCGTGGCGATCGGCAACGCCACCACGTCGAACGGCAGCTCCGTCGCGATCGGCAGCACCGCCACCGCCACGGGCACGAACGGCTCGGTTGCAATCGGCAACTCGGTGGCGTCGATCGGCACTGGATCGATAGCGATCGGCAACAGCGGGAGCTTCGGCGCCAAGGCCGTCGCCTCCGGCTCGGATGCAGTCGCGCTCGGCAACGGCTCGACCGCGAGCGGGACGGCAGGTTCGGTCGCCCTGGGCTCGAGCAGCGTGGCTTCGAATTCGTACGCAACCGCATTGGGCGCAAACTCCAATGCGTCCGGCAGCGGATCCGTCGCGATTGCGCAAGGGTCCAGCGCTACGGCCACCAATGCGCTGGCGCTCGGTGTCAGCTCGACGGCAAACGTAGCGAACTCGGTTGCCCTCGGCAACGGCTCGGTGACGAGCGCCACCGCGACGACGGCAACCGGCGGCACCGGGACGGTCAGCAGCACCACGATCGGCACCCAGACGTTCGGCACCTACGCCGGCGCGAGCGCGGCGAACGGTGTGGTCAGTGTCGGCACGCCCGGCTCGGAACGCCGCATCCAGAACGTCGCCGCCGGCCTCGTCGGCGCGGCCAGCACGGATGCGATCAACGGCAGCCAGCTTTACGCGGTCGCCAGCACGACGACGTCGAGCATCGCAAGCTTGTCCACGTCGGCGTCGACCGGGATCAGCACTGCGCAAAGCGGGGTCAATTCGCTTTCCACCGGCCTGTCGACGACCAACAGCACGGTTACTTCGCTGTCGACTTCCGCTTCGACCGGGATCAGCACGGCGCAGAGTGGGGTCAACTCGCTGTCGACGGGCCTCAGCGCGACCAATAGCTCGGTTACTTCGCTGTCGACGTCCGCATCGACCGGCATCAGCACCGCGCAAAGCGGTGTCAATTCGTTGTCGACTGGCCTGAGCGCAACCAATAGCTCGGTTACTTCGCTGTCGACTTCCGCGTCGACCGGCATCAGCACTGCGCAAAGCGGTGTCAACTCGCTGTCGACGGGCCTGAGCGCGACCAACAGCTCGGTTACTTCGCTATCTACGTCCGCATCGACCGGCATCAGCACCGCGCAAAGCGGTGTCAACTCGCTGTCCACTGGCCTCAGCTCGACCAACAGCACGGTTACTTCGCTGTCGACTTCCGCGTCGACCGGCATCAGCACCGCGCAGAGCGGCGTCAACTCGCTGTCGACGGGCCTGAGCGCAACCAATAGCTCGGTTACTTCGCTGTCGACCTCCACGTCGACAGGGATCAGCACCGCACAAAGCGGCGTCAACTCGCTGTCCACCGGACTGAGCACGGCCGTCTCCACGACCAATAACCTCGGCAACAGCACTGCCGCAGCACTCGGCGGCGGGTCGACCTACAACCCCGCGACCGGCACGGTGTCGGCGCCGTCGTACACCACGTACAACGCGAACGGCACCACGACCACCGCCAACAACGTCGGCTCCGCGATCGACAACATCAACAGCCAGGGCATCAAGTACTTCCACGCGAATTCCACCGCGCCCGACAGCCAGGCCCTCGGCACCAACTCCGTCGCCATCGGCCCGAACGCCGTCGCGAACAATGCCGGCGATGTCGCGCTCGGCAGCGGCTCCGTCACCTCGCCCGCCAACCCGACTGCCAGCGCCACCATCGGCGGCACGAGCTACACGTTCGCCGGCACGAATCCGACCAGCGTCGTCAGCGTCGGTGCAGCCAACGCCGAACGTCAGGTCACCAATGTCGCGGCCGGCCAGATCTCCGCTTCCAGCACGGACGCAATCAACGGCTCGCAGCTCTATGCGACCAATACCGCGATCAATACGCTGTCGACGTCGACGTCAACGGCCATTGGCTCGCTGTCGACGGGTGTCGGTTCGCTGTCGACCGGCTTGAGCGCAACCAATAGCTCGGTTGCTTCGCTGTCGACCTCCACGTCGACCGGCATCTCGTCGGCCACGAGCTCGATCGCGTCGCTTTCGACGTCGACCTCGACCGGCATCAGCACCGCGCAGAACGGTGTCAACTCGCTGTCGACGGGCCTGAGCTCGACCAATAGCTCGGTTGCTTCGCTGTCGACCTCGACTTCGACCGGTATCTCGACGGCCAACAGCTCGATCGCGTCGCTCTCCACGTCGACCTCGACCGGCATCAGCACGGCGCAAAGCGGTGTCAATTCGCTGTCTACCGGTCTGAGCGCAACCAATAGCTCGGTTGCCTCGCTGTCCACGTCGACGTCGACGGGCATCTCGACGGCCACCAGCTCGATCGCTTCCCTTTCGACGTCGACCTCGACGGGCATCAGCACCGCAATAGCTCCGTTGCCTCGCTGTCCACGTCGACGTCGACGGGCATCTCGACGGCCACCAGCTCGATCGCTTCCCTTTCGACATCGACCTCGACAGGCATCAGCACCGCGCAGAGCGGCGTCAACTCGCTGTCCACCGGCTTGAGCGCAACCAATAGCTCGGTTGCTTCGCTGTCCACGTCGACTTCGACCGGCATCAGCACCGCACAAAGCGGCGTCAACTCGCTGTCCACCGGCCTGAGCTCGACCAACAGCTCCGTCGCTTCGCTGTCCACGTCGACGTCGACGGGTATCTCGACGGCCACCAG
>LOZU01000023.1:0-248364 GCA_001527685.1 Burkholderia pyrrocinia
ACATCAAGGACCCGACGCAGAACATCGTGTGGGTCACGCCGGAAGGCGGCGGCGGGCCGAATTACCCGAACATGTAACGCGTGGCGCGCGTCCCTGCGCGCACGAACAGGAGTGAGACGATGAGCAATGCAGCGAAAGAAGTCGTGGTGGTGAGCGCCGTCCGTACGGCGATCGGCGATTTCGGCGGGAGCCTGAAGGACTTCGCGCCGACCGAGCTGGGCGCGAAGGTCGTGCGCGAGGTGCTGACGCGCGCGGACGTGCCGGGCGATGCGGTCGGCCACGTCGTGTTCGGCCATGTCGTGAACACCGAACCGAAGGACATGTACCTCGCGCGCGTCGCGGCGATCGAAGGCGGCGTCGCGCAGCATGCGCCCGCGCTGACGGTGAACCGCCTGTGCGGCTCGGGCCTGCAGGCGATCGTGTCGGCCGCGCAGACGATCATGCTCGGCGATGCCGACGTCGCGATCGGCGGCGGCGCGGAGAGCATGAGCCGCGCGCCGTACAGCGTGCCGGCCGCGCGCTTCGGCCAGCGCATGGGCGACGCGAAGCTCGTCGACATGATGCTCGGCGCGCTGCACGACCCGTTCCAGACGATCCACATGGGCGTGACCGCCGAGAACGTCGCGCGCAAGTACGGTGTGAGCCGCGACGAGCAGGACGCGCTCGCGCTCGAATCGCATCGTCGCGCGGCGCGCGCGGCCGCGGAAGGGCGCTTCAAGGACCAGATCCTGCCGATCGCGATCCGCACGCGCAAGGGCGAAGTGCTGTTCGACACCGACGAGCACGTGCGCGACGACGCGAGCGTCGACGATTTCACGAAGCTGAAGCCGGTGTTCGTGAAGGAGAACGGCACGGTGACGGCCGGCAACGCATCGGGCATCAACGACGCGGCGGCGGCCGTGCTGATGATGAGCGCGGACGCCGCGCGCGCGCAGGGCGCGAAGCCGCTCGCGCGTCTCGTGTCGTATGCGCATGCCGGCGTCGATCCGGCGTACATGGGCATCGGCCCGGTGCCCGCGACGCAGAAGGCGCTCGAACGCGCGGGGCTGACGATCGCCGATCTCGACGTGATCGAGGCGAACGAGGCGTTCGCCGCGCAGGCCTGCGCCGTGACGAAGGAGCTCGGCCTCGATCCGGCGAAGGTCAACCCGAACGGCTCGGGCATCTCGCTCGGCCACCCGATCGGCGCGACCGGCGCATTGATCACCGTCAAGGCGCTGTACGAGCTGAAGCGCATCGGCGGCCGCTACGCGCTCGTGACGATGTGCATCGGCGGCGGGCAGGGGATTGCCGCGATCTTCGAAAACCTTTGATAATCGGCATGCACTGCATCCGACCACAGGAATCGTCATGGCAATCGAAATCGTAGGCGTCATCGGCGCCGGCACCATGGGCAACGGCATTGCGCAAACCGCGGCCGTTGCGGGACTCGACGTCGTGATGATCGACGTCAACGAAGCGGCGCTCGCGAAGGGCGTCGCGACGCTGAAGGGCAGCCTCGACCGGCTCGTGTCGAAGGACAAGCTCGACGCCGCGACGCGCGATGCCGCGCTCGCGCGCATCGAGACGTCGACCGACTACCAGCGCCTCGCGGTGGCCGACATCGTGATCGAAGCGGCCACCGAGAACGTCGAGCTGAAGGCGCGCATCCTGAAGCAGATCGAAGCCGTGGTACGCCCGGACGCGATCATCGCGACGAACACGTCGTCGATCTCGATCACCGCGCTCGCCGCGCCGCTGGCCGACCCGACGCGCTTCGTCGGCATGCACTTCTTCAATCCGGTGCCGCTGATGCAGCTCGTCGAGATCATCCGCGGGCTGCAGACGAGCGACGCGACGTCGGCCGCGGTGCGCGCGCTGACCGAGCGCCTCGACAAGTCGCCGATCGGCGTGCGCAACGCGCCGGGGTTCGTCGTCAACCGCATCCTGGTGCCGATGATCAACGAGGCGTTCTTCGTGCTCGCCGAAGGGATCGCGTCGGCCGAGGAGATCGACCAGGGGATGAAGCTCGGCGCGAGCCACCCGATCGGGCCGCTCGCGCTGGCGGACCTGGTGGGGCTCGACGTGTGCCTCGCGGTGATGGACGTGTTCCTGAAGGACTTCGGGGATCCGAAGTATCGTGCGTGCCCGCTGCTGCGCGAGATGGTCGCGGCGGGGCGCCTCGGCCGGAAGACGGGGCGCGGGGTGTACGACTACAGCGCGTGATGCGCTAGCCGGGCGAGCAGCAAGGATCTGAAGCAAGGATCCGGACTGCACCCCGGAGGCTGGATTTCGGTCCGGCCTCCGGGGTGTTTTTTTGAACCCGATGCGTCACCGCGGCATGTTTACAGCCCGGCGTGCCGGCCGAACGGCGTGCCGCGCGCGTTGGATTCCACCCGGCGGTTATGCCCGAAGTGGTCTTCGCCCGACACCAGCACCACACCGTATTTGTCGAGCTTCACTTCGCTGCCGTACTCGCTGACCGTTTCGGTATCCGGATAGATCTGGACGGCGGCGGGCACGTAGCGGCACGCATAGCCGAGGCGGGTCTTGTCGGTCGTCGAGTTCGGGAACGACGAGTGCATCAGCGTCGACCAGAAGATCACGAACTCGCCGGGCTTCATCACGAGCGACACGGCCTTGCTCTCGTCGGGCTTCCAGTTCGCGTCCTTCTGCAGGCTGCGGTAGTCGTAGCCGAAGAAGCCGCGCTTGATGCCGTCCTTCTCGAGCGAGTTGATCTGCGTCGGATCGAATGCCATCTTCTTCGACTCGTCGTAGAACATTTCCTCGTGCGTGCCCGGCACGAAGCGCAGGCAGCCGTTCTCCTCGTCGCAGTCGGTGAAGGCCGTCCACACGGTGACCGCGCCGCCGAAGCGGCCGTCGCCGGGCCACACGATCTGCGGCTTGCCCGACGCATGCGCGAACGTGTCGGCCTGGTGCCAGTCGGTGCCTTCGTCGCCGGGATACTTGGGGAACATCTCCGATCGCCAGCAGATGAGATCGGGGCCCAGGATCGAGTTGAGCTTGTGGACGATCTCCGAGCGCATGATGTGCTCGCTCAGCAGGTTCACGTCGAGATGCCGGTCGTAGTTGGCGATCGGGCTGTTCGGCGGCAAATCGTAGATCGCGTACTCGCGGTCGAACAGTTGCGACCGGATCTGGCGGTATCGATCCCGTGCTTCGTCCTCCGAATAGAGTTTGAACGGGCCGATGTAGCCCTGGGCGCGGAAGCGATCGATCTCTTCCTTCGTCAATTGGAAATTCGGCATCCTGCGTGGCTCCTTTGGATTGTCGTTAACGCTTGCGTGGTCTGGCGTCTGCCTGGGCGAGGTGCCCGACGCGGTTACTGCGGCACCGTGGCCGCGGCGGCCGTCGTCAGGTAAGCGCGCGCCCATCCGTCCACGGAGGGCGCGGCCATCAGTTGACTCGTGGGCACTTTCAGCTGCAGTTGCGCTTCGATCCGGATCTGCAGTTCGACGATGGCCAGCGAGCTCACGCCGTGGTCGAAGAAGTCATCGCCGGGTTGCAGGTCGGGCAGCCCGAGCGTGTCGCGGCTGGTGCCCAGAATCGTTTCGGTGATCTCGGTCGTATGGGTCATGGCTTGTTTCCGTGGGAATGATTCATCTCTCGCCGATCGGCAACGGGTTGCGGTCCAGCTTGCCGTTCGCATTGAGCGGGATATGCTGAAAAACCTGGATGTCGTCGGGGATCTGGTACGGCGGCGCCAGCCTGGCCAGTTCGCCGCGGACGAACGCCTTCATGTCCGGCCGCCCGCCGGCGGACTGGATGATCGCGCTGAGGCGCTTTTCGCCGGTCGCGTCCTCCGACACCTTGACGATGACTTCCTCGACGCCGGGAATGCCGGCGATGAGGGCCTGGAGCGCGTCGAGCGACACGCGGTAGCCGCGTATCTTCACGAGCCGGTCGCGCCGCCCGAGGAATTCGATCAGCCCGTCCGGCCCGCGTCGCGCCCGGTCGCCGGTGCGATACAGCAGGCCGTCGACCGACGGATGGTCGACGAAGGCCGCGCGCGTCGCCTCCGGCGCATTCAGGTAGCCGAGCGCGACGCCGTCGCCGCTCGCGCACAGCTCGCCTTCGACACCGTCCGGCACATCGCGCAGCGCGCTGTCGAGAATATGGAGCCGGGTGCCTGAAATGGCGCGGCCGATCGGCACCGGATCGACCGGCCGGTTCGCGGCGGTCATCACGTGACAGCACGTGAAGGTCGTGTTCTCGGTCGGGCCGTAGCCGTTGATGACGGTCATCTGCGGGAACGCGTCGAGTACCGCGTTGACGGCGGCCGCCTTTAGCACGTCGCCGCCCGCCAGCAAGGTGCGCAGCCCCGCGAGCATCGGGATGTAGCGTCGCACGACGAGATGGAACAGCGCGGCGGTAAGCCAGAGCACGCTGACCCGCTCGCGCACGATCAGCTCGCTGACGAGGTTCGGATCGAACGTCGCCTCGTCGTGGATCGCGAGCCGGGCGCCGTTCAGCAGCGCACCCCAGATCTCGAATGTGGACGCATCGAAGGTGATCGGGGACAACAACAGCAGCGTGTCGGCGGGCGTGATCCGGATGTAGTTCGTATTGCAGACCAGCCGGGTCACGCCGCGGTGCGCGACGACCACGCCTTTCGGCCGGCCTGTGCTGCCGGAGGTAAACATCACGTAGATCGCGCTCGCGCCGTCGTGCCCCGCATCGACGTCGGGGCCGTGGTCGTCGCGGCCCGCGGCGAGATCGCCGGCTTCGATGACGTGCAGCGATGCGCTTCGGAACGCGTCGGCGTCGCTCGGCCGGGCGATGACGTGCCGTGCGCCGCTGTCGTTCGCGTGGCGCTGCCTGACCGGCTCGGAGTAGGTCGGGTCGACCGGTACGAAGGCCGCGCCGGTCTTGATGATCGCGAGCATCGCGATGACGGCGTCGATCGACCGCGGCAGGCACAGCAGCACGCGGTCGTGCGCGCGCACGCCGCGCTCGATCAGGTGCCGCGCGAGGTGATTGGCGCTGCGCTCGAGTTCGCCGTACGTCAGGCGCCTGTCGCCGCCGATCAGGGCGATCGCATCGGGCGCGCGACGGACCTGCGCGGTAAACAGACGATTGACGCTGACTGGAGTCACGAATTCCCTCGGTCCGTGGAAAGATGGAATGACGCGTCCGGCGAACGCGGGCGATGCGCGTGCGACGCCGGGTGCTGCGCGTGATGCATGGCGAAGCGGATTCGGCTACGCCCATTAGAGTCGACGCGCCGCGTTTGCGAAACTGCGAATTCCTATAGGTTTCGCTCGGGAGCCGGCGCGACGTGCGCGCCGCCGGCGTTTATTCGCAAGCGTGCGGAGCATTGGAGGGCACGGGGATTCGGTGCCGAATTCAGGATTGCGAAACTAGGCGCAGAATGGTCGATCCGCCGGACGTCGGCCTAACGCCCGGTCGCGGCAGCATCCCGAAACACCGCATCGAGGTCCGGCGCGCGGCCGCGAAAGGCGATGAACGATTCCATCGCGGGCCGACTGCCCCCGGCCCCCAGGATTTCCGTTCGATAGTGCTTGCCGATTGCGCGTCTGCCGGCGTCCGCATGCGTGGCGCCGGCGTTTTCCAGCGCGGCATAGGCATCGGCCGCGAGGACCTTCGCCCATTGGTAACCGTAATAGGCTGCTGCGTAGTCGCCGGCGAAGATATGCGCGAAGGTGTTCACGCTTCTTGCCAGCGGGTCCGGCGGCGTGGCCTCGTAGGCGCGATGAATGACGTCCACCCAATGGAGGATCGACGGGGGCGAGGCCATCGCGCGCGCGGAATGCAGTTGCAGGTCCAGCGCCGACAGCGCGATCTGGTGCGCCATCTCGATGCCCTGGTCGACATGGCGTGCCGCCAGCATGCGCTCGAACAGCGTGCGCGGCAACGCCGCGCCGGTTTCCACGTGAGCGCTCAGCGCGACCAGCACCTCCCACTCCCAACAGAATTGCTCCATGAATTGCGACGGGAATTCGATCGCGTCCCATTCGACGCCGTTCGCCCCGGACACCGCGCTTTCGGCGACGTCGGTCAGCATGTGATGGAGACAGTGGCCCATCTCGTGAAACAGCGTGACCACCTGTTCGAACGCGAAGCAGGCCGGCTCCGCTTTGGCGACATTGCACATCAGATAGGCCGCGGGCAGCCGGATCGAGCCGTCCGCGCGCGTGCCGCGCGAGCCGCCGCTGGCGGCCCATGCGCCGTCCCGTTTTCCCGGGCGCGCGTACAGGTCCAGATAGAGATGGGCGACCGGATGGCCGCGCACGTCGTCCAGCCGGTACAGCCGGACATCGTCGTGCCAGACGCTGCCGGTCTCGGGGTGGACCTCGATGTCGAACAGCGTCTCGACCAGCTTGAACAGCCCGTGCAGCACGGCCTTTTCGGGGAAGTACCGGCGGACCTCGTCCGTCGACACGCCGAAGCGCTGCCTGCGCAGGCGTTCCATCGCGAAGGGGAGATCCCACGGCCGCAGCTCGCGAATGCCGAGGGCCTCGCGGGCGAAGGATTGCAGCGCTTGCCATTCGGCGGCCGCCTGCGGGCGGATGCGCCGATGCAGCTCGTCCAGGAACGACTGTGCGCATTCGGGGGAGCGCGCCATCTTCCGCGCGAGCGACAGGCCGGCGAAATCCCGATGGCCGAGCAGTTGGGCCTCTTCGTGCCGCAGCGCCAGCAGTTCGGTCATGACGGGCATGTTGTCCCACGCCGCCGCGCCGTCGGCATGGCGTGCGCCCAGCTCGGATGCCCGGGCCGAGCGGGCACGATACAGGCGTTCCCGCAGCGCGCGGCACTCGGAGAACTGCATGACCGGATGGTAGGACGCGAAATCCAGCGTGAAGAGATGGCCGTCGCGGCCGCATTGCCGCGCGGCCGCCCGTGCGGCGACGCGCACGTGATCGGGCAGGCCGGCCAGCTCGTCGTCCGCCGTCACGGCGTACGAATAGGCGTGGGTCGCATCGGCGATGTTGTGCTGGAACGTCTTCGCGAGCAGCGCCTGGCGTTCGCGTATGCCGTTGAGCCGCGCGCGCGGGCCGGGCGGCAGCTCGCCGCCCGCGAGCTGTGCGTCGCGGATCAGGTTGCGCAGCACCTGCCGCCGCTCGGCGGACAGGGTCGCGAACGCGTCGGAGCCGGCGATGGCCTGGTAGCGGCCGAGCAGCGCGGTGTTTTGACGGAAGCGCGACAGCGCGGACGACACGAGGCCCACGCATTCCCCATGGGCGGCGCGCAAGGCCGCCGAATCGCGCACCGTGACGAGGTGGGTGACGATGCCCCACGTGTATTCGAGCCCCTCGAGCGCCGCGCAGAGCGGTTCGATCACGTGCGCCCAGCCCGACGGGAGCGGCGCCGTGCCCGCCTGCACGATCGCGTTGTCGAGCTCGAGCAGGCGGGCGTCGACGGCGGGGCGCACATGGCACGCGCGAATGGCCTCGAAGCAAGGTAGCCGGGATCGATCCAGAAGGGGATTGGCGAATTGCATTGAGCTCAAGAGCCTGCTCCGTTTTCGGCGTCGCTGAACGATAGCGGCGATTGTATGACGCGCATTCGGTACGCAACACGCTTATCGACCTATTACTTATTGCAGTTACTGCCGTGAAGGGTGTCGCGTTATTCTTTTTTCAGAATTATTGAGATTGATTGATCGAAGTCGCAGGTGATTCTGATGCGATGTGTTCGTACACCGAAACAAGATGTTGTGCGTCGATCTTCGCATCTTTTCAACGTGTGACGGACTGCCCCGAGCCGGGCACGGCCGGTTTCTCGCGATCGCCCGATCCTTCCGAATGGCAATGGACGATGCAACGAAGAAGCGAGTTCGCGTCGGCCTGATTCTTCAACGCAGCCCCAGGAATGCCGCATGCCAACTTCCGTGAATGACGTATTGCCGCTCACTCATAGTCAAAGGGTGATGTGGCTGCAATGGAAATATGCGCCTCACGACCCGGCGTATAACAATCCGCTGCTTTTCGAGCTCGACGGGAATCTCGACGTCGATCGGCTCAAGCGTGCATTTGTCGCGGTAGCCGGCGCGCATCCGGCGATCCGGATGCGTTTCATCGAACAGGCCGGCGAGCCGCTTCAGTATGCCGACCGGCTTTCGCACGACCCGCTCGCGTTCGTCGACCTGTCGGGGCTCGAACCGTCGGCACGGCTGCAGCGGATCGACGCGGCGCTCGATGCCTGCCTGCTGGCGCCTTTCGATCTGCACGGCGAGCCGGTGTTCCGGTTCCTGCTGATCAAGACCAGCCCGCACGGTCATCTGCTGGCGCTGAACATCCACCATATTTGCGTGGATGGCGCGTCGGCGCTGATGCTGCTGAACGACATTTCGTCGGCATACAACGATCACGCGGCCTATGTGGCGGCGCCGGAGACCCGCGCGAGCCAGCGGTTTTCCGACACGCTGGACCGGGAACGGCAACGCTGGGCCGACGGCGACCATCAGGAAACCGAGGCGGCGTGGCGCACCTACCTGTCGGGGCGCACATGTGCCGTCGACTTCGGCAAGCTGGTGTTCGACGGCGAGCGGCCGGCCCGCGCGGGCGCGTGCCAGTATCGCTGGAGCCTGCCCGACACCCTGCACGCAAGGCTCAAGAGCATGACCCGCAGAACCCGGACGACACCGTTCGTGGTCCTGATGAGCGCATTCGGCGTGCTGCTGCACCGGTACCTGCAACAGGACGCGCTGGCGATCGCCTATCCGGTGGACACGCGGCCCGCCGGGTTCGAGCGAATCTTCGGTTCGTTCATCAATTATGTGCCGGCGTTCGTGGACGTGACGCCGGACCTGACGGTCGATGCGCTGTTCGAGCGGGTGCGGCAGCAGCGCCGGCAAACGAAATCGATCGTGGATTTCCCGCAACTGGACCTGATGCGGCTCGTGCGGCAGAACCAGGCCGACCCGGCGTCGCCCTCCCTCAACGTGGCGCTCATTCCCGCGCGGTTCGCGCTCGATTCGCTGCGGCTGAATGGCATCGAGGTCAAACAGACACCGCGTTTCGTCGGTTCGGCGAAGCAGGACCTCGCGCTCCTTTACGACGGCGACGACACGCTCAGCCTGATCCTCGAATACCGTGCGGGGCTGCTGAGCGAAACGATGGCGCAACAGTTGGCGCGCGATTTCAGCGACCTCGTCGAGCACATGGTCGACCGGCAGGACGTGCGGATCGGCGATCTTGAACTGGGCGGCCAGCGCGCGTTTGCGAACCGCCATGCGGTGCTGGCCGATCCTGCGCCGCGGCTGCCGGCGGGCGCATTGATCGAGGCCGCGCTGCGCGAGCAGCCTGGCCGGCAGGCAGTGGGCGAACCGGGCCGCACGATCACGAATCGGGCGCTGCTCGACGCGGCGAATCGGGTCGCGTGGAAGCTGGCGGCGGCGAACGTGAAAGCGGGCGACCGCGTCGGCGTGGCGATGGATCGGAGCGGCGCGCTGCTGGCCGCGCTGCTCGGCATCTGGAAGGCCGGTGCGATCTACGTTCCGCTTCCCGCGAATCTGCCGGCCGCGCGCCACACGCATATCGCGCACGACGCCGGGCTGGCCGTCTGTCTTCATCGGGACGCGTCGGCCGTGCGTTCGCCACGGGATCTCGTCCTGACCGACGATCTGTTCGACGCGGCGGCCGGCGATGCGTTTCCCGCCGTCGCGGTCGATCCGGACAGCCCGGCTTACCTGATCTACACGTCGGGGTCCACCGGCACGCCGAAAGGCGTCGAGGTGACCCATCGCAACCTCGCCGGCTTCCTGCTCGCGATGCGGCGCGCGCTGCCGATGGGGCGCGACGATCGCCTGCTCGCGACCACCACGATCGGCTTCGACATCTCGCTGCTCGAATTGCTGCTGCCGCTCACGGTCGGCGCAGCCGTCGTCCCGTGTCCCGATCACGTGCGCCTCGACGCGCAAGCGTTCGAAGCCCTGATCGAGCGTGAGCGCATTTCGTGGCTGCAGGGCACGCCGTCGTTCTTCAACGTGCTGCGCGCGGGTGGCTGGCGCGGCGCGCGCCGATTGAACGTGCTGTGCGGCGGTGAATCGATCGACGGGTCCACGCACGGCTTCCTGCGCGACACCTGCGCGGCAGTCTGGCAGGTCTACGGCCCGACCGAAGCGACGATCTGGTCGATGATCGCCGCGCCCGACGCGGCTCCGGAGGCCGGCCTCGGCGAGCCGCTCGGCAACACCACGATCCATCTGCTGGACGCGCACGGCCAGACCGTGCCGCGCTTCAGCAAGGGCGAGATCTGCATCGGCGGGCATGGCGTGGCACACGGCTATCGCAATCGCCGCGCACTGACCGACGAACGCTTCGTCGAGCGCCCCGGTGCGGGCCGCGTGTATCGCACCGGCGACTTCGCGTTTCGCGATGCGCACGAGCGCCTGCGATTCCTGGGGCGCGAGGACGGACAGGTCAAGATTCGCGGCTTCCGGGTCGAGCTGGGCGAGATCGAGAAGCAGATCGAAGCGCTCGGCCGGGTGCGCAAGGCGGTCGTCCAGGTGAGATCGTCCCCGGCGGAGGAGCCGAGGCTGCTCGCGTGGGTCGAGCCGGTTCCGGATGACGCGCGGGATGCCGACGCCTTGCGCGCGGCGTTGTCGCTGGCGTTGCCCGCCTACATGGTGCCGTCGCACATCGAGTGGGTCGACGCATGGCCGCTGAACGCGAACGGCAAGATCGATCGCGGGGCCCTGCCGGAGCGCGCGCAGCCGGCCGCCGCCGCGCCGGATGCCCGGCCGCTCGATCCGCTGGTCCCGACGCTCCAGGCCATCTACGCCGATGTGCTCGGGCTGGCCACGATCGATCCCGATGCGACGCTGATGTCGCTGGGCGGCCATTCGCTGTCCGCGGTCCGCATCCTCGCGCGGATTCGCCAGGCGCTCGATATCGAGGTCGGCCTGGAGGCGTTCATGACGCATTCGAGCGTGACGGCGCTGGTCGACCATCTGCGTGCGTCCGGGTTGGCGCCGGCTGGCGCCGATGCAACGGCGCGCGCGTCGGCGGACGCGGCACCGCCGTGCCCGGCGCACGGCGACGCCCCCGCGCCGGCCCCGAGGCCGGATGTGCTCGCGCCTTCCGCGGCCGAACGCGCGCTGTATTTTCTCGACAGCGTGGCCACCGTGCGCGAAACCTACAACATCCCGGTGGGGCTGCATTTTCCGGCGGGCGTGGCGATCGACGTCCTCGAACGCGCGCTGAGACAGGTGCTGGACGCTCACGAATCGCTGCGGGCGGCGTTCGAGCCCACCGCGGCGGGCCTCGTCAAGCGGATCCAGCCAACCCCCGCGGGCGCGCTGGTCGAGCGCCATGGCGCGACGGATCGGGCCGCGCTTGCGGCCATGCTGAACCGGCTGCTGCGCGAGCCGTTCGACCTGCATTGCAGCCCGCTGCTGCGGGTCCATTACTTTCCGCTGCTCGAAGGCGGGGCCGCGGTGTTCTATCTGTTCCATCACATCGTGGTGGACGGCATCGGCTGCGGCAATTTCCTGAGGGAGATGGCGCACGCCTATGAAGCGATGCTCGCCGGGGGCGCGCCGGGCCGTCCTGCCGAACCCGCCGCCGCGGCGTGCGGCCAGCCGGCGGACGCCGCGGCGCGCGCCGACGAGCTGATCGGCCGGTTCGGGCTGGTCGATCGCGTGCTGAACCTGCCGTATCGCGCGCCGTTTCCCGAGGTGCGCACGCTGGCGGGCGACAGCTTTCCGCTCGTGATCCCGGCTGCGCTGCGCGCGGAACTCGACGACTACTCGCGCACCGCGGGCGTGCCGCTCGCGACGCTGTTCCTGAGCGCGTTCGCGCTCGCGCTGCATCACTTCAGCCGCGACAGGGTGGTCAATATCGGCCTGGCGACCATGAACCGCACGCCCGAGACGCTCCAGGCGATCGGCCTGTACACGAACACGGTCGTGCTGCCGGTCGACATCGATCCGGCGGACCGGCTGGGCGATTTCGTCGATCGGGTGACCGGCGCGCTGTTCTCGATCTACGGGTATGCCGACGTGCCGTTCGAGGTGGTCGCAAGCCGGCTCGTCGAGGACGCGACGCTCGGCCGGACCCCCGTCTTCCAGGCATTTTTCAACTTCATCGATCGCTCGATGTACGCGTTCTCGATGGCGGATCTCCCGGTCGCGGAGATTCCGCTGCGGCCGACCGGCGCGAAGTTCGAGCTGTCGCTCGAGGTCAACGACTTCCGCACGCATACGCAGGTTTTCTTCGAATACAGCGCGGACGTCTTCGACGCCGCGCTGATCGACGACATCGCAGCCGAGTTCAACCGGATTCTGTTCGAGTGCGTCCGGTCGCCCGGCGAGACGGTCGAGCGGCTGGCACTGACTACGCATCCTTGAGGACAACATGGAACAGGTGGCACTGATTGGATCCAGATTGCGCTTGCCGGGCGCCGACAGCGTCGACGCGTTCTGGCAGAACGTCCTCGCCGGGCGGGACTGCATCGCGTCGCTGTCCGACGCCGAACTGCTCGACGCGGGCGCCGATCCGGCGGCGCTGGCGCAGCCGGACTACGTCAGGCGCGCCGGCGTGCTGGACGACATCGACCGGTTCGATTACCGCTTCTTCGGCTACACGTTCCGCGAGGCCCAGGCGATCGATCCGCAGCAGCGCGTGCTGCTGACGCTGGCGCACGCGCTGCTGGAGCAGGTCGGGGCGGCGCATCGCGAGATCGGCGTGTATGTGTCGGTGGGGTTTCCGCACTACCTGCTGAACAACCTGATGAACCAGCCGCCCGGCCGGGTGCCGTTGTCCGACGTGGTGTTCGGCAACAGCGGCGACTGCGCGGCCACCCGGATCGCCTACAAGCTGGACCTGCACGGCCCGGCGATGTCGATCCAGTCGGGCTGTTCGTCGGCGCTGCAGGCGTTGCACACGGCGCGCGTCGCGATTCTCACCGGACAGTGCCAAATGGCGCTGGTCGGCGGCGCGGCGATCCGCACGCCGCAAAAGGAAGGCTACCTGTACCAGCGCGACGGCGTGCTGGCGAAGGACGGCGTATGCCGCCCGTTCGATGCCCGCGCCACGGGCACGGTGTTCACCAACGGCGCGATCGTGCTCGCGCTGAAAGCCCTGTCCGCCGCCCAGCGCGACGGGGACGACATCCTCGGCGTGATTCGCGGGTCGGCGATCAACAACGACGGCCAGCGCAAATCGGGCTTCACCGCGCCCAGCGTCGCGGGGCAAGGCGAGGCGATCCGGCGCGCGTACGAGCGCAGCGGCATCGCGCCGGCCACGATCGGCTATCTGGAAACGCACGGCACCGGCACCGCGCTCGGCGACCCGATCGAGATCCAGGCGCTGAAGGACGTGTACGGCGGGTCAGGCGCCGACGCGCATTGCGCGCTGGGTTCCGTGAAGGCGAACATCGGCCATACGGACGTGGCCGCGGGCCTGGTCGGCGTGCTGAAGGCGGCGCTGTGCCTGAAGCACCAGGTCAAGCCGCCGCTCGCGGGCTTCGCGCAGGCCAACCCGAATCTCGCGCTCGAAGCGGGGCCGTTCTATATCCCGACCGCGCCCGAACCGTGGGCCGCCGCCGCGGGGCAGCCGCGGCGCGCCGCCGTCAGCGCGCTCGGCGTCGGCGGCAGCAACGCGCACGTCATTCTCGAAGAGGCGCCGGGCCGCGACCTGACGCGCCGCGTCGACGCGGGCCCGCTGCTGATCTCCGCGCAGACGCCGGCGGCGCTGGCGTCGCGCGAGCAGGCGGTCGAGCGCGCGCTGGCCGGCCGCACGCTTGCGCTCGGGGATGCGCGCTACACCTCCCAGCTGTTCCAGCGGCATTACGCGGAGCAGCGCGCGCTCGTGTTCGGCCGCGCGTGCGCCGACCCGATCCGGGTGGCGCCGACGGCCGACTGGCGCCATGCGCAGGTCGCGCTGCTGTTCCCGGGGCAGGGCAACCAGTTTCCCGGCATGGGCCGGGCGCTCTACGAACGCGGCGGGCATTTCCGCGCGGTGTTCGACGATTGCGCCGAGCGCTTCGTGCGCGCGGGCTGCACGGATCCGCGCGCGCTGCTGAACGCGGGCGACGCCGAGATTCGCGACACCGCCGCGCTGCAGCCGTACCTGTTCGCGCTTGAATACGCGCTGGGCGCGACGCTGCTGGCGATGCGGCTGCCGGTCGCGGCGATGGTCGGGCACAGCCTGGGCGAATACGTGGCCGCGACGCTGGCCGGCGTGTTCGACCTGGCGGATGCCGTGCCGATCGTCGCCGCCCGCGCGCGGATCATGAGCCGCGCGCCGCGCGGCGCGATGCTGGCGGTGCTGGCCGCCGAGGAGCAGGTCGGCGCGTTTCTGCATGACGGGCTGTCGCTGTGCGTCGTCAACAGCGATACGTCCTGTGTCGTGGGCGGCACCGAGCAGGACATCGACGCGCTGGCGCCGCGCCTCGCGGCGGCCCGGCTTCACGCGGTCAGGCTGCCGACCTCGCACGCGTTCCATTCGTACCTGATGGAGGCCAGCAGCCGCGAATTCGCGGCGGCATTCGACGGCGTCGCGCTGCATGCGCCGCGCTGGCCGATCGTTTCCAACCTCGACGGGCGCGCCGACCTGCCGGAACGGTTCGCGACCGCCGCCTACTGGGTCGACCATCTGCGCCGCACGGTGCGATTCAATGCGTGCCTGGCGACGCTGGCCGCGCTCGTGCCGTCGGGCGCGTGGGTCGAGGCGGGGCCCGGCAGGTCGATCGCCAATGCGCTGGCGCGGCTGGCGCTGCCCGACGTCACGCACTTCCCGACCGTGCTGCCGGACGACGAAGCGGCGCGGCTCGATACGCTGCTGGCCCAGTGCTGGGCAAACGGCATGGCCGTCGACTGGGCGCCGCTCTACGGCGCGACGCGTGGCAACGTCGTGCCGCTGGCCCCGCATCCGCTCGACGAGATTTCATGCTGGATCGACGCGCCGGCGAAACGCGAGGCCGTCGCGCAGGCGCTGGCCTACCGGAAGCAGGACGATCTCGATCAATGGTTCTACGCGTACGACTGGGCGCCGCTGCCGGATCTTGGCGCCGTCGCGGCGCGCGCCCCGTCCGCTGCGCCGGTGCTGCTGATCGGCGACGGCAGCCGGGTCGCGGAAAGGCTTGCCGAACGGCTCGCCGGAACGTTCGCGAAGCAGGCAGGCGAGTGGGTCGTGCTGGACGGTTCGCGGCCGGACGCGCTCGAGGCCGCGTTGCGGCAGCGCTTTGCGAAGACGGGCGACGCGCCGGCGCGCGGCGCGGTCACGCGCGTGGTGGTGGTGGCGCCGGCGCAGCCGCAGCCGGGCGAGGTTCCTGGCGGGCCGGCCGGATGCGCGCATCTGTGCGCGGACATGCTGTCGATGCAGCGCACCTTCAATACGCTGCGCGCGGCGGTGCCCGGCACGCTGGACATCACATTGGTCGCGGTCGCCGACGCGCCCGGCGGCGATGCCATGCCGTCCGCCGGCGCCGCGTGGGTCGACAGCTTCGCGACGGTCGTGCAGCAGGAATTCCCCCGCGTGACCTGCCGGGCGATCCACGTCGACGCGGCGCTGCTGGACGCCGACGCCGGCGCCGACGCCGCGCCGGATGCCGCCGGCTTGCTGGCCGACGCATGCCTGCATGCATCCGCGCGCTTCATCCGGGTCGAGCGCGACCGGCTGGTCGAACGCAAGCTGTGCCGCAGCGGCCCGCGCCCCGGCGACGGCCCCGCGCAGGCCGCGGCGTTGTCGAAGCCGCCTCGCACCGTGCTGATCGTCGGCGGGGTGGGCAATGTCGGGATGATCTATGCCGCATTCTTCTCGATCGTGGTCGGCGCGGATGTCGCGATCGTCAGCCGCCACGCCACCGCGTTCGCGAACACGCTGCGCGAGCCGTCCGCCGCGTCGGACCGCGCCGTCAAGCGCCGCAAGGGCCTGTTCGACCGCATGGTCGCGGCCGGCCACCGGATCGAGTTCGTCGATGCCGATGCGACCGATCCGCGGCAGCTCGAGCGCGCCGCGCATGCGGTCGCGCAGGCGCTCGGCCCGATCGATCTCGTCGTCCATGCGGCGGGCGCGCCGGCCGACATGCACTCCCGGCCCTTCGCGGAAACCGATGCGGCCTACCTGGACGCGCTCGTCGCGCCGAAGCTCGCCGTGTGCGCGAACCTGCACGCGCTGACCGGGGCGCTGCGCATTCCGCGCGTGATGATCGTGTCGTCGATCTCCGCGACGCTCGGCGGGATCGGGCTGTTCGGCTATGCCGCGTCCCATGGCCTGCTGAACGCCTATGCGCGGTCGGCGAGCCGCGCGGATTGCCAATGGACCGTGATCGACTGGGATGCGTGGGAGTTCTTCAAGGACACGCGCGACGAATCGAACGACGACATCGGCATCGACCACTACGCGATCAGCGAGCAGGAGGGGCTGTCCGTGCTGGAACGGCTCGCCGCGCAGGGCTGGCCCGCGCACGTCATCGTGGCGAGCGGCGACCTGGTCGCGCGTTACCGGAACTGGGTGCTGTCCGAGCGCGACGAGACCCCCGATGTCCGGCAGGCGGTCGCACCGCGTCCGCAACTGAAGGACGACATGGTGCCGCCGCGCACGCGCACCGAGCAGGCGCTCGCGGCGCTGTGGGGCGAGTGCATCGGTGTCGAGCCGGTGGGCATCCGCGACAACTTCTTCGAGCTGGGCGGCCACTCGCTGATCGCGCTGAAGCTGATCGACCGGATCAACCAGGCCCTCGACTGGGATCTGTCGGCGGTCGACATGTTCAAGTTCCCGACCATCGAACGCCTCGCCGAAGCCCGGGAACCGGAGGCGGCCCGCGTCGTCGACGAAGCCGGGGAAGAGGATCGGGAAACGCCCGCGGCGCCTGCTGCCGACCGGCGGGCAGAGCGTCTGCGCCGCAACTATTACCAAAGCCGCAAGCACGGCATGGAGTCGAAAATTGAACAATCTTGACGTCGCGATCATCGGGATGAGCGGCGCCTTTCCGGGCGCTTCCAATGTTCAGGAGTTCTGGCGGAACCTGGAAGCCGGTCGGTGCTCGCTGGAACGCTACAGCGAGCAGGAATTGCGCGACGCCGGCGTCGATCCCGCGCATCTCGCGTCGGCGCATTACGTGCCGGTCGGCGGCCGGTTGCGCGATATCGAGCTGTTCGACAACGAATTCTTCGGGATCAGCAATCACGACGCGCGGCTGATGGACCCGCAGCAGCGGGTGTTCCTGCAACTCGCGTGGCATGCGTTCGAGGACGCCGGCTACGTGCCGGGCGCGCATGCCGGGCGGGTCGGCGTCTACGCGGGCGTGAGCCTGAACAGCTACCTGCATACGGTCGTGTTCCGGTCCGACGAAGTGGATCTCGACCGCGACGGGCAAAGCATCCTGTTCGGCAACCTGAGCGATTACCTGACGACCCGGCTGTCCTACCTGCTGGACCTGAAGGGGCCGAGCGTCAACATCCAGACCGCCTGCTCGACCTCGCTCGTCGCGATTCACGAGGCCTGCCAGGGCCTGCTGAGCTATCAGGCCGACGTGGCGCTGGCCGGCGCCTGTTCGATCAACGTGCCCAATACGCGCGGCTATCTCTACAGCCAGGACAGTTTCTTCTCGCCCGACGGGCAGGTGCGCGCGTTCGACGAACGGGCCGCCGGCACGGTGTTCAGCAACGGCGCGGGGCTGGTCGTGCTGAAGCGGCTGGACGACGCGTTGCGCGACCGCGACCAGATCTATGCGGTGCTGAAGGGCAGCGCCATCAACAACGACGGCTCGGACAAGGTCGGGTACGCGGCGCCCAGCGTGTCCGGCCAGAGCGCCGTGATCCGCGACGCGCTGGAGGCGAGCGACGTGCGCCCCGGGCAGATCCAGTACGTCGAGGCACACGGCACCGGGACGTCGCTGGGCGATCCGATCGAGATCGCCGCGCTGACGCACGCGTATGCCGGCGAGCGGCGCGCGCAGGCGGGGGCGCGCGAGGCGACGTGCGCGATCGGTTCGGTCAAGACGAATATCGGCCATATCGACGTCGCGGCCGGCGTCGCCGGGGTGATCAAGACCGCGCTGGCGCTGCGCCATCGCACGCTGCCCGCGTCGCTGGGCTTCGAGAAGGCGAACCCGCGCCTCGGGCTGGAGAACAGCCCGTTTCACGTCAACGCGCGCACGCGTGCATGGGTGTCGGACACGCGGCGGCTGGCCGCCGTCAGCAGCTTCGGGATCGGCGGCACCAATGCGCATGCGATCCTCGAGGAGGCGCCGCCGCTCGAATCGCTGCCCGCAACGAAAGACGCCTACTGCGTGACGCTGTCGGCGCGTTCCGCCGAGTCGCTGGACGCGCTGCGCGCGAAATACGTGGCATTCCTGCGCGACGAAGCCGGCCCGGCGTTCGCCGACCTCTGCTACACGTCCAACGTGGGGCGCAAGGCCTTTCCGCACCGGCTCGCGATTGCCGCGGCCGGCGCCGCCGAAGCCGCGGAGAAGCTGGCCGCGGCAACGCCGCATGCGACCGACGGCGCGCCGCGCCGGCTGCTCGTGACGGTGCGGCCGGCCGACGCGGACGCGGCATGGCACGCTGTTCGCCAGGGCGACGCGGGCCCGTACGCGCCGTTGCTCGACGCGGTGGCGCATCACGATGCGCCGCAACGCGCGGCAGTGGTGGCGGTGCTGCTGGCGGCGCAGCTTCGGCGGCTCGGTGTCGCCGCACATCTGCGGCAGCCGGCGACGCTGCCGGCGGATCTCGTCGAGCGGCTGGGCGCGCACGGCGACGACGCAATCGCGCGCGTGCTCGCCGAAGCGCCGGCCGATGCGGCGCCGTCGGATGCGCTGCTGACGCTGTCGGACGCCGCACGCCTGCAAGTCGCCTCGAGCGCGAACGCGATCGCGCTCGGCGCGCCCGCGCTGCAAGGGCGCTTCGTGGCCGACCTGCTCGCGTCCTGCTGGGCGGCGGGGATGCCGGTCGACTGGCCCGCGTACTACGCGGACGAGGCGCGGTGCAAGGTCTCGCTGCCGGCCTACGCGTTCGCGAGAAAGGTCCAGTGGCTGTCGGTCGCGACCGAGGCCGAACGCCGCAACCGCAAGATCGACGATATCGGTCAATGGTTCTACAAGCCGACGTGGCGCGAAACAGCCGCGCTCGCCGCACGCACGCAACGCGTCGCCGAACCGGCGGATGCCGCGTTGCTGGTGTTCGCGCCGGATCGGGCGCATCGGCTCGGCGCGCCGTGGGCCGCGACGCCGCGCGCCATCCACGTGGTGCCGGGCGACGCATTCGCGCAGCTCGACGACACCACGTATTGCATCGATCCCGTGTCGGAGCAGGACTACCGGCGGCTGCTCGACGCGCTCGACGCGCGCGGCTGCCTGCCGCGCCATGTCGTGCACGCGTGGCTCGCGGCCGAAGCGCAGTGGGACGGCACGCCGGCGAATTTCGAGCGCTGCCAGACGCTCGGCCTGTTCAGCCTGATCTTCTTCGCGCGCTCGCTGCACCGCGTGACGGTGGGGGGCGCGGCGTGTTCGATCATCGTCGCCGCGTCGCAGATGGCCGCGCTGACGCCGCAGGACGACGTGAATCCGGACAAGGCGACCGTGCTCGGCATCAGCCGGACCTTGCAGAAGGAATATCCACTCGTCGACTGCCGGATCGTCGACATCCCGTCGCACGAGCTGTTCGACGCCACGGATTCGGCGATGCAGCTCGGCCTGGAGTTCCGCGCGCCGCTCGTTCCCGCGAACGAATTCGTGGTGCTGCGCCGCGGCCGGCGGTGGCACACCACGTACCAGCGCTTCGCCGTGCCCGCCGCGTGCGAGCCCGAGGTGCGGGCGGGCGGCGTCTACGTCGTGTTCGGCGGGCTCGGCGAGCTCGGGCTGAGCGTCGCCGAATACCTGGCGAGCCGTGCGCCGTGCCGGCTCCTGCTGGTCAACTCGAAGCGCTTCGTCGGCCGCGACGCGTGGCCGGCATGGATCGCCGAACACGGCCCCGACCATCCTTACTCGAAGAAGATCGAGCGGATTCGCCGGATCGAGCGGAACGGCGCGACGGTGCAGCTGGCGCAATGCGACATCGGCGATGCGCGGCAGGTGGACGCGGTGCTCGACGACGCGCGCGAACGCCACGGGGTCATCCATTCGATCATCCATGCCGCGGGGCTGGTCGAAAACGGGATGATCGAGAACAAGGAGATCGGCCATTTCTCGAAGGTGTTCCGCGCAAAGGTGTACGGCACCTGCAACCTGCTGTCGTACCTGGCGCGCAACCCGGTGAGCAAGGTCGTGCTCTGTTCGAGCATGAACTCGATCATCGGCGGGCTGGGCCAGATCGACAACGCGGCGGCGAACGCGTTCGTCGACGCGGTGGCCCAGACCTCGCTGGCGGCGTCGCTGGGCGAGATCTGTTCGACCAACTGGGGCGCGGTCAACGCGGAGCGGCTCGGCCGCCCCAACGTGCTGCCGCAATTCGCGGACCTGAGCCGCGAGCACATGCGCAACCACATGACCGAACGCGAGATCGCGGCGGTGTACGACCGCATCCTGCACTGGAATTTCGGCCCCCGGCTGGTGATTTCCACGATCGATTTCGATTCGGTGCTCGAGCGCTGGGGCGAAGTCAGCAAGGTCACGGAACTCGCGCGGCTGCGCGACGTGGCGTCCGCGCCGGTGGCCGCCGCGCCGGACGACGACTATCCGTACCGGTCCGACGCGCATCGATTCGTCGAGACGAGCTGGGCACGCATCCTGGGCGTCGCACACGTCGAATGGGACGAGGCGCTGCTCGAGCTGGGCGCGCATTCGCTCAGCGCGGTCCAGTTCGTGTCGATGGTCAAGGACCGCTACGACGTCAGCCTGCACGCCATGATCATCTACGAAATCCGGACCCTCGGCCTGCTGGTCGAGCATATCGAAACGAAGCTGCTCGAAAAGGCGGCCCAGCTCGAGGTCGACTGAGGGCGCAATGAACAAGACATTCAATTCAAATGGAGCCGCGTCATGACTCACTCAGCCTTCGCCCGATTCCAGCAAGTCTGCCGTAACCAACCTGACGCGATCGCGCTGGAGTGCGGGCAGGACCGCCTGTCCTACGCGGCGCTGCATGACATGACGACGTCGATCGGCGCGCGCATCGCCGCCGCGGGCGTGACGCCCGGCGCGCTGCTCGGCATTTTCCTGCCGCGCGACGTGCGGCTGCCCGCGACGATCCTGGCATCGCTCGGTGCGGGCACCATCTACGTGCCGCTGACCGAGAAATATCCGCCCGAGCGGCTGCGCGAGATCATCGCCGCGCACGGCATCCGGCAGGTCGTCACGACCGCCGAGCTGGCCGCGCAACTGCCGCCTGCGTGCGGCAAGATCATCCTGCCTGCTGGCGGCATGGCGCCAGCCGACTGGCAGCCCGCCGGCGAGCGCCCGGCCGATGCGCCGGTGTACGTCGTGTTTACGTCGGGGTCCACCGGCACCCCGAAAGGCGTGCTGATCGGCGAGCACAACCTCGCGAACCTGATCGACTGGTACCAGTCGTCGTTTACGGACACGCAGCGGCGTTCGGTGCTGGCGTCCACGCAGATCACGTTCGACCTGTCGGTGTTCGAGCTGATCTGCACGCTGTGCACGGGCAGCAAGGTGGTGCTGGTCGACACGATCCTGCAGTTGCTCGACGAAGGGGCGAGCGTCGACGTCAGCCTGATCAACACGGTGCCGTCGGCGGCCCGTGAGCTGGTGCGCCATCGCCGGTTCCCGCCGGGCACGGAAGTGGTGAACCTGGCCGGCGAGGCGCTTTACCAGGATCTCGTCGACGACATCTACGCCGTGGCGCCGCAGGTCGCGCAGGTGTTCAACCTCTACGGCCCGTCCGAAGACACGACGTACTCGACGGGCTACGCGGTGCCGCGCCACGGCGCGAGCCGGACGGTCAGCATCGGCCGTTCGCTGCCGGGCAAGCACGCGTACATCCTGTCCGCGGACCTGACGCCGGTCGAGCCGGGCGAGGTCGGCGAGATCGTGCTCGGCGGCGCGGGGGTGGCGCTGGGCTACCTGAACGACGCGGGCCTGACGGCCGAGAAATTCCCGACGATCGATCACGGCCCGCTGAAGGGGCAGCGTGTCTATCGAACCGGCGATCTCGGCAGCTACGACGGCGACGGGCTGCTGCGCTACCTGGGGCGCGCCGACCGGCAGGTGAAGGTGCGCGGCGTGCGGATCGAACCCGGCGAAGTCGAGGTCGCGCTGCGCAGCATCGACGGCGTGGCGGACGCGGCCGTGGTGAAGGTGCTCGACCCGGCGCGCAACGATCAACTGGTGGCGCTGATCGTCGCGCAACCGCATTGCCCGCCGCTCGACGCCATTCTGGAGCAGGTGCAGACGCGGATTCCGGCATTCATGGTGCCGTCGCGGATCGAGCCGATCGACGCGATTCCGCTGAACGCCAACGGCAAGACCGACCGCACGCGGCTCGAACAGGTCGCCGGCGCGCTGTTCGGCGCGGCAGCGGCCGACGACGGCATCGACGACAAGGTTCAGGACATCGTGTCGAAACTGATGTCGCGGCAGGACCTCTCGGCCGATGCCGATTTCTTCCGGATCGGCGGCAACTCGCTGCTCAGCGCCCAACTGACCTTCGTACTGCAGAAGGAATTCGCGGTGTCGCTCAACATCGCGGACGTGTTCCGGCACCGGACCATCCGGGCGCTGGCGGCCATCATTCGGGAACGTACCCGGAAAGCGCCTGAAATCGCGCCGCCGGCGCCCGTTTCGCAACCGGCGCCGGACGCGGGCGGCGCGGCCGCTGCCGAGGCCGGCTTCGCGACGGCCGCGCAGCGCGGCATCTGGCTGCTCGAGAACAGCCCGGGCGGCCGGGCCGTGTCGAACGCGCCGCTGGTGTTCGAGTATGCGGGCGTGCTGGACCGCGCATTGCTCGAACGCTGCCTGCAGCAGTTGATGGATCGTCACGCGATCCTGCGCAGCCACTATCGGTGGGAAAGCGGCAACCTGCGGATCGAGGTCGGGAGCCGCGCGCCGTTCGCGCTGCGCACGCTCGAGCTGGCCGCGATGCCGCCGGACGAGCAGCACGCGCAGGCGGACGCATGGATTGCAGAGGAGGTCATGCGTCCGTTCGACCTGCGGCGCGACCCGATGCTGCGCGCGACCGACATTCGCTTCAACGCGGCGGCGGGCCGGCTGGTGTTCGTGTTTCATCACATCGCGGTCGACGATCGCGCGCTCAACCTGCTGTTTACGGAGCTGCAGCGCCTGTACGACGCAGGCGGCGATCCGGCGGCGCTCGGCGCCGCGCCGGTCCGGCAATTCGCGGACTACGCGGCCGCCGCCCGCGAGGCCGGCGAGACGCTCGACGCCAACCTCGAATACTGGACGCGCAAGCTCGCCGACTATCGCGGCGCGACGCCGTATCTGGTCGATCCGGCGGCGCGGCCCGCGTCACGGTTCGCCGGGCGGCTGCATTTTCATGCCGTGCCGCAGGCGACCAGCCGCACGCTCGATGCGGCGGCCGCGCAGCGCGGGCTCACGCCGTTCGCGCTGTTCACGGCCGCGGTGGCCTGCCTGGTGCAGAAGGCGTCGGGCAGCGACGAGGTCTGCATCGGCACGTTCTTTTCCAACCGGGATCATTTCACGGAGCACGAGCTGGTCGGCTTCTTCGTCAACACCTTGCCGCTGCGCATGCGGATCGACCCGGCGTGGAACGGCGACCAGCTCGCGCAGGCCGTGTCGGCGACGCTCGCCGACGCGCATGCGCACCGCAACGTGACGACCGAGGACGTGTTCGACGCGCTGCAGATCAACAACACGCTGCGCCGCACCGCGTTCCGCGTGATGGTCAACCTGGAGCCGGAGCAGGCCGAGGTGCTGACGATGGGCGCGCTGAGCGCCCGCCGCATGCTGCTCGACCGGCACGTCGCGAAATACGACCTGCTGTTCTCGCTGCGCAAGGAGGACGGCGACTACCGCGTGCTGGTCGAATACAACACCGACCTCTACGACGGCGACGTCATTCGCGGAATCTGCGCGAACCTCGACACGGTGCTCGCGGCATTGACGAACCCCGCGGCGGTGCGTCTCGATTCGGTCGCGCTGCCGAACCCGCTCGAGCCCGCCGGCGACGGGGCGCCGGCCAGCGTGGCCGACCTCGATTTTCGCGCGGTGGTGCGGGCGATCTGGGCCGACGAGGTCGGCAGCCACGCGTTCGGCGACGACGACAACTTCTTCGACGTCGGCGGCAGTTCGCTGAAGATCATGACGGTCTACGAGAAGCTGTCTAATCTGCTCAGGGATCACGGCGTGGAGAAGGAGATCGACATCGTCGACCTGTTCGAGCACGTGACGGTCGCGATGCTCGCCGATTACCTCCACGGACTGATCGAACATGACGCCCTTGCACAGTGACATGAAGGACATGGACGCGCGTGCGGCCGACATCGCGATCATCGGGGTGAGCGCGCGCGTGCCGGGCGCCCGCGACGTCGACGCGCTGTGGTCCCTGCTGATGTCGGGCGAGGACGGCCTGTCGACGTTCGCGCCGCACGAGGTGGCGGCGGAGCTGGCGCAGCTGAACGACGCGGACCGGGCGCGCTACGTCGCCCGCCGCGGCGTGCTGCCGGGCATCGAGGAATTCGATGCGGGGTTCTTCAACCTGTCGGCCGCGGAGGCGACCCTGCTGGATCCGCAGCACCGGGTGCTGATGGAGCTCGTGTGGGAGGCGCTGGAGGATGCCGGCGCGGCGGATTGCACCGGGCGCAACGTCGGGGTGTTCGCCACCTCGGGCCTGAGCCAGTACCTGATCAAGCATCTGCTGTCCGATCCGGCGATCAGCGAGCAGCACGGCCAGCTGCAGCTGCTGATGCTGAACGACAAGGATTTCCTCGCCACCCGGATCGCCTATTTCCTCAACGTGCACGGGCCGGCCGTCAACGTGCAGACCGGCTGTTCCAGTTCGCTGGTCGCGCTCCACTACGCGTGCCTGTCGCTGCTGCACGGCGATTGCGAGATGGCGGTCGTCGGCGGCGTGTCGATCGCGCTGCCGCAGCAGTCGGGCTATGTGTTCGCGGAAAACATGATCGGCTCGCGGGACGGCTTCTGCCGCGCATTCGACCGCGACGCATCGGGAACGGTGCGCGGCAACGGCGCGTGCGCGGTGGTCCTGAAGCCGCTCGCGCGGGCCGTCGCGGACCAGGACCCGATCTGGGCCGTGATCAAGGGCACCGCGCTCAACAACGACGGCCGCGACAAGGTGGGCTTCACCGCGCCGAGCCCGAAGTGGCAGGCCGACGTGATCGACGCCGCGTATCGCCGCAGCGGGACGGCGCTCGACGACATCGACCTGGTCGAGGCGCACGGCACCGGCACGCCGCTCGGCGACCCGATCGAGGCGCGCGCGCTCAATCAGGTCTTCGCGCAGGCGGGCACGAAGCGCACCCGCCATCTCGGCGCGCTGAAAACGCAGCTCGGCCACCTGGATACGGCCGCCGGCCTCGCCGGCCTGATCAAGCTGTGTCTCGCGCTCCGGCACGGCGTGATCCCGCCGACCGCGCACTTCCGCGAGCTGAGCCCGCGCATCGCGTTCGACGACGCGCCCTTCGCGATCAATACGGAGCCGGTCGCGTGGCCGCGCGGCGCGCGCCCGCGATGCGCGGCGCTCAGCTCGTTCGGGATCGGCGGCACCAATGCGCATGTGGTGGTCGCCGAAGGGCCGGCGGCCGGTGCGGCGGTCGCCGCGCCCGGCCCGCACGTCATCGTCGCGTCGGCGAAAAGCGCGACGTCGTTGTCGATGCTGCGGCAAGCGTATATCGACGCGCTCGAGGCCCTCGACGACGACGCGGCGCTCGCGGATTTCGCGTGGTCGACGCGCGTCGGCCGCAAGGCGTTCGAGCACCGGCTGGCCGTGTGCGCCGCGAGCCGGGCGGAGGCGCTCGCCGAACTGCGCGCGGCGCATGGCCGGTTCAGCCCGAAGCCGGTGAGCGGCGTGGCGGTCGACGCCGGCGACGCACCGGCGCTGGCGACGCTGCTGGGCGTCGAGCCCCGGCTCGGGATCGACGGCGTCGGCGCGCGGCTCGCGGCGTGGGGCATCGCGCTCGACGCCGGTGCGGCGGTGCGGCTGACGGCGGCGGACGGCGGGCTGTGCATCGTGCAGCCGGGATCGCCGCCCGTGGCGGTGGGTGCCGGCGCCGGCCGGCTTCAGGCGGCGCTGTGGCGCGCCGGCGTGGCGGTCGACTTCGCTCGCGCGACCGGTGCCGGCGCGGGCAGGCGGATGCGGATTCCGACCTACCGCTTCGACCGCCAGCGGTACTGGGTCGAACCCGCGCGCGCGCCGCGCGACGCCGGGGCAACCGGCCGCGTCGCGGCGGCCGGGCGACCGGCCAGCCTGGCCGCGCTCGAGACGACGCTGCTGGCCCAATGGCGCACCCTGCTGGGCGCGCCGGCGCTGCGCGGCACCGACAACGTGTTCGAGCACGGCGCGGATTCGCTGACGGTCGGCCAGTTCGTGTCGCAGTTGATCTCGGAACACGCGCTGCCGGTGCACGTGGTGGACTGCTACAGCCAGCCCAGCGTCGGCGGGCAGGCGCGCCTGCTCGGCGAGCGCATCGGGCTGGACGCGGGCGCGGCGCAGCGGGTGGCGGCGGGCCCGCGTGAGACCGACGTCGAGAAATTCGAACATCTTTGAAGCGAGACAGCCGTGAAGCCCACTCTTTTCCTCAAGAAGAACGTCAAGATCGAACCGCTGGTGAACCGCTGGCATGCGAATCCGTGGCTGGTCTATCCGCCCACGGCCGCCTATCTGATGCGGCATCACCGGGACATCATGACGTCCTTCGTCAAGCACGCGGCCTTGCACGAGAAGGCGTCCGCGAACCCGAAAATGCGCGGCGGCCCGTTCGCGCAGGGCCTCGGCGTGGCCGACGTGCCGGCGATGGAGGCGCTGATCGACGCGACACGTCGCGCCGGCGCCCGCCTGTTCGAGCTGGCCGACGATCTGGATGCGCTGCTGGCCCTGCTCGGCACGGCGGACGGGCACAGTCTCGCGCCGTTCTACGCGCAGGTTCCGCCGCGTTTGCGCGGCCTCGTCGAACTGGCCTACCAGGCCGGCAACATCGCGTATCCGCGCCTGCTGGAAGGGCTGTTCTACGACCAGTACGATACGCGTGCGCTGCAGTCCTTCGCGCTCGCGCCGTTGTGGGACGACAGCCGGCCGTTCTGTCTCAGCACGCCGCGGCTCGACATCAGCGGCGACGTGCTGCTGGACATCCCGTTCGCGGACCCGCTGGCGATCGCGCTGACCGCGTCGCGCCGGCAGGGGCTCGAGCCGGCGCAGTTCGAGGCGCTCCTGGACCGGCGCTCGAAGGGCGTCCGCGCGGAAGCGGTGGCCGCGCTGTTCTCGGAGACCGCGCCCGAGGGGCGCCCGAACGCCGCGCACGAGGCCCGGGTGCGCTACTTCGGCCACGCGTGCGTGCTGGTCCAGACCGGCGCCGAGAACCTGCTGTTCGATCCGCTGATCAGCTATCCGTTTCCCGGCCAGTCGCCCCGCTTTACGTATGACGACCTGCCCGACGTGATCGACTATGTCGTGATCACGCATGCGCATCACGATCATTTCGTGCTGGAGACCTTGCTGCAGATTCGCGACCGCGTGAAGACGATCGTGGTGCCGCAGAATACGCCCGGCGAACTGATGGACCCTTCGCTGAAGCAGAGCGCGCATGCGCTGGGCTTCGAGAACGTCATCACGATGAGCGAATTCGATACGCTGCGGCTGGCCGGCGGCACGCTTCACGCGTTGCCGTTTTTCGGCGAACATGGCGACCTGAATATTCGCAGCAAGCTCGGGTTCATGGTCGAGACGGGCGAGCGGCGGGTGCTGATGGTCGCCGACAGCAACAATCTCGACGACCGGCTCTACGAGCAGATCCGGCGACGCTACGGCAGGATCGACACGCTGTTCATCGGCATGGAGTGCGAGGGCGCGCCCGTCTCGTGGCTGTACGGCCCGATGCTGAAGACGAAGCTGGCGCGTTCGATGGACGACAGCCGGCGGCTCAACGGCTCCGACTCCCGCGCCGGCTTCCGGCTGGCGCAGATCATCGGCGCGGAGCGCGTGTTCATCTACGCGATGGCCCAGGAGCCGTGGCTGACCTTCATCAGCAGCCTCGAATATGACGAAAGTTCCTTTGCGATGCAGGAGGCGCGGAAGATGATCGCCGCCTGCCGGCAGGCCGGCGTCGACGCCAGCCTGCTCAATGGTTGTATCGATATCCCTCTACAAGCAGGTTGACCCGAATGAATCGAATCCGACAGGACCTCGCCCCGCAGATCGCCACGCTGCTGGACGGCATGATCAAGAAGAACGCGTATTTTCCGCGCCGCATCGGCGGCACGATGCAGGCGCACGAGCATGCCGACCATGCCGTCGTCGACAGCGGGCTCGCGACCGACACCTTCAACCTGGTGATCAGCAAGGCCGCCGGCCAGCCCCAGGCGGCGGCGACCGCGAGCATTGCGCAGCGCTTCAACGACGCGGGCCTGCCGGCTGCATGGTGGACCTGCCGCGAGCTGGCCGACCCCGCGTTTGCGCAAGCGCTGCGCGAGCATGGCTTCGTGGAAGACGAAACGAGCGTCGGGATGCTCGCCGGGCTGGACCCGCTGCCGGGCGTCGACTATCCGGCGGGGTTCCGCGTGCGCCAGATCAGCGCGCCGGAAGACGTCGCGCGATTCGGCGCGCTGATCGGCGCGCTGTTCGATCCGCCCGACGCGTACGTCGACGCGTTCTACCGGAACGTCGCGGCGCTGGCGATCGATGATGCGGAACCGCTGAAGCTGTTCGTCGGCGAGATCGACGGCGAGGCGGTGAGCACGGCCGCGCTGTATGTCGACGCGGATACCGTACACATTTTCGATATCAGCACGGCGGCCGCCGTCCGCCAGCGCGGCTTCGCGTCGGCCATCACGCATTTCGTGCTGACGCACGCGCGGGAACGGCTCGGCGCCACGCGGGCCGCGTTGCAGGCGTCCCCCGACGGGCTCAACGTCTATCTGCGCCTGGGCTTCGAGCCGGTATGCGAATTCCTGGTGTATTCGAACCGGGCCGTGATCCAGGAGAGAAACCATGACCAGCATCGGGCCTAGACTCGACCGGCTCTCGCACGCGAGCGGCGATGCGCCGGCGCCGCTCCGGAAGATGCCGCCGCCGGCCTTGCCGGACATCGGCGGCACGATCCGGAACCTGGTCCGCCCGTCCGCGCACGGCGCCCATGTCCTGTGCATTCCGTGGGCCGGCGCGAGCATCGAGCGATTCTTCGGCTGGAAGCACTATCTGCCGGACGGCGTCGGTTTGTCGGGGGTGCAATTGCCGGGGCGCGGCGCGCGTGCGCATGAAGCGCTGCCGACGGACCTGCCGGCGCTGCTCGACGAGATCGCCGCCGCCTACCTGAAGCTGCCCGATCCGCCGCGCATCCTGCTCGGCCACAGTTTCGGCGCGCTGATTGCGTACGAACTGGCGATGCGCGTCAACGGCGCATCGGGCGCCGCGCCGATCGCGCGCATCGTCGCGTCGGGCTTGTCCGCCCCGAAGGTGGTCGCCGACGAGCGGCGGATCGCGCATCTGGACGACGACGCGTTCGGCGCGGAAGTGCTCGCGCTGAACGGCATGCCGCGGGACCTGACCACCAACCCCGAGTTGATGCGCTATTTCATGGATATCCTGCGCTGCGACTTCAGGCTGTTCGAGTCCTATCGCTTCGATCCCGACCGGCCGCCGCTGCGCTGCCCGCTCGTGGTCTGCAACGGGCGCGCGGATCCCGGCGTATCGGAGCAGGGCGCGCGCGCCTGGGCGTCGTTGACCACCGGCGAGTGCCGGTTCCACGACTTCGACGGCGACCATTTCTTCATCATGTCGAGCGCGAACGCGGGCGCGATGCTGCGCCTGGCGCTGGAGGCCGAAACGGCTTCCGCCTGCTGATTCGACGCGGGGCCATGCCGCGATCCGCATGGCCCCATCCCACGAAAAAATCATGAGTACGAACCTGAAGCGCAATCAGGCGCTGGTATTGATCCTGATTCCGGTCGCGGCGCTCGGCCAGTTGTCGATGGACATGTACTTGCCCGCGCTGAAGAGCCTGCAGGCAGGGATGCGCGCCACCGCCGGCGAGATCCAGTTGACGCTCAGCGCGTTCGTCGTCTGTCTCGGCGTGTCGCAGTTCGCGGTCGGCGAGCTGGCGCGCCGTGTCGGGCGGGGGCGGGCGATCCGGATCGCGCTGATCGCGTTCGTCGCCGCGACGGCCGGCTGCGTGCTGACGTCGGAGATCCGCGTGTTCATTGCGTGCCGCGCGATCCAGGGCATCGCCACGGCCGTGTGCGTGGCCTTGTCGTATGCGGCGATCACCGACCACGCGCAGGACAGTCAGCAAAGCATGCGCGGCGTGACGGCGCTGACGGTCTGCTCGATGATCTCGCCGCTGGTCGCGCCGGTGATCGGGTCGCAGGTCCTGCAGCTCTCCGGCTCGTGGCGGGCCGTGTTCCTGCTGCTGCTCGGCCTGTCGCTCGCCGCGCTCGTGCTGTTCTGCGTGCAGCCGGCGGGCCGTTTCGATGCGCGCGCGCCGGCCGAGCCGACGCCGGGCCGGACGGCCTATCGCGCGATCGTCGGCTCCTCGCGCTTCTGGCGATACGCGCTGCTCTGTTCGATCGGCACGACGATCAATTTCTGCTTCGTGTCGTTCCTGCCCGGGATCCTGCTGGTCCAGCACGCGGTCACGCAGAACGCATTTTCCGTGGCGCTCGTCACGTGCGCGCTGGCCGAAATCGTCGGCGCGCTGCTGGCGCCCCGGCTCGGCAAGCGGATCGGCCTGCCGAGCTTGACGGGTCTGGCCTGCCTGGGCTGCGCGCTCGGCGGCGCGGGCGTCACGTATTTCTCGACGGTGCCCGGTGCCGTGGCGTGGGTGGTCGCCGCGTTCGCGCTGGTGGAGCTGGGAACCGGCATGCTGATCGCGCCGTGCTTCTCCGCCGCGCTGTACCTGTTCCGGTCGACGTCGAACGAGGCGTCGTCGATCTGCGGGTTCCAGCAATTCGTGATCGCCGCCGGCATGGCGACGCTCGCGACCGCGATGCAGTGGCAGTCGGCCTATGCGCTGGGCATCCTGATCATGGCGGCCGCGCTGACCGGCGCGGCGATCTGCCGTACGCTGCCCGCGGAGGCCGGCGCCGACCTGGAGGGCGCGCAGGTGCCGGCGGGGTCCGAGTAGGGGCTTGCCTGCTGCCTTGCGTCGCTTGCGCCGCGCGGCGGCAGCCGGGATCGACATCGTCGCATCCCGGCTGCCGGGGGCTTACTGATAGAACGGCTTCGCGCCGGTCACCATCACGCGCCGCATGATCCGGTTGCCGACGGGCGGCGTGGGGGCGTTCGTGTGGATCAACGACGCGTTGTCCCAGATCACGAGGTCCGCCGCCGCGTAACGATGCCGGTAGATGAACGCCTCGTTCGTACAGTGCGTGAAGATGCGCTCGAGAATGGCGTCGCTTTCGTCCGGCGAATAGCCTTCGATTCGGTCCGTATGCGCCCAGTTGACGAAAATCGCGCGCTTGCGCGTTTCCGGATGGGCGCGCACCGCGGGATGCGAGACCGTCGGCTTGAAATCCTCCTCGGCGATGTTGAGGTCGAAGCCCATCTTCCTGCACCGCTTCACCAGGCTGCCGTCGAGGCTGAAGATCGCATGCCTGCCTTCGATCGCCGTTCTCAGATCGTCGGGCAGCGCGTCATAGGCGTCGAACATGTTGGCGAACCAGGTGTCGCCATGCGCTTCCGGGACCGATTCGGCATAGAAGAACGTCATTTTCGCCGGATGCTCGAGATAGCACAGATCCGAATGCCACAGCTCGAACGGCGGCGTCGGATAGCCCACCGGCTTGCCGTCGACCGTCACGTTCGACACCATGGTGATTTCCGGAAACGCGGAGGTATTGGTCGTCATCGGATGCGGTTCGAGCGCACCGAAGCCCCGGCAGGCGGCGACCTGCTGCTCGCACGACAGGCGCTGCCCGGGAAAGACCAGCAGTTGATGTTCCGCCAGAAGGCCGACGATGTCGTCGCGGGTCTGGGGCGACAGGGGTTGCGAGAAATCGATCCCGGTGATTTCCGCGCCGAGGGCGGGCGACAGTTTGCGTAGTTTCATTCGGAGTCCTTTTCTGATAGCGGATGAGCCTGGTGTGTAGGCCTGGAAAGCGATGACGGATGGCGCGCCGTGCGCGCGTGCAAGCCTGACGAAGGGCGTCAAGAAGGAGGTTGAAGCCGATTAAAAAAATATCGTCCGCCCCCGTGCATGTCTAGCTATGAACTCTCACAGGTCGCATGTCGTTGCGCGCGCATCGAAATCGGAACGATCGGGCGGCGTCGGACGGAAGGAGTCCGTGGCGAATTCGATACGCTCGCTTAAACAAAATCGAGCATTGCACATAAATATGTTAAATATGCGCGATCCGGGCACCTAAATAATTACAATACTAACAAATTTAACAGTTATACTTAAATCTGGCGAATCGTTAAATTCGGGACGCTGCAATAAATCCATTTCTCTTTGAATAGGAGGAGACGTGAATCATCTAAACCGGTCGGGTGGGTTGTTTTCAAGGGTGATTTCAAGCGCGACCGCAATAATCGGGCGAATGGCCGTTGACGATTGCCCGGGGGCGCTTGCGAGGATCCGGACATGCACGCTCTGATTAAATTCTGGCTAAATGAATTTTCGGCCAGCGAGAATCCGGATCAAATCAATTCCGTCCTGACACATGCGGCATCGGCACTGGGCCTCGAGTATGCGGCATACGGGATGAGGCGGCCGTTTCCGATCAGCAACCGCCAGATCGTCATGGTGTCGAACTGTCCGGTGCGGTGGCGGGAACGCTATATCGAAGCGCAATTCGTCAATATCGACCCGGTGTTCAAGGCGACGATCGCCAGCGACAAGCCGGTGGTGTGGTCCGCCGAGCAGGGTGCGTCGAGGAGCCGGTTCTGGGACGAGGCGCTGTCGCTCGGCATCGCTCACGGCTGGTCGTCGGCATCGCGGGGCGCGGACGGCACGCTCGGCATTCTTACGCTGTCCAGAAGCAGCGATCCGATCGAGCCAGCCGAGAAGATCCTCAATCAGAGCACCGTACACTGGCTGGCTCACGCCGCGCACGTCGCGATGGCGCCTTTTCTGCCGGCCGGCGACGAATTCGATCCGTCGCTCACGCAGCGGGAGACCGATGTCCTGAAGTGGACTGCCGACGGAAAGACCGCCTACGAGATCTCGCTCATTCTCAGCATTTCGGAAAGCACCGTGAATTTCCACGTCAAGAACATCGTGTCCAAGCTGGGCACGTCCAACAAGGTTCATGCCGTCGCCAAGGCCGCGCTGATGGGCATGCTCTGACGAATCGTCGCGCATGAAGTCGAGGCCGTCACGTCGACGCGTCGACCTCATGCGCGACGAGAAAGTCGACGATGTGCTTCACGACATCGGCGTTGCCGCGGCACAGCGCGTAGTGATCGCCCGAAACGGCCACGCTGCCGGCGCTATGGCGCAAGCGCGCGCCGATCGCGAGCGACCCGGCCGGATCGACGTGCCGGTCCTCCGTCGAAACGATCGACAGCGTCTCGTGCTCGACCTGCCGCGCGATCTCGGCCAGGCCCGCGTCACGATAGGCCAGGTAATTGATGCCGTACCTGTGCAGATGCGGCCCGGATGAAAACGGCTCGGACAGGAACGCCTGGAACTCGTTCGGGTTCCTCAACTGCGCTCCCGAGATTTTTTCCTGTACCGAACCGGCGAGCGCGGGGCTGCGTGCCGCGAGCGACAACAGGATGTCCATCTGCCGCTGGACGTCGGTCTGCGCGGAGACCGACGCCGGCAACAGGTATTCGCCGCTGACGAGCACCAGGCGCGCGATGGTCTCGGGATGGTGCAGCGCGGCCAGCATCGCGACACCCGCGCCCGAGCAATAGGCGATCACGTCGACGGGCCCCGCTCGGCCGCCCGGGCGCGCGCCGCGGATCACGCTGGCCAGGTCGCTCGCGTGCGCGCGCGCGGCAAAGCCGTCCGTGTGCGCATCCCGCTCGATGTCCAGCACGAAGCGCGACTCCCACGTCACGACGTTGAAGTGCGGCCGGAGCGCGGCGTAGCAGCGCGCGAGCATGGCCTGCCTTGCGCCGAACGGCAGGACGACCACGACATCCGGCGCGTCGGGATGGTCGGCGCAAACGTACGCATTCAGTTCACGCCCGTCGTGGGCAATGATCGATCTTCGATGCATGGCGGGAAACCGGGTGGGGTGGCGGACCGTGGGAACGGGGGCGAGCGCGTCAGGCCGGGCGCAGCGCGCCGCGCCGCCACAATCTGACGAAGGGCGACGTCATGGCGGTCGTGCCCAGCGCGACCAGCAGCAGGACCGCATACGAGCTTCGCGACAACGCGTGCATCTGCAGGCCGGCGGCCAGCACCACGAGCTCCACCAGCCCGCGCGTGTTCATCAGCGAGCCGACCAGCGCGGCATCGCGCCGGGTCAGGCCGCACACTCTTGCGCCGAGGTAGGCGCCGC
Source organism: Burkholderia pyrrocinia (assembly GCA_001527685.1). Taxonomy (GTDB): domain Bacteria; phylum Pseudomonadota; class Gammaproteobacteria; order Burkholderiales; family Burkholderiaceae; genus Burkholderia; species Burkholderia pyrrocinia_D. The sequence continues at coordinate 34,465 of LOZU01000023.1, forward strand.
CGAACTTGCCGACGAACGCAACGCACAGGAACGGCAGGAACCACAGCCACAGCGACGATCCGTCGAAATTCTCGAACGTCACGGACAGCCCGGAATAGACGAAGAACACCGGCAGCAGCACCGTGTTCACGAAGCCTTCCATCTTCAGCTCCCACTGCTCCTGCAGGCCCGGCACCTTGCGCAGCATCACGGCGGCCAGCAGCGCGCCGAACGCCGAATGGGTGCCGATCGCCGTGGTCGCCCAGGCCGACAGCAACACATACGGAACGACCACGCTCAGCAACTTCGCCGGCGACGCCTTCTTCACGGCATCGGCTGCCAGCGGCAACACGATGAAGCGGACGACGAGCTTCGAGACCAGCAGGAACACGGCGATGCCGGCGACGATCTGCCACGTCCCGGACGCATCCGCTCCCGCCATCGCCACCGCGGAGACGAACGCGAGCATCACCCAGCCGACCAGATCGGTCAGCATCGCGGCGGACAGCGCGAGCATCGAGGGCGGCTCGTCGACGAGCCCCATGTCCACGACGATCCTGGCCATCACCGGCAGCGCGGAAACCGACAGGGCGACGCCGCAGAACAGCACATAGGGCAGCTCGGCGATCTGCGGCGCGAGCGCGTCGTGCGACAGATGGCCGATCGCCATGCCGCCGGCCAGCGGCAGCAGCATGCCGGCCAGCGCGACCGCGGCGGAGGCCGGCACCTTCTTCAGCGATCCGGGGTGCGACATCTCGCCGAGGTTCATGTGCAGGCCGATCTGGAACATCAGCGCGATCACGCCGAGCTCGCCGAGACGGGACAGGCCGACGGACGCGGCCGGCCCGAAGATGGCCTGGTAGAAACGCAGGTCGAGCGCGCCCAGCACGGCGGGCCCGAGCACGATGCCCGCGGCGATCTCGCCGACGACCTTCGCCTGCCCCATCCGTTGCGCGAGCCAGCCGAAGCAGCTGCAGGCGGTGAGAATCAGGGCCAACTGCATTAACCACATAACCATCCGAAGCCTCCTCGGCGCGATCGAAATGAAGGCGGGCCATCCATCCCGCGAATGCATTCGCGCGTGCACGGCGGCGCGCGAAGCATCGCCAGTACAAAGCAATCGCCGACGTCGGGCAACTGCGAACTCTGATAGTCGAGCGATGTCGGGCGGCCGGGCGCCTTGGCCGGAAGATGGGGAGGGAGGGCAACGACAGCGCGTGATGCGCGAGCAGGGCGGGAAGCAGGGAGAGAAGCAGGGATCCGGACCGCACCCCGGAGGCGGGATGCCGATCCGGCCTCCGGGGTGTTTTCAACGGACCATTACGCGGCGACAGGCGTAACGGTATCGGCAACGTAGTTCGCGATGCTGAAGAACCGATAGTCGCTCAGCAGATCCGGCGCCGGGAACCCCTCCGGATGAATCCGCCCGTAAATCGGGCTGTCGGGGCGCAGGCCGGCCAGGGTCAGCGCGAGCGTGAATTCGTTGAACGGCGCCATGAACTGGCGCGACACGAAGTGCATGCCCCAGTTGAACACCGACGGAAGCTGCTCGGTGCGCAGCCACGCCTCGGGCCCGCCCGGCGCGCGCGCGCAAAGATTCTCCGCCCACGGGCTATGGCCTTCCACGATGAGAAAGCCGTGCTTCGCGTGGCGCTTCCAGCGGGTCAGGAAATCGATCAGATCCGCGGCCGCCACGTAACCGGGCACGAGGCCTTCCGCGTCGCTGTACGCCACCTTGAATGCCCGCTTGATCTCGTCGAGCCCGATCGGCAGCTCGGCCTGATCGGAGACCGTCAGGATGCCCGTATAGTGCTGGTCGACGACCGCGCGCAGGCGGGCTCGGTCGACGGTGCGCAGATGGCGGTCGAGGATCGCTTCGGCCGCGGCCTCGCGCCGGACGCTCAGCCGGCGGTTGTGGACCAGGAACATGAAGGTATGCAGCAGATCGCTCAGCCGCGCCGGGCGCACGCTGCCGTCCGGCTGCCTGACGGTCAGGCCGCTTTCGGCCACGGCTTCGTCGTAGCGGTCGGGCTGGGAAATGTCGGCGGCGATCACGCGCACCTGCACGCCGGGGATGTCCTTCAGCGCGGACAGCGTGGCGGCGGCGCGGCCGCGCGCGGATTCGTTGTAGTCCGCGCCGATCACGAGCAGCGGATAGGCTGCGAGGTGCCGGCCGCGCCGCGTCGACGTGATCACGTATTCCGCGAGGCGCTTTACGGCGCTGCCGTCGCCGCAGCCCATGTCGGCGATGCCGGCCGGCTGGCGATCGAGCGGCGTGTCGTCGAACAGCTCGCGCAGGATCTTCGTCGTGATTTCCTGCGATGCCGGCCCCGACCCGGCGCCGCTCGACGCATACACGTTCATCACGCGATCGATGTGGCCGTCGCTGTCGATATCGAGCGGATCGGGGTTGCCGAACAGGAGGTCGTCGAGCAGCGCATACGAGCGCAGGTACGACGCGGGCAGCCCCGCGTACGGCGCGGCGATCGGCCGGTGAATCCGGCCCGATTCGGTGAGGCGCACCTTTTCGCGGTCGATCTCCGCCATGCCGAACTTGCCCATCAGCGACCATGCCGCGTGCAGGACGACCGGATCCGCCTGCGTCCACGCGCCGACCGCGACCCCGCCGGGCTGCTCGTCGAGCTTGCCGAGGATCCCGGGCGCCGTCTGCGAGTACTGGCCGTCCGGCTGCCGGTCGAACACCGGCATGTCGAGCGCGACCCAGGTCGGGCCGACCAGCAGGCCGTCCATCGCCGTGCGCAGTTGCCCATCCGCCTGGCGCTCCAGATCGGTGACCGGGGCCGGAAGCCCCGGCCAGCCCGCCACGCAGATCCGCGCGAGCTGCGCATACAGCACGCTGTCGTCGGCCGCCACGCGTTTTCGATGACACAGCGCGTGCAGATGCTGCAGCACCGACGTGGCATTCGCCAGCTGCTCGAACAGCGGCCGCGCGCGCTCGACGCACGCGACGACATATTCGCCGGCCGGGGTGAGCGCATATTCGGCGTCTTCGTCGCCGCGGTCGAGGGTCAGCCAGCCGGCCAGGCTCAACAGGTTGAACGCGCCCCACATCACCCCCAGGTTGCGGGTCGGGTCGGGCAGGCGTGACGTCGCGAACGTGCGCATCGCGCGGGGCGTGCCGGCCCGCAGGCCGCGGAACGCGCCGGCACACACGAGGCGCACCAGCGTCGGCACCAGCACGATGCCGTTCGCCCAGTTGCAGCTGCGCGTATAGGCCATCACGCGCTGCGCGTCGCGCCGGCCGATGCGCAGCGTGGCCGCATGGGTGTGTTGCTCGAGCCTGACCGGCAGCTCCATGTCGAGCACCTCGACGCCGATCGCGGTGCCGGCCGACAGGCCGAGCAGGGTGCGCGTTTCGTCGGGATACGCGTCGAGATAATGTTCGAGCTGCCGGGCCAGCGCGGTGGTGGAATCGCCAAGGTCGAATCGGGCGTGCATGTTGGACGGTCTCACAGGGTCGAAGGTTGGGCTGCAATGGGTGAAGGGGCGTCCGAATCGGCGCGCGCGGCGGCAACCGCCGGCGCGACGCCGCGCGTGCGGGGCGCGAGATGGGCGGCCAGCGCGCGAATGGACGGGTAGTCCCAGACCGCGGACGGATCGACGGTCACGCTGAACGTTTCGCTGAATACGACCGTCATCTCGACGGCGAGGATCGAGTCGAAGCCGATCTCGGCGAACGTCGACTCGCGCGTCAAGCGAAGCTTGCGGTGCTTGAGGCGCTCGCCCAGCCACGCGACGAGCCATTGCTCGACGGCATGAACCTGCTGGCGATCGATCAGGCTCGCCGGCGCGCTCGCGTTCGGGGCCGCCGAACCGGCGTCTTCGCCGGCGGGCAAGTCGGGCGCATCGGGCGCGCGGGAGACCGACCGCGCGTCGGCGTCGGCGTCCAGCAGCGGATCGACGCGCTGGCTTGCGCCCGGGATCGTCTGTTCGATCGCGCCGATCTCGATTCCGGTGCGGGCCGCCCAGTCGTTCAATTCCGCCGACGTGGACAGCGCGGCGCGCAGGCCGACCTGCCGCTGCGCCGTCTCGATCGCGCGTTCATACTGGCTCTGCGCCCAGCGCAGCGCGCCGTCGTCGATGCGCTGCTGCGCGGCCGCGCGTTCGATCACCGCCAGCAGCAAGCCCCATTGCGCGACCGTGCCGAGCCAGTAGTTGACCCACACGGCGGCGTGCGCGGCACCGTCGAGTTTCGACGCATTGGCGAGCCCGTCCTGCGACAGCTGTTCGCCCAGCTGGCGCAGCTCCCTGGCCAGCACGCCGGCGCCCAGCGCACTGTCCAGATGGCGCAGCAGATCGTCGCTCCCGTTGAGCAGGCGGCTGCCGAGGTGCACCAGCAGCGTTTCGGTCGGCCCCTCGAAGATGCGGGTCAGGCGCGCGTCGCGGAAGATCTGCGGCGCCAGGTTGGTTTCGATATAGCCGCGGCCGCCCAGGAACTGCATCATTTCGTCGGCCGATTGCGACAGCAGCTCGGAGCCGAGAATCTTCGAAATCAGCAGGCAGTCTTCCGGCAGCGCGACGCCGAGGTCCAGCTCGGCGGCCAGGTGCTCGACCAGCGCGTCGAGCCCGTCGATGCGGTGCCGCAGCTCGCCCAGGCGCAGGCGGCTCAGCGGATTGTCGAGCAGCAGCCCGGTGCCGATCTGGCGCCGCGTCCCGTAGCGATGCATCAGCTGCGCACAGCGTTTCATTCCGCCCAGGCAGACGGCCGCGATGGCGAGGCGCGCGGTGTTCATTGCTTGCTGCGCGACGGACATCCCCTGCCCGATGTCGCCGAGCCGGTATGCGTCGCTGATTCGCGCCCGATCCAGATGCAGCGAGTTCTGGATCATGCCGCGCACGCCCATCGTCAGTTCCTCGGCGCCGATCCGCACGCCCGGCGTGCCGGGGCGCACCGCCAATCCGATCATCCCGCTGCCGTCGGCCTGCCTGGCGAACACGTTGATGATCCCCGCCCACGCGGACGAGCCGCTCCAGCTCTTGTTCCCGGAGACCAGCCAGTCGCCGCCGTCGATGCGCTGCGCGCGGGAGGTGATCGCGCGCGGATGGGACCCCGCGGCCGGTTCGCTCATCGCGAAGGCGGCGAGCATCCGGCCGCTTGCGAGGCTCGGCAGCAATTCGTCGCGCAGCGGCGCCTGGGCATGCTGCATGATCGGCAGGATCCCGAGCGTGTTGTTCAGGCCGACGAAGAAAGCCAGGGTCGAATCGATGGCGGCCAGTTGCGAGATCACGCGCAACTGGTCGCGATGGGTGAGGCCGAGGCCGCCATGCGACCGGTCGATCGGCATGCCGAGCAGGCCCTGGTTCCCGAAATCGAGCACGATGTGCGGCGGAATGGTGCGACGCTCGTCGATGGTGCGCGAATCGATCCGCGTGCGCGCGTAGTGCCTGAGCCAGTCGTTCAGTGCATCGACGGTGGTGGCGTCATGCCGCCGGTGAGCGTCGGCCGGCGGCACGTCGAGGGCGGCTGCCGGGCGCGCGGGCGGCCGGCGCGCCGGTTCCGGCGTGTGCGCGCCGGCATCGACGTCCCACTGCGCGAGTATCGTCAGCTCGCCGTCGCGCAGCTGCGTGCGGCACGTGCTGCGACGCACCTTGCCGCTCGACGTTTTCGGCACGCTGCCGGGCGATACCAGCACGATCGCGCTCGGGGCGATGTCGAGGCGATTCCAGATCGCCTTGCGAATCGCGTCGATGAAGCCGTCGAGATTGCCCTTGCGCTGCGTGCGCTCGACTTCCGCCACGACGATCAGGCGCTCCGCGTCGACCTGGTCGTCCATGAAGGCCGCGCAGCCGTTCGGCACCAGCTCCGGCACGCCGACGATCAGCGCGTACTCGATGTCTTCCGAGTAGTAGTTGCGGCCGGCGAGGATGACCATGTCCTTGAGCCGGCCGGTGACGTAAAGCTCGCCGCCCAGCATGAAGCCGAGATCGCCGGTGCGCATGAGCGCCTGATCCGGATTGCCCGCCAGCGTGTGCCGGAAGGTCGATTGCGTCAGCTCGTCCAGCTGCCAGTATCCGGCGGCGACGCTTGGCCCGGCCACGCAGATTTCGCCGATGGCCCCATCAGCGCAATGCGCGTTCGTCTGCAGATCGCGCACGACCACGCGCTGGTCGCCGGCGGGACGGCCTACGCTGACCAGCACGCGTTCGCCCGGGCGATCCAGCGCCGCCGGCGAGACCCCCGCGAACTCGCCGCGGATCACCACGGATTGCCGCTGGAGCGCGGCCTGGTCGACGCACACCGTCCGGATCGGCTGCTGCGCGGAGCGGCCCGCGACGAACAGCGTCCCCTCCGCCAGCCCGTAGCACGGCCGGAAACTCCCGGCGGCGAAGCCCGCGGCGGCGAAGCGTTTTGCAAAATCCGACAAGGTGCCGGCGCGCACGGATTCGGCGCCGTTATAGGCGGTCCGAACGCACGACAGGTCGAGCGTCGCCAGTTGATCGTCGGAGATGCGCCTGCAGGCCATCCGGTAAGCAAAATCCGGCGCGCCCGTCAGGTCCGCGCGATATTGGCTGATCGCGCGCAACCACAGGTACGGATGCTGGATGAAGCGCTCCGGGGCCATCAGGACGCACCGGAAGCCACCGTAGAGCGACGTCAGGATCACGCCGATCAGGCCCATGTCGTGGTACGGCGGCAGCCAGCTGACCATCGTGCTCCGCTCGTCATAGCCGAACCATTCGCGCAGCATCCCCAGGTTATGCATCAGGTTGCCGTGCGACACCATCACGCCCTTGGGCGTGCCGGTGGTTCCCGACGTGTATTGCAGGAAGGCGACGTGGGACGGCGGCACGCTGGCCGGCGCGTGCAGGAACGCAATCGCTTCGGCCGCCCCGACGTCGAGCAGCGTGCTGCCGGATGCTTCGGTATCGGCGATCCATGTCGTGCAACGCTCCAGGTCGTCGGGCGAGCACAGAATGGTGTTCGCGCCTGCGTTCCTGACGATGCCGGCGATCCGCACCATATGTTGCCTGTTGCGCGGCGGATAGGCCGGCACCGCGACGGCGCCCGCATACAGGCACCCCATGAAGGCGCTGACGTAGTCGAGCCCCGGCCGGCACAGCAGCAGGACCCGGTCGCCGATGTCGACCGCATTCTGCTGCAGCAGCGCGGCGACCCGGCGGGCGCGGGCGTCGAGCTCCGCGAAGGTCATCGAGTCGGCCTGTTCCTGTTCGGGCGGGCCGCTCAGGAACACGTAGGCGGTTTGGTCGCCGAGCGTGGCGGCCCGGTTCTGGAGCAATTCGCTAAGCGTGGTCGGCAAGGTCGCAGTGGTCATGATGTCGTCGGAAGAAGAATGAGAACAGCGAGCAGCGGCCTGACGCCGGCCGGCGCCCATGCGTGGCTGCGGCGGGAATCCGAAGGCGGCTATTCGGCGCGATGGAACAGGTCGATCATGTGCATCATGCTTTTGAGATGCAGGAAATGCGGCACCACGCGCTCGCTCCTTGCCGCATAACGCGCAGTCCAGTGGTGGGCCAGCTCCTGCGTGGCGGCCGCGTGGCCGCGCACCGCGCGCGCGTCGGCCTCGCGCGCATCGAGGCACGCGCGAGCATGCCGCGCGGCCGATCGGGCGAGCTCGCCGGCGAGGATGCCGTGGTGCCCCAACGCGAGCCGCGGCGCCTGCAGTTGCTCGATGACGTCCAGCGAGTGCCGATACGCAAACAGGTCCTGAAAGACCAGCGGCAGCCAGTGGGTGGCGCCGTGAAACTCGCCGAGCGCATCCGACACGAAAGCGATGTCCAGCTGCGGGCAGTAGTAGCCGAACTGGCAGCGGCTGTGGCCCGGCAGCGCGATCGCATGCATCTGCATCCCGTCGCCGATGTCGAGCTGTGCGCCCGGATTGACGGGATAGAACGGCAGTTCGGACAACTCGGTGAAATCGGCGCCGGCGGCGGGGCTCCACGACCGTGACGCGTGCGCGTCGAGCTGCCGGATGGTCCGGCAGGCCGACGGGCTCTGGAACGCATCGAACGCGTCGGGGGAGCCGGAGACATGGAGCCACGGCATGCGCGGCTTGAGCGTCATCAGCAGGCTGCAATGATCGTAGTGCGAGTGGGTGATCAGCCAGTAGCGCAGATGCCGGATGCCGCCGAAATCCCGCAGCAGGTCGTGAAGCTGCTGCCACACGTGCTCCGTCATGCCGCTCAGGCCGCCCTCGATCAGCGTCGCGGCCTCGTCGTTGACGATCACGTACAGCGGCACGTCGGCCGTGCCGACCAGGGCCAGCCGCGAATCGATCCACCCCGGGGATGCGTTCAGCATGTCGTTCAGCTCCGATAGAGCGCGCAGGCCCAGGTCGCGCCCGCGCCGTAGGTCACGAGGAGGTTGAGCTGCCCGGCCGGCATGCGGCCTTGCTCGCGCGCGATGGCCAGCGCGACCGGAAACGCCGCGCTCGCCATGTTGCCCAGCTGGTCGACCGAGATCATGCAGCGCTCGCGGGGCAGCCCGAGCCGCTCGACGACCGCGTCGAGGATGCGCAGGTTCGGCTGGTGCGGCACGACCAGGCCGATATCGCCGATCGTCAGCCGGTGCTTGTCGAGCATCTGCCGGCACGCGTCGACGATGCGTCGCGTGGCGTCCTCGAACATCGGCGCGCCCTTCATCCGGAAGTAATGCCGGCCGGCCGCGATGTCGTCTTCGTCGATGAAGCGCGGGCGGCGCGCGCCGGGCGCCTCGGTGGCGAGCAGGTCGAACTGGGTGCCGTCGGCGCCAAGCGTCAGGTCGATCAGCCCGTGCGCCGGGTCGGCCGTCGCCTGCAGCAGCAGCGCGGCGGCGCCGTCGCTCAGCAGGATCGACAGGTTGCGGCCGGCGTTGCTGGTGTCGATCCGCCGCGACAACGCCTCGGCGCAGATCAGCAGCACGTTGCGATACAGGCCGCTCGCGAGGAAGTGGCGCGCGATCTCGATCCCGTAGAGCCCGCCGCTGCATTGCGCGCGGATATCGAAGCACGGCACCTCCCGCAAGCCGAGCCGGGGCTGGATGTAGCACGCCTGCGACGGGTCGTGATGATCGGGCGACAGCGTATTGACGATCAGCAGGTCGACGTCGCGCGCCGTGACGCCGGCGTCGGCCATCGCGCGTTCCGCGGCCGGGCACGCGAGATCCGCCAGATGCTGGTCGGGCGCGAGATAGCGTCGCGCCACGACGCCGGTGCGTTCGCGGATGAACGCGTCGCTGGTGTCGATCATGCCGGCGACTTCGTCGTTGCCGACGATCCGGTCCGGCAGCGCATAGCCGAGCCCGGCGATGGCGAGGCGGGCGCTCATGTCCGCACCTCCGGCTCCGTCACGGCGGCGACGGCGTCGCCCGCATCGGTCACGACGGTTTCGCCCCAGCGCCACAATTGCGCGCCGAAGCCCCAGCCGGCGCCCGCGCCGGCAAGCACGACCAGCGATCCCGGCCGGATCACGCCCTGCCGGATCGACGCGGCCAGCGCAAACGGCACGGCGGCCGACACGAGGCAAGCGCAATCGGCCACGCGAATCACGTATTGGTCCGGCTTGAGCCCGAGCCGCTGCGCCCAGGCGCGCACGAGCAGCGCCGACGGCTGGTGGAACACCATCGCATCGATGTCGGCGATGCCGGTGCCGCTCCGGTGCAGCAGCCGCTCGACGATATCGGGAATGGCCACCGGCATGAAGCGCGAGATCGCCTCCTGCGCTTCGGGCTTGAGCGTGAAATACACGCCGAACGGGTTGTCGGCGTCGGTTGCCGCATCGTCGTCCGCCGGGGCCCGGGCGTTGCGCCACTGCATCGTCGCGAGGTCGTAGCGCGTTCCGTCGCTGTGATACGCGGCATCCAGCCAATCGGCGCCGTCGGGGTCGGCCGGCTCGGCGACGAGCACGGCCGCGGCCGCGCCATCGCCGAAGTTCGTCGACGATTTGCTGGTGTAGTCGACCACCGCCGACATGCGCTCCGACGAACACACCAGGGCCCGCTTCACGCGCCCTTGCTTGATGAGGTTGGTGGCGAGCTGCAGTTGCAGCACGAAGCTCGCGCATTCCATCTCGATATCGGCGTCGAGCGCGCGCGTGGCGCCGAGCCGGTCGCGCAGCGCGCGCGACAGCCGCGGCGCGAAACGGCGCCGGCCGTCGGCGTGCGACACGAACGGCGACGTCATGTTGAACAGCACGAGATCGAGTTCGGCGGGCGCCACGCCGGCACGGGCGAGGGCGTCGCGCGCCGTGCGCTCGGCCAGCGCCAGCTCGGATTCGCCGGCATCGGGATCGATCATGTAGCGCGATTCGATGCCCCAGAATTGCCACCATTCCGACGGGATCGGCTCGATGCCCGCGAAGACGGGATCGTCGTTGGGGACTTGGCGTGCCGGCAGGCGGCACGCGAGACTTGCGATTCGGACGTTGTGCACCATCAGACCTCCATCGTGCTGCAGGCGATGCGCGGCCGGAACGGATCCAGCGTCATGGCGACCACCGTATGTTCATCGTCGCGCAGCGACATCGAATCCGCGACGCGGGACGCGAGCCACGCGGGCAGCTGGAACGGGTTCGGGATGTCCGCCGGACCGGCGACGACATCGACGCGGAAATCGTCCCGCGCGCCGGTGGCGATCGACGGCCATCCGCTCAGCCACGATTCGCAAAACAGCGTGGCGGCACGCCGGTCGATGCGGCTTTGCACCGCGTCGAGCATCGCGTTGACCGCGGCGGCCGCATTGGCCGGTTCGGCGTCGAACCGGCCGGTGGCGCGATCGAACCGGCTCTCGAAGCGGGCCAGCGACAGCGCGCCGTTCACGCGCCGGGCGGGCAGTGCGTCGAGCGTCGCGAACGGGGGCGATTCGAGATCCGCGTAGCGGCTCGCATAAGCGCGTTCATGGCCGGAAGGCATCAGGACGATCGCGCCCGCGCCATCGGCGAAGCCGCTCGTGGCCACCTGTTCGACGTCCGCGAGCGCTTCCGCGCGAACGACGAGCGCGCGGCGATAGCCGAGCTGTTTGCAATGGCTTTGCGCGAGATCGAGCGCAAGCGTCCAGTCCGCGTCGAGCAGATCGAACACGGCCGCATGTCGCGCACGCAGGTCGCGCTGCACCGGGTGCGCCAGTCGCGGCCCGGCGATCTCGGGCGCATCCGCCATCCGGCTGGGCGAAATCGACAGGCTGACGATCAGGTCCAGTTCCGACGGCAGGCAGCCGGCTTGCTGCAGCGCCTGCCTGGCAGCCTTGATCGCGTAATCGTTCGCGCAGGATTGCGCGGTGGTCGCGGGGTCCGGAATGGCCACCGCGGCGCCGAGGATTTTCATGATGCTCGCTCGTTCTGGACTGCTTGATTCAAGGGATGCGTCGCGCGATGGCCGGCCTGCCGGAGCACGGCGCGCCGCAATTTGCCCGATTCGTTGCGCGGCAGACCGGCGGCGTGATAGGCAACGCGATGCGGGCATTTGTACGGCGCGATCACGCTCTTCACGTGCTGCTGCAGCTGTGTCGTCAACGCGTCCGAGCCGTCGACGCCGGGGCGCAGCACCACATGCGCGCAGATCAGCGTGCCGCCCCATTCGTCGATCTGTCCGACGACGCCGCATTCGGCGATATCGGGGTGGCGCAGCAGCGCCTGCTCCACTTCGCCGGGCGACACCGTGTAGCCGGAGCTGATGATCATGTCGTCCGCGCGCGCCTGGTAGAACAGGTAGCCGTCCTCGTCCAGGTACGCGCTGTCGCCCGTCAGGTTCCAGCCGTGCTTCACGTAGTCGCGTTGCCGCGCGTCGTTCAGGTAGCGGCAGCCGGTCGGCCCCTGCACGGCCAGATAGCCGATTTCGTAGGGCGGCAGGCATTGGCCGTGCTCGTCCACGACGGCAAGGCGGTAGCCGGGCACCGCCTTGCCGATCGCGCCGTCCTTCGCGCCGGCGTCGCCTGTCGACGCGAAGATGTGCAGCATCTCGGTCGACCCGATCCCGTCGATCAGGTGCAGGCCGGTGCGCGCCTGCCATGCGTCGCGCGTCCACGACGGCAGCGCTTCGCCCGCCGACACGCATGTGCGCAGCGACGACGTGTCGTGCCCGTCGAGATGGTCGAGCATCGCGCGATAGGCCGCCGGCGCCGTAAACAGGATGCTGACCCGATGCCGGTCGATCGCTGCCAGCAGGCGCTCCGGGCTCGCCTTCGGCAACAGCACGACGCTCGCGCCGACGCTGACCGGAAACAGCAGCAGCGCGCCGAGGCCGAACGTGAACGCGAGCGGCGGCGATCCGCAGAAGACGTCATCGGCCGTGGGCTTGAGCACGTGCTGCGGAAAGCAGTGGCAGGCCGCCATCACGTCGCGGTGAAAATGGACGGTGGCCTTCGGCTCCCCGGTCGTGCCCGACGTGAACGCGATGAGGCAAGGATCGTCCGCACGCGTGTCGGCCGCCGCGAATGCCGCTGAATAGCCGTCGAGCCAGCGCGCGTGCGGATGCGTGTCGTCCGTCTCGTAGCGCCGCACGTCGCCGCGCCACTGCGTGCTGGCCATCGCCGCGTCGAGCTCGGCCGACAGCCCGGCCTCGCAGATGACGTGCGTGACCCGGGCCCGCCCGATGATGGTCGACAGTTCTCCCGCGCGCAGCTTCGGCATCGTCGCGACGGCCACGCCGCCGGCCTTGACCACGCCGAACCACGCGGCGGCCAGCATCGGGTGATTGGCGCCGTGCAACAGCACCCGGTTGCCGGCCACGAGGCCCGCATCGCGGACGAGCAGGTTGGCGATCCGGTTGGCGGCATCGCGCAATTCGCGATACGACCACGTGGTGCCCGACTCGGTCCTGATCGCGACGCGATCGCCCCAGCCCCGCTCGTCGACTGCGGCATCCAGCAGCGCGGCGGCGCAATTGAGAAACGGCGGAAACTGCAGCCCCGGCAACTCGAAGACAAACGTCGGCCAATCGTCGACGGGGGGCAAGTTCGCGCGGCAAAAGTCGTCCATCGTCAGCGCTCGCGAGAGTGTGAGTTCGAAGTTCGCGATGGCAATGCGCCGCCGGCCGGGCCCGATGATCGGACCGGTCGCGCGCAGCGTGAATCGCGATGCCAGAAAGATGTGGTCGAAACGGCGGGCACATGTCGCCGCGCGACGCACGGGGGACCCGGATCAGTCACATGACGGGCTGCCGGTTTGCATGGATTTAGTCCGTTTCATTTGATTTTCGAAATAAACAACAATCGGTCGGTTTGATTCAGTTGAATTAGGATTCCGAATTCAACGATCGATGTAATGGCTGTCGAAAAATTCTTGCCGCAAGCTTAGCGGAAGTAAGCTTGGAAAGTAAACAGTAATATAGGTGGATGGTTCGAATTATTGATTGAAATCGATACCATAAAATAACGACATTTTTTCAAATAAGTCGATTTCGGTGAATCATCCCGGGATTTGTTGACACGGGTGGAATCGATCTGCCGGCGCTGAATAAAGCGTGGCGGAGTTCACCGACGCGAAACGGGCGCCGGTTCGCCGAACGGCTCGCGCTCCCGGGCGCAGCGGGCTTTCGGTCGGTTCGGATGCGGAATCAGGGGCGGCGGGCGCCGGGATCCCGGATTGCGCCCATTTGAATTCACGGAACGATATTAATGAATATTCTTCTTTAAATTAAAAATCGAAATGTCGCGGTTCGGGGATTCGCGCACATCCTAGGCGTCGAGCACCGACAAATCCCCCGGCAACGTCCGCTTGAACATCGCGAGCATCCTGCGCGCGGCCTTCGGCGGCAGCTCGATCGCATGCCGCACCGCCGCCGCGATCAACACCATCGTCAATTCCGAGAACGCCGCCAGCGGCGCGTCGGGCACCTCCGGCGCGAGATCCCGCAACGCAGCCGCCAAGAGCCCGGCCAGAAACGCGCCGTCCGCCTGGTCCAGCGCCTGCAGCGTGCGATCGGCCTGCGTCGCCCGCCAGATGTCCCGCATCAGCGGCGCGTCGACGAACATCTGGTAGTAGCTGTCCGTGATGCGGCACAGCGTGCCGTGCAGATCCTCGATCCGCTTCATCTTCGCGAGGTCGCGCCGCACGCATGCGTGCCCGAGCGCGTTGTGGCGCTCCGCCAGCGTGCCGATCACGGCCGTCTTGTCCGGAAAGTACTGGTACAGCGACCCGAACGGGATGCCCGTCCGCTCGACGATGTCGCTCATCCGGAACGCATCGCAGCCGTTCTCGACCATCACCTCGGCCGCGCACGCGAGGATGCGCTCGAAGCGCTCGCGGCTGCGCTGCTGGGTCGGCACCCGGCGCGCCAGGCCCGGCGCGCTGGCGGCGTCGTCGCTGCCGGTCTGCCCCGATTTTTGCATTGCCGTTCGCGTTGCCATGGCGTCTCCGGAAAAACTTGAACTTCCTAATGCGAGAGTCTATCGTTTTTTCAAAACGCGAGATGTTCTCGTTTTTCAAACAAGGAGACGCACATGGCAATGCTTCCCGTCCTCATCGTCGGCGGCACCGGCAAGACCGGCGCGCGTGTCGACGCCCGCCTGCGCCAGCGCGGCATCGCGACCCGGCCGGTGTCGCGTTCGAGCGCCATCGCATTCGACTGGGCGCGCCCGGACACGTGGCGCGCCGCGCTCGCCGGCGCGTCCAGCGCATACGTGACCTACCAGCCCGATCTGTCGGTCGACGGCGCGGCCGATGCGATCGCGGCGTTCGGCCGCGTCGCCCGCGACAGCGGCCTCGAGCGCGTGGTGCTGCTGTCCGGGCGCGGCGAGCCCGGCGCGCAGGCCGCGGAAGCCGCGCTGCAGGCGTCCGGCGTGCCGTGGACGGTGGTGCGGGCGAGCTGGTTCAACCAGAACTTCTCGGAAGGCTATCTCGTCGACGGCGTGCGCGCCGGCGAAATCGCGCTGCCGGCCGGCGCGGTGCCCGAGCCGTTCGTCGATGCCGACGACATCGCCGACGTGGCGGTCGCCGCGCTGACCGACGCGCGTCATGCGAACCGCCTCTACGAACTGACCGGGCCGCGCGCGCTGACCTTTGCCGAAGCCGCCGCGGAAATCGCGCGCGCCGCCGGTCGGCGCGTCGGCTATCGTCAGCTCGCGCCCGACGCATTCGCGTCCGGCATGCGCGAGGCAGGCGTACCCGAAGAAATCGTCACGCTGCTCGACGAACTCTTCAGCGTGGTGCTCGACGGCCGCAACAGCCGCGTGATGCATGGTGTCGACGAGGCGCTCGGGCGCCCCGCGCGCGACTTCGCGGACTACGCGCGGGCGACCGCCGCGACCGGCGTGTGGAGCGCCTGACCCATGCGCTCGCTCGTTACCGTCATCCTGCTGTGGTGCTCGGCCGTCGGCTGCGGCGTGCTGGCCGGCGTCTACTTCGCGTTCTCGGCATTCGTGATGACGTCGCTCGGCCGCCTCGCGCCGGCGGCCGGCATCGCCGCGATGAACGCGATCAACGTCGACATCGTCCGGTCGCTGTTCATGCCGGCCTTTCTCGGCACGACGCTGACGTCGCTCGCGCTCGTCGTGCTCGCGCTGCTGCGTGTCGGCGAGCCGGGCGCGATGTGGATCGCCGCGGGCGGCGCGATCTACGTGCTCGGCATGTTCGTCGTCACGATGATTTTCAACGTGCCGCTCAACGACGCGCTTGCCGCGGCCGATCCGTCGAGCGCGGAAGGCGCCGCGTCGTGGGCGCGCTACCTGCGCGACTGGACGCTGTGGAATCACGTGCGCACGGTTGCGTCGGTGGCGGCGTGCGGGCTGTTCATCGCCGCGATCGCATCGCGATAGGGGGCAGGTGTCGCGGCGCGCGCGCTACGCGTAGAACGCCGACGGCGATACGCCGAAGTGCCGCTTGAACATCGCGGAGAACGCGCTCTGGCTGCTGTAGCCGTGATCCATCGCGACGGTCAGCACCTTCTCGCCGTGCGCGAGGCGTTTCAGCGCGAGCAGCCGCCGCGCCTGCTCGCGCCACTGCCGGAAGCCGAGGCCCGTCTCGCGCAGGAACGCGCGATGCAGCGTCCTGACCGACAGGCCGAGGAGGTCGGCCCATTCGGCGATCGTGCGCAGGTCGTCGGGGGCGGCGACGAGCGCGTCGCAGATCGTCCGCAGCCGCACGTCGTGCGGCCAGGGCAGGTGGAGCGGCAGCAGCGGCGCGGCCGTCACCTCGGCGAGCAGCAGGCGCATCAGGTGATCGTGGCGGGAGCCGGGCGCATAGTCGAGCGGCACGTCGACCGCGGCGAGGATCAGCTCGCGCAGCAGCGGATGCACCTCCACCACGCAGCTGCGGCCGGGCAGGTGCTCGACCGCGCCCGGCTCGACGAACACGGTGCGCATCTCGACGTCGCCGCTCATCTGCACCGTATGGTCGAGCCCGGCTTCGAGCCAGACGCCGCGCGTCGGCGGCACGACCCACGACGCGCCGTCGGACTGCACGTGCATCACGCCCGCGATC
The DNA here is from genome assembly GCA_001527685.1 of Burkholderia pyrrocinia. Lineage (GTDB taxonomy): Bacteria > Pseudomonadota > Gammaproteobacteria > Burkholderiales > Burkholderiaceae > Burkholderia > Burkholderia pyrrocinia_D. The sequence goes on from LOZU01000023.1 coordinate 50,815, forward strand.
GCATAGAGCAGCTGCGCGCGCCGATGGCGGTGCGGCGCGATCCAGGTGCCGTTCGGGTAGTGCGCGGCCATCGCCGCGACGGGCATCGGCGTCGACTCGTACGGCAGGTGCACATACGGGCGCAGGGAGTCGAGTGTCCGATTCGCGACAGGTTGTGACATGTTGGCGTGAGACAGGCAAGGGGGTGGGCGGGCACGATGACGCTCCACAACGAGTTTAATCCGCCGCACGCGATGAACAAGACGATCCTTTTTCCTGCCCGCGCGATCGCGCAACGATACCCGGCGCCGTTGCGCACCGTGCAAGGCGCATCGCGATGAGCGCCGATCCGCGTATGCCGGAACCGATTCCGTCGCCAGAGGGCCTCATGTTCGGTCTCGCGCACAAGCTCGAGCGGATCGCGGCCGCGCTCGAGGCGATGACGCACACCGCGCGGCCGGCGGAGGTCGATTTCGACGCGGCCATCGCGTTCCGCTGGCGCGGCGACGATCGCGCGAACCGGACACTCGAACCGATTCAGTCGCCCGCGCTGATCGGTTTCGACGCGCTGCGCAATGTCGAGCGCCAGGCGGCGATCGTCGAGCGCAACACGCGCCAGTTCGTGCGCGGCGGCGCGGCCAACCACGTGCTGCTGACGGGCGCGCGCGGCACCGGCAAGTCGTCGATCGTGAAGGCGTGCCTGCATGCGTTCGCGAAGGACGGGCTGCGCCTGATCGAGGTCAGCAAGGAAGGGCTGAACGACCTGCCGGCGATCGTCGAACGCGTGCGTGCGCGGCCGGAGCGCTACATCGTGTTTTGCGACGACCTGTCGTTCGAATCCGGCGAGACCGGCTACAAGGGGCTGAAGACGGTGCTCGACGGATCGGTGGCGAGCGACCTGTCGAACGTGCTCGTGTATGCGACGTCGAACCGCCGGCACCTGCTGCCCGAGCACGCAAGCGACAACGCGGACGTGTCGCGCGCGGAGAACGGCGAGCTGCACCCGGGCGATGCGGTGGAGGAGCGGATCTCGCTGTCGGAGCGCTTCGGCATCTGGGTGACGTTCTACGGCTTCTCGCAGGACCAGTACCTCGCCGTCGTCGACAGCCGGCTCGCCGAGGCGGGCTTCGACGCCGAGCGAATCCGCGCGGCGCGCGAGCCCGCGCTGCAATGGGCGCTCGAACGCGGCGCGCGCTCGGGCCGCATCGCCGCGCAGTTCGTGCGCGATTACGTGGGGCGGATCGTGGACGAAGCCGCTGACGAGGCCGCCGAAGGCGGGCGCGTGCTGCGCACGGGGTGATCCGCGCGCGCAGCCGCGCATCGGTCAGTACGCCGCGTCGCTGCCGCCTGCGTCGTTGACGATCGCGACGCCCGAGCTCGTGCCGAGCCGCGTCGCGCCGGCGTCGAGCATCGCAACGGCGGTCGCGCGATCGCGCACGCCGCCCGACGCCTTCACGCCGATGGCCGGCCCGACCGTGCGGCGCATCAGCGCGACGTCCGCGAGCGTCGCGCCGCCGTGGCCGAACCCGGTCGAGGTCTTCACGAACGCGACGCCGAGGTCGCGGCACATCTCGCACACGCGCACCTTCTCGTCGTCGCTCAGCAGCCCCGTCTCGAGGATCACCTTCAGCGGCACCTCGCCGCACGCGGCGTGCACGGCGGCGATGTCGGCCTGCACGTCGTCGACGCGGCCGCTTTTCAGCGCACCGAGATTGATCACCATGTCGATCTCGCCGGCGCCGGCCGCGATCGCGGCCGACGCCTCGAACGCCTTCGCGGCGGTGAGGCCCGCGCCGAGCGGGAAGCCCACGACCGCGCACACCTTCACGTCCGTGCCGGCCAGCGCGCGGGCCGCGCGCGGCACGTTCGCCGAGTTGACGCAGACGGAGTAGAAGCGATGCTCGGCGGCCTGGCGGCAGAGCGCGTCGATCTGCGTGTCGCTGGCGTCGGCCGCGAGCAGCGTGTGATCGATGGTGCGGGCAAGTTGGGCGTTGGAAAGCGGCATGTTTCAGACTCCACTGAGCGGTGCGGCGGTGCCGCCGCATGAAAAGTTGATGTTTTCACATCGGTTTGTTACAAATACGACATTTCGGCCGGGCCCTGGCGCCCGGCCCGGCAAGCGGCGGGCCGCCAGGACACGAGCATGGAAACCAGGAAGGGCGAACGGATCAAGACGCTGATGAACGTGCTGCAGGGGCAGAACGCGATCCATCTGCGCGAAGTCGCCGAGCTGTTCGGCGTGTCGGAGATGACGATCCGCCGCGACCTCGCCGACAACCCGCACGGCGTCAGCCTGATCGGCGGCTACGTGACCCGCCATTTTGCCGCGCAACGCAGCGACATCGGCGAATACCTGATCAGCGCCGAGAACAACCGGCAGACCGAGGAGAAGCGCCGGATCGGCAAGCTCGCCGCGCAGTTCGTGAAGACCGGCGACACGATCTTCGTCGACTGTGGCTCGACCACGCCGTTCATCGTCGACTTCATTCCCGACGACCTCGAATTCACCGCCGTCTGCAATTCGCTGAACGTGTTCGCGAAGCTGCAGCAGAAGCCGCATTGCAGCGTGATCCTGTGCGGCGGAAGCTATCACCGCAAGAACATGGTGTTCGAGTCGAGTGCGGAAACCACCATCCTGGACACGATCCGCGTGTCGAAGGCGTTCATCTCGGCGGCCGGCGTGAGCGACCGCTGCGGCGTCACCTGTTTCAACTTCCACGAAGTCGACGCGAAGAAGAAGGTGATGCAGCGCGCGCAGAACCGCTTCCTGCTCGTCGATCACACGAAGTTCGACGAAGTGCGCGCCGCGTACTTCGCCGAGCTGACCGACTTCAACTACGTGATCTCCGACGGGCAGTTGAGCCCCCGCTACGAAACGGCGATTCGCGAGCACGGCATCGCGCTCGTGACCTGACGCCCGGCGCGCGCGCTCACGCATGCGGCGCGGCCGTCCGGTTATGTGCGTCGACGCCGGACGGATACGCGAACGCCGTCGCCGTGAGCCCGTCGGTGCGGTACAGCGTGCGCGGCGTGTCGCGGAAGTCGTCGCGGCGCAGTGCGATTTCGCCTTGCATGCTCAGGCTCCGGTCGTGTTGCGGGTGCCGACGTAGCGCGCATCCGCCGCGGCGGGCGCGTGCCGCAGGCACAGGAAGCCGTAGCCGACGATCGCGACGAAGCACGCGAGCGGCACCACGAACGCGAGCTGCATGTTGCCGCCGGTGTGGTCCGAGATCAGCCCCTGGATCAGCGGCACGACCGCGCCGCCGACGATGCTCATCACGAGGATCGAGCCGCCGTATTCGGTGTCCTTGCCGAGGCCGTCGATCGTGAGCCCGTAGATCGTCGGCCAGCACGGGCCGAGGAAGATGCTGACGCCCACCGCCGCGTAGACGGCGGTGATGTCGTGCACGCTGATCGTGTATGCGAGCAGCGCGATGCACAGGATGCCGTACGCGATCAGCACCTTGGCGGGGCCGACGCGCTTCATCACGAGCGTCGCGATCAGCTTGCCGACGAAGAACGCGAAGAACGTCGCGAGCAGGTAGCGCGACGCGCCGCGCTCGGTGAGGCCGCCGATCTGCATCGCGAGCCGGATCGTGAAGCTCCACACGCCGACCTGCGCGCCGACGTACAGGAACTGCGCGATCACGCCCGCGACGAAGCGGCGGTTGCCGAACAGGCGCGCGAGCGTGCCGCGCGCGTCGATCCGGTGGGTCGCAGCGCTCGCGCCGTTGCCCTTGCAGGCCGGGTACGGCGTCAGCGCGAACACGACGAACACGGCCACGAGCACGACGATCAGCCATTTGTACGGCTCGAGCGTCGCCTGGATCATCGCGAGCTGGTGCACGCGCGCATCGGCGGCCGACATCGCCGCGAGCTGCGCGTGCGATGCGTCGCCTTCCTTGAAGATCAGGAAGCTGCCCATGTAGACGCCGGCCATCGCGCCGAACGGGTAGAACGTCTGCGAGATGTTGAGCCGGCGCGTGCCCGTCTCGCGCGGGCCCATCAGCGTCGAGTAGGAATTCGACGCCGTCTCGAGGAACGACAGCCCGGCGGCGATCACGAACAGCGCGACGAGGAACATCCCGTATTTCGCCATCGACGCGGCCGGGAAGAACAGCAGGCAGCCGACCGTGTAGAGCAGCAGGCCGGCCAGGATGGTCGTCTTGTAGCTGAACTTCTTCACGACGGTTGCCGCGGGAATCGCGACGAAGAAGTAGCCGAGGTAGAACGCGGACTGCACGAACGCCGATTCGAAGTCGGACAGGAAGAACGATTTCCTGAACTGCGCGATCAGCACGTCGTTGAGGTTCGCCGCGGTGCCCCACAGCGCGAACAGGCAGCACAGCAGCGTGAACGCGAACAGGGGCGTGCGGTTCAGGTAGTAGCCGTCGGGCGCGTGTTCGATCCTGGCTCGGCGCATGGGTGTCTCCTTCCCGGGTTGTCTCGTCGAGGGGTGGCGCGGCGTTCAGAGGCCGGCGTCGCGGAGGAATCGGTCGAAGGTCGCGGCGTCCGCATACGACTTCTGCGTGCCGAGGCCCGTCACCGAATGCGCAGCGTACGCGGACGCATGGCGCATCGCGGCGGCCGCGTCGCGCGTGGCGACGTAGTAGCGCGCGAAGCAGCCGATGTACGCGTCGCCCGCGCCGGTGGTGTCGCGCGCGTCGACCGGCACGCCCGGCACGCGCCGCACGCCGTCGCGCGACACGAGCAGCGAGCCTTTTTCGCCGAGCGTGACGATCACGTGCCGGAGCCCGCGCGCGACGAGCGACGCGGCCGCGCGCGCGGCGTCGTCGGGCGAATCGACCGGCAGGCCGGACACGATCGCGAGCTCGGTTTCGTTCGGCACGAAGAATTCGACCGTGCGGATGCGCTCGAAGTCGAGGTCGGCCACCGCGGGCGCGGGATTCAGCAGCACCGGGATGCCGTGCCGCGCGCCGAACGCGATCGCGTGATAGACGGTGTCGAGCTCGATCTCGAGCTGCAGCACGATCAGCCCGCACGCGCGCAGCTTCGGCGCGGCCGCGTCGATGTCGGCGGGTTGCAGATGGCGGTTCGCGCCCTTGACGATCAGGATGCTGTTGCTCGAATCGGGCTCGACGAAGATCGGCGCGACACCGCTCGGCACGCCGGGCACCTTGCGCACGTGCTCGGTGTCGATGCCGGCGTGTTCGAAGTTGCGGATCGTGTTGTCGGCGAACACGTCGTCGCCGACCTTCGTCACCATCACGACCCGCGCGCCGAGGCGGGCGGCCGCGACGGCCTGGTTCGCGCCCTTGCCGCCGCAGCCGAGTTCGAAGCCGGGCGCTTCGAGCGTTTCGCCGCGCACGGGCATGCGGGTGACGTAGGTCACCAGGTCGACCATGTTGCTGCCGATGACCGCGATTGTCTCCATGCGTCGTTTTCCTTGGAATGATTTGGGGCGGATGCGCAAACGGGTGCGCTGCCAACGAATGATAATAAAATCACATTAAATGTGAAATAGCAATCTTCATATGTTACACGGGTCACGTTCGCGTGACGTAAATGGGCGAAAGCTCGCATCCAGCGCATCTATCCCCGGATCGGTAACGCCCGCCGCGACTACCTGCACAAGACCATGACCACGATCAGCCAAAACCACGCTCTGGTGTGAATCGAGGACTTGCAGGTGTGCAACATGTCCAGGTCGGCGCTAGGCACCACCGGGAATGCGGGCAAGCATGTTCGGGCCAAATCCGGGCTGAACAAGGCCAACCTCGACCAAGATTGGTTCGAGTTCCGCCGCCAGCTGGGCTACAAGCCGGCATGGAACGGTGGCTGGCTCATTGCGGTGCCGCCGCACGACACAACCCGCACCTGCCCATGCTGCGGCCATATGCCGGCGGACAATCGGAAGACGCAAGACCGATTCGAATGCGTGGAATGCGGCTTCGAAGGAAGCGCCGATGTGGTTGGCGCGATGAAGGTTCTCAGGGCGGGACACGCCCGTTGCGCCTGTGAAGTGAGCGGTGAGTCGATACCGCCAGCAGCAGGAACCCACCGAAGCGACTCAGGGGCGGCTCGGAACGCCTCGCAACCATGCACGAGGTGTGCACGAAAATCGCCGCGTGCATCATCTGCCGGCGTCAGCGTCAATATTCGTTATGTTGGGGTTTCCCGGGCGGTTCGCCGTTATCCGTCAGACGGCTCACTGATGGTTTGATGGCGCTCCTCCCGAAGATACCGGCGCAGTGTCCGAACATGAACGGAAAGGAGCGTCGCCACCTCTGCCTCCGAGAAGGCCCCCAATAGTGACCGCGCTCGAACCTGATCCTGCACGGAGAGGGCAAACGGGCGCCCGATCCTGCTACCACGACGTCTTGCGCTCAATAGTCCGGCTCGGGTACGTTCACTGATCAACGCACGCTCGAACTCTGCCAGCGCAGCGATCATGTGAAACGTGAAGCGCCCGACCGGCGAGCCCGTATCGATGCACTCCGTGAGCGACACGAACTCGACGCCCGTTTCGCCAAGCTGCGTGATTATCTGGGTCAAATGGCTGATGGACCGCCCCAATCGGTCCAGGCGCCAAACGACCAAGGTGCTCCCATTCGATATTGCACCAAGTGCCTCTCTCAGCCCGGGCCGGTCACTGCAAACACCTGAAATTCCTTGATCGGAAAAGATGACATCGCATCCGTAGCCTTGCAAAGCCGAAATCTGAAGGTCAAGGTGTTGCTCTTCCGTTGACACCCGTGCATAGCCGACCTTCATGGTTCCTCCCAACCAACGAATGGAAAATGTCTCTCAGGTCCTCGTCGACTGGCGTGAATACGCACTGGTCGCATGGCATTCTTGCCTCGTGTCAGCTCACCCTTCAGGCAGATTGTTTGTACGTCAACCAAGCGCGCTTAGCCTCCGTAGATATCGAAATCGAAGTACTTTCTTTCGAGCCTCTTGTAGGTGCCGTCTTTGATCATGTCGGCGATCGCCTTATTGATCTTGACTCGCAGGTCGATGTCCTCCTTGCGCAGGCCGATGCCGGTGCCGCTACCGAGGATTTTCTCGTCGACGAGTTCTGCGCCGACGAACTGGAAGCCAGAGCCGCGCGGCGTTCTCAGGAAACCAAGATCGGCTTGGACCTCGTCCTGCAACGCGCCATCCAATCGGCCCGAGAGCAGGTCGGTATAGACCTGGTCCTGACTCTGATAGGACATGATCTTCGCGCCCTTCGGCTCCCAGTAGGTCTTCGCGTAAGTTTCCTCGGTCGAGCCCTGCTCGACACCAATCACCTTGCCGGCCAGCGACTCCGGTGTCGGAAGCAGCCCTGAACCCTTCTTCGCGAGAAGGCGCCTCGGTTCCTTATAAAGCTTGTCGGTGAAGCTGATCTGCTCGGCGCGTTTCGGCGTAATCGACATGGACGACAGCACGCCATCGAATTTCTTCGCTTTCAGTGCGGGGATCATCCCGTCGAAGTCATTCTCGACCCACACGCACTTCGCCTTGAGGTGCGCACAAATCTGGTTGCCGAGATCGATGTCGAAGCCGACGAGACCGCCGTCAACGCTCTTCGACGCGAACGGAGGATAGCTGGCATCCACGCCAAACCGTACAATCGTCCAGTCTTTTGCATAGACATTCATCGAACTGGCCACGATAGCAATGTACAGGGCAAGCTTTTTCATCAGTACTCCATATATTTAATTCGCGATATCGAATGCGTCAAGCGGTAGGCACGACCTAGCGCTCAGGGGTTAAGTGAAACTGGATTGGCTGGATGATCTCCTCGTCCTTGATATGAACAGTCTTGGGAGCGGTCAAGTCGTGTAGCTCGGGAGCTTGGCCTGATGCTGATGCGGCAAGTGATATGTCATGACCCAGTCTTTCGCGGACTGCAAATCGGGGGCGAAGAAACGATCCTCATCATAGAAGCGCACGCGAGAGCGGATCCCGTCGATTGCCGCTTCGATGTTTTCCGACGAGCGCAGCGGTCGGCGGAATTCGATACCCTGCGCGGCCGCCAGTGCCTCGACTGCAATGACCCCGGCCGTGTTATCGATCATCGTCGCCAGTCGCCGGCCGGCGAAGGTTGCCATCGAGACATGATCTTCCTGATTGGCGGAAGTCGGCAGGCTGTCAACGCTTGCCGGATGGGCCAATGACTTGTTTTCGGACGCGAGTGCTGCTGCGGTGACTTGCGCGATCATGAACCCGGAATTCAGGCCACTTTCCTCGACGAGAAACGCCGGCAGTCCGCTCAAGTGGGTGTCGAGAAGCAACGCGATGCGTCGCTCCGAAATTGCGCCGATTTCTGCGATTGCGACCGCCAGCCCGTCCGACGCAAAGGCCACCGGCTCAGCGTGGAAATTGCCGCCCGACAGGATGTCGCCCTCGTTGGAGAAGATGAGGGGATTGTCCGAGGCCGCGTTCGATTCGACACGCAACACCTCCGCAGCGCTGCGGATCTGCTGAAGACACGCGCCCATCACCTGCGGCTGGCAACGAATTGAATAGGGGTCCTGCACTCGCCCGCAATCGGCATGAGATTTCAGGATCTCGCTACCGTTGAGCATGTCGGCGTAAATTGCCGCCACGTCGATTTGACCTTGCTGCCCGCGGGCTTCATGAATCCGTGCGTCGAACGGCACCTTGGAACCCATGATGGCTTCCAGCGACAGCAATCCTGTCGTTACGGCAGCGGCGAATACACGCTCGGCGCCGAACAGGCCGACGAGACCGAGTGCCGTCGAAACTTGGGTGCCGTTGAGCAGCGCCAGACCTTCCTTGGGTCCGAGTTCCAGCGGCGCGACGCCGACGAGTTCGAGTGCGTCGATCGCGCTCATCTCGGCTCCGTTATAGTTCACGCGTCCCACGCCGATGAGTGCGGCGGCCAGATGGGCAAGCGGAGCGAGGTCACCCGACGCGCCGACCGATCCCTTCGAAGGAATGCGCGGATAAAACCCGCTGTTCGCGAGTTGAACGATGCGTTCGATTACCACCGGGCGAACACCCGAGTAGCCACGGGCGAGGCTCACGGCCTTGAGCGCCATGATCAGGCGAACAGTTTTGTCGTCGAGGCATTCACCGGTTCCGACGCTGTGCGAGAGCACCAGGTTTTCCTGGAGTTGCTTCAGCTTGTCGTTCGGAATGATCGTTTGAGCGAGTTTGCCGAAACCGGTATTGATGCCGTAAGCGATCTTGCCTTCGTCGATTAGCGTGGCGACGACATCCTGAGCGCGCGCGACGCCTGTCAACGCGGCCGGATCGATCAGGAACGACGAGCCTTCCTCGTAGATCGAGCGCAGCTGACCCAGCGTCACGGTGCCGGGCGTCAAGGTTTGTTGAACGGTATTATCCATTGTCTTGCCTTGTAATAAATTAATGATGGCTCACGCGTCGCGCGGGCCGTCCTTCGAATCAGGAGTTGTAGATAATGTGATGCTGTTGATCATTCAAAGAGTCAACAGCGCGGAAATGAGTTTTTCGTTTTCTTCTCTGCTTCTAAGGGAGACGCGCAGCGTCGCCGTTTCCTGCAGGCCATCGAATGAGGTGGCATCCGCGACCACGACTCCCTGACTCGCGATTTTTGCCGCAGCTTGTGAGGAAGATTGAGATTGCAATTCCAATAGCATCATATTGCCGTGCGATCCGAGCACGCCAATATCGGATTTTTCGCTGATTCTTCTGCGGAAGTAAGCACTTTCCTCCAGGAAAATCCGGGCGCACTGCGCTATGAACTCCTCATCTGCGAGTGCGGCAACTGCTGCCGCAGCGGCCGGACGAGATACGTTGAACGGCGGTCGCGTCATTTCAGCGGTATCAATCAGTTTTTCGTTGGCAACTACGAATCCGACGCGCATTCCTGCCAGGCCGAAAAATTTGGAAAATGTCCTCATGACGGCCACATTGTTCAATTGATCCGGCAATCTAAGGCATCCTTCCTTTTTCGGGTTGATCAATGCCTCATCCACGACAAAAACTGTCTGAGGAAAAGATCGGGCCACTTGTTCAATAATTCCAATATCGATCAGCTCCCCTGTCGGATTGTTTGGCGAGCAAATGAAAGCCATTGAGATTCGATTTCTTCGCAAGGCCTCGGTATAGCGATCGACATCGAATTGCTTGCTCGCTCCGCCCTTTACGCCAACGACTTCACAACCGTGCAATTGCGCCTCGAGAGCGTAACGAGGGAAGGTCGGCAAATGAACGAGAATCTTGTCTCCGGGCGAGGTCCATGCGTGTATCAACAATTTGATCACGTCGTCGAGCCCCGCGCCAAAGAGAAATTTCCCTTTGGCGTGTCGATATTTACTCGAAAGAGCCGCGCGCAGTACCGACAGGCTGATATCCGGATAAAAATTTGCATTTTCCATCGCCTCGCGTGCAGCAGTAATAGCCGCCGGCGAGCAACCAAGCGGATTAACGTTGAGCGAGAAATCGATCATGCTGGATTGACTCAGTCCGTATCGATTGGCCAGAAGCTCAAGCGAGGTTTCCTGCTCGTACAGGCGTGGTGCTTCGAGATTCGGATGATTTTCGTTCATATCTATCGGGTATTCATGGGTTGCATCGGGCGGTCCGTCAATTCGATGCGGGTCGCGCCTCGTATTCAAATATTTTTTAAGTATTTCGCCGGTTGGCTTCTAGCAGATGATTTGCACGACCCCGAGACAGGCGTCGACGTTCCGGGTGCTTGCGTGGCACGGAGTGCGTTGCGACATGCCTGCTGATGCGGCCCGCGGCGCGACACAACTCCGGAAATAGCGATCCAGGCACGGGTTCGTGCCCCTGATCCCTTGATCAGCACGACGATCGAGACGGGGTCAGGCACCTAGGGATCGGGTGCCTTGCGAGAGGCCGATCGCTTCTACAAACGCGGCATGCTTGCCTGCAGTCTGCGTAATGGATTGGGGGGATCAAACAATTCTCCACGTCGCGCCTCCGGATAGACCAAGTTCTATATCTGACGGACTTATCGTAGACTACGCGAGGAGATCAAAATAGCGGATTGTTCTAATCAAAGCATTAGGCTGGCTTATGAAACTGAATCTGGACTCTTCTTTTCTCGGTGCGCTGCGATGCTTCGAAATGGCCGGTCGCCACTCGAGCTTCACCAAGGCTGCTGCGGCGCTGAACCTCACGCAAAGTGCGATCAGCCAGCAGATTCGCAACCTCGAGGACAAACTGGGATATCCGCTTTTCAAGCGTCAGGGAAGGGGTCTCGTGCTCACCGAGAAAGGTTTGCAGCTCTACGAAACGACCTCGAACGTGTTTGCGGAAATCAGCCACACCGTACATCGCCTCAGCCTTTCGGGTACACCGCTGAAGGTGAATTGTCTGCCGTCGGTCGCATTGCAGTGGTTGATGCCGAGACTGGTCGAGTTCCATCGGGATCAACCCGATATTTCAGTGCGCCTGCAGGCCGAGTTTCAATCGTTGGACCGGCACCTCATGATCGAGAACGACATCGACGTTGCGATTCGATATTACCCAGACAGCCATCAGCAGGCGTCAGAGGAGGTGATCCTGGATGAGTACCTTGTGGCGGTGGCCACGCCCGATTACGTCGCGGCCCATCCTTCACTGGCGACTGGCGCGCTAACCGACGATCTCACGTTCCTGCATGATGCGGAGCCGTGGGTGGGCGCCCCGGAATACATCGAGTGGCGAGCTTGGGCAGCGGCCTGTTTCCCGGATTGGGTCGAGCGCGGGGCAGGTCCGCAATTCAATTTGTCGAGCCTGGCTATTTCCGCTGGGCTGAATCATCAGGGTATTGTCATGACCCGCACCATACTGATTCAGGAGGAACTCCGGAGCGGACGGCTCGTGAAGGCGTTCGAACAAACCGTTCGAGCACCGGGGCGCTATGTGCTGCTTTGCCAGGAGCCGAACGAACCACGTACCGCTGCTTTTTCAACCTGGCTCAAAGATGAGTGCAGGCGCTTTGAGCTGGCCCGAAACGATATGCTCGCGGCTCGCTGATCGGCAGCTTCGAGACCGACAAGAGGTGGCCATGCTCGTTCGATGTCCAGCTGTTGTCGAAGCCGACTGGGGCTTCCGAGCGTTGCGGGATAAGGGACTCCTGGAATTGCCGCATCGCACGATCACGGTTGCAAATTTGATTGTGCGAGCGGCGGCCAGGTACCGGTGCGTTTCCCCGCTGTGCTTCGCGTGACTGACCGCCCCTTCGCATCGCGAACCCGGGGCACCGTGGATTGAAGGATGCTGAGTGCTCTCATTCAACGGGTGTTCCCAATGTTCAAATTCAATGCCAGCCAGGCCACCAACGCATCGGGGAATTACGCCGAACTTCCCGCGGCACAGCCCCGGACGACCGTCCCCCCGACCACCTCCAGTTCCGCACGACCGCGTTCGCCGTCGCTGGACGGGCTAAGCGCCAGGGTCACGAACGCGTCGTCGGAACCGAAATTCAAGCCGTTGGTGGACAGCATCAAGATCACGGACGAGAACTACGTCTACCTGACGCACGGCACCCGGGCCGAGACGTATCTGAACCACATCAAGTCGGAGGGGCTCGATCCGGCACGTGGCGGCGAGATGCATGGCGCGGCGGTCTATGAGGGGATACCGAGCAGCGATGCGCGCGGGCGGATGAAATATGGCATCGACCCGAATGTTGCGCTGAAATATGCAATCGGTCCTTCGGGTCCCGAAGCGGCGGCGCGCGGCGGCGCCGAGATAGGGGTGCAGTTGCAGGCGCGCGTGCGCATGAGCGAATTCAAGGCGCAGATGGTCCACCGGGCGCCGATAGGTACGACCGAGCCCTATTTCCAGCCCGAAACAGGCGGGGAGAACCATTCCCCTTACCTCGGAAATAAGGAGTACGAGAATTCAATGACCCCCATTTGCCCCTCTCGAACGGCACGCCGGTCTGGTCGGTGGAAACGAACCGGAAAATCGAACCCGAAGATGTTCGGGTAATCGGTGTTTCGTTGCCGGCAGGTGCGACGATCGAACGGAAGTCGTTGAAGACCGAATTCGGCAGTGCTTCATCGTAATCCACTCCGCCGGCGCGAACCGATCAGTGAGCGACGCGCGCTGATCCGGCAGCCCGCCGCGCCCGGCGTCACTCCGCGTCGCGGCGGAACGCCCCCGGCGACTGCCCGGTCCATTTCCGGAACGCGCGATGGAACGCGCTCGGCTCGGAGAAGCCCAGTTCGGAGGCGATGTCGGCCACGCTGCGCTCGCCGTCGCGCAGCAGCGCCTGGGCCATCACGCTGCGCAGCTCGTCCTTGATCGCCGCGAAGCTCTGCCCTTCGCTGCGCAAGCGCCGCCGCAGCGTCGCCGGCGGCATGTCGAGCCGCGCGGCCAACGTGTCGAAGTTCGGCCAATCCGCCGCCGGAATGGCCTTCAGGTGCGCGCGAATCTTCGCGACCCATCCCGAGTCGTGCCGGTAGCGCACGAGAATGTTGGCGGGCGCGCCGCGCAGGAAGGTCGTCAGCGCCTGCTCGGAGCGGATCGTGGGCAGCCGCAGGTAGGCCGCGTCGAACGTGAGCCGGCAATCGGGCTGGTCGAAATGCACGGGCGCGCCGAAGAACTGGCTGTAGTCGGCGCGATGTGCGGGGCTCGGGCACGAGAAGTCGATGCGCCGCAGCGGAATGCGCCGCCCGATCAGCCAGCACGCGAGCCCGAGCAGGACCAGCCAGAACGTGCGGTATGCGAATGCTGGGCGCGGCGCGCCCACATCGGCGAGCACGATGCGCGCCTCGCCGCCGCTCGCCTGCAGCGTGCCGTGCGGATGGTCGAGCACCACGCGCAGGAAGCGCAGCGAGCGCCGCAGCGCCTGTTCGAGCGTGCGCGTGTGCAGCACCGCATGCCCGAGCAGCGCGAAGCTGCCGACCCGCATCGGGCGCGCGGCCAGGCCGAAGAACTCGTCGTCCAGCGCGGCGGCCATCGCGAGCCACAGCCGCCCGTACTGCTGGACCGTGACCGGCGCGTCCGCCGCATCAGGCAGGCCCGCCGGGCGCAGCAGCGGCGCGACGTCGACGCCCTGCACGCGCAGGCACGCGAGCGCGTCCTCGACAAAACCCGGCGAGATCGTCGGCCGTTCCACCGCACACCCTCCATCGGACATGGCAAATCCGATCAAGATCGTAGACCCGATTTGTCATTGTTTGCAATGTCGGCGATGACTACCATCGGGAACGAATCTGCGGCGCCGGTCGACCGGCCGGCAGCGATACAACGGGAGGAGACACCCATGTCGGATCAGATCGTCGTCGACGCCACGCCCGCCTATGCGGACGCGCTGGCCGGCTTCAGCGTCGAAGCTGCCGCCGCGCGCCTGCACGGCGACCTCGCGCGCGGGCTGAACGCGTGCGTCGAATGCTGCGACCGGCACGTGGCCGGCGGCGGCACCGCGCTCGACTGGATCGATGCGGGCGGCCACCACCACAGCTTCAGCTTCGCGCAGCTGCAGGCGCTGTCGGCGCGGGTCGCGAACCTGCTCGTCGCGCAGGGCATCCGGCCCGGCGACGTGGTGGCCGGGCTGCTGCCGCGCACGCCCGAACTCGTCGCGACGGTGCTCGGCACGTGGCGCGCGGGCGCTGTCTACCAGCCGCTGTTCACGGCGTTCGGGCCGAAGGCGATCGAACACCGGCTGCGCATGAGCGACGCGAAGCTGGTCGTGACCAACACCGCGAACCGGGCCAAGCTCGACGACGTGGCGGCGTGCCCGCCGGTCGCGACCGTGCGCGCGCCCGACGCGCCGCAGGCCGGCGGCGACCTCGATTTCCGCGCCGCGCTCGACGCGCAGCCCGACACGTTCGAACCGGTGCCGCGCACCGGCGCGGACCTGTTCCTGATGATGTCGACGTCGGGCACGACCGGGTTGCCGAAGGGCGTGCCGGTGCCGCTGCACGCGCTGCTCGCGTTCGGCGCGTACATGCGCGACGCGGTGGACCTGCGCCCGGGCGACCGCTTCTGGAACATCGCCGACCCGGGCTGGGCGTACGGCCTCTACTACGCGATCACCGGGCCGCTGCTGCTCGGCCACGCAACGACGCTCTACGAAGGCGGGTTCACGGTCGACGGCACCTACGACGTGATCGAGCGGCTCGGCATCACCAGCCTCGCCGGCTCGCCCACCGCGTACCGGCTGCTGATGGCCGCCGGCTCCGGGCCGGCCGCGCGCATCAAGGGCCGGCTGCGGGTCGTCAGCAGCGCGGGCGAGCCGTTGAATCCGGAAGTGATCCGCTGGTTCGACGCCGAGCTCGCCGCGCCGATCCGCGACCACTACGGCCAGACCGAGCTCGGCATGGTGGTGAACAACCACCACGGGCTCGCGCACCAAGTGCACCCCGGCTCGGCCGGCCTCGCGATGCCCGGCTACCGCGTCGCGGTGCTCGACGACGCCGGCCGCGAGCTCGGGCCGAACCAGCCCGGCATCCTCGCCGTCGATATCGCGAAATCGCCGCTGCTGTGGTTCTCGGGCTACTGGCGCCAGGCGACGCCGGCCATCGCAGGCGGCTACTACCGCACCGGCGACAGCGTCGAGCTCGAGCCGGACGGCAGCATCAGCTTCATCGGCCGCGCCGACGACGTGATCACGTCGGCCGGCTACCGCATCGGCCCGTTCGACGTCGAAAGCGCGCTGATCGAGCATCCGGCCGTGATGGAGGCGGCCGTGATCGGCGTGCCGGACCCCGAGCGCACCGAGATCGTCAAGGCGTATGTCGTGCTGTCGGCCGGCTACGCGGCTTCGCCGGCACTGGCCGACGCGCTCAGCCTGCATGTGAAGAAACGGCTGTCCGCGCATGCGTACCCGCGCGCGGTCGAATTCGTCGACGCGCTGCCGAAGACGCCGAGCGGCAAGGTGCAGCGCTTCGTGCTGCGCAAGATGGCCGTCGAACAGAACGTGAATTCCTGATTACCTGAATTCCTGAACGGAGTGGCATCAATGAACATCGATAACCGGGTATTTGTCGTCACGGGCGCAGGCTCCGGCCTGGGCGCCGCGGTCGCGCGGATGGTCGTCGCGCAGGGTGGCCGCGTGCTGCTGGCCGACGTCAACGCGGACGCCGTCGCCGGCGTCGCGCGCGAGCTCGGCGCGGCGGCGCGGGCCGTTGCCGCCGACGTGACGAGCGAAGCCGACGGGCAGGCCGCGATCGCCGCCGCGCTCGACGCGTTCGGGCGCATCGACGGGCTCGTCAACTGCGCGGGCGTCGCGCCGGGCGAGAAGGTCGTCGGGCGCGACGGGCCGCACCGGCTCGACAGCTTCGCGCGCGCGGTGTCGATCAACCTGGTCGGCACCTTCAACATGATGCGGCTCGCGGCCGACGCGATGTCGAAGCAGGACGCCGACGCGAACGGCGAGCGCGGCGTGATCGTCAACACCGCGTCGGTGGCGGCGTTCGACGGGCAGATCGGGCAGGCGGCCTATGCGGCGTCGAAAGCCGGCGTGGCCGGGATGACGCTGCCGGTGGCGCGCGAGCTCGCGCGCTTCGGCATCCGCGTCGTGACGATCGCGCCGGGCATCTTCGAGACGCCGATGCTGACCGGGATGCCGCAGGAGGTACAGGATTCGCTCGGCAAGAGCGTGCCGTTTCCGTCGCGGCTCGGGCGGCCCGACGAATTCGCGGCGCTGGTGCGCCATATTGCCGAGAATTCGATGCTGAACGGCGAAGTCATTCGACTCGACGGCGCGCTGCGCATGGCGCCGCGCTGACCCACCAGGAGAAGGAATCATGACGACACACGATCCGATTGTCATCGTTGGCGCGGCGCGCACGCCGATGGGCGGCTTCCAGGGCGACCTGGCCGCGGCGTCCGCGAGCGAGCTGGGCGCCGTGGCGATCCGCGCCGCGCTCGAACGCGCGGGGCTGCGGGCCGAACAGGTCGACGAAATCGTCTTCGGCTGCGTGCTGCCGGCCGGGCAAGGCCAGGCGCCGGCGCGCCAGGCGGCGCTGAAGGCGGGGCTGCCGCTGGCGGCGGGCGCGACCACGGTCAACAAGATGTGCGGCTCCGGCATGAAGGCCGCGATGCTCGCGCACGACCTGCTGGTCGCGGGCTCGGCCGACGTGGTGGTGGCCGGCGGCATGGAGAGCATGAGCAACGCGCCGTACCTGTTGCCGAAGGCGCGCGGCGGCTACCGGATGGGCCACGGGCAGGTGCTCGACCACATGTTCCTCGACGGCCTCGAGGATGCGTACGACCGCGGCCGCCTGATGGGCACCTTCGCCGAGGATTGCGCGACGACCTACGGCTTCACGCGCGACGCGCAGGACGCGTTCGCGATCGCGTCGCTCACGCGCGCGCAGAAGGCGATCGCGGAAGGCCGCTTCGCGGGCGAAGTGGCGCCGGTGTCCGTGCGCGCCGGCAAGACCGACACGCTGGTGAGCATCGACGAGCAGCCGGGCAAGGCGAAGCTCGACAAGATCCCGACGCTCCGGCCGGCGTTCCGCGAGGGCGGCACGGTGACGGCCGCGAATTCGTCGTCGATCTCCGACGGCGCCGCGTCGCTGGTGCTGATGCGCCGCTCGGAGGCGGAGAAGCGCGGCCTCACGCCGAAGGCGGTGATCGTCGGCCACTCGACCTATGCGGACAAACCGGGCCTGTTCCCGACCGCGCCGGTCGGCGCGCTGCGCAAGCTGTCGGAGAAGACCGGCTGGCGGCTGGGCGACGTCGACCTGTTCGAGATCAACGAGGCGTTCGCGGTGGTCGCGATGGCAGCGATGCACGATCTCGACCTGCCGCACGACAAGGTCAACGTGCACGGCGGCGCATGCGCGCTCGGGCACCCGATCGGCGCGTCGGGCGCGCGCGTGATGGTCACGCTGCTCGCGGCGCTGGAAACGTACGGCCTCTCGCGCGGCGTGGCGTCGCTGTGCATCGGCGGCGGCGAGGCGACGGCGATCGCGATCGAACGGCTGTCCTGACGCGGCCACGCGAATCCGCACCCGGATTCGCGACGACGTCGAATGCGGCGGCGAATCGGGTGCGGCCGGCAGCGGCTGCGCCGATTCGCCGGCCGTCCGCCCGCGCCGGATGCACGCCATGTGCGACGCGGGCAACCTGTCCCACCCACGCGGGGCGCCTTCGGAAAACGGCCATCGGCCGTTCGGGAGAGGTGACGCCCGCGCGCCGGCTGCTACAATCGCGACTTGTTCCAGTGTGCTTGACGCGACGGGCCCCGAACGGCTCGCAGGCGGCCGGCAAATTTGTCGGCTGCGCGGGTGGTCGGACCGGTAGCTTTGCAGAGTCCGATACCTTCGGTCGTGCTGACGAGCGCGACGCGCCCCACGCGTTTTCCCCAGCTTTTCCGGCAATCCGGCACCGGCGCCCGTTTGGGCCGATTCGACGGACAACGAAGCAGCGCGCGTGCCGCCCGGCCAGTCCATGGCGCGCGGCCGGAGCGCGGAGGGCGATCCCGCAGCGGCCAGGCAGACTGTGAACGTGTGACGGACCTCCATGTGCCTGGCCGCCGTCAGGCACCGCATCGACGAAGACTACGCCACGTGACATCCAGCAAAATCAACTCACTGCAACAGCAGCTCGGCCACCTCAACCTGCTCGTTGAAGAGGCCCGAAAGAAAGAAAAGGCAGAGGCATTGGCCGCGATCCGCGACCAGGTGAAGGAGTTCGGCATCACGGAGCTGGAACTCCTGCGTGCGGCCGGCTTCGTGAAGGACAAGCCGAAGAAGCTGCCGGCCAAGTACTACGATCCGTCGTCCGGTAATTCGTGGACAGGGCGCGGCGCCCGCCCGAAATGGCTGGTCGACAAGAACCTCGACGACTATCTGATCCAGCCCGCCTCGACCGCCAAGCCCTGGTGGCCGGGCGAAGAGTAATCCTCGTCCCAGCAACGTGCGTGATCGCGCAGTCGGCCGGCAGGCGCTTGCCTGTGCCGGCCGTCGTGCGTCATGGGGTCGGGGTGTGCCGGTCGTTTCGATCGGTGGCGATTCCGGGCCACGTGGCGCTGTGCAGCAGGTGCACGGCCGACGGGCACCGCGCGATGACCTACACTAGAAGCCCGCCCGTCGCGGGCCGGCGTGCCGCTCCGGAGCCAATGCGGCCGCGGCGATGGCCCGCGCATGACGATCGAACGGGAAACGCGGCTTGAGCGGCGCCGGCTCCGCCGGGCGCCGACGTTCGTGAAGGAGGTCATCATGTTGCAAGCCAGCGAGATGCAGCAACGCTTCAGCCATCTGCAGCAGACAATCAGCGACGCATCGCGAACCTGCCATTCGGACAAGACGGCGCCCAGGGTGCTGCTCGACTGGGTGGATGAACTGGACCGGGAATGCAAGTCGGCCAGGAAGATCATGGCGTCACGCGACGAGGAGCGTATTCGCCAATGGATCGACGATCTCGAGCGGATCGGCGATCGGGCCGAGCGCGCGTGCATGCAGGCCGGCAGCGTCGATGCCGGCGTGTTGAACGCGGTGAGTTCGATGCACTCCGAACTGTCTGACCTGAAGCGGATATTGCACTGAGTCATTCGACTGCCCCGGCCCGGATGGCCGGGGCGGCAGGCGGGTAAACCGTGAGCGGGTTTACCTGTCTCGAATGGCGGTTTTTCGAGTAGTACGATCAGCCGTCCAGTTTGTTTGTTAGAGGTTTCTCACAGCGAAGCTCGCCCGCGTATTTGCGGGCTTTTTTTTGTTTTTCGCGGTTGCGCAGCAGCAGCCAGCGACTGGGCTTCAGTGCGTCGTCGACGTCGATGCCGGGCTGGCGTCGCTTGCCGACGACGTCGGAAGGGAAAATCCGGCGGTTGGAACCGGGCGCGCGGAACCGGGGCGTCGCCTTTAACCGCGCGTGTCGACCCAGTTGCGTGCCCAGCGTGTCGAGTGCTGCAGCGCCTGCTCCTCGCTCGTGAAGTAATCGAGCGAATAGAACTGGTAGCGGCCTTCGGCGCACGCGTTATCGGTGCGTTCGAGCAGCAGGTTGGATGAAAAACTCCCGTCGGGCAAACGATGCGCCGAGGGTTGGACGGCATAGCCGTTGTATCGTTGAATTGGTTTGTTCTGCATTTTAATTTTAATGATGTTCGAGTGCGCGCGTGCCGTGCGAAAGGTGCACGGGTGCGCCGATTCAAAGCCATTGCGAGCCGAATCTGAAGCAGTCGGAAAGCGAAAAAAAGGCGTTGCAGCCAGGAGGGAGAATGAAGTGCAACGAGGCGTGTGGCGCTTGGCGAGCTGCTGAATAAACCGATGCAGCCGAGAGCGATCGCGCCAACTTTGGGAGACGAGGCTCCGCGAGGGTGTCGCTGCGGCCCGGTGTCCGTCGCGGGACGGCCGGGCCCTTCAAACTTTACAGCGGCTTGATGTTGGCCGCTTGCAGACCCTTCGGGCCTTGCTTCGTTTCGAAGCTCACCTTCTGATTTTCAGCCAGCGTCTTGAAGCCGTCGGCCCTGATCTCGGAGAAGTGAGCGAACAGGTCGTCGCCGCCCTTGTCCGGGGTGATGAAGCCAAAGCCCTTGCTGTCGTTGAACCACTTGACGGTACCGGTATCCATGAAGAATCCTTGAGAAAGAAATAAGAAGATTTGCTCTGTTGAAGAGCGCGTGAAGCGTCAAGGAGGGAGAGGACCACGAATACCGCCGAGGAGCAGCAATTGATGAACAGCAATCGGACTTCTTGAACTTCGGACGATACAGTAACCGCCGGGTAGTGCCCGCGTCAATCGCTAACTTGTAACTGTTTCACCAGGCGGTCGGTTTTGCGGACGAAGCGACGCGGCCCTGCCTGGCTGCGCGGCCTGTCGATATCCGCTCACTTCGCCGGGCAGCATTGCGTTCGTGCCCCCAAGACGCAATCTCGACTCGCGTGCGCAAGCTGCCAGCGGAACGCGCCTGTCGCCCCGAACGACGTTCGCCGGCAGAGTACGCGTCGCATCGACCGATGACGGCTGGCCGCGGGCATTCGTCTGAACGATAGTTTTCTTTCCAGCGAGATCGATGGGATCGAATCAGCCAAGGTGCGGCTTGCGTGTTTGGCAACGGCCGGCCGCCTTGACGGTGTCCGGATGAGCCGCTGATACGACTCATTGAAGCTTCACAACCCGTGGAGGTCGACCATGGTCTTGCAGTTCATCACGCTCGAGGAAAAATTCAAGCTGAACAGGGACGTCGTTCACCTCGGCACCGAGGGCAGCGTGCATCCCGGCGTTGTCATGGAGCATTTACATCAGGTACTGACCTATTTTGCCGTGAAGGGGTATGGCAAGTTCTACATCGGCATGACCAACGATCTGGACGACCGGCTGCGCGAGCATCAGCGCAAGAAGCCCGAGTTCAAATTGATGTGCCCGATTTACACCGAGCGGTCCAACATTGTCGAAAACGCTTTCGACCGTCTGGAGCAAGAGGCCATCCAGCGATTCAGGGGTGGCATCAGGAACCCCGATACCGGTCGGGTGATGACGTGCGAAAACGGTCCAGGCGGCGCGTCGCCGAAGACCTGGCTTTATATTCTGGTCAGCTGATTCGCGTGGGGTAGCACCGCGGGCGTACGATTTTTTCGAGCCTGAAGTTACCTCGACTCGAATCGTCAGAAGGCCCACTGGACGTTCCATTCCGAGCGGCGGCCCCGCCGCTCATGGCGTCGGGGCCGCTTCACATTGGCGCGTACGCGCGACGCTTTCGTCGAGACGATCGCCGGTTTGTGCTGCGGGGGCGATCGGTGAGGCGGCGTCGGCATGGCGACGAATTCCTCGGTCGGCAGCAACGCGCTGTCAGCACCAGCAATTGCCGGTACAACGCCACACTGTCCATCGCATGCCCCCGTGCTGAACATGCGCGTCGGGGTACTACCGACCCACGGAAATGTCCGAAGGACCTCTTTTCCCAAGTGTTTGCGCGACGACGGATCTGAGCGCCACGCGTGCAGCCATGGCAGGCGCAAGCAACGATACCGGTGGGGCAACCATATGCATCACGTGGAGCAGCCGCTGATACGTGTCTTCGCGTTCGGCGGCGAGTCCGATCACGTGGTCCATATAGCGTTGCATGACGCGTGTGTGCCACGCGCGCCGGGGCCCCAGCGTTTTTTCGTATCGGTAATCCACGCCCGTCGAGAGCGTCCATGCGGCGCGGCGCGCGGCGGCTGCCTCGCGTTGAAACGCATGACCGATCACGTGCTTGCCTGCTGCCGCTTTCAAATGGGCGTCGAGTAGTTGTGCGTCGATTGCCGAGACGGTCATCCCTTGACCGTAGACGGGATTGAAGCCGCAAACCGCGTCACCGACGACCACGACGCCGTCGGGCCAGCGCGTGACGCGTTCGTAATGTCGCAATCGGTTTTCCATGCGACGATAGTGATGCACGGGGGTGAGCGGCTCGGCACTTGCGATCGCCTCGTAGAGCGCGGATATGCGCAGGCTGCGCGCGAATGCGAGAAAACCGTCCTCGTCCGCGGGCGGGTAGTCTCCCCCGGCGCCTGTCAACGTGACGATCCAGCGCGAGCCCTCGATCGGGAAAATCGTGCCGCCGCGCACGCAGCCGGGCGGCCGGCTATGAACGACCAACGCCTTCCAGTTCGTGGCGGCATGTCCAGGCGGCATGCGATAGACACGGCTTGCGTAGCCGACAAACGCATTGACGATCGTTTCTTGCGGTGCTTCGTAGCCGAGCTCGCGAAGCCAGCCGGGCATATGTGACGATCGCCCGCTCGCGTCCACGACGAGCGCAGCGGCGATCTCGCTCACCATGGATTGCTGTGTGCGTGAGCGAGCGCGTATGCCGCCCGCTGTTCCAGGTGCGGCGCCCGGCAGAAGACCGACGACTTCGCATGACGCCTGCACGGTGATGCGCTCGCATGACAACACACGGCGGCGTACGACGAACTCGAGCAGATCGCGGCTCGTCGAACAGGTGACAAAACCGGGTTCGCCACGCGCCATCCAGCCGGCGGGCCCGAACCAATGCACGTCGGCATGCCAGTCGATCGGCACCGCACCCAGGGAGATCAGCTCGTCCTCGATGCCGGGAAAGAGCTGCTCGAGGATGAGCCGGCCTCGCATCAGCAGCTGATGGACGTAACGCGCTTGCGGTATGCCTTTGCGGCTCGCCGGCTCGTCCGGCAGTTCATCGCGTTCGATGATATGAACAGAATCAAAGTGATCGGTCAGCACGCGTGCGGCGAGCAAGCCCGCGATCCCGGCACCGATGACGATGGCCCGCCGCGACGCGCCCGGACTTGTGCTGGCGCTCACGCGTGCCGACTTGTCGTGAGCCGTGTGGTGTTCGGCGCCAACCTCCGCAAACGGCGTTCTCATGAATTCCTCGCTAGGTCCCGTCATGGAGAGTCGCACGCAGCTGCTGCTTTCATCGCGCGCGACGACTAACAGTCATCAACGCCCTACCGGAACAAACGATTGAGCGGCGTGTTCGATAGCGGCGCGGTGATGCGATGCTCGATCTGCCGATGAAATTCCGGCAGCTTTGTCCAGTGGAGCCCCGGACGCAGATGATGCGCAAGGTGGTAGCCGTTGTTGAAAAAGACGAGGTTCATCAGACGGTTTGCCTTCGTATGCGAGGCGGCGTAGTGGTCATCGGAAAAGAGGTCGATGTGGTCGTCATAGGTCAGGTGGATGAAGTTCAACCAGACCAGCAGGATCGGCGCGATGAAAAAGATCGCTGCCGAAACCGGATTTGCGTAGATGAGGGCAGCCAGCACGATGTAGCTCAACGCCGCCTGCAGTGCGCATTGGACCAGGAGGCGCGGGTGCGACAAGCCGATCCGGATGACGTGATAGTTGTATGTGAAGAAGTAGTGCGCGATGTACGCCGGTCGCGACATCGCCGCCCCGCTCGTTTTGACCCAGGTCGATGGATCGAGCCTTGGGTTGCGGTAGTGCAAGTGGTGACCGCGATTGTGATGGAGTGCGAATTTCGTCGTATACATGCCTGTTTGAAGGAACATCAGCAATTCGACGAAGCGGTTCAGCGCTCGGCTCTTGAACATGCCAAGATGAGACTGATTATGTACGATCGTCGAGACCGCGATCTGCGGCAGCAGAAGCAAAATGGCGCAAACGATCATGGGGCCGATCGCGTGTACTTGCAGATAGCAGAACCATTGGGCGCCGCTCGTCGCAAGCACGAGCGTCAGCGGGACCCAGTCTTCTCCGTAGCGCAACAGACGAGGCGATGGGTTGAGCATGACGTATTCCTTTATTGGATCGTTAATTGTCCGGAGCAATGAAATGGACGAAGCAGGTCCCTTGCGAGAGACGCTCGAGGCGTGACGGTTGAATCCTGATCCGGTCTCGCCCCGATCTGCATGTCTGGCGAAACGGAAGCGACCTAGGGGGCTTCCGTCACGATGTCGGCATGAGCGGCGACACGAGCGACGCCGTGACGCAGGCGATTCAGAACGGCCGGCGAAGAGAAACTCCATGCCGCGTCCATCGTGCCCACCGATTTGCCGTCCTGCATCCAATGGCTTTGGCAGGTGAGACCATTCATCCGTTGATGACGAAAGGTCTTCTCGACGATCGTCATTTGAACCGCAACGGGGCTCGTCAGTTCTGCGAAATTAGTAAAGCGAACTTCAAGAGAATTGAGGATGAAGGTCAGGTCGAACGAGACGTCGTAGAACAAATGGGAGATCGCGGTGCCGACCTGGCGCGTACCCTCGATCAACATGAGTCCCGGCACATGATCGAGCTTGTGCTCGAAGAAAAACGGATGACGGCTATCGATGACGAGCGGTGCGAGAAAGCTGTCGAAGCCCTCCGTCGTTTGCTGCAACGCCTCGATGTGTTCCACGAAAACGTGGTCCAGTTCGGCTTTGTGCACAAGCTTGCGGTGAATGCGTTTGCGGTTGTCCACGCCGAATTCACTCGCCCATTCAAGCGATGGTTCAAATCTGGTCATGATTGCCTCGTATGCGGGTAATGAATGAAGACGCTGGTTATTGTGATTTAGCGAGAGGCTGCGTCTTCGAGTGGATGCTCATCCGGCGGCACGAAATCGTGCACGCGGTGGGCCTTGGCCTCGATGCGTTCGATGGTTGCGTGGGCCGCGCGCATGCACGCCTCGATCGATGCGCCGCGCACATAGTCCCCGGTGAGGTGGAGCCCCTCGATCGTGCGCGGGACGGCTTCAACCGCTTCGAGTACGCGTTCGTGATGCGGCGCGTAGGCGCACAAGCCCGGATTGAATAGACGGGCGACGAATGCGCGCCGTTCATTCCGCTTTACGTCAATGTATCGATTGAGAATGCTCTCGGCTGTATCGAGCAGCGCCTCGTTGGTCAGGCCGCGCTCGAGCAGCGGGCGGGCCGCGCGGCCGCTCAACGTGTAGCGCACGATGTTGCGCGCATCGATGCCATACGCGCCCGCGTTGCTCAACGGCTCGTCCGGTCCGAACGTCAGCGCGCGCACCGCCTGCGTGAAGATGTTGCGCTCATACTCGGCAATGAGCACCATCACCGGAAAATAGCGGACCTGATCGAGCGCCGCCGCAGTTTGCGGCAAGATATTGCGAACGAGGCGCGCCGAGACCGTGGCGGGCGTCGCGAGCACGACTTCGTCGTATTCGCGCGTGTACGTTCCGCCATCGGCATCCGTCACGGACACGCCGGCAACGCGGCCGTTGCGCACGATCAGCGCATCGACATGCGAGGAGTACCGCACGGGCACCGTTTGGGCGAAATCTTGCAGCAATTGCGCCATTCCGGCGCGCAGTTGATCGTAGGTGTCGAACCACATCCCGAGGTTCGTGCCGATGTTGCCTGCATACGCTTCGTCGGGTTCCGCACCGTTCATCCGGACGGACATCGAACGCAGTACCGCATTGCAGAAGTGCGCGCTGAACCAACGGGCGAGGGGCGCATCGTCGAGACGCCGCGCGAGCGAATTGAAGAACGGCGAGCCGAGGTATCGATTGCGCTCGTTCGCGAGGACACGTGCGCTCAGGTATGCGAAGCGTGCGACATCGGATTTCGGGCAGTCGCGCAGGAAATTGAAGGTGGAGCGCCAGCGGCGAGCGCTGTCGAGCGTGACGATTTTGCCATTGCGCACGCGCGACGAATTGATTCCGAATGGCTCGTAGTCGTACTCGCCGAGCGATGCGGCGAAGGCCCGGAAAAATTCGTACCGGCGCCCGATGTTCTTGCCCCCGAGGTCGATCGTGCGGCTGCCGAGCTGCGCCGCCCCCGCACGCCCTCCGAGCGAGTCGTCTTTTTCGATTATCTCGACGTCAATATTACGCATGCGCAGGAAATGCGCGGCGGCGATGCCAGAAATGCCGCCGCCAACGACTGCACAACGTGGGTGTCTCTCGATATTTGTCATGACTGTAGCGTTTTGTGGCGCAAATCAGTGGGTTTGTGTCGCGGGCTGAATGCATCTCGGCGATTTCGAGTACGGTAGATCGGAGGAACGTTTTTTTCAAATGAATTTTCCGACGAATTGAATTCCATTTTTTGATGCGAGAATGATTTTGACGTGTTGAATTGCAGTGCAACAAGATGAGTCGAATGTCGCGCATCTCCGTTCGAGCACACCGACGGCAGGCAATCACAAGTGGGGCGACGCGCAATGGACTGCGACGCCGGCCACGGTGGTCACCGGCACCATATCGCGCGCCTGGCCAACGCCGCTATATAGCGGATGACAGCGGTGGTGGGGGGCGATCGCCTGCCCGGTGAGATTGTGCACTTGCACAACACTAGGAAACGGTTTCATAAGGACTGCTTTTCTCGAATATTTTATTGGGGAAGATTGTCGCTTTCATTTTTTGAAAATTACCTGGTCTAACGGTTGGGTGTAGGGGTGTTTGAAGTATTTGTTTAAAATATGAGATCCTGTGCCATATATTTGATGTTCTGTTATCGCGTGTTTTGAAATATTTATTCGCGAGATAGCGCAAGGTCGGAATCTTTGTTGCCAAATAAAAAGGGCTGGAAAGGTCTGCTGGTTGCGTCATTTGCTCGATACACCGCTCGGCGCGAACGTCCTTGTCCCGCTGCGCACTCGATCGGTATCTCGTCCAGAGGCGCTTACCGGTAACACCGCAGCGCCGGGATCTAAAGACCCCGCTACCGGCGAGCGTCGACGAGGAAGGTGCAACGGGATCACCCGTTCCCGCCGGTGGTCCGTGATGCGTCGTTTTTCCACCTGGAGGGTTGGCGGGGATAAGCGCTGATCCCCGCCGGCCTTCGACTTCAGCGCGTTGCAGAGTGCGTTCGCGCGGTGGCGGACCGCTGCCGTCTCATGGGTGACGTTCGACCTAATGCGTCTCGGCGACGAGGGTCTGCGCGAGCGGCCGTGGCGCGCCCCGGCTCGTCGCGCTGGGCGCCGACGTCGCCGGCCTGACGGTGCGGTTCTCTGACGCCTTAGATGCGACACCCGAGGCGCTGCTGGCATCCGCGCGCGCTTGGCCTGGAGGGGATCGTGGCAAGCGGACCGACTCGCCGTATCGGTCGGGCCGCTCTGCGACTGGATCAAGCTGAAGTGTGCAGCGGCAGGCGTTCGTGATTGGCGGCTTCTCGCGTCGCAAGGGGGCGGCGCTTGGGGGGGGAACGTGCTCTGCTGCTGTTGAAGTTCGTGGATTCTGCTAATGCTATCAGTCAGAGCGCTAATTTTGTCCGTTGATTCCGCTAATGCGCGGCGGCGAAGGTCAAGTCGCGGAAGTGAGCAGCGGCGGACCACCGGCGAGGCGTTTCAGCGAAGTGCGCTGAGTTCCAAACAATTGCGTTGACGCGCGGCGTGGGCGTGTGCCAAGCATCAATGTGGGCAGCTGCCAACAACCCGGTAAACAAGCATTAAAGTTTCGCCCTAGTCGGTGACTCGAAGTATATGGTTGCGCGCGCACCCAATTTGTTACTCATCGATTGCGCGCGCCATGCTCTTGGCACGAGTGACTTTCCTCATTAGGCCGCTCGCGAGCCACTAGCAGAAATCGCGAACATGGCATCGGGCTCTTTTTCCGCCATTGGGGCGGTGAGGCGCTCTATAAATTCGCATGAGGACGACCCGGTGACGTCACCGATCCTGCGCGCGATCGGGACACCGTGTCTGATCGAGGCCGACGTGCCCGTTGCCTCACTGGCTCCCGGGGCCTGTCTTGCGATGAAGCTCGTTCGCACCTACCTTATTGGCTGTAGCGGCCCGATAACATCAAACGCAGGGCTCGATAACATCGGCGTTTACGGGACCAGATTAACCGAGAATATCGGGGCCGCACGGATCACAATAACCGAGAGCGGCCCGATTAAATCGGCGAGGATTCACAATCCGTGAGCACATCGCCCGCTCGGGCTCAAACGGGGCCGCAAGTCAGTAGGCGGTATATGACTATGCTGCCTATTTCGATCAGGCTGCCGGTTGGTCCCTCGAATCCTTGAGGCGTCAGAAACATTGATCGCCTGCAATTCGCACCTGCGGTTTCGCCCGCCCGGACCCAGCGCCAAGGAGCGCCTGATTCAGCTTTCCACTCTGGCCCAACATGTCCTGCAGAGCACTTTCAGCATCTTCCATATTGATTTCACCCAACGTCCCGCGAGCAATGCTTTGCTGGGCCAACCGGCGAACCATCTCCTTGATGAACGCAGCGCTGACTCCTTCAGTCCGCTCCACTGCTACTGCAGCGACATCTGCAGGAATGCTCATCTGGGCGCCGTAGAGCTGGAGCAAGCGTGCCCGACAATCCGCATCAGGTGCCGGTACCTCAATAGCCTGATCAACCCGACCCGGCCGGGCGGAGAGCGCTTCCTCGATTTCCTCGGGCCGGTTAGTGGTAAGGATGAACAGGATCTCTGCGTTCGGATGCAGTCCGTCCATCTCGTTGAGCAAACGGTTGAGCAAACTCTCTTCCTTGGGCCCACGCATCTCATTGCGATGTCGCCCGATGAGATCGACGTCCTCGATCACCACCATGCTGGGCTGTAGCAACCGGGCCAGCAACATGTAATTATCGAGCAGCCCGACTTGGTCCGCGCTGATCAGGATGGTTGTATGCGCAGGCAGGTTGCTGGCAAGGTACTTGATCGTATGAGTCTTGCCCGTTCCGGGCGGCCCGTATAGCAAGATCCCCTTTTGTAGCGATTGACGCAACGCTTTCAAACCTTCCCGGGTGCGCGCAAATTCAAATATATTGCGCTCGAGCAGCTTCATGGTTTGCGGCGACAGGATAACGTCATCGCGTGCCACAACCGGAAGACGATGAACCACGATTCCACGTGGCAATCCTGAATAATCTTCGCCAGCCTCAAGGGAAATGACCTTTCCCCGGTACAGGCGGGATTCGCGAATTGCATGCTCCAGCCCCGCGTACACTTCTTGCTCGAAAGCCAATCCACGCGCGTTGGGAAGACAGACGATTTCCACGCCTGCAATAGCCGTATTTCGCCCTTCCACATGCTGTTCAATCAGCACGGCAGCTTTCAGATCACCATCGGTGATCAGCCACAGACCGTTGTCGAGCACGGCGATCGGTTTGTCTTCTCCGACGTCAACGTCCTGATATTTCGCAGGTGCCAGTGATACGGTGGTAGACATCGGACCGGAGCTCTGGACGAACAGCGCCGAAATCGTCAGCGGCATCCTCTCGTAAACCTGATTAAGTCCTAGAAGACGCGGCGAGAACGGCGTCAGCAGCCGCAACAATGCATCCTGCAGCTCAGGTCGCGCATGATGCGGAAACTGTCGCCGCGAGGCTGTGAGTTCTTCCGGGGAACGCCCATCGAAATGCGTGACGAGCGCTTCCCATGCAAATTGCTGCTTGGCCGGCTCGGGGTTTTTACGATCAGTATCGGTAAACTGGTTCATGTACGGGTTCCTAACATCAGGGGGCGGGTAGATACGAGTATCCAGCTGGTACCTTCAGCATCGAGGATTTTGTCCCAAGCGTGTGCTGATCAGAGGATCATTCCGACGAGTTGATATCACTTTCGGGGCAAACGGAGGTTCGACATGTGGTTCGACAAAACGTTCGTATAGCTGAACAGTGATGATGCGCGGCCCACGACCCCGGAAGCCCGCAACTAGCGGACCGGCCAGCTTTCCATAGACATCTTCGAGCCATAATTTATGGCAACCGAGGCGGTCAGTTTGAGCGGCAAGCGGTATACCGATGAGTTCAAGATCGAAGCAGTCAAGCAAGCCGCCGAGCGAGGCTATTCGGTAGCAGATGTGGCCCAGCGTTTAGGCATTGCGACACATAGTCTGTATGCCTGGCGTCAGCCGAAGTAAAGTTGGTGCGATTTGCGAAGTAAAGTTGGACCTTTCTCAGGTGCATTCCGATCAGGAAATCTAGCGCCCACCGAACGCCTGATCGAACTGTCGCGCCCGTTTTACTTCGTCGCCGTGAAGATAGGTCGACGCGGTCGAGATCGACGCAGCCGTACCTGCGCCTTATCTGACAAGGCTTAAATCCAAAAGCTACGCTATAACCTACGCTGACGGATTTCGGGAGCGCCGCTACCGACCCGTTACAGACAGTCGGAGAACATGGAAGCATGCCTTCCCGTCGCTGCTACTTGCGCGGTTTTGCTTTGGGCTCGTACTTTTCCCAGTACTGAAACCCCTCTTCGTGCACTTCAAATTCAAGATCCCTGACGTCTTGCTCAAGATCCGAGACGTGTTGCTCAAAATCCAGGAAATTTTGCAGGAGGCGCTTCTGCGCGTCTGCCACAGCCTTGTTGTAGATGTCGGGGCCGATTTCCTCCAGGAAAAAGCCAAGGAGCGCGCCAGCGGCAATATTGCCGATCGGCTCCTCCATGTTCTTCTCGAAATACCTCTGAATGGAGGCAATCGCCTTGGCTCGAACTTCTTTCGTCAATTCAATTGCCATGGATCTGCTCCAGCAAGCGCCTTCCTCATCGGCCATCATACTTGGCCGACGCTGGAGAATTGTCAACAATCCTCGCCTGACAGGGCAATCGCATGAAGGTCCTTACCAGCCAAGGAGTTGAGCGCGATAGTTGTCGCTAGTGGCGGCCTTGAGCCGGCGGATTTCGGGGCCCGCCTTGGTTTGCGTGTCCTTGCGCAGCAGGTTCATCGTGATGCGGCGCGGAATTGCAAAGTTCTGAACCGCATGTTCGACCCGCACCCTGCATTGATCTTCGCCGAACGCCACGTCGAGCACCCAGTGCATCGCGTTCTCGATTCGCCAGTGCGAGCGCACGGCGTGTGCAATGCGCATTGCTACGGGACACCTCGCCGGTGAGCCCATCGCTCGCGGCCAGAACGTATTGCGCGATTTCCCGCTGAGCGAGATCAGACGGTCGCCGCAATGGCAAGATGCGAGCGAACGCCGACGGAAGCCGGCGAAACGCCTCGCTTTCGCGCCAGCGAGGCATCTCGAATGGGGTGAAGCGGCTGGCCATGTGTGTACCGCTTTGAAGTGCGATCACCGCGTCATTGGTGCCAACCAGGGCAATGCTGGCGCGAAGATCGTTGGTGAGGAATTTCAGTAAATTCAGGGCAGCACGCTGTTCGCGATATGTGCCAGCGAGGAGATGATGTACCTCGTCGACGATAAGCATGCTCGGGTCCATGCGTCGTAGCAGATCCCGGGCGAGCCGTTCGAGGACGGCGAGGCTTGCGGCTGCGTTGTGTGGGACGCCGATTTCGAACGGCAAGGCTGAATGGAAGCGATGCTGGTCAGGCGTCGATGGCATTTGCATCGAGATGATCGGGCACATTTCGACGCCACGCCCTTCGTCGAACTCGTCGGGATGTGCACGTCGGAAGTTGGCAATGATCTGCGTGTTGCCGATATTGGAATCACCGTGCAGGAGGATGCACGGCATACGCTCACGTCGCGGTGTCGCGAGCAATCGTCCGCAGACCAACGGTAAGGCTGAACGCTTCATCCAATCGGCCTTGCGCGAGTGGGCATACGCCTGGACATACCAAAGCTCCGCCCACCGCAGCGATGCCTTGGCAAGCTGGCAGCATCACTGCAACTGGCATCGTGCCCACAGCGCCATCGGCGGAATTGCGCCAATGGCCAGACTTCCCGCGTCGAGAAACAACCTCTTGACGCTTCACATCTGGTCGCCATGCTGATCGGCGGTGCCATGCCGGTGTCGGCCGAAGCGTTCCAGTGCAATTCGGACCAGTGCTTGTCGGTGCAGTGCCGGGAATTCTGGTGTTTCTTCGGCGCCTGGGATCACTCGATGCCGTAAGCAACGGCAGGCGGACCCGGCCCCCGGCCGGGTTTTTTATCGCCGCCGTCCATGCCGCTGATTCGTATTAGCGGCATTGCGTTTAATGCAGTGCGGCCGGGCGGATGTCCGTCTTCGCTCGGTTGAATGACCGCGGCCGGATCGCCGACACGCTGCCCCGCGTTCCCCGAAGGACCTTCTTTGCTCATCGCGGACCGGCGTGATCGGCCTCATGCCGCGCATGCTTCAGCATCGATTTAAGCCGTTCCAGCAGGCTGTTCGCATGCGCCATGAATTTCGCGTCGGCAGTGTCGGCATCGCTGGCGCGGGAAAGGTTGCCGGCCATCGCGAGATAGGCGTTTGCGGGGCTATCCTGGCGGCCAACACCCGATTGCGAAGGCGCGTTCGACGGCGAGATCGCATTGCTTGCGGCCGATGAATCCCCGGCTGCAACGCTCGCCACCGCCGTCGCGGCATCCATCGGCGCAGCGGCCTCCGACGGACCACTACCCGCCGCCATGCCGTTCGCGTTTCCAGCGTCTCCCGACACGGTCGGGGAAGCGCCGGACACGTCGGCGCCCAGCGTTTTTCCCGCTTCCTGGTATTGCGCCAGGAGGCCTTTCACTTCCTTGATCATCGCCGCGAGCTGCTTGGGCGACAGCCCGAGCATGGCCAGTTGTCGCAGCATTTCCTCGAGCTCTTCCAGGCGCCTGCGCGCATACTCCTTCGCGCTTTGCGCCGGCGACCGCCCAAGGTCGCTCAATGCGACACGAGTCTCCTCGTTCCGCTTGAGCAAGTCGTCGAGCGAAAGCCCCGTGCCCGCCGAGCCGTCTGCTTTCCTGGAACCGTCGCGCTCGCGAACGGGGTAGGTGTAGGTGCCGCTGGAATAGCTGGTGGCCTTGATCGCCATGTAACCCTCGTCGTCTGGCGGTGGCATCTGAAGGACAACGCGAAGCCTGCCGCCGTGATCATGAATGCATTCTGTAATGTTCATTAACGGCAGTAATCTGCTTGGGTTTAGAGGCTGCCCGATTCGGCAGGGCTCCGTTCACTCCTGCCGGCAAAACCGCAGGATGGCATCGGCGACGGCTTGCGGCGCCTCGCGCTGCGGGAAATGCCCCACGCCATCGAGCACCTGCCGCTCGTAGCGGCGCTGGAAGAACGCCTCCCGTCCGTTGGAGCTGTCGGGATGGTTGCACGTGTCCGCGCCGCCGTGCAGGACCAGCGTCGGCACGGACAACACCGGCGCGGGGCTCAGGCGCGCGTCGTCCTCGGCATAGGCGGGGTCGCCTTCGGCAAAGCCCCAGCGGTGGCGATAGGAGTGCAGCACGATCTCGGCCCAGTCGTCGCCCTGAAACGCCTGCGCCGCTTCGTCGAAATCGGCCGGGTTGTACCAGCCGGCCGGCGCCCAGGTGTCCCACATCTGCCGGGCGAAAGCCTCGCGATCTTCGCGAACCACGCGCGCGCCGCGCGGCGTGGCCATGAACCAGTGATACCAGTAGTTGCGCGCCTGTTGCAGCGACAGCGGCTGGTTCGGGTCATGGGTGCCGTAGCCCACCGACAGCATCACCAGATGAGAAGCCGCGCCGTCTCGCAAGCCGCACGCATTGGCGGCTGCGCGTGCGCCCCAGTCATGGCCGATCAGCGCCGGCCGCTCCAGCCCCAGCACATCGATGAACTCCAGCAGATCGCGGCCCAGCGCGGACAGCTGCCCGCTTCGGGGCGTGCCCGCATCGATGAACCGGGTGGGCGCGAAACCGCGCAGTGCCGGCGCGAGCACGCGGTAGCCGGTGTCCGCCAGGATCGCGGCGACGGCCTTCCAGCAGGCCGGGCTATCCGGCCAGCCGTGCAGGAGCACGGCCGTGCGCGGCCCCTGCGGATTCCATTCGAGATAGGCGATGTCGAGCCGGCCGGTGGCGGCGCGGTGGTATGTGCTCATGGTGTTGTCTCGCGCAAAGGAGGATGGCTTCAGCGTACCTGGACGAATCTGCTTGATTGGCGAATAATCAGCGACTATTCATGACGTTTTGCGTTGAATGACTGATGGACACCTTGCCTGCCGCCGACGGCACACCGCTCGATACCGTATTGCTGCGCACCTTCCTGGAAGTCGTGGATAGCGGCAGCTTCGCCACGGCGGCCGAGCGCCTGGCGCTGACGCCTTCGGCCGTGAGCGGACACATCAAGCGCCTGGAGCAGATCGCCGGCGCGAGCCTGCTCGCACGCACGACGCGCCGCCTCGAACTGACCCAGGCGGGGGACACCCTGTACGCTTACGGCCGCAGCATCCTGGATCTGGAGCGCGAGGCGCGCGCGAAACTGCGCGGTACGCCGCTGCGCGGAAGGCTGCGGGTCGGCGCATCGGAAGACTTCGCCGGCACCTGGCTGCCCGAGGTGCTGCAGCGCTTTCGCCAGTGGCACCCCGACGCGACGATCGAGCTGAAAGTTGGCATCACCGCCGATCTGCTGCGCCAGCAGGAACGTGGCCGTCTGGATCTCGTATTCGGCAAGCAATGCAGCAGAGTCGACGACGAAACCGGCGACCTGTTGTGGGAAGAGCCGCTGGTCTGGGCGTTCGCGGCGAATCAGCCATTGGACCTTGGCCAGCCGCTGCCGCTGGCTGTCTTTCCCGAGCCGTGCATCTACCGGGAATCGGCCATCACGGCACTGGGCACGGCCGCCCAGGCCTGGCGCGTGGTGTTTGAAAGCAGCAGCATGGCGGGCTGCCTGTCGGCTGCGCGCGCGGGCTTTGCGGTCACGGTCATCGCGGACAGCCAGCGGGGCGAAGGCTTGCGCGTGCTGGGCATCGAGGACGGCTTGCCCGAATTGCCGCCTGCACGCTTCTACGCCTTTGCCCGAACCGGCACGCCCGCCAGCGCAGCCCTGATCGATGCGGCGCGCCGCGCAGGTCGGCAAGGCCGCTTCAGCCCGCGCGCGATGCGCGGGTAATCGGCCCGGTGCCCGCTGGCGGCGAGGACAGCCTTTGCCGCGTACGCTATCTTCTCGGGTGCGGCTCGGCCTTCGTCGCGTGATGATGAACATTTCCCCGACAAACACGCGCAGCGCGCAGCTTCTGAAGCGGTTGGGCTTCGAGCAGGAAGGTTTCGCGCGCGCGTATCTGGCGAGGTTTCCCGGAGCAACCGATGATTGACGAAAACTGGGCGGCCGCCGCGCGCACGTTGCGCAGCGACGCTGAATTCTGGGCGCTGCGCGTCGTCGACGAGACGACCGACGGCCACCAGGTGCGCAACGACGTCGCGCTGCCGGCGTCGCGCGTGCGCGATCGCGGCGCGATGCTGATCGCGTGGGCGGGGGCCGGCGCGGGCTACGCGGCGAGCGCGGACCTGTCGCCGCGCGGGCTGCAGGCGGCGCTCGACGCGGCCACCGCGCGCGCGAAGGCGAGCGCCGCATGGTCGCTGATCGACCACCGGCAGGCGGCGCGCCCGCAAGCGGGCGGCGCCTACGCGTCGCCGGGCATCGACGCGCCGCTGCCGTCGCGTGCCGAATGGATCGAGCGCCTCGCGCACGAATGCGCGGCGGCGCGCATCGACGCGCGGATCGTCGAGCGCACCGCCGCCGTGACGATCACGCAGACCGACCAGCTGTTCGTGACGAGCGACGGCGTGCGGATCGACCAGCGGTTCCGCTTCCTGATGCCGGAGCTGAGCGCCGTCGCGCATGCGAACGGCGACACGCAGGTGCGCTCGCTCGGCCATTCGGGCACGCTCGCGCAGGGCGGCCTCGACGTGCTCGCGCGCTACGGCTTCGACGGCGCCGGCGCGCGCGTCGCCGACGAGGCGCTGCAGTTGCTCGCCGCGCCGAATTGCCCGTCGGGCCGCCGCGACCTGCTGCTGATGCCCGACCAGATGATGCTGCAGATCCACGAATCGATCGGCCATCCGCTCGAGCTCGACCGCATTCTCGGCGACGAGCGCAATTTCGCGGGCTGGAGCTTCGTGAAGCCGGAGATGTTCGGCCGCTACCAGTACGGCTCGCCGCTGCTGAACGTCACGTTCGATCCGGGGCTGGCGTCGGAGGCGGCCTCGTATGCGTTCGACGACGACGGCAGCGCCGCGCACAAGCAGCACCTGATCCGCAACGGCGTGCTCGTGCGGCCGCTCGGCGGCGCGCTGTCGCAGCAGCGCGCGGGGCTGCCGGGCGTCGCGAACGCGCGCGCGTCGAGCTGGAACCGCGCGCCGATCGACCGGATGGCGAACCTGAACGTCGAGCCCGGCGACCAGACGCTCGACCAGCTGATCGCGGGCATCGAGCACGGCATCCTGATGCGCACCAACACGTCGTGGTCGATCGACGATCACCGCAACAAATTCCAGTTCGGCTGCGAGTTCGGCCAGCTGATCGAGCACGGCCGGCTGACGCAGGTCGTCAAGCAGCCGAACTACCGCGGCATTTCCGCGAGCTTCTGGCGCAGCCTGCGCGCGGTCGGCGATGCGAGCACCTTCGGCATGTACGGCACACCGTTCTGCGGCAAGGGCGAGCCGATGCAGCTGATCCGCGTCGGCCATGCGTCGCCCGCGTGCGTGTTCGCCGACGTCGATGTTTTCGGGGGCGCGTGATGACGGGATTCGACACGATAACGACAACCACCGCGACCGCGCTCGACTGGCGCACGCATTTCCTGCGCGTCGCCGACGAAGCCGAGCGGCTGAAGACGCATGGCGAAACGGTGCTGCTGTGGTTCGCGGGCGAGACGTCCGATTTCGTCCGCTTCAACGAAGGCCGGATCCGCCAGACCGGGCGCGTGGTGCAGGGCAAGCTTTCCGTGCGGCTGATCGACGGCGCGCGGCAGGCGAGTGCGACGTCGACGCTGGCGGGCGACCCCGCCGCCGACCTGCCGGCGCTCGCGGCGACGCTGCATGCGCTGCGCGACGCGCTGAGCGATGCGTCCGACGATCCGCACCTGTTGTACGACACGTCCGCGTGGACGCAGGACACGCGCCGATCGGGCCGCCTGCCCGACGCGGACGCGCTTGCGCGGGTGGTGGCCGAATGCGCGCGCGGGC
The DNA here is from genome assembly GCA_001527685.1 of Burkholderia pyrrocinia. Lineage (GTDB taxonomy): Bacteria > Pseudomonadota > Gammaproteobacteria > Burkholderiales > Burkholderiaceae > Burkholderia > Burkholderia pyrrocinia_D. The sequence continues at coordinate 87,857 of LOZU01000023.1, forward strand.
TCGATTTCGTCGGCTTCTATGCGGGCGGTGCGGTGGCGCGCGGGTTCGCGTCGTCGACGGGCAGCCGCGGCTGGCACGAAGTCGAGAACTTCGATTTCAACTGGTCGCTGTACGCGCCGGGCGGCCGTGCGATCAAGACGGCCTATGTCGGCGACGACTGGGACGACGCGGTGTTCGCGCGCAAGGTCGACGCGGCCGCCGCGCGGCTGCCGGTGCTCGGCCGTGCGCCGAAGGCGCTCGCGCCCGGCCGCTATCGCACGTATTTCGCGCCGGCCGCGATCTACGAGATGACCTACCTGATCGGCTGGGACGGCTTCTCGGCGCGTGCGCACCAGAGCGCGCGCAGCGCGCTGCACAAGCTGCACGCGGGCGAGGTCGCGCTCGATCCGCGGGTGTCGATCGCCGAGGACCTGACGCTCGACATCGTGCCGGCATTCAATGCGGACGGCTACCGCCGCGACAGCGTGCCGCTCGTCGTCGCGGGGCGCAGCGCCGGGCGGCTCGTCAGTGCGCGCAGCGCGCGCGAATACGGGCTCGCGCCGAACGGCGCGAACGATGACGAATCGCCGCAATCGCTGACGATCGCGGGCGGCACGCTCGCGGACGACGACGCGCTCGCGGCGCTCGATACGGGGCTGTACGTCGGCAATCTCTGGTACCTGAATTTCTCCGACCGGATGAACTGCCGGATGACCGGGATGACGCGCTTCGCGACGTTCTGGGTCGAGGGCGGCAGGATCGTCGCGCCGGTCGACGCGATGCGCTTCGACGACAGCTTCTACCGGCTGTTCGGCGCGGGGCTCGAGCAGCTCGGCGCGACGCCCGCGCTGCAGCTGAACGATGCCGGCTGGGGCGAGCGCGCGACGGGCGGCGCGCAGGTGCCGGGCGCGCTGGTGCGCGGGTTCGAACTGACGCTGTGACGGGCGGTGTCCGCCGCCGCTGCTTACGGCGCGCGAGATCGGGGCCGAATGCGCGGCTCGACGGGGTGTTGAACGCGCATCCGCCGGTGTAGGGGGAAGGGCCGGACGCGGGTGCGGATTTCAATCGGCCCCGCGACGTGGCGTGCCGTGTCGCGCGAGGAACCGATCGAGCTGGCCGGCGAACGCCTTGCTGTCGCGCGCGCTGAACGGTGCCGGGCCACCGGTGTCGATGCCGGCATTGCGGAGCTGGTCCATCACGTCGCGCATCGTCAGGCGCTCCTTGATGTTTTCACGCGTGAACCAGTTGCCGCGCGGATCGAGCGCATGGGCGCCCCGCTCGATGACGGCAGCGGCGAGCGGTATGTCCGCGGTAATCACGAGGTCGCCGGACGTGACGAGTTCGACGACGCGGGCATCGGCCGCGTCGAAACCCGCCGGCACCTGGATCGACTTGATGAACGGCGACGGCGGCGTGCGCAAATATTGGTTGGCCACCAGCGTCACCTGCACTTCGGCGCGCCGCGCGGCCCGGAACAGCATGTCCTTGATGACGGCGGGGCAGGCGTCAGCGTCGACCAGCACTTGCATGAAGACAACTCCAGTAGGTTGTTGGAAGGCCATCGCAGGTCAGGATCGACGATGGCCTTGCCGAGGCTCGGAATGATGCGACGGATGGGCCGTCAATGCAGCCTCTTTTCCTCGGGGCGAAGCGTCAGCACCCGCACGCCGTTTCGGGTCACGGCCACCGTGTGCTCGAACTGCGCGGACAGTTGCCCGTCGCGCGTGACGACGGTCCAGCCATCGTCTTCGGTGCGAACGGCGTGCCGCCCCTGGTTGAGCATCGGCTCGATGGTGAACACCATGCCTTCCTGCAGCACGAGGCCCGTGCGTGGCTTGCCCCAGTGCAGCACCTGCGGAGGCTCGTGCATGTCGCGCCCGATGCCGTGCCCGCAATATTCCCTGACGACCGAATAGCCGTTGTTCCGCGCGTGCCGCTCGATCGCATGCCCCACGTCGCCGAGTCTCGCGCCCGGGCGAACGGCCTCGATGCCTTTCCACATCGCTTCGTAGGTCACCTGCACGAGCCGCCGCGCCGGCGGCGCCACCTCGCCGACCAGGTAGGTCTTGCTGGAATCGGCGATATAGCCGTTCTTCTCCAGCGTGATGTCGAAGTTGACGATATCGCCGCTCTGCAAGATGTCCGTCGTGGAAGGAACACCGTGGCACACCACGTGGTTGCGCGACGCGTTCAGTGCATAGGCGTACCCGTACTGCCCCTTGCTTGCCGGGCGCGCGGCGAGTTCATTCACGATGAGGCTGTCGACCAGATCGTTGACCTGCATGGTCGTCATGCCGATCAGGCTCAGCCGATCCAGATAGCCGAACACCGCCGCGAGCAACTTGCCCGACGCGGCCAGCAGCGATTTCTTCCGGCCGCTTGGTCATGCCGACGCGGTCTTGACGGCTTGCGCCACCACGCCCGCGGCGCGCAGTTCCGCGGTGACGATCTCGTTGAAACTCTGCGTCGGGTTCATTTCGCACAACATGCCGATCTTGATCCAGAAGGCCGCCTGCGCGTTGATCGAGCGGCACGACACGGCGCTCGCCTTGCGGATCTGGTCGTGCAGATCGTCGTCGATGTTCACGATGCCCATGTTGTCCTCGATATATGAAACGTATTTGAATCATATATTCGAACCTGCTGCCTGCGCAAGTCATCGTCGATTCCTTCGTGAATGCGGAATTCATCGAAGACGGCCGCAAGTGACGCTCGGCGGTGTTGCGCCGGGAGAGGGAGGTGTCCGCAACGGCCGTCAGTCGGCGATCGAACGAATGACCTTCGCCGGATTGCCGCCGACGAGCGTATTCGGGGGAACGTCCCGGGTGACGACAGCGCCCGCGCCGACCACCGCGTTTTCGCCCACCGTCACGCCGCCGATGATCGTCGCGCCGGCGCCGATCCAGACGTTGCGTTCGATCCTGATCGGCTTGGCGACGACGAACGCGCGCCGCCGGGACGGTTCGAGCGGGTGGCCGCTCGTGATGAGGCTCACGTTCGGCCCGATCATCACGTCGTCGCCGATGTCGAGCCCGCCGAGGTCGTAGAACGTGCAGTTCTGGTTGATGAACACGTTGCGACCGACGGTGATGTCCGGCCCGCCGGTCGTATGGAACGGCGGGATCAACAGGAAGCCGTCGTCGACCGGCTTGCCGATCAGCTCGCCGAACAATGCGCGTACTTCGTCCGCATCGTCGAACGTCAGGCGGTTGAGACGGGCGGTGAGCGCCATCGCGCGCCTGATGTCGGCCTGCATGGCGGCCGATTCGGGCGTCTTTCCCGCAATGATCCTGGTGCGATCGTCGTTCGCCATGCGTCGTTTCCCTCCGTGCGCGGTTGACCGGGCATTGTAGGCCGGCCCGCGGCACCCGCGACATGCTGTTCGTGCCGGTTGTAATAGAATGGCCGGCGCCCGTCCCGCCGCCTCATCCAGGCGGCCGACGAATCCGAGAGCGCTCCCTCCTAATACGGTCGAATGAGCAACGACACCACAACCATAACAACCTGCCCTGTCCGCAAGCGTCTGGCCTTGCGCCGTCAATCCAGGCGGCTCCCGGATGCCGGCCTGACGCATTGGCTGGACATCCAGCGCGACCCGTTGAAGTGGCTGGCCGACATGCATCGCGCGTCGCCCGATCTCGCGAGCCTGCGGATGGGCGTGAAGCGGCTCTGGTGCGTGTTTCATCCCGAGGCGGTTCATGACCTGATGGTCTCCCATCGCGCCGACCTGCGGCGCTGGGAACCGAGCCTGTGCATCATGCGCCAGTGGAACGGGCCCAGTTTCATGATGAAGGAGGGCGACGCGGCACGTCGTCAGCGCCAGGCGGTGCGCCCGCATATTCAACCGCCTGCCGCACAAGAGATCCAGCGCATCGCGCGACACTGGTCGGCGCATCTCGTGCCGGGCCAGGTGGTCGATCTCGATCTGGAAATGGCCGCCTACAGTGTCACGCTGGCCGGCCATGCGTTGTTCGACATCGATCTCGGCCCGAATGCGGAAACCATCGCCAGGGCCGTGCGCATCCTGTCGCGCGTCGCATTGCTCGAAACCAGCACGGGGCTGCCCCTCGGTCACTGGTTTCCGAGCAAGATGTGCCCGCGCAAGCGTTGGGCCCTCCGCGTGATGCGTTCGCAAATCGAGCGGGTCATCAAGGAATCGGAACGCCCCGTGGTCATGCATCGCGACGACCTCGCCACGCTGCTGATGGCCTCGCACCAGGCCACCGGCGCAACGCTCGCGTGGGCGCAACTGCTGCTGGCCCAGCATCCCGAGGTGCTGGCCGCGCTGCGCGAGGAACTCGCCGCGATCGACTGGTCCGGCGTGAATCAATTGCAGGACCTGCGTCGTGCGCCGTTGCTGCGCGCCGTGATCCAGGAAACCCTGCGCCTGTACCCGCCGGCTTATGCGCTGGTGCCGCGCCAGCTGTCGCGTGCGATGACCGTGGCGGGCACATCGTTCGCGCGCGGCGATATCGTGATGATCTCCAGCTGGATCACGCATCGCGACGCGCGCTGGTTTCCCGAGCCCGACGCGTTCCGGCCCGAGCGCTTCATGGAAGCCGCGACCTGGCCGCAGGGCGCGTATTTTCCGTTCGGCGTCGGCGATCGCGCCTGCCCCGGCACCGGCATGGCGATGATGGACCTGGCCGTGTCGCTGGCCTACTGGGTCGAGCACTGGGACATGACGATCCTGGGGTCGGTGACCCCGCAAGGCTGGTTCTCCCTTCGCCCGAAAAATGCGCGGGTGCGCTTCGAACCGCGCATGCGCGCCGATCGCGAGCCGGACGAGACGCCGCGTCGCTAGAGGTTCGGGCCGGCGTGAATCACTGGGACGGCGGGCGCGGCGATTCGCCACGGACTCCGAACTTTTCTCGTTTCACTGCCAATCTATGATCCCCCACGCTCGGCGTCGGGGGTATGAAACGGCGCGCGATTCGATCATCGGCCATCGGCTTTACCCGATCGAACGGTTCTTGCTATCCTCGCCGCCGAATCCCGCTCTCCGAACCCAATCCAGGAATTTCCCATGACGATCGACGCGCAGCCGGCTTCGCCACGCCCGGCGCATCACGACCGCAAGATGCTGGTGCTGTCGATGCTCGGGGGCGCGCTCGAGGTCTACGACTTCATCATCTTTTTCTTCTTCGCGGTGACGCTGAGCCGCGTCTTCTTTCCTCCCGACATGCCGCAATGGCTGAAGCTGCTGCAAAGCTTCGGCATATTCGCGACCGGCTACCTCGCGCGCCCGCTCGGCGGCATCTGGATGGCGCATTTCGCCGATCGCAGCGGCCGCAAGCGCGTGTTCAGCCTGACCGTGCTGCTGATGGCGCTGCCGTGCTTCGCGATCGGCATCATGCCGACGTACGCGCAGATCGGCTATCTCGCGCCGCTCGTGTTGCTGGCGATGCGGATCCTGCAGGGCGCCGCCGTCGGCGGCGAGGTGCCGAGCGCGTGGGCGTTCGTCGCCGAACATGCGCGCAGCGGGCGCCGCGGCTACGTGCTCGGCATGCTGCAGGCCGGCCTCACGCTCGGCTACCTGCTCGGCGCGCTGACGGGCGCGGTGCTCGAACAATGCTTCAGCCCCGCCCAGATGCTCGATTACGGCTGGCGCATTCCGTTCATCCTCGGCGGGCTGTTCGGGCTCGTCGGCGTCTGGATGCGCCGCCGGCTCAGCGAAACGCCGCTCTTTCTCGAGATGCAGGGCCGTCGCACGGCAGCCGTCGCGTTCCCGCTGCGCGAGGTGATCCGCGCGCAGCGCAGCGCGTTCATGCCGGCCGTCGCGCTTACCGCCGTGCTGACGTCGGCCGTCGTCGTGCTCGTCATCGTGACGCCGACCTTCATGCAGCAGCGCTTCGGCTTGTCGGCCCGCGAGACGTTCGCGATCAGCAGCGTGGGCATCGTGTTTCTGAACATCGGCTGCGTGATCGCCGGCCTCGTCGTCGACCGCATCGGCGCATGGAAGGCCGTGGCGCTCTACAGCGCGCTGCTGCCCGTCGGCACGGCGGCGCTCTACGCGAGTCTCGCCGGTGGGGGCCACGGCGTCGCCATCGCGCTGGCCTATGCGTTTGCCGGACTGCTGTCGGGGGTGGTCGGGGCCGTGCCGTCCGTCATGGTCTCGCTCTTTTCGACCGACATGCGCGTGTCGGGCATTTCGTTCACGTACAACCTGACCTATGCGATCTGGGCCAGCGCCGCGTCGCTGGCGCTCGTCGCGCTGATGCCGGCGAGCGCGTGGGTCTGCGTGCAGTTCACGCTCGGCGCCGGCGTGCTCGGTCTCGTCACGGCCCTGCGCTACGGCCGCAAGGTTTACTTCGGCGACTGGCACGGGCATCTCGACTTCCCGGCGGCCGCGCATACCGCCGAAGCGGCGGCGCGGCGCTGACCGGGTGCCAGGAAGCCGTTGCGAAATGACGGATCAGGTCTGCTGACTCTTTCGAGAGGGTGTCGACTTTCTGTCTTGCTTTGCCTGACAGGACGCGATGCGACAAGGCATGCTGCGCTCGGGCATCGCCTGGAATCCGTTGCCGGAAGAAACGGGCTGCGGCTCAGTGGCGGCCGGTTGCATGGCAAGAGGCGGGCGTCGGGCAACGTATCCACGAGACGCTGCCGGCAGAGTTACGCCATCGCGGCGGCGTGCGTTGCCGGGGCCCGATGCCGTCGTGTCTCCGCCATTCCCGATACTAAACGCCGCGGCGTGCCGCGGATTCGGCATATCCAAATGCGGATTTTGCGAATCGCGAATGCCGCGCCAGAAAAAATGGAACCGGTACTACGATCTTTACGCGCTGCGTCAGTTTATGCGGCACGCTCGTAAATCGACGGATTGCTCTAAATCAAAATCGCGCGACTGACACATTAGTGAAGTCCATACGAAATGTGCGGGAATATCCGGATGCTTGCCTTTTCCGCCGCCTTGTACGCTCCCTTACTGATAAAGATATTTACTTGGCCATTATGAATCCGGACTGCAATCCCCCGCCGTTTGAAACCGGACATCATGAAAATCCATCTTGACGGCCGTTGGCAAGCTGGTGTAAGCAAATCTTAATATTTTTGATTGCTGCAATAGTCACGGCGATTATTCGGCATGGTCCTGTGATATTTGCGTTTCCGGCCCTCAAAGCGCGGGTCATATGCGCCCGACACATGCGAAATCTGCAAAAATGTCATTTGAATCGACCAAGCGATTCGCTTTCAATACGAAAGCCATTTATTGCTGGCAAAAACCAAAACAGTAACCAGGTTTTTTTAAATATAAATCGCAAAGCGTGCCGGAACGTCGCCGGGTCGCCGCTCGTTTGCCCGAACGAGCGACCTGTCCGATTCCGCCAAGCCGAAGCGAACACGTGTCGTCGTAGTTGAGCGAGCATTACCACCATCGAATCAGAGTCCCCGGCGTGCTTTTCTCGATCGTGGCCGGACGGCGATCCCGTCCGGGAGAGCGCGCGTCGGTGGGGGCTGGTGCGTCTGCCCGATGCACCGGGCCCACGCTTGCCGCGCCGGCACGACCGGAGACGCGACCAGGAGCCAAGATGACAAACTGGGTTGAAGAGCTGTTGGCCGGACTGGAACGAGCCAGTTCGGAGCGGGAGATCTATGGCCGTATCGAGGAGGCGGCGCGCAGTCTCGGCTACGAATACTGCGCATACGGATTGCGCATGCCGTGGCCGGTGTCGCGACCGAAGATCTATATGCTCAACAACTACCCGCAGGCGTGGCAGACGCGCTACCAGGAGGCGCGCTATGTCGATATCGACCCCACCGTGCGGCACGCACGCCGTTCTCAGGCGCCCGTGGTGTGGAGCGACGCGTTCTTCGCCGATACGCCCGACCTCTGGTTCGAGGCGCAGGAGCACGGGCTGCGCTACGGCTGGACGCAGTCGGCGTTCGACAGCTGCGGCGTGTCCGGCATGCTGACGCTCGCGCGCTCGCATGACCCGATCACGCCGGCCGAGCTCGAGCAGAACGAGTTCAAGATGCGCTGGCTCGTCAGCACGACGCATCTGGCGATGACCGGCACGCTGATGCCGAAGCTCGCGCTCGAGACCGAGCGCGGCCTGACCGACCGCGAGGTCGAGGTACTCAAGTGGGCCGCGGACGGCAAGACGTCGAGCGAGATCTCGACGATCCTGGTGATCTCCGTCGACACCGTGAACTTCCACGTCAAGAACGCGGTGACGAAGCTCAAGGCCGCCAACAAGACCTCCGCCGTGGTGCGCGCGACGATGCTCGGGCTGCTGAGCTGACGCGTCGCGCGCGCCGTCGCGCCTTCATTTCGTCGTCCGATCTTTCGTCGCCGCGCATGCGCGGCGCGTCGGCGCACGCGTGTACGTTTGCGCGGCACGCGTGCGTGCATCGCGCGTGGCGCAATGCGTCGCGCGTGCCGCCGTTCGAGCGTCGCGTGCGATGCGCGAGCGGAGCCAGCTCCAAACTTTGGTAGTTGTCGCAATCAACGCGGCGCGCTGAAATCTCGATCCAGCGAATGGTCGGGTGTGCCGGGCAGCGATGCCTGTGCGAATCGGTCGTTCGCCTCGCTTCATCCCGTCGAAACGACACACCCCACAGCAGGCGCGTTGCTCGGTCGAACCGATGCAGGTGCGCTTTTGATCGAGTTTCCTTGCTTGAAGAGAGGTTGACGATGGACCCCAGAGCACATACGCCGACGCAAGACCGCGAATCGCACAGCCTGTACGGCTTCGACATGACGGAGTACCTGCGCGGCGACGCGCACGCCGGCCAGCCGGCCTGCGACGTCGCGTTGCACGCGGTCACGCACGGCGGCATCTATCCGCTCGGGCAGGCGCGCCTTGCACTCGGCGCCTATGAACGCGCGGCGCTCGACGTGCTGCAGCGCCATCGCGAATTGCGCATCGACGGCGACGCGCCGGCCGATATCGCGGTCGGCACGACGCTCGCGCTGTACGTGAACTCGCTCGGCCGCCTGCATATCCGCCCGGCGTCGGAGCCGAAGGTCGCCTACGAGGAGCGCGACAGCTGGGTCGACCTCGGCACCGTGACGGTGGGCGACGATGTGCTCGCCGAGATCGACACGGCGCTCGCCGCGTGGCGCGCGATCGAGCGCCGCAGCTTCGCCGAGGTGCGCGCCGCGATGGATCGCGCGCAGGCGGAAGGGAACCTGTCGCGCATCCTCGAGGAAGTCATCGATCACGTCGAGCACGTGGAATCGGTGTGCTTCTACGTCGGCGACCGCTTCTTCGCGCTGATCGACCGCTTCACGAACCTGATCGACAGCAAGACCGGCAAGGGCCATCTGCCGCGCCTGCGCGAGCTGCCGTACGCGGACTGGAGCGAGGAGGACGTGCTGATCGTCGCCGCGCTGAACGCGCTGTTCCTGTCGGGCCGCTCGGTGCGCTTCGAGGAATTCAACGGCGCGCTGCTGACCGCGCAGGACGTCGTCGGCCGCCTCAACCAGCTCGCGGCAAGCTACACGGATGCCGGCTGCGAAGTGGCGGTGCCGCTCGATCTCGACCTGTTCGAGCGCGCGCAGAAGATCCGCGAGCAGACGCTGTGCGCGATCGGCAAGCCGTGGCTGCGCTACCGCTGGATCTACGGCCTGAATTTCCAGAAGACCGAACGGATCCTGCATTCGGCCGTGTCGACCGAGGCGCACGACCAGTGGTATCGCGAATTCGGCGACGACTTCCGCCAGTTCGTGTCGCCGCACGGCGAGTTCGCGCCGCCCGAGTATGTCGCGATGGCGCTGCTCGCGAACGCGGCGATCGCGCGCGACGTCGCGGGCGTGCCGTGCGAGGCCGGCAGCGCGGCCGTCACGAGCTGGATCGAATACCTGATCGAGAAGACCGTCGCGTCCGCCGTGCTCGCCACCGGTTCGGACTACGGGATGTCGAGCTCGCTGCGCGACATCGGCCAGCTCGTCACCTATGACGAGCCGACGCTGATCGACACGGTGCACGCGCTCACGCCGGCGAGCTTCTTCACCGCGTACGTGTCGCACCAGACGATCGCGCGCTATGGCGACGCGGAAAGCAAGATGATCGCGAGCTCGGTGCAGAAGCGGATGCAGTTCAACCGCTGGCACTTCATCCCGGGCAACTTCGAGCGGCCGCTGATCCGATCGTCGCGCCACTGGTACTACCCGCCGCTCGTGCCGGACATCTCGTCGCATTCGGACATGCACCGCGCCGCGCACAACCGCGCGCGCGTCAAGTACTCGATCCGCGTGCCGGGCCCCGACATGTCGCGCCCGCCGCTGAACATCGCGGGCCAGCGCTACCGCGGCTTCTACGACGTGCGCATCGTGCGCGCCGAAGGCGAGGAGTATTCGACGGAGGACATGCTGCGCGTGCGTCGCCGCACGCTGTGGCTCGAGGCGCTGTACACCGCGCTCGTCAACTACCTGATGACGCCGGACGCCAAGCGGCTCGTCGTGAAGGGCTTCGAGGCGGGCACCTATCTCGATCTCGCGGGCGACGTGCTGCCGAACGCGGCGGACATGCTGCGCGCCACGGCGACGGAGGGCGCACTGTGACGGCAGCGCCGACCAGCGTCGTCAACACGGTTGCCGCCAACGGCGGCAAGCGCGACACGCATCGCATCACGTTCTTCCAGCAGGGCGGCCGCGTCGCGCTCACGCACGCGCAGCTCGACGCGCAGGCCACGCGGCTCGCGCACGACCTGCGCGACGCGGGCCTGGCGCGCGGCGCGCGCATCGGCATCGTCGCGCGCAACGGGCTCGCGTGGGTGCTGCTCGACCTCGCCGCGCTGAAGGCGGGCATCGTCACGGCCGGCTTCGAGTTCGGCAAGTTCCAGCCGAACCAGGCGCTCGTCGACCAGTACGCGCTCGACGCCGTCTACGCGGACGGCGCGACGTCGTTCGACCCGGCGCGCGACCTGCGCGCGCTGGTCGACACGCACGTGCGTGCGTGCGGCGACGGCAGCGGCGTCGATCCGGTCGCGCCGCCGTTCGAATCGGCCGCGTATGCGCGCGACGACGTCACGACGATCAAGTTCACGTCCGGCAGCTCGGGCGAGCCGAAGGGCCTTGCGGCGCGCGCCGGCAGCATCGACGCGTCGCTCGCGGCGGTCCAGCAGCTCTACGCGCACGGCGACGGCGACGACGTGCTGGTGTTCCTGCCGTTGTCGCTGCTGCAGCAGCGCTACTGGATCTACTCCGCGCTGACGTTCGGCCATGACGTGACGGTCGCGCCGTTCGAGTTCGCGCTCGAGGCCACTCGCCAGCAGCCGCCGACGGTCGTGATGGGCGTGCCGGGCTTCTACGACGGCGTGAAGAAGCGCATCGAGCGCCTGACACCGGCCGGCGAAACCGGCCTCGACGCGCGCCGGCAGCGGATCGACGCGCTGCTCGGCCCGCGCATCCGCTACATGTGGACGGGTTCCGCGCCGGCGAATCCCGACACGCTGCGCTTCTTCGAGGAAGCGGGCGTGCCGATCTTCGAAGGCTACGGGATGAACGAGACGTGCATCGTGACCAAGAACTATCCGGGTCACGCGCGCACGGGCAGCGTCGGCCGGCTGATTCCCGGCAAGCGCGCGCGGATCGACGACGAAGGCGTGCTGATCGTCGGCGCGGACGAGCCGGTCAACACGCAGTACCTGTACTGCGAGCCGGGCGCGAGCGAGCGGATCTTCCTGCCGAGCGGCGAAGTGCGCACCGGCGACCTCGCGCGCTTCGACGACGACGGCTTCCTGTACATCCTCGGCCGCGCCGACGACCTGATCGTGCTCGCGAACGGCAAGAACGTGCATACGCGCAAGCTCGAGGAACAGGTGAAGACGCACGTCGGCGTCGAGGAATGCGTGCTGTACGGCGCGGGCCGGCAGTACCTCGTCGCGGTGATCTCGCCGCAGGACGCGGGCGCCGACCATGCGGCGATCCACGCGCACGTCGCCGGGCTCAACGAGACGCTGGCCGTGCACGAGCGGATCGTGAAGGCCTTCATCGCGCCGCAGCCGTTCGGCACCGAGACGCGCTTCGTCACGTCGCAGTTCAAGCCGAAGCGCAAGGAAATCTTCAACGCATTCAAGAACGAAATCGATCGACTGTATGGAGGACGAGCGTGAGCGATATCGAAACCATTGTGCGGCACCACCTGTGCGAAGTGGTCGGACGCCCCGAATCGGAAGCGGCCAGCCTGCCGCTCGACGACGACCTGACGTACGACTTCGGCCTCGCGTCGCTCGAGCTGATCGTGCTGATGAGCGGCGTGTGCGAAACCGCGCGCGTGCCGTTGACGGAGTTCGGCGAGGATGACCTCGCGAAGCTGCGCACCGGCCGCGACATTGTCAACCTGCTGGCCACCAAAGTACCCGCATAAGGAATCACGATGACCTGGAACATTCCGAACATCCTCAACGCGACGCTGGAGAACGACGTCGTGAAGCTGCGCCGCATCGGCGTCGACGACAAGGAAGGCTTCGCGCAGATCGCGTACGACCCGGACAGCTGGACCTACATGGTGTCGGTCGTGCACGACGAGCCGAGCCTCGTCACCTTCCTCGAGCGCGCGATCGCCGATTCGCTGGCGGGCACGCGCGTCGTGTTCGCGATCATCGACAAGGCGAGCGGCCGCTTCGCGGGCACGACCGCGTTCGGCAATCTCGCGCCGGCCGACCGCCGGCTGGAGATCGGCTGGTCGTGGCTCGGCGCGCCGTATCGCGGCACCGCCGTGAACCGCGCGACGAAGGGGCTGCTGCTCGAATACGCGTTCAGCGAGCTCGGCTGCGAGCGCGTCGAATTCAAGACCGACGTGCTGAACTCGCGCGCGCGCGCGGGCCTGAAGTCGATCGGCGCGACCGAGGAAGGCGTGATGCGCAGCTTCAACTTCATGCCGAGCGGCCGCCGCCGCGACGCGATCTACTACAGCATCCTGAAAGCGGAGTGGCCCGATGTCCGTGCAACCCGCTTTCGCTGATCCGGTGCCGGGCGTGCCCGCCGACGCGTCGCACGAGGCGCGGTTCGCGATCGACGCCGACGTCGATCCGGCCCGCCGCGTGCGGCTGGCCGGCAGCCGTCGCGAGATCGGCCGCCAGCATGGCGCGGCGCTGCGCGACGCGATCCAGGGCTTCCTGACCGATCGCATCGCGCGGCTCGCGCCGCTCGTCACGGCCGCGCGGCTGCGCGAGCTGGCGCCGCTCGTCGAGCGGCACGCGCGGGTGATCGAGCGCGAGCTGCCCGATCTCGCGGAAGAGGTGCACGGGCTCGCGGAAGGCGCGGGCATCACGCTCGAGGATGCGTACCTGCTGCAGCTGCGCCGCGAGCTGACGGGCTTCCAGCGCATTCCGGCGGCCGCGCGCGGCGACTGCACGACGTTCGCGCGGCATGCGAACGGGCAGGCGGTGATCGCGCAGACCATCGACCTGAACGGCGACATGGCGAGCGAGCTGAGCGTGCTCGAGATCTCGCACGGCGGGAGCAGCACGAACGGCGGCGCGCGCGGCGCGGACGTCGCGCTCGTCAGCTTCACCGGGCTGCTCGGCTATCTCGGGATCAACAGCCACGGCGTCGCGATCGGCCTGAACCTCGTGCTCGGTGGCGAATGGCGGCCGGGCATTCCAGGCTACCTCGCGATCCGCCACCTGCTCGATACCTGCGCGAGCGTCGACGCGTGCGTCGACACGCTGCGCCGGCTGCCGCTCGCGAGCTCGCGCTCGCTGACGATCGCCGATGCGCAGCGCGTCGTGACGGTCGAATACGTGCCCGACTCGCTGATCGTGATCGAGGGCGCCGAGCACGCGCATACGAACCACTTCCTGCATCCGGCGTTCGCCGCCGGCGATGCGCTGAACCCGTTCGCGCGCACGTCGTCGCAGCGGCGGCTCGACGCGTGCCGCGCCGGGCTCGCGGGCCTGCCGGCCGATGCGGACGCGGCGGCCTGTCTCGCGCTGCTCGGCGAGCCGCCGATCGAAGTCGTGCCGACCGGCGACATCCGCCGCGAATGCACGGTGGCGTCGGTCGCGATGTTTCCCGCGCGGCGTGCGCTGCACGTCCGCGGCCGGGCGGGTGCGCCGCCCGCGACGCAGCACTGAGTATCACGAACCTAAAACCGATTCCCGTCCCCACCGGAGAACCCTGATGACCTACGTCGTCACCGAGAACTGCATCAACTGCAAGCACACCGACTGCGTCGAAGTGTGTCCCGTCGACTGTTTCCACGAGGGCGAGAATTTTCTCGTCATCGATCCGGACGAATGCATCGATTGCGGCGTCTGCGAGCCGGAATGCCCGGTCGGCGCGATCCTGCAGGACGTCGCGCTCGACCCGAGCCAGTCGCTGTACGCGAGCCTGAACCGCGAGCTCGCGCAGAGCTGGCCGACCATCACGATCCGCAAGCCGGCGATGCCCGACGCGGCCGCCTGGAAGGACGTCGAAGGCAAGCTCGAGCAACTGAAGCGCGACGCGATCGCGTAAGTCACGAAGGGATTCTTTATGTCGAATGTTGGAATCGACCGGGCCGGCGCCGTGAACGCGGCGCCCGCGCACGCCGCGCCGCACCGCCGGATGCTGCCGCTGCTGCTGATCGGGCAGGGCATGGCCGCGATGGACACGTCGATCGTGAACGTCGCCGCGCCCGCGCTGCGCGCGGACCTCGGCATCTCGGGCGCGCTGCTGCAGCTCGTCGTGGCCGGCTACATCCTCGCGTACGCGGTGTTCCTGATCACCGGCGCGCGGCTCGGCGACGATTACGGCTACCGCCGGTTGTTCGTGATCGGGCTGGCGATCTTCACCGTGTCGTCGCTCGCGTGCGGCGTCGCGCCGGGCACGTGGCTGCTGATCGTCGGGCGCATCGCGCAGGGCATCGGCGCGGCCATGCTGGTGCCGCAGGTGATGTCGCTGATCCAGCGCAGCTACGAGGGCAGCGCGCGGGCCCGCGCGATCGGCCTCTACTCGATGATCCTCGGCCTCGGCTCGACCGCCGGCCAGGCGCTCGGCGGCGTGATCATCACCGCCGATTTCGCGGGGCTGTCGTGGCGGCCCGCATTCCTGATCAACGTGCCGATCGGCATCGTGCTGCTCGCGAGCGCGCGCTCGGTGCTGCCGTCGCTCGCCGGGCCCGAGCGGCGCAAGCTCGACCTGGTCGGCGTCGCGCTGCTGACGGGCGCGATGCTGCTGATCGTCGTGCCGCTCACGTTCGGCCACGACGTCGGCTGGGCCGCGTGGGTGTGGGCCTCGCTCGCGGCCGGCGTGATCGGCGTGGCGACCTTCCTGCGCTTCGAGCGCGCGCTCGCGAACCGCGGCGGCAGCCCGCTGCTGAACCTCGACGCGGTGCTCGCGACGGGCATCCGGCCGGGGCTCGCGGTGGTGTCGATCGGCTTCATCGGCTACGGCGGCTGGCTGTTCGCGTGCGCGCTGTACCTGCAGACCGGCCTCGGCTACTCGCCGATGATCTCGGGCTTCGTGTTCGCCGCGTATGCGTTCGGCTTCGGCATCTCGAACGTGAGCTGGTCGAAGCTGCCCGCGCGCCTGCTGCGCTTCACGCCGGCGGTCGCGCTGGTGGTGATGGTGGCCGCGAACCTCGCGTTCGGCGCGACCGCGCGCCACGCCGGCTGGATTGCCGCGGTGATGGTGCCGCTGCTGTTCTGCGCGGGTGCCAGCCACGGGCTCACGTTCGGCACCACGGTCAACCAGATGACGCAGCGCACGTCGCCGCAGCACGCGCCCGCGCTGAGCGGCCTCGTCACGACGTCGGTGCAGCTGTCGATCGTGATCGGCGTGGCCGCGCTCGGCGCGATCTATCTCGCGGTGGCGGCGCCGGGCGAGAAGGTGGCGTCCGCACATGCGATCGCCGACGTGACGTTCGCGATCGGCGCGCTCGCGCTCGTGGCGATCGCGTGCTCGCTGCGGCTGGCCACCGTGCGCAGCCCGGCCGCGGCCGCGCAGCCCGCGTGATGTTTCCGCTATCGACGAATCCGACGACCAACAAGGACCGCTCCGTGGATGCCCAATCGCTCATCCCCGAACCCGCCGTCGCGTCGCAGCCGCTGCGCGCGCAGCTGCTCGCCGAATGGCGCGCGACGCTCGCGGCGACGCTGCACGTCGCGCCGGACGCGCTCGACGCCGACCTGCCGCTCGTCGACGCGGGTTTCACGTCGGTCGAGCTGATCGACCTGGTCGTGCGCTGCCAGCTGCAGCATGCGATCGCGTTTCCGCCCGAGCGCCTGGTCGGGCTGACGCTCGCGTCGCTGGTCGACGGCATCGTCGACGCGCTCGCCGCCGTCGAGGCCGGGAAGGACGCGTCATGACGCCGCTGATCGCCATCACCGGCTTCGGCGTGCTGTCGCCGGCCGGCGCGACCCCCGACGCGCTGTGGCGCGCGCTCGAATCGCGCGCGGTGCTGAACGGGCCGTGGCCGAAGCGGCCGCTCGCCGGCTATCCGGCCGACAACGTGATCGCGGTGCCCGAATCGGCATGGCGCGGGCTCGAACCGGCCTGGTCCGGCGTCGAGAACCGCGCGGCCGCGCTGGCGCGCCACGCGGTCGGCCACGCGCTCGCCGATGCGGGCCTGGCCGACGCGCTCGGCGACCTGCGGATCGGCTGCATGCTCGGCACGACCACGGCCGGCGTCGAAGTGGCGGAGAACCGCCTGGTCGGCGCGCACGGCGGCGACGCCGCGCGCACCGCCGACCTCGACGCGAGCGCGGTGCTGCCGGGCCGCGACGGGCGCTGGCGCGGCCCGCTCGCGGTGCTGTCCACCGCCTGTTCGTCGGGCC
Source organism: Burkholderia pyrrocinia (assembly GCA_001527685.1). Taxonomy (GTDB): domain Bacteria; phylum Pseudomonadota; class Gammaproteobacteria; order Burkholderiales; family Burkholderiaceae; genus Burkholderia; species Burkholderia pyrrocinia_D. The sequence goes on from LOZU01000023.1 coordinate 104,546, forward strand.
TGCTCGCGCCGGCGCTCGCGATCGACGCGCTGCTGGCCGGCGAGGCCGACGTGATGATCGCGGGCGGCGTCGACGTGCTGCTCGAATACACGATTTGCGGCTTCAACGGGCTGCGCGTCGCGACCGGCGACCGCTGCCGGCCGTTCAGCGGCAACCGGCAGGGCGTGGTGCTGTCCGAAGGCGCCGCGTGCGTGTGCCTCGAGCCGCTCGACGCGGCGCTCGCGCGCCGTGCGCCGATCCGCGCGGTCGTGACCGGCTACGCATCGGGCTGCGACGCGGCCCACGCGACCGCGCCCGACGTCGACGGCGTCGCGCGCACGATCGCCGCCGCGCTCGCGGCGAGCGGCGTGTGCGCGGATGCGCTCGGCGGCGTGTTCGCGCACGGCACCGGCACGCCGACCAACGACGGCGCCGAAATCGCGGCGCTGCGCCGCGCGTTCGCCGACACCTTCGGCAGCGACCTGCTGCCGCCCGTCACGTCGATCAAGTCGACGCTCGGCCATCCGCAGGCGGCGGCCGGTACCTTCTCGCTCGTCGCGGCGGCGCTCGCGCTCGCGCGGCGGCGGCTGCCGCCCACCGCGAACCTCGACGTGCGCGACGACGCGCTCGGCGACGTGCGGATCGCCGACGGCGATGGCCTGCCGCTGGTGGGCGACAGCGTGCTGGTCGACGCATTCGGCTTCGGCGGCAACAACTGCGTGATGGTCGTCGCTGACGCCACACGCGCCTACGAGGAGGCGAGCGCATGAGCGCCGTGATGCCCCGCGCGCCCCGCCGCGCGTTCCGGATCGCGGCGGCCGCCGCGATCGTGCCCGCCGACGACGGCGTGCTGACCGATGCGCACCTGCACGCCGAGCGCCGCTCGCGCAAGGTCGGCCCGCTGCCGGTGAAGGCGCGGATGACGCTGGCCGCCGCCGAGCGACTGCGCGCCGCGCTCGGCGAGGCCGACCGCGCGACGCCGGCCGGCCGGATCGGCGTGAGCCTCGGCACGCTGTTCGGCGCGATCGACGTCGCCGAGCAATGCCTCGGCACCGTGCGCGCGGAAGGCTTCGCGCAGGTGACGCCGTCGTGGTATGCGACGGGCCTGCCGAACGCGACCGCCGCGATCGTCGCGTCGCTGTTCGACTGGCGCGGCCCGAACCTGACCTTCCTCGGCTACCAGGCCGGGCTCGACGCGATCGTCGGCGCGTGCCGGCAGATCGCGGCCGGCCACGCGGACGCGGTGTGCGCGGGCGGCTTCGACCTGCCGAGCGCGCGCTACGTCGCGCGCGCCGACGCGCCGCTCGCCGACGCCCGCGCGCTGCATCCCGGCGCGGGCCTGCTGTGGCTCGCGGGGGGCGAGCCACAGCAGGGCGATCTCGGCCGGATCGTCGGCTGGTCGCAGCAGGCGTTCGACGACGACGCGTTCGACGCGGCGCATGCACGCGGCTTTCCGGCGCTGGTCGCGGCCGCGCTGCATGGCGTGGTGGACGAAGGGGCTGCCGACGCCGCGCCGGCCGTGCACGTGGTGCGCCCCGGCGCGCCGGGCGCGATCGACCGGCTCGCCGCCAGCGCGCCCGTCGCGCTCGCGGCCGGACTGGCCGGCGCATGGCCGCCCGGGCGGCATGCACTCGTCGTGAAAGGCCTCGGCACGCTCGCCACGTGCGTGGTCGTCGACAACCAACCGATCCGGGAGTGATCCGATGGTCGATCTGATCGAAGTGCGCCCGCGTGCGGCGCTGCCTTACCTCGATGCGCGGCAGCGCGCATTCGACGCGCTGCGCCCGCTGGACGCGCTCGCGGCGCACACCGTGATCGCGCGCGACGGCGTGCCGCTCGCCGCGTTCGAAGCGGGCGACCGCGACGCGCCGACGGTGCTCGTCGTCAACGCGCTCGGCGTGTCCGCCGCATTCGTCGCGCCGCTGGCCGCGCGCCTCGCCGAGCGGCACCACGTGATCCTGTGGGAATCGCGCGGGCTGCCCGATGGCGGCGGCGACGCGGCAGACCTGTCGCTCGCGCGGCATGCGCAGGACGCGGCCGACGTGCTCGCCGCGCTCGGCGGCGCCAATGCACGCGTCGCGGCAATCGTCGCGTACTGCTCGGGCGCGAACACCGCCGTGTATGCGCTCGACGAGCGCGTGCTGGCCGCCGGGCGGCTCGTGATCGTGAGCCCGTCGATGGAAGTCGCGGGCGTCACGGAGCGCACGCTGTACCAGAAATCCGTGCTGCCGCTGTGGCAGCGCATCGCCGACGGCGGCGCGGCGTACGCGGGGCTCGTGCGGGTGCTGCTGAACCAGGCGCGCCGTGTCGACGACGGCTCGCTCGACTACCAGCTGGCGACGCTGAACGGGCTGCCGTTCGGCGACGACGCATCGATCTGCCGCTACGCCGCCATGCAGGCCGCGTGCCTGTGCGAGGACTGGGCCGCGCGCCTGGCCCGCCTCGCGCTGCCCGCGCTCGTGCTGCACGGCGCGCGCGACGACGTGATTCATGCCGCGACGTCGCGCGGCGTGGCGGACGCGCTTGCCGGCGCGACGCTCGAGACGCTCGACGACGCCGGCCATTTCGGCGTGTACACCAGCCGCGCGCTGCAGGACCGGGTCGCGGCCTTCCTGAACGACGGCGGCGCCGGCCGGGCCGCGCCGCAAGCGAACGACATTCTGACAAGGAGCAACGAGAGATGAAGATGCATCTGACCGTGCTGGAAGAAGCGAAGGCCGAGCTGGTCGAACGGATTCGCGATCATTCGTTTCTCGCGCGATGCCGCGAGGGCGACGTGCCGCTCGACGAGCTGAAGCTGTTTCTCGTCCAGCAGGGGCTCTACAGCAGCTATTTCACGCGCTACCTGTGCGCGCTGATGGCGAACCTGCCGAACAACGCGGACGTGCTGAAGCTCGCCGGCAACCTGTGCGAGGAACTGGGTCTCACCGACGACAGCGAGACGCCGCACAGCCTCGTGTACCGCGCGATGCTCGAGCACTTCGGGCTGACGACGGAAGGCGCGCAGCCGCTGATCGGCACGCGCCGGCTGATCGACGCGATGTTCGACCACTGCCGCCACCCGGACGCGTCGCGCGGCCTCGCCGCGCTGTGCCTCGGCGCGGAGGCGCTGGTGCCGACCGTCTACGCGGACATCATCAAGGGCTTCGAACGGCACGGCGTCGCCGCGCCGGCGCTGTCGTTCTTCCACATCCACGTCGAATGCGACGACGGCCACGCGGAGACGATGCGCGACATCATGGTCGACATCGCGCAGCGCGACCCGGAGCAGATCCCGGCGATGCTGAGTGCCGGCTACGCGCTCGTCGACGCGCGCATGGCGTTCTTCGATTCGATCGAGGCCGGCTTCGCGCATCGTGACGATGTGCGGGCCGCGCAGCTCGAAACGATCCAGTAACGCGAGGACGCAATGGCCGACACGCTGACGATGGACAAGGCGACGCTCGTGGCCCGCGCGCAGGGCGAGATGCGCACGCATCTCGCCGCGCTCGACGCGACGGTGCGCCAGAAGGTGGCGCTGACCTGCGGGATCCTGTTCTCGCACGGGCACGATTCCGGGCTCGCGGGGCAGATCACCGCGCGCGCGGAGGCGCCCGGCACGTTCTACACGCAGCGCCTCGGGCTCGGCTTCGACGAGGTGACCGACGCGAACGTGCTGACCGTCGACGAGGATCTGAACGTGCTCGCCGGCGACGGGATGGCGAACCCCGCGAACCGCTTCCACACGTGGATCTACCGCGCGCGCCCGGACGCGCAGTGCATCGTGCACACGCATCCGCCGCACCTGTGCGCGCTCGGGATGATCGGGCGCTCGCTGAAGGTGTCGCAGATGGACGCGTGCATGCTGTACGACGACGTCGCGCATCTGCCCGAATGGCCGGGGCTGCCGGTCGGCAACAGCGAGGGCGAGCTGATCGCCGGCGCGCTCGGCCAGCGGCGCGCGGTGCTGCTCGCGCACCACGGCATCGTCGTGGTCGGCCGCTCGGTCGAGGAGGCCTGCGTCGTCGCGGTGCAGTGCGAGCGCGCGGCGCGGCTGCAACTGCTGGCCGAGGCGGCCGGCGAGATCGTCGACATCGATCCGGCGCTCGCGCGCGAAGCGCACGACTGGATCCTGCAGGACACGCGCTCGCGCGCGTCGTTCTTCTATTTCGCGCGCCGCCTGCTGCGCTCGCTCGATGCCGGGCAGCGCCGCGCGTTCGGCCCGCTCGCGTTCGCGTGAGCGCCGCCTTTCACGGACAACCGATACACACATGTACACGACGCTCAATCACGATGCGAGCTTCACGCAGAAGGTCGTCGAACGCCTCGGGGCAAGCTGGAACCACCGCGTCGCGGTGCGCCAGGAACGGCTCGACCTCACGCAGTACTGCGACGACACGATTCCGGAATTCCCGGTGTCGATGGTGCCGTTCTGGGACGACGAGGATTTCGTCCAGCTGACCGACGCGCAGAAGCTGCGCTTTCTCGGCGCCGCCTGGGTCGCGTACAACGAGAAGGCGATGTACCTCGAGGACGAGATCGTCCAGCCGCTGTGCAGCCTGCTGCTGAAGGGCCGCCTGCCGGGCGCCGGCGACGCGCAGCTCAAGCAGGTGCTCGCGCAGGTGCAGGTGGACGAGCAGTTCCACATCCTGATGTGCCTCGACGTGTGCCACTGCGCGCGCGAGCGGCACGCGCTCGACGGCTACACGATGCCCGAGCCGCGCGTCGGCGCGGGGCAGCGCGAACGCCTCGCGCAGGCGCGCGACGCGCGCCATGCGGCGATCGTGCGGCTCGCGTATGCGTCGGTGGCCGAGATGTCCATCAACGCGTACCTGAACCAGGTGTCGAACGACACGACGATTCAGCCGCTGAACCGCATCAACACCGACATGCACCGCCGCGACGAGGCCGCGCACAGCACCGCGTTCCACGAGATCGTCGCGTCGGTGTACCGCGCGCTCGATCCCGACGGGCAGCAGACGTTCCGCGACGAGATCGCCGCCGCGCTAGAGGTGTACACGGCACCCGACGCGAGCGCGTGGGAATCGATTCTCGAATTCCTCGACGTGCCGGGGCGCGAGCGCATTCTCGCGCGCCTGGACGCGCGCACGCGCGGCGTGCGGCTGAACCGCGACTACGCGACGCTCGGCAGCCTGTTCGACGAGCTCGGCATCGCCGCGCCGTTCTCGTTCGCCTGATGCGCGCCTTCGACCAACACGCCCTGCCGGGAGCCGTATGAAGATTTTCGATGCCTCGATCCTGAACCTGCCGTTCTACGACGCGGCGCACCGCACGCTCGCCGCCGACCTCGAAGCATGGGTCGACGCGCATGCATACCTGCCGCGCGAGTACGCGCACCTGAACCCGTCCGAGCGCGGCCGCAAGTACACGCGCCTGCTCGGCGAGCACGGCTGGCTGCGCTACGCGGTCGATCCGGCGCCGGGCCGCACGCGGCCCGACGTGCGCAGCCTGTGCCTGATCCGCGAGGCGCTGTCGTATCTCGACGACCTCGTCGACTTCGCGTTCGCGATCCAGGGGCTCGCGGCCGCGCCGATCGCGTGGTATGGCGCCCCCGCGCAGCAGGCCGCGTGGCTCGGCGCGCTGCGCGACGGCACCGCGGTCGGCTCGCTCGCGCTGTCGGAGCCCGAAACGGGCTCGAACCTCGCGGCGCTGACGGTCGCGGCCGAGCGCACGGCGGACGGCTATGCGATCAACGGCCGCAAGACCTGGGTGTCGAACGGCACGATCGCCGACCATCACTCGGTGCTGCTGCGCACCGGCGACGGGCCTGGCGGGCTCGGCCTCAGCTTCCTGTCGGTGCCCGCCACGTCGGCCGGGCTCGGGGCGAGCGAGATCGACCTCGTTGCGCCCCGCGCGTTCGCGAGCCTGACGTTCGATCGCGTCGCGCTGCCGGCCGACGCGCTGATCGGCTCGTCCGGCGCGGGCTTCCGCTACGCGATGGAGATCCTCAACCTGTACCGCGTGACGGTCGGCGCGGCCGCGCTCGGCTTCGCGCGGCGCGCGCTCGCCGCGTCGCTCGACTGGACGCGCCAGCGCCCGGTCGCGGGCGGCAAGCTGATCCAGCAGCAGTTCACCATCGACAAGCTCGCCGGGATGGCGACCTTCGCCGATGCGGCGGCGCTGCTCGTCGCGCGCTCGGCGTGGGAATTCGACACCGGCGTGACCGACGTCGCCGCGCACGCGAGCATGGCGAAGCTGTACGCGACCGACGGCGTCGCGCAGGTGGTCGACGACACCGTGCAGCTGTTCGGCTCGGCCGGCCTCGTCGCCGGCTCGGTGCCCGAGCAGCTGTACCGGCAGGTGCGCGCGCTGCGCATCTACGAAGGCACGTCGGAAATCCAGAAGATCGTGATCGCGGGCAGCGTCTCGCGCCCGCGCGCATGAACGCGCCGGCGGGGCGCGTGGTGCTCGTGACGGGCGGCACGCGCGGCATCGGGCTCGCGATCGTGCGGCGGCTCGCGGCGGCCGGCTGGCGGGTGGCCGCGTCGTATCGCGGCGATGCCGCGGCCGGCGCGCGGCTCGCCGACACGCTCGCGAGCGCGGGCGTCGAGCACGCGGTGCTGCAGGCGGACATCACGGCGCCGGACGCGTGCCGCGCGCTCGTCGCCGACGTCGCCGCGCGTTTCGGCGGGCTCGATGCGCTCGTGAACAACGCAGGCATCGTCGACGACGCGCCGTTCGTCACGCTCGCGCGCGAACGCACCGCGAACGTGCTGCGCACCAACCTGCTCGGCGCGATCCGCGTGACGGGCGCGGCGCTGCCGCACCTGCTGAAGGCGCCGCGGCCGGCGGTCGTCAACGTCGCGTCGCTCGGCGGCGTGGTCGGCAAGGAAGGGCAGGTCGCCTACGCGGCGAGCAAGGGCGGGCTGATCGGCTTCACGCAATGGCTCGCGCGCCGCTACGGCGACGCCGGGCTCGCGGCGAACGCGGTCGCACCGGGCTTCATCGAGACCGACATGATCGCGGCGCTCACGCCCGCGATGACCGCGCACATCGTCGGCGGCAGCGCGGCGAAGCGGGTCGGGCGCGCGGACGAGGTCGCGCAGGCCGTGCAGTTCCTGCTCGAACCCGGCTACATGCACGGCACGACGCTGCGCGTCGACGGCGGCTTCAATCGATGACCCGGGCATCGGGTCCTGTATTCAGGAAGACAGCAATGGAATCGCACCATGCGGATTGACGAAGACGACACGGCGCTCGACTACGAAGTGGGCTACGCCGACACCGACGCGGGCGGCATTGTCTATCACGCGCGCTACATCGAGATGGCCGAGCGCGCGCGCAACCGGCTGATGCGCGCGGCCGGCTACTCGTTCGCGCGGCTCGCGGAGGACGGCGCGCTGTTCATCGTGCGCCGCGTCGAGGCCGTGTACCACGCGCCCGCGTGGCTCGAGGACACGCTGACGCTGCGCGCGCGGATCGCGAGCGTGACGGTGTCGCGCTCGGTGTGGGTGACCGACGTCACGCGCGACGGCGCGCCGGTCGCGCAGATCACGATCGAGATGGTCGCGGTCGATCGCGCGACGCGGCGCGCGGTGCCGCATCCGGCCGCGCTGATCGAATGCCTTGTGCCGTACGTGGCGCAGCCCGCCGGAGCGAGCGCATGACGGTCGCCCTCGACTCGGGCACGCGGCTCGACGCCGCCGACGTGCTGCGCAGCCTGCCGCACCGCGCGCCGTTCCTGTTCGTCGACCACGCGTGGGTCGACGCCGACGGTTCCGCGATCGTCGGCCATCGCACGTTCCAGCCCGACGAGCCGTGGTTCACCGGGCACTTCCCCGGCGATCCGCTGGTGCCGGGCGTCGTGCTGATCGAATTCGTCGCGCAGACGGCCAACCTGCTGGTCGGGCATCTCGCGGGCGGCGAAGCGCGCTGCCATCTGGTGGGCGTGCGCAACGCGCGCTTCCTGCAGCCGGTGCGGCCCGCCCAGGCGATCGAGGCGCACGTGCGCGCGAGCGCCGACGGCGCGCTGCCGCGCGCGGGCGGCATCGCGACGTTCGACGCCACCGTGCTGCGCGACGGCGCGCGCTGCATGAGCGCCACCGTGACCATTTATCTGACGCAGTAACCCGCCCGGCGCGCGCCGGGTTTTCAACGCAAATGGAGATGCAAATGAGCCAGCCATGGACGAAGGACCAGGTGATCGACGTGATCAGGACGGAACTGCTGCCGGCGCTCGAATCGGTGGCCGGCGTCGCGCCGGATTCGATCGGCGCGGACACCGCGCTGCTCGACAACGGGCTCGCGCTCGACTCGCTCGACGTGCTCGACCTGCAGGTGGCGCTGGAACGCCGCTTCAGCGTGAAGCTGCCCGTGCTGAACCGGCAGCTGATCGAAGGCGCGCGCAACAGCGTCGGCGGCCTCGCGGATCTCGTCATCGACCATCTGCCGCAGGTCACGACTTGAGTGCGCGCGTGCTGGTGATCGACGCGCACGGCCCGGTCGAGCATGCGCTGTGCGCGTCGCTCGCCGACGCCGGGCTGCAGGTCGTCGCGCATGTCGCCGGCGACGGCGATGCGGCGCCGCCCGCCGCGCGCGTCGTCCGCGCGGCGGACCCGGCCGGCGCGCTCGACGACTGGAACGACACCTACGGGCCGTTCGACCGGATCGTGTTCGGCCAGCCGCGCGACACGCGCGCGGCCGCACCGGACGCCGATCCGTTCGACGCGCTCGCGGAAGGCGTCGACGCACGGCTCGGCGCGTTCCTCGCGACGCTGCAGGCCGCGGCCGCCGTCGCGATGCGGCGCGGCGACGGCGCGCAGATCTGGGCGCTCACGCAGGACGACAGCGTCGGCTACTACCTCGACACCGCGCCCGGCGCGCTGCCGATCGACGTGCGTGCGCGGCATGCCGCGCTGAAGAGCCTCGGCAAGGAAATGCTGCGCTTCGGCGTGCGCGTGAACGGTGCGCACCTGCAGCCGGTGGCCGAGGCCGCCGAGCCCGACGCGTGGCATGCCGCGCGCGATGGCCTGAAAGCATTCGCGCTGCGGTTCCGGCCGTCGTCCGCGGAGTCCGTCGCGGACGCGCTGACCGCATGGATCGCGCGCGACGATCTGCCGCTCGCCGGCATGGTGGTGCCGATCGGCATCGGTTTTGCGGAGAACAACTTGTGAAGACCAGCGAATCCCTGATCGACGTCGGCGCGCCGGACGCGGGCCGACCTTCCCCGGACGGCGCCGAGGCGGCCCGCCTGCTCGCGCGGCTGCGCGAACCCGCGCCGGCGAGCGCCGCCAACCGCGAATACGTGCTGCGACTGTCGTGCCGCGACAGCCGGGGCGTCGTCTACGCCGTGTCGCGCGCGCTGTTCGAGGCCGGCTGCAACATCGTCGACGCGCAGCAGTTCGGCGACGTGGGCCGCGAGCGCGTGCACGGCCGCTTCTTCATGCGCGTGCACGTGGACGCGCCCGCCGCCGTGGCCGACGCGACGACGCTCGTGCGGCTGCTCGACGGCCTGCGCATTGCGTACGGGATGGACGTCGAGGTGCACGACGCGCAATGGCGGCCGCGTGTGGCGATCCTCGCGAGCCGCGAGGGCCACTGCCTGAACGACCTGATCTTCCGGCAGATGTCGGGGCAGCTGCCGATCGACATCGTCGCGATCGTGTCGAACCACGCGGAGCTCGGCGCGCTCGCCGCGCGCTTCGCGCTGCCGTTCCATCACCTGCCGATGTCCGACGCCGACGGCGGCAAGCCCGCGCAGGAGGCGCGCATCGCCGAATTGCTCGAACGCGAGCGGGTCGAGCTGGTCGTGCTCGCGCGCTACATGCAGATCCTGTCGCCGGAAATGTGCGCGCGGCTGCACGGCCGCGCGATCAACATCCATCACAGCTTCCTGCCGAGCTTCAAGGGCGCGCAGCCCTACTACCAGGCGTTCGACCGCGGCGTGAAGCTGATCGGCGCGACCGCGCACTACGTGACGACCGATCTCGACGAAGGCCCGATCATCGAGCAGGACGTCGAGCGGGTCGACCACGCGGCCGGCCCGCGCGAGCTGGCCACGATCGGCCGCGACATCGAATCCGTCGTGCTGGCGCGCGCGGTCAAGTGGCACTGCGAGCATCGCGTGCTGATGAACGGCGGCAAGACCGTCGTGTTCCGTTAATCCTGTTGTTTCGTCGTCGAGGCCGACATGTCCGCTTTTTCCGAACAGACAGTGCTGCACGTGCATCACTGGAACGACACGCTGTTCAGCCTGCGCACCGAACGCCCGCCGAGCCTGCGGTTCTCGAGCGGCCACTTCGTGATGATCGGCCTCGAAGTCGACGGCCGGCCGCTCACGCGCGCCTACAGCATCGCGAGCGCGGCGCACGCCGACCATCTCGAGTTCTTCAGCATCAAGGTGCAGGACGGGCCGCTCACGTCGCGCCTGCAGCACCTGCAGCCCGGCGACAAGCTGCTGGTGTCGCGCAAGCCGGTCGGCACGCTCGTGCTCGACGACCTGAAGCCCGGCCGCAGGCTCTACCTGTTCGGCTCCGGCACCGGGCTCGCGCCGTTCCTCAGCGTGATCCAGGATCCGGAGGTGTACGAGCGGTTCGAGCAGGTCGTGCTCGTGCATGGCGTGCGTCTCGTCAGCGAGCTCGCATATGCGGATTTCATCCGCGACGAGCTGCCGAAAACGGAATTCCTCGGCGACCTGCTGCGCGAGAAGCTGATCTATTACCCGACGGTTACGCGCGAGCCTTATCACAACCGAGGGCGCATCACGGACCTGATCGAGAGCGGCAAGCTGTTCGAGGATCTCGGCGTGCCGCCGCTGTCGGCGCAGGATGATCGCGCGATGCTGTGCGGCAGCCCGTCGCTGCTTGCCGATCTCGGCAAGCTGCTGGATGCGCGCGGGTTGCAGGTGTCGCCGCATCAGGGCGAGCCGGGGGACTATGTGATCGAGCGGGCGTTCGTCGAAAAGTAAGGGGCGGGCGGGGGCGGCTTACGTGCGCCCTGGCTGGCCGCGCGGGATCAACCGCCGCATGAGCGTGCGCCAGTGCGCGGCGCGCGCCGGCACGCAGGCCCGCTCGAGCGTCGCGATGCGGATCGAGGGCGGCACGCGCATTCCGTCAGGCGGCGGGCCGTCCGGCGCGCGTACGTCGAAACCATGACGGGCGAACGTCGCGGCGCGCGGGTCGAGGTCGGGGAAGATCGCGCAGCGCACGGCCGAGCAGCCGTCCAGCTCGGCCAGCGCGGCGACGCGGGCCAGCAGCGCGCCGAGCACGTCGGATGCGTGTGCGCCGTCGCGCACGTATAGCCGGCGGATTTCGCGCCGGCCGGGCGGCCCGTCGCAGGCGGTCACGGCCGCGCAGCCGGCCGGCGCGCCGTCGAGGCGCGCGATGTACACCGCGCCGTGCGGCGGCGCGTACGGGCCCGGCAGCGCGGTCAGCTCCGCGCCGAGCCGCGGCATCGTCACGCCATGCCGCAGCCAGGTCATTTCGTATTCGAGCAGCAGGTCCTGCACGAGCTCCTCGTCGTCCGGAAACGTCGCTGCGCGCACGTCGACGGGGCGTGTGCGCGCAGCGGCATCGAGCCTGGCCGGATGCGTCGAGGAGGGCGTCATTGCGTTACCCGCAGAGCGAGAAGCCGGTCAGCAGCGACAGCAGCGCGTCGGGCGTCAGATAGCCGGCGAAGCTCCATGCGACGAGCGCGGCGAGCGCGAGCGACATCGACCCCACGCGCGCGATGCGGGCCGCGCGGGCCAGGTGGGCGCCGCGAACCGGGCGGCGCGCGGGGTGCAGGGCGGTCGTCATGCGGGCTGCGCGAGCGGCACGGCGAGCCGCGCGACGCGCTGGTCGTTGATCGGCAGATGGAGCAGCCCGGCGACCACACCGAGCGCGATCGAGCCGTACCACAGCAGGTCGTACGAGTGGGTCGTGTCGAACACGATGCCGCCGAGCCACACGCCGAAGAAGCTGCCGAGCTGGTGGCCGAAGAACACGAGGCCGAACAGCGTCGTGATGTAGCGCACGCCGAACACCTGCGATACCACGCCGTTCGTCAGCGGCACAGTGCCGAGCCAGATCAGCCCCATTACGAACGAGAAGATGTACAGGCTCGCCTGCGTGAGCGGCAGCAGCACGAACAGCGTCATTGCGGCCGAGCGGACGAAGTAGATGCCCGCCAGCAGGTACTTGCGGCGCATGAAGCCGCCCGCGTAGCCGCACAGGAACGTGCCGATCGTGTTCGCGAGCGCGATCGTCGCGAGCGCGATGCTCGCCTCGCGCGCGGTCATCCCCTTGTCGAGCAGGTAGGCCGGCATGTGCGCGGCGATGAACGCGAGCTGGAAGCCGCAGGCGAGGAAGCCGAGGTTCAGCAGCCAGAAGCCGCGGTGGGACAGCGCTTCCCCGATCGCCGCGCGGATCGTCTGGTCGTGGCCGCCTTCGGCGCTGTGGCCGACCGGGCGATCGCGCAGCCAGCCCGCGAGCGGCGCGGTCGCGAGCATCACGACGGCCAGCACGACGATCGCCGGCACCCAGCCGAACGAGCCGATCATGCCTTGCGCGAGCGGCACCATGCAGAACTGGCCGAGCCCGCCGATCGTGCCGGCGATGCCGAGCGCCCAGCCGCGCTTGTCGGCCGCGAACAGTCGCGACAGCGCGCCGTACACCGCGCCGAACGCCGTGCCCGACAGCGCGACGCCGACCATCACGCCGGTGCCGAGCGTGTAGACGCCGGTGGATGCCGCGTGCGCCATCACGACGAGGCCGAGCGCGTACAGTACCGCGCCCGCGAAGATCACGCGCGCCGAGCCGAAGCGGTCGGCGATCATCCCGGTGAACGGCTGCGCGACACCCCACAGCAGGTTCTGCAGCGCGAGCGCGAGGCCGAACGCTTCGCGCGACCAGCCGCGGTCGAGCGTGACGGGCAGCAGGAACAAGCCCTGCACGTTGCGCACGCCGAGCGCTGCGCCCATCACGATGCCGCCTGCTATTACGAGCAGCCAGCGGCGCTTCCATGCCTCTTCTGGTCCGATCACCGTCGTCTCCTTCCCCTGTTGGATTCGTTCGATTCGTTCGCCCGCCGCATGGGTGCGGTGGTCGTGCGCCTATTAAAGACCCGGCGGGGGTGGGGGCTCAAGTGAGTCTTCGGCTGCTTTCGCATGCGTGGAGTGCATGTGAGCCGAGGCCTTTTTCGGGGATGTCGCTGGCCGAACGCGGTCCGACCCTAACCTGATGGGTGGGGCTCGACGTCCAGGACGTGAATTGATGACACCACTCGGGAGATTTGCAGAAACGCGAAACAGGCCTGATAACCCGGCCTGTTTCGCATGAAATGGCTCATCTATTATCGAGCCGTTTTCCCATCGAACTGCTCACCACATACTAAATTAACGCTCGATCTGGCAGGTCTTGACCTCGGCTTCTACCCAATCGGCCTCGCCGCCAACTTGATCGACCGTCGTCTTTTCAGGATACAGCTCCTTAATGACTTTCTCGACGGCTTTGGCTCCTGCCGCGCAGGCAGTGGACGACGCCGCGAGAATCATGAAGGTTTTGTGAGCCGTATCGAGGTCCCTGAATTGCTTGATGACCACGCCCGCAGCGTCCTTTGCGGCGGCAGCGATCGAATCGAAATTATTGAACGACCAAAGTAACATTCCTGTGCTGCCAAAATAAAGCGCAGCCCGGAATAGATAATTTTCGACGCCGGCCCGCTCCAGCTCATCGACCGGAATAAATTTGGCCTGGCTGCCACTGTATTCGCAGCTGATTTTCGTCACGCTTCCGCTATAAGTCGCCTCGAATTTATCCGCTACGACCTCGGTGCACACTGATCCGGAATCAATGCTGGCAGCCACAAAGACCTCGAGTTTTTCCACAGGCTTGGTGATCATCTTGTTGCCAACCGGCACCAGGACTGCACTTTGAGGTTCCATGACAACTTTGCCGTTGACATTGGCCGCCAGCAGAAGGCCGCAAGTCAGGTATTTTTCAGTGCTGAAGTTGTTGATAAAACCGTATGCGCCTTTTTCGATTTCGCCTTGCTTGCCTTCGAATACTCCGGCATCGCTCAGTTTGTATAATTGACCGTCCGTCGGGTAGCCAAATGGGTTGCTTCGAGTCGGCAGCTGCGACATGCGATCGATTACCGCACCGGAACGGATTTGGGTTGTCGACGCATAAAGCCCGTAATCGGTCTTCCATGTGACGGTATTGCTCGCCATCGGCTTGAAAGCAAGCCAGGCAACGTTGGCGCCCCCCGCGCCGGTGCTTTTTCGGATCACGATCTTTTGACCGGCCATATGCATGGTCTCCAGATCGACTTGATCGACATGGAGCGTAAGCTTGTACTCTGGCATGATGAACCCCTTTGTCATGGTTATTGACGAAAGTCAATTAATTAAAAAATTAATATCCATCTATTGATAAAATCGGCTCTCCTGAAAGGTGCGGCAAGATCCCACTCGGCGAGCCGGGTGCAACACACGAAATCAAAAAATATGCAACCGAGAAAAACATTGGGAATTATAAAAACAGGAATAATCCGATGATGATATGAGTTTCCACTCCGCTTGATCGGCTTCTTGATTAGGTGCTACATTCATGGGAGGAGGTTCGAGGCGGCTTTCTCGTTGGGATCGATCCCGTTCACAACTGATACATTGTGGCCGATTTAATTGCAGAATCTGATTTGCCGCGTCACCCATCCCGGTTGAGTAAATCGAAAAAGAGCGCATTCCTCCAGAAGATCTGGATATTGTTGAGGTTGCGCTTACAATCGGCTTAAGCGTGACACCTCATTCCCTGTTCGCCAATCGTATGTAAACTCGATACGGCAAAGCTGACAAGTCCTGACACGAGGGCTTATTGACGAGTGCGCCAAATGGTTCCTGGTGCGTTTACGTGTCTGAATGACGGAATGACGCAAACTGCGGTGGCGAAGACCTTTAGGTCAGTGTGCGAGCGATGAGTCAGTGGATGAAGAAGGCGCGAGATTTCGACAACTCGAACAAGAAGCGTCCAATAAGGCGTCGAGACCATACATGCACAAAAACGACGATTGTCACGGGTTGCGCGATCGCGGCGGCCCTGCGGGGGAGACCGGATTGCACATCGCGCTCCGGCTCGTTTTCATTCTGCTGTTGTGCCTGACGGGCCATGCCATCGCATCGCCGGCCATTGCGCTACCCGAAGCGGGTCGGATACCGATCCGTCAGAACTGGGATCTGTTGCACGACCCAGGCGGCGCGCTGACGGTGGAACAGATGTCACGGCCCGAGGTCGCCAGCAGGTTCCAGGGCCAGCGCAGAGACCCGGCGCTTGGTTATGTCAAAGGCGCGATGTGGCTGCGCCTCACCGTACTTCGGCCAGCCAGGGCGGCTTCGCTGTGGTTGCTCGAATTGCGCTCGCCGCTCCTGAACGACGTCACCCTGTTCGTGCCGCGGCCCGGTGGCTACGAACGCCATATCGCCGGCGACCGGCAACCGGTGGCGAGCCGCGACGTAGCGTACCGGAACCCCGTATTTCAACTCGACCTTCCGCCCGACCAGCCGGTCACGATGTATCTAAGGCTTCGCAGCCACAGCACCATGAGCTTTTCCATGGTGATGTGGTCACCGGACGCGCTCATCTCGGCCGTCAGCATCGAGTCGCTACTGCTTGGTATTTTCGACGCGGCACACCTCGTCTTGTTGCTTTCGTGTCTATGGCTCTATTGGGTGACGCGCGATGCTTCGTTCGGCCTCTTCGGCCTGAGCGTGTTCGTGAATCTGATCACGGCGCTGGGCGCCGAAGGCTATCTCTATCAGTATTTGCTGCCGGACTTCCCGGTGGCGAGCAATACCTTCTACATACTGAGTTGGCTACTCGGCACACCGGTGGGCACGCTATTCGCGGCGCACTATCTCGGACTGTTCCGGTCGCCTTGTCGCCGCGCGACGGTCGCCTTCACATATGTCACGCTCGGCGTGGCGCTCGCAGCCGTGCCCTGGGTGCTCGTTGTCCATGTCTGGTGGGCACGCCCGCTCTATATGCTCTGGCAGGCGAGCGTGATTGTCATCTCACTGGCGGTTGCGGTCTTGCTCGCGTCGCGTGGCAACAAGCCGTCGCGGGTGCTCGTGCTCGTGCTGCTCCTGCTGCTCGGCGGCACGATGCTGCGCGTCGCCCGCAACGTTGGCTGGATCGCCCCGGGCATCTTTGCTGACAATGCCGACTATCTGGGCATGCTTGCCTTCATGTTCATCATGAACTCGGCGATCAGCTTTCGCTACAACGAGATGCGGGCAGCAAAGGAGGCGGCGCAGGCCGAAGCGGTGCGGGTGGCTCGTCAGGCCGAACGCGACCTGGAAGCAAGGGTCATGCTGCGTACCCAGGCCCTGCGAGAAGCGATGGAGCAGGTCGAAGCATCGCTCGCCACGGAGCGCCGAGCACAGGACGAACAGCGCCAGTTTCTGGCGACAGTCTCGCATGAGTTGCGATCGCCGCTGGCTGTGATCGATGCCACCGCACAGAATCTCAACCTCGATGATTCGCATATCGATCCACTGACGTCGGCCCGGTACCAGAAGATCCTGCGGGCCACGCAGCGTTTGACGTTGCTGTTGAACGACTCGCTGCATGAGGACGGATTCGAGTTGCTGAGGAACAATTGCAAGCCGGTGCCCACCGAACTGACAACGCTGCTTGAGGATGCCGCAGCGGCGGCGACCCCGTTATCGGAAGGCCATCGGCTCGAAGTCGAGGCGAAAGGATTGCCGGAGACCTTCCTGTGCGACGGCAGCCTGCTGCGCCTCGTATTGCGCACGCTCGCGGACAACGCGGTGAAATATACGCCGACGGGGACGCGCGTGGTCTTCCGAGGACGCTCAATGCAGGATGGGGTCGAACTCGAGGTGGAGGACGAAGGTCCGGGCATCGAACCAGCGGATCTGCCTCACATATTCGAGCGCTTCTATCGTGGCCGCAACGTGGGGCAGAAGCCTGGAACCGGCCTTGGCTTGTCGCTTGCTCAGCGCATGGTCGAGATGCAGGGTGGCTCCCTGAGTCTGGACAGCTTGCCCGGCCGGGGCTGCCGTGCTCGGATTTTCCTGCCGTCCCTGCCCGTCGGATTTCATGCTAATGCGAGCGGCTCAGTAAAGGTATAGCCCACGCGATGCACGGTCTTGAGCGGCAGCTCGGTACCCAATTCATTGCGCCAGCGCTGCCGCAGACGGCTGACCATTGCTTCCAGCCTGCGCTCATCGTACTCCAGCCAGCTGTAGCCGAAGCGTTCGGCGATCTGGCTGCGGCTGACCGGCTGCGCCGGATAGCGCGCGAGCAATTCAAGCAGCATGCGTTCGTTGGCGGAGACTTCCAGGCGCCCCCCGTTTGGCGCGTACAGCGCGCCGGCCAGCCTGTCGAGCCGCCAGCTACTGACGACCCTTCGACTCAAGGCATCGAGAATCGCATCGAGTTCGAGTAGCGTGATGGGCTTGACCAGGTAATGATCGGCCCCGCCTCTCAGGCCGCTCACCTTGTCCTGGGTTTCGGCGCGCGCGGTCAGCATGACGATGCCGCAGCCGTTGCGTTGCGCTCTCAACCACGCGGCCGCCTCGAAACCACTTCCATCGGGCAGCATCACGTCGATCACCGCCATGTCGGCCTGCACGGCCAATCCCTTGAACTCCGCGACCGTACCCGCCTGACTGACCTGCCAGCCACGGCCTTCCAGAAAGACGGAAATCTCCTCGCGCAGCTCGACGTCGTCGTCGAGCAGTAGTACCTTGGGCATTGCGTGTCCAGGAGGGGTATTACCGACTTGTTGGATGGAGTTCATGAGAGAAGGTAATTCATAAGGAATGCTACGTTTCTGGACAGGGCATCCCGGAAATGGATAACCCTTTACCATCTCCCATGCCTCGAAGGCCTGCTTGCGCGCCAGCCACTGCCGAGCTGGGTCCAACACATGAAGCAATCGCTTGGAAATTTCGCAAATCGATCAATGAACATGTGCCTGCTTTTTCATACTTCAATGAGTGTTCCTCATGCGGAATTTCATACGGGCGGTCGAGCCGATGGGGAATCTGCCGCGCGCATGCACGGGCGCGCAGCACCGATTCACCATGCGTTCGCACCAATCCGAAACACCCCATCGATTCTTTTGGGATTCTATGCGATGGCTTGTATTCGAGTAAGGATAGTCTTTAAAACTGGAAACCGGCATGCTGTCAAATTGGGGATTACTGACATGAATTGAATTCCATGAGCGATCGATGCGCATTCCGTTAATTTGACGGGCAACAATCGGCCGTTTCGTCGTTCGCTTTCGAAATAATGCCAATGAGCTATCCGGGGCCCGCGGACGCGGGGCGCTGACCAGGCGCGCCGCAAGCGCGGCGGGCAATCGTCGGGCCGCCGAGCAGGCGGCTCAATGAGCACCCTCGAACCGCACCCGCCTCAGCACACGATCACGCACCGGCGCACTGAACGTCAGCTTGACGAGCCACACGCCGTCCATCTCTAGCGCGAGCCGCGCGCGGTAGCGCCCCGACTGTCCGTCGGGCATCGCGTCCACCGGCGTGATGTTGTGCGCCATCGGCATCGACGGCATGTCGGCAGTCACCGTGAAGCGCGCGCCGTCGACGGGCGCACGCGTGTGCGGATCGGCGAGGTCGATCGCGCAGTCATACGCGTACGCGGCGCCGGCCGGCTTGCATGCGATCCGCGCGTCAGGGGCGGCGGCGTGTGCGGTGGGCAGGGCGGCCGCCAGCAAGACGAGTGTCGCCAGCGCGCGCGCGCGGCGCAGCCGCCACCGGGCGGCGGCGGGGGAGGAATGCGGAAGGATCATGTTTGCTCCGTTTGTCGCCGCGACGCGCGTCGGCGCAAGCGGCGCGACAGCAGCAGCGAAAGGGAAAAGGCGCGCGTCACGCGCCGAATACGCGTCGCATACCACCCGCATAGCTTCGCAACGAGCGCCTCATCAACCAGCCCGCGCGGCCGCACGACAAGGATCGCTGCAACGAGACCACCGAACGCGATCATCCGATAACCGTGAAACAACCGGCTCCCCTCGACCAGCCCGAGATCCACGGCCACCCCCGCGAACGGCCCAATCGGCGCGCCGAGCCCGCCGATCAACGCGTACGACAAGCCGTGGATGCCGAGCATCAAATCGAAGTTGTCTGGCTCGATATAGGTATTGCAGTGCGCATACAGCGCGCCACCGACCGCCGCGATCCCGCCCGCAAGTGCCGCCGCAACGAGCTTCGTGCGCCGCACGTCGATGCCGAGCGCTGCGGCGAGCGCGGGATCCTCGCCGGTCATCCGCAGCGCTCGGCCGAAGCGCGTGCGCTCGAGCACGACAAGCCCGGCCAGCACCAGCGCGAGCACGCTCCACACGACGAGCGCGACGTCACCGGGCGTCATCCCGTGCTCGAACACGTAGCGGATCCCGGCAAAACCTTCCGCGCCGTTCGGCCCGACCAACTCGCCATCCGCGCCGGCCCGCTGCACGCGCATGACCGCGAGCGCCTGGCGCACCGCCTCTGCGGCCGCGAGCGTCGCGAGCGAGAAACCGAGCGCGCGCAGCCGGAGCGTGAGCGCGCGCAGCACGAACCCGGCTACGATGCCGACCAAGGCGGCGAGCACAAGCGCGACCGCGAGCGACCACGAACCAAGCACCGTCGCCGACGCACCCGCATACGCACCGATCCCGAACAACGCCTGCTGCCCGAACGACAAATCGCCGCCAATCGCGAGCACATAAGCGGACAGCGCAAGAAACGCCAGCAGCCCAAAATTCGCAAGCAGCGTCACAGGCCACCCTCCGCGCGATCAAGCAACGCGACACGCGCACGACGCCCCGGCACGAGCGACGTGAGCCCACCTGGCCGCACACACAGCACCGCGAACAGCAGCAGGTTCGCGGCGAGATCACGGTATTCCGCGCCCACCCGTGCCTGCAGCACGGTTTCGACTGCGCCAAGCGCAAGGCCACCCGCGATCGCCCCCGGCAACGACCCAAAGCCGCCAAGCACGGCAGCCGCGAGCCCCTTCAGCGTCGCCCACATCGCGAACATCGCGCTCACCTGGCCCTGCATGCCGGCGATCAGGCAGCCGCCGAGCGCGCCGAGCGCGGCCGCCAGCGCGAACACGCGCGTCGACACGAGGCGCACGTCGATGCCCATGAACGCGGCGGCCGCGCCATCGTCGACGATCGCGCGCACCGCGAGGCCGAAGCGGGTGCGGTGCAGCAGCAGCCAGCAGCCGAGCGTCGCGAGCGCCGCGCAGCCGAGCGCGATCGCATGGTCCGCGCGGAACGCGCCGGCCTGCCACGCGGCCGGCAACTGCGCGAACGGCGACGGGAACGGATTCGCGTGCGCGGGCAGCAGATGCACGCCCGCGTCCTCGATCTGCATCCACACCGCGAAGCTCGCGGCCATCGCGGTGACGCTCGCGCCGCCGCGATGCGGCGTGAAGCACAGGCGCTCGACGTACAGGTTGACGACGAGCGTGGCCGCGACCGCGATCACCGGCGCGGCGAGGTACGCGGCGACGGGCGGCAGCGATTCGGTCAGCCGGATCGCGACGTACAGCCCGAACATCACGGTCGCGCCGTACGCGAGGTTCACGCGCCGCAGCACGCCGAACACGAGCGTGAAGCCCGTCGCGAGCAGTGCGTACGAGGCGCCTAGTGCAAGGGCGTCGAACGGCAGCGGACTCACGTCAGCCCGCCGCGAGATCTGGCTCCGGCGATGCTGAACCGCCGAGATCGTCACCCAGATACGCACGGCCGACGGCCGGATCCGCGAGCACGCGCGCGGGCGTGCCATCCGCCAGCACGCGGCCGCGTTCGAGCACGACGATGCGTTCGGCAAGCCGCGCGACGAAGCCGATCCGGTGCTCGACGAGCACGACCGCGACGCCGAGCGCGCGCAGCGCGGCGAGCCGCTCCTGCAGCACCGCGAGCTCGTCCGCGTCGAGCCCGGACGCCGGTTCGTCGACGAGCAGCAGCCGCGGGCGCTGCGCGAGCGCGCGCGCCAGTTCGAGCCGGCGGCGTTCCGCGAAGGTCAGCGTGGCGGCCAGCGCATGCCGCTTGTGCGCGAGCCCTGCGGACGCGAGCGCCGCATCGGCGGCGTCGCGCCCGGCCGCCGCGAGGTTGTCGCCCACCGACAGCCGCTCGAACACGCGCGGCTGCTGCGACGTCCACGCGATGCCGAGCGCGACGCGCCGCCACGCGGGCATGCGCGTCACGTCCGCGCCCGCGAAGCAGACGGTGCCGGCCGTCGGGCGCAGCGTGCCGGCGACGAGGCCGAGCGTCGTGCTCTTGCCGGAACCGTTCGGTCCGATCAGGCCGACCGTCTCGCCGGGCGCGAGGTCGAGGTCGAGGCCGTCGACCGCGCGCACGTCGCCGAAACGGCACTCAACGCCGTGCAGCGCGACGAGCGGCTCCGTCACGGCAGGCTGGCCGGTTGCGCGACGTGTGCGAGTTCGTTGCGCGGCGCGGGCCGCTCGATCACGGTCCACACGTTGCGGCGCGCCTCGACGAGCACGAACGGCTTGATCGATTCGCGCTCCGGCGTGCGCCGCACGGTGCCGAGCAGGCCGTCGGCCGTCTTCATCGCGGCGAGCCCCGCGCGGATCTTCTCGCGGTCGGCCTGCACGGTGTCGGGTTTCGCGAGCACGCCGCGCGTCTCGATCGCGGTGCGGATCATGTAGAGGATTTCCCACGCGGCCATGCTGTGCAGGTCCGCGTAGCCGCCGAAGCGGGCGGTCTCGGCCGCGGCCTTCTGCGCGCCCGGGTTGATCGTCGCGAAGCTGGTCGGGATCACGAGCCCTTCGGCCGCTGGCCCGCACACCTTCAGCAGCTCCGGCGTCGAGCTGCTCGTCAGGCCGACCAGCACCTTCGGCCGCACGCCCTGGCGCTGCATTTCCTTCAGCACGCCGCATGCCGAGTACGGATGCGCGGAGATCGCGACGACGTCGGCGTTCGCGGCCTTGATCGCGCGCACCTGCTCGGCGAAGTTCGTGTCGTCGAGCAGCCAGCGCGTCTCGCCGAGCATCTCGAAGCCGGCCGCCTGCGCTTGCGGCTTCATCACCTGGTACCAGGTCTGGTTCGAGTGGACGAAGTTCTGCTCGACGCCGCCGTACACCGTGCGTGCGTCCGGATGCTCGCGACGCACCCACGCGAACACGTCGTCGTACATCGCGTTCTCGTCGGGAATGTTGCGGAACGACCAGTCGGAGGTTTTCGCGAGGCCGATCTTCATCGCGACGTCGGTGAAGACGGGCAGCTGCAGGCCGGAATCGGTCGCGTCGCCGGCCTTCTTCTGCAGCGAACCGAACACGGCCTGCACGACCGGCGAACAGGTCGTGCCGACTGCGGCGAGCGTGTCGGTCTGCGCGAGGCGCCGCACGATGTCCACGCCTTCGGTGGGCTTGCAGTTGTCGTCGAGGTAGCTGATCTCGAGCCGGCCGCGGGTGCCGTCGCCGAGCTTCACGCCGCCGTCGCGGTTGATGTCGTCGGCCGCCGCGCGCAGCGCGGCCTCGCTGTTGATGCCGAACGGGCGCAGCACGCCCGAGGTTGCGCCAAAACCGGTGATCCGGATCACGCGATCCGCGGCGGTGGCAGGGGTGGTGGCTGTGGCATGGCCGGCGAGCATCGCAAGCGCGATGGCGGCGGCAAACACGGGCTTGCGGGGTTTCATCGGGGCATTCCTCCTGAGGCGCGGCGTACCGATGCACGGCTCGGGAGGCCACGCACGCCGCGTTGCGGTCGTTGGAACGCTGTCGATTTCACCCGCCGCTTTTGCCGGGGGCAACTACCATCTTTGGTAGTTGCGGGCGGCGGCGCGCGACGCTCAGGCAGCAGGCGCGGGCGATGCAGGCGCGTCGTCGGACGCGGCCGCGCGGGCTTCGTCGACGATCCAGTCGACCACCGCGCGCACGTCGTCGCGCAGCGTCTCGTCCGCATGGCACAGCCAGTACGCGTGGCCGGTCGCGCGGCCCGCGCCGGCCTCGCCGATCGCGACGAGGCGGCCGTCCGCGAGCAGCGGCTCGACCAGCGCACGGCGGCCGAGCGCGATCCCGCGGCCGGCGAGCGCGGCCTGGATCACCTGGTCGTACTGGTTGAAGCGCAGGATGCCGCGCGGGCGCAGCGCGTCGAGGCCGAGCGCGCTCAGATGATCGGACCACTGCAGCAGCGGGCGGCGCGCACCGTCGAATTCGAGCAGCACGTGGCGCGCGACGGTGTCCGCGTCGAGCGCCACGATCCCGAGCGACGGATGCGCGACCGGCACGATCACCTCGTCGAACAGGCGGATCGCGGCCGACGGCACGCCGCTCGTCGGCGCATAGCGGATCGACAGGTCGATGCCCTCGGTGCGCGCGTCGAGCACCCGGTCGGTCGCGGCAACCCGCAGGTCGATGTCGGGATGCAGGCGCTGCAGGTTGCCGAGGCGCGGCAGCAGCCACAGCGCCGATACGCCGATGCTCGCGGTGACCGTGACCGGCTGGCGCGATTTCGGATGCGTGAGCAGGTCGACGACTTCCTGCAATTGCTGGACCGCTCCGTCCGCCGCGCGGAACAGCCGCTCGCCCTCGGCGGTGAACGAGATCGCGCGGTAGCCGCGGTTGAGCAGCTTGACGCCGAGCGCTTCCTCGAGCGCGTTGACCTGGCGGCTGACCGCGGACTGGGTGAGGCACAGGTCCTGCGCCGCGAGCGTAATGCTCATGCGCCGGCCGACCGCGACGAAGCCGCGGACCAGGTCGAGCGACGGAAGCCTGACGAGAGGGACTGCCATGCGCGCTCCTCATGCGAGTGATGCAAGAAGATTGATTGAGGGAATTCACGCAGTCAAGTGAAATAGGCAATGTGGCGCGTCCGCAAGGGACATCCGAGGCTTTACGGACGCGTCACGCATGACACTCGAGCATGTGGAGAACAAAGAATGAGTGAGAAGGACGCACGCATGCCGGAGCCGGAACCGTTTGCCGTGACCGCGGCCGACGGTTATCCGATCAAGGGCTTCGTCTGGCGGCACCGCGCGGGGGGCGCCGACGGCGAGCCGCGGCCCGTCGTGATCGTGAACGCGGCGACGTCCGTGCGCTGCCGCTACTACTTCCGGTTTGCGGGCTACCTGCACCGGCACGGCTACGATGCGATCGTGTACGACTACCGCGGCATCGGCGAATCGCGGCCCGCGCGGCTCGACCGGCTCGACGCGACCTGGCTCGACTGGGGCGAGCGCGATTTCGAGGCGGTGCTGCGTTACGCACTGGCCGAATTCCCCGGCCAGCCGATCGACGTGGTCGCGCACAGCATCGGCGGCTTCGTCGCGGGCCTCGCGCCGTCGAACCACCTCGTGCGCCGCGTGTTCACGATGGGCGCGCAGTACGCGCACTGGCGCGATTATGCGCCGCGCAGCAGGCTCGCGATGCTGTGGAAATGGCATGTCGTGATGCCGGCGCTGTCGGCGCTGTTCGGCTATTTCCCGGCCAAGCGCCTCGGCTGGATGGAGGACACGCCGAAAGGCGTCGCGCTGTCGTGGAGCCGCAGCCGGCCGGAGTTCGAGGACACCTACCGGCACGCGCCGATCGAACGCGACGATGCGCAGCGCCGCTCGCTGGTCCGGCGCTTCGCCGCGATGCGCGCGCCGGTGCTCGCCGCGAGCGTCACCGACGATCCGTTCGGCACGATTCCGGCGATCGAGCGGCTGCTGCGGTATTTCACGCGCAGCCGGGTCGTGCATCTGCGGATCGGCCCCGATGCGATCGGCGTCGACAGCATCGGCCATTTCGCGTTCTTCCACAGCCGCTTCGAATCGACGCTGTGGCCGATTCCGCTCGGCTGGCTGAAGACCGGCCAGCTCGCGCCGAAGACGCCCGGCTGGATCGTGTCCGAGCGCGACGCGCGCGCGCATGCCGACGCGGAGCCGGTGGTCGAGCATCAGATCGTGCTGCTGTGAATGGCGAGGTGCCGTCGTTCCGTGCGCCGGCGCGTGCGTTGCCCGGCGAAGGTATCGAATGAGGAGCCGGTGCGATGCTGAGTCCGCATGAAATCGCCACGCTGATGGTGCTGGCCAGCACACCCGGCGGGCTGGAGCGGGAACTGGCGGAGATCCGGTCGCTGCTCAGCCGCGGCCTGGTGCAGCTCGACGCCACCGCGAGCGAAGCCACGCGCGTGCTGCTGTCGGTGCGCGGGCGCGAGGTGGTGTCCCGGCTGGCGGCGGTGTTTCCCGCGCCGGGCTTCGGGGTCTGAGGAGAGAGATAAAGATAAAGCGAAGGGGGCGAGCGCGGCCCCGGCGCTGTCGCCGGGCCGCCGCGTCGCCCCCGTCACGCGAATGGACTGCGGCTCAGTGGCTTGCCGCCCCCGACGCGCCGATGCCGGTTTCGGAGCGTACCGTTTGCGCGTCGAACCCGGCCTGGTCGATGCGTGCGCGGGCCGACTGGTCGGTCACCGAGAACAGCCAGATGCCGGCGAAGCCGATCGCCATCGAGAACAGCGCGGGCGATGCGTACGGGAACGGCGCATTCGCGTAGTGGAACACGTCGACCCACACCGCCTTCGACAGGATCGTCAGCAGCACCGCCGATAGCAGCCCGAGGAAGCCGCCGATGGTCGCGCCGCGCGTCGTGCAGCCGCGCCAGAGCACGGACATGAACAGCACCGGGAAGTTGGCGGAAGCCGCCACCGCGAACGCGAGCGACACCATGAACGCGATGTTCTGCTTCTCGAACACGATGCCGAGCACGACCGCGACGATGCCGAGCACGACCGTCGTGATGCGCGACACGCGCAGCTCGCTCGCGCTCGATGCCTGGCCGCGCTTGAACACGGTTGCATAGAGATCGTGCGACACCGCCGACGCGCCGGCGAGCGTCAGCCCCGCGACCACGGCGAGGATGGTCGCGAACGCGACCGCCGAGATGAAGCCGAGGAACACGTTGCCGCCGACCGCGCTCGCGAGGTGCACCGCGGCCATGTTGGCGCCGCCGAGCAGCTTGCCGCCCGCATCCTTGAACATCGGGTTGGTGCTCACCAGCACGATCGCGCCGAAGCCGATGATGAACGTGAGGATGTAGAAGTAGCCGATCCAGGTGGTTGCCCAGAACACCGACTTGCGTGCTTCCTTCGCATTCGGCACCGTAAAGAAGCGCATCAGGATGTGCGGCAGGCCGGCCGTGCCGAACATCAGCGCGATGCCGAACGAGATGGCCGAGATCGGATCCTTGATGAAGTTGCCGGGGCCCATGATCGACGTCTTCTTCTCGTGCACCTCGACCGCCTTCGCGAACAGCGCCTCGGGGCTGAAGTTGAATTGCCAGAGCACCATGAATGCCATGAACGATGCGCCCGCGAGCAGCAGGCAGGCCTTGATGATCTGCACCCAGGTGGTCGCGGTCATGCCGCCGAACAGCACGTACACCATCATCAGCGCGCCGACGATCACCACCGCGATCCAGTATTCGAGGCCGAACAGCAGCTTGATCAACTGCCCCGCGCCGACCATCTGCGCGATCAGGTAGAACGCCACCACGACCAGCGTGCCCGACGCGGCGAACGCGCGCAGCGGGGTCTGCTTGAAGCGGTAGGCGGCCACGTCGGCGAACGTGAAGCGGCCGAGATTGCGCAGCCGCTCGGCCATCAGGAACGTGATGATCGGCCAGCCGACCAGGAAGCCGATCGAGTAGATCAGGCCGTCATAGCCGTTCGCGTAGACGGCGGCCGAGATGCCGAGGAATGACGCGGCAGACATGAAGTCGCCCGCGATCGCCAGGCCGTTCTGGAAGCCGGTGATGCCGCCGCCGGCCGTGTAGAACTCGGCGGCCGAGCGCGTCTTGCGCGCGGCCCATTTGGTGATGAAGAGCGTGGCGACCACGAACACGACGAACATGCAGATCGCGGTCCAGTTGGTCGCCTGCTTGACGGCCTGGCCGAGATCGCCGCCGGCGGCGAAGCTGCTGGCGGAGGCGGCTGACAGGGCGGCCGCGGCGGGAAGGTGCAGGCGCTTCATGCGGCCTCCCGCTTGATCTGGTCGGTGAGGTCGTCGTAGGTGCTGTTGGCGTGGCGCACGTAGAGGCCGGTGATCGCCACGGTGAAGACGATCACGAACAGGCCGATCGGCATGCCCCAGGTCGTCACGCCCGCGCCGAGCTTCGCGGCGAGCAAGTCCTTGTCGAACGCGATCAGCAGTACGTAGCCGTAGTAGATGACCAGCACGAGTGCGGTCAGCGTCCAGCCGAGCGTCGAGCGCTTGCGCACCAGTTCGCGGTAGGCCGTGCTCGACCTGATTTTCTCGACACGGTCGAGGTCCATTTTCGTCTCCTGCATAGATGTCTCCTTTGCCTGATGGAACGCCGTCGTTCGGGCTGTGCCTGAACGGCTGGCGATCCACGTGGGTGTGGGCCCCCGGACAGGGATGGGGGCGAGGGGCGCAAACAGGCAATCTTCGTGTGTTGTTGTTTCGATGCGCCCGTGTGTAAGGTAAAAGCGTCCGCTTACC
Source organism: Burkholderia pyrrocinia (assembly GCA_001527685.1). Lineage (GTDB taxonomy): Bacteria > Pseudomonadota > Gammaproteobacteria > Burkholderiales > Burkholderiaceae > Burkholderia > Burkholderia pyrrocinia_D. Next base: position 131,931 of record LOZU01000023.1, read on the forward strand.
GGGTTCTTACGGAAGGGGAAATCTTTGGGTGGGGTTTACGTGGGGGATTGGGGTTGTGGTGCTTGTTTGTGAACGATCCGGTTGATTGTGTTGATCGTGTGGGAGTTGGTGCAGACGTACGTATATAGCGAGGCTGTGTGTGGTTGTTGATACGCGGGGGTGCGTGGTTCAATGAGGCACTTTTTTTGATTTCCCGCTTACATGTCTCCGTTTGAACCTGCCACGTTGACTACGGCCCGCCTCACGTTGCGGCCGCTCAAGGAAGAAGATGCGCACGCACTGTTCGAGATCTGGTCGGACGCGGAGGCGATGCGGTATTTCTCGTTTTCGGTGATGGCCGGCCTGGATCAGGCAAGGGAACGTATCGCGCGTAAATTGACGACGGCTGCCGACGGGACGGCTTTCAACTACGTCGTCGAATCGCGCGAGACCGGCGAAGTGCTCGGGGATTGCGCGCTTTTTCATGTGAACGAGCAATGCCGACGGGCGGAGATCGGCTTCAGCCTGAAGCGCCGGCATTGGAGAAGCGGGTATATGGGTGAAGCGGCTGGTGCGCTGGTCGAGCATGCGTTCGGTGCGTTGAACCTGAATCGGCTTGAGGCGGATATCGATCCGCGCAATGTGGCGTCGGCGCGGGTGCTTGAGCGGCTGGGGTTCGTGCGGGAGGGGTTGCTGCGGGATCGATGGATCGTTGGCGACGAAGTGTCGGATAGCGCGCTTTATGGGTTGCTCAAAAAGGATCGGCGGGAGTAGCGGGGCGACAGGCGATGGACCTCATTGGAGTCAACGCCACCTTGCACGAATCATGAACGAGGCCATTGCCGTCATGGATTTTTATCACAGGTTGCTTGAAGTTGATCCGCCCGAAAAATGTGCGCTTTGTCGACAAGGGGCACCTGAAGAGCGTGGGCACGTGCATCCGAGGTTGGTGTCCAGGTACATCGGGAAAGTAACGGGATCAATGAACCTTCGCTTTTCCGAGGCGCCACTCAAACGTCAGCAGGACACCGTAAGAATTCGCATGCTTTGCAAGCGCTGTGAGGCAATTTTTGGCGGATATGAACAGAAATTTGCCCGGATGGTGTTGAAGCCGTACTTTTCGCAGTGCGATGAGGTTCTCACCTACGATGGCGATTTTCACGCGTTCCTGTTGTCCGTGGCTTGGCGTGCGCTTTTCCTTGCTTCCCTGATGCCGGAATCGGAATGTCATCCATATTTCCCGAAGGATGCGATGGAGCAATGGCGGGCAAGTCTGGATGCTCGAAAGCCGGAGGCAGGCCACTATCTATTTGCTGTTTTAGATAGGGATATAAAGGATGGTCGGATCGTGCGCCATCCATTTCTTACAAGGGCATCGCTTACATACGACATCTGTCAGGGTGTTGAAGTCTTCCCTGACATGAAATTAATCGGCATGACAAGCGCATTTGTCTACGTACAACTTGGGCCTCTCCATTTGTTTGCCTGGGCAGGTGAGCAGCGAGACTGGGCTGGCGCGCCAGCCGCACCGCTCATTCCTTTCAGGGTAACCAGCGCACGCGGAGCACTTGCGGTACACGCGGACATCCCGGACGAGCTTTTCTACTTGCTCTTCCGTATTCGCGCAGTGAGTGCCGGAAAATTTTCAGATGCGGGAGTATATGATCGGCCAATGCAATTTGGTCGGATTTTTCGATAATTGCAATCAGGCGATGGATGTGAAAAGAGTGTTATTCGTATGGGGTTGTTCAATTAAATAAAATAGAGGGTTTCATGTCAACAAGCGACGATTTGCGGGGTTTTTTAAATTTAAAATGCGACGAGCTGACCCGGGCAGCAGGCATGTTCCGGACTTTATTGCCTCATCCAGTGAATAATGCATCGGTTCACAGCGGAGAAGAGGGGCGATTTGTAGAGGGTTTGTTGGCTACCTTCTTGAGGGATTCTCTACCCTCTCAGCTGACCGTGGCAACCGGATTTGTCGTTAATCTCGATTTCGAATGGAATTCCGGTCAGACGGACATCATTGTCTATGATAGCGCCAGGTTCGCGGCCTATTTCAAGTATGGTGATGCAGTTGTCGTCCCTGCCGAATCTGTCGTGGCTGCCATTTCTGTCAAGGAGCGCTTGAGATACTCCGATATCCAGAAAGAGCTGACGGGGCTCGAGAAAATCGGGGAGATGTGCGGTAGTGCCAAAGCGCCCGCGCCTTATTTGTCGCTATTCGCCTTCGACGATGATCTGACCGACGATGCGCCCACGAAAGCGAACACTTCATGGCAGCATATCAAGGCTGCTTACCCTGCGCGCAAGAGTGGCTATGGCGCGAATGAGCTGATCGACTCAGTCATTGTTGCCGGGAAATTCTACATCCGCAAACGCTCCTGGACCCCCAGCAAGAAGGCCAAGAACAGGACCAATGCCACGTATGTTTGGTCTGGCGCTCAGGATATGCACAGGAATGCATACCTGCAGGAGTTGATGCATTCCATTCACGAGCGTGTTCGTGGCCGCGACAGTGACGCACTACCGAAGCACAACACTGCGCATTTCGCGCCTACAGGCATGAAGAAGCTTGGCGATATTGCTGTCAAATGCCACAACCGGCCGCCGTCCAAGTTGAAAGGTGCACCGGCAGCTACACCGGCAGCTACACCGGCAGCTGCGCCGGCAGCTAAGCCGAAAGCAAAGCGGACAGCTAAGCCGACAGCCAAGTCGAAACCTAAATCGACACCAGGTTCATCGGTCGTAAGCAGTTGAGGCAGTGTCGCAAGCCGCGCAAGGGCATGAACCCACGGTGCGGCTTGCGACTGCCCACACATCACCCGCGCCCCTCACTGCCCGACCTTCCTCCGCGCCATATACCCCAAATACGCCACAATCAAATCGATCTCCCGATCGCTCAACTGATCCTGCGAAAACGCCGGCATGATCCTCCCAGGCCAATCCCGAACCGCCGCCGGATTGCGGATATAGCGATGCAACGCCGCAGGCTGAAAATACTCGACCGGATTCATCGGCGAGTTGAGATCCGGCCCGCTATCCGCGCTGCCGGCCCCGTTGAGCCGATGGCAAGCGAGACACTGCGTGATGAACAGACGCTGCCCCGCGCGAACCGGATCCGTCGCCGATAGCGCCGGCTCCACGCCAAGCGCCGGCCACCGCGCGGCGGGAGACTTTTGCGTCGCGAACTGCACGATCTGGAAAGGCCACTGCTCGTTGCGAACCGACGACGCTTCCTTCCCGACCCACACCAGATAGAACGGCCCCGCGCTGACTGCCTTGCCGGGCAGCTTCGGCCAAGGCTTCGCGGGATCCTCCACCGCGAGCCACGCAACGGCGCCTTCGGGATTGCGATTACGCACGAGGTCCATCGGCAGTTGCGCGGCAAAGCCGTCGGCTGCACGCGTTTCGAGCACATCGTCCGCGGGCAGTGCCGCGATGTCGAGCAGGTCGGCCAGCGGCACGGCGCGGAAGGTCATCGGCGTGCCGTACGCGACGTCACGCGGCACACGAACCTCCGCAAGATCCGGTCGCGCAAGCAGCGCCTGCCGCGTATACGACCGGGTCTCGCCGCCCGTCCTGAATTCGAGCGTGGGCTCGGCGAACGCATGTTGGCCGATCAGGCTGACCGTCAACAGCAAAAGCATTGAAAACGCGCGTTTCAGCATTCATTCTCCGTTCGTTGTCGTTATCCGCGGCGACGACGACAGGATGGCCACCGCGGCTGCCGCGCATGAGCAGGCGCCAGTGTATCCGGCTGGCGGATTCGATGACGTTGACGATCGTGAAGGATTTCCCGAGAGGCCGTGCGGTCGCTGGTCAGCGGCCAGCGTGCGTCTTGCGGTGGTAGGATGCCCGCGCATGACCCCGCAGCACTGACAGGTAAAACTTCGTCAGAAATGCTGCATAATAAATCAGTGGTGCGCTGGGAATAATATGTATGAATTGGTGATCGGATAGTGCAATTCGGCCAGTGGCAATTTATTTGATGTTAATTGATTTGCATTAATCAATCTCGGTTGCGCGATTAAATATAATTCACGGTACTCTGGTCAACCACTTATTCCCAAGTACCAACTGCCGCAGTGAATTTCGGTGGGCCCGAAACGATAATCTGCGATCACAGAATCCCGGCGCGGATGCGGGCCATCCATCCGTCAAACCGTCAAACGACCAAAAACAAATCAGGGGACACAATGCAACCCAGCGCGATAAGCGTCGGCCCGACTCAAACGATGGCCGAAACAGTACAAATATTCCAGAAGACGACCTGCGCCGCACCGTCCACCGGCGCAATAATGTCCGGACGCGTCATCCCGCTAACCGGTCGCGCCCACGACGCCCTGCATCCCGCCATGCCCCCGGCATGACGCCGCGGAACCCCTTTCGAAACGGAACCGAGCCGCATGTATTCGATCCTGCCCGCGTTTGTGTCCGCGCTCTTCCTCGGCTTCGGCGTCTACGTCTGGCTGACCGAAGGCGTGACGCGACGCTCGACGCCGTTCGTGCTGATGTGCGTCGCCACCTTCTTCTGGCAGGCGACCTGGGCGTTCCTGTTCCAGACCACCCGGCCGGATATCGCCAGCGTGCTCGCCAAGGTCGGCTACCTGTCGATCGTGTTCCTGCCGACGACGTTCTATCACTTCGTCACGGAAGTCGCCGGCCGGCCCGATGAGCGCCCGCTGCTGCTCGCGTCATACGGGATGAGCCTCGTGCTGGCGGTGTTGCTGCTGGCCGGCAAGGAGGTGGTCGACGGCATCGGGCATTTCTATTTCGGCGATTATCCGCGGGCAGGGCGCCTGCACCCGGTGCACGTGGCGCAGACGATCGTCGTCGCCGCGCGCAGCGCGTGGCTGCTGTTCGTCGCGCAGCGCCGCACGCGCACCCCGGACCAGCGCAAGCTGCTGGATTTCTGCCTGCTCAGCCTCGGGCTGTATTCGGTCGCCGCGGTCGATTACGCGGTGAACTACGGCTACCGGTTCTATCCGCCGGGTGCGATCTTCATCGCGATCAGCCTCGGCATTCTCGCGATGACGATCGTGCGCTATCGGCTGATGCGGCCGTTCCTGGCCGCCGCGACGGTCGCGCACGAGGTGGCGACGCCGCTCGCGGCGATCGGCATGTATGTCGGCGAGCTCGGCAGCGCGATGCCGGCGTTGCTGCGCAGCTACCAGCTCGCCGTGAAGCACCGGCTGATGGACGACACCCTCGACCCCGAGCAGCTCGAACGCCTGCCGTCGCTGGTGTCCGCGATCCATCGCCAGGTGAGCAGCACGCATGCGGTGGTCGACATGTCGCTGGCGATGTTCACGCTGGACCGCGTGGATCGCCAGAGCTTCGCGCCGCATTCGATCCGGCGCTGCATCGACGTCGCGCTCGATTGCTATCCGTTCGCCACCGGCGAGCGGGATCGCATCGACGTGATGCCGATCGACCCGCGCCTGCAGTTCTACGGGTCCGATGCGCTGATGCTGTTCGTGGTGTTCAACCTGCTGAAGAACGCGCTGCAGGCGACGACGGGCGGCGCGACGAGCCGCGTCGAGATCGTCGCCGATCGCGACGGCGGATGCTGCGTGCTGCGCGTTCGCGACACGGGCCCCGGCATTGCCGCCGACGTGCTGCCGTATATCTTCGATCCGTTCTATTCGACCAAGTCGCACGGGCGCGGCGCGGGCCTCGGGCTGGTGTTCTGCCGCCGGGTCTGCGAGGTGTTCGGCGGGCATATCGACTGCGAGTCGGTGCCCGGCGTGCTGACGACCTTCACGCTCCGGCTGCCGGAGCCGGGCGTGCCGGCGTAGCGCGCCGGGCGGTTGGCCTGCGACGCCCGACACGGGCGTGTCGGGCGAGAGGAGGTGGCTTAGTTGTCGGACGACGGCAGGTTCAGTTCATATTCCTTGACCCGCTCGACGATGCCGGCCGGGAAACGCCGGATGCGCTTGTCGGTGCCCGCGAAGATGATCTGCTGGTAGCCGAGCGACACCGGCCGCCCGTCGATGCAGAAGCGAAACAGCAGATAGGCCGAGCACTGGCGTACCTGCCACGTGTTGAGGTAGCAGTCGACGCGCTGGAACGGGAAGGTTTCCTGGATGTACTCCTGGTGCGCGCGCTTCGTGACGAACGTGCCGCCCGCGGCCAGCAGGTTGTCGTGAATGCACTCGTGAAACCACCGTTCGCGGCATACGCCCTGCCATTCGAAATAACGTGCAAAGTAGGTGTTCATGAAGGCATTTGAATCCTTGAGATAAATGTCGATGACGTGGTGAAACGTCTTTTGCGATGTCGCCGCATCGATATCGGTCGACAGCAGCAGCGGGTTGCGGGAAAGGATTTGCGGAATGGTTTCTCGCGTCAACATGGACGACTCCAGAAAAAACGGCTGCATGCGGCAGCCACGCACGCCCTTTTCATAAGGGCGCGCGTTATTTTGAGATGTCGCTGTTTTTTGCTGGCATGCCGTAAATCCGGCATTGTTTGCGTGCGCGGTTTTCTGGCTGGCGCAATATGCGCGCAGTTGCCGGCGGTCGCCGGGATGCCCGATAATCGTGCGCTCGTATGCGGGCCATTGCCGGAATGCGGAATGGCCCGAATTTCCGATTCACGTCATTCGGGGCCGCTATGCGCCGTTTTGTCAGCCAGCCGGTGTTTTATCCAGCGCCGGTCGTATTCGTCGACGATCACCCGGGGTTTCTCGACGCATTGCGCGGGACCTTTCGGGACGGGCGACTGAACCGCTTTTTCAATACGCCGCACGAAGCATTGAGCTTCGTCAAATCGCACGGCCGGCGCGCGACCCCGGAACGGCTGTCGGGGGCCGGCTATTCCGATTTCGAAAAGAAGGGCTCCAATGCGCTCGGCCGCGACCCGCTGACCGACGCCGCGCGTTTCGAGGAAGTGGCGGCCGTCGTCGTCGACTACGAGATGGCGCACATGAACGGCGTCGAATTGCTGACCGCCCTCGACGACATCGCGTGCACGAAGATCCTGCTCACCGGCGTCGCGACCGAGCGGGAGGCCGTCGACGCGTTCAACGCGTCCCTGATCGACCTGTACCTGCGCAAGTCCGCGCCGGACATGACGGCGAAGCTGGGCGCCGCGCTCGCGGAAGCGAAGGTGCGGCATTGCGCGCACCGGGGGCAGGTGAGCGTGCACGGCATCGGCGTCACGTACAGCGACCCGCGCATCCTCGCGGCGCTGCAGGCCGTGGTCGAGCGCGAGCGGATCGTCGAGTACTACTGGCGCCCGGAACAGAACGCGGTGCTGATGTTCGACGCGGCGGGGCAGCCGAGCGTGTTCCTCGCGTGGGACGAGGAAGAGTGGACGTTCCAGTGCGACGTGGTGGCGGATGAAGGCGGCGCCGACGAAGTACGGCACGACATGGCGTCCCGCCGTGCGATGCCGCTGTTCTGGCCGTTCCAGGCCTACCGCCCCGGCATGACCGACATCCGCTCGACCGAGCCGCTGCCCGTGCCGGGATGGGAGGGGGCGTTCCACGGCTGGAGCCGGCTGGACACCGCGGTGCTCGAGCCCGACATGTGGACGTTCGCGCGCTGGCGCAAGGCGAACGGCGGCGACGCCCGCCAGGCCGGGGCCTGACGCACGCCCGGCGCGTTCCGCGCAGTCCTGTTAGGATTTCCCGCGTACTCGCCGCACAGCGACGTGCGGATGACCCGGCCCAATCCAACAGGAAGAATCCCGACATGAGCTCGACACTCTATGACATTCCCGTGAACGCCATCGACGGCTCGCCGACCACGCTGCGCGCGTTCAAGGGCAAGGTGCTGCTGGTGGTGAACGTCGCCTCGAAGTGCGGGCTGACGCCGCAATACGAAGGCCTCGAGGCGCTCTATGAAGACAAGCGCGAGCACGGGCTCGAAGTGCTCGGGTTTCCGGCGAACAACTTCAAGGGCCAGGAGCCGGGCACCGACGCGGAAATCCAGGCGTTCTGCACCGGCACGTTCGGCGTGAAGTTTCCGCTGTTCTCGAAGATCTCGGTCGTCGGCGACGATCAGCATCCGCTCTATCGCGCACTCACGCAGGCGCAGCCGGTGACCACGGGCGATGGCCCGTTCCGCGAGCGTCTGAAGGGATATGGCATCGAGCCGAATCCGGCGCCCGACGTGCTGTGGAACTTCGAAAAATTCCTGGTGAGCCGTGACGGCGAGGTGGTGGCCCGCTTCGCGCCGAACACCGGCTCGGACGATCCCGCGCTCGTTGCCGCGATCGATGCGGAACTCGCGAAGGGCGCGTAGGCGTATCGCCTAAGCAGGCCGGCGCGTCGGTACGGTTCATCACCCGACGCCCGGCCTGCGGTCACGCTACCGCGTCAGCGCTTCGACGTGAGCCGGTTGATCATCGCGTTCACGGCGACCATCTGCGCGCCGGACTTCACCGCGTAGTCCGGGCCCGTGTAGCCGAACCAGTCCCAGCACCCGTTCGGGTTGTACGGAACGTTGGACGCATTGACCTGCGGGTACAGCACCACGATGTTGTTCGCATCGGCCCAGCTGTTGTAGCTGGTCTTCTCGTAGAAATCGTCCCCGACGACGTTGGCCGACTGCTTGCAGCCATGGAACGCGACGTGCACCCGGCACGCGGTGCCCTGCGCGCACGACTGCGGCACGTACGCATAGGCGTCGTCGGCCATCCCGGTCGACGCGGCGGCGAATTCGCGCTGGTTGAACGTGATGATCTTGCCGCCGAGCTGGCTGGCCGGCTGTTTCAGCGTACCGTAGATGAACGCCAGCAATGCGCCCGGCTGGTCGTAGCTCTGGTTCGAGACCGTGCAGCGGCTGATGTACGGCGCGGCATTGGCCGGGCAGTCGTTGCCGAACGACGGCGTGATCAGCGCATGGCCGGCCGGCACCGTGTTCACGTACGAGATATTGCCGCCGGGCACGCCGGCTTGCTTGTAGAACGACACGGTCGCGTCGACGGCCTGCTGGTACACGATCGTATCCCGGGTGCCGCTGAACACGTAGATGCGGCCGCGCTGCATGCCGTCCAGCGGATCGATCTGGCCGTTCGACGCGAAGCGCTTGGCGGCGCTCACCATCAACGCGGGGTTGGGCGGCACGAACGGCACCTGCCCCATGCAGATGCCGGTGTTGTACAGGCTGCCGGCCGCGCAGTAATACGGGCCGCCGGCCACGACGCCGGCGCCGACCACGGAGCCCGAATAGGCGACCTGGTACTGGACGGCCATGAAGGCGCCGGATGAAAGGCCCGACACCGACGTCTGGGCCGGATCGGCCCCGAGGGCGGGCAGCGGATCGGCGGCCCATGCGAGCGGGGAACACAGCGCGGCGCCGAGCACGGCGGCAGCCAGGGTACGGTGGAACGGCATGGCAAGACTCCTGTTTTGTCGAGGGTTCGAATGCACGAAGCGTCTGTGGACAGGGACAGCGAATGCCTGACTGCGGCGTGTTGCGTGGCGCGTTCGTCCGGAACATCGCGGCGCGAATGGTCGCGGACGTCCGCAACTGTGCCCGAAGTAAGTCTGGAAATGCACCTGCGTCATTTGCTAGGTGCGCCGGCGAATCGTCGGGCACGAATTCGCCGGCGCACCTTCGTGATTGCAGCGAAAGCGTGGCGCCCTCCCGGTCAGCGCTGCACGAGCAGCGTGCGCTGCCGCACGCCGTCGCTCGCGGCGGCGACGCTCGAACGTCCGTCGGCCGCGCCCGTCGGCGCTTCCGCGAGCGACCGGTAACGCCCCGGCTGCCCGCCCGATGCATCGGCCGGCGGCGCGTCGGCCAGTGCGTGGAAGCCGGTGCCGCGCGCGAGCGCGGCCTCGCGCGCCAGCCCGCCCCAGCCGGCCGCCGTGAGCGCGAGCGACACGCCCATCATCGTATGCGACGCCCACGCGGGCACGTCGTCGACGAAGGTCGACACGAACTGGCCGGCCACGCCGTGCGTGCGGGCGGTCACGTCGATCGCGGCGCGCGCGACGGCGAGGTTGCGGGTTGTCGTCGACACGACGCCTTTCGATGCGCCCGCCACCTTCGACGCCGCGCCCGCCACGCCGTTCGCGGCCGACGCGACGCCGAGCCCGAGCGATACCCAGCCGAGGATGCCCGACGCCTTGCCGTCGCGTTCGGACAGCGCCGCCGACGCGATCGTCGTCGCGCCTTCCGCGAGCCCCGCCACGCCGGCCGCAACCGACACGACGCCCGACACCGTCATCGACGGCACGGTCGCGATCGCGCCGAGCATGCCGGTCGCCGGCGCGACGCCCGCCGCGATCGCCGCGCCCGCGCCCAGCGACACGACGGTGAGCGCGATCGCGACCGCGCCGAGCACGATGCCGAGGATCGCCTGCCAGCTCAGCTGGCCGGTCGGATCGATGCGGTTGATTGGGTCGCCAAGGCAATACGCGTAAGGATTGAGGCCGCCGCCGTCGAATGGGCTCAGCGTGTCCGGCCGGTGGAAGCGCATCAGCACCGGGTCGTACAGGCGATGGCCGTTGCCGAGCAGATAGCCGCCGGTCAGCGGGTCGAGCGGCTCGCCGTTGAAGCCCGGCAGGCCGGGCATGTCGGTGTCGGTCGCGCGATATCCGTACGGCGTGTACGCGAGGTCGCGGCGTTCGCCGCCGGACACGGCGAGCAGCACGCTCTGCTGCTGATCGATGCCGTACAGCACCGTCTGCGCGTGCGTGCCGTCGCGACGGTGCGCGAGCAGCCGCTCGTCCGCGCGCAGGTAGCCGATGCGTTCGCCGTCGCGCAGCTCGCTCACGAGGCGCGCGTCGCGATAGGTGCGCCGCACCGTGACGCCGTCGGAGCGGCGGATCGCGACGAGGCGGTCGAGCGCGTCATACCGGTATTGCGCGCTCAGGCTGCGCACCGCGCCGGCGATCCGGGTCAGGCGGCCGAGCGGATCGTATTGGTAGGTCCGGCTGCCGTCGTCGACGAGATTGCCGTCCGCGTCGTAGCGCGGCTCGAGCGTGGGCGGGTAGTCGGCGTGGCTGTGGGTCACGCGCGTGAGTTGGGTCGGATCGGTCTCGCTGCCGTAGGAGAAGCGGGTGGCGTTCCGCGTGCCGTCGCCGAATTCGGTCGTCACCACGTTGAGGTTGTCGAGGCTGTCGAACGTGTACTGCTGTGATGCGATCGCGTGGCCGTACGGATCGTGCGGCAGCTGCGTGCCGGTGCACCGGTAGGCGACGAGCCGGCCGCGCGCGTCGTATTCATGGGTTTCGTCGCGGACGATCGTGCCGCCCGCCGACAGCGTGCGCCGCGCGAGCTTGTCGGCCGGCGTATGGGTTTGCGCGATCACGACGGGCGGCGCGCCGTCCTGCACGATCCGGCGCTCGGTTTCGCGGCCGAAATCGTCGTATGCGAGCGTGACGGTCAGCGTGCGGCCCGAGTCGGCGTCGCGCGTCGTGCATTGCCGCAGCCGCCCGAAGCCGTCGTACTGCAGGCTGGCGTCGAGTGCGCCGCCTTGCACGCGCGTGAGGCGGCCGGCCACATCGTAGCCGTTCGTTTGCGTGTCGCCGAAGCGGTCCGTGTAACGGAGCGGGCGGCCCTCGAGCGACGCGGCGCGCGATGCCTGATGCGCGTCGCCGTCCTCGCGCCAGTGCTCGCTCAGCAACTGGCCGGACCGCAGGTAGTCGAGCCCGTATTCGTCGTCCGTGGCGGCGCTGCGCACGCGCACGAGCTGCGCATGCACCGGGTGATACGCGTAGTCGTCGTCGAGGTTGGCCACGCTGCGGCGGATCGGCTGGCGGGTCAGGCTCGGCGTGTACGCGTACCGGATCGACGCGCCGGACGGCGTGGTTTCGTGGCTCGGCTGCGTATGGCTGCCCTCATAGGCGAACACGCGCACGCGCCCGCCGACCGTGCGGCGCGCGAGCCGGCCCAGGCCGTCGAAGGCCTGCTCGCCGGCCACGATCGTCCGGCCGCCGCCGCTGTCGGCCACGCCGATCCGGATCGGCAACGCATCGCTGTCATGTGCCGCATACGCATGCTCGATCGCGACGCCATCCGGAAGCACGTTGCGCGTCATGCGGCCGAACGCGTCGTAGGCGAATGTCGACACGTTGCCGGCGGGATCCGTGCGGCGCACGCAGCGGCCGAGCCCGTCGTATTCGTTGACGGTCACGCCGGCGGCCGCGTCGCGGGTGTCGAATCGCTCGATCGATACGGGCTTGTCGAACGCGTTGCGCGTCGTCACCGTGCGGCCGGTGCGTGCGCCGGCGCCATCGGCGAGCCACTCGGTTTCGGTGCGCCGGATCGGGTCCTGCACGCGATATGCGTCGACGCCGTCCGGCCGCGTCGTGCCATTCCGTTCACCCCAGTCGTCGTAACGATGGCGGCTGACGAGCGCGAGCGGTTCGCCGTCGAGCCAGTCGGTCTGCGTTTCCTCGACGAGCTGCCCGAGCGCGTCGTAGCGCGCACGGTAGGTCGTTCGCATCGGCTCGCCCGCGTGATCGACGTCCGCGGTGTCGATGCGGATGACGCGATTCAGGCCATCGTAAGCGGTCCGGGTCGCGACGCCGAGCGCGTCCGTGACGCTCGCGTAGACGGGATCGTCGGCCGTCGCCGCGAGCCCGTATGCGTGCTGGCGCGTCGCCTCGTATTCGGTGCCGGGCGCCGTCGTCTCGGCCAGCACGCGGCCCAATGCGTCGTAGGCGTAGCGGATGGTCACGCCGGATTCATCTTCGACGCGCACGTCCTGGCCGGTCGCGAGCGCGCGCCATGCGCTCGATGTGCGTGTGGTGCCGTCGAAGCCGGTCACGGTCGTGGTGGTGCGCAGCGCGTCGTCCTGCAACGCGTACACATACGCCGTGCGGGTCGCGATGCCGCCGAGCGTTTTCGTTTCCGTAGCGACGCGGCAGTGCAGCAGGGCGTCGGTCGGTGTGTCGAGCCACGTACGCGCGATGTGCTGAAGATCGCGTGATGCGTGATCGGTGACTTCCGACAGCGTCTCGTCGGCGACGACAACATGAGACGGGCCGTCCGGCTGCAACGACGGCAGCGCGGCATACGTATAGCGTGTCGCGAGCGTCGGCGCCGCGACAGGCGCGGGCGCGGGTATCACGCGCTTCGTCCTGACGAAACGGACGAAGCCGAGCGGATCCGCCGGACAGCCCGCGTCGCCTGCGGCCGGATAGTAGTCGTATTGCTCGACCGTGCCGGCCGCGTCCACCTGCTCGAGCAGGTTGCCCCAGTCGTCGAACCGCGTCGTGACGACCTCTTCGTGCGCCGTGCCGGGCGCTGCGCTCAGGTACCACGATTTCGTTGCGCGCAGCGGCAGCTGGCATTGCGGCGATTGCTCGCTGAACGGGCGGCCGGGTTTCTCGTCGTATTCGGTGCGCTGCAGCGCGACGTGTCCGCGCTGGTTGGTTTCCTCCGACACGAGCAGGTGGAAGCGGTTGAAGGTGCGGCGAATCACGCGTACTGCCTCGGTCGCGTCGCCTTCGCCCGTCACGTGCGTTTCGTCGGAGCCGTAGCGATAGTCGTCGAGCACCTTGTACAGGTTGTCCTCGCCGTCCTTCCACACGAGGCCCGGCGCGCCGCGCCCCATGAAATTGTTCGACGTATAACGGTAGAGGCTGCGCAGCCGCGGCTGGTCCGCGCGCGGCATCCGGACGTGCTCGATCGCATACGGCAGGTAACGCAGCGGCGCACCGGCCGGCAATTCATGCCCTTGCGCCTGATAGCGCACGGTCTCGACGCCGCCCGTCGGCGATTCGACCTGGCTGATCAGCGTCAGGTCGCCGAGCGTCTCGTACTGCAGGCGCCACGACGCGCGATTGTCGACCGGCAGGCGGATTTCCGCGACGCGGTCGTTGCGCAGCACGAGCGTGAAGGTCGCGGCGTCCGGCGCATCGGGCAGCAGCGTGATCGCGGCCTGCGTGTCCGTGCGTTCGAGCGCGAGCAGGCGCCGGCTGTCGTCGCGTACCTCGCTCAGCAGCCGGTGCCCGCGGAACATCGCGTAGCGCAGCGACAGCACGCGGCCCTCCGGCGAATGGATTGTCGACGGCAGGTACACATCGTGCGCGCCCGCGTTCGACAGCCGCTCGGTCACGCCGCTCTTGTAGACGATGCGCAGGTCGCCGTCGATCTTGTCGACGCGGAAGTTCTGCAGCTTCTGATCCTCGACGACGATGCGCGGCCCCGTATCGACCGCGCGATACGTCTCGCCGGTCGACAGCCGCAGCTGCTTCGCGATGCGATCGTAGTGCGACACGCGCAGCGACCAGCCGATGCCGACGCCGCGATCGTCGGTCTGCAACGGGTTGAACGCGAGCGACAGCGGCAGCGCCGGGCCGGTCAGGTCGTTGGCCATCACGTTCGGCAGCGCGATGCTGAACGTATAGAAGCCGGTGCGGGGATCGACGCCCGCATCGACGAAGCTGAGGAAGTTGAACGCGTTCGAATGGACGGCAGCGGACGGCGACGCGGCAAGCGGATCGGGCGTAGTCATGGAGGGGCTCCACCGGTAAATGGGCGTGACGGCGAAGCGCGCGTGCTGCGCGCTTCGGTGGCAGGCGGGACGGAGGTGACGGGCGCGCGGTCAGCGCTCGGTCAGCACGAGCTCGTTGCGGTTCGCCGACGATTTGAAGCTGACGCGCAGCAGGTGATCGGTGCCGAACTCGTCGCGCGCGACGACGTTGATCGGCGGCGGTTTCGTGTCGTTCCCGCTGTCCTGCCGGATGCCTTCGTTGCGGACCAGCACGACGACGCCCTGGCCGCGCCTCGGCTCCAGGATCCGGCGATGCGTGCGGCTGGTGAAGCGCGACGGCACGGCGTACGCGGCGGTCTCGCTGCCGGGCGCGCCCACGCCGGTGAAGCTGAACAGGTCGCTCGCGGGGTTGGCGCTTTCCCACTGGAAGATGCTCGGCGGCGTCGCGTCGAACGTGAGCAGCGCGATGCGGCTGCCGTTGATCGACAGGCCGCAATAGTAGTAGTCGACGGTCGTCAGGTCCCATTCGTTCGAGCCGCCTTCGATGCGGCGCGATTCCCACGGGTAGGTGACCGAGCGCGTTCCGTCGGCGCTCGGCAGCCGCACGGGAAACAGCTCGACGGATTCCTTGTGGCCGTCGCTGGACTTGAACACGACCCCGTCGTCGCGCGTCACCTGGCAGCCGAACCGCTTCGGCGATTCGTCGACGGTCTGCGCATACCGGACGAAGAATTCGTAGCCCGCCGCCGTTTGCGGCGCCGCGGCGCTGCGATCGCCCGGGTAGAACGCGAATTCGTTGCGCGCCGTCGTCGTGCCCCACCCGGACGCGACCGTGCCCGACTCGGGCACCGGCGCGATTTCGGCGCCGCTGTTGTAGTCGATCAGGCTGACGCTCGCGCGTTCGTCCTCGCTCAGTGCGACCGGCCGGTTGTCGGCGTCGATCGCGAGCAGCTTGATCGTGATTTCGGCTTGCTGTCGGCCATTCCGATAAAGCCGGTTGCTTGGCGATGTCACCTCCATGTCGAATACGAGTTCGGTCCAATGCAGCGGCGTGTTATTGCGTGAATCGTTCATCGCCAGGCTCCTGAAGGTAAATATGTCGAATTAATCGCGAATCGGCAATTATTTCGGCAATATCTGCATGGCTTCGCTGCTGCGCATGTCCCATACCTTCAGGCACGACACCTTGCCGTGCAATTGACCGCCGCCGGAAGCGCCGCCCGAGCGCAGCGAATCGTGGATCAGCGCGCCGTTCGCCAACCCGCGGCTTGCGTCGACGGCCGTGATGCGGATGTTGCCGCTCGCGTCGCCGTTGCCCATCTTGTAGGTCGCGTAGCTTTCGTTGGTGCGGCAATCGGGATTGTTGTAGATGCCGAACTGAACGCCGTCCTGCGCGCCGGAGACCGAGAAATAGTAGTCGTCGTCGTTCGTGCACGCGTTGCTCGAGTGCTTGAAGTTGACGGTTCCGTTGCCCATCGTGATCCGGCAGTCGACGTTCGATTCGCCTTGCTTCTTGTAGAACGTGATGACGGGCGCGGCGAATGCGTGGCCGGCCATCGCGACGCAGACGAACAGTGCAAAGACGATTTTTCGCATGATCTCGATCCTTGAAAGTGGGTTTTTTGAACAACGAACGAGAAAAACGGAAGCGTTAATCGAATCAAATCGGCATCAATTCAAGCGGGCATTGCAAATGAAATGAATATTGAGAAATCTCATTTGCATTCCGATTATAGGAAGCGCATTTCGCAAGTTGAATAAATTTCGTTAATCGAAATGCCGGAGAAAATCATTGCGATCACACAATCGGCGTGCGGTGCGGATCGCCTGGCGGGCGCGCATCGCGGCGCCCGGCGGGAGGGGGGCGATCCGGCCTGTCGTTGCCGTGGATCGCCGAGCCCGGCAGGCGGCTCGCGGCCGGCCCGGGCGTCAGGAAAGCGTGGTCTGTTGCATTCGCCGCGCGGTCGCGTGCGAATCCCGTTGAGTGGTTATGGCCGGTCAGGCCTTGTCGTAGCCGCGTGGCGCGCGGCGCATGCCATCAGTAAATGACGCCGAGCAGCACCGCCTTCACGATGGCCTGCGTCTTGTTGACCGAGTTCAGCTTCTCCATGATGTTCTGCATGTGGAAGGTAATCGTGCGCTCCGAGATCGACAGGATCGACGCGATCTCCAGCGCGGTCTTCCCGTCGGCGGCCCACTGCAGCACTTCCTTCTCGCGCGCGGTGAACTGGCTCATCTGCGTGCCGGGCGGCGGCACCGCGGCGAGCCGCGAGTTCGCGGCATGCGCGGCGTGCGCCAGGTAGATCAGCCGGCTCTCCGTCGCGGACAGCTCGAGATCGGAAATCGGCTCGGCGCTGCGCGCGAAGCTCCACATCGCGATGCGCCCGTGCTTGTCGCGAATCGGTTGCGACCAGCCGGTCGCCAGCCCGTGCGCCTTCGCTTCTTCCCAGAACGCCTCGTCGGCGCGCGCGTCCACCGGCCACACCAGCGGCGACGTGTAGACGAGCCCGTAGCGCACGACGGGGTCGCGGGCGAAATAATTGCCCTCCAGGTAACGCTGCTGCCACGCTTCGGGGTAGGTGTTCCGCGTACTGAAGGTGGGCCGGGTGACCGGCAGCGGATCGCGCGCGCCGAACGCGCTCATTTCGAAATTGAGGGATTGTGCGCAGGTGGCGACGGTGTTGAAAATCTCGTCGAAATTCCTTGCGCGTGACAACGTCGTCATGACGTCTTCTCTCCATGCGTCCACAACATTCTCCAAGTAGCCCGTAATGTCAAACGCATGCGTGTCATGCCCATGAGGCGGTGCATGCGTCCGCGACATGTTCGCCGCCATGCCGAACGAACGACACACCGGAGTCGAATTCCCGCACGCGCGTGCGTGCGGCCCCTTGTCCGATCGTTCCGCGCGGTGTCCGTGTCGAGACGGCCATGCGCGGTGGACTGTGCCTGCGGCTGAAAGGTTGTCGACGACGGTGTTGGGCCCGTGTCGTGCCCGCCGCCGGGCGTTTGTTGTGTTTGGAATGTCGCCTGCAACCCGCGGATGTCGGGCCACCACCGTGCGGCGGCGCCGCGGGGCGCGCGTCCGCGCGCGGCATCGCCGCAGCGGGAAGCGGGCTCACGGCTGCCGTATCCTGCCGTCGGCCACCCGTTCGGAGGCCGGTCGCGCCGCTACACGTTCGCCGGACGAAGCGCTTCGTTCGGAGGCTGCCGATGGAGGGGCATTTCAAGCCCTGAGTGGAAGTTGTTCATCATCGGTGCAGCGTCGTCACGACCGGCGGCCATGCACGAGGCGATGCCGCTGTCCGCCCGCTGCGCCAGCCTGCCACGACGACGTGGCCCCGTCGTCGCGTCTCACTTGCAGGCTGGCGCCGGCGCGAACTCAATCCATCCAGATCGGCACGATCGATAACGCCAGCAGGAGCCCGAGCGCGCCGTTCGCGACGCGCCAGTGGAGCTCCGTGCGCAGTGCGCGGCCGAGCAGCACGCCGGCCGTGCACCACAGCGCCAGCGAGACGATCGCAGCGATGCCGAATGCGCTGCCGAGAATCGCAGCGAGATGCAAGGGGTCGGGCGTCAGCGCGGCGAACGACGCGGCTGCGCCGAGTGCCATGGTCCAGCCCTTCGGATTGAGCCACAGCAGCAGTGCGCCGCCGAAGAAGCTGGTCGGCGACTGCGCGGCGTTCGAGTTGGTCTTCGGCGCGCCGCTCGCCGCGATTTTCCACGCGAGCCACAGCAGGTAGGCCGAGCCGACGAGCTTCATGATCAGCTGCAGCGCGGGAACGGCATGCAGCAGGCCGGCCAGCCCGGCCGCCGCGATCGCGGCGAGTGATGCGAGACCGAGCGCGATGCCGCCCAGCAGCGGAACGCTGCGCCGGAACCCGAACTGGGTACCCGACGCCGTCGCGAGCGTGGTGGCGCCGCCGGGCGTGATGGTGGCGACGATCACGAACACGATCAGGGAGAGCAGCGTCTGCGACATGACTCGACAACCTCCGGTAGGGCGCCTGCATCCGGCGCGTACGGGTCCCGACGGGAATCGGGCCGATATGTGTCAAAACTCTAAAAGTCTTTCGCATGCCAGGGTATGGAATGTTTATAATGGGCGCCATTAGCGACGCTAATGATCTCCCTCCCCATGCCCCGTAATCTCGACACGAGCCTGTTGCGTACGTTCGTCACTGTTGCGCGCCGTTCGAGCATGACGGCGGCCGCGCATGCGCTGCATCTCACGCAGGGCGCGATCAGCCAGCAGATCAAGCGCCTCGAGGAGTGCTTCGGCCAGAAGATGTTCGACCGGGCCCAGGGGCGCCTGAAGCTGACCGGCGCGGGCGAGCGCCTGCTCGAGCAGGCCGAGCAGCTCGTGCGGCTGAACGATCGCATCTGGACCGATATGAACGGCGCGGCGTTTTCCGGCGTCATTCGGGTCGGCGCGCCGTCCGATCTCGTCGGCACGTACCTGGCCGGCATTTTCAAATCGTTTGCGCAGCGTTTTCCGCACGTCGAGATCGCGCTCGTCAGTCTGCCGTCGATCGAGCTGGCCGCCGCGCTGGCCGACGGCCTGCTGGATCTCGCGGTGATCGAGCAGGCCGCGAGCGAGCCGGGCGGCGAGTGCCTGCGCACCGAACGGCTCGTCTGGGTCGGCGCGAGCGGCGGCAGCGCGTACATGAAGCGGCCGCTGGCGGTGTCGATCGTCAGCGACGCGTGCGTGTTCCGGCCGGCGCTGTTCGATGCGCTGACGAAGCGCGACATCGCATGGCGCACGGTGTTCGAGAACGGCGATATCGAGGCGACCAAGGCGACGGTGCGCATGGACATGGCCGTGACCGCGTGGCTCGCGTCGACCGTGCCCGCCGATCTGCAGATCGTGCCGTCGCCGCTGGGGCTGCCCGCGCTGCCGGATTTCGCGATCGCGCTGCACGTTTCGCCGTCCGGCGCCACGCCGCTGGCCGAGGAGATGGCGAACTTCATCCGCCAGGGCTTCCTCGCCGCATCGCCAGGCTATGCCGGCGCGCGTGCCGGCCGAGGGGATCGCGCCGCGTGAGTCGCACGGCCGCATGCCGCGCCGGCCACGCACGCGCCGCCGCGATTTTCCAGTGATTTTTGCCTGTAGGTCCTTCCAGTATCGCCGCCCGTGGCCCGGCTATAGGATCGATGACGACATCCGGTGGGCGAGCGCGCGTCGCGACGGCTGCCCACGCAAACCGGTCCGACTTTCCTGAGGCATTTCATGACTATCTGGTTGTTGCAACTCGTGCTCGTCATCGCGCTGTGCAACATCTGCGGCAGGGTTGCCGAGCGGCTCGGCCAGTGCGCGGTGGTCGGCGAAATCGCGGCCGGCCTGCTGCTCGGGCCGTCGCTGTTCGGTGCGATCGCGCCCGATTTCTACGACATGCTGTTCGGTTCGCGCGCGCCGGCCGGGATGGGCCAGGTGGGCGAAGTGGGGCTCGTGCTGCTGATGTTCCAGGTCGGCCTGCACCTCGAGCTCGGCGCGACGTTTCGCGGCGACCGGTGGCGCACGCCCGTCGCGGTCGCGCTGTTCGGCCTGTGCCTGCCGGGGGCGCTTGGCATGATCATCGCGATCGTGTCGAAGAACACGCTCGCGAGCGACGCGCCCACACTGGCCTACGTGCTGTTCTGCGGGGTCGCGCTGTCGGTGTCGGCGGTGCCCGTGATGGCACGCATCGTCGACGATCTGCGGCTCGGCGCGATGGCGGGCGCGCGGCACGCGATGTCGGCCGCGATGCTGACCGACGCGCTCGGCTGGCTGCTGCTCGCGACGATCGCGTCGCTGTCGAGCGGGCCGGGCTGGGCGTTCGTGCGCATGCTCGGCAGCCTGCTTCTGTACCTCGCCGTCACCGCGCTGCTGGCGCGCTTCGTGATCCGCCCGCTGCTCGCGCGGCTTGCGCGGTCGGCCCACGCCGCGCGCGACCGGCTGGCCGTGCTGTTCTGCTTCGTGATCGCGTCGGCGCTGGCGACGTCGCTGATCGGGTTCCACAGCGCGTTCGGCGCGCTCGCCGCGGCGCTGTTCGTGCGCAACGTGCCGGGGCTCGCGAAGGAGTGGCACGACAACGTCGAGGGCTTCGTGCGGCTCGTGCTGATGCCGGTGTTCTTCGCATACGCGGGGCTGCATGCGTCGCTCGGCTCGATCGACGACGCGACCGGTTGGCTGTGGTTCGGCGTGTTCCTCGCCGGCGGCTTCATCGGCAAGTTCGGCGGCAGCTATCTCGGCGCGCGCGCGACCGGCCTCGCGCCGCACGATGCGATGCTCGTCGGATCGCTGATGAATACGCGCGGGCTGATGGAGCTGATCGTGCTGTCGATCGGCCTGCAGATGCAGATCCTGCCGACGCGCGTCTATACGATTCTCGTCGTGTTCGCGCTCGTGACGACGGCGCTGACCGCGCCGCTGGTGCGGTTCACGCTGCGCGTGCGGCCGCGTGCGACGCCTGCGGTCCCGGCCGCGAGCAAATGACAAGCGCCGGCCGCGAGCAACCTGCGGCCGGCCCCGTTGCAGGTTCAGTTCCCGACGACGGCATCCCACGCGCGCTTCAACCGGCGCGCCGCTTCGCCGGCATTCTCGTCGCTGAGCATCGAATACGACACCCGCAGCGTGTCCGGTTCCGGATCGCTCGCATAGAACGCCTTGCCGGGCACGAACACGACCTTCTCGCGAATCGCCGCCTCGAGCACGCGCTCGGCCGGCACCTGCCGCGCGAAACGGCACCACAGGAACATGCCGCCGTCCGGCTCGTTGAATTGCAGGTCGTCGCCGAACGCGTCGCGCAGCGCATGCGTCAGCGCGTCGCGGCGCGTGCGGTACGCGGCGCGCAGCACGTCGAGCCGGCCCGCGAGGCGGCCGGACGCGAGGTAGCGCGCGACGATGTTCTGCGTGAGCGTCGACGTATGCAGGTCGAATGCCTGCTTGGCGACGGCGGTCGGCGGCCGCAGCGCCGGCGGCAGCACGAGCCAGCCGACGCGCACGCCCGGCGAGAACACTTTCGAGAACGTCGACAGGTAGCAGACGGTCCGATTGCCGCCCGGCTGCGCCGACGCGATTTCGAGCAGGCTCGGGATCGGTTCGCCGCTGAAGCGCAGCTGCCCGTACGGATCGTCCTCGATGATCGCGCACCCGTGGCGCTGCGCGAGCTCGACGAGCGCGATGCGCTGCGCGAGCGGGGTCGTGTAGCCGGTCGGGTTCGCGAAGTTCGGGTTCAGGTAGATCGCCTTGACGCCGCCGCGCCGCAGTTCGCGCTCGACCTGGTCGAGATCGAGCCCGTCGGGCCCGCCGCGGATGCCGTCGACCTGCGCGCCGACGAACTGGAACACCTGCAGCGCCGCCACGTAGGTCGGCCGTTCGACGAGCACGCGGTCGCCCTGGTCGAACAGCACGCGCGCGACCAGGTCGAGCCCTTGCTGCGACCCGGACGTGATCAGCATCGACTCGGCCGTCGCCGGGATGCCGAGCGTGCCGGCCCACAGCGCGATCTGCTCGCGCAGGCTCACTTCGCCCTCGGTGAGGCCGTACTGGAACAGATCCCGGTGTTCGTCGCGCAGGATCGCCGCGAGCGCGTCGTCGATCCCTTCCATGTCGAACAGGTCGGACGCGGGAATGCCGCCGGCCAGCGAGATCACGCCGGGCATCTTGCTGTATTCCAGCAATTCGCGCACTGCGGAAGACTTGATGCCACGCGCGCGCATGGCGAGCACGATATCGTTCATATAGGTGCCTGTGAGGGTTGAAGCCGGCGCACGACGGGCCGCCGGATGCGAAAAAGGCCGGCAGGCGCGTGGTGCCTGCCGACCGGAAAAAATGGCCGAAGCGTCGCGCGCCGTGCGCGCGCGCGGTCGTTCAATCGAACAGGCGCCAGCCGTCGTCCTGATGGATCAGGAACAGGCCCATGGTGCGCCGGGTCGACGTGCAGCGCTCGATCGCGTGCAGGTTCTTGCTCTGGAACAGCGTGAGCTGGCCGGGCTGCGGCTTCAGCAGGATCTTGCGGGCCTGCTCCAGTTCGGCGATCGCGCCGGTGTCGCGATACTCGGCATGCATCCGGTCGAGCGCGTCGCGCGAATCGGGCCGGTTGTCCCACATCACCATGCCCGCATCGTTCGCGGCGCCCTGGATCGTCAGGAAGCCGCCGAGCTGCCGCGGGTACGAGCGCTTGAGCGGCCAGTTCACGGTGTCGCGCCCGTAGCTCACGTCGTCGCAGTGCGGCGCGAAGTTGAACGGCGCCTCGAACGGCTCGTACACGCGCCGCGTCGCGAGCAGGAACTCGACCTCGTACTCCTGGCCGATCGTCAGCGGCTTCGCGTCGAGCGCGTCGGCGAACAGGCGCACGAAGCGCGTGTGCCGCAGCCCGTCGTTGACCCGGCACGCGACGCCGAAATATTCCGCCGCCTTCGACACGAGCTTCTCGCCCTGTTCGCGCTGCAGTTGCCCGAGCGTCACCGACGTCGCGACGATGCCGGCGTGATGCGCGTTCTTCGTGAACGGCGAGCTCGAGAAGCCCTCGTCGTCCCACCACGCTTCGCGTTCGCCTTCGGGCACGATATCCATGACGATCGCGTCGGCATCGTCCGCGTCGAGCGCGCCGATCGCCGCGGCGAGCGTCATGCGCTCGGCGCGCGGGGCCGCGCCGAAGCGCATCACATGAGCTGAGTAGGTATCCTGCATGATGCCTCCACGAAATCGGGGAATTCAGGGTTGCGGCACGAGGCAGTCGCCTATGCCGAGTTCCGACAGCGCCGGCTGCCTCAGCAGGCGGTAGAGCTCGCCAGGCTTCGGCTCGGCTTCGGAACGTCGATACTTCGGAAACAGCAGCAGGCCGCCTTCGTCGGCCACGATCGGCGCGCCGTCGTGCACGCCGAGGCGCTCGCCGGCCCGGATCGGCTGGAAATTCCGCAAGCCCGCGTCGAGCCTGACGTCGCCGTCGGGGTAGGGCACGATGTGCGCCCACGTGTAGATCGGGTTCGCGCATGCGTGCACCGGCGGCAGCGGCGCGCCGCGCAGCACGCCGTCGATCGCGGCGATCGTCTCCAGGCACACGCGCACGCCGGCGGCGATCTGGTAGAGGCCGAAGCCCTTCTGCCCGAGCTCGATGCTCAGCGCCACGCCGCCCGCCTGCTGGATGAACTCGTCGGACGTGCAGCCGCCGGCCGCCGCGGCCGAGAACGGCCGGCCCCAGTGCGTGACGACCGGCGTGTCCGATGCGATCACGTGCGCGAGCTGCAGGCTCGACGCCATGTAGTTGAAGACGAAGAACGGCGCTTCGGACGGCTCGATCGTCTGGTGCAGGTCGAGGCTGTAGCGGGCGCGCGCCATCACGGGCTCCATGTCGCGCGCACGCCGGTCGTCGGCCGTATCGCGCTCGCTGCGGCCGAACGTGCGGTTCAGGTCCCGCTCGACGAAGCGCGTGCCGCGCCGCGCGGCGTCGACATTGCCGAGCAGGAAGCCGATCGACGCGGCCGGCGCGAGCACGCCGGCCGCGAAGTAGCGGCACAGCGCGTTGAGCACCGGCAGGCCCGCGTATTCGTTGCCGTGCGTGAGCGCGATGAACAGCAGGTCGATCGGCTGCCCGGCGGCCGGCCGCGCGCCGCGCGGGTGCAGGACGAAGCCGAAGCGCTCGACGCGTTCGACGCGCGCGCCGCCGATCGCGCTCGATTGCGCGAAGCGTTCGAACGCGGCGAGCTCGGCGTCGAGCCGGCTGAGCGCCGGGTCGGCGCCGTGGGGGGCGACGGTAGTCGTCATCAGTGGAACATCCGCCATTGGCCGTCGTGCCACACGAGGAACGAGCCGAGCGTCCGGCGTATCGTCCTGCATTGCTCGACCGCGTGCATCACGCGCGTGTTGAGGATGTTCAGCTGCCCGGGCCGCCCCTTGATGGTGACGCTGCGCACCTGCTCGAGCCGCTCGATGCGGCGGGTGCGGGTGAATTCGCTCATCAGCTCGTCCAGCTCCACGCGTGTCGCGGGCCGGTAGTCCCACATCACGAGGCCCGCGCTGTTTTCCGCGTCCTTCACCGACAGGAAGATCGAGATCTGGTCGTAGCCCTCGTCGTAGCCTTCCTTGATCGGCCAGTTGTGCGGCTCGCGGCCGAAGTGGATCGCGTCGCAGTGCGGCGGCACGCTGTACAGGCCGTTCTCGACCGGCTGGTATTCGCGCTTCGACACGAGCGGCAGCTCGCCCCATGCGCCCACCTGGACGGCGTCCGCGCCGAGCTCCCGCGCGCACAGCCTGACGAACTCGGTATTGCGCAGCGCCGCGTTCGCGCGGCCCGCATACGAGAAGTAATCGATCAGCCCGGGAATCAGCTGCTCGTTCACGAGCCGCTGCGTTGGCCCGATCGCGAGCCCGGATTTGCCGGCGCCCGCGAAGCTCTGGTGCTGCGTGATCGGCGGAAACGCGTCGTCGTTCCACCACTTGTCGAGGTCGTGCGGTTCGACGAGATCGACGAGCACGGCGGCCGCCTGGCGATCGCGAATCAGCAGTGCGGCGTCGGCAAGCGTGAGATCGGCGCGCTCGACCTGCTTGTCGAAATCGTAGATTTCGGCGCGGTAGTGCTTGTTCAAGGCGATTTCCTCCTGCATGGCATGGCAATGCCGGACCCACCGCGCGGTCTTACTGCGCGGCGACGTTCATCGATTCGACCAGCTTCTCGCTGAAGGTCCGGAGACACGGGTTGTCGAACAGCAGGCGCAGCGGCACTTCGCATCCGAGGCGCGCTTCCAGCTGCGTGCTGACCAGCGCCGCGGAAATCGACGAGCCGCCGAGCACGAAGAAATCGTCGTCGGGCCCGACGTCGTTGCGGCCGAGCACGCCGGCCACGACGGACGCGACGACGTGGTCGATGCGCTGCACATGAGGTATCTCGAGGGGAGGGGTCATGGTGTTCGGATCGCTCGATTGGCGAACGGCGCCGCGGCGCCGTTCGCCGATTGCAAGGGCCGCGGGTGCGGACGGTCAGGCAAACGACGGCTGCTGCGCGAAGCTGAAGCCGCGCGCGTTCTGCTCGACGCGACGGTTGTGCCCATACTTGTCCTCGCCGGACACGAGCACGACGCCGTACTTGTCGAGCGAGATCTTGCTGCCGTATT
Organism: Burkholderia pyrrocinia; assembly: GCA_001527685.1. Classification (GTDB taxonomy): domain Bacteria; phylum Pseudomonadota; class Gammaproteobacteria; order Burkholderiales; family Burkholderiaceae; genus Burkholderia; species Burkholderia pyrrocinia_D. Next base: position 157,404 of record LOZU01000023.1, read on the forward strand.
CGTCGACCGTATCGGTGCCCGGGTAGACCTGCACGGCGGCCGGCACGTAGCGGCTCGCGTAGCCGAGGCGGGTCTTGTCGGTCGTCGAGTTCGGGAACGACGAGTGCATCAGCGTCGACCAGAAGATCACGAACTCGCCGGGCTTCATCACGAGCGACACGGCCTTGCTCTCGTCGGGCTTCCAGTTTGCGTCCTTCTGCAGGCTGCGGTAGTCGTAGCCGAAGAAGCCGCGCTTGATGCCGTCCTTCTCGAGCGCATTGATGTTCGACGGGTCGAACGCCATCTTCTTCGATTCGTCGTAGAACATCTCCTCGTGCGTGCCGGGCACGAAGCGCAGGCAGCCGTTTTCCTCGGTGGCGTCGGTCAGCGCCGTCCACACCGTGATCGCGCCGCCGAAGCGCTGGTCGCCGGGCCAGATGATCTGCGGCTGGCCGGACGCATGCGCGAACGTGTCCGCCTGGTGCCAGTCGGTGCCTTCGTCGCCCGGATACTTCGGGAACATCTCCGAGCGCCAGCAGACCACGTCGGGCCCGAGAATCGAGTTCACCCGCTGGACGATTTCCGGGCGGCCGATGTGCTCGCTCAGCAGGTTGACGTCGAGATGGCGGTCGTAGTTGGCGATCGGGCTCGTCGGCGGCAGGTCGTACACCGCATATTCGCGGTCGAACAGCTGCGCGCGGATCGCCTTGTAGCGCTCGCGCGCGTCTTCCGGCGAATAGAGCGTGAACGGGCCGATGTAGCCCTGGGCGCGGAAGGTCGCGATCTGCTCGGGTGTCAGTCGAAAGTTCTGCATCGAAATACTCCTGGTCGAATCGACAAGATGGTCCGCTCCGAGCGGACGGAGCGGTGTTCGTTGAATACCCGCGCGGTCAGACGAGCTCGGCGGCCGCTGCCTCGTAGATGCCGGTCCAGCCGCCGATCGACGGCGCCGCCATCAGCTTGCTGGTCGGCACCCGGATCTGCAGCTTCGTCTCCACCTGGATCTGCAGCTCCACGATCGTCAGCGAGCTCGCGCCGCGGTCAAAGAAATCCTCGTCGGGCGCGAGGTCGGCGAAGCCGAGCGTGTCCCGGCACGTCGACGCGATCGTGTCGGGGATGGCGATCTTTTCAGTCATGGCGTTCTCCACGTGTCAAAGTTGGGCCTGCAAGTCGATTCCGGTCGACCTTGCCGTTCGCGTTCAGCGGCAGCTGCGCGCAGACGGCGATGGTGTCGGGGATCATGAAGGGCGGCGCGAGCTTGCGCAGTTCGCCGCGAATGAAGGCGGGCAGGTCGTCGCGCGGCTCGCGCGTCTGCACCGTGGCCGTGAGGAGCTTGTCGCCGTTCGCATCCTCGCGAACCTGCACGATGCATTCGTCGACGCACGGGAGGCGCGACACGAGCAGCTGCACCTCGTCGAGGCTGACGCGATAGCCGCGGATCTTCGTCAGCCGGTCGCGCCGGCCGACGAATTCGAGCGCGCCGTCCGGGCGGCGGCGCACGACGTCGCCGGTGCGATAGAGCAGGCCGCGCCCGGACGGATCGGGCACGAACGCCGCGCGCGTCGCGTCGGGCCGGTTCAGGTAGCCGAGCGCGACGCCGTCGCCGCCCGCATACAGTTCGCCTTCCTGACCATCGGCGACCGGCGTCGGATCGTCGGCGGCGCCGTCGAGGATGTGGATCGTCGTGCCGGTGATCGCGATGCCGATCGGCACCGTGCCGGCCGGCCGGTTCGCGCGCGTCATCGCATGGCAGCAGGTGAACGTGGTGTTCTCGGTCGGGCCGTAGCCGTTGACGACCGTGATGCCGTCGAACGCGTCGAGCACCGTGTTGACCGCTTCCGGCTTCAGCACGTCGCCGCCCGCGAGCAGCACGCGCACGCCGTCGAGCATCGCGAGGTTGCGGCGCACGACGAGATGGAACAGCGCGGCCGTCAGCCACAGCACGGTCACCTGACGTTCGCGAATCAGTGCCGCGACGGCGTTCGGATCGAAGATCGCGTCGTCGTACACGACGAGCCGCGCGCCGTTCAGCAGCGCGCCCCAGATCTCGAACGTCGACGCGTCGAAGGTGATCGGCGACAGCAGCAGGAACGCGTCGTCGTCGCGGATCGCGATGTAGTTCGGGCGGTCGACGAGCCGTACGACGCCGCGATGCGGCACCACGACGCCCTTCGGCTTGCCGGTGCTGCCCGACGTGAACATGATGTAGGCGGGTGCGTCGCCGTCGTGCGAGGCCGGTGGCGCAGTGGCGTCGTCGTTGCGATCCGCCGCGAGATCGGCGACCTCGACGATCGCGAGCCCCGTGTCGCGCAGCGACGCGTCGCCGGCCGAGACGATCGCGTGGCGCGCGCCGCTGTCGTCCGCATACGTGCGCTTGATCGCGTCGGGGTAGTGCGGATCGATCGGCACGAAGGTCGCGCCGAGCTTCGCGACGGCGAGCATCGCGATCACGGCGTCGACGCTGCGCGGCAGGCTCAGCAGCACGGCGGCGCGCGGCGCGACGCCTGCACTGGCGAGCCGCGCGGCCAGCCGGTTCGCGCAGCGGTCGAGTTCGCGATAGGTGAGCGGCGCGGCTGCGCCTGCGCCCACCAGCGCCACGCGTTCGGGCGTGCGGCGCACCTGCTCGGCGAAACGGCCGTCGATGGTCATCACGGTCATGACGAAACTCCCGATCGGGCGGACTCTGTCCGGAAGAACTGCAGCAGCGCGTGCGTCATGTCCGGATGCGCGCGGCACAGCTCGTAATGGTCGCCGTCGAATTCATGCACGCCCGTCGCGTCCGTCAGGTGGGACAGGAGGATGTGCGCGCTGTCCGGCGTGACCTGGCGGTCGCTGCGCGTCGCGATCACGAGCGTGGGCTGCGTGACCGCGCGCGCCTCGTTCAGGAAATCGACCTGCCGGTACGCGACGTAGTTCAGCCCGTAGCGATGCAGATGGGCCGCGCTCGAGAACGGCACGGAAATGAAGTCGTGGAATTCGGATTGCGGCGCGCTGCGCCCCGACGAAATCTTGTCGAACAGCACGCTCGCCATGTCCTTGCTCGCGGCCGCGGCGGGCAGCAGCACGTCGACTTCGCGCTGGAAGCTGCTTGGCCGGCACACCGACGGCTTCAGCATGAATTCGCCGGACACCAGCGCGAGCCGGCGCACGGTGCCGGGATGGCGCGCCGCGGCCAGCAGGCTGATGCCCGCACCGGAGCAATAGCCGAGCACGTCGGTCGCGCCGATATGGCCGGCGCGCGCATTCGCGTGCGCGGCGACCTGCACGAGATCGCGGACGTGGTAGTCGACGTCGAAGCCGTCTTCTCGCGCATCGTCCTGCAGGTCGAGCACGAAGCGGGATTCCCACGTGACGAGATTGACATGCGGCGCGAGCGCATCGCACAGGCGTTCGGCGATCGCATGGCGCACGCCGAACGGCAGCACCAGCATCAGGTTGCGCCGCTCGGGCGAGAACCCGGAATGGAAAACATTCAGCGGCCGACCGTCAAAGCCGGGAATGATCTCTCTGTGCATGTGAAAGGCCAGGATCGTGTGGGGTGGGTGGCGCTTTGTGCGCCGCGATGCGCGTGAAATCAGCTCGGCGTCGGGCCGTGCGGCTGCTCGACGTCGAGCGCGCCGCAGGTGATTTCATCGATTTCGATCCAGCACGCGAACACGGGCTTGCCGTCGATGAAGCAGGGCGGCGCGGCGCGGTGCGCATGCACCTTCAGGCGCTTCAGCAGGCGTTCGACGCCGAGCGGCGACACCGTGATCAGGCGCCGGACACCATTCGCTACCGCGAAGCGGACGATATCGGCCAGCAGCATGCGCGTGTTGCCGTGCGCGCGCTCCAGCGCCGCGGAATCGGCGCCGAGGATGTACGACGAAAACCGGGAGAGTTCCCAAATATCGGGCGCGTTCGGGATCGGCGCGGTGCCCATCAGCGACGGAAACACCTCGCTCAGCAGGTAGGGCTGCGTGGTCGGCAGCAGGCGCGCACACGAGCAGATCGCATCGTCGTCGTCGCGGCCGAAAATGTAGACGGTGTCCGGGCGATCGAATTGATCGAACTCCTGATTATCGACCACCGGCAATTGCCAGCCGAGCTTGTCGATAAAGATGGCGTGTCGGTACGATGCGAGCGCGGCGAGGCTTGAATCCGATAGTTGCGACGCATTTCCGATAGTGGTCTTTTGCATGTGCGAGCTCCAATAGACCTACGCATTAAATGCGAAATGGAGCACGCATCGAAACTGCAACTTATTACAGGTCTGTCAATGGCACATATGCATGGATACTGGCACTCCACGGCAACGTGATAATCCAGTCCTCGAGCAGCCGCATCGTGCGTTCGGGGCCGAGGTCGTACCCTTTTGCGCACACGATCATCACGTTGGCCGTCATGCTGTTCGGCAGCATCCGGTACACCTGGTGGCGATCGGCGAGCCAGCACCAGCCGAACGTGATCGGCGGGCGCCAGTCGGTATCGATCCATTCGCAATAGCCCGCGTGGCACGCGGGCATGCCGTGGTCCCACGCGTCGTTGAGCACGTGCGCGTCGCGGCCGGCGTAGAGCAGGCCGGGGTTCACGGCCGCGAGCTGGTCGACGGACAGGCGAACGTATCCGTCATGAGGCGAAGACGCGCCGAGGCGGGCCGGCGTCGCGCTGGCGTCCGATTTCAGATCCAAGATCAACCTCCTTGTTTGTGTGGCCCGGGCGGCATGCGCGTACGACGCGCACACGACGACCGTTACTTTCAAACATGGGCGGATGGCGATCCGGGCAGCCGCGCGATGGCGGACCGGAACCGGGATGACGTCGATGCGGAACGAATCGAATCGCGCGACGGCACGTGGCCGTGGGCGGTGCGATGCGCGGTGCGATGCCGGGCGGATGAGCCGGCTGCCGCGCGGCCACCCGGACGGATCGGCCCGGATGGCGAGCGGGCCACGGAAGGGCGGATCACGTCACCGTGACACGACGCCGATCAACCGCTTTCGATGGCCGAATTGGACAGCATTCCGGGGCGATATTGCCTGACACGCAAACAAATTCAACCTGCAAGAAATTGCAGCTGCGCATTCGGAATGATTATCTGCATCATGGCACACGATAAAACATTAACCGGCTCGATTTCGGCGCGCTGCATGAAGCGCCTGATTTTTCCACTGCCGGAAACAATGCGGCGACGGAGCGGAGAGAGGCGTGATCGAAATAGCGGATATCGGCATACGGGATTTCAGTCACGCTGACATCGACGGATTCATCGCGTACTGGTACGACGGCGGCGACCGCCACCTGGCGGCGATGGGCGTCGACCCGGCCCGGCTGCCGGGCCGCCGGCAGATGCGCGACATGCTCGCGCTGAATCTCGAACGCGAAGCGCGCGCGGGCACGCCGCAAAACGCGATCTTCAGCATCACGCTGCACGGGCAGACCGTCGGCGTGCACGAACTCACGCACCTCGAGCAACGCGCAGGCGGGCCACCGGGGCACTACGCGAGCGGCGTCATGCATGCGCATATCTGGCAGCCCGCGCATCGCCGGCTCGGCATCGGCGTGGTGTCGTACGTGAAGGCGATGGCCGCGTTCTTCGAGCGCTTCTCGCTCGACGCGATCCGCTTCGAATCCCCGGCCGACAACGTCGGCGCGAACCGCGTGAAGGCGCACCTCGGCATCGCGCCGCAAGGCGAAGGGCTGTTCGAGCTGCCGATCCTGCGCGTGCCGCTGCGCACCGTCCGCTACCGGGTGACCCCCGACCAGATGCCGGCGATCACCGCGCGCATGGAAGCGGTGTGGGAAGCGCGCCGCCACGCCGACGCGCCGTATTGATCCCACCGTCAAGCCAGCGAGATTTCCGACCGATGAATTCGAGTTCAGCCGGGATGGCCACGAGGGCGCCATCGAGGGCGCAGTCGACCACGCAACTGAAGATCTTCGCGCCGGTGCCGGCGCCGCGCCTGCGGATGATCTGCTGCGCGTACGCGGGGGGCAGCGCCGCGGTGTTCCGCGGCTGGCACGAACGCTTGCCGCGCGACATCGAGGTGTGCGCGGTCGAACTGCCCGGGCGCGGCGGGCGCTTCCGCGAGCCGCCGCTGCGCACGATGCGCGCGCTCGCCGACGACACGATGGTCGGGCTGCTCGATTGCGCCGATGCCGACATCGTGCTGTTCGGCCACAGCATGGGCGGCGTGCTGGCGCTCGAACTGGCGAACCGGCTCGTCGACGCGGGGCGGCCGCCGCTGGCGCTCGTCGCGTCCGGCTGCGCGGCGCCGCACCTGCCGTCGCGGCGGGGCCGCCGCCTGCATGACCTGCCGCGCGACGAGCTGGTGCAGGCGCTCGACCTGCTCAACGGGCTGCCCGCGGGAATGCTCGACGCGCAGGCGTTCATCGACATGTTCCTGCCGACGATCCGCGCGGACCTCGAAAGCCGCGAGACGTGGCGCACCGAGATACGCGCGCTGCCGGTGCCGATTCACGTGCTGAGCGCCCGCCACGACGCGCTGGTGTGGACGCCGGATCTCGGGGAATGGCAGCGGTATTCGGAGCTGCCGGTGAACGTGCGCCTGTTCGACGGCGAGCATTTCTTCATCGATACCCACCGGCCTGACGTGCTCGCGCACCTGAGCGGCGTGCTCGATGCGCTGCCGGCCGCTGCCGGGGCAGCGGCGGATCGCGCGGCGGCGCAGATCGGCCAGTGAATCATTTCCGTCCACCCACAACGAAACACAACGAACTACAACGAAGGAGATCACGCGTGGAAACCACACAAGCCGTACAGTCCCCCTTGCTCCACAAGAACCAGGTCAGGACGCCTGAAGACTTCCGCAACATGCCGGAAGAGTACCGGTCGCTGGCGACGCACCTGATGATGGTCCATACCGAAGGCGAGCTGACCGGCGCGGACGACTACACGCAGGTGTTCTACAACCTCGCGCCGAACGCGTACGAGAAGTTCGTCTGCTGCGAGCGCGCGGCCGAGGAGGTGCAGCATTACGAGCTCAGCGCGGAAGTGCTGGCCGGCCTCGACGTCGATACGAGCGGCATGCTCGCGCAGCATTTCCAGCAGCGCCCGTACTACGCGAACGAGCTGGTGCGCGGCGTGCGGAACTGGATGGAGCGCGGGATTTTTTCGTTTCTCGGCGAAGCGGTGGTGCTCGAGCACCTGCTCGAGTTCCAGGAATCGAGCTACGAGCCGTTCAGCGAGATCTTCGTGAAGCAGATCATCAAGGACGAGCACGTGCACGTCGCGCACGGGTTCCGCATCATCCGCGACGCGTGCGGCACGGATGCCGGCCGGCAGGAAGCGCAGCAGGCGCTGGATCGCCTGTGGCCGCACATCCTCGGCCTGTTCGGCCGCGACGAATCGAAGCGCTCGGCGCTGTACGTGAAGTGGGGGCTGCGCAAGACGACCAACGGCGAACTGCGCCGCCATTTCGTGCGCAAGATCCTGCCGAAGCTGAGCGCGCTCGGGCTCGTCGTGCCGGAAATGGCTGTGCTCGCCGCGGAGCAATCATGATCGAGACCCGCGAAATCAAGACCCGCCGCAAGGCGCTCATCGCCGAACGGCTGCCGGACCTGCTCGCGCTGGATCCCGCGCTGGCGCAGCGCTTCAACGAAGTCCGGCGCTTCTCGTCGCTCGTGCGCGCATCCGAGTACCACCTGACCAATGCCTGCAATATCCGCTGCAAAGGCTGCTGGTTCTTCGAGTTCGGCCATGACAAGCATGCGCAGGAGGCCAAGTCGATCGACGCGTGGCACGCGTTCATCGCCGCCGAGCGCAAGCGGCGCGTGAACTGCGCGCTGCTGATCGGCGGGGAGCCGACGCTGTTCCGCGACCGGATCGAGGCGTTCGTCGACGGGATGCGCTACGTGTCGATCTCGACGAACGGGCTGAAGCCGCTGCCGAACGTCGCGCCGTTCGAGAACGTGACCGTGTTCATCTCGCTGTTCGGCGGCGGCCCGCTCGACGACGAGCTGCGCGCGATCCGGCCGGGCGGCGGGCGTTTCGAAGGGCTGTTCGACACCGCGCTCGACAACTACCGGAACGACCCGCGCGCGACCTTCGTGTTCGCGGCCACCGAGGATGGCCTCTCGTATATCGAGCCGACGGTGCGGCGCATTCGCGACAACGGCAACGTCGTCACGTTCAACTTCTACAGCAAGTACGACACCGGGCATCCGCTGCGGATGGAAAACCAGCGGCGGCTGCTGGCCGAGATGCTGCGCGTCGCGCAGGCGTACCCCGACACCGTGCTGAACCATCCGGCGCACATCGAGGCGATCGTCACCGGGCGCGCGTGGTGCGGCGAGTTCGGCTACGACGTGTGCCCGAGCGTGAGCCAGGATCATCCGGGCAACGCCGAGCGGCTGACCAACGGCAACGCGGCGCTGCCGATGTTCAACACGTGGAAGCCGGATCTGCAGACCGTCGAGCTGTGCTGCACGTCCGGGCATTGCAACGATTGCCGCGACAGCCAGGCGGTGTACAGCTGGCTGATGGTGAGCCTCGACAAGTCGCTCGACAGCCTCGACGCGCTGCGCACGTGGGTCGGCGTCGCGGAAAGCTACTGGAAGCAGTTCATCTGGTCGCCTTACCGGCAGACGATCGGTTCCCGCGCGCCGGAGGCCGGCGTGCTGCCGGTGGCCGACGAGCCGCAGGTGGAAGAGGTGCGCGCATGACGGCCATCCCGGCCTGGGCGTCCGACGCACTCGACCTGCCGGGCGACGAGGCAGACCGCATCCGTTGGGAAGCCTGCCTCGGCGCGATGCCGATTCTCGCGCATCTCGGCGCGTCGCTCGACCTGTCGGACCGGCGGATCGTGCGGCTCGCGCTCGTGCAGCGCACGCAGGCGCACACGGGCGGGCTCGGCACGGACGCGCTCAACGGCGCGATCATCGCCGGCCTGATCGATTGCGCGATGTCGGTGACGGGCGTGCTGCACCTGCGGGGCCGCACCTGCGGCACCGTGCAGTTGTCGATCCAGTTCATGAAGCCGGTGAAGGCGGCCCGGCCGGTGGTCGAATGCGTGGCGGTGCGGCGCTCGTCGGGCGTCGTGTTCGTCGAGGCCCGGTTGACGGAAGGCCGCGGCCGCTGCAGCGTGCTCGCGACGGGCGTGGTCGGCGCGGCCACGCTGGCCGCGCGCGATTCGGGCAGCGACGGCCGCAGCAACTGGCTGGACAAGGTCGGGGCCGAGGCGTCGGTTCCGCCGGTGCAGGAGGCCGCGTGACGCATCGCCGCAATGGAGAACCTGCATGATCGAAACCGCGTTTCCCGAGTCGTTCCATCTGCCCACCGCGTTCGATGCGGTGCATGACTGGTGGTCGCCCAAGGTCGTCGCGCAGGTCAACGACCAGTACGTCAAGGTCGCGAAGATCAAGGGCGAACTGGTCTGGCACAAGCACGACGGCGAAGACGAACTGTTCTACGTGGTGCGCGGCCACCTGCGCATGCAGTACGAAGGCGGGCGCGTCGTCGACTTGCCGGAGGGCAGCGTGCACGTGGTGCCGAGGAATACGCTGCACAGCCCGCGCGCCGACGACGAATGCTGGATCGTGCTGATCGAGACCGTGACGACGAAGCATACGGGCGATGTCGAATCGCCTCGGACGAAGTCGATTGCGGATCAATTGGCGTGAAGCACATCGAATTGGCGAATTAGCGATCGATATCGGTATTTTGCCGGCAATTGCGTCGATTTTTAATCATGCAGGACGTCCTTGCCGGCCTATGCGCGATTGCGTGGCGCGTGCCGCCCGGCAAGCGTTCATGACAATAGAGCGTCAATTAAATTTGTTCACTTGACATCCGTCCCGGCCGCGTGAGATTTGTGATTATGCCGGCGCCGTTCCTAAAACTATATTCGGCGTGAATCGGCAATCATCGAGACGTGAATCGAACCGTCTCCCACTTATTAGGGAACCTCTGATGAAGCAAAAGAATGCACCCATGCTGCGCAAGCACGTGCTGATCGGTGCCGCGACGATTCTTTCGGCCGTCGCCGCGACTGATGCGATGTCCGATCAGACTGTCAGGATTGGCAGCGTCGAGCCGTTGACGGGCGGTATCGCCCACCTCGGCAAGGACAACGAGAACGGTGCGCGACTCGCGGTGGAGGAGATCAACGCGAAGGGCCTGACGATCGGCGGCCAGAAGGTCACGCTGGTGCTCGACGGCCAGGACGACGCGGCCGACCCGCGCCAGGCCACGCAGGTTGCGCAGAAGCTCGTCGACAACAAGGTCGTCGCGGTAATCGGCCACCTGAACTCGGGCACGTCGATCCCGGCGTCGAAGATCTACAGCGATGCGGGCATCGTGCAGATCTCGCCGTCGGCGACCAACCCGGTGTATACGCAACAGGGCTTCAAGACGACGTTCCGCGTCGTCGCGACCGATGCGCAGCAGGGCCCGGCACTCGCGGCCTACGCGCAGTCGAAGGGCATCAAGAGCGTCGCCGTGGTCGACGATTCGACCGCGTACGGCCAGGGCCTCGCGAACGAGTTCGAGAAGAAGGCGAAGGCGCTCGGCCTGAAGGTCACGTCGCACGATGCGACGAACGACAAGGCCGTCGATTTCCGCGCGATTCTGACCAAGATCAAGGGCGAGAACCCGGACGCGATCATGTACGGCGGCATGGACGCAACCGGCGGCCCGTTCGCGAAACAGGCGAAGCAGCTCGGCCTGCGCGCGAAGATCTTCTCGGGCGACGGCGTGTGCACGGAGCAGCTGTCGAGCCTCGCGGGCGATGCTTCCGTCAACGTGATCTGCTCGCAGGCCGGCGCGGCGCTCGAGAAGATGCCGGGCGGCACGGCGTTCGTCGCGAAGTACCAGAAGCGCTTCAACCAGGGCATCAAGTTCGATGCACCGTTCGCGTATGACGCGGTCTACATCGTCGTCGACGCGATGAAGCGCGCGAACTCGACCGATCCGGCGAAGATCCTGGCCGCGATCCCGTCGACGAACTACGCGGGCGTGATCGGCACGACGTCATTCGACGCGAAGGGCGACCTGAAGCACGGCGTCATTTCGCTGTACGGCTACAAGGAAGGCAAGAAGACGTTCATCGACGAAGTGAAGATGTAATGGCGTGAGCCGTGCGATTCGCCGTGCGTGGCGCGGCGAATCGCGTTTGGCCCGCCGCTGTTTGATGAATCGGCTTGATTTCCGGCTGAAATGGTCGCCACCATAGAATCGACACCCATGACGATCATCGTCCGCGATGCCGTGGCCGCGGATATGCCGGCCTTGCGCGAACTGTTCCTGCATTCGCGGCGTGAGACCTTCGTCTGGCAGCCGGACGATGCGTTCGCGCTGGCGGACTTCGACGCACAGACGGAAGGCGAACGGTTGCGGGTGGCCGAGGATGAGGCCGCGCGGCTCGTCGGCTTCGTCGCGGTCTGGGAGCCGGACCAGTTCATCCATCACCTGTATGTGGACCGGCCGCAGCTGCGGCGCGGCATCGGCCGCGCGCTGCTGCATGCGTTGCCGGGCTGGCCGGCAACGCGCTACCGGCTCAAGTGCCTGCGCGCGAACGCGGCGGCGCTGGCGTTCTATCGCGCATGCCGCTTCGTCGAGGTTGGCGCGGGCCGCGCGGACGACGGCGAATATCTGTTGCTGGAGTCGGGCGGCGAGGGCCGGTAACGCGCTGGGTGGGCTGCACGTGCGCGAATTGAAATACTTCAACAACCCTCGTATGTTGGTTTATGCACGTATCCGTGTTTTCCCGGATACAGGAATGCCGCCGCAAGCCGATGTTGCAGACAAGGCGTGAAAAGCCAATACGAGGGCCATCATGACGACGCCGGAAACCAACGGCAGCAGTCTCACACCCGATGCAACAGCCGACGCGACGCAGCCGCCCGACGGCGTGCCCGCCGCGCCCGTGATCCTGCTCGTCGACGACGAGCCCGCCGTGCTGTCGGCGCTCAAGCGGCTGCTCAGGCCGGCGCGCTACGAGGTGCTGACCGCCGACGGCGGCGAGGCGGCGCTCGAGATCCTGGCGTCGACCGACGTCGACCTGATCGTGTCGGACATGCGCATGCCGCACATGAGCGGCGCGACGTTCCTCGCCCGCACGCGGGAGCTGTACCCCGACACGATGCGCATCCTGCTGACCGGCTATTCGGAAATCGACTCGGTGGTGCAGGCGATCAACGAAGGCGGCATCTATCGCTACCTGAACAAGCCGTGGGACGACCACGACCTGCTGCTGACGATCGACCAGGCGCTCGAACAGCGGCGCCTGCGGCGCGAGGCCGCGCGGTTGACGGCGCTCACGCAGGCGCAGAACGACGCGCTGCGCCAGTTCAACACGGAACTCGAAACCCAGGTGCGGGCGCGCACCGAGGAGCTGGGGCAGACCGTGATGTTCCTCGAGGCGGCGCAGCGCGACCTGAAGAGCAATTTCACGGCGATGGTGCAGGTGTGCGCGAGCATGATCGAGATGCGCTGCGGGGCCGCCAGCGGGCAGTCGATGCGCATCGGCGAAATCGCGCGGCACCTCGCGCTCGCGTCCGACATGTCGAGCCTTCATGCGCAGGACGTCTACTACGCCGCGCTGCTGCACGGGATCGGCAAGCTGTCGCTGCCCGACGAACTGCTGCACAAGCCGCTGACCCGCATGACGACGGACGAGCTGCGTCTGTTCCTGCAGCATCCGCTGCGCGGACAGATGGTGCTGACGCCGGTCGCGCAGCTTCACCAGGTCGCGTTGATCGTGCTGCACCAGTACGAACGGTTCAACGGCCGCGGCACGCCGAACGGCCTCGCGGGCATCGATATTCCGCTCGGCGCGCGGATCGTCGCGGTCGCACGCGATTTCGAGGGGCTGCGCCTCGGCGAGATCGGCCCGCCGCATTCCGTCGAGCAGGCGCTCGACGTCATCACGTCGCAGGCCGGCGTGCGCTATGACCCGCAGATCGTCGAACGCTTCGTCGCATTGATGCGCGAGCCCTCGACCCTCGGCATCGCGTCGTCCGTGTCGGAAGTGAAATCCGGCCAGCTGCGCGAAGGGATGCAGCTCGCGGACGATCTGCGCACGCACCGCGGCGTGCTGCTGATGACGAAGGGCAGCGTGATCTCGGCCCATCAGATCGACCTCGTGCGCCGCTTCGAAGCGAGGGAGGGCACGCCGTTCGACATCCTGGTGCACGCCGCGCCGAGCGCGCCGAAGCCCGCGCCGCCGGCCGGCGAAGTGGCCAGTTAACGGCCGCGCCGCGCGGTCGCCACGACGCACGACGGGCCGCGCGGCGCGGCAACCGCACCTTCACCTGACCGGGCGCGACCATGCACGGCACCTACCAACTGTCGCTCGTCCTGCTGTCGCTCGCGATCGCGACGCTGGCTTCGTACACGGCGCTCGATCTGGCCAGGTTCATTTCGCTGCTCGACAAGCCGAAGCTCAAGCGCGCATGGCTGGGCGGCGGCGCGGCCGCGATGGGCACCGGCATCTGGTCGATGCACTTCGTCGGGATGCTGGCGTTCTCGCTGCCGATTCCGCTCGGCTACGACCTGGTCGACACGGGGATATCGCTGGCGATCGCCGTGCTCGTGTCGTACTTCGCGCTGAGCGTGGTGACGCGCGCCACGCTGCCGCGGCTCCGGCTGCTTGCCGGCGGCGTGCTGATGGGCGGCGGGATCGCCGGCATGCATTACATGGGCATGGCCGCGATGCACATGCAGCCGGGCATACGCTACGACGCCGCGCTGTTCGCCGCGTCGATCGGCGTCGCGGTGCTGGCGTCGACCGTCGCGCTGTGGCTCGCCCAGACGCTGCGCGCGCAGAATGCAGGGTTCGCGAGCGCGCGGCGCGCGGGCGCGGCCACGCTGATGGGCATCGCGATCAGCGGCATGCACTACACGGCGATGGCGGCCGCGCATTTCGCGCCGGACGCGCGCTGCGGCGCCGCGAACGGCATCGACGCGCCGTGGCTGGCGACGACGGTCGCGCTGTTCACGCTGGCGATCCTGGGCGTGACGCTGATGCTGTCGCGCTTCGACGCGCGCACGATGTTCCTGAGCGGCATCGCCGACATGCTCGACGATCTCGTGCAGCGGCGCACGGCGGAGCTCAAGCACGCGCTGCGCCGCTACGAGCTGACGACCGAGCTGCTGCAGCGCACCCGCGCGCACATGGAGCGCGAGATCGAGGAACGCAAGGCGGCGCAGGCACGCCTCGAACAGGAAAAGGACGAGCAGCGGCGCCTGCTGCACGAACTCGAGGAAACCCACGTGCAGCTGCTGCAATCGGAAAAGCTGGCGTCGATCGGCCAGCTTGCGGCCGGCGTCGCGCACGAGATCAACAACCCGATCGGCTTCGTCAGCGCGAACCTCAATACGCTGAAGACCTGGGTGCGCGGCCTGCTCGACGTGGTCGCCGCGCACGAGGCCGCGATGGCGCGGCTCGACGCCGGCACCCGCGACGCGCTGACGGCCGCGGGGCGCGCGGCGGACATCGACTACATCCGCGACGAGATCGCGACGCTGATCGAGGAGTCGATCGACGGGACGATGCGGGTGCGGCGCATCGTGCAGGACCTGCGCGACTTCTCGCGCCCGGGGAGTGATGAATGGAGCGTCGTCGATATTCACGCCGGGCTGGAGAGCACGTTGAACGTGGTTCATAACGAGCTCAAGTACAAGGCCGATATCGTGCGCGAGTATGGGGTCGTGCCGCAGGTCGAGTGCCTGCCTTCGCAGCTGAATCAGGTGTTCATGAACCTGCTTGTCAATGCGGCGCAGGCGATCTCGGGGCGAGGGGTCATCACGATTCGCACGACGAGCGACGGCGATTACGTGACGATTGCGATCAGCGATACGGGGAAGGGCATGCCGCCCGATGTCGTGCGCCGGATCTTCGATCCGTTCTTCACGACCAAGCCGGTCGGGCAGGGGACCGGGCTCGGGCTGTCGGTGTCGCACGGCATCGTCGAGCGGCATCGTGGTGCGATCGAAGTGGCCAGTGAACCGGGGTGCGGGTCGACGTTTTCGGTTCGGTTGCCGGTGCGGCGGGTGAGGGATGAGGTGGGGGTGGAGGTGGTGCGGGGGGAGGCGTGAATTTCTTGGCGACGTCGCTCCCAGTCGCAACTAACGGTCTAGTCCGCGCGTATCGGTCCAGCGCGCCCCGGTGTCCCGGTGCGCGGTGGGGGCTTGCATGCGGGGGCGCGCATTGTCGCCCGAAAAGTCCACAATGCAGGTTCGCGTAGAAAAATTGGTTCTTCGGGGATTTCCGTGGATGTCGCTGTTCGAACCTATTCGGCCAATCTTTGAGTTGACTCGCGGACGACAGGTCTTGAGGCACAACGGTCATTCGGCTACATTGTTTCGACCGTGATCGAACGGGTGAATCCGTGATACTGATGACCAAAATGGGGGCTGAGGGCTGAGCTGAGAATAGCTGCCCGTCGCGTAATTGGCAGTCGTTCTCGAGTCCCGTGCACTCGTTCCCGTAACGACCGAAAGTGAAGGTCTATAAAAAATCGCAATGCAACTCTCAACGCGCTTCAGTTTTTATCCAGCCGGACAAGGCACATTTTCTGGTGGATCGCTGGAATCCCTAAGAAATCCTTGGACTACCTTCTCATGGATCTACGACTGCGGCTGTGTAAAGAAACACCAAAAACAACTTATCAGTGAAATTGATAGGTTGGCTCTTCTTGGGAAATCGTCTGGGGGAATGCCACGTCTTGATCTTGTGTTTGTGTCGCATTTTGACTTGGATCACGTAAGTGGTTTGGTGGATTTGCTATCAAAATTCGAGGTTGTCACCTTAGTTCTGCCGCTTATACCGCTATGGCAACGCATGGTTCTGGCCGTTTCAACGCGTTGGTCGAGTTCACCTCGCCTTCAAGAGTTTCTGATTGACCCGCTTAGATTCGTTGCGCAGCTCGACGGTGCACAGGTGCATCAAGTGTACTTGGTTCCTCCTTCCAACCCAACAAGCTCCAATGTGGATAACGACCCTAACGATGTACGGCCAGCCCCAATGCCAGATCTCGTCCGGGATGCAATCGTGCCATCTCGAACAATGGATTTGCCCATTGGAGGTGCGCGTAGCGATTCATTGATGGCGTCAATTGATCAACCGCCGTTTCGGGTAAACGCGCTGGCACCCGGCGGTAAGCTATTGGTCAGCGGGGTCTGGGAATTTGTGCCATATAACGAGCCGAATCTTAAGATCAAGGCGACCCCTACATTCAGGGCCGCCGTCACGAGAGTTGGTTCGGCTCTACTGGCAGCGCCGCAGTCTCAGCGCTCAGCCATTCTTGGCAGGCTGAAGCGGATCTACGATCGAACTTTTGGTAAGCGGGCGAAACAGCGCAATCAGATTTCTTTGTTCGTCTATGCCGGGCCGATCGGGAGGTATCGCGCCGTCGATTGGGGGCACGTGTATTTTGAGCGTGCCATCAGTCTCTTGAGCGCTGGACAAACAGTCGACGCCTGTTCATCGGGGCAGTGCGCCATCTGTGCACAGCGAGACGAGCCTACCACCAAGGCTGGGATCTTGTACACCGGCGATGGCTATCTCGATAGCATTATCTCCTTTAACGATTTAAGAGCGTATCTTGGCTATCGCCGACTTGGCGATCTGCGCGTATTTCAGGTTATGCATCACGGGGCACGAGCAAATTGGCACAAGGGTCTAGCTAGAAAACTAGCTCCTCATTCAAGTGTCTATTGTGCCGATCCGAAATACGTTTACGGGCACCCGCATAAAGATGTGGCAAAAGATTTTAAAGCCTTCAAACCACATTTGGTGAACTGGCGGTTTGGTTATTCGAGCTTCCAAGTGCTCGAATGGCTGCCTAGCCGCCGCCCTCCGTCGCGAACAACTGGTCGGATGGCGAACATCGAGCAGCCCCGTTCGGGCCGCTGGTAAACTTGGGCTGCCAAAGCAACTTTCCCCCGTCACATGAGCACCCAACCTACCGCCGTACCTGCGAACGTCACTCCAATGATGCAGCAGTACCTGTGCCTTGTCTGACAAGGCGCGGGGCACAAAACTACGCTAAAACCTGCTTCCGACGGTTCCACGAGCAACCTAGTCGGCTCAAAGCGGAGCTTAACGCTGCACAAAAGCGATAACTTCCGTCAAGGTGAATCGCGGTCCCGACCATGCTCCCGAAAAGGCAAGTGACTGATGCAGACATCGTTCTCAATTCGTAAGGAAAACAAGCAGCCTCGCTTATTTGCGCTCACGTTGCATGTTAAGCGCGGTCAATATCAAGATATGCCGTCCAACTTGGTCGGGGCATACGTTCCAGCCTTTGCTTCCGGAGCGAATCACGAAGCTGCCGCGATGACCATAGTTTCGGAAATTGCACGCCGGGGCCTTGAGTTCATCGACATTACCGATAAAAGGATTCATGAACTCGATCCAGACAGATGGGACGAGTATGTCAAACACACCTGGCCCGAATTTGCCGCATATTTTCCTACTCAAACGGAAGTCCTTCATGATCTGCCGGAAGGATTCCTTTTCGTAGGGCCGTTCGCAGGCTATGAGGCTACCGAATCGGAATAAGGCCCTTGTGCACCAAAAATTCACAGCTATTCACATCCTTATCCCATGACGGCTTAAGCATTTGTGTTTAACATCAGCGCTGTCCCAACAAAAAAGGCAGCATGGATATGGCAAGATGCACCGCACCAGTACGTGGACACAAGTCGGCAGCAGCGGCTGCGGCTTGTCCTGCATGTAGCAGCCGCGGCTACCGCTACGGCGGTGGTTACAGCTCGCCCTACTACAGTTCGCCCGACTCCACGTCGGGCAGCGGAGGAGGTGGCTACAGCAGCGGCGGCGGCGGTAGCAGGTCCAGTGGCGGAGCAAGGCCGCGCTGGTCGCGAGCCGGTTCGTCCGTCTCGTATACGCCTTCCCAAGTGCAGTCGCTCACGCCAATTCGTGAATCCGTTGAGAAGACAGCGGTAGAGCAGCCTGACCTTCGCGATTGCTTCCTGTGCCACGCGTGGGACGATCGGCAGGGCGCAGCCAAGGAGCTGTACGAATCGCTCGTGGCAGCTGGTGTCAAGGTTTGGTTCAGCGAGAAGGACCTTGGCCTCGGCGTGCCGATGATGCGTGCCATCGACAAGGGCTTGGCGAATTCGCGCATCGGGCTCGTGCTGGTCACCCCGAACCTGTTGCGCCGCCTCCCGCAAGAGGGTGTCGCCGACAAAGAGCTTTCGGCCCTCCTGGCTGGCAACCGGCTCGTGCCCATCGTGCACCAGACGACGTACACAGAGCTCCGGAATGTCAGTCCCTTGCTTGCTTCCCGATCTGGCCTGGACACTGCCGAAGACTCAATGACGGTGGTCGCGACTAAGATTGCCGAGCTGGTCGCCATCTGGGCCTAGCAGGCCTTCTACCAACCGGCCGAGAGCCGATTGCTGTTGGCTTCTACCACCTTTGCGCCCCTTGGTTTCGGCCTCGGGGCGTTGTTGTTTGCGAACCCCGCAACGTGAATTCTTTAGGCCGGCGAGTGGTCGGGCACAACGAGCAGGAAAGCATACTGAAAGTTCCGAGCCGGTAGCGAAGGTCCTTGTGGCCGATCGCCGACGACTTGTCCCATGCTCCCCGAAAATCCCCGAAGAGCCGAAAAATTCGAACCATGCCATGACCCGAAACATCGAATGGCGCGCAGCCACGCCCGCCGACATGCCGTTTCTCCTGAGCCTTCGCAAGCTCACGATGACCGAGCATCTGCAGCGCGTCGCGATGCCGACCGACGATGACGTGCATTACCAGCGCATCGCATCGCACTTCGAGGACGCCAGGATCCTGTACGACGGGGAGGTCCGCATCGGGCTGCTCAAGCTGAGTCGGACAGGCCACGCGTGGCACCTGCATCAGATCCAGATCTTGCCCCGGCATCAGGGCAATGGGATTGGAAAGGCCGTTCTGAGCCGCGTGCTGGACGAAGCAAGGCGCGCAGGCGCGACTGTTTCCCTGAGCGTTCTTCACGGCAACCCGGCGCGGCATCTCTACGAGGGGCTCGGCTTCGAATGCGCGATGGAAACGTCACGCAACGCCGAACTGGTGTGGCGTCCGTGACGGGCTACCTGGCCGCGATCGCCTGGATCTCGACCTGAAGCTCCGGCACCACCAGGCCGGCGACGATCACCAGGGTCGAGGCGGTAGCGTGGCCGGCGAGCCGCCGTTCGCGCACCGTTCGGTAGAGCGGCACCAGATCCGGTCGCGTAACGAAGCCGTCGACTTTGAGCAGATCCGTCGCGACCATGCCGGCATCGGCCAGCACGGCGAACACATTATCCCAGGCCAGTTCCATCTGCTGCTCCGGATCGTCGGGAATGGTACCGTCAGGCGCGACGCCGACCTGGCCGGAAATATGCAGCCAGCGCGCGGCGGTCGAAGCCGATGCGCCATGACTGTAACGGGAGAGCGGCGTGGCGATGCCGGCCGGGTTGTGAAATTGAATGGTCATGATCTTTCTTTAGCACGCTGAATTTGATCCTGTCCGGCGGGGGCCTCGCAGGTAGTCGTAGTGAAATGCGCGAAGGTGCCCGTTCAATGACTCAGGGCGCGTTACGTGACCATGTTTTGCATCGGCACGACCAGCAAGACCGGTCGCCGGAAATATACCTCGCGGACGGTTTATTCGAGGCCGCTGAACCACGTTCCGTCATCCGCGAATCCGCGCCACCTGACTCCGCTGTCGACTCCCGCCAAGCCGCTCGTCAGCCGCCGGTCGGCGACGTATGCCCCAGCACCGCCGCGATTGCGAGCACGGCCACCATCACGCACGCCTCGACGCTCAGCCACACGTCGAAGCGGACTTGCGCGGCCGCGAAACCCGGACCGTCCTGCTGCGCCTGCGCGTGCAGCTTCGGCAGGATCGCCAGCCGGTTCCAGCCGCCCAACGCCACTGCGGCGGCGACGCATGCGAGCTTCACCGCGAGCAGCCGGCCCCACGGCATGCGAAAGAGCGGCGCGCTGGCTTCCGCGGTGTCCTGCATCACGTTGTAGAAACCCGTGACCAGCACGACGACAAGCGCAGCCGTTGCCAGATGCGACAGCCCGGTGCAGAACGCCGCCCTGTGCTCCGCCGTGCCGTGCAGGTTCGGCGCGGCACGGCGCAGCACCCGTGCCGCGACGATCACGCTGCCGGCCCATAGCGCCGTCGCGCATAGATGCACGACATGGATGGCCTCGCGTATCGACAGATCGCCCGCATCGGCCGCGTGGCTGGCCGCGGCCTTGCCCGCCGCCCACGCGACGAGGCCCGCGGCGAACAGCGGCAGGCCGCGACGGCCGCAGACGCGGCTGAGCGTCGCCAGCAGCGCGCCGGCGAACCCGACCGACCACGCGACACCATAGTGCGATGCCGTGAGCACGATGGCGACCGCGTGACCCGCCTCGGCCAGCGGCGCGCCGCTTATCGCGGTGGCCTGCAGCCACAGGTACGCGACGGTCGTGAGCGCCAGTGCGATCGCAAGACCTGCCTGCCAGCCTCGCAGCGCAACGGGCATGCCGAAGCCGCTTTTCCTCCCGATCAACGTGCACGCGAACGAGCCGGCTGCCGTCGCGAACAGCACGTCCTGCACGGCGGCGACGGCGATCTGCGCTGCGACGAGCGGTTCCATGATCACTGCACCGTGAACGTGTCGTGCCCCTGCGTACGGTGCCCGTCGGCGGCCACGGCGGCGCGTGCGCTTGAGTGCGGATTCATGAACGGGTCTCCTTGCAGCTCAGAACAGCGGCTTGCCGATCGAGTTCGGGAAGATGTCGTCGAAGTAGAGATGAGCCTGCAGCAGGACGCCCGTATGCGAGCCGGTCGCGCGGTTCACGGGGATCTGCGCCTCGATGCCGAACTGGCCAAAGCGGTTCAGCCATATCACGCCGGGATTGATCGTGCCCGTCGTGTGTCCCGCGCACGCGCCCGCCGTGCAGGTGCTCATCGGGAATTCGACGACGGGAATCAGGTTCGCGAACGGCCGCGGCAGTCCGAGATCCTTCACCTGCGACTGCAGGTACGGAAGGCTGTATTGCACCGTCACGCCCCAGCCGAGCGAGTTCGGTCCGGTATCGGACGACGCGGTCGTCAGGTTAGGGCCGATCGTGCCGGTGAGCGCAAGCGGCCGCAGGTACCCGAGCGACGCGGGCAGGTCGCCGAAGCCCTTGCCGACATAGACGGTCGGGGTGAACGTCGAATAGTCGGTCGCGATCGACTTGGCACCGGTTCCGCCGATGGTGGCCAGCAACCCCACCGACGCCATGAATTCATGCGGCGCGTTCGTGTAGACGAGATATTTGACGCCGAGCGTGATGTTGTCCCAGCCCTTCGCGTTGCCGTCCGGCGAGTTCTGGCTCGCGTAGTTGCTCGCGATGCTGAATGCGAGGTTCTTCGTGATCAGCTTGTCCCATTCGTACGACACCGTGTTGACGTTCATGTCGTCGCCGTTGTCATTCGGCGTCTTGATGTGACCGAACGCCAGGTTGAATTCGTCGCCGACGCCCGGGTCGTCGACCGCCATCGTGGCGGGAAAGACCCGGTCGCCGACAATTGCGTGAGCGGCGGCTTCGAATGACGCCAGGCTTGGCGCGAGCGCGCACAGTGCAACGGCGCCCCATTTGAGAGTGGTTCGCATGATAAGTCCCGATTTCGAATGGTTGAGACGTCGCTGCGACAGACGCGCGACGACCGGCGACGTCGTTCGACGCCGCCGCGAGAAAACCTCGACGAAGATCAGGACAAGACGGGGGGCGCGCGCGGCTGAGCCTGCGTCAGCGCCGTGTATGGGCGGAACGCCGCGGCGACGACGGGGAGAGGAAACGTGGGGCGCAGCAGCGCGATGCGCGATGCGACGGCTGCGCTTGGCAAGGTCGGCGAGTGCGCAATCAGTCCGCAATAAGGGCACGCATCGCGCAGCGACGACGAATCGGAACCGTGGTGGTGCCCGGCATGGGCCTCCAGCCCAACTTCGACGGCGGGATGATGATGGGAATGATGCATGTGATGCGCGACGTGGCCATCCGCGCCGCGCAGCACCTGGGACACCGTCGGCGCGACCACGCTCAGCAGGATGGCAAGCATCCCGAGGAAAGCCCCGATCTTCAGGCGGCGGCTGAGCATGGCGGCGGAACAACGCGTCGATTCAAATAAACAGTATGCGAAAAATCGACGGCAGATTACCCGGCGTTTCCAGTAGGCGAAGACTGAAATCACCCGGATAGAACGAAACGGAAGGCGGCGGGCACGGTCGTCTATCTGTCGCCCGGCGCCCGGACTGGTTCTGCACACGCTCGACGGACAAAGCATCGCCCCCGACGATCTGCGCGGAAACGTCGTTATCCTGACTTTCTGGGCGACCTGGTGCGAGCCCTGCCGAACCGAACTGCCGCTGTTGTCCACGTATGTCGCGCGTCATGCGGCGAAAGGCTTGCGCGTGCTCGGCTTCAGCCTGGACGGGCCGGAGAATCTCGCGGACGTCCGGCAGGTGGCGGCCGGCTTGAGCTTTCCGGTCGGGCTCCTGGGCAGTGCGTACGCTGGTGCGTATGGCCGTGTCTGGCGCATTCCGGTGAACTTCACGATCGACCGGAACGGGCTCCTCGTCGACAATGGCTGGGATGACCCGAAGCCTGCCTGGACCGCCGAGCGCCTCGAACGTGTCGTCACGCCGCTCCTGCGTGGATAGACGGCAGCGCAATCGCGTGAACCCCGCGAACTGATGGATGGCGGGCATTGCAAGTGGCGAATCGGCCGTTGCGCTGAACCGATGTACAATCGCGCGCCATGAACGCACTTCGCCACTTCCTGCACCGGCAAGGCGTCGCGCGACAGCTTCTGTGGGTTCTTATCCTCGTTCCGCTGCTGTCTCGCGCGCTGATGTCGGGCGCCGTGATGCTCGATCCGGACGGTCCGGACGCGGGCTCGGTGGTGCTGTGCTCCGGCCGTGGTCCGCTGATCCTCGGCGCAACCGCGCCGACGGCGCGATTCGATGCGAGCGCGCCGATCACGCCGGCCAACGACGCACTCGCGCTGGTCGACGCGCTCAAGCACGGTACCCACTCCGGCAAGCCGGCGCCCGCCGACAGCGGCACCGGCGTTTGCGCGTTCAGCGCGGCACTGTTCGCCGCGCTGGCGTCGTTCGTGCTGCTCGTGCTGCTGTTTCCCGCCGCGGCTCCGCGGCGTTTCCGGCTTCCGCCCGACTGTCTTCTCCCGGCGCGATCGATATTCGACGATCGTCCGCCTTCCCGCGCCCCACCTCAGTTCTGCTGAACGTTCCGTTGCATGACCCGCGCGCGTCGACGTGCGCGGGTGTCCATGCCGTTCGTTTCGCTTGACCCGCTTCATCCAATTCAACCGAATGCTCGCGCCGCGCGGGTGACGTCGGCATGCGCGCCGCTTGCGCGTGCCGATACGTCGCACGTTCCGTCGCAGCATGTGTGCCGTTTCGACCCGCGCGCGCCGTACCGTGACGCCGCCGGTCGGTGCCGCGCGCAACCTGCGTCGTCGCCATCGCCGCCGGGTTGCGCATCGCGTCGTGACGAGGGCCGTCCCTTCCGATCGACGACAACGAGGAGGTAACACCATGTCGACCACCGTCGAGCAGGCGATCTCGCCCACTCGTTCCGCAAGCGCCGGTTATCGGACGCTCTGGCGCTGGCATTTCTATGCCGGCCTGTTCGTGATGCCGTTCCTCGTGATCCTCGCGATCACGGGAACGCTGTACTGCTTCCAGCCGCAGATCGAGCCGTTGCTGTATCCGCACCGGCTGATCGTCGCGCCGCGCGATACGCCGAAACTCGATGCCGACACGCTGCTCGCGAACGCGCGCGGCGCGATGCCGGCCGGCGCGACGCCGGTTTCCGTGCAGGTTTCCACTGCGCCGGATCGCAGCGCCGAATACGTGTTCCGGCTCCGCGACGGCAGCCGGGAGAGCGTCTATGTGAACCCGTACGACGGCAGCGTGCTCGGCACGCTGAGCGTCGAGCGCCGCTTCATGCAGGTCGACCGGATGCTGCATCGCAAGCTGCTGCTCGGCAAGACGGGCGAGTTGCTGATGGAGCTTGCCGCGTGCTGGACGTTCGTCATGATCGGCACCGGCGTCGCGCTGTGGTGGCCGCGCGGCACGGCGCGCGTCGGGCGTGCGTTGCGGCCTGACTTGTCGCTGCGTGGCCGGCCGCTGTGGAAGAGCCTCCATGCGAC
Source organism: Burkholderia pyrrocinia (assembly GCA_001527685.1). GTDB lineage: Bacteria > Pseudomonadota > Gammaproteobacteria > Burkholderiales > Burkholderiaceae > Burkholderia > Burkholderia pyrrocinia_D. Next base: position 181,527 of record LOZU01000023.1, read on the forward strand.
CGCGGGCATCTGGCTTGCCGCCGGCACGGTGGCGTTCATCCTGACGGGGTTGCCGTGGTCGGGCTCGTGGGGCAAGAACTTCAAGGCGCTCGCCGCGACCGTGAACCTCGGCGCGCCGGAAGGCGTGTGGGGTGGTTCGTCGGTACGCTCGACGCGCCCGGGTATCGCAGCGGCGCCCGCGCGGGCGCCGGCTGCGGCACCGGCCGGCCATCACCACGAATCGGGCGAGCCGATGCCGGGGAGGGTGATGGACGACCTGGCGCTGCCGCAGACGCCGTGGGCGGTCGGCAACGTCCCCGTTCCGCATTCGCGGTCGGCGCCGATGCCCGCGACGCTGCCGCTCGACCGCGCGATCGCGATCGTCGCGGGGCTCGGCGTGACGAGCGGCTACACGCTCGCGCTGCCGGACGGCCCGGACGGCGTGTTGACGGTGTCGTACTTTCCTGCCGACCCGAAGGCCGAGCGGACGATCTACATCGACCAGTACAGCGGGGCGGTGCTCAAGGACATCCGCTACACGGCTTACGGCGCGGTGTCGCAGGCCGTGTCGTACGGCACGTCGCTGCACATGGGGCGGTATTTCGGATTGGCGAACCAGATCATCTGCGCGGTCCTGTCGCTCGGACTTGCCGCGATGGCCGTGACGGGCGCCGTGATGTGGTGGAAGCGTCGCCCGGCAGGGACGCTGGGTGCACCGACGCGCGAACGCGGTGCGCCGCCGATGCGCGCATGGATCGCGGGGCTCGTGCTGCTCGGCATCGTGTTTCCGTTGATGGGCGTGACGATCGTCGGCGTCTGTCTGATCGACTGGTTGCTGTTCGGCCGTGCGGCGCGCGCGGCGGGCTGATTCGTCCAGGCGCACGCCCTCGAACGGCGATTCCCGCTCACTCGATTTTCGTATTCGATCCATCCGTGCGGCGTTCGCATCGTTGACCGTGAGCTACTGACGCGGTGCCGCACAACAACAACCTAAATCACCGATCCCAAGGAACAAGAATCATGAAGTTCAGACTGATGCTGCCCGCGGCCGCCGTTCTCGCGGCATTCCCGCCGGCCGGGCAGGCACAGGAGAGCGGCGCCGACGCGCCCGGCGCGACGCTCGCGCCAATCCGCGTCGATGCGCAGAAACCGGCCCCGCTGACCCGGCTGCTCGACACGGGCAGCCACCTCGGCCTGTCGCCGCTCGAAACGCCCGCGAGCGTCGAGCAGATCGACCGCGCCATGCTCGATACGCGCGGCGACAGCACGATCGTCGACGCGGTCAGCCGCGCTGCCGGCATCAGCGAGTCGCCGCATCCCGGCAACGGCGGCTCGGAGCTCGGCGCGCGCGGCTTTGTCGGTGCGGCGTCGGTGACCCAGCTCTACGACGGGGTGCGTCCATACGGTGCGCTCGGCGTGACGTTCCCTTTCGACACGTGGTCGGTCGATCACATCGACGTGTTGCGCGGCCCGGCGTCGGTGATCTACGGCGAAGGCGCGATCGGCGGTGTCGTCAACATCGTGCCGAAGAAGCCGACACGCGCGCCGATCCAGAACGAGCTGCGGGTGGGCGCAGGCACCGAACGCACGGCGCGTGTCGCGTTCGGCAGCGGCGGCGCCATCAACGACAAGCTGTCGTATCGCTTCGATATCAGCGGCAACCGCTCGTCGAACTGGGTCGATCGCGGCGATTCGCGCAATCTGTCGTTTTCCGGCGCACTGCGCTACGACGTGTCGCGCGACCTGTACGTGACGGCGTCGTACGCGCAGGGCTTCCAGCATCCGATGCAGTATTTTGGCGTGCCGCTCGTGAACGGCGCGCGCGACCCGGCGCTGGACAAGAAAAACTACAACGTGGGCGACAGCGAAATCGCGTTCCGCGACAGCTGGGCGACCGTGTCGGCGAACTGGCAGCCGAGCGACAGCCTGAACGTGACGAGCACGCTGTACAGGATGAAAAGCAACCGCCACTGGAAGAACGCCGAGTACTACACGTACCTGCCGTCGAGCGGGCAGATCCGGCGCAGCAGTTACACGGAGATCTTCCACGACCAGGAGCAGTACGGCAACGTCACGGCGGCCACGGTGAGCAGCGCGTTGCTCGGCATGCGCAACACCTTCTCGGCCGGTGTCGAGTTCAACCATACGACGTTCCGGCACGACAACAACTCGCCGTACACGGGCACGTCGACGGTCGATCCGATCGATTTCGATCCCGGCAGCTTCATCAACGCCGCGGGCACGTATCCGAGGTATCGCAGCCAGGCCAACCAGTACGCGCTCTTCGCCGAGAACCGGCTCGAGATCACGCCGCGCTGGTCGGTCATCGGCGGCCTGCGATACGACCACGCGAGCGTGAACCGCGACGATCTCGTCAAGGGCGGCGGCTTCACGAAAGTGTTCGCGAACACCGGCTGGCGGATCGGCACCGTGTACGACGTGCGGCCCGGTCTCGCCGTGTACGGCCAGTATTCGGTCGCGGCCGATCCGGTCGGCTCGCTGCTGATGCTGAACGCGTCGAAGGCGAATTTCACGCTCGCGACCGGCAGGCAGATCGAGATCGGCGTGAAGCAGTCGTTCCTGGGCGGCAAGGCCGAATGGACGCTGGCCGCCTACCGGATCGTCAAGAACAACCTCGTGACGGCCGATCCGCTGAACCCGAACCAGTCGATCCAGGTCGGGCAGCAATCGTCGCGCGGGCTCGAGGCGACGGTCGGCGCGGAGATCGCGAGGGATTGGCGCGTCGACGCGAACGTGTCGATCCTGCGCGCGAAATACGATGCGTTCCAGCAGTCGTCCGGCGGCACGACGGTTTCGCGCGCGGGCAACGTGCCGGTGTCGGCGCCGCAGCGGCTCGCGAACCTGTGGGTGAGCTGGCGTTTCGCACCGGACTGGACAGGTATCGCGGGCGTCAAGTACGTCGGCAAGCGCTTTGCCGACACGGCGAACCAGCTCGTGATGCCGTCGTATACGACCGTCGACCTCGGGCTCGCGTGGAAGCCGCGCAAGGACACCACGGTGACGGCACGTGCCTACAACGTGTTCAACCGTCACTACGTGCAGTCGGCCTACTACAACGAGACGCAGTATCTGCTTGGCAATGATCGGCGGCTCGAGGTGCTGGCGAACTACCGGTTCTGATGCCGTGCGACATGTGCCGGTGGGGCGGATCATTGCGCGCGATGACCCGCCCCGGTCGGGCCGTCAGCGCCGGAAGAATTGCGTGATCCGCGCGCCTGCAACATCGAACAGGCGCCGCGCGCCCGGCGTCAGTCCGCTCATATGAATGCACGCGTGAAGCATGCCCGGCAGCCACTCCACCTGCACCGGCACGCCGGCTTGCCGCAGCTTCTCCGCATAGGCTTCGGCCTCGTCGCGCAACGGATCGCATTCGCACACCAGCAGCGTCGCCGGCGGCAGCCCCGTGTGTGTCGCCGCGAGCAACGGCGACACGTAGGGCGAGCGGCCGTCGGCCGGATCGGCAAGGTACGTGTCGAAGCAATACCGCATGACATCCGACGTGAGGTAATAGCCTTGCCCGTATGTCCGGTAGGACGCCGTGTCCATCGACGCATCCAGCGGCGGGTACAGCAGCAATTGATGCGCGATCGGCGGGCCGCCCTCGTCGCGCGCGACGAGGCATGCCGCCGCCGCCAGATTGCCGCCGGCACTGTCGCCGCCGACGGCGATCCGCGCCGGGTCGATGCCGAGGCCGGCCGCATGCGCAAACACCCAGGCCAGCGCGTCGCAGACATCCTCCAGCGGCACGGGGAACGCATGTTCGGGCGCGAGCCGGTAGTCCACCGACAGCACGACGCATTGCGTCGCGTTCGCCAGCGCATGGCACGGGTTGTCGTAGAGCGCGAGGGTTCCCAGGCACCATCCGCCGCCATGGGCATACACGATCGCCGGATACGGCGATGCGCTGTTGTCGATGGCCGCCGGCCAATAGGCGCGCACGCGTATCGATTGCCCGTCGCGCACAGGCACCGCATACGTTTCGGTGCGGGCCACGGTTTCCAGCGGGCCATGCAAGGCCCGTAACGATGCGTCCGTCGCCGCGCGCAATTCGGCGAGCGACGCAGGCGAACCGGCGGCGGGCAGTTGATCGAGCCATGCGGCAAGCCGCGGGTCGAGCGGCATGTTCAACGGCTCCGTTCGAGGAATGGCAGCAGGTGGCCGATGAACGCATCGGCGGCTTCCTCCATGATGAAGTGCCCGCAATCCGGCACGACGATCCCTTGCAGGTCGACGGCGTGGTCGCGCAACGTGACCAGCGGCGCATCGCGCGTCGCATGCTCGGCGCCGATGGCGAGCACGGGCATGCCGAGCTTGCGCTCCGCGCGCGCGAGGTTCTGGCGGATCGTCTCGGGAATGGCCCGGTAATAGGCGAAGCCGCCACGCAGGCCGCCGGGCGCCGCATACGCTTCCGCATAGACATCGACGGCCACGCAGTCGCGCCGGAACGACCAGCGATCGAACATGAAATCGAGGTACGCGCGCTCGCGCCCGGCAATCAGCGTCTCGGGCAGGTCGGCCAACTGGTTGAACATGAAGTGCCAGAGGAAGATGTTTTCCTCCGGCGGCACGAAGATCGGCGGCGCGGGGGCAAGGCCCGGGATCACCGCCTCGGTCAGCGCCAGCGCGCGCACCGCGTCGGGCCGGTCGCTGGCCAGTGCATACGCGACCCACATGCCGACGTCGTGACCGGCCACCAGGTAGGTGTCGAAGCCGAGCTGCACCATCGTTCGATGCAGCGTGGCGGCGGTATGGCCGGTGTCGTAGCCGGCATCGGGACGGTCGGAATAGCCCGTGCCGGGCAGGTCGACGGCGATCGCCATGAAGCCCCGTTCGGCCAGCGCATGCATCACATGGCGCCACGCATACCAGGTCTGTGGCCAGCCGGGAATCAGCAGCACCGGGGTGCCGCTGCCCACGGTGACGCAATGCACGCGATGGCCGTCGATGCGCACGTATTGATGAGCGAACGCGGCGGATTTCGATAAGTTCTGGTTCGACATGGATAGTTATCCGTATGAATGAGATCAATCAGGCAATGCCCAGCATCGCGTCGATCTGCTGACGGTTCACCGACGCGCCGGCGAAGTCGTCGAAGATGCGCTCCGTCACGCGGATGATGTGACGGTCGATGAATTCCGCGCCTTCGCGCGCGCCGTCCTCCTGGTTCTTCAGGCAGCACTCCCACTCGAGGGTGGCCCAGCCCGCATAGTCGTATTGCGCCAGCTTCGAGAAGATCGCCTTGAAATCGACCTGGCCATCGCCGAGCGAGCGGAAGCGTCCGGCGCGCTCGACCCATGACGCATAGCCGCCGTAGATGCCTTGTCGGCCGCTCGGCACGAACTCCGCATCCTTGACGTGGAACATGCGGATGTGTTCGCGGTAGATGTCGACGTAGTCGAGGTAATCGAGCTGCTGCAGCACGAAGTGGCTCGGGTCGAACAGGATCTTGCAGCGCGCGTGCTGGCCGACGCGTTCATGGAAGCGCTCGAAAGACACCCCGTCGTGCAGGTCTTCGGCGGGATGGATCTCGTAGCAGAGGTTGACGCCGTTGTCGTCGCAGGCGTCGAGAATAGGCCGCCAGCGGCGGGCCAGTTCGTCGAACGCGGCATCGATCAGGCCTTCGGGCCGCTGCGGGAACGGGAACAGGTACGGCCACGCGAACGAGCCCGAGAACGTGCCCATCTCCGTCAGCCCCAGCCGGCGCGACGCGCGCGCCGCGCGTTCGAGCCGATCCAGCGCCCACGCGGTGCGCGCGGCCGGGTTGCCGCGCAGCGCCGCCGGCGCGAAGTTGTCGCACATCGCGTCATATGCGGGATGCACCGCGACGAGTTGGCCGAAGATGTGCGTGGTCAGCTCGCTGATCACGAGGCCATGCGAGGCCAGCATGCCCGTGACGTCATCGCAATAGGCCTGGCTGTCCGCGGCAGTGGCCACGTCGAACAGCCGCGTATCCCACGCCGGAACCTGCAATGCCTTGAAACCTTTGTCAGCGGCCCATTGCGCCACGCCGGCCAGACTGTCGAACGGCGCGACGTCGTCGGCGAACTGCGCGAGATGGAGACTCGGGCCCTTGATGGTACGCATGTTCAACTCCTATTCTTTGTCGAGCGACAAAGAATAGGGCGAACGAATATCGCGTGTCAACCGCGTCGCGCGATAAAATCCGGGCGAGTCGAAATCAGCGAACAGGAGAGGTGATGGCAGGACGCCCGAGAGAATTTGATCGCGACCTTGCGCTGAAACGGGCGATGATCGCGTTCTGGCGGCGCGGCTACGAAGGCACGTCGATGGCCGATCTGGTCGACGCGATGGGGATCGCATCGGCGCGCATCTACGCGGCCTTCGGCGGCAAGGAAGCGCTGTTCCACGAGGCGGTGGCGCTCTACGAGAAGGGCGACGGCGGCTTCGCCGATCGCGCGCTCGCCGAGGAGGCCGGCATTCGCGCGGCCATCGAACGGATGCTGCGCGATGCCGTTGCCGCCTATACGAAGCGCGGCCAGCCGCACGGCTGCATGGTGGTGTCAGCCGCCACCAACTGCACGGCCGAGAATGACGGCGTGATGGAATGGCTCGCGGAACTTCGGCGCGCCCGCACGCAATCGATCGTCGAGCGCCTGCAACAGGCGATGGAGCAGGGGCAGCTCAAGCCCGCGACCGACGTGAAGGCGCTGGCCGACTTCTATGCGACGCAGCTGCACGGCATCTCCGTGCAGTCCCGCGACGGGGTGTCGAAGGATCGCCTGCTGGCGTCGATCGGCCCGGCGATGATGCCGCTGGAGATGGCCGTGCGCGAGCAGGCCTGATCTGGCTTTCCGCGTACGGCGCGCTCACCACCCGAACTTCAGCTCGACGCCCAGGTACTCGCTGTTGTGCCCGCCCGCCGCCCGGATCGTATCGCCGACGGCATAGTAGACGCCTTCGACGGCCCCCGTCAGGTGGCTGTTGAACGTATAGTCGGCGCGCACCTGCGCGTAGGCCCCCGTCCAGCGCGTGCCGCGCCCGGCGGTGCCCGCGACCGGGGTGGCGGGCTGCGTGTAGACCGCGTCGTCCGTGGTCGCGCGCCACTGGAACGCGAGCGCGCCGAGCAGCGTGAGCTGCGGCAGCGGCTTGACCGTGATCGACGGTTTCACGTGAACGAGGTTCGAATAGCCGGTGAAGCCCGCGAGCGTGAAGTAGTAGCCGTTCGGAAACAGCGGATTGAACGTGCCGAGCGTGCCGTCGCCCGGATGCCGGTCGCCGGACGCCGCATCGATCTGCAAGCCGACGCGCGGCGACCACGCGGCCTTGGCGAACGTGTAGCCGATGCGCGAACCCGCCGCCCACGCACGCACGCGCTCGGCGCCGACGCTGCCCGTCTGCCCCATCGCTTCGAGATCCCAGTCGATGCCGCTGGCCGCGCCCGCGAAGCGCGCATCGAACACGTTGCGGCGTTCGTTGCCGCGCGCGCCGATGTAGCGTGCGTTGTCGCGCTCGTACAGCGAGTAGTACGCGGAGAGCTCGTTCTTCCCGAGCACCTGGCGTTCGATCCGGATCGTATGAAACCGCATGCCCGGGTTGGACGTATCGTCGAACACGCTGCCGTCGCGATACTGCACCGGCTGGCTGACGAAGCCGATCACGCGCCACGGGCCGCTCACCCAGTTCGCCCACACCGCATCGAACGATTGCCGCACGTTCGGGCCGTCGCGCGACGACACGAAGCGCTGCAAGTCGAACAGGAAATCCTGCCGCCCGACGCGAAACTTCAACGTACCCGCGTCGAACGGCTGCACGAACGACACGAACGCGAGCCGCAGGTCGAGCGGGTTCTTGTCGACGGGCGTCACGGTGTTCTTGCCGAACGCGCGCGCGTCCTCGAACTCGGTGTACAGCTCGACGTGCCGGTTCAGGTGCACGTCGACGTTGAAGCGAAAGCGCTGGATCAGGTAGGAGTCGCCCGCCGTCTTCCCGACGCCGAAATTGCCCGCGTCGGACGACTCGAACCGCTCGCGCAGCACCGCGCCCAGCGATACATAGCTGTACGGATCGGTCGCCGACAGCGGGATGTACTTCAGGCTGTCGAGCGGCTCGGTGCGCAACGCCGGGTTCGCGAGCGCATACCAGCGTTCCTGCCAGCGGTTCGTCATGATCGCCGGGCGCTGCGTCGGCAGGTCGTCCGGCACGATCGGCGCGTCGGTTGCCTGCGCAGCGGCGGCCATCGGCCAGAGCGGCAACAGCGCGACGAGCGATGCGCGGAGCCGCGCGGCGGTGCGCGTCACGGCTGCGTCGTCTGGTGGATCTCGGCGACGTAGCCGCCGGGGAACTGCACCATCGCGGCGTCGCGTCCATCGGCCGAATACGGCGGCACGAGCACGGTCACGCCCGCGGCCTTGGCCTTGTCGAGCGTCTCCTTCAGGTTCGCGACTTCGTAGCCGGTGTTGTCGCGGCCGTACGGATAGGGCAGCTGGCCGTCCGTCACGAGCACGACCATCCTGCCGAACGGCGATTCGATCCGCACCCGGCGATAGTGGTCGTCGGGCCGGCCGATTTCGACGCCGGGCGCCTGCGCGACGTCGGACACCACCTTGCCGTGCGAGAAGCGCACGAACCCGCGGATCAGCGCGTTCGCGACGTCGCGCGGCACGTAGACGCGGTTCTCCGGCACGCGTTCGAACGGCGCGTAGTTCGGCTTCGTCGTGTGGATGTAGAGCTGCATGTTGACGCCGCCCGGCCACTGGATCACCGCGTCGCGGCCGATCGGGTCGGGGAACGTCTCGACCAGCACGCTCGCGCCGGCTGCCCGCGCATCGCGCACCGCGCGGTCGATGTCGCTCACGAGGTAGCCGGTGCGTTCCGCGCCGAACGGGTAGGGCACGGGCGTCTTGAAGCCGAACAGCGACACCGTGCCGACCGGCGTCTGCAGCAGTTGCGACGTGGTCGAGCTGGGCGTCGGCGTGACCGTCGCGACGACCTGGGGCGTGCTCTTGCCGCCGAAGGTCGCGAGGAAGCTCGCGACGAAGCGGTCGACGTCCTCGGGGGCAACGTATACGTGGGTCGTATCGTATTGCGGCGCGACGGCGACGGTCGGCGCCGGGTGGGCCGGCTGCGCGGCGTGCGCGATGCCTGCCGGGCCGATCGACACGGCGAGGCCGAATGCGGCGGACAGCAGCAGTGTCTTGAGTTTCAACGCAGGGTGTTTCATCGCTTGTTGTGACATGACGGTTGGCAATAGAGGATGAACCGGCTATCGGGAGCCGGTGTCGGGTGGGGTGGGCGCGCCGCGCTCGCGCAGGTCATGCAGCGCAACCAGCGCGAACGCGCACGCGAGCCCGACGTGTTCGAGAAACGCGGCGGTGAGCCCGAAGCGGGCATCCGGCGGCGCGTGCCAGAACGCGTTCGCGACGCATGCGGCGAACAGCGTGAATCCCGCGAGCACGCCGGCGCCGAGCCAGCGCAGCACGCCGGTGAGAATCAGCAGCGGCGCGACCAGCTCGACCGCGATCACGAGCGCCGCGACCGGCGCGGCCGGCTCGACGCCGAAGTGCCGCATCTCGGCGATGGCCGCGCCGAAATCGCCGGCCTTGTGCAGCCCGCCCTGCAGATAGGCGGAGCACAGGCCGAGCAGGGCCAGCCAGCGGACGAAGCGGCTCCGCGCCAGCGGCTGCAGCAGCGCGGCCGCGTGCGCGTCGATCCGGCGGACGATGCCGTTCATCAGACCGCCCAGCATGCGCAGCCGAGCGCGCCCCAGAACGATTTCAGGTCGGAGGCCGGCACCTCGCTCGACCACGCGCGCGCATGCGCATGGCCGTGCACGCCGCACGCGCTCGCGCAGCCGCACATCTGCGCGGCCGCGCGGTGCAGCGGCTGGCCGTCGGCGCCTGCCGCGCCCCAGCCGGCATAGCCGCCGAATGCGCGCACGGGCGACCAATCGGGCATCGCGGGTGGCGGCGGCGCATCGCGGTCGGCGAACGGGCCCGCCGCATAGACGACCTTGCCGCCGACCACGGTCAGCAGCGACGTCGTGTCGGCGATGTCGGCTTCGGCGCATGCGAAGAAATCGCGGTCCGGCACGATCAGGTCGGCGAGCTGGCCGACTTCGATCCGGCCTTTCCTGCCTTCCTCGTTCGAGAACCACGTGACGTTCTCGGTCCACATCCGCAGCGCCGTTTCGCGGTCGACGCAATTCGCCTGCGGATACAGGCGCAGGCCGCCGACGGTGCGCCCGGTCACGAGCCACGACAGCGACACCCACGGGTTGTAGCTCGCGACGCGCGTCGCGTCGGTGCCGGCGGACACCTTCAGCCCCTTCGACAGCATCTTCGCGACGGGCGGGGTCGCCTCGCCGGCCTTCGTGCCGTAGCGCTCGACGAAATATTCGCCCTGGTAGGCCATCCGGTGCTGCACCGCGACGCCGCCACCGAGCGCCGCGATGCGATCCATCGAGTGCTCGGAGATCGTTTCCGCGTGGTCGAAGAACCAGTTGAGCCCCGCGAGCGGCGTCTCGCGGTTCACCTTCTCGAACACATCGAGCGCGCGGCTGATCGTCTCGTCGTAGGTCGCATGCATGCGCCACGGCCAGCGGTTCTGCGCGAGGATCCGCACGACGTCCTCGAGATCGGATTCCATCTCCGGCGCCATGTCCGGGCGCGGCTGGCGGAAATCCTCGAAGTCCGCCGCGGAGAACACCAGCATCTCGCCCGCGCCGTTGTGGCGGAAATAGTCGTCGCCCAGCTTGTAGCGCGACGTTTTGGTCCAGTTCAGGAAATCGTCCTTCTCCTGCTGCGGCTTTTGCGTGAACAGGTTGTACGCGAGGCGGATCGTCAGCTGCTTCGCGTCGGCGAGTTGCTGGATGACTTCGTAGTCCTCCGGATAATTCTGGAAGCCGCCGCCCGCGTCGATCGCGCCCGTCACGCCGAGACGATTGAGCTCGCGCATGAAGTGGCGCGTCGAGTTCACCTGGTATTCGAGCGGCAGCTTCGGGCCCTTCGCGAGCGTCGAGTACAGGATCGCGGCGTTCGGCTTCGCGAGCAGCAGGCCGCTCGGGTTGCCGTTGGCGTCCCGCACGATCTGCCCGCCCGGCGGCTCGGGCGTGTCGTTCGTGTAGCCGACCACGCGCAGCGCGGCGGCATTGAGTATCGCGCGGTCGTACAGGTGCAGGATGAACACCGGCGTATCGGGCGCGACCGCGTTCAGCTCGTCGATCGTCGGCAGCCGCTTCTCGACGAACTGGTGCTCGGTGAAGCCGCCGACCACGCGCACCCATTGCGGCGCGGGCGTGATTGCCACCTGATGCTTGAGCATGTCCATCGCGGTCGCGAGCGAGCGCACGCCGTCCCAGCGCAGCTCCATGTTGAAGTTCAGCCCGCCGCGGATGATGTGCAGGTGATTGTCGATCAGGCCCGGCAGCGCCGAGCGGCCGCCGAGATCGACGACTTCCGTATGGCCGGCCGCGAGGGCCATCACTTCGCTGTCGTCGCCGACGGCCGAGAAGACGCCGTCGGTGATCGCCACCGCGCTCGCGGTCGGGCGCGACGGGTTCAGGGTCGTGAAGCGCCCGTTGCGCAGGATGATGTCGGGCGATTTCGGGCTGGACGTGGTCATGAGCGGTTCTCCGTATTTTGGCTGGCGACCTGGGTGGCGGCATTCGCGTCGCGCCCGGGCAGTGCGCCGAACATGTGTTGATTGCACTTCGATTCGCGCCATGCGGCATGGAACGCGGTGCCCGACAGCATCTGCTTGGCGACCGGCACGATTTGCTCGCCGGCGAGGATGCCGAGCAGGCCGACCAGCGCGACGAGCGGCGGCGCGGGCGAGCGGACGTGCAGCAGGCTGTAGATCACGCCGACCAGCAGGCCGGCGAGCAACGACAGGACATAGATCTTCATGGGTGGATCCTTGGGCGGTGCGTGGACGAATGAAGCGAAAGGCAGGAATGCGCGTGCGGCATGTACCGCGACGAATGCATTGTAGGCAGGCGATGCGCGCTTGCGCCGCGCATCGCGGATGAATTAAGGAGATTTAAGGATATTTAAGCCGGACGTTGCTAGCATGAAAAAGACGCCGAAAAGCTCGGCGGCGCTGATGCGGCGATGCGCGTTTCGTGCGTGCTCGCCGTATCGGTTTTCCTGCACGGCATCGCATGTCCGGAGGTGCGGGCGGCGTTCGTCGCGGCGATGTTGCATCGCCGCGGAGAAGGCCGCCGGCGAGATCCGTGCAACGAAAGCCGGCCTGCCCGTAACGTTTTGAAGATTGAGAGGATGGACCCAACATGAGCAACCCGAAACTCGAAGTACTCACCCCGGATAACTGCCAGATGATCTTCATCGATCAGCAGCCGCAAATGGCATTCGGCGTGCAGTCGATCGACCGGCAGGTGCTGAAGAACAACGTGGTCGCGCTGGCGAAGGCCGCGAAAACCTTCGACATCCCGACGATCATCACGACCGTCGAGACCGAGAGCTTCTCGGGCTACACGTATCCGGAGCTGCTCGACGTGTTCCCGGATCACCCGCTGCTCGAGCGCACCTCGATGAACTCGTGGGACGACCAGAAGGTGCGCGACGCGCTCGCGAAGAACGGCCGCAAGAAGGTGGTCGTGTCGGGCCTGTGGACCGAGGTGTGCAACAACACGTTCGCACTGTGCGCGATGCTGGAAGGCGGCTACGAGATCTACATGGTGGCCGATGCATCGGGCGGCACGACGAAGGAAGCGCACGACTTCGCGATGCAGCGCATGATCCAGGCCGGCGTCGTGCCGGTGACCTGGCAGCAGGTGATGCTCGAATGGCAGCGCGACTGGGCGCACCGCGGCACCTACGACGCCGTGATGGCGATCGCGAAGGAGCATTCGGGCGCATACGGGATCGGCGTCGACTACGCGTACACGATGGTGCACAAGGCGAAGCAGCGCACGGCGAACGCCCACGAGATCATCCCGGCGGTGCACGCGAAGTAAGGACGGCAGCGAACCGTGTAGAAGCTGCCGCGTCGGCGACGCGGCAGCTTTTTTCTTCGGCGCGGAATCAGCGCGTCGCGCTATCGGGCGCGTTGCCCGGCGCGACGCTGCATGCCCGGCCGATCATCACGAGCAGCGGCGGCAGGAACAGGCACCACAGCCCAGCCGCGAGATAGAGGCCGGCCGCTGCGCCGCAGCCGGCGGCGAATGCGGCCACGCTGATCGCCATCCTCCGCAGGCGCGCGTCGTCGCCCGGCTTGCGCGGCGCGTTTGAACCGATGCGTTCGCCAAGCGAGATCATGATCTGCGTGACGGTGCCCGTCATCAGCGTGGTGGGCGGCGCGTCGGACAGATGCAGGCGATGCAGTGCGTTCTGCACGGCCATCGCGACGACGAGCGTCATGCCGGTCGCGAGCGCCGGCAGCGCATCGCTGTCGGGAAACGGCCCGACGGATACAGCGAGCGCTGCGCCGGCCGTCAGCAGCGCGGCCTGCGCGAGCAGCATCACGCGCAGCGCATCGACGCCGCGCGCGTTCAGCCGGTTCGCGCAGACGGTCGCGAGCACGATCGCGACGCAGAACACGGGCAGCGCCGCGAGTTTCGCGATCGCGCCCGACGTGCCGGACACGAGCGTCGCGCCGAGCGTGACGAAGTTGCCGGTCACGTGCGCGGTGAAGAGCCCTTGCAGCGCGAGAAAGCCCGCGGTGTCGACGAAGCCGCCGTTGAAGCTCAGCAGCACGGGCAATCGGGTGTCGTTCATGGGTGTTCCTGGTGGTCGGCGGTTCAGGGAGGCGGCCGGGCTGGCACGCCGAGGATAGGCGAACCGCCGCGCGCCGTCACATGAAGCGTTCTGAATGCGTCGCGGGCGCTGGAATCTTCACAACGATTAACTTGCCTTTTGCCGCGCGGTGGGCTAAGTCCCCGCGAAGGGTTCAGCGCCCCGCGCCGCGCCGCCACGCGCCGGGAGCATGGCCGACGACCTTCGTGAACACGCGGCTCAGGTGGCTCTGGTCCGAGAATTCGCAGGCCGCGGCGATTTCGGCGAGCGTCATCGAGGTCGTCTCGATCAGCCGCTGCGCCTCGGCCACGCGCTGATCGAGCAGCCACTGATGCGGCGTGCGGCCGGTGGTCCGCGAGAACGCGCGGATGAAATAGCCGCGCGACAGGTTGCACGCTTGCGCGACCTCCGCGATCGACGCGCCGAGGTTCGCCTTCTGCATCAGGAGTTCCTTCGCGCGCGCCAGGTGCGCGGGCGACAGCGTGCCCTTGCGGTCGAGGTCGTGCTGGGCCGCGTTGCCGTAGCGGCGCGCGAGATGCGTGCCGATCGCGAGCCCCATCTGCTCGACGAACAGCGTATTGAGCGTGCCCGGCATGTCGAGGCTGTCGGCAACCGCATGCGCGAGATGGCCGAGCACCGGGTCGCTCGTGTCGGCCGCGCAGGTCAGGCCGCCGATGCGCGCGTCGCCGTGTTCGTCGCCGAGCCGGTCGAGATACGCGCGCGACACCTCCACGAGCACGAAATCGAAATTGCCGTAGAGATCCGCGTGAAAGTGCTCGGAAAAATCCCGGATGTAGAGCGAGTGATGCCGGAACGATCTTTCAGTGCTGCGCGCACCCCGGTACAACGTGCGGCGATGCCCGCCGTTCAGCGAAACGCCGACCAGGAAGCCGCGGTCGCAGGCCGGCATCACGATGCGCTCGAACTGCTCGCCCGGCATGCACTTGCGATGCAGCGTGAGGCCGTCCGCGACATGTTCGACATCCCGGGACAGCAGGCCCGCCACGCATCCGAGCGTGTCTTTCGGCGGTGGCGCGGGGGGCGCGGCGAGTGAAGGCGACATGGCGCGGAATCCTTGAAGGGGAGCGAACAATCGGCGGCCAGTTTATACGTGACGCGTGACAGCCCCAAGCTTATTTGAACAAAAGTCATCCGCGCGCCGGTCGAGCCGCGGATTTTTGTCCAAGACAGGCGGCCCGGCGCTGCTTACAGTCGGGCTGCACACGTGGCAATGCCAGTCACGACCGTGCGTCAGGGGGCGCAGGGCGCCGATTCCCGGCCCGATGCCGCAGCGTTCGGCGGGCCGTCGTCGAAAGGTCGCCGGAGGTAGCCATGATCCAGATCGGGACGTTGTCCGTGGACTTCGCGCAGCGCGACATTCGCCGCCAGGGCATGCCGCTGCGCATCGGCGCGCGTGCGTTCGACATTCTCGAGGTGCTGCATCGCGCGGACGGTCGCGTCGTGTCGAAGGACGACCTCATGGACGCCGTGTGGCCGGGCGCGATCGTCGAGGAGAACTGCCTGCAGGTGCATGTCGCCGCGTTGCGCAAGCTGCTCGGCGACCACCGCGACCTGATCAAGACGGTGCCGGGCAGGGGCTACATGCTGGTCGCCGGCCCGCGCCCGGACGCACGGGCGAATCGGCCGGCGCATGCGCCGCTTCGCGGCGACGACCCGCCTTCTTCATTCGCGCCGCTGATCGGGCGGCAGGCCGAGATCGGCCAGATCATCGACATGCTCGACCGGATGCCGGTCGTCACGCTGGTCGGCGCCGGCGGCATCGGCAAGACGAGTCTCGCCGCGCAGGTGGTCCGCGACCTGCGGCGTCGTGCGCGCGACACCGTGCATTGGGTCGAGCTCGCGCGCGCCGCGACGCACAACGACGTGCTGCGCGCGCTCGCCGCCGCGCTCGACATGGCCGGCCACGGCGAACCCGACATCGACGGCATCGCCGACGCGATCGCCGCATCGCGCTGCCTGGTGGTGCTCGACAACGCCGAGCACGTCGTCGACGTGGTTGCCTGCCTCGTCGACGCGCTCGCGGCGCGCACCGCCGCGCTGCGCATGCTCGTGACCAGCCGCGAGCCGCTGCACGTGCCGGCCGAGCGCGTCGTGCGCGTCGCGCCGCTCGCGGTGCCCGCCAGCGGCGCGCGAGCCGACGTGATCGCCGGCTGTTCCGCGGTCCAGCTGTTTCTTTGCCGCGTCAGCGCGGCGACGGCCGGCTGCGCGCCCGACGAAGACGGCATGCGGCTGGCCGGGGATATCTGCCGGCGCCTCGAGGGGCTGCCGCTGGCGATCGAGCTGGCGGCCGCGCGCGTCGCGACGCTCGGCATCGAGGGCGTCGCCGCGCGTCTCGACGACCGCCTGGACCTGCTGACGGGCGGCTTGCGTGCCGCGCTGCCGCGCCACCAGGCGCTGCGCGCGACCTTCGACTGGAGCCATGCGCTGCTGAGCCCCGCGGCGCGGACGCTGTTTCGGCGGCTCGGATGCTGCTTCGGCCCGTTCACGTTCGATGCCGTGTGCGCGGTGGCGGCGGCGTTCGGTACGCCGGTCGAGGAGACCATCGGCGGGCTCGGTGAGCTGGTCGCGAAGTCGCTGTTGAGCGTCGAGTTCCGCAGCGCCGGCGCGCAGTACCGGCTCACGGAATCGACCCGCGCGTATGCGCTGGAAAAGCTGCGCGCCGAGGGGGAATTCGAACGCGTCGCCGCATGCCAGGCGCGCTACGCGCGCGAGCAGGCGGGCGCAACGGCATGGGCGGGGCCGGCATCGATGCCGGTATTGCAGCGGGCATTTCAGAGGGAATGGCCGCCGGCGGACGCCGCGCCGCCGCTGCGCCGACACGCATGAGCGAAATCGGCGCGCGACGGCGCGCGCGCGGCGCCCGGGCGTCGCCGCGAGCGCCAGCGCGTTACGCCTTCAGGAACGCAAGCAGTTCGGCGTTGATCTTGTCGGCGTCGATGACGCACATCCCGTGCGAGCCGCCGGGGATCACCTTGAGCTGCGCGCGCTTCACGAGCTTCGCCGACAGGTGCGCGGAATGATCGATCGGCACGATCTGGTCGTCGTCGCCGTGCAGGATCAGCGTCGGCACGTCGATCTTCTTCAGGTCTTCCGTGTAGTCGACCTCGGAGAATTCCTTGACGCACAGATACTGGCCGAGAATGCCGCCCATCATCCCCTGCGCCCAGAACGCGTCGATCGTGCCCTGGGACACCTTCGCGTTCGGCCGGTTGAAGCCGAAGAACGGCACCGCGAGATCCTTGTAGAACTGCGAGCGATTTTCGGCGACGTTCTTGCGGATGCCGTCGAACACGTCGATCGACAGGCCGCCCGGGTAGGCGGCCGTGTTCGCCATGATCGGCGGCACCGCGCCGATCAGCACCGCTTTCGCGACGCGCTTCGTGCCGTGGCGGCCGATGTAGTGCGCGACTTCGCCGCCGCCCGTCGAATGGCCGACGAGCGTGGCTTCGCGCAGGTCGAGCGCGTCGAGCAGCGCGGCGAGATCGTCGGCATAGGTGTTCATGTCGTTGCCCTGCGACGGCTGGCCCGAGCGGCCGTGGCCGCGGCGGTCGTGCGCGATCACGCGATAGCCGTGCTGCACCAGGAACAGCATCTGCGCGTCCCATGCGTCGGCGCACAGCGGCCAGCCGTGCGAGAAGACGACCGGGCGGCCGGTGCCCCAGTCCTTGTAGTAGATCTGCGTGCCGTCTTTCGTCGTGATGGTGTTCATGGCGTGAGCTCCGTGATGGGCAGAAGTGGCGGCGGCCTGTTTCGGCGCGCCGGCGGCCGTGGCCGCGGTGGGCAGTGCGGCGGCGGCGACGGCCGTCGCGCCGGCGAACAGCATCTCGCGACGCCGGGTCGATTCGACGGCGTCGGTTTGCGTGGAACGCATGGGGTCTCCTTGAGCGTGCGGCGGAACGACGCCGCGTGAAACGGATGATGAAGGTGATCGGTGTGTGGCAACCTCGCCCGACAGCAGGCGATCGCGACGGATACGAACACAGCGGGGAGGCTACACGCGAGCCCCCCGGCGCGTACTGAAATGATCTGAATTCTCTTGAACGTGCGTGAGGATTCGAGGAATGATTCGGATTCCTGTCGGCAGCGCCGGAAGTGCGTACCAGAACGATTCAGATTCGCTTAAGGACTATTCATCGCGCGGTGGCTATCGTCGATCCCGTGTCGGCCCCCGCCGCGCTGCCGGTGCCGGACAGTGACGCGAACGGGGGCTGCGCCATTTCCAAGGACACGCCCTCATGAACGAATTCAGCCGTTGGGCGCGGATGATCACGCTGCTCGACGCCTCCCCCGAAACCGGGCGCGCGATGCCGGCATCGCTGCGCGACGCGAACGGCGCCGGCCACCGCCGCCGCAACGCCGCGCCAATGCCGTCGAGCGGCAGCACGCGCCGCCGGGCCACGATCGTTGCCGCCGAGCGGCAGACGGGCTCGTCGGTGCTGCTGTCGTGGAGCGACCCGACGCGCTTTCGCTACGACGAGCAGCGCTGGATCAGCGCGAAATCCCGCATGCGCAGCTGCTGTGCGTTGAGCGGGCGGTCGATCCATATCGGCGATGCAGTCTACAAGCCGCAGTGTCGGGGCGCGAAACTCCCGGCGAACTGCGCGGACATGATCCTCGCGACGGAGATCGACAGGCTCATCATCCTGTTCGACCACCGGTGACGCGCCGGGCTTCCTTCACGGTCGGTCCACCGGGCTAGTCCTGCCAGTTCGAGCCGAGCACCCGCCCACAGAAATTCATGCGGCGGTAGTTCGGGTCGTACCGCTCCTGCACGTCGTCGCCGAAGCTGCCGAAGGTCGTCGCCGCGCGCTGCGCGATGCCCTCGGCGAGCGCTTCGAGGAACAGCTCCTTGAAGCCCGCGCCGCGCGGCCACGCGCACAGCACGGCATCGCGCTCGGCGCGGGTGACTTCGTCGAAATGCGCGCCGAACAACTCGGTTTCGACGCCCGTGCCGAGCAGCGCCGTGAGCGGCCCCATGTGCGAATGGAGGCCGAACGCCGTATGCAGCGCGACCGCCTGCCACGCGTCGGCCGAATCCGCCGGCGGCACGCCATGTTCGGCGAGGAAGGTTCGCGCGGCATTCGCGCTGTCGATCTCGAAGCGCCGGCGTGAATGCCGGTAACGCTGTGTCAGGCCGACGAGATGAAACAGCGCGGCGACATACAGCAGGTCCGCGTCGAACGCGAGCGTGCGGCGCCGGCCGATGAGCGACGCGAACAGGAACACCCGCATCGCATGCCGGTACAGGATCTCCGGCTCCTGCGCGGCCACCGTCGCGGCCGCCGCGTACGCGATCGCGCTGTCGGGAATCGGGATGCCGGCGACGCTTCGTCCCATCGTCGCGTCCTCAGCGGGCGAACCGGGCGACCGTCACACGCGAGCGGCTGTCGCGCCGCGCCGCCATCCTGTTGGCGAAGACGATCGTGTCTGCGGTCGGTGCGTCGTTCATCTGGGTAGATTGGGTCCGGTGTCGGTGAAGGAACGCCGCCCGCGCGCACGCGCGCGAGCGGCCGGTGCGCCGTCGCTGTGCTGCAGTGTGCGTGGCCGCCCGCCGAAAGTCCTGAGCAGAACCTGAATTGTTCTGAAGCGCCGCATGGCAGTGGCATCGAATTTCCGGTCCACTGCTGGAAAGAAAATGCATGGGTAAATGGAATATTTGTTCGAATCGAGAATGCCGCAATGTCTGACCATTCGCCCGAATAAAATGATGGTCGGAATGAAATGCCGGTGGGCGCGACGGCCGCTGGAATATTGCCCGAAAGCTCGGCCGGGTTGCGCCCTCGCAGGGCTTGCCCGGATTGCCGCGCGGCGTCATTTCAATAAATTTGATCGGTGGATTCTGAATATTTAAAGCATCGAGACGCGCGGAAGACGTAGCATCGATGTCCTGATCGGCGGCATGCCCGGGGCCGCCGCCGTAGACTCATTTCTGGAAAGACCGAATCGCCATGATCCGCATTGGAGCACTTGAAGTCTTTCTCGATCGACGCGAGATCCGCGCGAACGGCGAGCCGCTGCGGATCGGCAGCCGCGCATTCGACATTCTCGAGCTGCTGATCCGGGCGAATGGCGCGCTGGTATCGAAGGACGACATCATGCAGCGCGTCTGGCCGCGCACCGTGGTCGAGGAAAACAACCTGCAGGTGCATATCGCCGCGCTGCGCAAGGCGCTCGCCGACGATCGCGACCTGATCGTGACCGTGCCCGGCCGCGGCTACCGGCTCGCGGTCCGCCACGATGACGATGCACTGCGCGCGCCGGATGAAACGCCGGCGCCGTGCGACGCGCAGCCGCGGCGCGCCGTCGCGTCGTCCGCGCTCATCGGCCGCGAGCAGACGATCGCGGAAGTGATCGCCGCGCTCGATGCGGCGAGCGTCGTGACGCTGGTCGGCGCGGGCGGCATCGGCAAGACCCGCGTCGCGGTGGAGGTGGCGACCCAGGTCGCCGCGCGCTTTGCCGACGGCGTCGCATTCGTGCCGCTGGCGGCCGTGTCGAACCCGCGCTTCGTGCCCGATGCGATCGCCGCCGCGCTCGGCATCGAGGACACGACCGGGCCCGCCACGCTCGACACCGTCGTCGCCCACCTGGCCGATCGCCCGATGCTGCTCGTGCTCGACAACTGCGAGCACGTGATCGATGCGGTCGCGCAGGCCGCCGGCGCGCTCGCGGACGCTCATCCGGACCTGCGCATCCTCGCGACGAGCCGCGAAGCGCTGCGCATTCGCGGCGAATGGTTGCGCCCGGTGCCGCCGCTGAACGTGCCCGGCGAAGCCGACGAATGCGATGCGATCCTGGCGACGAGCGCGGTGCAGCTGTTCATCGCCCGTGCGCGCGCGGCCGACCAGGGCTTTCCGCTCGATACGCGCAGCCTGCTGCTGATCGCGGCGATCTGCCGGCGCCTCGACGGCCTGCCGCTCGCGATCGAGCTGGCCGCGGCCCGCGCGGCGCTGCTGGGCGTCGACGTGCTCGCGACGCATCTCGACGATCACTTCCGGCTGCTGACTGGCGGCTTCCGGACCGCGCTGCCGCGCCACCAGACGCTGCAGGCGATGTACGACTGGAGCTACCGGCTGCTCGGCGAGCACGAGCGCATGCTGCTGCGCTGGCTCGGCGTGTTCCGCGACAGCTTCTCGCTCGAGGCGGTCGAGCACGTCGTCGAAGGCGGCACGCTGGCGGCGACGGCCATCCTCGATGCCGTTGCCGGCCTCGTCGCGAAATCGCTGCTGATCCGCGAAGACGCGCGCGGCGCGCCGCGCTACCGGCTGCTCGCGACGACGCGCGCCTATGCGCTGCAGCAACTCGAGAACAACGGCGAATGCAAGGCGGCGGCGCTCGCGCACGCGCGGTTCTTCCACGCGCTGTTCATGCAGGCGCCGGCGGGCCGATTCGACGCACGGGCGGCTGCGTGGCTCGAGGCCGTCCGGCACGAGCTCGGCAACCTGCGCGCCGCGCTCGACTGGGCCTTCTCGCCGAGCGGCGACAAGACGGTCGGCATCGCGCTGGCGGCGGTCGCGGTGCCGTGCCTGTTCGACCTGTCGCTCGTCGACGAATGCTGCGAACGGGCGCGCGTCGCGCTGGCCGCGACGCGGGACCCTGAGGTCGCGCCGGTGTCCGACGACACGCGGATGCGCCTGCTCGCCGCGTATGCGGTCGCGCTGGCCTATACGGCGAACGCGACGCAGGCGGTGCACGCGGCCTGGTCGGAGGTTCATGCGCTCGCCGTCGCGGCGGGGGACGCCGAATACGAGCTGCGCGCGCTGTGGGGCCGATGGAGCGCGAGCCAGCAGGCCGGCGATGCGCGCGACGCGTTGCGATGGGCGCGCCTTCTGCGGATGCGCGCGCACGTGCTCGATCACGGGTCGGCGAAGGTGCTCGCGTTACATGCGGAGGCAAGCGCGCTCCACTATGCGGGCGCGCAGGCAGCCGCGCACCGTCGGCTCGAGCAGATGCTGAACGTATGCGCGTACGGCGAACGGCGCTGGCACGACGCCGGCCTGCATCCCGAGCACGGGATCGTCGCGCAGGCGATGTTCGCCCGCGTGCAGTGGGCGCTCGGCGCGCCGGACGATGCGCTGCGCCATGCGACGCAGGCGTTCGATCTCGCGCGCGATTACGCGCCCGACACCGTGATCGGCAACGTGCTGGCCGAGGGGCTGATCCCGGTCGCGCTGCTCACCGGCGCGTTCGACGTCGCCGAGCGGGGCATTGCCGCGCTGCGCGCGTGCGCGAGCCGCGCAGGCTTTCGCGTGTGGCTGGCCTGCTGCGATTGCTATGACGAATGCGTGAAGGCCGCAACCGGTGCGGGCGCGTCGCGGGCCGCGCAGTTCCGTGCCGCGTTCGACGCGCTGTCGGAGACGGGCTACGGCGCGCCGCAGACGTTCCTGCTCGCGCAGTACGCGCGCTGCATTGCCGCCGACGGCCGCACCGAGGAAGCGAAGGCCGTGCTCGACGCCGCGTTGCGGCGCTGCGAAGAAACGGGCGAACGCTGGCTCTTGGCGGAACTCATGCGGCTTGGCGGCACGCTCGGCGGCATCGAAGGGCCGGCCGCCGTGTGCAGCCTGGCGACCTGACGGCCGCTTGTGTCACAGGCTTTCGGTGAACCGCTCGATCAGGTCCGGGCGGTCGAGTTGGTCGATCCACCAGCTCAGCGCGCGGCCGATCTCGTCATCGCGCCACGCGAGGAAGCATTGCGTGACATCCCGCAT
The DNA here is from genome assembly GCA_001527685.1 of Burkholderia pyrrocinia. GTDB lineage: Bacteria > Pseudomonadota > Gammaproteobacteria > Burkholderiales > Burkholderiaceae > Burkholderia > Burkholderia pyrrocinia_D. The sequence goes on from LOZU01000023.1 coordinate 203,965, forward strand.
CCCGGTGACCTGGCGGGCGACGAGCTTGCCGTCGGCGATCGCGCGATCGGCGACGCACGCGGGCAGCGCGCCGACGCCCAGGCCTTCGCATTGCGCGGCGACCTTGGCGGCGAGGCTCGACACGGCGAGCACCTGCTGGCCGGGCTCGACGTCGATCGACCACGGCGTCAGCTCGCGTGACGTATCGCTGATGACGATGCGCCGATGCCGCGCGACGTCGGCCATCGTCAGCGGCTCGGGCTCGGCCGCGAGCGGGTGGTGCGGCGCGATCGCGAAGATGTGCCGCATCTCGCCGATCGGGCGCGTGATGATGTTCGCGAGCGCCGGCGGCTCGCCGGGCGCGCCGACGATCAGGTCGGCGCGACGGGTGATCAGCGCGTCCCAGGAGCCGCCGAGCACTTCGGTCGACAGGCGCAGGCGCGTCTCCATGTGCAGCTTGTCGAACGCATGGACGTACGGCCACAGCGCCGCGAACGGCATGATTTCGTCGATGCAGATGCGCAGCTCGGCTTCCCATCCCGACTGGATCCGCTGCGCCCGCATTTCGAGCTGGCCCGCGGCGAACAGCAGCCGCCGGCCTTCGTCGACGACCACGCGGCCGGCCTGCGTGAGCTTCGCGCGGCGGCCGCTGCGATCGAACAGCACCACGCCGAGATCGCTTTCGAGCTTCTGGACGAGATAGGTGAGCGCCGACGGCACGCGGTGCAGCAGCTCGGCCGCCTCGGCGAAGGTGCCGGTCCGGTCGATCGCGTCCAGCGCCTCGAGCGCCTCGAAGGAAAGCTTCATCTGCGGAATTCCGTGGAAATCAATGTTGCACGCCCGAGGCGTCGGGCGTCTGGCATGCATGCTAACGCCCGATTGCGGCGGCGTACACACCGCGTGGAAAAATTCCGTTCACGCACCCCCCATGATCCGCGTACCGAGCGAGATCCCAAGCCTGGACAACGACGCATTGGCCGCGAGCTGCCGGGTTTCCCAGCCCGACAGCGCGGCCTCGAGCGCCGTCCCGCGCGCGACATCCTGCAGCGCCTCGGCGAGCTCGACCGCGTTTTCCGCGGCTTTCGCGACGCCGGCCGCCGTATGCGGCCGCACGAGGCACGCCGCGTCGCCGAGCAAGACCACGCGCCCGAACACCATCCTGTCGACCGCGAGATCCTGAATGGCCTGAGCGAACGGCGCACGCGTCGCGTCGACGAGCGAGGAGAGCGTCGGCGCGAGCATCAGGCGGCCCGCCTCGACGAGTTCGCGCCGAGGGTCGTCCCGCATCGCGCCGGGCGGCAGCGAGCCGTCGCGCTGCGTGCCGTCCTGCGCGAGGAACAGCGCCGGCAGCCGGTCGTGCGCGAGACGCCGATACCAGACCCAGTTCACGCGCCGCTCACCCGGCCCGATCGCACCGTCACGGCCAGGCACCAGATAGGTCAGGAACAGATGCGCGTCGCCTTGCTGGAACGTGAAGCGCTCGCGCAACATGCGCAGCAGCGAATCGGGAAGCTCGCGTTCGTCGACGAGCCCGCGCCACGCGACATAGCCCGCATATGCGGGCCGCGCATCCGGAAGGAGTTGCGCGCGCACGTTCGACCGGCCGCCGTCGGCGCCGACCAGCAGGTCGGCCTGCTCGACGCGGCCGCTCGCGAACCGCGCGATCACGCGGTCGCCGTCCTGCTCGAACCGTTCAAACGACTCGCCCGCGTGAACGACGCCGGCGGGCAGCGCGTGCTTCAGCGCCGTGTAGATCACGTTCCACGCGGTTTGCGTTTGCGGCATGCGGAGGTGTTGCACGATCCGGTCGTGCGCGTCGAGATAGATCCGGTCGACCGAATCGACGCCCGCGTCGCGCGGCACGGGCACGCCGCCGAATGCGAATGCACGGACGATCGGCGGCTGTAGCACGATGCCGCCGCCGCGGCTGTCGAGGTCGCGCGGCGACTGCTCGAATACCTTGACGCGCCATCCGGTCGCGCGCAAGGCGGTCGCCGTGAACAGCCCGCCCACCGATCCGCCGATCACGACCGCCAGCGGCCCCGATACGTCGTTCATGATTTCCTCCTCACCGTGGTCCGGCGCGAAGTCCAATCTGCGCCGATCGGCCAACGCGCGCACCGGCCGCGTTCAGCCCCGCTTGCCCTGCAGCGTCGGAATCTGCTCGAACAGGCCGGCGAGCCAGTCGACGAAGAGCTTGAGCTTGGCCGGCACGTGCCGATTCGGCGGATACAGCACCGAAATCGGTCGCGGCGGCGCGTTGAAATCGGTCAGCACTTCGCGCAAGCCGCCCGACTTCAGATAAGGCTCGACCAGATACAGCGACGTCTTGATCAGGCCGATTCCCGCGACGCCGCACGCAATGTAGGTATCCGCATCGTTGACGGCCACCGTGCCGCACATCTGCATCACGCGCGGCTCGCCGTCGACGACGTAGTCCCACGCGCGCGGCCGCCCCGTATCGGCGGAGATGTGGCTGACCGCCACGTGCCGCGCGAGATCGTCCACCGTGGCCGGTTCGCCGCACCGTTCGAGATAGGCGGGGGATGCGCAGGTGCAGGTCGTCAGGCTGCCGATCCGCTTCGCGATCAGGCCGGAATCGTCGAGCGCGCCGACGCGCACGACGCAATCGACGCCCTCGCCGACGAGGTCGATCTGGCGATCGGTCACGCCGAGCTCGATCATGATGCCCGGGTGCGCGGCGAGGAACGCCGGCAGCGCCGGCACCATGATCTGCTTCGCCATGGCCGGCGGCAGGTTTACCTTCAGGCGGCCGCGCGGCGCATCGCGCGCGTGGGACACCGACGCCTCCATGTCGTCGATCTCGCGCAGCACCGCGACGCAGCGTTCGTAGTAGGCCTGCCCGTCCTCGGTCAGCGCGATCCGGCGCGTCGTGCGGTTCAGCAGCCGGCAGCCGAGGTGCTGTTCGAGCGTGCTCAGCAGCGCGGACACGCGCGGTGTCGTGAGCCCGGTCGTGTCCGACGCGCGCGTGAAGCTGCCCGTCTCGACGATGCGCGTAAACACGCGCATCGAAAGCAGTGTGTCCATCGTTCGATCCTCTCCAACCCGTGAGTCGTCGGCGCCGGTGCGTGCCGGCGCGCTGTCGTGTGTATGTGCCGCTATGCGTCGATGCGCCTTCTGAGCCCGTCGCCGGCGAACGGCATTTCGCGCAGGCGCTGGCCGGTCGCATCGAAGATCGCGTTGGCCAGCGCGCCGGCGGTCGGCCCCATCGACGCCTCCGCCGCGCCGAGGAACGGCGCGCCGGGATGATTGATCAGATGGACTTTCACGCTTTGCGGCGCGGCCGGGAAGCGCAGGATCGGATAGCTGCTCCAGTCGAAGCTGCGAATACGCTGCGTATCGTATTGCAGCGCTTCATATAACGTCCAGCTCGCGGCCTGCACGATGCCGCCCTCGATCTGGTTGCGAATGCCGTCCGGCGACACGATCTGGCCGGCATCGACCGCGGCTTCCGCGTGTTCGAGCGTCACCTGGCCGGTTTCCGGCACGACCGAGACCTCTACCGCGAGCGCGACGTAGGCCATCAGGTTCTTGTACTTGCCGAACGCGAAGCCGACCCCGCGGTTGCGCGCGCGCGGCGGCCGCGGCCAGCCGAAGCGCGTCGCGGCGAGCTGGATCACATGACGCGCGCGCGGATCCTGCATGTGGCGCAGCCGGAACGCGACCGGATCGACGCCGGCCGCGTGCGCGAGCTCGTCCATGAAGCTCTCGATCGCCCAGATGTTGGTGTGCGCGCCGAGCGAGCGCATCGCCGAGGTCTGCAGCGGCATCGTCGGCGAGAAGTGGTTGACGACGTGCAGGTTCGGCAGCGCATACAGCGGGATCGCGTTGCGGTCGCCGCCGCCCTCGGGCTGCAGCATCGGCGTCGACGGCGCGGGCGCGAACGGCGGCTCCAGCATGCGCGCGGGCAGCAGCCGGCCGGCGTTGACGATGCGCTCGTTGTGCGAGCTGCTCCACAGCGCATAGTTCCAGTCGACGATGCGGCCGCCTGCATCGAGCGACGCGCTGAGTTCGGTGACCATCGCCGGCGTGAAGTGATCCCACGTGTGTTCCTGCTCGCGCATCCACTGCACGCGGATCGGCTTGCCGGGCAGCGCGGCCGCGATCAGCGCCGCATGCGCGGCCGCGTCGTCCGCGCCGTTGTGCCCGTAGCAGCCCGAGCCTTCGGTGTGGATGCAGCGCACGCTCGCCTTCGGCATCGACAGCATCTCGGCCAGCGCGTCGCGCAGCGGGTAGACGCCCTGCGAGTGGGTCCACACGGTCAGCGTGCCGTGCTCGAGCCGGGCGACCGCGCACGACGGCCCGATCGAGCCGTGCAGCAGGTAGTTCTTCAGGAATGTCGCGGTGAGCGTTTTCGTGGCTGGCGCGGTGGTCGCATGCGTGTTGGCGATCTCGATGCGCTGCGTCGCGATCCGCTTCAGCTCGTCGTGCACCGTCTTGCGATCGGGCAGCGGCCGTCCCGGCGACGAGCGGCAGCCGGCGGCCAGCGCGCGCTGCGCGACCACGGCCTGCCATTCGCCGCGCGCGACGACCGCGAGCATGCTGCCGTTGCGCACAATCCGCACGACGCCGGGCAGCTTCAGGATCGCGGCTTCGTCGAACGCGAGCAGCTTTGCGTCGTACACGGGCGGCATCACGACGCGCGCATGCAGCATGTCGGGCAGCGTCATGTCCTGCACGTAGCTGACGCCGCCCGTGACCTTGTTCGGAATGTCGACGCGCGGCAGCGACCTGCCGATCACCGTGAACGTGGCCGGATCCTTCAGCGGCGACGTTGGCGTCGCGCTGCGATGCAGGTCGACGCTGCGCACCGCGTCGCCAAAGCGCAGCGTACGGCCGTCGGGCGCCTTGATCACGGCGTCGGCGGTCGTCAGCAGGCGCGCATCGACGCCGAACTGCTTCGCCGCCGCGTCGACCAGCAGCCCGCGCACCTGCGCGGCGGCATTCAGCAGCGCGGAGCCGCTGTCCGCCATCGTGTGGCTGCCGGCGGTCAAGCCCTCGTCGGGCGACGCGCCCGTATCGGCGGTCAGGAAGGTGATCAGCGACGGCTTCATCCCGAGTTCCTCGGCGGCCACCTGCAGCAGCGCGGTGCGCACGCCGGTGCCGAGCTCGACCTTGCCCGTGAACACGGTGACCGTGCCGTCGGGCGTGATCCTGATCCACGCGTCGAGCAGCGGGTTGGTCTTCAGGCTGCCGGCGAGCGTGGCCGTGGCTTTCGACACGTGCACGGCGGCGCCTTCGTCGGCGATCACCATCTGCGCGGCGGCGCGGGCGGCCGGCGCGAGGCTGAACGCGACGAACAGCGCGCCGGAAACCATGAAGTGGCGGCGGCCTTCGTCGATGTCGTCGTGGTCGTTCATCACAGTGACTTGGTGATCATGACAGGGGCGGACGCGGCGTCCGGCTCGGGCAGGCCCGCGGCCTGGCGCACGGCCGCGAGGATCCGCATGTGGGTGCCGCAACGGCACAGGTTGGGCTCCATGTGCGTGCGCAGCTCGCGTTCGGTCGGCTTCGGGTTGCGTTCGAGCAGCGCCTGCGCGCGCATGATCATCCCCGCGATGCAGTAGCCGCACTGCGCGGCCTGGTGATCGATGAACGCGCGCTGCAGCGGGCCCGGATGCTCGGCAGTGCCGAGGCTCTCGACGGTCCTGACGCGGCGCGTGCCGACGGCGGCGACCGGCAGCAGGCACGAGAACATCGGCTTGTCGTCGACGATCACGGTGCAGGCGCCGCATTGTCCGAGCCCGCAGCCGAACTTCGCGCCGTGCAGGTGCAGGTCGTTGCGCAATGCATAGAGCAGCGGCGTGGAAGGATCGATGTCGAGCGTGTGCTGCACGCCGTTGACGTTGAGGGTGATCATCGCGCGCTGTTCTCCTTTCTGAGCTTCGCGGCCATCGCTTCGACGCCGGTCCACGCGGGGCGATCGGAGTAGGCCGCGCGAATGTACACGGCGAGGTCCGCGATCTGCGCGTCGTCGTACTGGTCGAGATACGACGGCATTTGGTTGAGCGTGTCCTCGCCATGCCAGCCGATTCCGTTGAACATCATCTGGATCGCATTGCGCGGCGTATCGGCGTTGACGGCCGTGCTGAACGCGAGCGTCGGCCGTTCGCCGATCGACTGCATCGGCGACGCGGGCCCGTGGCACTGCGCGCACGACGCCTGGAACAGCATCGCGCCGCGATGCTCGTCGGGCGTCGCCGCGTTGCGCGTGCCGACGGGCGTCGCGGGCCGTGCGGCGGCCGGCTTCTGGATCGACAGGAGGTAGGCGGCGATCGCGTCGACATCCTCGGCCGGCACCGTCGCGAGATCGCGCGTGACGGGCAGCATCGGCCCGGCGGCCGCGCCGTGCTCGCTCGCGCGGCCGGTGCGCAGGTACGTGACGAGCTGCGCCTGCGTCCACGGGCGCACCGCCTGGCCGAGCGTATCGAGCGGCGGCGCTTCCCAGCCGTCGACGATGCCGCCGTCGAAGGCCTTGCCGGCCTGCTCGCCGCCGATCGCGTTCAGCGGCGAATGGCAGGACGCGCAGTGGCCGAGGCCGTCGACGAGCGCCTTGCCGCGATTCCATTGCGCGGATTGCGACGGGTCGGGTTCGTATGCACCCTTGCGCAGGAACAGGATGTTCCAGAACGCCAGCGGCGGACGGAAATTGAGCGGGAAGATCAGGTCGTTCGCCGGCGTGGCCGCGCGAACGGGCTCGCGGGTCATCAGGTACGCATAGGCGGCCGCGATGTCGTCGTCGCTCATCCGCGTGAAATGGATGTACGGAAACGCCGGGTAGAGCAGGTGGCCGTCGCGGGCGATGCCGCTGCGCAGCGCGCGGGCGAACGCGTCGCGCGACCAGCGGCCGATGCCGGTGTCGGCATCCGGCGTGATGTTGGTCGCGTAGATCGTGCCGAACGGCGTCGCGAGCGGCAGCCCGCCGGCGAACGGCTGGCCGTCCTTCGCGGTGTGGCAGACGATGCAGTCGCCGAGCGCGACGACGCGTGCGCCCGCGCGCACGAGCTGCGGATCGAACGACGTGCGTGCGGGCGGATCGATCGGTGCGATCGATGGCTGAACCATGATGCCGATTGCGATCGCGAGGCCGGCGATCGCGAGGCCGGCCGCGCCGAACCAGAGTCGTTTTTGCTTCATGCGAGCTCCGCGCGGCGGCAGGGATGCGCGACGGGGGTCATGTCTTCACTCCAGGAAGGGGGACCGCGCGCGGGCGGTGGCCGGCGCGGCGGTGGGGTGAAGGCAGTCTACGGGTGTGTCGACGCCGAATCCTGAAGCGAGGCTGAAACGTTCTGAATGCGGCCTTCGTCGCGCGCCGTCCGATCGTCCCACGGGTTCAGGCGTGCCGGCCGGGCAACGGCATCAATCGCGATGAATCGACGTGCCGAGCCCGAACGACGCGGCGAGCTGCGGCCCTTTCGCGAGCAGCGTCGTCACGTCCGTGCGCCGCTGTGCCGACCATCGCGCGAGACGCTCGACGGCATCGGCCGCATCGGGCGGCAGCGCTTCGGCGATCGACACGGCGTCATGGGCCGCTTTCGACGTGCCCGATGCCGTGTGCGGGCGAACGGTGCAGGCGGCGTCGCCGACCAGCGCGACGCGGCCGACGGCGAAGTCGGGGCTCATTGCGTCGAATATCGCCTGGACGAACGGCGCGCGCGTCGCGAGCACCAGTTGCGACAGCACGGCCGGCAACCGCCCGGCGGCGAGGTGCCGCAGCGTCGCGGCGCTGTCGTCGGCAAGCTGCCCAGGTTGGACCGACGCGTGATGGACGCGTCCGTCACGATCGGTCAGGTGGCGGCGCAGCGCATCCGAGTCCGTTTCGTTGCGATACCAGAGCCAGTTGAAGCGGCGTGCGCCGGGTTCGAGCGAGCCGTCCAGCGCGGGAATCAAGAACGCCATGAACAGTTCGCCCGGCGTCTTGTGAAGCGTCATGTTCTCGACCAGCGACGCGATCGCGGCCGCGTCGAACGCGGCTTCATCGACGATGCCGCGCCACGCGACATAGCCGGCGAACGACGGCGCGTAGCCGGGGAACAGGCGCGTGCGCAGGCTCGACCCGGCGCCGTCGGCCGCGATCAGGAGATCCGCGCCGATGCGCTCGTCTTCGACATGCACGTCGATGCCGTCGGCGTGGGGGTCGAAGCCGGTGATTGCGCGGCCATAGCGGATCCGTCCCGGCGGCAACGTATCGCACAGCGAACGGTAGACGGCGTCCCACGACGAGAACGGCAACATCTCGGGTTCGTCGCGCGTGACGGCGCCTTCACGATCGATCCACCGCCGCCGGTGCGTCGGCACGCTGATCATGCGGCGGCAATGCCGGCCATGCCGTTCGAGAAACGCCATCATGGGCCGCAGCACGGCCACGCCGCCGCCCTGGCCGCGCAGCGGGTTGGGCGAGCGTTCGTAGACGGTCACGTCGTGCCCGATGCAATCGAGGGTGAGCGCGGCCGCGAGGCCCGCGATCGAGCCGCCTGCAATGATGATCTTCATCGTGGGTGATCTCGGTGTTGGCTTGCGCAAGCCGGCAGCGTTGCTGCAAGTATGGTCGGATACGGTCGCTGCGGTGTCGTCCTTAATAAGAATTAAGGCGCGGCAGCGAGACGCATCAGCAGGCGCGCGCGTGATTCACGGCGATGGCGACCAGACGGCGCCGTATAACCCCTCGGGGTCCGCCAGCGGGCGTCCAACGTGGTCGAAATTCGGAGCGCGAGCCCGTCAATCTCGCTACGGCGCTCGTCGCGTCGCTGCCCAGGCATCCTGTCCGGCCCGCGCCTTGGGCGCCCGGACGAAATCGGACATGTTCAGCGCAACGGTATCCGCCTTGGCATTCGAGCGCGCCTTCCGGGCGACACGCAGGATCGGGGCGAGGTGTTCATAAAAGCATTCGAGCTGGCGCGCGTCCGACGCCAATCGCTCGAGATCGGCCGCCTTCTCGAGAATGGCCCGCGGAATATGGAAACGTTGAAGGCCGCGCGCGAGGCGAACCTGAAAGACGACGCCATCGCCGTTATGCGGGATGCCTGCCCATACGAGCGAATCGCGGCCCATGAAGCCTCCGAAGAAGTGTAATCGTCGTATCAACATACTAATCGTCCAACCCGATCGGCACACGAGCATTTCAAAATTGTGACGACGCGGTGCGTCGGACCAGCGGGGCGCGCCTTGAGTTTTCGCGTCGGGCTGCAATACTCCAGTCACTCATCGATCGAGACCGCATCCCGATTGAATCGTCACGCGTCACGACATGCACGCGGGGCGGCAGTCGTGTGCGGACCTGTATGCCGACAGCAGACGGAGGCCGACATGAACATCCGGTTCCTGGTTCCAGCCAGCCTTGCCCTCGTGGTCGTGGCCGCACAGGCCGCCGACATCACCGGCGCAGGCAGTACCTTCGCGGCGCCGATCTACACGAAATGGGCCGACGCATACCAGAAGGCGGGCGGCGGCAAGGTCAACTACCAGGGCATCGGCTCGTCGGGCGGCCTGAAGCAGATCATCGCGAAGACGGTGGATTTCGCGGGCTCGGACGCGCCACTGAAGGATGAGGATCTCGCCAAGGACGGCCTGTTCCAGTTCCCGACGGTGATCGGCGGCGTGGTGCCGGTCGTCAACGTGCCGGGCGTGAAGGCCGGCGAACTGGTGCTGTCGGGCGCGGTGCTCGGCGACATCTACCTCGGCAAGATCAGGAAGTGGAACGACCCGGCGATCGCCGCGCTGAACCCGAAGGTCAAGCTGCCGGATACGGACGTCGCGGTGGTGCGCCGCGCCGACGGCTCGGGCACGAGCTTCATCTGGACGAACTACCTGTCGAAGGTCAACGGCGAGTGGAAGTCGAAGGTCGGCGAAGGCACGGCGGTCAACTGGCCGACGGGCACGGGCGGCAAGGGCAACGACGGCGTCGCGGCATTCGTGCAGCGCCTGCCGGGCGCGATCGGCTACGTCGAGTGGGCGTACGCGAAGAAGAACAATATGGTCTACACCGCGCTGAAGAACTCGACGGGCACGGTGGTCGAGCCGAAGACGGACACCTTCAAGGCGGCTGCTGCCGGCGCGAACTGGTCGAAGTCGTTCTACCAGATCCTGACGAACCAGCCGGGCAAGGAAGCATGGCCGGTCGTCGGCGCGACGTTCGTGCTGCTGCACGCGACGCAGGACACGCCTCAGCGCGGCGCGGAAACGCTGAAGTTCTTCAACTGGGCGTTCGGCCATGGCGCCCAGGCCGCCGCTGACCTCGACTACATCTCGCTGCCCGATCCGGTGGTGTCCGAAATCCGCAAGCAGTGGAAGGCGAAAATCAAGGACGCGTCCGGCAAGGCGCTCATGCAATGACCGTGCCGGACGGCGTCCGGAACGCCGGTTGCCTCGCCGCATATCACAGTGCGGGTTCGCGCTCGAATTCGATTGCGCGCATATAATCCAGCCCCATTTTTATTTCCCTGCTTTTACTCCGTGGGTCGATTTTTACCGATCTCGATAACCATATCGATTTCCGAAATGTCGGGAATGGTTTTATTCAAAAAAGCACGTAATTCGGGAAGCTAATCGTCACGAATGCCCACGTATGCTGCCAAGCAGCAAAAATCGCACGTCCGTGTCTTGCATCTTCCGGATTTCCTCCTATGCTCAATCACATAAGTGCATGGTGCTCCGCTCCGGCAATCGCAGTCTGCCAGCGGGTGGAAGATCAGCCATGCAACCGCCGCGCTCCCCGTGCTTCTCTGATTTCCGTTTTCAAAACGGAGGGTGTTTTATTGCCTCCGCCGCGTGCAAATAGCCTTGATGTTGCCCGTTATCGGATTGTCGTGATTCGACCAGTTTGATTGCTGGACACGAAGGAGCATCCCATGAGGCAAGCGAGTCGATCCATTATCTCGCGCGTATGGCCGGCAGCGGTCGCGCATCTGTTCAGCCGGCATCGCGATCCGGCATCGGCCGACACCGGCGACGCCGCACCGGCGCCAGCCCCGGCACGTTCCGGCGCAGGCGTCGCGCACGAGGATCGCGCGAACCATGCGAGCTGGCTCGACGAGCGTTCGTTCTGCCTGTACGTGCCGACCGATGCCGACGGCCCCGAATGGCAGCTCGCCGCATGGGCCGAGCGGCTGCGCGCGCTGGGCCTCGCGTCGATCGTGACGACAGCCTGCGAGCCGCGGCGGGACAGCCTCGACGTGCTCAGCGCGGGCTGCGAGTCGGGCGTCGCCGAGGCCGAGCCCTATCTCGAGGTGGTCGTCGGCGGCGAGACAGGCGCGTTTCTCTATTACCGCGGCGACGAGATCGAACGCGAACTGTCCGCGTTGCACGAGCGGCTCGATCGCCATGCCCGGGCCGGCCGGCCCACATCCTGACGTACGCACGACGCACGTTTTTCACGACGACGCATGCGGGCGTCCATGGCGGCGCCATGCGTGCGCGTCTTCGATAAGGAGGCTGTCGCGATGTCAATCGAAGTCAATCCGAGCCAGACACAGGCCTATCAACAATGGGTGCAGAGCCTGAACGACACGTACGAGGCATGGCGCCTGCTCGCCGACACGCAGCTGCGCGTCAGCCTGCTCGCGGTCGAGGCGTTCCAGTCGGTGCTGCGCGCGACGATCGACGACAACACCGCCGGCAAGCTGTTCGGCCAGCCGCTGCGGGAGGCGATGGCGGTCGCGGTGCGGCTCGCGGCGCCGGGGCCGGCGAACGACTACGCGGTCAACGCCCACGCATCCCGGTGAGCGCGCGATGACGACCTCTTTCCAACAGCGAATGCGTGCGTTCGGCACGCGCGCGTGCCTCGTCTCGGCGGACGAGACCGTCACGTACGACGCGTTTTGCGACCGGATCGACGCGTGGCGCGACGAGCTCGGCCGGTGGGGCGTCCGGCGCGGCGACACCGTCGCGGTGTGCGGCGATTACGCGCCGGACGTCTGCGCGCTGTTGCTGGCGCTGGCGTTCGGCGGCGCGATCGTCGTGCCGATCACGTCGGCCGGCGCGAAGCGCGACACGTTCATCGAGATCGCGGAAGCCGGCTACGTCGTCACGTTCGACGCGGCCGGCGCCGCGCAGGTCGAGCGCCGCACACCGCCTGCCGACGCGCATCCGCTGATCGAAGGGCTGCGCGTGGCCGACGCGGCCGGCCTGATCCTGTTCAGCTCGGGGTCGACCGGCCGCAGCAAGGCGTCGCTGCTCGATCTCGACCGCATGATCGCGAAGCTCGAACGCGCGAAGGGCCGCGCGTACGTGACGCTCGTGTTCCTGATGCTCGACCACATCGGCGGCATCAACACGCTGCTCAACGTGCTGAGCCAGGGCGGCACGATCGTGACGCCGGCCAACCGCACGCCCGATGCCGTGTGCGACGCGATCGCGCGCGACCGCGTCGAGCTGCTGCCCACCAGCCCGACCTTCATCAACATGATGCTGATCTCCGACGCGGCCGCGCGTTACGACCTGTCGTCGCTGAAGCTGATCACGTACGGCACCGAGCCGATGCCCGAAACGACGCTCGCCGCGCTGCACGACGTGCTGCCGGACGTGAAACTCAAGCAGACCTACGGATTGTCCGAACTCGGCATCCTGCCGACGCAGTCGAAGGACTCGGGCTCGCTGTGGATGAAGCTCGGCACCGACGGCTTCGAGCACAAGATCGTCGACGGCGTGCTGTGGGTGCGCTCGGAAACGGCGATGCTCGGCTACCTGAATGCGCCGTCGCCGTTCGACGAGGAAGGGTGGTTCAACACGCAGGATGTCGTCGAGACGGACGGCGACTACGTGCGGGTGCTCGGGCGCCGTTCGGAAATCATCAACGTCGGCGGCGAAAAGGTCTACCCGAGCGAGGTCGAGAACACGCTGCTGGCGGCCGGCAACGTGCGCGACGTCACCGTGTCGGGCCGGCCCAATCCGGTGACTGGCCACGTCGTCGTCGCGCGCGTGTCGCTGATCGAGCCGGAAGCGCAGGTGGCGCTCGCCGCGCGGCTGCGCGAATTCTGCGCGAGCCGCCTCGAACGTTTCAAGGTGCCGGTGCATATCGTGATCGACGAAGACGCGCATCACAACGACCGGTTCAAGAAAGCCAGGGCGTCACGAACGACGGAGCAACCCGTATGAGCGATGCAGACGACGTGGTCATCATCAGTGGCGGCAGCAGGGGGCTGGGGCTCGCGCTGGTGCGCGCGTTCCTCGACGAGGGCAAGCGCGTCGCGACGTTCAGCCGCTCGCGCACGGCCGAGATCGAGAACCTGGTCGAGCGCGACATGCGCGGCACGCGGTTTCACTGGGCGCAGGTCGACGGCACGGACAGCGCGGCGGTGTCGGCGTTCGTCACGGGCGTGGCCGAACGCTGGGGCGGCGTCGGCGCGCTCGTCAACAACGCGGGCGTGAGCCACGACGGCCTGCTGACGCTGATGCGCGAGGAGCTGATCGAGCAGATGATCGCGGTCAACCTGGCCGGCACGATCCTGCTCACGCAGTGCTGCGCGAAGTGGATGATCCGCGCGAACCGCGGCGCGATCGTGAACATCGCGTCGGTCAACGCGATTCGCGGCCACGCCGGGGTGGCCGTGTACAGCGCGACGAAGGCGGCGCTCGACGGCCTGACGCGCAGCCTCGCGCGCGAACTCGGCGGGCGCAGCATCCGCGTGAACTCGGTGGCGCCGGGCTATTTCGAGAGCGACATGGTGCAGCATCTCGACGAAACCGCGCGGGCGCGCATCGCCCGCCGCACGCCGCTTGGCCGGCTCGCCGACACGGCCGACATCGCCGGCGTCGTCGCCTTCCTGGTGTCCGATCGCGCCGCGTTCGTGACGGGGCAAACAATCGCAGTCGATGGAGGCATCACATGCTGACCCAGCGTTTCGATCGCGACGAGACCGAGCGTCTCGTCCATGCCGCGGTGACCCGGATCATGAGCCAGCACGGGCTGCCGCCTCGCGAGCCGCGCGCCGACGACAAGCTGAACGCGACGCTCGGCCTGAGCTCGCTCGATCTCGCGCAGCTCGTGTTCGATCTCGAACTGACGTTCGGCGCGGACCCGTTCCAGACGCTCGTGCCGATCACGTCGGTGCAGACGGTCGGGCAACTGGTCGACGCGTACCAGCGGCTGTTCGACGACACGCCGGCGTCGGCCGATGAAGGCGACGAGCTGGCCGAAGCGCAGGCGGCGAGCGAGCGCCGCCGGCAACGGCGGGGGGCGCGCGGATGACGGCAACGAACCTGCCGGAGCCGGCCGGCGACGCAACCGCCGCCCATGACGCCAGCCCGCCGGTCGCGAGCGCGAACGGCGGCGTCGCGATCGTCGGGATCGGCTGCCGGCTGCCGGGCGCGAACGACTGGCGCGCGTACTGGCAGAACCTCGTCGACGGCGTCGAGTCGATCCGCTTCTTCGACGACGCCACCTTGCTGCGGGCCGGCGTCGATCCCGCGCAGCTCGCCGCGCCGGACTACGTGAAGGCGTCGCCCGTCATCGACGATTTCGACCGCTTCGACGCGGGCCTGTTCGAGTACTCGCCGCGCGAGGCGCGGGTGATCGATCCGCAGCATAGGGTGTTTCTCGAAGTCGTCCACGATGCGCTCGAAGATGCCGGCTACTGGCCCGACACCTGCGACGGCTCGATCGGCGTGTTCGCCGGCGCGGGCGGTGTGGTCAGCAGCTACTTCGCGTCGAACCCCGCGCTGCGCGGCTCGACCGGCGGCGTCGAGCACATCGGCAACGACAAGGATTTCCTGGCGACGCGCGTGTCGTACAAGCTGAACCTGACGGGGCCGAGCGTGACCGTGCAGACCGCCTGCTCGACGTCGCTCGTCGCGATCCATCTCGCGTGCAGCAGCATCCTGAACGGCGAATGCGACATGGCGATCGCCGGTGCCTCGACCGTGCGCGTGCCGCATGTCGCCGGCTATACCGCGCGCCAGGGCGACATCCTGTCGCCGGACGGGCATTGCCGCGCGTTCGACGCGCATGCGCAGGGCACGGTGTTCGGCAGCGGCGCGGGCGCGATCGTCCTGAAGCACGTCGACGATGCGCTCGCGGACGGCGACCACATCTACGCGGTGATCCGCGGCACCGCGATCAACAACGACGGCGGGTCGAAGGTGAGCTATACGGCGTCGAGCGTGAGCGGGCAGGCGAAGGCGATGCTCGACGCGTTCGCCTGCGCGGGCGTCGCGCCGCGCGCGGTCGGCTATGTCGAGACGCACGGCACCGGCACGGTGGTCGGCGATCCGCTCGAAATCGATGCGCTGACCAAGGCGTTCCGGCGGCATACGCAGGACACCGGCTTTTGCGCGGTCGGCTCGGTGAAGACCAACATCGGACACCTCGAACAGGCGTCGGGGGTGGCGAGCGTGATCAAGGCCGCGCTCGCGCTCGATCGCGGGCAGATTCCGCCGAGCCTGAACTTCGACACGCCGAACCCGAAGATTCCGTTCGCGCAGACGCCGTTCTTCGTGAACACCGCGCTGCGCGACTGGCCGCGCGACGCCGCGCCGCGCTTCGCGGCCGTCAACTCGCTCGGGCTCGGCGGCACGAACGCTTTCGCGGTGCTCGAGGAGGCACCCGTGCGCCCGGCGGCGGCAGCAGCAGCGGAGAACGACCGGCCGCTGCACGTGCTTGCGCTGTCGGCTCGCTCGGCGCCCGCGCTCGCCGCGCTCGCGGACCGCTGGCGCCAGTATCTGGCGACGACGGATGCGCCGGTCGCCGACCTTTGCTATACGGCGAATACCGGCCGCGCGCCACGCAATGCGCGGCTGACGGTAGCGGGCGCCACGGCCGGCGAGCTGTCGGCGCAGCTCGCGGCCGCGTCCGCGACCGAGCGCGGCGGCAAGCGGCCGCTGGCGTTCCTGTTTACGGGCCAAGGCGCGCAATACGCGGGGATGGCGGCCACGCTGTACCGCACGCAGCCGGTGTTTCGCGACGCGCTCGACCGCTGCGATGCGCTGTTGCGCCCGCATCTCGACCAGCCGCTGCTGTCGGTCCTCTACGGCGATGCGCACGCGCTGATCGACCAGACCGCGTACGCGCAGCCGGCGCTCTTTGCGATCGAATGGTCGCTGGCCGAGCTGTGGCGATCGTGGGGCATCGTGCCGGACGCGGTGCTCGGCCACAGCGTCGGCGAGTACGTGGCGGCCTGCGTGGCCGGCTGCTACGACCTCGACGCGTGCCTCGCGTTGATCGCGGCGCGCGGCCGGCTGATGCAGGCGCTGCCGAAGGGTGGCGCGATGGCGGCGCTGTTCGCCGACGGCGAGACGGTCGAGCGGCTGCTCGACGCAAGCGACCCGCAGGCGATCGCGATCGCCGCATACAACGGGCCCGAGAACACCGTCGTGTCGGGCCGCGCGGACGCCGTCGCCGACGTGTTCGCGCGCGCGCAGCAGGCGGGCATCGGCGGGCGCGAGCTCACGGTCTCGCATGCGTTCCATTCGCCGCTGATGGCGAGCGCGGCGGCCGGGCTCGAAACGCTCGCGGGCAGTTATCACGCCGCGAAACCGAAGATTCCGCTCGTCGCGAACCTGACCGGCGCGATTGCCGATGCGCCGCCGACGCCTGCCTGCTGGCGCGACCACGCGTTGCAGCCGGTGCATTTCATCGCGGGCGTGCAGGCGCTCGCACAGGCCGGCATCGTCGATTTCGTCGAAGTCGGCCCGGGCACGACGCTCGTGTCGCTCGCGCAGCAGATCCTGGGGCGCGACGAAGCCGCTGGCCGGCGCTTCCTCGCATCGGTCGGCCGCGACCGCGAATGGGGCGAACTGACGGCCACGCTCGGCGCGCTGTGGCGCAGCGGCGCGCCGGTCGACTGGCGTGCGTTCGATGCGCCCTACGCGCGGCACCGCGTGTCCGCACCGACCTACGCGTTCGAGCGCGAACGCTACTGGCTCGATGCCGGCCGCGCCGGAACGGCGGGCAGCGTCGGCGCGGCGGCGGGGCCGGGCGCCGACATTCCCGGCCGGCGCGTGTCGTCGCCGCTCGCCGCATGGCAGTTCGCGGCGACCTACGACCTCGACGCGATCCCGTGGCTCACCGATCACCGGATCTTCGGGTTGGCCGTGCTGCCGGTGGTGGCCGGGCTCGTCGCGCTTGCCGCGGCCGGGCGCGAGCGGGCCGGCGGCGCGGCGGTCGCGATCGATTCGCTGACCTACGACGATGCGCTCGTCGTGCCCGACGACGGCGCGCGCGCCGTGCAGACCATCCTGCAGGGCGACGGCGGCGACATCGACGCCGAGCTCGTGAGCCGCGACGCAACCGACGACGCATGGCATCGTCACCTGCGTGCGCGCGTGAGCACGCTCGCGGCGCCGCGCCTTGCGCCGATTGCGACGCCGCTGCCCGCGTCGGCCGGTGTCGAGCGGATGACGCCGGTCGAGCCGGCGCATTACTACGAAGCGATCGCGCCGCTGGGGTTCGGCTACGGGCCGGGTTTTCGCGGCATCGTCGCGTTGTGGCAGGGCGATGACGAAGCGGTGAGCCGCGTGCAGCTGCCCGAGCACCTCGACGCGGCCGCGTATCTGCTGCATCCGGCGCTGCTGGATGCGTGCCTGCACATCTATCCGGCGCTCGTGCCCGATTACCGGAGCCTGGCCGGCCTCGAAGCGAAGCCGGAAGGCACGTGGCTGCCGATTTCGATCGAGCGGTTCGAGATCGCCCGCCCGGGCGCCGATCGCGTGTGGGTGAAGGCGAAACGGCGTGACGCGGCGCAGGCGGATGTCATCACATTGGACTTCGAAATCTACGGCGACGACGGCGCGCCGGTCGCGCTGCTCGGCGGGCTGACCGTGAAGCCGATCACGCGTGCGCAGATCGCGCCGCACGCGGCGTCGTCGCGCAATCGCGCGCTGCATCGGCTCGACTGGGTCGAGCGGCCCGCGCAGCCGTTGCCGGAGGCGCCGGCGGCCGAGCTGTCGGACTGGCTGATCGTCGCCGGCGCCGAGCGCAGGCTTGCCGATGCGCTTGAAGCACAGCTCCGCGCGCTCGGACACCATGCGTCGATCGTGCCGCTGCCGGACAGCGGCACGGATGCCGACGTCCACGCGGCATTGAGCGCCGCGCTGGCCGCGCGCCCCGCCGGTTCGGCCGGTGCATTGGGCGTCGTGCTCGCGCAGGGGCTTGGCGAACGCGTCGACGAAGCGACGACGGTCGACGCGCTCGCGGCGGCGGAGCGCCGGGTGAGCGGCGGCACGCTCGCGCTCGTGCGGGCGCTTGCGGCGCTCGCCGAAGCGCACGCGGATGCGAATGCCAGCGCCGACGCCCATGCCATGCCGCGCGTATGGCTCGTCACGCGCGGCGCTTACGCGCCCGTACCACGCGCGCCGGGCGGCGATCCGCTGCAGGCGTCGGTGTGCGGCATCGGCCGCGTCGCGGCGCTTGAGTATCCGGAGCTGTGGGCCGGGACAATCGACATCGGCGGCGAAGAGGACGTCGCGGCGCTGGCCGCGGAGCTGTTCGCGACCGACGCCGAGGAAGAAGTCGCGTTGCGCGCGGGGCGTCGCCATGCGCTGCGCCTCGATCGCGACGACGAGCCGGCGCCCGAGCGCATCGTCCCGCCGTTCGACCCGGCCGCGACCTATCTGCTCACGGGCGGGCTCGGCGCGCTCGGGCTGAAGGTGGCGGACTGGCTCATTACCGCGCAGGGTGTCCGGCACCTGGTGCTGACCGCGCGCCGCGCGCCCGGCGAGCAGGTCGCACCGGTGCTCGAGCGGTGGCGGCAGCAGGGCGCGAACGTGGTCGTCAAGCAGGCCGACGTCGCGCGCGCGGCCGACACGCACGCGCTGATCGCGCAGATCGGCGCCGAACTGCCGCCGCTGAAGGGCGTGTTCCACTGCGCGGGCAATCTCGACGACGGCGTGCTCGCGCAGATGGACTGGGACAAGTTCGCGCGCACGACCGGCCCGAAGGTGCTTGGCGGC
Source organism: Burkholderia pyrrocinia (assembly GCA_001527685.1). Classification (GTDB taxonomy): domain Bacteria; phylum Pseudomonadota; class Gammaproteobacteria; order Burkholderiales; family Burkholderiaceae; genus Burkholderia; species Burkholderia pyrrocinia_D. Next base: position 222,847 of record LOZU01000023.1, read on the forward strand.
TGGGCGCTGCACGCGGCGACGCGCCACCTGCCGCTCGACCATTTCGTGCTGTTCTCGTCGGTGCTGAGCGTGACGGGCGCGATGGGGCAGGCGAACTATGTCGCCGGCAACGCGTTTCTCGACGGTCTCGCCGAGTATCGCCGCCGGCTCGGGCTGCCCGCGCAGGCGATCAACTGGGGGCCGTGGGGCGGCGCCGGCCTCGCGACCGAGTCGGGCGAGCGCGGCGAGGCGATCTGGCGCGCGCGCGGCACCGAATACATCGACGCGGAAGACGGCATCGCGCTGCTGCACGCGATTCTCGCGCGCGGCCTGCAGCAGGCCATCGTCACGATCACCGAGTGGCCGCAATGGGCCGCGCAGTATCCGAAGCGCCCGGCGCTGCTGGAGCGGCTCGTGCGCGGCGCGCCGGCGCAGGCGGCCAATGCGCTATTCACGCGCGCGCAGGTCGACGCGCGGATGGCGGCCGCGCCGGAAAGCGAGCGGCGCGCCGTGTTGCGCGACGTCGTCAGCCAGATGGTGCGCGCGGTGCTCGAGATCAAGGGCGAGTTCGATGCCACGCAGCCGCTGCGCGAGCTCGGCCTCGATTCGCTGATGGCGATCACACTGATCAACCAGCTGGATGCGGCCGTCGGCGTGCGCCTGCCGGCTGCCGCGATGCTGAAGGGGCCGAGCCTCGAACAGCTCGTCGACGAGCTGCTGCCGAAGGTCAAGATCACGGCCGGTGGCGCGGCGCCCGAGCCGGCTGCGCGTGCGGTGTCGGCGTCGGCCTCTGCCTCTGCCTCCGCATCGATCCACGTGCCGCACACCGCACTGCCGGCGCAGAGCGAGCGCTGGCTGGTCGAGATCCGGCCGAATCCCGCCGCGCGCTACCGGCTGATCTGCTTCCCGTTCGCGGGCGGCGGCTCGGCGATCTATCGCGCGTGGGCGAACGGCACGGATCCGCACGCCGAGATTCTCGCGGTCGAGCCGCCCGGCCGGCTGTCGCGGATCGGCGAGCCGCCCGTGAACCGGATCGGCGCGTTCGTCGACGGGCTGCTCGCGGAACTGCGCCCGCTGCTCGACAAGCCGGTCGCGTTCTTCGGGCACTGCATCGGCGGCCTGACGATGTACGAGACGGCGCGCGCGCTGATCGAGCGCGACGGCGTCGCGCCCGTGCACCTGTTCGCGTCGGGCGCGCGGCCGCCGCACCGGCTTGTCGCCGACGCCGCGTTCGAGCGCAAGCTCGCGGCGACGCTCGTGGAGCTGCGCGAGTTCGACATCGTCGCGCCGCTCTACCGGCAATCGGACGATGTGCTTGCCGAAGCGCTGCGCCACTTCCAGATCGACGCGACCGAGCAGATGCTGGCGATTCCGGAGCTGCGCGAGCTCGTGCTGCCCGTCGTGCGGGCGGAGTTCGAGATGGCGAGCCGCTACGTGTTCGTGCCGAATTCGCCGTGGACGATGCCGATCACCAGCTTCCGGGGCAAGGACGACATCTATGTGACGCATGAGGACGCGCTCGCGTGGCGCGATTTCACGACCGGCGAATTCAATCTGTTCACGCGTGACGGCGCGCATTTCGGCGTCGTCGACGATCGCGTGTTCATTCTGGATGCGATTGCGGACGCGCTTGCCGCGTGAGCCCGATGGCCGACGAGCGAGCGACTCCGAACCCGTGGTTTCCGTCGGCGACACCGACGGCGGCGGCGCAGCTGTCGCTGTTCTGCGTCGCGCACGCGGGCGCCGGCGCATCGGTGTTTCGCGACTGGCGCCGCGCGCTGGCGCCCGCGATCGACGTGTTTGCGGTCCAGCTGCCGGGCCGCGAAAGCCGCTTCGACGAGGCGCCGCACACCCGCCTGGAAGTCGCCGCTGGCGAGATCGCCGCCGCGATGCGGCCGCATCTCGAGCGGCCGTTCGCGCTGTTCGGGCACAGCATGGGCGGCGCGATCGCGTTCGAGCTCGCCGCGCGGCTCGAACGCGCGCCCGAGCACCTGTTCGTATCGTCGTGGCTGCCGCCGAACCCCACGCGCCCGAGGCGCTTCATGGCGCGCGCGACGGACGCGGAGCTGCTCGATTCGGTGTGCCGCTACGGCGGCATGCCCGACGTGCTGCTGCGCTATCCCGACTTCGCGCAGGAATTCGTGCGCGTGCTGCGCGCCGACATGACGCTGCTCGATGCATACCGGCCGGCCGGCGTGCCGCCCGGCTGCCCGATCACCGTGCTCGGCGGCGCGGACGACCCGATCGTGCGGGCCGTCGAGCTCGAACGCTGGTGTGCGCACGAACGCGTGGTGGCGCTGCGTGTGTTTCAGGGCGGCCACTTCTACCTGCGCGACGCGCAGCGGGCAGTGTTCGACCTGATCGGTCGGCAGTTGCTCGGCAATCCTGCGGACCTGCAGCGCGCCACGCTCTAGCGCCGCGCGAGGAGAACGGAACATGGACGACGACCTGCGGTACTTGCGGGACATGAAGTGCCGGATCGCGCGGATTCGCGAATACACGCGCGAAGGCCGCCGCGCGCTGTTCGCGTCCGACCTGTTGCAGGACGCCGTCGTGCGCAACATCGAACTGATCGGCTACACGTGGACGTGCCTCAGCCCCGATTACCGGCTGCGGCTGCCGGATTTTCCGTGGCGGCTGATCGGCACGCGCGCCGAATACCTGAAGCACACGCACGACCCCGAGCGCCTGAGGAAGCTCATCTGGCTCGCGGTGCGGCGCAGCGTGCCGCAGCTGGAGCGGGCGATCCGGCAGCAGTTTCCGGAACTCGACGACGATCCCGTGCAAAACCCGGCCCCCACGGCGGCCCGCTCCGGCTCGCGGCCGGGCTCGAAGCGGGGCGCGCGGGCGGGCGAGCGCGCGGTGCCGGCGGAAGAGCAGGAGTGAGGTGAGCGCGCAGGCGCGGGCAGAAAGGAGGAACGAATGAGCCTTGCCGGAAAGACCTTGTTCATGTCGGGCGGCAGCCGTGGCATTGGCCTGGCGATCGCGCTGCGGGCGGCGCGCGACGGCGCGAACATCGCGATCGCCGCGAAGACCGCCGCGCCGCATCCGAGCCTCGAAGGCACGGTCTACACGGCCGCGCAGGCGATCGAGGACGCGGGCGGCCACGCGCTGCCGCTGGTCGCCGACATTCGCGACGAAGCGCGCGTGCAGGAAGCCGTCGCCGAGACGGTCGCGGCGTTCGGCGGGATCGATATCGTCGTGAACAACGCGAGCGCGATCCGCCTGACGGGCACGCTCGACACGCCGGTCAAGCGCTACGACCTGATGCACGGCGTGAACGGGCGCGGCACGTTCGTGTGCGTGCAGGCCTGCCTGCCGCATCTGCTGAAGTCGGCGAATCCGCACGTCCTCACGCTGTCGCCGCCGCTGTCGACGGACCCGAAGTGGTTTCGCGACTACCCGCCGTACATGATCGCGAAGTACACGATGAGCCTGTTTACGCTGGCGTTCGCGGCCGAGTTCGCGAGCGTCGGCATCGCGGTCAATTCGCTGTGGCCGAGGACGACGATCGCGACCGCCGCCGTGCGCAACGAGCTCGGCGGCGCGGACATGATCGCCGCGTCGCGCCATCCCGCGATCGTGGCCGACGCCGCGCACGCAATCCTTACGCAGCCGGCGGCCACGTGCACCGGCAATTTTTTCATCGACGACGAGGTGCTGCTCGCGGCGGGCGTGCGCGATTTCGCGCAGTATGACGTGCAGGCGGGGTCGCCGCTGCAGGCGGACTTCTTCGTCGACGCGCTGCCCGGCATGCGCGCCGCCCACGCGATCGCGAAGCGCACCGCGTCGCCGTAACGCTGCACGGCGACAGGGAGGTCATGATGAGCGCATCCCGCTTCAAGGCACTGATGCTGAAGGAAACGGACGACGGCGTCGCGCCGTCGATCGAATGGCTGGAGGTCGACGATCTGCCGGACGGCGACGTCGTCGTCGATGTCCATTATTCGAGCATCAACTACAAGGACGCGATGGCGCTGGCCAATCGCGGCATCATCCGCACGTTTCCGGCGATCCCGGGCATCGATCTCGCCGGGGTCGTCGCGACGTCGGCGTCCGCGCGGTTCCGGCCCGGCGATCCGGTCGTGCTGACCGGCTGGGGGCTCGGCGAGCGGCGCTGGGGCGGTTTCACGCAGGTGGAGCGCGTGAATGCGGACTGGCTCGTGCCGCTGCCGCCGGGCCTCACGCTGCGGCAGGCGATGGGGATCGGCACGGCCGGCCTCACGTCGATGCTGTGCGTGCTGGCGCTGGAGCAGCACGACGTGCGCCCCGCGAGCGGCGAGATCCTCGTGACGGGCGCGAGCGGCGGCGTCGGCAGTCTCGCGATCGTGATCCTGTCGCAGCTCGGCTACCGCGTCGTCGCGATGACGGGCCGGCCGGGGCACGACAGCTACCTGAAGTCGCTCGGCGCGTCGCGCACGATCGGCCGCGACGATTACGTCACGCCGCGCAAGCCGGGGCGTCACGGGATGGAGCCCGAACTGTTCGCGGGCGTGGTCGACACGGTGGGCGGCCCCGTGCTGTCGACGGCGCTCGCGCGGCTGTCGTACGGCGGCTGCGTGGCCGTCTGCGGGCTCGTCGGCGGCATCGAGCTCGAAACCACCGTGTTTCCGTTCCTGCTGCGCGGCGTCACCGTCGCCGGCATCGACTCGGTGCGCTGCCCGACGCCGCGCCGCGTGGAAGCGTGGCAGCGGCTCGCGCAATGCGTGCCGGGCGCGCTGCTCGACGGGATGATTCGCGAGGTGCCGCTCGAGCAGGTGGTCGACGCGGCGGGCGAACTGGCGAAAGGGCAGGGGCACGGCCGGACGGTCGTCGATCTCGGGGCGGCGCCGTGAGCGCTTTTGTTTCGGATTTAAAAATGAATTACCGAAAAGATAACGAAAATTGAACGATCCCGGTCGCGCCCGGTTCGCAACGCATAGACGGCGGCTTGCGCTTTAAACGCTCGGCTTGTGGTTGCATTCAACGCAAGCTATATATAACTAACGCATTCCGTCCCGTCGCCGGTCCGGAATGCGGCGATATCACGCGCGATCGCCATCATCATGTGCGGCACGGGAACGTAGCATGAGCGACAGTGGGTCTTTCGCGAGGGACATATTCGACATCGTCAGGCCAGGTAGTCGGCGCGCGGCCTGGCGCGGGACGATGCTCGCCGCCTGCCTCGTCGCGATGCCGGCCCCCGTCGCGTGCGTTGCCGCGGAACCCGGTGTGAGCGACGACGCGATCCGCCTCGGCATGGTCAACGCGCAGACGGGCGATGCGGCGGGCCTCGGACGCGCGCTGCGCATCGGCGCGCAAGCCGTGTTCGACGACGCGAATGCGCGCGGCGGCGTGCATGGCAGAAGGATCGACCTGCTCGTCGCCGACGATCAATACGACCCGGACAGGACTATCGACGGCACGCTGGAGATGATCGAGCAGCGCAAGGTATTCGCGCTGTTCGGCTACGTCGGCACGCCGACGACGACGGCCGTTCTGCAGATTATCAAGGACACCGGAATACCGCTCGTCGGCGCGTTCACCGGCGCGATGTCGCTGCGCAAGCCGGTGATTCCGGAAGTCGTCAACATCCGCGCCAGCTATGACGACGAGACGCGCGCGCTGGTCGACCATTTCATCGCGCACGGCGCGGCACGCTTCGCCGTGTTCTACCAGGACGACGCCTCCGGGCTGGCGGTGCTGGCGGGCACGCGGCTGGCGCTGCGGCGCCACGGTCTCGACGTCGTCGCCACCGGCACCTTCCGCCGCGGGACGACGGCGGTCGAGACGGGGCTCGTGTCGGTGCTCGAGGGCCGGCCGGACGTCGTCATCATGGTCGGCCCCTACACGCCGGTCGCCGCATTCATTCGCGCCGCGCACCGCGAGGGCCTCAAGGCCCGGCTCGCGACGGTGTCGTTCGTCGGCACCGACGACCTGCTGCGCCTCGTGGGCACCGACGGCGACGGCACGCTGATCTCGCAGGTGATGCCGCTGTATCGGCGCGACCGCGAGGTCACCCGGGACTGCATACAACTGATCGCGCGCCGCTTTCCGGGAGAGCCCGTCGGCGTGGTGGGGCTCGAGGGCTGCATCGACGCGAAGGTCATGTTGATCGGGCTCGAACGCGCGGGCCCGGCGCCGACCCGGGCCGCCCTGTTGCAGGCGCTCGAGTCGATCCGGCACCTCGACATCGGCGGCGTGGTGGTCGATCTGGGCGCGGACGATCATCAGGCGCTGAACTCGGTCTTTCTCTCCGGGATCGAGCATGGCCGGATCGTCCCGCTGGACGAGCCGGCCAGGTAGCGCGTCCGGACGGCCGCGCGCGGGCCGTCTCCATCGAGGGGGATGCATGGATATCAAGGCCAAGCTTGTCGCCAGCACCAGCCTGATGCTGCTGGGCGTCCTGGCGATATCCGCGACCAGTCTCCTGGCCGTGCACGGCATTGCATCCGGCGTGCGCACGCTGACGACGGAATCGCTGCCGCTGCAGCGGCACAGCAACGAACTCCAGCGCGCCTACGCCGACCTCGTGACGGATTTCGGCCAGCTCGAGCGCGCGCAGGACGAGGCCGGGCAACAGACGGCGACGGCGGCGATCGGAATGGAATTGCAGCGGATTGCGGACACCACGGCCGCCATCCGCGCGATCGACGCGCACGGCGCCGGCGCGCCCTCCGCCGAGCTGCGCAGCATGCTCGCGTCGATGAACGAGGGCGTCAGCCGGCGTCTGTGGAACAACGCGATGCTCGACGCCGAAAGCGAATGGATCGTGCTTGTCCGCGAAAAGAGCGCGGCATCGCTGGGCGCCATCGGCAAGGAAACCGGACGGCTCGACAGCCAGGCCGTGGCTGCCGTGACCGACGCACTGGCGGCCAACACCGCATCCAACCGGACGATTCATGCGCTGGACCAGGTCCGTGCGGACGTCAAGGACGTCATCGTCCTCGTCGACGAGATCAACGACGCATCGAGCCGATACCGGCTGGTCCCGCTGAGCGAGCGGGTGAGGGCCGCCATCGACGGCGCGCGCAATGCCGTGGCGATCGCCGCGGCGAATGGCGATGCCGATGCAACCCGGGACGTCGTGACGACGCTCGGGCGTCTCGCGACGGATATCCTCGACGGCACCGAAGGCATCGTCGCGCTGCGCGGCCGGGCGTTCGCGGAACCGGCCGTCACGGCCCGCTACCGGGCGAAGCGGGCCGACGTCTCGAAGTCGCTCCAGTCGCTGGATACGCGGCTGGCGGAGATCGTCGATCCGTATGCCATGCGGATCTTCAAGGCACGCCGGCGCCTCGACGAAGCGACCGCTGTCCAGCAGCAGGCCGCCCGGATCAAGTACCTGTCGGCGCTCGTCGAAGGCGGCATCGAGGAATTGACGGCGCAATTCCGCCTGGTCGCGCTGAGCGCGGACACCGAGCAGCTCGGGCGCGTCGACGACGAGATCCGGACCAGTATCCGCGAACTCGCCGAGTCGGCGAATGGGTTGCGGGCGGCGCTCGTGGCCAGCGGGCAGGGTGCATTGAGCCGCACGCATGACGTGGTGCCGCTGGCCGCCGAACTGGCCGAATCCGCCCGCCGCATCGTCGCGACGAAACAACGGACCTTGGCCAACGACGCGGCCATGCAGCGCATCGTCGCGGATATCGACACGACCGCGAATCGCCTCGCGGCCGCCGCGGAACAGGAGGTGGTGCGCGTCGACCTGCAGCAGCGCAGCATCGTGTCGCAGGTGTACCGCGCGATGGCGGTCGCGGTCGCGATGATCGTCGTCGTGTCGCTGTTGCTCGCGGTCGTCGGCCTCGCGATCAGCCACCGCATCGGCACGTCGATCGCGCGCCCGCTGTCGAACCTGACGCGCACGATGGCGCGCATTCGCGGCGGCAGCGACCTGTCGCTGCGCGTGCGTCACCACGGCACCGACGAAGTCGCGACGCTGATCGCGGGGTTCAACACGATGCTCGACGAAATCGAACGGCGCGACGTCGAGCTGCAGGCCGCGATCGCGGCGGCGGAAGCGGCGAATTCGGCGAAGTCGGAGTTTCTCGCGCGGATGAGCCACGAAATCCGCACGCCGATGAACGGCGTGCTCGGCATGACCGAACTGCTGCAGCGCACGCGGCTCACCGCGAAGCAGCGGAATTTCGTCGACACCGTGTATCGGTCCGGCCAGACGCTCCTGACCATCATCGACGACATCCTGGATTTCTCGAAGATCGAGGCCGGCAAGCTGGTGCTGGAGCGCATCGCGTTCAACCTGTATCAACTGCTCGACGACGTCGTCGCGCTGCTCGAACCCACGGCCCGGCGCAAGGCGCTCGCGCTGCGCTTCCGCAGGCACGGCCCGGTGCCGGATTGGGTGCGCGGCGACCCGATGCGGTTGCGGCAGATCCTGACGAACCTGGTCGGCAACGCGATCAAGTTCACCGAGCGCGGGCAGGTCGAGCTGGCCGTCTCGTCGCCGGAGCACGGCCTCGTCGCGTTCGCGATCGCCGACAGCGGCATCGGCATCGCGCCGGACGTGTCGGCGCAGTTGTTCAAGCCGTTCCAGCAGGCCGACAGCTCGATCGCCCGCAAATATGGCGGAACCGGGCTCGGGCTCGTGATTTCGCGGCAGCTGGCCGAGATGATGGGCGGCACGCTCACCGTCGAATCCGCGCCGGGCCGGGGTTCGGTGTTCACCGTGACGGCGCGGCTCGAGCCGGCAGGCGGCGCGGGCGGCGGCGTGACGGGCGCCAGCCGGTCGCTGGCCGGGCTGAAGGTGCTGATCGCGGACGACAGCGAGACCGACCGCAGCGTGCTCGTCGAGCATGCGATCGAATGGCAGCTGCGCGTCGCCACGGCCAGCAGCGGCGACGACGCGCTCGCGCAGCTGCGGGCCGCCGCCGCCGACGGGCAGCCGTTCGACCTGGCCATCGTCGACGTGCGGATGCCGGGCATGGACGGCATCTCGCTCGTGCGGCACGTGCGCGGCGATCCCGCGCTGCGCGCGCTCAGGATCATCACGCTGACCGCGTTCGAGCGGATGGACAGCATCCAGGTCGCGCGCGAACTCGGCATCGACGCGCGCCTGACCAAGCCGCTCCACGGTTCGGACCTATACGCGTGCATCGCGTCGGTGATGCGCGTGACGCCGCCCCGGCTGCCGTTGGTGGCGCCGGCCGACGCCGACGCCGAGCGGGACGACGGTCCGCCGCCCGGCGCGGTGCCGGCGCGCGTGCTGCTGGTCGAGGACAACCCGGTCAACCAGCAGATCGCGCTGGCGATGCTGGAAGACACGGGCTACGTCGTGGAAGTGGCCGAAAACGGCCGGGAGGCGCTGGAGAGGCTGGCCGCAGACCGTTTCGACGTCGTCCTGATGGACTGCCAGATGCCGCTGATGGACGGCTTCGAGGCGACGCAATGGCTGCGGCTGCGCGAGGCGGAGACGGGCGCGCCGCGGCTGCCGGTCATCGCGCTGACGGCCAATGCGATCAGCGGCGACCGGGAGCGTTGTCTCGCCGCCGGCATGGACGACTACCTGAGCAAGCCGTTCAGTCGCGATGCGTTGCTGACGATGCTCGCGTGCTTTGCCCGGTGCGCTGCGCCGTCGACGGCGGCGCCGGCGCATGAAGAAGCGAACGACGCGGCAGTCGACGCGGCCACCGATGCGGCAAGCGCCGCCCCGGACGATGACGACGCGAACGTGATCGACCGCAAGGCGCTCGACACGTTGCGCGCGCTGCAGCGGCCGGGCCGGCCTGACGTGCTGACGCGGATCGTCGACCAGTTCGACCTGGATGCGCCCCGGCTGATCCAGGGCATGCACGCGGCCGTCGCGGCAGGCGACGCCGATGCGCTGAGGCTGGCGTCGCATACGCTGAAATCGAGCAGCGCGAACGTCGGCGCGCATGTGCTGTCGGCCCGCTGCCGGGAGATCGAACAGCTGGCGCGCGCGGCCGACGTCGCGGCGGCGGCGGGCCTGGTCGCCGGCGCGGACGCGGATTTCGCGCGCGCGCAGGCCGTCTTGCGCGTGGAACGGGTGGACACGAACGCGGCCGCATGCACGCAGCCGGAGAAGGAGGGAACCCAGTCGTGAACGATCGACAATCCGACGCGCCGGTGATCCTGGTCATCGACGACGACGCGATGACGCGTCTCCTGGTGGTCGAAACGCTCGAACCCGACGGCTTTCGTGTCGAGGAAGCGGCGACGCCGCAGGACGGCATCGACGCGCTCCTGCGCCATCGCCCCGACCTGGTGCTGCTCGACGTCGAGATGCCGGGCGGCGACGGCTTCGAATGCTGTCGGCAGCTGCGCGCGCTGCCGGAGGGGCAGCGCGTGCCGATCGTGATGCTGACCGGCAACGACGACGACGCGTCGATCGCCCGGGCCTTCGACGTCGGCGCGACCGATTTCGTGTCCAAGCCGATGCGCTGGAAGCTGCTCGGCTACCGGATCCGCTACCTGCTGCGCGCCGCCGCCACGCTCGAACAGCTCGCGGCCACCGAGACCAGCCTGACCCATGCGCAGGCGCTGGCGCACATGGGCAACTGGGCGTACCAGGCCGGGCGCCTGGACGGCTACTGGTCGCCTGAGCTGTACCGCATCGTCGGCCTTGACCCGGAACGCACGCCTGCCACGTTCGACCGGCTGCTGCAATGCGTGCCGGCCGACGAGCAGCCGTTGCTGATCCAGTCGTTCACGAGCCTGCGCACCGAGGGCACCGCGTTCATGCTCGAGCATCGGCTGATCCACGCGGACGGCACCGAGCGCCACGTGCGGCACCAGGCGGAGGCGGGCCGCGACCTGAACCACGCGATCATCCTGCGCGGCATCGTGCAGGACATCACCGAGCGCAAGGCGCAGCAGGGGCGCATCGAATACCTGGCCAACCACGATGCGCTGACCGGGCTGCCCAATCGCAACCTGTTGAGCGACCGCATGGAGCAGGCGATCTCGCACGGGCGGCGCGCGGGGCAGCTGGTTGCAGTGATGGTGCTCGACCTGGACCGCTTCAAGCATGTCAACGACACCTTCGGCCATTCGGTCGGCGACAGCCTGCTGAAGGCCGTCGCGGTGCGCCTCAAGGAGGCCATGCGCGACGGCGACACGGTCGCGCGGCTCGGCGGCGACGAGTTCGTCGTGATGCTGGTCAATCTGTCGACGCCGGCGGATGCGGACGTCGTCGCACGCAAGATCCTGGATACCTTCGTCGCACCGTTCGCGTTCGACGGGCATGACCTGCACGTGACGACGAGCATCGGCATCAGTCTCTGCCCGATCGACGGCGCCAGCGCGGAGGCGCTGCTGAGGACGGCCGACGCCGCGCTGTACAGCGCGAAGGAGCGCGGGCGCAACGGCTACAGCTTCTACACGCGCGAGCTGGGCGTGCGGGTGGAGGAGCGGGCCGAGCTCGAGAACGCGCTGTACCAGGCCGTGGCGAACGACGAGCTGGCGCTGTACTACCAGCCGAAGGTCGACCTGAAGACCGGCCAGATCAGCGGCGTCGAGGCGCTGATTCGCTGGCGGCGCCCGGGAATCGGCGTGATTCCGCCCGACCGGTTCATCCCGATCGCGGAGGAAACCGGGTTGATTCTGCCGATCGGCGAGTGGGTGCTGCGCACCGCGTGCGAGCAGGCCGTCGCGTGGCAGCAGGACGGGCATCCGCCGATCCCGATCGCCGTCAACCTGTCGGCGCGCCAGTTCCAGCAGCAGAACGTGGCCGAGCTGGTGCGCGCGACGCTCGCCGAAACAGGCCTCGCGCCGGCGTGGCTCGAGCTCGAGCTGACCGAGAGCGTGCTGATGCAGGACCGCCGGTCGATCGCGCATACGCTGCAAGACCTGAAGGCCCTCGGCGTCGTGCTGTCGCTCGACGATTTCGGCACCGGCTATTCGAGCCTGTCCTACCTGAAGGACTTGCCGATCGACGTGGTCAAGATCGACAAGTCGTTCCTGAGCGACGTGACCACCAGCGCGGAAGGGGCGTCGCTGACGCGCTCGATCATCGCGATGGCGGAATCGCTGAACATGGAGACGGTGGCCGAGGGCGTGGAGACGGAGGCGCAGCTGTCGTTCCTGAACCGGCATCGCTGCCACGCGATGCAGGGCTACTACTTCAGCCATCCCGTCACGGGCGCGGAAATCGCCGACATGCTGTCGGTCGGCAGCGGAGCTGCCGGATCATTGCCGGCGGCGCGAGCTGCTGCACCGGACGCTGCTGCTGGTGGACGAAGACCGGTCGGTGCTGCAGATGGTCCGGCGGGCGCTCAGCCGCGACGGCTACGAGATCCTCGGCGCGACCGATCCCGACGAAGCGCTCGACCTGCTCGCGCGGCATCGCGTGGGGGTGATCGTGTCGGACTTCCGGACGCCGTCGCTGCCCGGCATCGATCTGCTGCAGCGGGTCAAGACGCTGTACCCGGACGTCGTGCGCATCCTGCTGTCCGGCCACGCGGACGCGCAGTCGATCGCCGGCGCATTCGACGATGGCGCGGTCCAGAAGCTGCTGACCAAGCCGTGGGACGTGGCGCTGCTGCGCCGGCATATCGCCGAGGCCTTCCAGCAGTTCGAGCGCGTCGACGTGATGGTGCCGCCGTCGCAGGGGCGGGGCGACACGGATGCCGCCTACGCCGACCTGCGCGCGCCGCGCACCGCGCATTCAGGCGAGATGTCGCGCAGCGACCCGGCTTGAGGGCGGCCGGGCATCCGCGGGCACGACACCGATCGTCCAGTATGCGGTACGGCTTCCTGTATCGTATCGTCACGTCCGTTCAATATGGTTCACGACGATTCAACCTCTCATGCACGATATGCATGCACCAGCGAAAGGAGCTTAGATGACGCTTGCCCAGTTGCAGGCCCTTGCCGCCGTGGTCGAACTCGGCTCGCTGACGGCCGCCGCCGACAGGCTCAGCCGCAGTCAATCCGCGATCAGCCATGCGTTGACCGAGCTGGAGGACGTCACGCAGGTCAAGCTGCTGCTGCGGGATCGGCAGCCGGTCGTGTTGACCGCCGCCGGCGAACGTCTGTGGCCGTATGTGCGGAACGTGGTGCGCGAAGCGCAGACGCTGCGCCAGCAACTCAGCCTGTCGCGCGGCAAGCTCGAAGGGCGGCTGGTGGTGGCCTCGCTGCCAAGCGTATCGCTGGCGTTCGTCGCGCCCGCGCTCGAAGAACTGAAGGCGATGCATCCCGACGTGTCGGCGGTGCTGCTGGAAGGCACCGATGCGGAAGTCGAAGGCTGGATCGAGGACGGCACCGCCGATGTCGGCGTCGTGGCGGGCACGAAGACGTTCGCGAACAATCTGGCGCTGCTCGACGAGGATTTCGTCGCGGTCGCGGCGGACGGGATGTTCGACGGCCGCAAGCGTGTGTCGGCAAAGCAGCTTTCCACGCAGCCGTTCATTTTCTCGAAGGCAGGCTGCGGGCCGGTGATCGCCGATTACTTCGCGCGGCATGGCGCGCAACTTCGGGCCGCCTTCAATGTGGTCGAGATGCGCACCATCCTTTCAATGGCCGAGGCCGGCATGGGGGTGTCGATCGTCCCGCGCATCACGCTCACGTACACGCCGTTCGCAGGCAGCGTGCTGGAACTGTCGCCGAGGCTGCATCGTTCCGTGCGGCTGTCGTGGAACGCGACCGGCAACGCCGTGGCCGATGAATTCATCAGGCTCGCTGCCGCACAACGCGTGAAGGCGGTCAAGGCCGCGAAAACACGGGCGAAGAAGGCAAAGTAGCGGGGCGTCGGCACGATGAAAAGGGCTCATGCGTGACTTGCAGTTTATTCACGCCGAAGATGGCCGACATGCAATACATTGCATGGAGTTCGTCAACTTTCGTCTGCCTCGAAGGAGATCAACGTGCCGGCTTTGCCCACCCTGTTTGCTTTCGGACTCGTGTCGCTCGGCATGGTCCTCACGCCCGGCCCGAACATGATCTACCTGATTTCGCGTTCGATCTGCCAGGGCCGCCGCGCCGGCCTGCTGTCGCTCGGCGGCGTTGCGCTGGGGTTCGTGTTCTATATGTTCTGCGCGGCGTTCGGCATCACCGCGCTTGTGCTGACCGTGCCGTACGCGTATGACGCGTTGCGCATTTCCGGTGCGCTCTATTTGTCGTACCTCGCCTGGCAGGCGCTCAAGCCGGGCGGCCGATCGGCGTTCCAGGTCCGGCAGCTGCCGCACGACAGCCGCCGGAAACTCTTCACGATGGGCTTCGTCACGAACCTCGCGAATCCGAAGATCGCGGTGATGTATTTGTCGCTGCTGCCGCAGTTCATCTCGCCGGGGCATGGAAGCGTGCTCGCGCAATCGCTGGCGCTCGGCTGCGTGCAGATCGTGGTCAGCGTCACGGTCAACGCGCTGATCGCGACCATGGCCGGCTCGATCGCGGCGTTTCTCGCCGGCCGGCCGGTTTGGGCGCTGGTACAGCGCGGGTTGATGGGCACCGTGCTGGCCGGGCTGGCGGTGCGCATCGCGCTGGAATCGCGGCGCTAGCGGCGGCCGGCGCGGGGAGCGGCGAACGATCCTGAATGCTGCGGGCGTTACCGGCCGGGAGATGCGGCCCGGCCCGGCCCGCGCGCGTCGCCGGCTCGCGAGCGGATTCAGCAAGCCGAGCCCCGCCGCCACGCCGCCGCGCGCGATGAGCGCCCTTGCGGACGCCGCGGGCGCGGACGCGTTCGACGCCGCTGCCGATGCGCGGGATGCCGCCTCGACACCCGACGCGGGCGTCGGCGATCGCGCCGAACCAGGTTGAAGACGAACAGCGCGGCAATCGCCCGAGCAACGACAACGGCGAGCCACGCGGCCACCCTGCCGACGGTGTGGCCATTGCGCATCTCTGCCTCCCGGGTTGTGCGTCACGGAAACGACGACGCAATTCGTGTTCCCGAATTTCGCTTCGACCGGCCAGCCGGTCGGTTTCAGTATTGCAACCACGCAGGCGAGTCGAATAATGGCGGGCCCAATGGGATCGGGAAGGCGAATCTTCCGCGCCGACCGAATGCTTCGGGCAGTGCGAAACGTATCGACGCTGAAACATTTTCATCCGCTTACGACGACTTTTCTTGTATTCCGGGGGGCATATCGCCGCACACATCGAATGCGCCTCGATGGCATATCGCTTGCTACTGAGATTGCGCCCGATCATCGTCATGGGAATTACGAGGAAATCGTAATGAGCATACTCGCGACTTACACGTTCGCATTGCAGCACGGCAGCCATGCAACATTCTTTATTCCTCAGAACGGCTGCCCATCCGGCGCGGCCCTGTTTTTCCTTGCCGCGCATCTGTCCGATAGTGCCGGATCGCTCGCCGACAGGTTTCATCGCGCGAACCGGTCAGCCGAGCTGACTTCATCCGACATGCATGAGAATCTGTCCTACCGCTACGTGGTCGATCTCGGCGGGCATGTGCTCGCATTTCGATACGACTCGGAAGGAGACGAGTGGGAGCGGTTTTTCTCCGGACATTACGCAGAATTCATCAATGGGCACGCGCCGCTCAAGGTGCTCGGCGACGGCGTGCTGAAGCACATCAAGACATCCTGCACCAGTGGAAGTTACGAATGGGTGACGCGCGGGCAGCTCGTCAGGCGACATGCCGTCGCCATGGAAACGCTTTCGGTGCAACGCGAACGATTTCCGGAGCGGGTGGCGGTCATTTCAAGCTATCAATGCGATGTCGATGCCCTGGCCCTTTCTCTCCGGCGATACAGCGAAGGCGAGGATGCCGAGTGAGCGCGGCCGACGTCTCGTGAAAATAGCGGACTGCATGATCTGCCAGCTTCAAAAATGAATGAGTCGGTGCTTATATGAAATACAGGGGATCGGTATATTCATACCATTTCGCATGCCTGCTTAATTGAGGCAATGGTAACGTTTTCGAGTCAGGGCATCCACCTACGAGGTGGCGCACCGGAAATCGCTGCGAGCAAGTTAGAATTGGCCCGCTAAATGCTGAATTGAATCGCCGCAGAAAATGGTGGAGGTCTTGCAAACGCTCGAGCACCATGTTGCGTTGAAAGCGGGAGGTATGCGTTCGCGCATGCATACACAATCCAATTGTCCGATACGAACATCCCATGCTGAGTCCGCACGAAATTACTACTTTAATGATCGTTCGGGATGCTCCGGATCAGATCGAACCGGATCGTGACGAACTCGTCACGCTCATCGAGCATCGTCTGATTGCCCTTGATCAGCCGGCATCGGGATGTCGGCGTGTCCAGGTTACGGCGGAAGGCCGCGCTCTCCTGAAAGCGCTCTCCTGAAAGCGGTCTCGCGAATGCGTTGAGTGATGCCGGAGGCTGCTATGAGCGGAGCATGGGTCGGGTTCGTGGTAGGAGCGTTCGTGCTGGCGTATGCGGCAACTGCCGCGATGAACCGCTATCGCCGCGAGCATCGTCGCGCGGAATTGCTTGGAAACCTCGACCACCATGAATGGTGGCATTGGACTCACCCCTCCGCTGCGGGTTCGCGAACCGCGAAAAGATGAACCGGGCCCAGGCATCCGACAGCAGGTCGTGCAGCGACACGCTGCAGTAATGCGTCGAGCGTAGCCATCTCCACCGGTTTGACGAGGTGATCGTCGAAGCCGGCCCGCGCGGTGCGCAGGCGGTCGGACGGCTGCGCGAGACCGGACACCGCGACGAACTGCGGTTGCCTGAGCGCATCGATCGGCCGCAGCGCGCGCAACAGCGCGAATCCGTCTACGTCGGGCATCGACAGGTCGGGCAGCATCAGATGCGGAATGGGGTTGTCACGGCTTCTCACCCGCGGATCGTCGCTGTAGTGTTGTTCGCTGCACGCATGCTCGATGGCGGGCGAGAGAAGCGATCGCACGTTGCCTCGCCAGGATGCGCATCAGTGATCAGCCGCCAGCCGATCGGGAGGGTCGATGGATCGCCGCCATTTCCTCAAGTCGTCGGCCTTTTTCACGATTGCGGCCGCTACCGCCACGCTTGGCGCCCCTCGGTCCGCCACACCTGGCACCGCGGTGCGAAAAGGTCGCGACCGGTTCCCCCAGGGTGTCGCGAGCGGCGATCCGCGCGATCGCTCGATCGTGTTCTGGACGCGGTGCATGCCGGCACGCGCAGGCGCACGGCGCCACGCGAAGGAAGCGGTGCGCGCGGTATCGCTGCGGCTCGACGTCTCCACGCAACCGGATTTCTCGGCGCTCGTTGCCAGCGTCCCGCTGAAGGCATTGGCCGCCTTTGACTACACAGTGCGCGTGAAGGTCACGGCACTCTCGCCAAAGACCTCATACCACTACCGGTTCGTCGCCGGCGGCGACGTGAGCGTTACCGGTGCCGCCCGCACGGCGCCGGACGCCGATGAGGCCAACGACCAGCTTCGCTTCGCGTGGCTCACCTGCCAGGACTGGAGCGTCAATCACTGGCAGGCGATGAGCCTGCTGGCGGCCGAGCGCGATCTCGATTTCGTCGTGCACGTGGGCGACTACATCTATGAAACGATCGGGGCCGTGAAGCCCGGCACGGTCGAGGCGGCGCATCCTCCGTTGCGGCTGCCGAACGGCAAGCGGCTCGCCGACGGTCGCGTGTATGCCGACACGCTCGACGATTATCGAACGCTCTATCGAACCTATCGCACCGACCCGCGCTTGCAGGCGCTGCACCAGCGCCTGCCGATGATCGCCATATGGGACGATCACGAGTTTTCCGACGACTGCTGGCAGGATCATCAGGTCTACACCAACGAGGAAAGGCAGGAGACACAGCGCCGCCGCGACGCCAGCCGCGCGTGGGCGGAATACATGCCGGTCGACTGGAGCGACGTGCGCTTCGAGCCGGACGATCCGTCGTACACCAACATTCGCATCTACCGCGCGTTTCGCTTCGGCACGCTGATGCATCTCGTGATGACGGACGAGCGGCTGTATCGCGACGACCATGTCGTGAGCGAGGCGGCGATTGCCCGCACACGCGGGAACGATCCGGTGCATGGTGACGATGCGGCCGGCTCCCGCTACTTCGTCAAGCAGGACGTGCTGCAGCGCTACGAGGCGCGGGATACCGCGCAGCTTGGCCGCGCACCGTCGATGCTCGGCCCGGAGCAGACGCAATGGTGGAAGGCGACATTGAAGGGCTCGCCCGCGATCTGGAAGGTGTGGGGCAACGAGGTGATGCTGAATCGCCTGTGGTTCGAGATGCCCGGCGCGCCAAAAAACCCGGCGGCACGCCTCGTGGTCGATTGCGACGCATGGGACGGCTATCCGGCGCACAAGCACGAACTGCTCGCTTTTCTGAAGGAGCTGGGGATCCGCAACGTCGTCGCGATCAGCGGGGATCTGCACGCGTTTCAGTGCGGCGTCGTGCGCGATGACCCCGATCCCGCGACGGGTACGCCCGTGATCGTCGATTTCGTCTGCGCGGGCATCAGCAGCACATCCTTTTATGCGTACGTGAAAGCGGCATGGAGCGGCACGCCGCTTGCGTCGCTGGCGAGCACCCCGGCCAGGCTCGACGCCTTCCTGACGGCCAACAACCCCGATCTGCACCACGCGGATCACGATGCGCAGGGCTATGCGTCGGCCACCGTCACGCCGGAAGGCTTTTCCGTGGTGTTCAACAAGGTGAAGCCGTTGAACCCGGATGGCAGCGCGCCCGCGGACGCATTGCTCGACCGCACGCGGCTGACGGTGCCCAGGGGCTTGGTCGAGGTGCGCGTCGAGCGGCTCTAGCCAAGATCGACGCGATCCTGTTGCACGACGGGAAACTGCGCCGATTCCGCGCTGGCCAGCATGCGCTTCAAGGTGCGGGGATGGACGTTGAAGCGCGCGGCGACATCCACGATCGAGTCTCGCTGCAGCAGCGTCAGCGCTTGCGCGCGCTGCTCATCATCGAGCGCTCGCTTGCGGCCGATCGGCTTGCCCCGCGCCCGTGCCGCCGCCATTCCCGCTCGGGTGCGCTCGCTGATCAGGCTGCGTTCGAATTGCGCGAGCGCCGCCATCAGATGAAAAATCAACACGCCGCTGGAGGAGCTGGTATTGATCGATTCCGTGATCGAGCAGAACTGGATGCCTCGGCCCTCGAGATGCGTGACGAGGTCGATGAGTTTGCTCAACGATCGGCCGAGGCGGTCCAGCCGCCACACCATCAACGTGTCGCCGGCGGACATCTTCGCAAGGGCGGTGTCGAGACCGGGGCGCGAGAAATCGGCGCCGGAAACGCCCTGGTCGGTGTGGATGATGTCGCAGCCCGCTCGGGTCAATGCGTCCATCTGCAGCCCGAGATTCTGTTCATCCGTGGAAACACGCGCATACCCGATCAGCATGCCCGCCTCCGCAAGCCTGGCGATCCGGATGCAAGACCGGGTTGCCCGTGACGCGCATCAGGCCGGCGTGCCGCAGATCGGCGGTTTTTCTGTGTCGTGTTTAACGTACTCGATTTCATTGGACGTAGTTTTGATGCCTGACCGGTTAAGTGGCGGTGGCTGACTCCTCTTGACGATCTCATTGCGACAGCGCATCGATTTTCTTTGTCCATCAATTCCGGGTTTCGCACGACGTTCCTTGGGCGACGCGCATCGGTGGTCCGCATCGCGCGTTAAAGAGCGGGGCGGGCCTTTGAACCGATCCAATAAATCGTCTAACGAAATGACATGATGAATGGGTGGAAACCCTAAAAAATGACTCAAAAAAATCAAAAAAACGTTTCAAGAATGAACCGTATTTCCTGACAAATTTGCCAAATCGTTAAGAAGGGTTAATTCAGCGGGATCCGTGCAGATTCTACTGGACAAAAAGGTTCCCTTTTTTCCGGCTTGGGGCCAGGACGGTGGGTTCCAGCATCCACGGGCCTCGAGCGGTGGTGAAAAACTTTTTTTGAAATTTGATACAAGGGAACCCTTATGTTCAGCCCCTAATTTGTTGGCATTTAGCGGAAAATTAGGCAGGACAAGCAATTTGTAAGGAAATTCGAGGCTGATTGAATGGCGGAGATCGGCGTATTTGACAGCAACGCCGGGCTCCTCGGTAAGGAAATCGGGGGACGACTGGGAAGATGTGTGTTCGTTGCTTTGATGCAACACGTTGGGACATGGAGAAGGTTGCCGTCTGCGGGAGCGGGCAACAGGGCAGCGATCGGAAAGCAGAAGGCCGATATGTGTGATTAATGGAGTTTTGTTAGCTTTGCGCCTGCCTGAAGATATTTAATTTATTTATTTGAAAAATAAAATCGGCTCTGAATCGAAAATATTAATTGGCACCCTGACTGGGAAGGCTTTGAAGTTTGCGGATGATGGAGTGAGACGAATATGCTGAATTCAGAGCCGAATCGGGCGGGAGAGGCATCCGTATTGGTGGCGGGAAATCAAATGGTGGCCCAACTGTTGCTCGCTACGTCCCTCGATGGTCTCGAAGATATGGACGCCTATGTCCGCGCAATCGAGCCAATCGTTTTTGAGTTGCTGGCCCGGCATGTCGACAGCGAAAGCCGGGGGGCGGCGCGCGCGGCCTACAAGGCGGGTATCGCGGCGGGGTTGTACGGCGCGAGTTCGGAAGCGAAGGGCGACGCGGAACCGGGCATGGTGGACGACGGGCGATCCAGCGCACTGCTGAAGTTGATAGCGGATGCAGGACGGGAGCATGGCCGCGCCATTCTGCGCTGGAGCATGTCGAGGTGTGCTCATGGAACGCTCTCCAATCCGGGCGTTAGCCGGAACATCGGCGTTCGAGGCGCGGCAAACGATTCTACATAACCACGACCTTCTGATCTTGCTTGATCCCCGATAACTATCTTAAGTAATCCTTCTTACTTTGGCCCATGCGAGAAATCTCCGCCTGCGCCGCGTGACATCGCACGAGTCGATGAGGTGGTGGAAATGAACAAGTCGTACAAAACCATTTGGAATGAGGCAATTGGGGCGTGGGTTGCCGCATCGGAAAACTGTGCTTCTCGTGGTAAACCGAACAAGTCCGCCGTGACAAAAGCTGTCTCAGCCGCAATGCTTACGGTGGGTGTAGGCGCGTTGAATGTCGGACATGCGCAATATACGGCGGGAAGTGGGGTTGCCAGCGGAACCGGTTCAGTTTCAATCGCGAACGGGACCGCAAGTAACGCGTCAGGTAATTCGGTTGCGATTGGTCAGGCTAGTACTGCGTTAAGTACTTCGAATGCGATTGGTCAGGCTAGTACTGCCTCAGGTCCTTCGTCGAATGCGATTGGTCAGGCTAGTACCGCGTCAGGGGCTAATTCGATTGCGATTGGTCCGAATAATACTGCGTCAGGTCCTTCGTCGACTGCGATTGGTCAGTCTGCAACGTCCAATTCGACGAATACGATCGCGATCGGCAACAGCGCGGCAGCGACGTCTCCCACTCTGTCCGGTGGGGGAGTGGCCATAGGATTCGGTGCGTCGGCGACGAATTGGCGCACTGTTGCGCTGGGAGAAAGCGCGCACGCAACGACGCCTATGGCTACCGCTTTGGGTGCGTTCGCAGCGGCGACCAATATTGGCGCGACAGCTATCGGTTTAGTTGAGAGTCCGTCATTGGCGTCGGTCGGCGCGAAAGCGAGCGGTGTAGGCTCCACGGCAATCGGTGGCGGGTCGAGCGCCATTGGAAACAATTCGATCGCTTTGGGGACGCAAGATTTCGTCGCCGAAGGCGGCGGAGTTCCGCAGGTAGCTGTTTCAGGCCCACAGGCCTCGGGTATTCGGGCGATCGCTATCGGATCCGGTTCCAGCTCGAGCGGAAATTCATCGATCGCGTTGGGGGATTCGGCTATCGCCACTGGCTCGAGCAACGCTATTGCGCTCGGCACGACAGCTTCAGCGGCGGGCAATTCATCAATCGCGTTGGGGGATTCGGCTACGGCGGCGGCGACAAATGGCATTGCAATTGGGACGAATGCGCTCGCATCTAACGGTCTCGCCGGCACCAGCACGGCAATAGGCGTCAATGCCACCGCCTCAAACCAGAACACGGTTGCAATCGGAGATGGCTCGACAGCAAGCGGTGTCAGTTCAGTTGCGCTTGGTTATCACAACACTTCAAGTGGAGACGCTGGAGTCGCAATTGGTTTGGCAAATATTGAAAGCTCTGCCAATTCTGTAGCGATAGGGCGGTTAAATACGGCAAACGTAGGTTTGTCAGTCGCAATTGGGTCAGGCAACACCACAAGCGGAAATTTCGGAATAGGCGTTGGTGTAAATAATGTTGTAACAAGTGATAATGGCATAGCGATGGGGCAAGCCAATACGTCAAACGGAGGTTTGTCAATCGCATATGGGGCAGGCAACACGGTAAGCGGTAATTTCGGAACGGCGATTGGTGCAAATAATATTGCGAGTAATACAAACGCTACGGCGTTGGGGGTACTTGATGTGGCTTCAGGTATCGGCAGCGTGGCGGTGGGCGTTGTGTCGACTGCGAGCAGCACCCGTGCAGTCGCGATTGGCGGTGGTTCAATGGCAGCGGCGGCTTCGACGGTGGCGCTTGGCGACACGAATTCGGTTGCTGCCGCTGCCGGTACCGGCTCGACGGCGATTGGCTACAAATCGAGCGTGACGAGTGGCACCGGCGCGGTGGCGATCGGCAGCCTGCAGACGGCAAGCGGCAACGGTGCCGTTGCCATCGGCGATCCGAACAGTGCGACCGGCACGGGCGCGGTGGCCGTCGGTGCGAACAATACGGCGAACGGGCAGGGCGCGATCGCGGAAGGTAACAGCAACACGGCAACCGGTCAGGGATCGGTTGCCCTGGGCAATACGTCGACTGCCGCCAGCGCAGGTTCACTGGCGCTGGGCGATACGGCGAGCGTTGTCTCGGCTGCGACGAGCGGTGTGGCGCTGGGTTCCGGCGCGGTCGCAAACAATGCGAATGCCGTGGCGCTGGGCTCCGGCTCGGTGACTGCCGCGGCGAATCCGACGGCGAGCGCGACGATTGGGGGCGTCACCTACAACTTCGCAGGGACGAACCCGGCAAGCGTGGTGAGTGTGGGGGCGCCGAACGCGGAGCGCCAGATCACGAACGTGGCGGCAGGCCGGGTGACGGCAACGAGCACGGATGCGATCAATGGTTCGCAACTGTATGCCGGACTCAGCACCACGAACAGCACGATTGTCTCGTTGTCCACGTCCGCGTCGACTGGCATCGCGTCGCTGTCGACCGGGTTGTCCACGACGAACAGCAATGTCGTGTCGTTGTCGACTTCGACGTCTACCGGATTGTCGTCGGCCAATAGTTCGATTGCATCGCTGTCCACGTCGACGTCAACCGGCATCACGTCGCTGTCGACCGGGCTGTCCACGACGAACAGTAATGTCGCGTCGTTGTCGACTTCGACGTCCACTGGATTGTCGTCGGCCAATAGTTCGATTACTTCGCTGTCCACGTCGACGTCGACCGGCATCACATCGCTGTCGACCGGGTTGTCCACGACGAACAGCAATGTCGCATCGTTGTCGACTTCGACGTCCACCGGATTGTCGTCGGCCAACAGCTCGATTACTTCGCTGTCGACGTCGACCTCGACGGGCCTGTCGACGGCAACCAGCTCGATCGCATCGCTGTCCACGTCGACGTCGACCGGCATCACGTCACTGTCGACCGGGCTGTCCACAACGAACAGCACTGTCGCGTCGTTGTCCACCGTGACAGGCAATCTGGGCAGCAGCACGGCCTCGGCACTGGGTGGTGGGGCAACCTATAACCCGGCGACAGGGACGATCAGCGCGCCTGCCTATACGACGTACAACGCGAACGGCACGACAAGCACCGTCAATAACGTCGGTGCGGCGATCAACAACATCAACAGCCAGGGAATCAAGTACTTCCACGCGAACTCCACGGCGCCTGACAGCCAGGCCCTGGGAACGAACAGCGTGGCGATCGGCCCGAACGCGGTGGCAAACAATACGGGAGATGTGGCGCTGGGAAGCGGCTCGGTGACGGCGGCGGCGAACCCGACGGCGACAGGCACGATCGGCGGCGTGACATACAACTACGCGGGCACGACGCCTTCGAGCGTGGTAAGCGTGGGCGCGCCGAACGCGGAGCGCCAGGTCACGAACGTGGCGGCGGGTCGGGTGACGTCGTCGAGCACGGACGCAATCAACGGCTCGCAGCTGTTCGCGACGAACACGGCGATCAACAGCCTGTCGACTTCGACGTCGACGGGGTTGTCGACCGCGACCAGCTCGATCGCATCGCTGTCCACGTCGACGTCGACCGGCATCACGTCGCTGTCGACCGGGCTGTCCACGACGAACAGTAATGTCGCATCGTTGTCGACTTCGACGTCTACCGGATTGTCGTCGGCCAACAGCTCGATTACTTCTCTGTCGACGTCGACCTCGACGGGCCTGTCGACGGCAACCAGCTCGATCGCATCGCTGTCCACGTCAACGTCGACCGGGTTATCCACGACGAACAGCAACGTCGCGTCATTGTCGACTTCGACGTCCACCGGACTGTCGTCGGCCAACAGCTCGATTACTTCTCTGTCGACGTCGACCTCGACGGGCCTGTCGACGGCAACCAGCTCGATCGCATCGCTGTCCACGTCAACGTCGACCGGGTTATCCACGACGAACAGCAACGTCGCGTCATTGTCGACTTCGACGTCCACCGGACTGTCGTCGGCCAACAGCTCGATTACTTCTCTGTCGACGTCGACCTCGACGGGCCTGTCGACGGCAACCAGCTCGATCGCGTCGCTGTCCACGTCGACGTCAACCGGCATCACGTCACTGTCGACCGGGTTGTCCACGACGAACAGCAACGTCGCGTCGTTGTCGACTTCGACATCCACCGGACTGTCGTCGGCCAACAGTTCGATTACTTCGCTGTCGACCTCGACCTCGACGGGCCTGTCGACGGCAACCAGCTCGATTGCATCGCTGTCCACGTCGACGTCAACCGGCATCACGTCACTGTCGACCGGGCTGTCCACAACGAACAGCACTGTCGCGTCGTTGTCCACCGTGACAGGCAATCTGGGCAGCAGCACGGCTTCGGCACTGGGCGGTGGCGCAACCTATGATCCGGCGACGGGGACGATCAGCGCGCCTGCCTATACGACGTACAACGCGAACGGCACGACAAGCACCGTCAACAACGTTGGTGCGGCGATCGACAACATCAACAGCCAGGGTATCAAGTACTTCCACGCCAACTCCACGGCGCCTGACAGCCAGGCACTGGGAACGAACAGCGTGGCGATCGGCCCGAACGCGGTCGCAAACAATACGGGCGATGTGGCGCTGGGCAGCGGCTCGGTGACGGCGGCGGCGAACCCGACGGCGACGGGCACGATCGGCGGCGTGACATACAACTACGCGGGCACGACGCCTTCGAGCGTGGTGAGCGTAGGCGCACCGGGTGCCGAGCGCCAGGTCACGAACGTGGCGGCGGGTCAGGTGACGTCGTCGAGCACGGATGCGATCAACGGCTCGCAACTGTTTGCGACGAACACGGCGATCAACAGCCTGTCGACTTCGACGTCGACGGGGTTGTCGACCGCGACCAGCTCGATCGCATCGTTGTCCACGTCGACCTCGACCGGCATCACGTCGCTGTCGACCGGGTTGTCCACGACGAACAGTAACGTCGCGTCGTTG
>LOZU01000024.1:0-865 GCA_001527685.1 Burkholderia pyrrocinia
CGCGAGGTACGCCATTTGCCCGGCTCTGCCGCGACCTTGTGCGAGAGGAAGCGGTTTTCGTCCGCCCACTCTGACACTTGGATGACGGGGTCAAGCGCCAACCCCACCCGCCAAGCGTCAGCGGCAAGGGTCCATGGATCCAGCCCGCCCATTACTGCACCGCGTCGGTTGTCGACGGAATCGACGTCACCAGCTGCTGCAGGCAATCTCGAATTTCGTTGTCCAGCATATGCATCACCTTCATCGGGTCGGATTCGGCCGCAACCTGCAAGTGAATCCGCGCGGGCAGCGCCAGCAGGTGATCGCGCACGCGCCGAGCCACCTGCTCGTTGGCATGACGAACGCCGCGCGCGTCAACCAGTTCGCCTTCGAGCTTCTGACGTTCACGCTTTGCGGCGAGCGCCAGCTCCATTTCGCGCTGCTCACGCCAGTAATGAAAGCCACGCGCATTGCCGGACGACGATCCGTTCGGCTCGTCGTGAGCGCTGGTCGTCGTCGCGGTCCTAGGATGCAGCTCGACTCGGACATCGCGGTCTTGCCGGTGCTCTGACCATCGCTCCGCAACGCCAAGCTTGCTCGGATCCGACGTGTCGCCGATGAGCGCATCGCTCGCGGCCCAGTCCACTAGCTTTCCGTCACTCGACAGAACGACACGACCTTCACGCTGCAGTTTGCTCACGTATGAGCGATGCCAACCGTGCATGCGCGCGTAGTCGGCCTTCTTCACGAATTGTCCGAGGGCTTCGCTCATACAGGTAAACGCGGTAAACAGGATTCAACAGAAGTGGTCAACAAAATGCGTGTTGACTGTTGAGTAACTTCGAGATTCGTTGACTAGCGAAAACTCGCGGGTGCGAGCCCCCGC
>LOZU01000025.1:0-120442 GCA_001527685.1 Burkholderia pyrrocinia
ACAACCAGTCTATTCCTTCGGGCACCGCTTTCCTTTTGGGCGCCGCCTTCACGCTAATCCGTGAAGAACCAAAAAAAAGACCCGCAGCGATGCGGGTCTTTTTTTGTTTGCGTGGAAGGGTTTGCCGCTGGCGGCGCCCCGCGAAACGGGCGCCGCGTGCACTCAATGCCGGTGCGACGTCCTCGACAGCGCATCCGGCGTCGCGGCGGGCGGCGACGCGTCGTCGTCGTTGCTGCGTGCCCAGAAGAAGCGGTCCGGCAGATACGCGCCCATCCCCGGCCGGAACGCGTCGCGCACGGCCTGGTACAGGTATTCCTGCGCCTCGCGCACCGCTTCGGGCGGCTCCTGGCCGTTCGCGAGCAGCGCGGCGATCGCCGCGCCGAGCGTGTCGTTGAGGCCCATCAGCCGGTGCGGCGTGCGGTCCCACATGTCCTCGCGAATCTGGCCTTCCTCGCCGTACAGCGTATTGACGAGCCGGTGCGAGCCGGATTCGGTCGCGAGCACGTACTCGCAGCCCTGCGACAGCAGGTGCGACAGCGCGGCGTCGAGGTTCGGCGCTTCCGCGTCGCCATCCGGCTGCGCGAGCGCAATGATCGTCGCATGGTCGGCGACCAGCAGCGTCGTCTGCGGCGCGAGCAGGTCGGCGATCGATTCGCGCAGGTCGTCGGCGGCGAGCACGTGCTCGTCGTCGAGCGTGAAATCGGGCGTGAGCACGAGCGGCACGCCGTCGTAGTCGGCGACCACCTCGGCGATCGCGCTCACGACTTCCGCGCGCGTGGCCGCGCCGATCTTGAACGCGGCAACCGGCATGTCCTCGAGCAGCATCCGCGCCTGCGCGGCGACGACGTCGGGATCGAGGCCTGTCACTTCGTCGCAGGCGGCCGAGTCGCGCACGGTGTAGCCCGTCAGGACGGACACGCCGTGACAGCCCATGCTCGCCAGGGTCATCAGATCGGCTTGGAGGCCGGAGCCGCCGGTGGGATCGGACAGGCCGAAGGTGAGAACGATCGGAGGGGCGTTGCTGGACATGGACAAATGGGGCAAGAAAAGACAGGGGAGCGGGGCGGCCGCACCGGCCTGGTGCGGCCTTTGCAGCCATTATGAGGCGGAATCCGGCGGTTCGAGCGGATTTTTTAGCGCACCGCAACGCAAGCGGACGAGTAGAGCGCGATTGCTAGGCAGTCAGGCCCTGACACGGTACCATCATGGCTCCCGAATTTACCGACCCTCCCGACGCGGCTTAAGATGGAATACAAGAGCTGGATGTGCCTGATTTGTGGCTGGATTTACGACGAAGAAGCCGGACTGCCGGAAGAGGGCATCGCCCCGGGCACGCGCTGGGAAGACGTCCCGATCAACTGGACCTGCCCGGAATGCGGCGCGCGCAAGGAAGACTTCGAGATGGTCCAGATCTGACCGGACCGTCGCTTCAGGACATTCCGCTCGGGCCTCGCGTGCCGCCGGCGCCATTGCGTCGCGGGCGACGCGAGCGGCTTGGCCATGATTCGCTCGAGTGTCCCCGATGTCCGATCCGGCAGTAATCCCTGTGATTGATGCGCTGCCCAACCCGCGTGGCGGGGCAGTGCGTGCGGCCGACGCGTGGCTCGCGGCGGCCGATGCGGCGCTCGAGCGCCGCGACGACGCGGCCGCGCCGCTGTCGGCGGCCGCAGCCGTGCTCGCCGAAGCCGGCTGGCTGCCGGCGGCCCGCTTCGCGGGCCAGCTGGCCGAAGCGGCGGCGCTCGTCGCCACCGAGCCGATTTCCGCCGGATGCCGCGCCGCGCTGCGGGAATTCCGCGCCGCGGTCGCGCGGCACAACCTCCGCGAGCTCGCCTGCTCGCCGCTCCTGTTCGAACACTATCGCGCGCTGCGTGCGCAAAGCTCGGCGGACCTGCGTGCGCGCGTGCCGTACGACACGCTCGCGCTCGCCGGCCGCACGGTGCCGCCGGCGTCGCTGCGCGTGCTGCCGGCGGCCGCCGTCGCGCGGCTGCGCGCGCGCTACGAACAGGCGCTGCTCGCCGTGCTGCGCGCGCAGCAGGCGCCACCGGAGGCGGCGCTCGACGCGCTCGACGCGTGCATGGCCGAACTGGCCGACGACACCCCCTATGACTACTGGCGGCTCGCGGGCGCGTGCATGCGCGCGCTGCGCGCGAGCGGCGCGGCCGAGCTGAAGCGCTTTCTCGCGCGCACGAACCTGCTGCTCGGCGAGCACGCGCAGGGCCGCCGGGCCGCGCCGCCGGACCTCGTACGCGAGACGGCCGCGCTGCTGTGGCGGGATTTCGCGCTGTTCGGCGCGGCCGCCGAAGACGTCGCGCTGGTCGACGTGCTGCACGATTACGGGTTGACGGTCGACTGGCACGTGGCCGGCACCCCGGCGTCCGAAGCGCTGTGGGAAGCCGATGCCGCGCGCGCCGAGCAGGATGCGCTCGTGGCGGCGCCGACCCGCGAGCTCGGCGTCGTGACCGTCAACGCGCATGCGTATGAGGATTTCCTGCAGACGGCCGATGCGTCGATGGCCGACCTGGCGGCCGACCCGGCCAGGGCCGACGCGGGCGCCGCGTGGCGGGCGGCCGAGGCGGCCTACCGCGTCGGCGCGGCTGCCTGCGCGCTCGGCCTCGGCCACGCGGCGCTGCTGGCCGACACGCTCGGCCTCGCGTGGCGCCGCGCCGCGCATGGCGCGCCGCCGGCCGAAGGCAGCCTCGCGGCGCACCGCCACGCGTCCGACATGCTGCGCGCGGCGCTGCTCAAGATCGCGGCGGGCGTCGCGCCGCCGGACCTGACCGCCGCGTGCGAAGCGCTCGGCGCGGCGCTCGGCCGGGCCGGGCACGGATGATCCCGGCACCCTGCGGCGGCCGGCGCCGCGCCCCCCGGCAACGCACTGCCGTGCGCTTGCGCGCGCGTGTTAGAGTGCCGTGTGATCCGTGCGCGCCGGTGCCAGCGCGGCGCGGCGTTGCCTTGTTGATCGCGGCCTCGATCAGGCCGCGGCGTCTTTGCTAAAATTCAAACCATGTCAAAGCCTTCCGATCGCATCAACCTGACCAACCAGTTCCTGATCGCCATGCCGAACATGGCCGATCCGACGTTCTCGGGAACGGTGGTGTACCTTTGCGATCACAGCGAGCGCGGCGCGCTCGGCCTCGTCATCAACCGTCCGACCGACATCGACCTCGAATCCCTGTTCAACCGCATCGACCTGAAGCTCGACATCGAGCCGCTGCTGCACATCCCCGTGTATTTCGGCGGCCCGGTGCAGACGGAGCGCGGCTTCGTGCTGCACGAGCCGGTCGAGGGCGCGAACTACAATTCGTCGATGTCCGTCGAGGGCGGGCTGGAGATGACCACGTCGAAGGACGTGCTCGAGGCGGTCGCGACGGGCACCGGCCCGAAGCGCTTCCTGCTGACGCTCGGCCATGCGGGCTGGGGCGCGGGGCAGCTCGAGGAAGAGATTTCCCGCAACGGCTGGCTGACCGTCGCCGCCGATCCGCGGATCGTGTTCGACACCCCGGCCGAGGAGCGCTTCGAGGCCGCGCTCGGCCTGCTCGGCGTCAGCTCGTCGATGCTGTCCGGCGAGGCAGGGCACGCATGAACGGCGCGAGCGCGCGCGACGCGACGCTCCTGGCGTTCGACTACGGCGAGAAGCGCATCGGGGTGGCGATCGGCAATGCGCTGACGCGCTCGGCCCGCGCGCTCGTCGTGATCCCCAACCTGAACCGCGAGCACCGCTTCAAGGCGGTCGGCGACCTGCTGGCCGAATGGCAGCCGGACGCGCTCGTCGTGGGCCTGCCGATGCATCCGGACGGCACGCCGCACGACATGACGCAGCAGGCCAAGCGCTTCGGCAACCAGCTGAACGGCCGCTTCGGCCTGCCGGTCACCTGGGTCGACGAGCGCTATTCGTCGGTCGAGGCCGAAGCGGAGCTGCGCGCGCGCGACGTGCGCGGCCGCGCGCGCGCCGACATGCTCGACGCGGAAGCCGCGCGCGTCATCCTTCAACAGTATCTCGATCAATTGTCCGACCATGAGCACCATTGATGCCGAGGCGCTATACCGCGTCCTGCTCGACCAGATCCGCGACGCATACGGCACGGCCTTCGCCGACGCGGGCGGCCCCCGGCTCGCCGGCATTCACAGCGGCGGCGCATGGCTGGCCGAGCGGCTCGCGCGCGATCTCGGCGCGCCGGGCTTCGGCGTCGTGAACGTCGCGCTGCACCGCGACGACTATGCGAAAAAGGGCCTGCACAGCCAGGCGAGCCCGACGTCGCTGCCGTTCGACGTCAACGGCGCGCGCATCGTGCTCGTCGACGATGTTCTGTATACCGGGCGCACCGTGCGCGCGGCGCTCAACGAACTGTTCGACTACGGCCGTCCGGCCGCGGTCGAGCTGGCGGTGCTGGCCGACCGCGGCGGCCGCGAGCTGCCGGTGGCCGCGCGTTTCGCCGGCGGCGCGCTCGACGTGCCGGCCGATGCGACCCTCGTGCTCGCACGCGACGACGCGGCGAACTTCACGCTGCGCGTCGAAGCGCACGGCGGCTGAGCCCGCCGAATCCGGATCCCGGGCCGCCGGCGGGTGCCGCGGCCCGTTTGTACAAGTTGGAATCACGCACATCATGACCACCGACACCACTGGCCGCGCCGGCAATCCCGCTGCGGCCGCGAGCCCCGAGCGATTCCGCTACGGCTTCCTGAAGGGCAACCCGCAGCTCACGAAGAACGGCGAGCTGAAGCACCTGCTGTCGATCGAGGGCCTGCCGCGCTCGATCGTCACGCACATCCTCGATACCGCCGAGCAGTTCGTCAGCGTGACGGACCGCGAAGTGAAGAAGGTGCCGCTGCTGCGCGGCAAGTCCGTGTTCAACCTGTTCTTCGAGAACTCGACGCGCACCCGCACCACCTTCGAGATCGCCGCGACGCGCCTGTCGGCGGACGTGCTGAACCTGAACATCAACGCGTCGTCGACGAGCAAGGGCGAATCGCTGCTCGACACGATCAACAACCTGTCGGCGATGCATGCCGACCTGTTCGTCGTGCGCCACGCGTCGAGCGGCGCGCCGTACCTGATCGCCGAGCACTGCGCGCCGCACGTGCACGTGATCAACGCGGGCGACGGCCGCCATGCGCACCCGACGCAGGGCCTGCTCGACATGTACACGATCCGCCACTACAAGCGCGACTTCACGAAGCTGCGCGTGGCGATCGTCGGCGACATCCTGCATTCGCGTGTCGCGCGCTCGGACATCCATGCGCTCACCACGCTCGGCGTGCCGGAAGTGCGCGCGATCGGCCCGCGCACGCTGCTGCCGGGCGGCCTCGAGCAGATGGGCGTGAAGGTGTTCCACAACCTCGACGAAGGCCTGAAGGGCGTCGACGTGATCATCATGCTGCGCCTGCAGAACGAGCGGATGAGCGGCGCGCTGCTGCCGTCCGCGCAGGAGTATTTCAAGAGCTGGGGGCTGACGCCCGAGCGCCTCGCGCTCGCCGCGCCGGACGCGATCGTGATGCACCCGGGCCCGATGAATCGCGGCGTCGAGATCGACTCGCAAGTCGCGGACGGCCCGCAGTCGGTGATCCTCAACCAGGTCACGTTCGGCATCGCCGTGCGGATGGCGGTGATGGGCATCGTCGCCGGCAACCACGACTGAGCCCGCGCGCCACGCCTCCCTTTTACGCATTCAACGCATTCACAGACAGCGCATGAAGATTCATATCAAAGGCGGCACGCTGATCGACCCGGTCGCCGGCACCGAGCGGCAGGCCGACGTTTTCGTCGCGGCCGGCAAGATCGCCGCAGTCGGCACGGCGCCGGCCGAATTCAACGCCGCGAAGACGATCGACGCCACGGGCATGATCGTCGCGCCCGGCTTCGTCGACCTGTGCGCGCGGCTGCGCGAGCCGGGCTACGAGCACAAGGCGACGCTCGAATCCGAGATGGCCGCGGCCGTCGCGGGCGGCGTGACGAGCCTCGTCTGCCCGCCCGACACCGACCCCGTGCTCGACGAGCCGGGCCTCGTCGAGATGCTGAAGTTCCGCGCAAGCAACCTGCGCCAGGCGAACGTCCATCCGCTCGGCGCGCTGACGGTCGGCCTCAAGGGTGAGGTCATCACCGAGATGGTCGCGCTGACCGAGTCGGGCTGCGTCGGCTTCACGCACGCGAACGTGCCGGTGCGCGACACGCAGGTGCTGCTGCGCGCGCTGCAGTACGCGAGCACCTACGGCTTCACCACGTGGCTGCGCCCGATCGATGCGTTCATCGGCCGCGGCGGCGTCGCGGCGAGCGGCCCGCTCGCGTCGCGGCTCGGCCTGTCCGGCGTGCCGGTCGCGGCCGAGACGATCGCGCTGCACACGATCTTCGAACTGATGCGCGTGACGGGCGCGCGCGTGCACCTCGCGCGGCTGTCGTCGGCGGCTGGTCTCGCGCTCGTGCGCGCGGCGAAGGCCGAAGGGCTGCCGGTGACCTGCGACGTCGGCGTGAACCATCTGCACCTGATCGACGTCGACATCGGCTATTTCGATTCGCAATTCCGCCTCGATCCGCCGCTGCGCAGCGAACGCGACCGCGAGGCGATCCGCGCCGCGCTCGCCGACGGCACGATCGATGCGATCTGCTCCGATCACACGCCGGTCGACGACGACGAGAAACTGCTGCCGTTCGGCGAGGCGACGCCCGGTGCAACCGGGCTCGAGCTGCTGCTGTCGCTGACGGTGAAGTGGGCCGACGAAGCTGGCGTGCCGCTCGTGCAGGCGCTCAAGCGCATCACGTGCGCACCGGCCGACGTGCTGAAGCTGCCGGCAGGGCGCGTGACCGAGGGCGGCGCGGCCGACCTGTGCGTATTCGATCCGCGTGCGCACTGGCGCGTCGAGCCGCGCGGCCTGAAGAGCCAGGGCCACAACTCGCCGTTCCTCGGCTATGAACTGCCCGCCCGCGTGCGTGCGACGCTCGTCGCCGGGCAGGTCGCGTTCGAGAACTGATCCAGCCGGAACGCGCCATGACTGCCCTTCGCAAGCTGCGCCTCGTTTTTCACCTGCTGCGCGGGATGGCGATCGTCGCGCTGCGTTTCTCGCGCGTGACGCCCGCGCACCGCGCCGAGCTCACGCGACGCT
Source organism: Burkholderia pyrrocinia (assembly GCA_001527685.1). Classification (GTDB taxonomy): domain Bacteria; phylum Pseudomonadota; class Gammaproteobacteria; order Burkholderiales; family Burkholderiaceae; genus Burkholderia; species Burkholderia pyrrocinia_D. The sequence goes on from LOZU01000025.1 coordinate 7,096, forward strand.
GGTCGCTGAAGCTGCTGCGGATCTGCGGGATGCGTCTCGTCGTCCATAACGACGGCGCGCGCCTCGATTCGAGCGCGCTCGTCGTCGGCAACCACATCTCGTGGCTCGACATCTACGCGATCAACGCATGGCGGCCGACGCCGTTCGTGTCGAAGGCGGAGGTGCGCCAGTGGCCGGTGGTCGGCTGGCTCGCCGAGCAGCTCGACACCGTGTTCCTGCAGCGCGAGAAGCGCACCGAGGCGATGCGGATCATGCACGAGATGGCCGACCGCCTGCGCAACGGCGGGCTGATGTGCGTGTTTCCGGAGGGCACCACGTCCGACGGCCAGGGCCTGCTGCCGTTCCACGCGAACCTGTTCCAGGCGGCGGTGTCCGCCGGCTGCGCGGTGCAGCCGGTCTGCCTGATGTACGAGGACGCGCAGGGCCGCCAGTCGGTCGCGCCCGCGTACGTCGGCGACCTGTCGCTCGGCACCTCGCTCGACATGGTGCTGCGCGGCGGGCCGCTGGTTGCCCATCTGTACGTGTGCGATCCAATCGAGCCGGGTGGCGATCGGCGCGCGACATCCGCGGCCGCGCGGGATGCGATCGCGGCGGCGCTCGACACGATGCAGGCGAGCGTCGGCCGGCCCGCGGTCGAAGCGCTTGCGCAACTCGCGAAGGATGCGTACCCGGCAACCGAAATCGGCGCGGGCGCGGCGGCGGACGGCGCGGCCGACGAGCCGGTGCCCGGCCGCGAAGGCTGAGCGCCGCTTACGTCTGATGTCGAACCGGCGCCACGCGCTGGTTTTTTTGCAATGCGGGTGCGGCCCACGCCGCGGCCGCATCCGTGCGTTTACTCCCCGGGCGTGCGGCACGCTTCGCACTGCACCTGCGTGACCGTGCGCGCGGCCGGGTCTGCCGCCAGGCGCACGGCCGACAACTGATTTCCCCACACGCATCCCGAATCGAGCGCGACGACGTTGTCGCGCAGCATCAGGCCGAGCGCGGCCCAGTGCCCGAACACGACGGTCACGTCCCCGGTGCGGCGCCCGGGCACGTCGAACCACGGCAGGTAGCCTGGCGGCGCGTTGCGGGGGCCGCCGTTGGCGCGGAATTCCATCGCGCCGTCCGGCGTGCAGAAGCGGATGCGCGTGAACGCGTTGAACGCGACGCGCATCCGGTCGCGCTTCTTCAGGTTCGGATGCCACTGGTTCGGATCGTTGCCGTACAGGTGCTGCAGCGTGTCGCGCCAGTCGGGCGCGCGCAGCGCACGCTGGAGTTCGTCGGCGAGTTCCAGCGCGAGCGTGACGTCCCATTGCGGCAGCACGCCTGCATGGACCAGCAGCATCCCGTGCTCGAAGTGCGCGAACGGACGATGGCGGACCCATTCGAGCAGCGCAGCGGCGTCCGGCGCGTCGAGGATCTCGCCGATCGTGTCGCCTGGACGCTCGGTGCGGATGCCGGCCGCGACCGCCAGCAGGTGGAGGTCGTGGTTGCCGAGCACGACGGTGGCGCGCGGGCCGAGCTCGACCAGCGCGCGCAGGGCGGCGAGGGAGGCCGGGCCGCGGTTGACGACGTCGCCGGCGATCCAGAGCGGGGTGTCGGGTGACGCGTCGAGTTGCTCGGTCAGGGTCTGGAAAGCCGAGTGACAGCCTTGGATGTCGCCGATGGCGATGGGGGGAGGGGTCATGGGGTCGGATGGTTGCGATTCGAGGCGATGCGACAGAAAGATGATGGTGGCGGCGGGCCGCACGCCGTCCTTGTTCCACTTCAATGCACTGATATCACGACAATTGCTTCCTTTGATCGGGGTCCGGAGCGCTGTTTCAAGTTGTTAGCACCGTGGCTGTTGCATGGCGCAGTTTCTTATAATTGTCGCTTTCCTCACAAAAATTAGCATTTCGCGGCTTTGCGGTCATAGTGACCGGTTAGAATTCTGGCCTGCCATGGCCTGGGCATTGATAGGCCCGCGCGGCAAGCGTCCGGCCGGGCTGACGGCACATTTCTAAAGGGAGCCACATGATCCTGGTTACGGGCGGTGCGGGTTTTATTGGTGCCAATTTCGTTCTCGACTGGCTGCGCCACGTCAACGAACCCGTGCTCAATGTCGACAAGCTGACCTATGCGGGCAACCTGCGCACGCTGCAGTCGCTGCAGGGTAATCCGAACCATGTGTTCGCGCGTGTCGACATCTGCGATCGTGCCGCGCTCGATGTGCTGTTCGCCGAGCACCAGCCGCGTGCGGTCGTGCACTTCGCCGCCGAAAGCCACGTCGATCGTTCGATTCACGGCCCTGCCGATTTCGTGCAGACCAACGTCGTCGGCACATTCACGCTGCTCGAAGCCGCGCGCACGCACTGGAACGCGCTCGATGCGGCCGGCCAGGCCGCGTTCCGGTTCCTGCACGTGTCGACCGACGAGGTGTTCGGCTCCCTGTCGCCGATGGATCCGCAATTCTCCGAGGCGACGCCGTATGCGCCGAACAGCCCGTATTCCGCGACGAAGGCCGGCTCCGACCATCTCGTGCGCGCGTACCACCATACGTATGGGCTGCCGACCCTGACGACCAATTGCTCGAACAACTACGGTCCGTACCAGTTTCCCGAAAAGCTGATTCCGCTGGTGATCGCGAACGCGCTCGCCGGCAAGCCGCTGCCGATCTACGGCGATGGCCAGAACGTGCGGGACTGGCTCTATGTCGGGGACCACTGCAGTGCGATCCGCGAGGTGCTCGCGCGCGGCACGCCGGGCGAAACGTACAACGTGGGCGGATGGAACGAGAAGACGAACCTCGAGGTCGTGCACACGCTGTGCGGCCTGCTCGACGCCGCGCGGCCGAAGGCGACGGGTTCGTATCGCGACCAGATCACGTATGTGACGGACCGGCCGGGGCATGACCGCCGTTACGCGATCGACGCGCGCAAGCTCGAACGCGAACTGGGCTGGAAGCCGGCCGAGACGTTCGAGACGGGGCTGGCGAAGACGGTCGACTGGTACCTCGACAATCACGCTTGGGTGGACGAGGTCGCGTCGGGCGAATATCGCAAGTGGGTCGAGACCAACTACGCGCAGCGCGCGTGAGGACATCGTCGATGACACGCAAAGGCATCATTCTGGCCGGCGGATCCGGCACGCGGCTGTATCCGATCACGCACGTCGTATCGAAGCAGCTCCTGCCGGTATACGACAAGCCGATGATCTACTATCCGCTGTCGACGCTGATGGTGGCGGGGATCCGCGACGTGCTGATCATCTCGACGCCGGAGGACACGCCGCGCTTCGAGGCGATGCTCGGCGACGGCAACCAGTGGGGGATGAACATCCGGTACGCGGTGCAGCCTTCGCCGGACGGCCTCGCGCAGGCGTTCATCATCGGCCGCGAATTCGTCGGCAACGACCCGTCGGCGCTGATTCTCGGCGACAACATCTTTTATGGCCACGATCTCGCGAAGCAGCTGATGCGCGCGAACGCGCGGGAGCAGGGCGCGACGGTGTTCGCGTATCACGTGCAGGATCCGGAACGCTATGGCGTGGTCGAGTTCGATCAGGCGTTTCGCGCGCTGTCGATCGAGGAGAAGCCGGACACGCCGCGCTCGAACTATGCGGTGACCGGGCTGTATTTCTACGACAACCAGGTGTGCGATATCGCGGCCGACATTCGGCCGTCCGCGCGCGGCGAGCTCGAGATCACCGACGTGAACCGGCACTACCTCGCGCGCGGCGCGCTGGATGTCGAGATCATGGGGCGCGGTTTCGCGTGGCTCGACACGGGTACGCATGATTCCCTCGTCGATGCGTCGATGTTCATCGCGACGCTGCAGAAACGCCAGGGCCTCGTCGTTTCCTGTCCGGAAGAGATCGCCTACCGGCGCGGCTGGATCGATGCGGAGCAGGTTCGCAGGCTCGCGGCGCCGCTGAAGAAGAATGCCTACGGCCAGTATCTGATCACCATTCTCAAGGACTCCGTGGCATGGGAATTGAAGTGACCGCCACCTCGCTGCCCGACGTGAAGGTCATCGAGCCGAAAGTCTTCGGCGATGCGCGAGGTTATTTCTTCGAAAGCTTCAATGCGCGCGACTTCGCAGGCCAGGTGCAGGCCGGCGTCGAGTTCGTGCAGGACAATCAATCGCGCTCGGCGCGCGGCGTGCTGCGCGGGCTGCATTATCAGCTTCGCCACCCGCAAGGCAAGCTCGTGCGTGTCCTGGAAGGCGAGATCTTCGATGTCGCCGTCGATCTGCGCAAGCGCTCGCCGACGTTCGGGCAGTGGACCGGCGTGCGCCTGTCCGCCGAGAACAAGCGGCAGTTTTGGGTGCCTGCCGGCTTCGCCCATGGTTTCGTCGTGCTCTCGGAGAGCGCCCAGGTGTTCTACAAGACCACCGATTTCTGGCATCCCGAGCATGAGCGCAGCATTGTGTGGAACGATCCGGACATCGGCATCGAATGGCCGATCGATTTCGAGCCGGTATTGGCGGCCAAGGACGCGGCAGGCCAGCGCCTGGCGGATGCGGAGTGCTACGCGTGAGCACCGCGACCGCACGCGGGCAGCGCGTGATCCTGCTGACGGGCGCGAGCGGGCAGGTCGGCTTCGAGCTCGCCCGCAGCCTTCAAGGCCTGGGCCGCGTGATTCCGGTCGACCGCCAACGATTGAACCTGGCCGACCTCGACCAGGTGCGTCGCGTCGTGCGCGAGGTGAAGCCTGACCTGATCGTCAATCCCGCGGCCCATACGGCAGTCGACGCCGCGGAAACCGACGTCGACGCGGCGATGCGCATCAACGCGGAGGCGCCCGGGGTGTTCGCCGAGGAGGCGGTGCGGATCGGTGCGAAGCTCGTGCATTACTCGACCGATTACGTGTTCGACGGCGCCAAGTCGGGCAAGTACGCTGAAGACGATCGCGTGAATCCGCTGAACGTCTATGGCAGGAGCAAGCTGGCGGGCGAACAGGCGATTGCCGCCGCAGGTTGCGGTCATCTGGTCTTCCGGACGAGCTGGGTCTACGGATTGCGCGGAAAGAACTTCCTGCTGACGATGCTGAGGCTTGCGGCGGAGCGCGACGAACTGCGCGTGGTGGCCGATCAGTCGGGGGCGCCGACCTGGTCGGCGACCATCGCGGCACTGAGCGCGCACGTGCTCGCGCAGGCGGTTGCCGGCGGCGGTCGCGGCTGGGACGCATGGTGGGAGCGGCATCAGGGCCTCTACCATCTGACGGCCGACGGCGAAACCTCATGGCATGGGTTTGCCGAGGCGATCGTCGAGATGGCGGGGCTCGCGAAGCGGCCGCGCGTCGAACCGATCGCCGCTTCGTCGTATCCGACGCCCGCGGCCCGGCCCGGCAATTCGTGCCTGTCGAACGACAAGCTGGCCGACGTGTTCGGCATTCGCGCACCGCACTGGCGGGACGCGCTGGGCCAATGTCTTGCGGAGCGCTGAGTCAGGCGGTGCAGGTGGCCGCCGCGTTGACAAATCGACACATCGTACGGGATACTTTTAAGATTAAGCTCATGTTTTTGCGGTTTTCCGCGAGCTCGCTCAACGTTCTCCGTTTGGAACGCGTCGGCCAGGGTGGCATCCACCCGGCAGGCCGTTGTTCCCAAGGTCGTGCGCGGCTGGCCTCCCAGGGCTACGTCGGGTGCGATTTCAGTGCGGGCGCTTGACGGCGCTTCTGCCCGTTGTCTACGTCCATTCCATCAAACCAGTCACCAGACTGATCTTTTGAACCACTGAGTGTGAAGTATTTAAACGCCGTAAATGACATCCGGGAAGGATTGCGCTGCCGTGATCTCTGGCTGGCGCTGGGTATGCAGGACATTCGTCAGCGCTATCGCCGCTCGCTGCTCGGCCCGTTCTGGCTGACGATCAGCATGGCGGTGATGATCGGCGCGATGGGCCCGCTCTATGGCGCGCTGTTCAAGTACGATCCCGCCAGCTTCATCCCGCACCTTGCGCTCGGCCTGATCCTCTGGGGCTTCATGGCCGGCCAGATTGCCGACTTCGGCGAGGCGTTCTCGAACTCGACGAACTACCTGCGGCAGATGAAGCTGCCGCTGTCGATGTTCGTGTTCCGGGTGATGTGGCGCCACACGATCATCCTGGCGCACAACATTCTCGTCTTTGTGGTCGTCTGGGCAGTGCTGCCGGTCCACCTGAATGCCAACCTGCTGATCCTGCCGCTCTCGATCCTGATCGTGCTCGTCAACCTGTTCTGGATGGGTTGCGTGACGAGCATTTTCTGTACGCGCTATCGCGACATGCACCCGGTGATCAGCAATCTGGTGCAGGTGCTGTTCTTCGTGACCCCGATCATCTGGAAAGTCGACCAGTTGTCACCGGAGCGTCAGCACCTGATTCACTTCAATCCGTTCTTCTACCTCCTCGAACTCATGCGCCAGCCGCTGCTGGGCCTGACGCCGGCCCCGGCGATCTGGATCGGTGCGATCGGCATGGCCGTGGTGGGACTCGCACTGGCGCTGGCGATGCTCGGCAAGCTGCGCCATCGCGTGACGTACTGGCTTTGACGGGGAGCATTCAACATGCATATTTCGCTTGAGAATGTCACCGTTCGCTTTCCGATTTACGACGCACGGCATCGTTCGTTCAAACGGGCGGTGATGGCCGCCGCGACCGGTGGCCGCTTCGTCGGTTCGCCCGGCCATACGGTCGTGGAAGCGTTGCACGACATCAACCTCGAGATCGCGCGCGGTGACCGCATCGCGCTGATCGGCGGCAACGGCGCCGGCAAGACGACGCTGCTGCGCGTGCTGGCGGGCGTCTATGAGCCCGAGATCGGCAAGGTTAGCGTGCAGGGGCGGGTCACGAGTCTGCTCGACTCGATGCTCGGGATGGACCTGGAGTCCACCGGCTACGAGAACATGTATCTGCGCGGGCTGTTCCTCGGCCTGAAGTCGAAGGAAATCGCGAAGCTCGCGGACGAGATCGCGGAATTCAGCGAGCTCGGCGATTTCCTGAACGTGCCGGTGCGGACCTATTCGTCGGGCATGACGTTGCGCCTCGCGTTTTCGATCTCCACCATCATCAAGCCGGAAATCCTGCTGATGGACGAATGGATGAGCGTCGGCGACGAGCACTTCAAGCACAAGGCGGAAGAGCGCCTGGAGCAGTTCGTGAGCGACGCCGGCATCCTGGTGATCGCGACGCACGACCACGGGCTTGCGGAGCGTCTCGCGACGCGCCGCATCACGATGGAGCACGGCACGATCGTGTCGGAAGCGAGCTGACCTGACGCTCGCGCGCCGCGCGAGCGCCCGTCGGTTGCAGGAACTGTCGACTTGGGGTCGGTCCGACGCCAGGTCGACAGTCGCAATGTGGCACCTGTTTTGGACTCCGAATGCAATGAGGCAACGACCCTCGCTGCTCGGTCGTGCCGACAGGGCGCTGACCCACTGCAGCGTCGATATCGGCAACCGCCCCGCAGCGCCGCTTCATCGCAAGGCGAACGCCGCTGCGGTTCGCCTGTCCACGACGAGGCCCTCGTCGCTGATTTTTGCCCCGCACACGTCTGACCATTCTTGATGCTTTCGGCCCCCCGGCTACGCATGCCTGACTTGACACGCGTGCCTTGACCTGCGAGCATTTCCGCTTGGTTTTTTTAGGTCGCTCCGACGAAAATCGCCACCGTGCGCGGTTCACTTACAGGTTGCCTACGCAAAGAGGCGGTTTGAATTCACGTGGCGTGAGGCAGCGACCTAGAGATAGATCATTCGTCATTCTGGGCGTCAGCTTTACCCCGCGTGTTGCAGGGCCGCCAGGCACTCGGTACGCGGATTCGATCGGCGCCGCGGCATACGAGCGAGTCGAAATTAAACGCACTGGATTTAACATGACGGACCACTATCTCAAACAGTATGCCGACGCCGGCCTGTATGTCATGCAGAATCGGCTTTCCCCGCCTGAGAACGGCCGTTTCCAATCATTTCCCCGCGCCAGCTGGGCTGCCGAGATCGAAGCCGCACCCCGCGCCGGTCTTCGCGGCATCGAATGGATCTTCGACCTGTATGGCGAAGGCGCCAATCCGCTGGAGACCGCGGAAGGCCGCAGCGAACTTCGCGATGCACTGAAGGCGTCGGGTGTCAGCGTCGTGTCGATCTGCGCCGACTATTTCATGGATTGCCCGCTTGTCCGCGTCGATACCGAGACCTTCGAGAAGCGTCTCGCCACGCTCAAGTGGCTGATCTCCATCTGCCCGGAAATGGGTGTGACCCGCGTGGTCCTGCCGTTCGTCGATGCGTCGAAGATGGTCGACAGCAAAGACAAGGAACAGGTTCTTTCCGCATTGCACACGGTGTTGCCTGACGCGAGCGCCGCGGCGGTGGAACTTCACCTCGAAGCCGATTTCAACCCGCAGGATTTCCGCGCGTTCCTCGCCGAGATCGATTCCCCGCTGGTCAAGGTGAACTACGATGCCGGCAACAGCGCATCGCTTGGCTTTGCGCCCGCCCGCGAGTTCGAGGCCTACGGCGACCGCGTCGGCAGTTTCCATATCAAGGATCGCGTGAAGGGCGGCTTTACCGTGCCGCTCGGCACCGGTGATGCCGATTTCGCCGCGCTGCGCGCGGCGCTCATCGACGTCGACTACCGCGGCGATTTCGTCCTGCAAGTCGCGCGCGGCGAGCCGGGCGACGAAGTGGCATGGCTGCGCAAGGTGTCGGATGCGGCCTGCGCATGGCTGCGCGGCGATACGCCCGACGGGCGCTGCACGATGTCGGGCGCGCAATAAACAGGAGTGTGTGTTGATGAAGGGCAAATCCGTTACTGATCTGTTCAGCCTCGAAAATCGCGTCGCGATTATCACTGGCGGCGGCGGCATGCTGGGTTACCAGCATGCGGCAGCGATTGCCGGCCTCGGCGGCATCCCCGTCCTGCTCGACATCAGTCGCGCCGGCCTCGAGAAGAACAAGGCGTTGCTGCAACGTGACTTCGGTATCGATGCGCTGGTGATCGAAACCGACATCACGAGCCTCGATGCGATCGTCGAAGCGAAGCGACTCGTTCTCGACAAGCACAACCGCATCGATATCCTGATCAACAACGCGGCGAACAATCCGAAGGTGGAAGCCGGCGGCGTCAACTTCTCGCGTCTCGAGAACTTTCCGCGCGAGCAGTGGCTGCAGGATATCGACGTCGGGCTCGGCGGTGCGTTCAATTGCGCGAAGGTGTTCGGCGCCCACATGGCCGGCACCGGTCAGGGCGGTGTCATCCTCAACATCGCGTCCGACCTGAGCGTCATCGCGCCGGATCAACGCCTTTACCAGGTCGAAGGCCTCGCGCCTGAGCAACAGCCGGTGAAGCCGGTCACGTACTCGGTCGTCAAGCACGGCCTGGTCGGGTTGACCAAGTACCTCGCGACGTACTGGTGCGACCAGGGTGTTCGCTGCAACGCGCTGTCTCCGGGCGGAATCTATGCCGGCCAGAACGACGTGTTCGTGAGCCAGCTGGTCAAGCTGATTCCGATGGGACGCATGGCGAATAACGACGAGTATTGCGGCGCAGTCGCTTTCCTCTGTTCGGATGCGTCCGCATACATGAACGGCGTCAACCTCGTGGTCGACGGCGGCCGCAGCGTCTGGTGAACCCGACGCCGGCCAATCCGCACTGCCGCGCCGCGTCGGCGCGGGGTGCGGACGCCGTGCCCCATGCTGATACCGAGGCCGCCATGTGCATTCTGGCGGCCTCGCGAACGATTACCGTTGCTCGCGTGCGGAGCACGCGTCGACAGCCCATCACTGGCCACCATCGGCCGAAATCCCGAACACTTTTTCCGGTATGACCAAACTTATGCGTGTTGCTGACTACATCATGGAACGCCTGGCTCTGCTCGGCGTGCGGCAAGTTTTCTTTCTGCCGGGCGGCGGCGCGATGCATCTGAACGATGCACTCGGCAAGCATCCGGATCTCGAGCCGATCGTGTGCCTGCACGAGCAGGCGGCCGGCATTGCCGCGGAAGGCGCGGGCAAGCTGCTCAGCGGCCCGAGCGCATGTCTCGTGACCAGCGGCCCGGGCGCAACGAACGTGGTGACGGCAACCCTCGGCGCGTGGCTCGACTCGATGCCGGTGTTCTTCCTGTCCGGCCAGGTCAAGCTCGCCGACCTGAAGGGCGACAGCGGCCTGCGCATGCTGGGCACCCAGGAAGCGGACATCGTCACGATCGTGGAGTCGATCACGAAAAAGGCCGTCACGCTGCGTGATCCCAACGACATCGCGTATGTGTTCGACGAGCTCGAGCATGCGGCCCTGTCGGGACGGCGCGGCCCGGTGTGGCTGGACGTGCCGCTCGATCTGCAGGGCGTGGAAATCGACCCGTCGACGCTGCGCCGCGCGCCGGTGCCCGAAGTCGAGGAAGTTACCGACACGGCCGCCATCGACGCCCAGGTCAGCGAAGCGATGACGCTGCTGTCCAAGGCATCGCGCCCGGTCATCATCGCGGGCCACGGCATCCGGGTCGCCGGTGCCCAGGACGCGTTCCGCCACTTCTTCGAACGGGTCAAGGTGCCGGTTCTCACGTCGTGGCTCGGCATGGACCTGATCGAAGACGATCATCCGTTGTACGGCGGCCGGCCAGGCAGCATCGCGCCGCGCTGGGCCAACTTCGCGCTTCAGAACGCGGACTTCGTGCTGGTCCTCGGCGCGCGCCTGGACATGGCGATGACCGCCTACGCGCACGAGCGGTTCGCACGCGGCGCGGTCAAGGTCATGGTGGACATCGATCCGGCCGAAATCCGCAAGATGAAGATGGATATCGCGTTGCCGGTCGTGATGGACGCGGGCGTGTTCCTGAAGCAGGCGGAAGCGGCGCTCGACGCGGCGCCCGCGTTGCCTGCGTACACGACGTGGCTCGACCGCATCGCCGAATGGAAGCAGCAATACCCGCTGCTGCAGCCGTCGCACTTCACCACGGAAGGCCCGCTGAGCCTGTACCACTTCTCGGACGCGCTGTCGTCGGTGATGCAGGAAAGCGACATCATCGCCTCGGCCAGCGCCGGCTTCAGCGCAGAACTGTTCCTGCTGGCGCTGCGGCTGAAGCGCGGCCAGCGTTGCTTCCACAATCGCGGCACCGGCTCGATGGGCTTCGGCCTGCCGGCGGCGGTCGGCGCCTGCGTGGCGTCCAACCGCACGCGCACGATCTGCCTGGAAGGCGACGGCGGCCTGCAACTGAACGCGCAGGAACTGGCCACGATTGCGAGCTACAAGCTGCCGGTCAAGTGCTTCGTGATCAACAACGCGGGCTACGCGTCGATTCGCGCGTCGCAGGGTAACTACTTCAAGCGCCTCGTGGGCGCCGACGCGACCAGCGGCCTGCAACTGCCCGATCTGGAAAAGCTGGCCGATGCGTACGGCGTGCCGTTCATGCGTATCGCCAACGGCAAGGATCTGCAAAGCGCACTCGAGGCTGCACTGAACACGGACGGCCCGCTGCTCTGCGAAGTGATGGTGTTGCCGGAAGAGCCGCGCATCCCGCGTGTCGCGACGCGCCAGCTCCCGAACGGCAAGATGACGTCGTCGCCGCTCGAAGACCTGTTCCCGTTCCTCGAACGCGAGGAGCTCAAGCGCAACATGTACATCCCGCTGATCGAGGAATAAGCACACCATGAGCGCGGATCTTTCGCTGTTTTCGCTTGAAGGCCTGACCGTGGTGGTGGCGGGGGCGTCGCGCGGGATCGGCTTTGCCATGGCCAACGGGCTCGCGAAAGCGGGCGCTTCGGTGATCGGCTTCGGCCGGTCCGCCGTCGGCGAGGGCGCTACGTTCGACTATCGCCGTTGCGACCTCAACGACGCCGACGGCGTCACCGGATTGATCCGCGACATCGAGGCGCAATCGGGCGGTATCGACGTTTATGTGCACGTTGCCGGCATCACGTTGCCCTCCGACGGCGTTCAATCGGTCGATACCTTCTCGAAGACGATCGAGCTCAATCTGACGAGCGCGTATCGCACCTGTTCGCTGATCGGTCAGTCGATGGCGAGCCGTGGGAAAGGCTCGATCATCACGGTGGCCAGTATCGGCGCCCTGATGGGGTTTCCCGGCAATCCGGGCTACGTGGCGGCAAAGGGCGGCTTGCGCATGATGAGCAAGGCGCTCGCGCTCGACCTCGGTCCGAGCAATGTGCGCGTGAACTGCATCGTGCCCGGCTACATTCAGACCGAAATGACGGCGGGAAGCTTCAACGATCCCGCCAAGAACAAGGATCGCGCGAACCGGACCATGCTCGGTCGCTGGGGGCAGGTCGACGACATGGTCGGCGTGGCGATTTTCCTGGCGTCGGGGGCGAGCGCTTATGCGACCGGCGCCGACTTCGTGATCGACGGCGGCTGGACGGCGAAAGGGCTCTGATGGATCTCGAACTCAACGGAAAGGTCGCGCTCGTCACCGGGTCGTCTCGCGGCATAGGAAAGGCGATTGCTGCCGCGCTCGCGAGCGAGGGGTGCCGCGTGATCGTCAATGGCCGCGATGCTGACGTGCTCGACGGCGTGGCCGCCGAGCTGAAGGCTGCGGCTGTCGCCGGCGACGTGTCGACGCGTGCGGGCGCCGATGCCGTGCTCGAGCAAGCGGTTGCGATTCATGGGCGCGTCGATATCGTCGTCTGCAACGTCGGCAGCGGTGCTTCCGTGCCGCCGGGGCAAGAAGGCGAAGCCGAATGGCTTCGCATGCTGCAGATCAACCTGATGAGCGCGACGAACACCGTCGCGGCAGCGCGTCCGTATCTCGGCGCACAGGGCGGCGCAATTCTGTGTATTTCGTCGATATGCGGCAGCGCGGCGCTAGGCGCGCCGGTGGCTTATTCCGCTGCGAAGGCGGCGCTCGACAGTTTCGTGCGCGGCGCCGCACGCTACCTCGCGCCGGAAAACATTCGCATCAACGCACTGGCGCCAGGCAACATTCTCTTCGAAGGTTCGACGTGGGAGCGCAAGTTGGCCGCCGATGCCGACGCGGTCGCCACCATGCTCAAGTGTGAGGTTGCGATGGCCCGCCTTGGTACGGCGCAAGAGGTTGCCTCCATGGCGGCCTTTCTGTGTTCCGCGAAGGCGAGCTTTGCGACGGGTGCGCTGTTCGTGCTCGACGGCGGTCAGCTTCGCGGCTAGGCCGCACGCCTGGTGTCTTGACGCGTCGAACCGTTGCTCATGCGGGCAGCCTTGCCGGCTACGGGGCAGCGGTGCTCGGTGCAAACCGCTAGGCCTTGAACGAAACCGGCGCGTCGGCCGATGGCAAACGGAAACGGAGTCCTGCTTCGTGCCCGTCATATGCATCGGCCCGGCGGCAGGTCGATAGTGTCGTTGCTGCGCCAGCTACAGCGCAGCACGGCATTTCTATCGAAACAGAGACATCACGCGACCTACGTTGCGGCGAACCACCGACGCGGGAGACATCAGTCTCTTGACCAATCGGATAACCGCGTCCTTCTGCGAGAAAATAAAGATCTGCAGATTCGGCAATTTCATGACCGGGTTCAGCGCATGACGCAGCTCGACATTGCCGTAGCCGAAGTGCTGGACCAGGAGTTCCGGCTTCGCCTTTATCTGCGCGAGCTTGATCTTTTCGATGATTTCTTCTTCGGTCGGCGCATACAGAAGAAACGGGCTGATATCGTACGGGTCAAGATCGCGATAGGCGCGCCAGACATGGTGCTTGTCGAGCACTGCGACAAATCCGGAATTGTGTTCGAAATAATAATATCCGTACATCGCATTCCGGAAGATCGGCGAAAATGCGCCTTGCTCGTCCTCGATCGCCTTGAAGCGAATGGCGAACTTATAGGAGCGCAGGCGCACAAGCTGATCTTCATTGCGCTTGTCGAGCACATCGCAAAGGAAATTGATCATCGGCATACGGGTGGGGTAGACATTTCCCCAGATGCGCTTGATCAATTCGATTTCGGGCGCAGCAAAACGCTCGGCCGGAATGCGCAGCGCGAACTTCGCCTGTACGAACATTTGCCGCAGCACGTCGTCGAGGAAAAGCAGGATGCCGCGTTGCGGCTCCGAAAGAATTGACGTCCGGATTTCCTGGTACGTCATTTTCCCCTGCTGGACGTAATAGTCCAGATGTCTCAGATAACCGACTGTCCATGAAAACTTGGACTGCACACCCTCGCGAGCCGCGTTCTCTTTCCAGGTCGGCGCGTCGTCGAAATTGTGCGGGTTGATCTTGTTGATCAGCACGGGCGTCGACACGAAATAGAACGCGTCGGTGCTCATGCTGGCTTCCAGCATCCACCACGCATGCGCGCACACTTCCGAGCGTGCGAGCGTGCGTTCGTACATGTCGATGACTTCATCGGTCAGGAAGGAGCCGCGGACCAGAAACGCGCCGATTCCCGACGTGGCATGTTCGAAACCTTGCGCCCGGAAGAAGTACGATGCGTCGCCGTGCCATATGAGCTGATTGACACGGAATGCCGGTGAGGGAATCAGTTCGCCCTGGACGTCGCCCCACAGGTAATTCACATAAAACGCGTCGGGACGGTGAGTCCGCAGAAAGTCCACGACTGCATCAAAACCCGATTCGATAATCGGATCGTTGTCCGTCAGCGTCCACAAGACGGAGTCGACGTCCTTTCGGTTCTCCCGGTGCCATTTGAGGCACCACAAGACGTGGTGCTCGGACGTCGGCTCGTAAGCCGGTGGCCCGATTTCCCGAACGCTGAAATTTGCCGATTTCGCGGGAGAGTCTTTCAGGAATACGGTTCGTCTGCCGTTCTTCGGGTTGAATGAAACGAATACGCGAACTTCGATCGACGGACGTGCGGCGGCGAGATTTTCGAGGGTCCGCAGGACGTCGAAAAGGGACGTCCTGACTCCCAATGTGGGAATGATGATGTCGAGAATTACGGGTGTGCCGGTTTTATTAACAATATCATTCATAAATCAATCTTGGTTAAATTCGATGAATCGCCGCCATCGTTGCAAACCATTCAATCTATCGCTGCACAAATTTTCCGGATATCGGCGAGAACGAATTCCGCAGCGTTCATCGAGGCGTTTTAGCCAAGCTGAGTCAGGAAATCCAGCGCGTGCCAGAAACCGGCGCCGTGGTCCTTGTGGCCTTGCCACACCTCCGGGATGAAGCTGGCGTCCGGGTAGGCGGAGACCGTCTTCCACGTCTTCGTCCAGTCGATGTCGCCCGTACCGATCAAGACGCCTTCGCCGTTGACGCCCAGCGCATCCCCGACGTGCAGGTGCGCCGTATACGGCATCAGCTTCGCGAGTGCGTCCTGGAAATCGAGCCCGAAGTGGCTGCAGGTCATCGAGAGATGCGACAGGTCCGTGCAGTAGCGTAGCTTCAACTCTTGCGCCTTCTGCACCAGTTCGTCCGGCATCATGAAAATGTTCTGATGGCGCTGGCCACCGAAGTGCCAGGGGAACGGCGCCATGTTCTGCGTCGTCAGTTCCGTCGACCCGAAATCGATCTTCGCGCACGACTCGACGAAGCGGTCGTACAGCTCGGCGCGATGCGCGAGCGGGAACGGCTCGTCCATCGAGAAGCCGCCGATGTTCGCGACGATCAGCGCGGAGTCGGCATTCGGGAAGTAGCGGCGCATGCGTTCGGTCGCGTCGACTACCCGCTTCAGGTTGTCGATCGAGCGCTGGCGGTAGCCGAGGTCGTCGGCCGTCAGGTCGAGCAGCTCGCTGTTCTCGAACAGCTCCGGCGCGTGCACGACGAGGCGCTTGCAGTCGACCGTCTTCAGGTAGTTTTCCGGCGCCAGCGACAGATCGCGGTACGACAGGTGGAACTCATAGAGATCCGGGGCGATCATCTCCGTGTACTTCTGGAAATCGTGGTAGCGCACGGGAACGCCCCAGTATCCGGCAAAACTGTACGCGCGCTTGACGGTCTTCTCGCCGGTCAGGTCGCCTTCGTACAGGAAGTCGCCGATGCGAATGTCGCGATGCGCAGTCTTGCCGAGCAGTTCCGGCAGGCGGTACGGCGCGAGGCCCTGGCCCGGGCTCGCGACACGCAGGTTGTCTTCGGTGAAGGCCTCGCCTTCCTTGATCGCGCGCGCCGCGATCACGCTCTTGCTGAGGTTTTCGCGGTTGAGCAGTTCGCCCTGGCTTGCCTGGCGGCCCGGGCCGGTCCACGGCAGGGCCTGGTCGACCTGGCGGATGCCGTCCACGAGCGCCTTGAATTCGGCCGGCTCGAGGCTCGCGGCGTGGTCCGGGCCTTCCATGTTGCGGTCGAGCGTGATGTGGCGCTCGACGACCTTCGCGCCCAGCGCGACCGCGGCGATCGTCACGGCGGTGCCGCGCTCGTGGCCCGAGTAGCCGATCACGTCATGGATTTCCTGCAGGCGCTTGATGTAGCCGAGGTGGATGTCGGACTCGGGCGCCGGGTACGTGCTGTTGCAATGGAGCATCGCGAACGGCACGCCGAGGCTGCGGACCAGCTTGGCCGCTGCTTCGATTTCCGGTTCGTACGACATCCCGGTCGACAGGATCAGCGGCTTGCCGAGGCTCGCTGCCTTGCGGATCAGGTAGGGGTTCACGAGGTCGGCGGAGGCCAGCTTGAGCGCCGGCACGTCGAACCCGGCGAGCACGTCCACACTGGGCTCGTCCCACGGCGTGCACATGTACGTGATGTGCTTTTCGCGGCAGTACTCGCGCAGTGCGCGATGCTCGTCGTTGGTCAGTTCGACCTTGTTCAGCAGGTCCTGGATGTACTCGACGCCGAGGTCTTCCGAGCCTTCCTCGCCGGGTGCGGTCCGGTAGAGCGCTTCGCGGTTGCGAAGCTGGAACTTCACGCAGTCCGCGCCGGCTTCGATCGACACGTCGACCAATTGCTTCGCCAGCTCGAGGCTACCGTTGTGATTGTTGCCGATCTCGGCGATCACGAACGTGCGTGGGCCCCCGACCGTAAAATCGTCAATCTTGAATGTCGATGCGTTCATTCTGCTTTCGTTCTCCACGATGTAACGCCTTCCTGTTCGAAACGAACCGTGCTCAGCGTGCAGCCGAGCGATTTGAGCTGTGCGCAGACGGCCGCCCGGTTGCGGGGCTGCACGTAGAACAGGAAGAATCCGCCGCCGCCCGCGCCGAGCAATTTGCCGCCGAGCGCGCCGGCGTCAAGTGCCGCCTTGTAGATCGAATCCAGCGTGTTGCCGCTGATCGCGGTGGACAGGCCGTGCTTGATGACCCACGCTTCGTGCAGGCTCGTGCCGAAGTCGCTGAGGTCGCCGCGAATCAGATGCCGGTGCATCTTGCGGCACAGCTCGACCATGTCGAGCAGCTGCTTGTTGCGATCGGTCTTGTGAAAGTCCTCGCGCTGCTGCTCGTGAATCTTGCCCGAATCGTGCTCGATGCCCGTGTTGCACAGCACGAGGCACTCTTCGAGCTCGTTGCGGATCGCGTCCTCGAGGCGCAACGAGTGCACCATGTTGCGCTTGCCGTCGAATTCGATCAGGTTGAAGCCGCCGAATGCCGACGCATACTGGTCCTGCCAGCCGCCCGAGATATTGAAGCAGAGCCGTTCCGCCTGGAAGGCGATTTCGGCGATCTCGTAGGTGCTCCACTTGTCGAGCCGCAGTTCGTTGAACGCGCCGACCACGCTGGTCGCGACCGCCGACGATCCACCGAGGCCCGAGCCCACCGGGAAATCGGAGTGGACGTACAGGTCGAAGCCGAAATCCGGACGGATCACCGAGACGACCGACGACAGCAGCCCCTTGTCCGGGCTGTCGAGCAGGCTGCGCAGCGTAGGGTAGTGCTCGTGACGGTCGATGTCGTGCGAGATGATGTTGATCTCGGGGGACGCCGACGGAATCAGCGTCGCGTGCGCATAAAGCGCAATCGACGCATTCAGCACCACTCCGCCATTCTTCATGAAGTAGTAGGTGAGGTCGGTGCCGCCGCCGGAAAAGCTGATGCGCACCGGCGCGCGTGCGCGCGACAGCACGGCTGCTTCCTTGGTCGGCGGGAAGAAATCCGGCGTCGCGAATTCGACGATCCGGCCTTCTTCGTCGAGCAGCGGCACGGCGTTGTAGCCGAGGTCGAACAGCTTGAGCAGCTCTTCGCGGCTCGTGCCGTAGGGCAGCGCATGGAACTTGCGGTTCATGCACGCATGAACCGGGGCGCTCGTCTGGCCGCCCTGCATCAGGAAACGGCGAATGTCGCCGTTCGTGAGCACGCCCACGAGGACGCCCGCGTCGTCGACGACGAGCGAGATCTGCGTGGGGCCACGCTCGATTGCCGCGATCGCGTCGACGACCGGCTGTTCATGCTTGACGACGAGGTCTCTGAAATGGTCTTTCATTGCAGTTTCTGCACACCGTGTTCACGAATGAATTTCAGGCTATCGGGCGTGCCGATATCGAGGAACGGGCCGTCGTAGCGCGTGGCGACGAGGGATTGTTCCGAGATCAGCGCCGGGATGATGTCTTTTTCCATCGACAGCGGCGCGACGGGGAAGGCGCTCAGGTAACGCGTATGCAGGCCGTAGACGCCAGCGCTGATCAGGCCGGGGCCGATCTTGCCTTTCTCTTCGACCGCGATCACCCGCTGGGCGTCGTCGACCTGGACGGCGCCGTAGCGCTCGCAGTCGTCGATCGGCGTGACGATGATCGACGGCGGCGGTGCGCTGGCGGCGGCGCGATACGCGCTGGCGTCCAGGTAGGTGTCCGCATTCAGCGCGATGAACGCGCCTTCGTAGCGCAGCGTGCTGACGGCATGGAGCAGCGCGCCGCCCGTTCCCATCGCTGTCGGTTCGCGCACGATCGCGACCTGGCGCGCGGCGTCGTCCGGCAGGCTTGCAACGAACTGTTCCACCTGCTCGGACTGGTAGTGCGTGCAGAAGACGAGGTCCTTGAGGCCGGCCTGCGCGAGCTGCTCGACGACGTAGTAGAGAAACGGGCGTCCGTCGACGTCGGCGACCGCCTTTTGCGACGCGCCGATTTCGCTTCGGAGGCGGGTGCCGAGCCCGCCGCAGAGGATCAGTGCTTTCATGTATGTGCGGGTGCCAAGAGAGCGGTGTTTTGAATCGCGAGCGGCAATGGGGTCCAGACGTCGAGCCCAAGCTGCTCGCGGACGCGGTCGATCGACGGCACGTAGCGGTTTCCTGCGCCCGGGCTGTTGGTCGCGCCTTCGATGACGACCGTCTTCGACGGCGCCAGCGTGGCGATCACGGTGCGCGCCAGTTCGCCGATCGTGATTTCGGCATCCGAACCGACGTTGTAGATCTCCCGGTTGCCGCCCTTGAGCAGCAGCCGCATCAGCCAACCCACGAGGTCGGCCGCATACAGGTACGAGCGCACGCCCTTGCCGTCGCCGCGAATGACGATCCGCTCCTGCGTCAGCGCGTCGCGAATGAAGTTGCCGATCGCGAAATGGCCGTCCAGCGGCAGACCGGCACCGACGAACGCGAAGCATCGTGCCGAGACGACTTCGCACGACGTTTCGTGCGCGTGGATCGCGCCGAGCAGCTCCATGACGCGCTTGCCTTCGCCGTAGGCGCTGCCGATGTCCATCGTCGACGGCGCCGTGCGCGACGTTTCGACGAGGCGCGGCACGTCGACCGCCTGGCCGCCGTAGGCGCCGCCCGAGCTGACGAGCAGCACGCGCTGCGCGCTGCATGCCTTTGCGCAATCGAGAATGCGCCGGGTGCCGCCGACGATCGACTCCAGCAGCACGCGCGGCGAGCGGCCGGCCTCCGCGGACGTGTCGGTCGCCGCGTGGATCACGTAATCGACCGGCTCCGCGGGAAATTCGAAGTCCCGAATGTCGCCGGTGATCCAGTGCAGCCACCCGGCATTGGCGATCCAGGGATGCTTCTGCTCGAACCGGGCCGGGTCGCGGGAAATGGCGAGCACGCGGAAGCGCTGCGTGCCGGCGTCGTGCAGCCACGAGAAATACGCGAGCATCCACATGCCGAAGAACCCGGTCGCACCCGACACGAGGATCGTCTTGCCGTCGAATTCGCGGGAATCGATGTGTGCCGCCAGCCGTTCGAAGTCGCTCCGCGCGATCTCGATGAACGGCTGGCGGTGCCCGGCGCGCGCGTCAGCGAGCGAGGCCATGATCAGAACCCGATGCCGAGATAGTTTTCGAGCTGGGTCGCGACGTAGTCCAGGTGCTCGGTCGTGAGGCCGGGGTAGATGCCGAGCCAGAACGTCTGGTTCATCACGATGTCGCTGTTGGTCAGATCGCCGACCACGCGATAGTTACGGCCGATCATGTACGGCTGGCGCGTCAGGTTGCCCGCGAACAGCAGTCGCGTACCGATCCGCTGCTGGTCCAGGAAGGTGAGCAGGTCGACGCGGCTGACGGGCGCATTCTCCTTCAGCGTGATCGGGAAGCCGAACCACGACGGATCGGAATTCGGCGTCGCATGCGGCAGCAGCAGGAATTCCTCGCAGCTCGCGAGGCGCGACTTCAGGAAGTCGAAGTTCGCGCGGCGCTTCGCGACGAAATCGTCGATGCGGTCGAGCTGCGCGAGCGCGCAGGCGGCCTGCATGTCGGTGATCTTCAGGTTGTAGCCGAGGTGCGAATAGGTGTACTTGTGATCGTAGCCTTCGGGCAGGTTGCCGAGCTTCCAGCAGAAGCGCTTGTTGCAGGTGTTGTCCTTGCCCGGCGGGCAGTAGCAGTCACGGCCCCAGTCGCGGAACGACTCGGCGATCAGCTTGAGCTCCGGGTTGTTCGTGAACACGGCGCCGCCTTCACCCATCGTGATGTGGTGGGCCGGGTAGAAGCTGAGCGTGCCGATGTCGCCGAACGTGCCGACGTTCCGGCCGTTGTAGGTCGCGCCGAGCGCGTCGCAGCAGTCTTCGATCAGCCACAGGTTGTGGCGCTCGCACAGTTCCTTGATGGTGCCGAGGTTGTACGGGTTGCCGAGCGTGTGCGCCAGCATGATCGCCTTGGTCTTGCTGGTGATCGCGGCTTCGATGCGCGACGCGTCGATGTTGTACGTGCCGAGTTCGACGTCGACGAATACCGGCACCGCGCCGAACTGCAGGATCGGGTTCACGGTGGTCGGGAAGCCGGCAGCCACGCCGATCACTTCGTCGCCCGGCTGGATCGCGCGGTCGCCGAGCTTCGGCGACGTGAGCGTGCTGAATGCAATCAGGTTTGCCGAGGAGCCCGAATTCACCGTGATCAGGTACTCGACGCCGATGTACTTGGCCAGGCGCTTCTCGAACTCGTCGTTGAAGCGGCCCGTCGTCAGCCAGCCGTCGAGCGATGCCTCGACCATGTTGCGCAGCTCGGGCGCGCCGATGACCTTGCCCGACGGCGGGATCGTCGTCTGACCCGGGACGAAGGGCTTGTCGGCGAAAGCGAGTGCGGCGTACTCGTCGACCAGCGCGGCGATTTTCCCGCGCAGTGCGTCCTGCGCCTGCTTTTGAGCGTCGATGATTTCAATAGCCATTTGGGAGACCTTTTGCAATTCCTGGTTTACTTTTTCGCCGCGCGTTGCGCAGCCTCTACATAGTCCTGAATCTGCGCGTGGCAGACCTGCTGCATGTCCTTGCCGCCCGTCAGCGCGCGATGCCAGTCGACCGTCGCGCCGAGCGCCGTCGACAGGTGCCAGCTCGGGCGCCAGCCGAGGTATTGCTTCGCCTTCGAGCAATCCAGCTTGAGGAAGTGGGCTTCGTGCGGCTGTTCCGCGCCATCCTGCTGCCAGCGGGCGCCGTCGCCCCATTTCTCGATCGCGAGCTCGACGACCTCGCGCACGCTGCGGGCGTCGTCGTCGCTGGGGCCGAAGTTCCAGCCGCCATTGAACGTCGCGCCTTGTTCCGCGAGTGCCTGCGCCAGCACGAGGTAGCCCGACACGGGCTCCAGCACGTGCTGCCACGGGCGCACGGCGCCGGGGCTGCGAATCATCAGCGGCACGCCTTTCTGGAACGCCGCGATCGCGTCCGGCACGAGCCGGTCGGCCGACCAGTCGCCACCGCCGATCACGTTGCCCGCGCGCCCCGATGCCACGGCGACGCCGTGCTCGGCATAGCGCGCGGTGGGGAAGAACGATTGCCGGTAGGCCGACGTGACGAGTTCCGCGCAACCCTTGCTGTTGCTGTACGGGTCGTAGCCGCCCATCGGTTCGTCTTCGCGGTAACCCCAGGGCCACTCGTTGTTCTGGTAGCACTTGTCGGAAGTCACCATGACCGCGGCGCGCACGCCCTTGCACTGACGGATCGCGTCGAGCACGTGCACGGTGCCCATCACGTTGGTCGCGTAGGTCTCGACCGGCTCCGCATACGAGTAGCGCACGAGCGCCTGGGCCGCCATGTGGATCACGATGTCCGGGCGGAACGCGACCATCGCGGCGGTCAGGGTCTCGCGATCGCAGATGTCGGCAAAGTGGTTTTCCTCGAGCACCGCGCCGACGTTGGCGACCTCGAAGAGGTTCGGCTGCGTGTTCGGCGGCAGCGCATAACCCGCCACCTTGGCGCCCATCGAGGCCAGCCAGAGCGACATCCAGCCGCCCTTGAAACCGGTATGCCCGGTCAGGAAAACGCGCTTGCCTTGCCAGAAGGCCGGATTCACCTGCATCGTCACTCCCAGGTTTTCCACGGAGCCTGGCCTGCGTTCCAGAGCTCTTCGAGATGGGTCTTGTCGCGCAGCGTGTCCATCGGTTGCCAGAAGCCGTGGTGGAACCAGGACTGCAGCTGGCCGGTATGCGCGAGCGCCTCGAGCGGCTGGCGCTCCCACAGCGTTTCGTCGCCGTCGATCAGGTCGATCACGGACGGCTTCAGCACGAAGAACCCGCCGTTGATCCAGCCGCCGTCGCCGGTCGGCTTTTCCATGAACGACTTCACCTGGGTGCCGTCCAGTTCGAGCGCGCCGAAGCGGCCCGGCGGCTGGACGGCCGTCATCGTTGCTTGCTTGCCGTGTTCGCGGTGGAACTTGAGCAGCTCGGTCACGTTGATCGAGCCGACGCCATCGCCATACGTCATGCAGAAATCGCCGTCGATGTAATCCCGCACGCGGCGCAGGCGGCCGCCGGTCTGCGTGGTCTCGCCGGTGTCGACGAGCGTGACGCGCCACGGTTCGGCCTTCTTGTGATGGACTTCGATCTCGTTCTTGCCGAGATCGATCGTGACATCCGACATGTGCAGGAAATAATTGGCGAAGTATTCCTTGATCAGATATCCTTTGTATCCGCAACAGACGATAAAATCGGTCAGGCCATGCGCGGCATAGATCTTCATGATGTGCCACAGAATGGGCTTGCCACCGATCTCCACCATCGGCTTCGGTCGGACGGAGGTTTCCTCCGAGATTCGGGTACCGAGACCGCCTGCAAGCAATACAACTTTCATCTAAGCCTAGCTCCTTCGGAATTAGTGATTGGATAATCCCGTTGTTCAATACGTGCGCATCGCCTCGGGCATGTGCCGGTTGCGGCGGCGGGCGATTTCGGATCCGGGAATTCCGTCGTGTTCGAACAGGTGTTAAAGCTTGCGTCTTCTATGACCGCACTGCGGGATTTGCGGGAACATGCTCGCCGGATGATTCGACTGGTGCGGCTCGAACGGGCCCGTGCAGGCCGGGGCGGCATGCTATCCGCGCTTTTTCTGCATGGGCGACGGACGCTCGGCAACCATCGGGGCGTCCGACGTGCCCCGACGACGCGTCCCGTCGAATCGGATTCCGGTATCAGACTTTCAGCGTCGCAATAATACCGCACCGGTCGAGGGGCCGCGAAGCGTTTCCGGTCGAAACGGCCGCACGCTCAATCTTCCAGCGGAAACAGTGCCAGCTCGACCGATTCGCAGATGCTGTGCGCGAGCACGATGTGCAGTTCCTGGATCGTGCTGGTGCGGCTGCCCGGGGCGATCAGCGCGTAATCGGCGAGCTCGGCAGCGGGGCCGCCGCCGAATCCGGTAAAGACGATCGACTTCACGCCGACCTGCTTGCAGACTTCCAGTGCAGCCAGCACGTTCTTCGATTTGCCGGAGGTCGTGATGCCGAGGAAGACGTCGTTCGGCTTGAGTTTCGCGATCAGTTGACGCGAGAAAACGTGCTCGTAGCCGTAGTCGTTGCCGATGGCCGTGAGGATCGAAGTGTCGGTCGTGAGGGCTTCGGCAGGCAGCGGGTTGCGGTCGCGCGCCAGCTTGCTGACGAATTCGGCGACAAGGTGCTGCGAATCGGCGGCGGAACCCCCATTGCCTGCCACGTACATCCGGCCACCTGCCTTGTAGCAGTCGATCACGTGCGTGGTGGCGGCAGAAAAGACGTCGAGCAGCCTGGCGTCGTTGAGCAGCGTTTCCTTCGCGCGCAGCGATTCATTGACGTTCGATCGCAGCGTATCCGCTGGGCTGTGGGTCCTGATCATGAATTTGGCCATCCTTGGGTTGCAGTAGTCTACTTGGTAAACGTTGGACGCGGTAGCCATTGATACCCGCTTCCTCGGTGAATGTGTATCGATTTGTCGTTTCTTGACCCTTACATTGTGTAGGGTGGCAAAGAGGCCGCGCGCCGCATCAGGTCCTTCGGAGCATCAAGGACAACTGATGTATCGCGAAGTGCCAGCCTCGTACCAGTTCGCCGTTCCACACCCGGCCGACGAACACGGCGCCCCATCCCCATACGATGCCGAGCGGCCGGGGCAGCGCGATGATCGGCGCGCAGAACGTGAGAAAGGCGCGCTGCCGGCCGAATTGCGTCGCGAAGCGGCGGTAGGTGGCGCGCGTATCGCCCTGTTTCGCGAGTCGCTGCCTCAGCAGGTTGAACGGGTAGTAGCTGATCAGCATCTTGGTGCCCAGGCGTTGCACGGCATCGCGCGGCAACCCGTGCGCCTCGTAACTCTTCAGAATGCCGAAGAAATTCTCGACGAAGATCTCGGAGAAATCGTAGCCGCCCGAATTCGCCCGCTTGCAGGCAAGCGTGTAGTCGAGCACGTAGCTGTTCAGGGCGCCGCGCAGCATCGCTCGCACGACCAGGTGCACCTGGACCAGGTTGCTTCCGCAGAACGCGCGCGCGTCGACGTCCGGGAGCAGGCGCCGGTTGATGATGCAGGCCGAAATGAACGTGACGAGCGGCCCCACTTCATACAGGAAATCCGAGACCTGCGCGAAGTCCAGCAGGCCGCTCTTGCCGCTCGGGCGCTCCTTCAGGAAGTCGTGCTCGTAGCCGTAGGATTTGAGACAGACGACGCCGCGCTCCGCCTGCTGCAGCATCGCGACGATCTCGCGAAGCTTGCCGGGAAGGTAGAGGTCGTCGTCGCCGAGGATCTGCACGTAATCGCCGTGTGCCTCGTTGAAGCATTGCGCGATGTTCGCGTCGGAGCCGATATTGGTCTCGTTGCGGATGTAGCGGATCGGCAGGCCCTTGGCGCGCAGCGCTTCGATGCTCTTCGCGGTGGCGTCGGCCGAGCAATTGTCCGACACGAGGATTTCGACCGTGCCGTTCTCGACCAGATCCGCATCGGCGAGAAACTGGGACAAACACAATTCGAGGTACCCGGCGCGATTGAAAGTCGGGATCGCGATGCTCAGAAGCGGCGGTGTCAGGTTGCGGCCATCCATGCTGGTGTCAACGATCTCTCAGGCGATTTTATTCGGGGCGCGCACGGGGCGGCAGTGCGGCGCGTGACGGAAGTCGACGGGGCTCAATTGCCCGGGCGCAGGTAGGCGATGGCGTCGGCGGGCGACGTCAGCTTGATGCCCGGCTGGTAGTCCGGTTCGTCGCCGACATAGAGCAGCGTGCCGACACCGGCTTGACGTCCGGCTTCCATGTCGGATTGCTTGTCGCCGACGAAGATCGATCGCGCGAGGTCGAGGTCGTACTCGCGGGCAGCTTGCAGAAGCATGCCGGGCGCGGGCTTGCGGCATTCGCACGACTGAAGGTACGCGCCGACGCCGTGTTCCGGATGATGCGGGCAGAAGTACGTGTGCTCGATCGCGCCGCCCGTTTCGGCGAACCGCTCGCCGATCCAGTGCATCAGGTCCAGGAATTCTTGCTCCGTGTAGTAGCCGCGGCCGATTCCCGCCTGGTTCGTGATGATGAAGATCTTGTATCCGGACCGGGTAGCCGTGGCCGCGAGCTCGAAGATCCCGTCGACGAAGCGGATTTGCTCCGGGCGGTGTGCATAGCCGGTATCGACGTTGATAACGCCGTCCCGGTCGAGAAATAAGGCCTGTGTGCTCATTGCAATCGTGCGTCGTGCTGATGGGGTGGCGTGCGCGTCGCGGCGACGCGCTTCGTGTCAGCTGCTGGTTCCCGGCTCGCCGACCCGGGCCGTGCGCAGGTCCGGCCGGCCGAAGCGCGCCCGGGACAGGATGAATCTGCGCAGCGGCAACTCGACGAACTTGTAGAAGACGATCGAGAGGGCCACGCTGGCCACGAGGAACACGCCGGTGAGGATGATCGCGTGCGTCTGGATGTTCAGTACCCGCACGGCGCCGACCATCACGCCGAGCAACAGCGCATGCGTCATGTACAGCGAGAACGACGCTTCCCCGACGAGTTGCAGCAGCCGGTGCGTGAACACCGACGATTTCCCCTTGATGTCGTCGGTGGCGCCGCTGACGATGAACAGCAGGAAGGCCGGCACGCACAGGCTGACCATCGCGACCGGATTGCGATGGTCGTTGCCGAACACGTAGAGTGCGATCGGCATGAACGCTGCCAGCCTGAGCAGCGGGCCCGTGCTGATCTCGGCGCCGCGCTGCATCAGGCGGGCGGCGACGATGCCGTAAATGAATTCGGGCAGGCGTGCGATCGGATGGTACAGCATGAAGTCCGAGATCCGGTCCGCATGGAGCACGGCGCTGCCGACGCCGATGCCTGTCGTCAGCAGATAGAGGGCCGCGGCGACATTCACGAGCGTGGCGGTCCGGGCCTTCGCGGACCATTTGAGCAGGGCCGGCGCGCAGAGGTAGAAGCCGAATTCGGCGCTCAGCGACCACGACACGCCGTTCCACGCCTGGCGGACATTCGGATGACCCGGCAGCCAGTCGTGCACGAGGAACAGCTGCGCGATCGTGCCCGCAGGGTTGCCAACGTAGCCGCCGAGCGGGCTGCCGAGCAACCAGAAGGCCGTGAGCGACAGCGCGAGCGTGATGACGTGCAGCGGATAAATGCGGGCGATGCGATGCACGTAAAACTCGCTGGTCGGCCGCTCGGGGGACCAGGACCATGCGAGCACGAATCCGGACAGGATGTAAAAATATGCGACGCCGAGCCAGCCGACATTGCCGACCGGCGTCAGGATGCCGCCCCATGCCAGGCAGGCATGATGAACTGCAACCATGAGGGCGGCGATTCCGCGGCCCGTGGTCAGCGAAGGAAGCCTTTGGTAAGTTTTGCTCATATCGTCTTTTCAACAGTGGTCGGCGTCGACCCGGACCGGCTGTCGGGAACGGGGAGAGGGGGCATTCCGAGATTACAATTGCAATTGTAAGGTTTGGATCGTGCGCCCGGCCGGCCGATAGTCTAGCAAGGCTGTCTCGCGAAGGCACCTTCGATCTTTGCGGGTCGGGTCGTTTGCGAGGATGACGGCCGCGGCGCATGCGCCCGCATCCGCCGTCGAAGTCGGGTTTGTTTGCAAGAGGATGAGGTGATGGGAAATTGGGAGAGTCGGTCGTGAGAGTCGTGGCGAATCAAGGGGCCAATTTGATTCCCTGTGCGTCGAAGCCGTTTGCGACGCAATATGGAGAGAAAGTCGGCGATTATTTCTTTTGCCCGCTCAGGAAATATTCGTTTACCGAGCAGGGCGTCAAGCGCTGGTATGCGCCGCTGCTGCTGGCGCGTCCCGATCACGGCCGCGGGTTTGCTGCCATCAATCTCGGCGACGCGATCTCGACTCACGAGAACATCCCGATTCCGCCGCAGCGGGCCGTCCTCGTCGCGCACGCGTTCGAGACGATCGCCGCGCGCGTCCATGTTCCGTCGCCCGGCACGTATTTCGTCGCCGCGCTGTTCAGTCCGGTCGGCTACGAAGGGCCGTATGAGGTCGTCGTGAGTGCGAACGGCAAGCGGCTCGGGGCTTCGACCGTCTCCGATCACGCGTGCGGCGCTCGCCATGCGGCGTTCGTGCGGCTGACGGCGTCGGGATTCATCGACTTCGCGATCAATACGGACAAGGAGGGGCAAAACGTTGCGTGCCGGAGTTTCGTTCAATACGCAGTGGTCCGGTGCGATGACGTGACGGGGGCACTGCAACTCCGGTGCGACGATCGGGCGTCCGATCTGGCGGAGCAAGAGATCGTCGAGCTTCATGCGGAAACGGTGTTTCAACCCATCGAGTTGCAGGCGCCCCAAGTCGGCCTCGACGAGCGGGTCGCGGTATTCGAGCAGGAATGGACGCTTCCGGTCGAGTACATCGGCTCGCAATACCAGTGTTCGCCCGAGGAGCTGGCGGCGCTTGTCGCGGGCAATCGGGACCCTGCAACCACGAAATACTGCATCTTCATGATCCCGCGCTCGGGATCGACGTTGCTGACCGAATTGCTGTCGAGCTGCGGCCGTCTCGGGTTCCCCAGCGAGTCATTTGTGCCGGATGTGTTGCGGACCCTTTCCCTCGCTTTCTCGGACCAGTATTCATCATACGATGCGTTTCTTCTGTCGGGGCTGCGCACGCGCAACGGGGTGTTTGGCATCGAAGTCGAAGCCGAGCGCTTTGTGCAAGAGCCGACATTCTTTGCCGACGTTCAGGCATGGCGGCATGTCTATATCTGGCGCGAGGATGTGCTCGCGCAGGCAATCTCCTTCCAGATATCGATCGAAACCGGCGTCTGGCACAATTTCTCCGGTTCGCCGCACGACGAAGACCTGCGGTTCATTTCACGCGCCGCGATTGTCGAGAGAATCAATTTCCTCCTTCGCGCCGAGCAATTCTTCCGAGGATTGTTCGCCGAGCGGCACATTACGCCGTATTCGATTTCCTATGAGCAACTCATGTCCGACCCGGTTGGGCACGCGCGGCGTATCGCGGAATACCTCGGGCAGAATGCCGCCGGCCTGAACTTCTCGAACGAGGGCAAGGTGAAGCTGCGGCCGACGGCAAAGGCCCGCAATGCCTATTACAAGCAGCTCGTGATAAGCGGGGAAGGCGAGCTCTGGGGGTACGACATCCATCAGCTGGACGGCCGCTATGCCGCCGTGCTGCATGGCGTCGACCTCGCGTTGTTCGATACGCACGCCGAGCGTGCGCCCGTGCTGTTCGTCGACGAGGACCGTAACGCGCTGTGCGAGCGCGTGCATCAATTCGTCGTCAGGCAGATCTCGTCGTTGTCTGCAGACGGGCGCGCCCGGTAACGGCGCGTCATTTTGCCGGCGAGTCGAATCGCATCGCGGCGGTTGCAGGCCGCCGGAAGGGCAGGGCCGATCGAGTAGAATTGAGCCTTTTGGCCGATCCAGGCCCTGTCGAATTACCGATGAAGGTTACGAGCGAATCGCTTGACGAAGTCGACGGCCTGTCGATTTCCGTCGTCGTCTATCACCCCGACGCAGCATTGCTGGCGCGCACGCTGCAGACGTTGAGCGATGCCTGCGACCGGCTGCGCGCCGCGTCGCCCGACGAGCCGGTCGACCTGTTCCTGGTCGACAACGGCGGGCTCGGCGATGCGTCCGGGTTGCTTCGCCAGCTCACCGCACGCGGCATCGAATGCCGGATCATCACGGGGCACGGCAACGTCGGCTACGGCCGCGGGCACAACCTCGCGATCGCGGAGGCCAGGAGCCGCCTGCACCTGATCCTGAACCCCGACATCGACCTGGAGCCGCACACCCTCGTCACGGCGCGCGAATTCTTCGACGCCCATCCGGACGCCGGTTTGCTCGCGCCGCGTATTGCCGACGGCGCCGGCGGCATCCAGTACCTGTGCCGCCGCTATCCGACCGTGCTCGACCTGTTCGCCCGCGGCTTCCTGCCGGCGAGCCTGCGCCGGCCGCTGTCGAAGCGCCTCGCCCGCTACGAGATGCGCGACGTGATCGGCGACGCGTCGGTCGTCTGGGAGCCGCCGATCGTGAGCGGCTGCTTCATGCTGTTCCGCACCGGAGTGCTGAAACGCCTCGGCGGGTTCGATCCGCGCTATTTCCTCTATTTCGAGGATTACGACCTGAGCCTGCGCACGCACGAGTTCGCGCGCGTGGCCTATGTTCCGGCGATGCGCGTGCTGCACCACGGGGGCGGCGCGTCCCGCAAGGGGGTCGCCCACATCCGCATGTTCGCCGCGTCGGCGTACCGGTTCTTCAACCGCTTCGGCTGGAGGTGGTGGTGAGCCATATCGTCGTCACCGGCGCGAACGGTTTCGTCGGCCGCAGCGTGTGCCGGCTCGCGCTCGCGGCCGGGCATGCGGTCACGGCGCTGGTGCGCCGGCCGGGCGGATGTATCGCGGGCGTGCGCGAATGGGTGCATGACGGTGCCGATTTCGACGGGCTCGGCACGGCGTGGCCCGCCGATCTCGACGCCGATTGCGTCGTCCATCTGGCGGCGCGCGTACACGTGATGCGCGACGAGGCCCCCGATCCCGACGCCGCGTTCGATGCGACCAACGTCATCGGCACGCTGCGCGTGGCCGAAGCGGCGCGCGCGCATGGTGTGCGCCGCATGGTCTTCGCCAGCAGCATCAAGGCGGTCGGCGAATGCGATGGCGGCGTGCCCGTCACGGAAGAAGTCACGCCCGACCCGCAGGACGCGTACGGGCGATCGAAGCTGCGCGCGGAACGCCGGCTGGCGCAGTTCGGCGAATCGGCCGACCTCGACGTCGTGATCGTGCGCCCGCCGCTCGTGTACGGCCCGGACGTCCGCGCGAACTTTCTGCGGATGCTCGACGCGGTGTCGCGCGGCCTGCCGCTTCCGCTCGGGGCGATTGCCGCGCGCCGCAGTCTTGTCTACGTCGACAACCTGGCGGATGCGCTGTTGCGCTGCGCGACCGATCCGCGCGCCGCGCGCGGGTGCTTCCACGTGGCGGACGACGATGCGCCGTCGATCGCCGCGTTGTTGCGGATGGTCGGCGACGCGCTCGGCAAGCCGGCGCGGCTGTTCCCGGTGCCGGCCGGCGTGTTGCGGGCGGCGGGCCGGCTCGCCGGCCGCAGTGCCGCGATCGAGCGCCTCACGGGCAGCCTGGAGCTCGACACGGGGCGCATCAAGCGCGTGCTGGACTGGCATCCCCCCCACACGACGCGGCAGGGTCTCGCCGCGACCGCCGCGTGGTATCTTTCGCGCGACACTCGACAATAGGCACCATGCATTTTGCGACGACCCCGTGGCTCGCGGCGCTGGCGGTGGCACTGGCCTCCGCCGCCGCGACGACGACGATCCTGCGCGCGCTGCTTGCCACCGGCCTGGCGTGGCGGCTCGCAACCGATATTCCGAACGACCGTTCGCTGCATGAGCGTCCGACCCCTCGCGTCGGCGGCTGGGGCATCGTCCCCGTGAGTGTCGTCGCGCTGCTCTGGCTCGCGCCGCCGATATGGCTGATTGCCGTTGCGGCGGCGGGCCTCGCGGCCCTGTCGCAGATCGACGACCGGCGGGGCTTGCCCGCGCGCGTGCGGTTTGCCGCGCATCTGGCCGCGGTCGTCGTGCTGGTGGCCGCCTATCCGGCGGCCGCGCCGTGGTGGCTGCTGGTCGGCGTCGGTTTCGCGATGGTCTGGCTGATCAACCTGTACAACTTCATGGATGGCGCGGACGGCCTGGCTGGCGGCATGGCGTTGTTCGGATTCGGCGCGTATGCGGCCGCGGCGCTCGCCGGCGCACACCCGAACGCGGAGCTTGCGGCCGCCGGCGCGGCGGTCGCGGGCGCGGCATTCGGCTTTCTGCTGCTGAATTTCCATCCGGCGCGGCTGTTTCTCGGCGATGCCGGCTCGATTCCGCTCGGGTTTCTGGCCGGCGCGCTCGGCTACTGGGGCTGGCGCGAAGCGATCTGGCCCCTGTGGTTTCCCGCAATGGTGTTCTCGCCCTTTATCGCCGACGCGTCCGTCACGCTCCTGCGACGGCTGTCACGCGGAGAAAAATTCTGGCAAGCGCACCGCGAGCATTATTATCAACGCATGGTGCGTTCCGGCATCGGTCATGCGCGTACCGCCGTTTACTGGTACCTGATCATGCTCGTAGGCATAATCGCCGCATTGTGGGCGCTGAACCGTCCGGAGCCGCAGCAGTGGTTGCTGTTCGTCGCATGGCTTGGCGTCCTCGCATGCATCGGATTTGCCATCGACCTGCGCTGGCGCCGGATTCAGCGGGCCACCGACAACGACTCTTGAGGCTTCCTGCCGATGTTCCGATCCAAGGCATCCTGGCTATCACTTTGCGCCTTTCTGTTCGACATGCTGGCGGTCGTCGCCGCCTGGCTGTTCGCCTATCTCGTCCGGTTCAACGGCAGCGTCCCGCCGGACTTCCTGCGCGGTTCGCTGATCGCGCTCGAATGGGTCTTGCCCATCTACGCGCTGATGTTCCACCTGTTCGGCCTGTATCGCGGCTTGTGGGTGTTCGCGAGCCTGCCGGACCTGATGCGCATCTCGAAGGCGCTCGCGGGCGGCGGTGTGATCGTGATGATCGGCGCGGTGATGTTCCAGCCGTCGCCGATCATTCCGCGCTCGGTGCTGCTGGTCTCGCCGCTGATGCTGTTCCTGATCATGGGCGGCGCGCGTGCGCTGTACCGCTCGACGAAGGAGTTCTACCTGTACGGCGGCCTCGTCGGGCAGGGCAAGCCGGTGCTCGTGATCGGCGCCGGCACGGCCGGCGCGAACCTCGCGCGCGAATTGTCGCGTTCGGGCGAATGGCGTCTCGTCGGCCTGCTGGATGACGAAAAGACGAAGCAGGGCCGCGAGATCTACGGCCACAAGGTGCTCGGCGCGATCAACGATGTCGCGCACTGGACCGAGGCGCTGAAGATCGAATACGCGATCGTGGCGATTCCGTCCGCGTCGGTCGAGGTGCAGCGCCGGGTGGCGACGCTCTGTGTGCGCGCCGGCCTGAAGGTGATGGTGCTGCCGTCGCTGACCGCATTGATGCCGGGGCAGGGCTTCCTGTCCCAGATCCGCGAGATCGACCTCGAAGACCTCCTCGGCCGCGACGCCGTGACGATCGACACCCCGCACGTCGAGGCGCTGCTGCGCGGCCGCGTCGTGATGGTGACGGGCGCGGGCGGCTCGATCGGCTCGGAGCTGTGCCGGCAGATCCTGCGTTTCGCGCCGGCGCAACTGGTCGCGTTCGACCTGTCCGAATACGCGATGTACCGCCTGACCGAGGAACTGCGCGAGCGCTTCCCCGACCAGCCGGTCGTGCCGATCATCGGCGACGCGAAGGATTCGCTGCTGCTCGACCAGGTGATGTCGCGCCACGTGCCGCACATCGTGTTCCATGCGGCGGCCTACAAGCACGTGCCGCTGATGGAGGAACTCAACGCGTGGCAGGCGCTGCGCAACAACGTGCTCGGCACCTACCGAGTCGCGCGGGCGGCGATCCGCCATGACGTCCGCCATTTCGTGCTGATCTCGACCGACAAGGCCGTCAACCCGACCAACGTGATGGGCGCGAGCAAGCGTCTCGCGGAGATGGCGTGCCAGGCGCTGCAGCAGACGAGCGAGCACACGCAATTCGAGACGGTGCGGTTCGGCAACGTGCTCGGCAGCGCGGGCAGCGTGATCCCGAAGTTCCAGCAGCAGATCGCGAAGGGCGGCCCGGTGACGGTCACGCACCCGGAGATCACGCGCTTCTTCATGACGATTCCGGAAGCGTCGCAGCTCGTGCTGCAGGCGTCGAGCATGGGGCACGGCGGCGAGATCTTCATTCTCGACATGGGCGAGCCGGTCAAGATCGTCGATCTCGCGCGCGACCTGATACGCCTGTACGGCTTCTCGGAAGGGCAGATCCGCATCGAATTCACCGGGCTGCGGCCGGGCGAGAAGCTCTACGAGGAACTGCTCGCCGACGACGAGACGACGACCCGCACGCCGCATCCGAAACTGCGGATCGCGCGCGCCCGCGAAGTGCCGGACAACCTGCTCGACGAACTGCTGCCATGGCTGATGCAGCATCGCGTGCTCGGCGACGACGAGGTGCGGCGCGACCTGCGGCGCTGGGTGCCCGAGTATCAGACGGCCGTCGCGCCAGCGCTGCAGAGTGTGCCCGCGCGGGCGGCGTCGAACCGGTAACGGCAGCCGGTCCCCGGCCGGAACGCGGCAACAAAAAAGCGCCCACGAGGCGCTTTTTTGTTGCGAGAAGCAGGCTGCTCAGGGATGGTGGCGACGTGCCTTGCGCACCACCATCCACCGCGGCGCCTTGAACCGCACGATGCTGATGTAGAGCCACACATAAGTCACCGCGAACAGCACGACGAACGCGAACAGATGCACCGTGTGCCGCCAGAACAGCGTCGCCGGAATCACGGCAACCAGGCACAGCAGCCACAGATACGGCGACGTCAGCGAATTGCGCCGCGTCAGGTCGTACGCCTGCTTCGTGCCGACCGCCCAGCGCATCAGGCGCTTGTAGACGAGCATGTGCAGGTGCACGCCGTCCGGAATCCCCGGCGACATGCCGCGCACGAACTTCTTCCGGTAGATCGAGAAGCAGGTCTCGAAGATCGGGTACATGAACAGCAGCACCGGATACCACGCGGACACCTCGCGGTTGCGCATCACCAGCAGGATCGCGAGCTCGGCGAGCATGAAGCCGATGAAGTACGCGCCGCCGTCGCCGAGGAAGATCAGCCCGGCCGGGAAATTCCACACGAAGAAGCCGAGCACCGCGCCCATCATGATGAACGACGCCGACATCACGACCGGGTCGCCGACCTGGAACGCGACGTACGCGAGCGACGCGAACATCATGAAGCTGACCATCGACGCCAGCCCGTTGAAGCCGTCGATGATGTTGACCGCGTTCGCGAGCGCCGCGACCGCGAGCACCGTGACGAACGCGGAGATCGCGACGTAGCCGAGCAGGAAGTCGAGCGGCGGCACGCTGATGCGCGTGACCGCGATGTGCAGCACGCCGAACGCGAGTGCCGCGGCGCCCATCGTGCAGATCAGCCGCGCGCGCGGCGACACGCGCTTGGTGAGGTCCTCGACGAGCCCGGACAGGAAGGCCGGCAACCCGCAGGCGACCAGCCCGAGGATGCTGCCGGCGATCGTCGGGTAGCGCTGCATGAGCAGCAGCGCCGACGCGACGACCCCGGCCAGGATCCCGATGCCGCCCACGCGCGGCACGGGCCGCACATGGAATTTCTGCACGCCGGCCAGATCGCTGTCCACCGAGAACTTCTCGTGCAGATGGGCGTAGCGCACGATGAAGAGCGTGACGAGCAGGGAAACGATGAAACCGGACGCGAAGCTGAGCATGGGATTGCTCGGAAATGGGACAGCGGATTATACAAAACCGCGCGGGTTGTTTTCCTGCCAGCGCCAGTGGTCGACGCACATCTCGTCGAGGCCGTACTTCGCGCGCCAGCCGATGATGTCGGCCGCGGCCTGCGGGTTCGCGTAGCACTCGGCGACGTCGCCCGGGCGGCGCGCGACGAGCTCGTACGGCACCGGGCGGCCCGACGCCTTCTCGAACGCGCGCACCACTTCCAGCACGCTGTAGCCCCGGCCCGTGCCGAGGTTCACGACGAAGCTCGCGTCGCGCTTCACCAGCGCGTCGAGCGCGGCGATGTGGCCTTGCGCGAGATCGACCACGTGGATGTAGTCGCGCACGCCGGTGCCGTCCGGCGTCGGGTAGTCGGAGCCGAACACGCGCAGCCTGTCGAGCTTGCCGACGGCGACCTGCGCGACGTACGGCATCAGGTTGTTCGGGATGCCGGCCGGATCCTCGCCGATCTGCCCGCTCGCATGCGCGCCGACCGGGTTGAAGTAGCGCAGCGTCGCGATCCGCCACGACGGGTCGGACAGCTCGAGATCGCGCAGCACCTGCTCGGCGATCAGCTTCGACTGGCCGTACGGGTTGGTCGCCGACAGCGGGAACGATTCGTCGATCGGCGAGCGCTCGGGCACGCCGTACACGGTTGCCGACGAGCTGAACACGAACTGCTTCACGTTGCGCTCGCGCATCACCTTGAGCACGGTCAGCAGGCCGCCGATATTGTTCTGGTAGTACTCGAGCGGCTTCGCGACCGATTCGCCGACCGCCTTCAGCGCCGCGAAATGGATCGCGCCGGTGATCGGGTGCGCGTCGAACACCTTGCCGAGCGCGGCTTCGTCGCACACGTCGACCTGGTGGAACGCCGGCGTCTTGCCGGTGATCTGCGCGACGCGCCGCACGGATTCGGCCTTGCTGTTGACGAGGTTGTCGACGATGACGACGTCATAGCCGTGATCGAGCAATTCGACCGCGGTGTGCGAACCGATGTAGCCCGCACCGCCCGTCACGAGAATCGTTCCCTTCGTGGTCATGGCTTCGTGCTCCTTCAGAGAGAGACGCCCGTCAAGGCGCGTATGGTGATTGTGTATCGTTCGACGACCGCCTGCTCGTCGAATTCGGCGGCAACCTTGCGGCGGCCGCGCGCACCCATCGCGTCGCGGCCGGCCGGGCCGAGCTCGATCATCTGCACGAGGCGCGTGGCCAGGCTCGCGCTGTCGCGCGCCGCGCACAACAGGCCGGTCTCGCCGTCGGCGACGACGTCGCGGCAGCCGGGCACGTCGGTCGCGACGATCGGGCGGCCCATCGCGGACGCCTCCATCAGCGTGCGCGGCACGCCTTCGCGGTACGACGGCAGCACGACGCAGTCGGCGGCGGCGATGTGCGGGCGCACGTCGTGCGCTTCGCCGAGGTATTCGACGACGCCTTCGCGCACCCACGCGTCGACGTCCGCGCGGCCGATCGCGCTCGGGTTGTCGACGCCGAGCGGGCCGAGCAGCTGGAAGCGCGCGCGCGGATGCTGCGCACGCACGGCGCGCGCCGCATCGACGTATTCGCGCACGCCCTTGTCCCACAGCAGCCGGCCGATCAGGATGAACACCGGCGCGTCGCCGGCCGGCAGCGGCACGGGCGCGAACTGCTCGAGATCGACGCCTTCGCCGTGCAGCAGGCGCGCGCGCCCGGGGTGCGCGAGCAGCCGCTCGTCGGTGAAGGTCGCGAGGTCGTCGCGGTTCAGGAACCAGACTTCGCGCGGGAACCGGAATGCGAACCGGTAGAGCCGCTTCGCGACGCTCGCCGCGCGGCTCTTCTGGATGAACACGTAGCCGAGCCCGGTCGTCACGGCCACCGACGGCACGCGCGCGAGCCACGCGGCGACCGAGCCGTAGATGTTCGGCTTGATCGTGTAATGGAACACGAGGTCCGGCGAGAGCGCGCGGTAGTGGCGGTACAGCGCGGCCAGCGTGCCGAGATCCTCGCGCGGGCTCGTGCCTTTCGACGCGACCGCGAGCGGCACGTAGCGGCAGCCCATCTGCTCGAGCAGCGGCACCGTGCGGTCGTGCGGCGCGGCGACGATCACCTCGGCGCCGCGCGCGACGAGCATGCGGATCAGGCCGTGGCGATACGTATAGATCGCCCAGGCCGTATTGCAGACCAGCATGATGCGCAGCGGAGGGGAGGCGGTCATGAAAAAAAAGAAAAAATAAAGCGTCGAAAAAGCCGAATAGGCGTCAAGCGGACGGCCGCGCGGCGAACAGCGTCTGCTTGATCCGCTGCAGCGTCCGGTACGGCGTCACGAAATGCAGCAGGTTCTTGGCGAGGCCTGCCCAGTCGTACGGGTTCAGCGCGTTGAAATGGCGCAGCAGCAGCGCGAGCGTCGACATCAGCTGGCGGCGCCGCTTGGTCGCACTGATCCCGCCTTCGTTGAGCTCGTAGTAGAGGCCGAGCTCCGGCAGGTTCGCGCAATCGTAGCGTTGCATTAAGCGTAAAAAAAGATCGAGATCCTCGGCCGCGCGATATTTCTCGCGATAGTTGCCGACCTCGCGCACCGCGTCGACGCGCAGCATCACCGACGGATGCACGAGCGGCGAGCGCAGGAAGCGGGTGCGGCGCAGCACGCGCGGATCGGCGGGCGGCGTCAGCATGAAGCGCGGCTCGCCGGCGCGCGACACGACCTGCGTCCACATGCCGACGCACGCGACTTGCGGGTGCGCGTCGAGGTACGCGCGCTGCTTCGCGAGCCGCTGCGGCGCGGCGAGGTCGCCCGCGTCGATGCGGGCCGCATAGCGGAAGCCGCGCGCGGCGAGCGCGTCGATGCCGGCTTCGAGCGCGCGCTCGATGCCGGCGTTCTGCGGCATCCGCAGCACCTCGACCGAGAGGCCGGCCAAGTCCGGCACGGCGATCGGCGGCGTGCTGCCGTCGTCGACGACGAGCACGTGCACGGGCGCATCCTCGTGAAACGACGCGAGCGTCCGGACGACGTCGTCGTGCGCGTTATAGGCCGGCATCAGCACGGCGACGTCGCCGAGCAGGCCGGCGGCGCGCGGCGCGGAAATAGGGGACGTCATGAGCGCAGCTTGAAACGGATGTAATAAAAATTAACCGCGGCGGCGGCGAGATAGCCGCCGGCCAGCCCGACGAGCGCGCCGTACAGGCCGAGCCGCGGGATCGCGAGCAGGTTGACGAGCGCGGCGATCGCGAGCGCGAGCAGCCACTTCGTCAGCAACACGAATTTTGCTTGATATTTGAGAACGATAAGATTGCCTATCGCCTCGATGCCGGCCGGCACGGACAGCCAGACGGCCCAGCGGAAGATGTCGACCGACGCTTCGTAGCCGGGCCCGAACACCTTGCCGACGATCAGCGGCGCGGCCGCGTCGAGCACGAGCGCGCCGGCGGCCATCAGGCCGGCCGTCATCGCGATCAGCCGGACGATGTTGCGGCGCAGCCGCGCGACGTCCTGCACGCGGTACACGAACGCGGGCGCGATCGTCTGCGCGAGCATCAGCGCGAGCGTGATCCAGTTCTCGTTGAGCTGCTGCGCGGCCGAATAGCGGCCGAGATCGGCGAACGACACGTGGCGCTCGAGCATCAGGCGGTCGAGCTTGAGGAACAGGTACATGCAGATGAGGCCGAGCCAGAACACCGTGCCGGCCGTCGCGAAATGCCGGAACAGCGGGCGCTCGACACGCCAGCCGAGCGTGCCGCCATGGCGGTGACGGTAGTACAGCAGCAGCACGGCGCCGATCGCGGCGGCCTCAAGCGCCCACAGCCACGCGAAGCGCGCGGGCCCGGCGGCGGCGCGCACGAGCAGCCAGACGAGCACGGCCTTGGCGAGCGCCGTGACCATGCTGGCGACGAGCTGCGGCTTGCTGTACGTCATGCTCTGCAGCCACGCGTTGACGACACCGACGAACGGTTCGCGGAAGATCATCGTCACCGCAAGGCCGGCGAGCATCGCGCCGACCAGCGGATCGAACGCGCCGGCGGCGATCGCGATCCAGGTCGCGGCGAGCGCGGCGGCCGACACGGCGATGCGCAGCGCGAACGCGCTGCCGAGCACGGCGCCGAGCTGTTCGGCCGGCCGCTGCACGATGGTCGGAACCAGGATTTCCGCGCCGCACACCCAGGTGAGCGGCGCCAGCACGAGGAGCAGCGTATTCGCATACTGCCATTTGCCGAACACGTCCGGCCCGAAATAACGGGCCAGAAGGCCGCTGACCGCGATCGCGACGCCGATCTGCGTGAGCCGTTCGAGCCCCAGCCAGACCAGGTTCGCGACGGCTTTCGCGACATCCGGGTTGGCGAGGCGCCTCAGCATGGCGCGACGCGCCGGCAGGCGCGCGGGACGGGCGCAACGGCGCCGGGACGGCTAGGCATTAAAATGGGCGGTATCCGCGTCATCAAAACGAGCGATTATAAGTGGGTTCGGGTTCGCTCCCGCCATCTTGACCCACCCCGGCGGGCCCCGGCCGCCACGCCGGGCGCCGCCGACGAGGCGGCCAACATTTTTCATGCACGCAACCGAGAGTGAATCGATGATTTCCCAATCCATCTTCAAGGCATATGACATTCGCGGCGTGGTCGGCAAGACAGTCGACGCCGACACGGCGCGTGCGATCGGCCGTGCGTTCGGCAGCGAAGTGCGCGCGCAGGGCGGCGACGCGGTCGTCGTCGCGCGCGACGGCCGGCTGTCCGGGCCCGAGCTCGTCGGCGCGCTGGCCGACGGCCTGCGTGCGGCGGGCGTCGACGTCGTCGACGTCGGCATGGTGCCGACCCCGGTCGGCTACTTCGCGGCGAGCGTGCCGCTCGCACTGAAGGGCGGCGAGCGCCGCGTCGATTCGTGCATCGTCGTGACGGGCAGCCACAACCCGCCGGACTACAACGGCTTCAAGATGGTGGCGCGCGGCGCGGCGATCTACGGCGAGCAGATCCAGGCGCTGTACCGCCGCATCGTCGACGCGCGCTTCGAGTCGGGCAGCGGCACGTACGAGCAGATCGACGTGTCGGATCAGTACATCGCGCGCATCGTCGGCGACATCAAGCTCGCGCGGCCGCTGAAGATCGTCGTCGATGCCGGCAACGGCGTCGCCGGCGAGCTCGCGCCGCGCCTGTTCAAGGCGCTCGGCTGCGAACTCGTCGAACTGTTCACCGACATCGACGGCAACTTCCCGAACCACCACCCCGATCCCGCGCACCCGGAAAACCTGCAGGACGTGATCCGCGCGCTGAAGGAAACCGACGCGGAAATCGGCTTCGCGTTCGACGGCGACGGCGACCGCCTCGGCGTCGTCACGAAGGACGGCCAGATCATCTATCCGGACCGTCAGCTGATGCTGTTCGCCGAGGAAGTGCTGTCGCGCAACCCGGGCGCGCAGATCATCTACGACGTGAAGTGCACGCGCCATCTCGCGCAATGGGTGAAGGAGAAGGGCGGCGAGCCGCTGATGTGGAAGACGGGCCATTCGCTCGTGAAGGCGAAGCTGCGCGAAACCGGCGCGCCGCTCGCGGGCGAGATGAGCGGCCACGTGTTCTTCAAGGACCGCTGGTACGGTTTCGACGACGGTCTCTACACGGGCGCGCGCCTGCTCGAGATCGTCGCGAAGACGGCCGATCCGAGCGCGGTGCTCAACGCGCTGCCGGACGCGATGTGCACGCCGGAGCTGCAGCTCAAGCTCGAGGAAGGCGAGAACTTCAGCCTGATCGCGAAGCTGCAGAAGGAAGCGACGTTCACCGGCGCCGACGAGGTCGTGACGATCGACGGCCTGCGCGTCGAGTATCCGGACGGCTTCGGTCTCGCGCGCTCGTCGAACACGACGCCGGTCGTCGTGCTGCGCTTCGAATCCGAGACGCAGGAAGGCCTGAAGCGCATCCAGGAGGATTTCCGCCGCGTGCTGACGGCCGCGAAGCCGGACGTGCAGCTGCCGTTCTGAGCGAGGTTGGCGGCCTGGCGGCTGCCATTCGTTTGTGGAAAGAGGCGCTTGCGGGCGCCTCTTTTCGTTTACCTGACCGCGACCTGTGGCAGCTGATGCCCGAATTCAGTCGCGGCTGGTGTCGAGGGCGGCCTCGTAGTCCTGGCCGCCGTAGAAGATGCCGAGGATGGTGGCAGTTTCCGCTGCGTCATCGACGAGATACGCGATGACCGCGCTTCTGCGGTAATGCGTGATGCGCAGTCCGGGAAACAGGTCTTCGCGATGTGCGCCGCGATGGGGAAACGTCCCGAGGGTTTCGCAATAGGCGACGATCGCATCGATGTAGCGGGCTGCCGTCAGCGGCACCCCGTTTTCAGCAATGAACGATTCGAGCGCGTCGAGGCGATCGAGCGCTTCGGGGGTGAACCGAACCGCATAGCTCATCCGTTGCCGCCCGTCTGCTTCCGCTTGTGCGCGAGGTGCTTGCGTACGTCGCTCGCCGTCAGCGTGCGGGAAGCGTCTGCGGCGAGCGCTTTCGCGGCGGGCACGATCTGCTCGCGCAACCACGCTTCGACGGCCTTGTCTCGGGCGACGAGCGTCCGCAGACCGTCGCGGATGACTTCGCTTTCGCTCGCGTACTCGCCGGCCGCGACCTTGGCCCTGACAAGCTCGGCCATGTCGTTCGGGAGCGTGATGCTGAATTGTTGGGTCGAGCGCATGGGAGCCTCCATCGGACGGATGTCGATAGGATTCTATCCTACTCGATTGCCTGGTTTTCCACCGGACGGCGGCGCCGTGTTCGGGAGCATTTCGTCGCCCGATCCGGCCACGCTTGAGGTTTTTCGCCTGACCGGACGCCCGGCCGCGATAAAATCGCGTCTTTATGCCTGTCGCCGGCCA
This sequence comes from Burkholderia pyrrocinia, assembly GCA_001527685.1. Lineage (GTDB taxonomy): Bacteria > Pseudomonadota > Gammaproteobacteria > Burkholderiales > Burkholderiaceae > Burkholderia > Burkholderia pyrrocinia_D. The sequence continues at coordinate 49,126 of LOZU01000025.1, forward strand.
TCCGCCGGCGTTTTTTCAGCGTGCAAAAGATCCTGATCGTGCGCGTGTCGTCGCTGGGCGACGTCGTGCACAACATGCCGGTGATCGCCGACATCCGGCGGCGCCACCCCGATGCGCAGATCGACTGGCTCGTCGAGGAGAGCTTCGTCGACCTCGTGAAGCTCGTCGACGGCGTGCGCCGCGTGCTGCCGTTCTCGCTGCGCCGCTGGCGCAAGAAGCCGTTCTCCGGCGCGACCTGGCGCGAGATCCGCGCGTTCCGCAAGCAGCTCGCCGCCGAGCGCTACGACCTCGTGATCGACTGCCAGGGCCTCATCAAGACCGCGTGGGTCGCGAGCTGGGCGCGCGGCCCGCTCGTCGGCCTCGGCAACCGTACCGACGGTGCCGGCTACGAGTGGCCGGTGCGCTTCTTCTATCGCAAGCGCGTGCCGATCGAGCCGCGCACCCATGTGGTCGAGCGTACGCGGCAGCTCGTCGCGGCCGCGCTCGGCGATCCGGCGCCCGCGCCGGCCGACCCGATCGACTTCGGCCTCGACACGGCCGCGGCGTCGCGCGCGGTCGCCGCGCTCGGGCTGAACCTGCCGGTGCCGTACGTGGTGTTCGTCCATGCGACGTCGCGCGCCGACAAGCAGTGGCCGGACGCCGCGTGGATCGAGCTCGGCCAGTCGCTGGTGCGGCGCGGCGCATCGCTCGTGCTGCCGTGGGGCAACGACGCGGAACGCGCGACGAGCGAGCGGCTCGCGAAGGAATTCGGCGCGGCGGCGATCGTGCCGCCGAAGCTGTCGCTGCCGGCGGTGGTCGGCCTCATCGACGGCGCGGCGGCCACCGTCGGGGTTGATACAGGTCTGGTTCATATCGCGGCCGCGCTGAAGCGTCCGACGGTCGAACTGTACAATTTCGCGACAGCCTGGCGGACCGGCGGCTACTGGTCGCCGAACGTCGTCAACCTCGGCACGGCGGGGCAGCCTCCGTCGATCGCGCAGGTGAAGTCGGCGCTCGCGGGCTTCGGTCTCCTGTAACCGCATGCACTCCAGCACCATGAGCGAATCCCAGATCATCGAAGTCTCGTCCGCCGACTGGCGCGGACACAATCTGTCGGTGCCGCGCGAGCAGCTGCTGGCCGCGGTCGAAGAGGGCAAGGTGCTGTATTTCCCGCACCTGCGCTTCGCGATCGAAGGCGGCGAGGAAGCGCTGCTCGATCCGGCGCTGGCCGACCCGAAACGCAAGAACATCAGCCTCGCGCCGAACGGCGGCGCGCTCGCGGGCGTGCTCGGCGACAACGTCACCCAGTCGGCGGTGCGCGCGCTCGTCGCGCGCTTCCAGCAGCAGGCCGGCGCGCTCGTCGACGGCCTCTTCCCCGAGTATCGCGGCAAGCTGCGCGTCGCGCCGACGAGCCTGCGCCTGATGCAGGTCGAGACGCGCCAGACGTCGTGGCGCAAGGACGACAGCCGGCTGCACGTCGACGCGTTCCCGTCGCGCCCGAACTACGGCGAGCGGATCCTGCGCGTGTTCACCAACGTGAACCCGGCCGGCGCGCCGCGCGTGTGGCGCGTCGGCGAGCCGTTCGAGAGCGTCGCGAAGCGCTTCCTGCCGCGCATCAAGCCGCAATTGCCGGGTTCCGCGTGGCTGCTGAACCTGCTGCACGTGACGAAGACGCCGCGCAGCGCGTACGACCACCTGATGCTGAACCTGCACGACGGCATGAAGGCCGATCTCGACTACCAGAAGACCAGCCCGCAGGAAACCATGCCGTTCCCGCCGGGCAGCGTGTGGATCTGCTTCTCCGACCAGACGTCGCACGCGGTGATGTCCGGCCAGTTCATGCTCGAGCAGACCTTCTTCCTGCCGGTCGACGCGATGGTGCGGCGCGAATGCGCGCCGCTCGGCATACTCGAGCGCCTGACGGGCAGGGCGCTGGTTTGAGCGCGCACCGCAATCGACGACACGGGGTGGCCGCTTCATGCTGAGGGCGATTTATCGTGCGCTGTGGTGGCTCGTCGCGCCGCTCGCGGTCGTGCGCCTGGTCGTGCGTTCGCGCAAGGAGCGCGGCTACCGCGAGCATATCGGCGAGCGTTTCGGCTGCGGGCCGGGCCGCGGGCCGGACGACCGCGCGCCGCTGATCTGGGTGCACGCGGTGTCGGTGGGCGAGACGCGCGCCGCGCAGCCGCTGATCGAAGCACTCATGAAGGCGCGCCCGGACGCGCGCATCCTGCTCACGCACATGACGCCGAGCGGCCGCGCGACCGGCACGCAGATCTTCGGCGATCGCGTGCTGCGCTGCTACCTGCCGTACGACATGCCGGGCGCGGTGCGGCGCTTCCTGCGCGCATGGCGGCCGACGCTCGGCCTCGTGATGGAAACCGAGGTGTGGCCGACGCTGATCGACGAATGCCGCCGCGCGGACGTGCCGCTCGTGCTGACCAATGCGCGGATGTCCGCGCGTTCGTACAAGCGCGCGGCGAAGTTCGGCGCGGCGACGCGCGACGTGTTCGGCGGCTTTTCGCGGGTGCTCGCGCAGAGCCCGGCGGATGCGGAGCGTCTGACGTCGCTCGGCGCGCGCAACGTGGCGGTGCTCGGCAACCTGAAGTTCGACATGACGACGCCGCCGGAGCTCGCGGCGCGCGGCCGTGCGTGGCGCGACGCGATCGGCGCGCGCCCGGTGTGGGTCGCGGCGAGCACGCGCGAGAACGAGGAGGCGCTGGTGCTGCAGGCGTTCGCCGCACTGCGCACACCGGATGCGCTGCTGATCCTGGTGCCGCGTCATCCGCAGCGCTTCGGCGAAGTCGAGGCGCTGGTCGCGCGCAGCAAGCTCACGTGCATGCGGCGCTCGGCGTGGGCGGCGGATGCCGCCGCGCTCGCGGCGGGCCGTCCGGCGCCGCCGCCGCTGCCGTCCGACGTGACGGTGCTGCTCGGCGATTCGATGGGTGAGCTCGGCGCGTATTACGCGGCGGCCGACGTCGCGTTCATCGGCGGCAGCCTGCTGCCGCTCGGCGGGCAGAACCTGATCGAGGCGTGCGCGGTCGGCGTGCCGGTGCTGATGGGCCCGCACGTGTTCAACTTCACGCAGGCGACCGCCGATGCGGTTGCGGCCGGCGCCGCACTGCAGGTCGAGGATCCGCTCGATCTTGCGCACGTGCTCGACGCGCTGTTCGCTGACCACGCGCGGCGCATCGCGATGGGCGCGGCCGGCGCGGCATTCGCGGCGCGCCATCGCGGCGCGACCGCGCGCTCGGTCGACGTGCTGGCGGCGCTGCTGCCGCCCGTCGCGAACGGCGAGCGGGTCGCGCAGGACGAGTAGGCGGCATACAGGTGACAGGCGGGCGCTGCATCGTGCACGCGCCCGCCGCCGTCCCGCTCACACCTTCAGCAATCCTTTCTTCTCGATGAACGCGACGACGTCCGCGACGCCGTCGAGCGACTTCAGGTTCGTCATCACGTACGGCCGCGCGCCGCGCATCTTCTGCGTATCGGACGCCATCACGTCGAGGTTCGCGCCGACAAGCGGCGCGAGGTCGGTCTTGTTGATCACGAGCAGGTCCGATTTCGTGATGCCGGGGCCGCCCTTGCGCGGAATCTTCTCGCCGCCCGCAACATCGATCACGTAGATCGTCAGGTCCGACAGCTCGGGGCTGAAGGTCGCCGCGAGGTTGTCGCCGCCGGACTCGATGAACACGATGTCCGCATCGGGGAAGCGCGAGAGCATCCGGTCGACGGCTTCGAGGTTGATCGACGCATCCTCGCGGATCGCCGTGTGCGGGCAGCCGCCCGTCTCGACGCCCATGATCCGTTCCTCGGGCAGCGCGCCCGCGACCGTCAGCAGGCGCTGGTCTTCCTTCGTGTAGATGTCGTTGGTGATCGCGACGAGGTCGTACGTGTCGCGCATTGCCTTGCACAGCATTTCGAGCAGCGTGGTCTTGCCGGAGCCGACCGGGCCGCCGATGCCGACGCGCAGCGGCGGCAGTTTCTTCGTGCGGCGGGCGGACGGGGAGTAGGGTGCGTTCATGGCGTGTGGCGTTTGGGTCAGGAGCGGAACAGCCGCGAGTACTGGGTTTCGTGCCGCGCGGACAGGATGCCGAGCTGCGGCGCGAACGTGTTGATCCGGTCGGGCGGCGTCGCGAGCGCGCGCTGCACGGCCGCGTCGATCGCGCCGCGCAGCGCGACGATGATTTTCTGGCCGGCGAGCTGGCCGAGCGGCACCGCCTTCAGCGCGGCGGCCGTCTGGTTCTCGACCCAGCCGAACGCGTAGGCGGCGAGCAGCGCGTCGGGGCGCGCGTCGTGTGCGGCCGCCGCACACGCGAACGCGGTCGGCAGCGCGATCGGCGAGAGCGCCGCAAGCGTCGCGCGGCGCGCCGCATCGCCCCATTCGAGCGACGTGCAGAGTTGCGCGAGTGACCAGCCCATCTGCTCGGTCTCGCGGCGCAGCTCCGCCGATTCGCGGCTCGCGACGAACCACGCGTTCTCGCGCGCGAGCGCGTTGGCGTCGTGCGCGTGCCAGCGCGCGAGCTGGTGCGCGAGGAACGGCAACTCGCCGTGCGCGAGCACGTCGGCGAGGCCGCTCGCGATCCAGTCGCGCGCGGTATCGGCGTCGTGGATCAGGTTCGCGTCGAGCGCCGCTTCGAACCCCTGCGAATAGCTGAACGCGCCGATCGGCAGCGCCGGCGACGCGAGATGCAGCAGCGCGACGAGTTCAGGGGTGGTCATGACCGTGGCCGTGCCCGTGCGCGCATCCCGGGCCATGCTGGTGATCGTGATCGTGATCGTGCGAATGCGAGTGGCCGTGATGCTCGCCGAACACCTGCTGCGCGAGCGCGTAATCCTCGGCGAACGTCGCATCGTGCCCATGCTTGTGGCCGCCGCCATAGGCGCCGGCTTCCGGCTGGAACGGCGCGTCGACCTGCTCGACCTGCGCGCCGAGCCGCCGCAGCATGTCGGCGAGCACGGGATCGGCCTCGAGCTTCAGGCAGCCGTCGCCGATCTCGACCGGCGTGTGGCGGTTGCCGAGGTGATACGCGGCGCGCGTGAAGGTCAGCGGATCCGGCGCGCGCACGAGCAGCACGGTTTCGGTCGCGGCCGCGACGCGCACGAGCGCGCCGTCGTCGGCGACGAGCATGTCGCCGTCGCGCAGCACGGTGCCGCGCGGCAGCACGAGCGCGACGTCTTCGCCAGTGTCGAGCGTCGCCGCGAGGCGGCTCCTGCAGCGGGCGTCGTAGGCGAGCGTGAGCGTCGGCGCGCGCGCGACGAGCGACGCGGCGAGCTTCACGTTCGGGGCAATGCGTTTGTCGAGGGTGCGCATGAAACGAGAACCGGAAATCAGAACAGGAAATAGCGCTGCGCCATCGGCAGCACGGTGGCCGGCTCGCACGTGAGCAGCTGGCCGTCGGCGATCACGTCGTAGGTCTCGGGGTCGACGCTGATCGCGGGCCGCCACGCGTTGTGGATCATGTCGGCCTTCGTCACGCTGCGGCAGTTGCGCACCGGCACGATTTGCTTCGCGAGCCCGTAGCGCTCGGCGATGCCCGCATCGGCCGCCATCTGCGACACGAAGGTCAGCGACGTGCGCGCGAGCGCGCCGCCGCGCGTGGCGAACATCTCGCGATAGTGGACCGGCTGCGGCGTCGGGATCGACGCGTTCGGGTCGCCCATCTGCGCCATCGCGATCATCCCGCCCTTCAGGATCATCGTCGGCTTGATGCCGAAGAACGCGGGCTCCCACAGCACGAGGTCGGCCCACTTGCCGGGCTCGATCGAGCCGACCTCGTGCGCGATGCCGTGCGTGAGTGCCGGGTTGATCGTGTACTTCGCGACATAGCGCTTCGCGCGGAAGTTGTCGTGGCGCGCGCTGTCCTCGGGCAGCGCGCCGCGCTGCACCTTCATCTTGTGCGCGGTCTGCCAGGTGCGGATGATCACCTCGCCGACGCGGCCCATCGCCTGCGAATCCGACGACAGCATCGACAGCGCGCCGAGGTCGTGCAGGATGTCCTCGGCCGCGATCGTCTCGCGGCGAATGCGCGATTCGGCGAACGCGAGATCCTCGGCGATCGACGGATCGAGGTGATGGCACACCATCAGCATGTCGAGATGCTCGTCGAGCGTGTTGATCGTGTAGGGGCGCGTCGGGTTGGTCGACGACGGCAGCACGTTCGCCTCGCCGCACACCTTCAGGATGTCGGGCGCGTGGCCGCCGCCCGCGCCTTCGGTGTGATACGTGTGGATCGTGCGGCCCTTGAACGCGGCCACCGTCGATTCGACGAAACCGGCTTCGTTCAGCGTGTCGGTGTGGATCGCGACCTGCGTGTCGGTGTCGTCCGCGACCGACAGGCAGTTGTCGATCGCGGCGGGCGTCGTGCCCCAGTCCTCGTGCAGCTTCAGGCCGATCGCGCCGGCCGCGATCTGCTCGACGAGCGGCTGCGGCAGGCTCGCGTTGCCCTTGCCGAGAAAGCCGAGGTTGATCGGCCAGCCGTCGGCGGCCTGCAGCATCCGCTCCATGTGCCACGGGCCCGGCGTGCAGGTGGTCGCGTTGGTGCCGGTGGCGGGGCCGGTGCCGCCGCCGAGCATCGTCGTCACGCCGGACGCCAGCGCCTCGTCGATCTGCTGCGGGCTGATGAAGTGGATGTGCGTGTCGATGCCGCCGGCCGTCACGATCAGCCCTTCGCCGGCGATCACCTCGGTCGCCGCGCCGATCGGGATCGTCACGCCCGGCTGGATGTCCGGGTTGCCGGCCTTGCCGATCGCGGCGATGCGGCCGTGCTTGATCGCGATGTCGGCCTTCACGATGCCCCAGTGGTCGAGGATCACCGCGTTCGTGATCACCGTATCGGGCACCTCGGCGGCGACGCGCTGCGACTGGCCCATGCCGTCGCGGATCACCTTCCCGCCGCCGAATTTCACTTCCTCGCCGTAGATCGTGAAGTCGCGTTCGATCTCGATCAGCAGCTCGGTATCGGCGAGACGGATGCGGTCGCCCGTCGTCGGCCCGAACATCTCCGCGTACGCGCGGCGGCTCAAGCGTAGTGTCATGTCGTGCTGTTCCTGAAGAGCGGGGCGCGGCTCAAAGCGGCCCCATCACCTTGCCCTGAAAACCGTAGACGGCGCGTTCGCCCGCGAGCGCGACGAGTTCGACGGTGCGCGTCTGGCCCGGCTCGAAGCGCACCGCGGTGCCGGCCGCGATGTTGAGCCGGAAGCCGCGCGCGGCCGCGCGGTCGAACGACAGCGCGTCGTTGGCTTCGTGGAAGTGATAGTGCGAGCCGACCTGCACCGGACGGTCGCCGGTGTTCGCGACGGTGAGCACGATCGTCGCGCGGCCCGCGTTCAGTTCGTGCTCGCCGTCGTCGGTGAGGATTTCGCCGGGAATCATGCGTGGGGCCTCACGGAATCGGGTGATGGACGGTGACGAGCTTGGTGCCGTCCGGGAAGGTTGCCTCGACCTGGATGTCGGGAATCATTTCCGGCACGCCGTCCATCACGTCGTCGCGCGTGAGCAGCGTGGTGCCGTAGTGCATTACCTCGGCGACGGTCCGGCCGTCGCGCGCGGCTTCCATCAGCGCGGCGGTGATGAACGCGACCGCCTCCGGATAATTGAGCTTCAGGCCGCGCGCACGGCGGCGCTCGGCCAGCAACGCTGCGGTGAAGATCAGCAGCTTGTCTTTTTCGCGGGGAGTCAGTTTCATGAAGGCAAGCGTTCAGGAAAACGTAATTTTTTCGGTGCGCCGCAGCGGTGCGAAGGCGCGGCCCATCGTAGCACCGCGCCGTTCGGCGTGCGCCGTGTATCGGATCTGTAAGCAGCAAGTCGCGTGCCATGCATGCGAAGCGCACGCGGATGCGCGTTCGTGGTGCGCGCTGCCTGCGCGGCGTGCGGCGCAGGGCACGGCGCTGCGCTGAATTGGTGCGTTCGGGGTGAAGGGACCAGCGAGTGGGATCAGGTCTGCCAGAGGCGCAGCGGCCGCGCGTCCACGCCGTGCACGATCGGGCGCAGGTGCAGCCAGCAGTCGACGAAGTGCCGTTGCAGCGCCTCCATCGACGTCGCGAGCGCGCGCACGAGCACGACGCCGGGCGTCACGCAGGTCGCGCCCGCGCGCAGCGTGGCGTCGAACGGCATCCGTTCCGCGAGCGATTCCGCGAGCGCGGCGTCGCACGCGGCGCCGCTCGCCCACAGCGTGCCGTAGACAGGGAAGCCCGCGAGCACCTGCGGCGCGCCGCGCAGCGCGTCGCCGGCATCGAGCAGCGCGCGCTCGGTCCACAGCGGCCGGCCGGCGGCGTCGACGATGGCCGACGTCGACGCGACGCGGCCCGTCGTCCATGCTTCGCCGGCCGCCTGCCGGCCGAGCTGCGTCGCGTCCCAGCCGAGCGCGCTCGCGCCCGCGCCGAGCGTCAGCGTGAAGTCGAGCGACGCGTGCGCCGCGTCGAAGAGCAGGTTGTTCTGCGGCAGCCAGTCGAGCTTCGCGTTCTCGCCGAGCACGATGCCGATGCGCTGCGTCGCGTCGAGGCCGTTCGACTTGTACCACTTGGTCGCGCCGGGCGTGGTCAGCACCGCGTGCGTGCCGTCGCCGAGCGCGATGTCGAGGTCGAGCCGGTCGCCGCCCGCGACGCCGCCCGGCGGATGGACGATCACCGCGTGGCAGATCGCGTCGCCTTCCGGGTACAGCGGCCGCTGCACGCGCAGCGGGCCGTCGTGCAGCCGGTGGACGAGCGTCGTGCGCGCGCCGTGCCGCGCGAAGCCGAGTTCGAGACGGGCGCGCCATGACTTGGCGACGGCGCGGCGGGACAGCGTGGCGTGGAGATCGGGGGCGGACATCAATTGGAAGTGGAGGGGCTGGAGCGTGGATGCTAAAAGAACGTTAACCAAGACGCGCGGCTCGATCGACACTGCTGCGCGTTCGAATGGCGGCGACATTGGCTCCTGATCGGGTGCATGTCGTCTCCGTTCAACTTCGAAACCCGAGCTCACGTAGCAGCGCGTCGACTTGTCCGAACGCATCTTGCTGCCATTGATCTGGCGTGCGATCGCCAAGCATGCGCGTGTCCTCGACGAAGCGTCGCACCGAATTTGGACCGAAGCCATCAGGCGTGTCGAACTTCTCCGCAATGTAGCGGAATCCGGTGGCGCCGCTGTCGAAGTCGAGCAAAGGACGGCAGGCCTGCGCGAGGCCGTCGACGCCGTCGGGGTAGTTTCGAACGCAGAAGTACACGTCGTATGCGTCCTTCTGCTTGAGTCGACCGTTCAGTGCGTAGCCTTTCATCGCAAGCAACGCCGGAATCGAACAAACGGCAACTTCGACCGTGTTCGTGCCGCCGTTAGGCATTGGCCCGGAGATTGCCGTCATCTGGTAAAAACGTGTCGCGAGATCTGCGCCGTCTGCGCGCTGGACCGCGAAATTACCGAGCAGCGGCGGAATGCGCTTTTCGATTTCGGCATGTCGAGGCATCAGAAAATCGACGATGATGTCGATCGGCGGACCGCCGTCGGTTGCCGTCACGTGTCGTACAAGCTGGAAGCGTCGCAGCGTTTCGCGCTGCTCATAGCCGTTTCCCATCAGCGCGTCGATCAGGGCGACATACGCGGTGTCTGCTAGTGCTTCGGCATCCAGACTCAGATCGATGTCGATCGTGCCGACGTGATGCATTTCATCGTTATCGAGCAGCAGCCACGGTACGGCTCCGCCGATCACCGCGAATTTGCCTCGGAAACTGCCGAGAATTTGACCGATTTCGATCAGTACGGATTTGACCGCGGCAGTCGTTCGATCATCATAATCTGCCGCAGATTGCGGCTCTCGCGGGGTCATTGCGGCCATGTCATCGTTGCTTCACGTAAGTGGCGAGCGGCTTCTTCGCCACGTTCGCCAGTGAGGGTAAGGTCGAGATAGGTCTGAACGGGGCTTGTGCAAATGGCGCCAGTAGCCGGCTCGATTGTGTCGGCAAGCAGGCCTTCATCCTTGACGAGCGTGATGATGACGTTTTCGCCATGTTGCACGGGCTTTAGTTTCAGTGCGGCCGTCAGCTGGTCGAGGCCGGCCTTCGATGCATAGAAGTACTGGATGGACGAACGAGCATAGGGGGCGATCCAGTTTGCGGCTGAGAACGATGCAAACGCAGCGGCAGCAGGTATTTCCTTGTTGGCCATACCGAGCGTTTCGCGCGCGGTACTTTCGAGTGCGGCACCGTGCAGCGTTGTGTAGAGCGTATGACGCTCACCCGCCGGCACTTCATAGCTGTCGCGCCACGCATCGACCAATGCATCAGGTCGCGAAAGGTAGATTCCATCGCGTGTGGTCGCAGCCCATTCGCGATCGATCAAGGCGGTGCGCACATTGCTGATTTGCCCGATGCTCACGCCAGTGACATCCGCCAGTTCCGCGACTTTCCAGGCACGGTGCGGGTCGCGCAGCATCGTCCGAAGTACCTGTGCCGCCTTTGGCTTGAAAAGGGATTTGAGTTCGCGACGTTCGGTGACGGGGCGTTCGGTCACCTGACGCTCGATGAACACGCCGCCAAAGGTGATCTGCGCGTTTCCTTCGATGTCCAGGTAGCCGACCTGATATTGCTGGCACAGCGCACGTGTGCCCGGTGAAAAATAAGGGGCGATGAGGATCGGCACTGTGTCCGGTGCGCCGTGTGCCGCGTGTTCACGAATTTGCAGCAGTGCGTTGTTGACGTAGCGGGGCTGTCCGTTCGGCAATATTTCGCAGAGCAGCCGATAGGGCGTGCCGGCCGCGCGAACGTTGGCGACAAGATCGACCCGGCGGTTGCTCATCGGCAGGTCCGAGCTGATGTTGTCGACGACGACGATCGGCACACGTGACAACACCTGCACCAGCGCGTTGCGCCCCTGGATTTCGATCCCGTTCATTGAATGGATAGATTTCAACATTTGCTGAAGGATAGTATTTCAGTGAAATTTGTCAAGATTTCACTGGAATACTGAATTTCAGCGAACGCTGAAGGCGGTCATTTTAATGAAACTGGTTGTCGCCCCAAGCAATCGTCGCGGCCTTTACGCTTTACTACACCGCGATCAGCTCCCGCACACCGTGCGCCTCCATGTCCTTCGCGTCGCCCCCCGCGACGATCTCGCCCCGGCTCATCACCCAGTAATGGTCCGCGATCGAGCGCGCGAAATCGTAATACTGTTCGACCAGCAGCACCGTCATCCTCGATTCGTCGACGAGCTGCCGCAGCGTGCGGCCGATGTCCTGGATGATCGACGGCTGGATGCCCTCGGTCGGCTCGTCGAGGATCAGCAGCTGCGGCTCGCTCATCAGCGCGCGGCCGATCGCGAGCTGCTGCTGCTGGCCGCCCGACAGGTCGCCGCCGCGCCGCGCGCGCATGTCCTTCAGCACCGGAAAGAGATCGTAGATGCGGTCCGGCACTTTCGACGGCGCGCGCCGGCTCGCCGCGCCGACGAGCAGGTTCTCCTCGACGGTGAGCCGCGGAAAGATGTCGCGGCCCTGCGGCACGTACGCGAGCCCGGCCGCGACGCGCGCATACGGCGGCATCGCACCGAGCGCCGTGCCGCGCCACGACACCGTGCCGCTCTTCGCGGCGACGACCCCCATCAGGCAGCGCAGCAGCGTGCTCTTGCCGACGCCGTTGCGGCCGAGCAGCACGGTGAGCCTGCCTTCATCGGCGGCGAGGCTCACGTTGCGCAGGATGTGGCTGCCGCCGTAGTACTGGTTCAGCGTTTCGATTGTCAGCATCGCATCATCGTCCGAGATAAGACTCGATCACCGCGTCGTCGCGCTTGACCTGGTCGAGGGTGCCTTGCGCGAGCACCGCGCCTTCGGCCATTACCGTCACGCGGCCCGTGTCGCCCGCGAGCGCCGCGACGAATTCCATGTCGTGCTCGACGACCATCATCGAGCAGGTGCCGCGCAGCGTGTTCAGCAGCTCGGCGAGCTCCATCGTCTCGTGGTCGGTCATCCCGGCCGCCGGCTCGTCGAGCAGCAGCAGCGCGGGGCGCTGCATCAGCAGCATGCCGATCTCGAGCCGCTGCTTCTGCCCGTGCGACAGCTCGCCGGCCGCGCGATACGCATGATCCTCGAGGCCGATCAGTGCGAGCGTCTCCTCGATCTTCGCTTGCGCCGCGCGGTCGAGCCGCGCGCGCAGCGACGCGAGCCAGCCCTTGTCGGCCTGCATCGCGAGCTCGAGGTTTTCCCACACCGGATGCTGCTCGAACACGGTCGGCTTCTGGAACTTGCGGCCGATGCCCGTGCGCGCGATCTCCGGTTCGCTCATGCGCGACAGGTCGAGCGTCTGGCCGAGAAACACCTTGCCCGTGTCGGGGCGCGTCTTGCCGGTGATCACGTCCATCATCGTCGTCTTGCCCGCGCCGTTCGGGCCGATCACGCAGCGCAGCTCGCCCGCGTCGATCGCGAGCGACAGCTTGTTCAGCGCGCGAAAGCCGTCGAAGCTCACCTCGATGTCCTCGAGATACAGGATCGTGCCGTGCGACGTGTCGATGCCGGGCGTGACGACGCGCCCCATCGACGCGGTGCCGCTCACCGCGAGCAGCTCGTCCTCGCTCGGCGGCGCGAACTGGTAGAGGGCGGTTCCGTTCATGTGCGTTTTCCCTTCGCGAGCACGGTTTCGACGAGCCCCATGATCCCGCGCGGCAGCAGCAGCGGCACGAGCACGAAGATCAGGCCGAGGAAGAACAGCCAGTATTCGGCGAAATACGCGGTAAACAGGCTCTTCGCGCCGTTCACCGCGAACGCGCCGACGATCGGCCCGATCAGCGTGCCGCGCCCGCCTACGGCAACCCAGATCGCCATCTCGATCGAGTTGCCCGGCGACATCTCGCCGGGGTTGATGATGCCGACCTGCGGCACGTACAACGCGCCGGCGATGCCGCACAGAACCGCCGACACGGTCCACACGAACAGCTTGTACGCGAGCGGGCTGTAGCCGAGGAACATCAGCCGCGTCTCGCCGTCGCGCACCGCGGTGACGACGCGCCCGAGCTTGCTCGTGACGATCGCGCGCGCGGCGACGAACGCGAGCACGAGCGTCGCGAACGTCAGCAGGAACAGCACCGTGCGCGTGCCGGGCGACGTGACGGAGAAGCCCGCGATGCGCTTGAAGTCGGTGAAGCCGTTGTTGCCGCCGAAGCCCGTCTCGTTGCGATAGAACAGCAGCATCGCGGCGAACGTCATCGCCTGCGTGATGATCGACAGGTACACGCCCTTCACGCGCGAGCGGAACGTGAAGAAGCCGAACACCCACGCAAGCACGGCCGGCACGAGCACGACCAGCAGCAGCGCGACCGCGAGATGGTTCGTGCCGCTCCAGTACCACGGCAGCTGGTGCCAGTCGAGGAACACCATGAAGTCGGGCAGGTCGCTGCCGTACTTGCCGTCGCGGCCGATCTCGCGCATCAGGTACATGCCGATCGCATAGCCGCCGAGCGCGAAGAACAGGCCGTGGCCGAGGCTCAGGATTCCGCAGTAGCCCCACACGAGATCGAGCGCGAGCGCCGCGATCGCATAGCACATCAGCTTGCCGGCGAGCGTCATCGCATACGCGGAAAGATGGAACGCGCTCGACTCCGGCGCGACAAGCGCCGCGAGCGGCACGCCGGCGCCGATCGCGACGCACAGCGCGACGAGCGCGAGCCACGCGCGGCGCGACAGCAGCGCGGGGCGCGGCGGCAGGCCGAGCGCGAAGCCGTCCGGCACGCGCGCGGCGGCGGGCGGCGTCGCGGCAGGGGCTGCGTTCGGCAATGAATCGGTCAAGGTGGTCATGTCACGCCTCCGCGCTGCGTCCCTTCAGGGCGAACATGCCCTGCGGACGTTTCTGGATGAACAGCACGATCATCACGAGCACCGCGATCTTCGCGAGCACCGCGCCCCAGAACGGCTCGATCGCCTTGCTGACGAGGCCGAGCCCGAAGCCGCCGAGCACGGTGCCGGCGATCTGCCCGACGCCGCCGAGCACGACGGCCATGAACGAATCGATGATGTAGTTCTGGCCGAGATCCGGGCCGACATTGCCGATCTGCGACAGCGCGCAGCCGCCGAGGCCCGCGATGCCCGCGCCGAACGCGAATGCATATGCGTCGACGCGCGCGGTCTTCACGCCGACGCACGCGGCCATCCGGCGGTTCTGCGTGACCGCGCGCACGAACAGGCCGAGCCGCGTCTTCGTCAGCACGGCCCACGCGATGAATACCACGGCGAGCGCGAACGCGAGGATCACGAGCCGGTTGTACGGCAGGATCAGGTTCTGCATCACCGTCACGCCGCCGCTCATCCACGACGGGTTCACGACCTGCACGTTCTGCGCACCGAACAGCATCCGCGTCGCCTGGATCAGGATCAGGCTCACGCCGAAGGTCGCGAGCAGCGTTTCGAGCGGGCGGCCGTACAGGTGCCGCAGCACGAGCCGCTCCAGTACGATGCCGACGAGCGCGGCCGCCGCGAACGACGCGGGCACCGCGACGAGCGGATACCAGTCGAACGCGCCCGGCGCGTAGCGCTGGACCAGCGTCTGTACGACGTAGGTCGCGTAGGCGCCGATCATCAGGAATTCGCCGTGCGCCATGTTGATCACGCCGATCAGCCCGTAGGTGATCGCGAGGCCGAGCGCCGCGAGCAGCAGCACGCTGCCGAGCGACAGGCCCGCGAACAGCGTGCCCGCGATCTCGCCGCGGCGCTGCAGCGCATGCAATGCGTCGAGCCCCTGCTGCGCGGCGTCGCGCACGCGCGCGTCGGGCTCGGCGAAACCGCCGTCCGCGTTCTTCGCGACGAGCGGGCGCAGCTGCTCGATCATGTCGAGATCGTTGCGCGCGGCGACGACCTGCACCGCGTCGAGGCGTTTCGCGGGATCGGCGTCGTGCAGCGCGGCGATCGCCCCCAGCGCGTCGAGGCGGCGCTTCAGCGACGGGTCGGTTTCCTTCGCGCGGGCGCGGTCGATCATCGGCTTCAGCGCGGGGTCGGGCGATTTCAGCAGCGCATCGATCGCGTCGCGCCGCGCGGCGACGTCCGGCGACGCGAGCGCGAGGCCGGACAACGCGCCTGCGATCTTCGTGCGCAGCAGGTTGTTCAGCGTCACCGGCTGCGCGTCGCCGGGCGGCGCGGCGGCCTGCGTGAGCGCGTCGTGCGCGGTGTCGCCGGTCTGGATCAGGATCCGGCCGTCGCCGGTCGCGAGCGCGTCGCCGCTCGACAGCGCGTTGAGCAGCGTGACGGCGTGCGGATCGGGATCGGCGGCGAGCCGTTCGATCGCGGCCGTCTTCGCGTCGAAATCATCGCCGGCGAGCGCGGCGGTGTCGGCGGCCGTCAGCGCGAACGCGGCGCGCGGCAGGCCGCCCGCAAGGGCGGCGCACGCGACGGCCGCGACAGCGGCGCGACGAAGGAATCTGGGCATCGGGAAGTCCTGGCAGGCGTGGAGGGGAAGTCTCGTGCGGCGATGCACGGGTGCCGGCGGCGACGCCCGCGGCCGGCGTGCCGCGCATGCGCGCCGCGCGCCGGCCCGCGGTGGGTCAGGCCAGCGCCGCGCGCTGCCGGCGCAGGAACGCCGGGATCGAGCTGACGATGTCCGGCTTGCCCTGGTTGCCCGCGATGAACGGGCTCCACGGCTGCGCGCGGATCGCGGTCTTGGTCTTCCACACGACGTTGAACTGGCCGTCGCCGCGGATCTCGCCGATCATCACCGGCTTGTGCAGGTGATGGTTGCCGTCCATCGTCAGCGTGAAGCCGGACGGCGCGGTCACCGCCTGGCCGATCATCGCGGCGCGCACCTTGTCGACGTCGGTGCTCTTCGCCTTCTCGACCGCCTGCTTCCACATGTGGATGCCGACGAAGGTCGCTTCCATCGGGTCGTTGGTCACGCGTTTCGCGCCGCCGGGCAGGTTGTTCGCCTTCACCCACGCGGCGAACTGGTCCTTGAACTTCGTGTTCGACGGGTTCTTCACCGACATGAAGTAGTTCCATGCGGCGAGGTGGCCGACGAGCGGCTTCGTGTCGATCCCGCGCAGCTCCTCCTCGCCGACCGAGAACGCGACGACCGGCACGTCGGTCGCCTTGATCCCCTGGTTGCCGAGCTCCTTGTAGAACGGCACGTTCGAATCGCCGTTGATCGTCGAGATCACGGTCGTCTTGCCGCCCTGCGAGAAATTCTTGATGTTCGCGACGATGGTCTGGTAGTCGCTGTGGCCGAACGGCGTGTAGACCTCCTGAATGTCGGCGTCCTTCACGCCCTTCGATTTCAGGAACGCGCGCAGGATCTTGTTGGTCGTGCGCGGATACACGTAGTCGGTGCCGAGCAGGAAGAAGCGCTTCGCGCCGCCGCCCTCGGCGCTCATCAGGTATTCGACGGCCGGAATCGCCTGCTGGTTCGGCGCGGCGCCCGTGTAGAACACGTTGCGCGACATCTCCTCGCCCTCGTACTGCACCGGGTAGTAGAGCAGGCCGTTCAGCTCCTCGAACACGGGCAGCACCGACTTGCGCGATACCGAGGTCCAGCAGCCGAACACGCACGCGACCTTGTCCTGCGTGAGCAGCTGGCGCGCCTTCTCGGCGAACAGCGGCCAGTTCGACGCGGGATCGACGACCACCGGCTCGAGCTTGCGGCCCATCACGCCGCCGCTCTTGTTGATGTCGGCGATCGTCATCAGCGCGGTGTCCTTCAGCGACGTCTCGGAAATCGCCATCGTGCCGGACAGCGAATGCAGGATGCCGACCTTGATCGGCCCCGTGCCGGCATCGGCGGCGTGCGCGAACGGGCTCTTGCCTGCCAGCGCGAGCGCGCCGGCCATCGATCCGAACTTCAGCAGACTGCGGCGTTTCATTGAGATCCCCTTGACGTGTTGGATGGGTGCGCGCCGTTTCGGCGTCGACCGTCAGGGGTTACGCAAGGCATGTGCCAGTTGCGCGCATGCACGGCGGACGTGCCTGCCCGGGCGGCGGCGCGGTGCGCGTGATGCGCGATGTGGCACGAATGGTCCGTCGCGGTGCAGTGTCGCGGGCACTCATGGTGCACGATTGTGCTTCACGGTTTCGGTGCTTACACTCGGGTTTCGACTTGCGGCGCGGTGTCGTCGCGCCGATCGAACCCACCGAGGAGCCGCCATGAGTCAGCAGCAAACGAACACGCCCGACCTGTCCGCGTTCTGGATGCCGTTTACCGCCAACCGCCAGTTCAAGGACGCGCCGCGGCTGCTGGTGTCCGCGAAGGGGATGTATTACACGTCGCACGACGGCCGGCGCATCCTCGACGGCACCGCGGGGCTGTGGTGCGTGAACGCGGGGCACTGCCGCGACGAGATCGTCGCGGCGGTGAAGGCGCAGGCGGAGGAGATGGATTTCGCGCCGACCTTCCAGATGGGCCATCCGAAGGCGTTCGAGGCCGCCACGCGGATCGCGCGCCACACGCCCGGCGATCTCAAGCACATCTTCTTCACGAACTCCGGCTCGGAAGCGGTCGATACCGCGCTGAAGATCGCGCTCGCCTATCACCGCGCGCGCGGCGAAGGGCAGCGCACGCGCTTCATCGGCCGCGAGCGCGGCTATCACGGCGTCGGCTTCGGGGGCATCTCGGTCGGCGGGATCGCGCCGAACCGCAAGGCGTATTCGGGCGCGCTGCTGCCGTCGGTCGACCATCTGCCGCATACGCTGAACCTCAAGGAGGCCGCGTTCTCGAAAGGGCAGCCGGCGTGGGGCGCGCACCTCGCCGACGAGCTGGAGCGGCTCGTCGCGCTGCACGACGCGTCGACGATCGCCGCGGTGATCGTCGAGCCGGTCGCGGGCTCGACGGGCGTGCTGATTCCGCCGCAGGGCTATCTCGAACGGCTGCGCGCGCTGTGCGACAAGCACGGCATCCTGCTGATCTTCGACGAGGTGATCACCGGCTGGGGCCGGCTCGGCGCGCCGTTCGCCGCGCAGTTCTTCAACGTGACGCCCGACCTGCTGACGATGGCGAAGGGCACCAACAACGCGGCGGTGCCGATGGGCGCGGTGGCGGCGAGCGACGCGATCCACGACGCGATCGTGAACGGCGCGCCGGCCGGCATCGAGCTGTTCCATGGCTACACGTACTCGGGGCATCCGCTCGCGGCGGCCGCCGCGTGCGCGACGATCGACCTGTACGAGCGCGAAGGGCTGTTCGAGCGCGCCGCGCGGGTGGCGCCCGTGTTCGAGCGCGAGATCCACAAGCTGAAGGACGCGCGCCACGTGATCGACGTGCGCAATCTGGGCCTCGTTGGCGGCATCGAGCTGACGCCGCGCGACGGCAAGCCCGGCGCGCGGGCCTACGACGTGTTCGTCAAGTGCTACCAGAAGGGCGCGATGGTGCGCTATACGGGCGACATCCTCGCGTGTTCGCCGCCGCTGATCATCGACGAGGCGCAGATCGTCGAGCTGTTCGCGATCGTCGCGGAGGCGCTGAAGGAAACGGAGTAGGGCGGGAAAGCAAAACGGGCGCGCGATGCGCGCCCGTCGGGCAATTCATGCGGCCGCCGAGGCGCGGCCACTCAGCCAGGTGCGGCCGGCGAGGTCAGTAGCGCGGCACCGACGGATCGACGTCGCGCGACCACGCGTCGATGCCGCCCTGCAGGTTGTACAGCTTCGTGAAGCCGCGCGATTCGAGGAACATCGCGACCTGCGCGCTGCGCATCCCGTGATGGCACACGCAGACGATCTCGGCTTCGTCGTCGAGCTCCTCGCTGCGCGCGGGAATCTGCTGCATCGGAATCGATACGCTGCCGGCGATCTGCGCGGTCGCGATTTCCCACGGCTCGCGCACGTCGAGCACGACGGGCGCGGGGCGGGTCTTGTCGGCAAGCCATTGCGCGAGCAGCGCGGGCGTCAGGATCTGCATGGCGGGGCTCAGAACTTGAAGCGCGACGGCTCGACCGCGTTGACGAGGTGGTCGACGTAGGTTTCGAACACGTCGGCGACGCGGTACTGCTTGTCGTCGATGCGCGTGATCACCTGCGCCTTCATCACCGGACGGCCGCCGACGAAGGCCGACAGGCGGCCGCCAACCTTGAGCTGCTCGAGGATTTCCTGCGGCACGACGGGCAGGCCGCCCGCGACGCAGATCACGTCGTACGGCGCCTTGGCCGGCCAGCCGCGCGAGCCGTCGCCGAGCACGACTTCCGCATTCGTCACACCATTGTTGCGCAGGTTCTCTTCCGCGATCTTCGCGAGCGCCGGATCGATCTCGACCGCCGTCACGTGCTGGCCGCGGTGCGCGAACAGGGCAGTCAGGTAGCCCGAACCCGCGCCGATCAGCAGCACGTTCTCGTGCTTCTTCACCGCGAGTTCCTGCAGCACGCGCGCCTCGACGCGCGGGAACAGCATCTTGTGGCCGCCCGGCAGCGGCAGTTCGAGATCGGCGAACGCGAGATCGCGGTACGCGGCCGGGACGAAATTCTCACGCTTGACGATCGACAGCAACTCCAGAACTTCCAGATCCAGGACGTCCCACGGACGGATCTGCTGCTCGATCATGTTGAAACGCGCTTGTTCGATATTCATGGTGGTCATGCAGCCTGGTCGGCCGTCAGCGGAGATAGAAAAACTTTTGGATTGTACCAAACAGGGCGGCGCGCCAGCCTTCGGAAGCCCTGCAATGGACCTTATCGCTTGCTGTTCTTGAGCTGTTCCTCGAACGCGAGATCGAGCTTGCTGGCCTTGCGCGGCTTTTTGGGGCCAAGGTCGTCGACGAATTTCACGAATTCGTCGAGCGGCAGCGGCTCGCAGCGCTTGTCGGCCGTGCCGCCGGCGCGGTCGACCAGATAAAACAGGCCGCCCGCCATCGCGACGGCCGCGAAGTGCGGGTTGCCGGTGCGGGTTTTCAGGCGTTCGACCGCGTGGGTCGCCTTGGTGGTGCGCATGGTGCGGGTTCTGCTGCTGGGGGGAGGCCCACACTTTAACAACAACCGGCCGCGCGTGCGCGGCCGGCGGCCCCGTTCAGACCGTGCGCGAGTAGCGCTGGCGCGGCGTGGCGGCGAGATACGCGTCGAACGCCATCGCGATGTTGCGCACGACCATCCGGCCGGCCGGGTGGATCGTCAGGCGGTCGCCGGCGATCGTCAGCAGGCCGTCGCGCTCGAACGCGCGCAGCGCGTCCAGCTCGCGCGCGAAATGGTCGGCGAAGCGGATGCCGTGCGCGGCCTCGACGTGCGAGAACGGCAGCGCGAGGTTGCACATCAGCTGCGTGATCACGTCGCGGCGCAGCCGGTCGTCGGCGGTCAGGCGCACGCCGCGCGCGAGCGGCAGCCGGCCCGCGTCGAGCGCCGCGCCGTACGCGGGCAGGTCCTTCGCGTTCTGCGCATAGACGTCGCCGACCTTGCCGATCGACGACACCCCGATGCCGATCAGGTCGGTGTCCGCGCGCGTGCTGTAGCCCTGGAAATTGCGCTGCAGCGTGCCGTTTTCCTGCGCCGTCACGAGCTCGTCGCCCGGCCGCGCGAAATGGTCCATGCCGATGTACACGTAGCCGGCCGCCGTCAGCCGCTCGATCGCGAGCCCGAGCAGCGCGACGCGCGTCGCGGGCGGCGGCAGCGCGGCGTCGTCGATCTGCCGCTGCATCTTGAACAGGTGCGGCATGTGCGCGTAGCCGAACACCGACAGCCGGTCCGGCGCGAGCTCGATGATCGTCTCGAGCGTGCGGTCGAAGCTCGCGACCGTCTGGTGCGGCAGCCCGTAGATCAGGTCGACGCTGACCGAGTGGAAGCCGGTCGTGCGCGCGGCGCTCAGCAGGTCGGCCGTCATGCCGAGCGGCTGGATGCGGTTGATCGCCTGCTGCACGGCCGGATCGAAATCCTGCACGCCGAGGCTCAGCCGGTTGAAGCCGATCGTGCGCAGGTGGACGAGCGTGGCCGGCGTGACCGTGCGCGGGTCGATCTCGATCGAGAACTCGGCGTCGGCGTCCGGCGCGAGCGCGAAGTGCTCGCGGGTCGCCGCCATCAGCTCGGCCGTCTCGTCGTCGGACAGGAAGGTCGGCGTGCCGCCGCCCCAGTGCAGCTGCGTGACGGGGCGCGCCGGGTCGAACAGCGCGGCCTGCAGCGCCATCTCGCGCTTCAGCTGGTCGAGGTACGGGCGCGCGCGGCGGTGGTTGCTGGTCGCGATCTTGTTGCAGCCGCAGTAGAAACAGGCGGTGTTGCAGAACGGGATGTGGACGTACAGCGACAGCTCGCTCGACGACGCACCCGGGTCGCCGGCCGCGCGCGCGTAGTCGGCGGGGTCGAAATCGTCGCGAAACTGCAGCGCCGTCGGGTAGGACGTATAGCGCGGACCGTTTGCACCGTACTTCGCGAGCAAATCGGGGCGGAACAGGGTGTCGGCAGAGCTCATCATTGACTCGCGCTTTTTAGATGCATTCGAGTATATAAACGCGCGATTGGGCTGCATTGTGTAATAACGTCGCAGCCAGCGATGGCACAATGCGGGGTGCGGCAGCCGGACGCGCTGTGCGGCCGCCGCGATGTTCCCGTTGTTCTGCCAGAGAGAGCCGAGTGTCCGTCGATTTGCCTGCCCGCCCGGCGCCCGCCGAAACCCCGCCGCCGCATGCATGCCGCGACGGATGCGGCGCGTGCTGCATCGCGCCGTCGATTTCCAGCCCGATTCCGGGGATGCCCGGCGGCAAGCCGGCCGGCGTGCGCTGCGTGCAGCTCGGCGACGACCTGCGCTGCCGGATCTTCGGCCGGCCGGAGCGGCCCGCGTGCTGCGCGGGGCTGCAGCCGTCGGCGGAGATGTGCGGCGCGTCGCGCGCCGACGCGCTCGCCTGGCTCACCCGGCTCGAAACCGCGACGCAGCCGTCGCGGACGGCGTGATTCGGCACTGGGCCGGGCGCCGCGCCGATGCGCGCGCGCTGGTCCGCATCACAGGAGATTCAGCATGACCGTCAGTCGCGCACTCAGCCGGCGTCGTTTCCTCGTTGCATGCACCGCCGCCGTCGGCGTGTCGGTGTCGCTTGCCGCGTGCGCGTCGACGTTCCCGTTCATTCCCGATCACTACACGTTCTCGCGCGACGACGTGCAGAAGGCGATCGCGCGCAAGTTTCCGTACCAGAAGAACGTCGCGCCCGTGGCCGACGTGTCGCTCGCCAATCCGGTCGTCGGCCTGCTGCCGGACCAGAACCGCGTCGCGGTGCAGCTCGACGCGCGCTTCGCGAGCCCGTTCCTGCGCGCGCCGGTCAACGGCAAGTTCACCGTGTCCGGCCAGCTCGCGTACGACGCGGCGAGCCGCTCGGTCGTGATCAAGGCGCCGGCTGTCGACAACCTGACGGTCGACGGCGACGCGCAGATGTACGCGCAGCAGATCGGCGCGGCCGCCGGCATGATCGCGACGCAAGTGCTGACCAACTATCCGATCTACACGTTCAAGCCCGAACAGCTGCAATTTGCCGGCGTGAACTACGAACCCGGTACAATCACAATTCTTACAAACGGCATACGCGTGGCGATCGTCGAGAAATGACGGCGTGCCGCGCGCGGCCGGGCGGGCCGCGGCGGCAACGATGCGGCCCTTTCTTTCGACCACTTCGGAGTTGGGCCACGGATGGACTGGATCCTGATCTGCAAGGCATTGATCCTCGGCGTCGTCGAGGGGCTGACGGAATTCCTGCCGGTATCGAGCACCGGCCACCTGATCGTCGCGGGCAGCTTCCTGAATTTCAACGACGCGCAGGCGAAGACCTTCGACGTCGTGATCCAGTTCGGCGCGATCCTCGCGGTGTGCTGGGAGTATCGGCGGCGGATCGTGTCCGTCGTCGCCGGGCTGCCGAGCCGGCCCGACGCGCGGCGCTTCGCGCTCAACGTCGTGATCGCGACGATTCCCGCGGTCGCGCTCGGCCTGCTGTTCGAGAAGAAGATCAAGGCGGTGCTGTTCTCGCCGGTGCCGGTCGCGTTCGCGCTCGTCGTCGGCGGCGCGATCATCCTGTGGGCCGAGGCGCGGCAGCGCGAGCGCGGCGAGACGCCGCGCGTGCAGTCGGTCGACGCGTTGACCCCGCTCGACGCGCTCAAGGTCGGCCTCGCGCAATGCTTCGCGCTGATTCCCGGCATGTCGCGCTCGGGCTCGACGATCATCGGCGGGATGCTGTTCGGCCTCGACCGGCGCGTCGCGACCGAATTCTCGTTCTTCCTCGCGATCCCGATCATCTTCGGCGCGACGCTCTACGAAACCGTCAAGGACTGGCACGCGTTCACCGTCGATTCGATCGGCCTGTTCGCGCTGGGGCTCGTCGCGTCGTTCGTCAGCGCGTTCGCCTGCGTGCGCTGGCTGCTGCGCTATGTCGCGTCGCACGATTTCACCGCGTTCGCGTGGTACCGGATCGTGTTCGGCCTGTTCGTGCTGCTCGTCGGCTACAGCGGCTGGCTGAACTGGTCCTGACGCGGGGCGGGCGCATCGGGCGCGCGGGCTGATTCGCGTGCGCCATATGCAAACGGCCGAACCGGCATCTGCCGGTCCGGCCGTTTTTCTTCAGGGGGCCGGGTGCGTCGCGCGATCAGCCCGCGCGTTTGCGGAACACCAGATCCCAGACGCCGTGGCCGAGCCGCAGCCCGCGCCGTTCGAATTTCGTCACCGGGCGGTAGTCGGGGCGCGGCGCATAGCCGTCGGCCGTGTTTTCCAGCGACGGGTCCGCGCCGAGCACGTCCAGCATCTGCTCCGCGTAGTTCTGCCAGTCGGTCGCGCAATGCAGGTACGCGCCGGGCTTCAGGCGCGATGCGAGCAGCGCGACGAGCGGCGGCTGGATCAGCCGGCGCTTGTGATGGCGCGCCTTGTGCCACGGATCGGGGAAGAAGATGTGCACGCCGTCGAGGCTTTCCGGCGCGAGCATGTGCTGGAGCACCTCCACCGCGTCGTGCTGGATGATGCGGATGTTCGTGAGGTCCTGCTCGCCGATCAGCTTCAGCAGCGCGCCGACGCCCGGTTCGTGCACCTCGACGCCGAGGAAGTCGTCATTCGCGCGCATCGCGGCGATTTCCGCGGTCGACGCGCCCATCCCGAAACCGATTTCGAGCACGCGCGGCGCCTGGCGGCCGAATACCGCGTTCCAGTCGGGCATGTCCGGCGTGTACGGGACGACGTAGCGCGGGCCGAGCTCGTCGAGCGCGCGGCGCTGGCCGGTCGACACGCGGCCGGCGCGGGTGACGAAGCTGCGGATGCGGCGGCGGTGCAGCGGATTGACTTCGTCCGCGCCGTCGGCGGTTTCATCGGGAAGGGCGTCGTCGTGCGGCGGCAGGCCGGCTTCGTTCGGATCGTCGTGCATCATCGGTGCTGAGAAAGGCTGGGTTGCGGGCGCGGGCAGCGGGCGCGCGTGGCGCGCCGGCGCAGTACAAAAAAGCCGCCTTCGACGAGGCGGCTGAGCGCGCGGCTTGCGGAACGCGGCGACGGGATCGGCAATGCGCCGTCAAGTCGTTGATCCTGAAGGATTTCTCGTTCAGCAAGCCGGAAAGAGCCGGATTATGGACTGGTTTGATCCGACTGGCAAGGCATCCCGGGTTCCGGGGCCGGATGGCACGAGGGCCGAAGCGGATGCCGCTTCGGCCCTTGCCTGATCGATCCACGGCACCCGTGCGGCCCGCTTCACCGGACGCGCCGATCGAGCCGGCCGCGCGTGATCGCCTCGACGGCGCTCGCCTGATGCAGGGTGTCGGTGCCGCGCGTCGAACCGCGACCGCGCCGGCACCGGTTTGACGTCGCAGCCGATTCGCGTTCGGCGCGAATGGTCGAATCATCCGTCCACGTCCAGCCTGGCGCGCGGCGGCTGCCCCGTCCAGCGCCGGTACGCATGGCGGAAACTCCGCGGTTCGCTGTAGCCGAGGCGTTCCGCGATCGCGGCCACCGTCAGCATGCGGTCGCCCAGCAGGCGGGCGGCCGCTTCATGACGCACTTCGTCCAGCAAGGACTGGAACGTGATGCCGTCCTTGTCGAGCCGCCTGCGTAGCGTGCGCTCCGTCATGTGCAGCGCGCTCGCGAGCGACGTCATCGACTTGAAGCGCGACAGGTCGCGTCCCATCAACTCCTTCGCGCGATCGGCGAAGCGCGTCCCGATCGACGCGGCCCACTGCCGCTCGAGCGCCTCGCACTGGCCGTGCAGCGCATTGAAGCTGACCTCGTTCGCCAGATGCGGCATCTCGGCGCCGTTCACCGTGTCGAACACGAGACGATTCTCGCCCGCGTTGAAATTCACGTTGCAGCCGAAGTGGCGCGCGTATTCGGCGGTATTGCGAGGCGTGCGATGCACGAGATTCAGTTGCGAAGGCCAGACCGGTTGGCCGACGAGATCGGACACGATCAAGCGAAGGCTCGACAGACACATGTCGGTTTGAAACACCGCGAGATCGGGCTCGCCGTTGTACCGGCCGATCGACACGCTCATGCCGTCCGGGCGCGCATGGACGCGCACGTCGAAGTACAGGCCCATGAACAATGGAAACTGGCTCATGCACGTGAGCGCCTGCGTGACGGAGCCGCTGATCAGCATCGCGTAGCCGGCCAGCCCGAGCGTCGATACGTGCAGCCGGCTGCCGATCGCGAGGCCGATCGACGGCACGCCGCTGCACCGCAATAGATTCCGGAAGCAGCGCTGCTCCTGGCTGCGGTTCACGTACGTGGTGGGCGACGCGACTTCGTCCGCGCCGAGCCCCGTGCCTTCCAGCAAGGCGGTGCTGTCGATCTGTCGCACGCGACACTCGTCGAGCACGGCCGCGACGGCGTGGACGGTGGCCGGGATGTCCTCCTGGCGCCCGGCCGGACGCGCCAGTCCGAGCGACGAACGCAAGCTGCGTTCCGCGCCGCTCTGGTTGCGATGGGGTCTGCCGATCATGTTGCCGACGCCGCAAGTGGTTTGCGTAGAACATAGCCGGAACGGCCGCGGAACGCCAGCGGTGGCCGCGCGTCCGGAAATATCCCTCGATTACGTCCGCTTTTCTCATTCGTCCTCGACTTTTTGGCACACCACACTTTTCCTCGAATCGAGCGACCAAGTGAGGACAGCATGCAGAGCCAAAGGCCGGATCGGCTTGCGTTTGACGGTGCCACGGATGACGGCGGGCGAGCGCATGCGCACCCGCTCGGGCTCGTCACGCTGGTGATCTTCGGTCTGGCCTACATGCTGCCGATGACGGTGTTCACGACCTATGGGCTCGTCACCCGCGAGACGAACGGGCAGCTCGCGGCCGCGTATGCGGTCACACTGGTCGCGATGCTGTTTACCGCGCGCAGCTACGGGCAGATGGCGCGACTGATGCCGTGCGCGGGCTCGGCCTACACGTTCGCCAGCCGGAACTTCGGCACGTCGGCCGGGTTCCTGATCGGATGGGCGTTGCTGATGGACTACCTGTTCATTCCGATGATCAGCTACCTGGCGATCGGCATCTACATGAAGCAGCTGTTTCCCGCGGTGCCTTCCGGCGTGTGGATCGTGGCGAGTATCGCGCTCGTCACCGGACTGAACATCGTCGGCATCAAGCTCGTCAATCGCGTCAACCTGATCCTGATCGCCAGCCAGCTGGTCTTTATCGCGATCTTCCTGGCCGCGTCGGCGCGGCTTGCGTCCGGGCAGGGGCTGTCGATGGCGGTGGCGTTGCCGCAGGCGGGCGACGCCCGCGCGATCCTGGCCGGCTCGGCGATCCTGTGTCTGTCGTTCCTCGGCTTCGATGCCGTGTCCACGCTGTCAGAGGAAACGCGCGAGCCGCGCCGCACCGTCCCGCGCGCGATCCTGCTCTGCACGTTGTCGAGCGGCCTGCTGTTCATGCTGATCGCCTACGCGGGGCAGGTGGTCTTTCCGGACTGGCATGCGTTCAAGGATCTCGATTCGGCCAGTCTCGACCTGATGCAGCGCATCGGCGGCGGCACGCTGTCGGTGTTCTTCGTCGCGGTCTACGTGGCCGGCTGCTTCGCCAGCGCGATGGCGGGGCAGGCGAGCGTGACGCGCGTGCTGTTCGCGATGGGCCGCGATCGGGTGTTGCCGGGGCGTGTCTTCGGGCACCTGCATGCGCGGCTCGGCACGCCGGTGCGCGCGACGCTCGCGGTCGGCGCCGTCTCGCTTTCCGCGCTGTTCATCACGCTCGATCTCGCGTCGACGATGATCAGCTTCGGCGCGCTCGTCGCGTTCGCGGCCGTGAACCTGTGCGTGATGCGCAGCTATCTCGCGCGGCCGGAGCACCGCAAGGTCGCCGGCTGGATCGGCTGCGGCCTGATGCCGGCGATCGGGTTCGCGATGAATGTCTGGCTGTGGTCCGGACTGTCGCGCCAGACGTTCTATGTCGGCGTCGGCTGGCTCGCGCTCGGGTTCTGCCAGCTGGTGTGGCTGACCCGAGGGTTCACGCGCCCCGCGCCGACGCTGACGATGAGTTGAATCTGACCTGTGAAGGAGGACTGAGGAATGAATGGTGTTGACGTCAATCTCGACGCGAATCTGGAGGCGCTGGCCAAGCGCCATCTGCTGATGCACTTCACGCACGCCGATGCATACGGCGACCACGCGCTGACCGTGTTCGACCGCGGCGAAGGGTGCTGGCTCGTCGACCGGAACGGCAAGCGCTATTTCGATGCGCTGGCGGGCCTGTACTGCGTGCAGGTCGGCTACAGCCACGGTGCGGAGATCGGCGACGCGATCCGCGAGCAGATGGTGCGGTTGCCATTCGCCACCAACTGGGGCTATGGCCACGAGCCGGCGATCCGTCTCGCGCACAAGCTCGCGACGCTCGCACCGGACGGCATGAATCGCGTGTTCTTCACGTCGAGCGGGTCGGAGTCGAACGAGTCGGCGATCAAGCTGGTGCGCCAGTACCACCAGGCACGCGGCGAGCCGCAGCGGCGCAAGTTCATCGCGCGGCGCGTCGCGTACCACGGCACGTCGTTCGGCGCGCTCGCGCTGAACGGCATGACCAATTTCCGCAAGCATTTCGAGCCGCTGATGGCCGGCGTGCGGCACGTTTGCAACACCAAGCGCTACGGCCGCCCGGCCGGCGAGACGGAAGCGCAGTTCACGCGCCATCTGCTCGACGAGATCGACTCGCTGATCGTGCAGGAAGGGCCGGATACGGTCGCGGCGATCGTCGTCGAGCCGCTGCAGAACGCGGGCGGCAGCCTGACGCCGCCGGCCGGCTACGCGGCGGGGCTGCGCGAGATCTGCGACCGGCACGGCGTGCTGCTTGTCGCGGACGAAGTGATCTGCGGGTTCGGCCGGCTCGGCGAGTATTTCGGATCGCGCCGCTACGGCCTGAAGCCGGACATCCTGACGTTCGCGAAGGGCATCGCGTCGGGCTACGTGCCGCTCGGCGGCGTGATCGCGAGCGATGCGGTGGTCGACGCAGTGCTGCGCGGGCCGCAGCAGATGTTCCTGCACGGCGCGACGTACGGCGGCCATCCGGTCGCGTGCACCGCCGCGCTCGCGAACCTGGCGATCATCGAGCGGGAAGGCGTGCTCGCGAACGTCCGCGAGAACGAAGGGTATTTCCGCATGATGCTCGACGGCCTGCTCGAATTGCCGTGTGTCGGCGACGTGCGCGGCGACGGCTACCATTACTCGCTCGAACTCGTGACCGACAAGCAGGCGCGGCGCTGGACCGCCGACATCGGCGCGCAGGTGTTCGTGTCGACCGTGCTCGCGCCGGCGATCTTCGAGGCCGGGCTGCTGTGCCGGGCCGGCGTCGACCACGAGGGCACGCCGATCGTGCAGTTCTCGCCGCCGCTCGTGATGTCGCGTGACGAGATCGCATGGTTCGTCGCGCGGATCCGTGACATCCTTACCGACGCGTATGCGCGAGCGATGCGCTGAGCCGAGCGCACCGGCAACCTCCCAAAAACACAGGAGCATTCGATGCGAACGTCACACCAGACTTACATCGACGGACAGTGGCTCGACCCTGACGGCGCGCAGGCGATCGACGTGATCGATCCGGCCACCGAGCGGCCCTATGCGCAGCTCAGGGTCGGCGGGCCCGCCGACGTCGACCGCGCGGTTGGCGCGGCGAAACGGGCATTCGACGCGTTCTCGCAGTGGCCGGTCGACGCGCGCGTCGCGCTGCTGCAGCGCGTGCTGGACATCTACCGGCGCCGCTACGACGAAGTGGCGCAGACGATCAGCCAGGAGATGGGCGCGCCGCTCGCGTTTTCGCGCGCGGCGCAGGCCGCGGTCGGCACCGCGCACCTCGAGCAGACGATCCGCGCGCTGAGGGCATTCCGGTTCAGCACGCAGGCCGATTCGCTGCTGGTGTCGCACGAGCCGATCGGGGTGTGCGCGCTGATCACCCCATGGAACTGGCCGATCAACCAGATCGTATGCAAGGTGGCGCCCGCGCTCGCCGCCGGCTGCACGATGGTGCTCAAGCCGAGCGAGGTCGCGCCGTTCAGCGGCATCCTGTTCGCGGAGATCCTGCACGAGGCGGGCGTGCCGCCCGGCGTGTTCAACCTCGTGCACGGGTATGGAAACGTCGTCGGCGACGCGCTGTCGCGGCATCCGGATGTCGACATGGTGTCGTTCACGGGCTCGACGCGCGCGGGTGTCGAGGTCGCGAAAGCGGCCGCGGATACCGTGAAGCGGGTGCATCAGGAACTCGGCAGCAAGAGCCCGAACCTGATCCTGCCCGACGCCGACATCGAGATGGCGGTGACGCTCGGCGCACGAAGCTGCTTCAGCAACAGCGGCCAGTCGTGCAATGCGCCGACGCGCATGCTGGTGCATGTCGATCATCTCGCGGCGGCCGAAGCGGCCGCGCGCGGCGAGGCGGCGCGTACCGTGGTCGGCGATCCGCGCGCGCCGGGCACCGAGATCGGGCCGGTGGTCAGCCGCACGCAGTTCGACCGCATCCAGCACTTTATCCGGCTCGGGATCGACGAGGGCGCGACGCTGGTCGCCGGCGGCCCCGGGCGGCCGGATGGCTTGAGCGAAGGGTTCTACGTGCGGCCGACGGTGTTCTCGAACGTGGCGCCGACCATGTCGATCGCGCGCGAGGAGATCTTCGGGCCGGTGCTGTCGATCATCGCCTATCGGACGGAGGACGAGGCGATCGCGCTCGCGAACGACTCGGTGTATGGGCTCGCGGCCTACGTGCAATCGGCGGACATCGAACGCGCGCGCCGGATCGCGTCCCGGCTGCGCGTCGGGAACGTCCACATCAATTACCCTGCGTGGAACCCGGCCGCGCCGTTCGGCGGCTACAAGCGCTCCGGCAACGGGCGCGAGTACGCGGAGTACGGCATTGCGGAATACCTGGAGACGAAAGGCACGACCGGGTATGTTTGATCGACGGTCCGCCGCGTTGTTGCTGGTGCGCGGCATCCGCTCAATGTGAGGAGTGCGATCGATGCAAGACCGGGATTCGACACCGGGCGCGATGAAGATCCTGATCGCCCGGATGAACCATGAGACCAATACGTTCTCGCCGGTGCCGACGCCGCTCGCGGCGTTCGGCCGAGATGGCCCCGACCGGGGCGACGACGCGTATCGCGCGAATCACGGGATGCGCACCGCGATGGCCGCGTTCCTCGACGCGACAGAGCGTGCGGGCGCCGAGGCCGTGACGCCCGTATCGGCGGCCGCGAACCCGAGCGGCCCCGTGGCGGCCGATGCGTATGCGGCGATCTGCGACGCGATCGTCACGGCCGCGCCCGGCTGCGATGCGGTGATGCTCGACCTTCACGGCGCGATGGTCGCCGAGCAGAGCGCGGACGGCGAGGGCGACCTGCTCGCGCGCGTGCGTGCGGCGTTGCCCGACGCGCCGATCGCGGTCGCGCTCGACCTGCACGCGAACGTCACGCAGAAGATGATCGACCATGCGGACGTGATCGTCAGCTTCAAGACCTATCCGCACGTCGACATGTACGAGACCGGTGCGCATGCGGCGCGCCTGCTGCTCGACCGGCTCCACGGCCGCGCGCGGCCCGTGCTCGTGTGGCGACAGCCGCCGCTGATGACGTCGACGCTGCGCAGCGCGAGCGCCGAAGGCGCGATGCGGCGCGCGGTGGAGGCGGCGCGTGCGGCCGAAGCCGACGGGATGCTCGCGGTATCGGTGCTGCCGGGGTTCTCGCTGGCGGATATTCCCGCGCCGTGCATCAGCGTCGTCGTGGTCGGCGACGGTGATCGGGCGGCGGCCGACGCGGTTGCCGAGCGCATCGCGCGGCAGATCTGGGATGCGCGGGACGATTTCGTGTACCGCAGCGCGCCGCTTGCGGAGTCGGTCGCGCAGGCCGCGGCGCTCGCGCGCGGTGTGGATCGGCCCGTGCTGCTGCTCGATCACGGCGACAACTGCATGTCGGGCGGCCCATGCGACACGATGGACCTGCTCGACGCGGCGCTCGCGCAGGGGCTCGACGGTATTGTCAGCGGGCCGCTGTGCGACCCGGATGCCGTCGCGCGGCTGATCGATGCGGGCGTCGGGGCGACCGTCACGGTGCCGGTCGGCAACCGGCTGCCATCGCACGGTGGCGTGCGGCGGGAGCCGTTCCGTGCGACGGGCGTGGTTCGGGCGATCACTGACGGCGAATACGTGATCACGGGGCCGACGTATACGGGGCAGCGCGCGTATATGGGCCGGACGGCCGTGCTCGATATCGGTAGGGCGATACTCGTCGTCACCGAGCGCACGCAGGAGCCTTGGGATCTCGGCGTGTTCGAGAGCGTCGGCGTCGATCCGCGGCGCGCGCGGTTCCTGCTGCTGAAGTCGCGGATGTATTGCCGGCCCGTGTTCGTGCCGATCGCGGCGGCGCTGGTCGAATGCGACAGCCGGGGCGTGACGAGTTCCGATTACGCGCTGTTTCGGTATGCGCGGCTGGCGCGGCCCGTTTATCCGCTTGACGAGGTGGATTGGTAGGTGGGGTGTGACTAGGGTGGGGTGGGGGTCGCTCGCGTATCACGCCGGATACCGAGGAGTCGTTCGCAAGGAAAGCGTGTCGCGCCGACTTTTTCGGGGCAACTGGGAAGATGATCAGAAGAGGAGCGGCCGCGTCGGGCCAATCGGCAGAGCCTTATGGAGCAAGGCTGGAGATGTCTTGGAGCGGGCGATGGGAATCGAACCCACGTCATCAGCTTGGGAAGCTGAGGTAATGGCCATTATACGACGCCCGCAGAACGGGTAATTCTACAGGGTTCGATGCGGGGATGGCAAGCGGGCGGTTCAGGTCGGTGGCAGCGAAACTGGCATGGCTGGATCGTAGGGCGGTGGCGTTGCCGAGAATGGTCGTCAAAGATCGACCAAAAGCGGTCCGTCAACGCAATGTGCTCGATCGATTGAATGACCACCCAGCCCGAGCCAGGGGCAACGCGCGGGCAGCGCGCTTGCAGGCGAGTCGGTGTCGAAAATAGACGAGTCGGTGTCGGAAGCATACAAGCTCCGGTAGCGCTTCCGAATTAACGTGACGGACCACTTACCCGATCGTTTCGAGCTGACATGTCCGATTTCATCACCGTTTTGCGCGAAACCTGCCCGACTCCGGTCCTTGACGCGACCACGTGGAAGCGCATCGGCGGCGATCCGCATACCGTGAACCTCAACGCTTACGTCTCCAGGGACGGCAGCAAGATCATGGGCACCTGGATCTGCACCCCGGGCAAGTTCGAGGTGAACTACGAGAAATGGGAGTTCTGCCACTTCCTCGACGGCTACTGCATCATCACGCCGGAAGGCGAGGAGTCGGTGCATCTGAAAGCCGGTGATGTGTTCGTGATTGAACCCGGCATGAAAGGGACCTGGGAAGTGGTGGAGACGGTGCGCAAGTACTTCGTCTTCGCTTGAGCGGGCTTGTAGATTCGACCACGCATATCGTCGTCCGGATACCTTCCCGGTTCGCGGCCTCTGTCATCGCGGCCCTTGCACCGGCCGTTCAGCGGGCTGGCCGACGGCGCAATGCTGGAAGCAGGGCACGCGGCCGTGCCGCAGGCGCCCGGCATCTGCTTCGAGCTTCGCGGCGGCGCGCGCAATGCCTTCCGCGCGCTGTCCGGCGACTGACCCACGCAACCGGTTTCACCGCGCGTCGATCGCAAAGCGGATCGCGAAGCCGAGCATCATCACCGCGACGAACAGGTCGAGTACGCGCGGGCCGACAACCTCTTAAGCTGAACCGGTGAGGGTTACGATGACGGCAACGGCAAGGGGCGCGGCATGCATTGTCAACGCGCCCATTCCGGCCGTCGCCCGAGCGTGTCGAACAAGCCGACGATCTCCGCCTTCACTTTCTGCACCGCATTGCTGACGATCGCCGTGTCGTGCCAGCACAGCGACAGGTCGCGCGCGAACAGCCGATGCGCAACCGTCGACAGCTTGAGCTTGCGTTCCTCGATCTCCACATGCGCGGCCGTCCACGGCAGGATCGTCACGCCGAGCTGCGCCATCACCGCCGCGAACAGCAGCCCGGTCGAACTGGCCTCGAAACCGATCTCGTACGATAGCCCGGCCTCGCGCATCGCCCAGTCGACGCGGTTGCGGATCGTGTTCGGCGCGCTCGGCAGCACGAGCGGCATGCGCGCGATCGCGTCGAGCGGCACGGGGTCGTCCGGCACCGGAAACCCGGGCCACGTGATCAGGTAGAGCGTCTCCGTCAGCAGGCGGTGGATCGCGATGCCGCGCGTATCGACCGCGTCGACGACGATCGCGAGGTCGAGCCGCGCGCGTTCGAGCAGGGTATCGAGATCGGCGCTCGGCGCCTCGATCAGCTCCAGCATGATGCCCGGATAGCGGTCGCGCACCGCGCGCGCGAGCGGGATCGCGAGCACCCGCGCGGTGCTCGACGGCATCCCGACCGTCACGCGGCCCTGCGGCGTGTCGGCGTCGCGGCGCAGCAGCTCGCGGGTGCCGTCGGCCTGGCGCAGCAGCTCGAGCGCATGCCGGTACAGCGTGCGGCCGGCCGCCGTCGGCGCGACGCCGCGCACGCTGCGCTCGAGCAGCTGCATCCCGAGATCCTGCTCGAGATTGCGCATCTGCTGGCTCACCGCGGGTTGCGCCACGTGCAATGCCTCGCTCGCATGCGTGACGTTGCCGCATTCGACGACCTTCACGAAATAGCGCAGCTGCCTGAGATCCATCCGGGTCCTCCGTCGCGTCGAGCCATAAGCCAGTCCGATGGCTCAAGACAAATAACATATTTTTCGGCGATCGATCGCGTTCCTATACTGGCTTCACAAAAATGCCAGTGCGCCGGCCATCCCGGGCCGGCCGTGGCGACAGACGCCGGCTCCGCCGGCAAGGAGACGACGATGTTCAAGGCGATCGACGCGCCGGCGGCCGGCGCGAAGCCGCGGCGCACGCCGCTCACGCGCGAGCAGGTGAAGGGTTTCTGGGCAGTCTATGCGGGCTGGGTGCTCGACGGCGTGGATTCGGTGATCTACGCGCTCGTGCTGATCCCGGCGCTGACCGAACTGCTGCCGGCGTCCGGCATCGCGGCGACGCCCGCGAACCTCGGCATGTACGGCTCGATCCTGTTCGCGCTGTTCCTCGTCGGCTGGGGGCTGTCGTTCGTCTGGGGGCCGCTCGCCGATCGCTTCGGCCGCGTACGCACGCTGGCCGCGAGCATCCTGATCTACTCGGTGTTCACCGGTGCGGCCGCGTTCGTCCATGACGTGTGGATGCTGGCCGCGTGCCGGCTGATCGCCGGCATCGGCGTCGGCGGCGAATGGGCGCTGGCCGGCACCTACGTCGCGGAGAGCTGGCCGGAAGACCGCCGCAAGATGGGCGCGGGTTACCTGCAGACCGGCTACTACTTCGGCTTTTTCATCGCCGCGTGCCTGAACTACACGGTCGGCGCCGCGTACGGCTGGCGCGCGATGTTCCTGTGCGGCCTCGCGCCCGCGCTGCTCGCGGTGTTCACCGTGATGCGCGTGAAGGAGCCGGGGCAGTGGCGCCGGCACGAGGTCGGGCACGGTGATGCACGGCCCGTCCATCCGCTGCGCGAGATCTTCGCGCCCGCGCATCTGCGCCGCACGCTGACCAGTGCGAGCCTCGTCGGCGTCGCGATCGTCGGCCTGTGGGCCGGGTCGGTCTACGAGGCGAGCGCGGTGAGCACGCTCGCGGCGCGCGCGGGCATCGACCATGTGGGCGCGCTGCGGCTCGCGTCGGTCGGCGCGGCGATCCTGTCGTGCGCGACGATCGCGGGCTGCGTCGCCGCGCCGTGGCTCGCAGAGCGGATCGGCCGGCGTGCCGCGCTCGGCCTGTATTTCGCGGGCATGGCGGCCGCGATCGTGTTCGCGTTCGGCTGGGCGTTCTACCAGCCGAACGGGCTCGGCGCGTTCATGGTGGCGCTGGCGTTCCTCGGTTTCTTCGGCGGCAATTTCGCGATCTTCTCGCTGTGGCTGCCGGAGCTGTACCCGACGCGGGTGCGCGCGACCGCGTTCGCGTTCAACGCATCGGCCGGCCGCTTCATCGGCGCAGGCGTGAACTTCGCGCTCGGCGCGGCGATTCACGGTTACGGTTCGCTCGGCGTGCCGGTCGCGTGGACCGCGGCCGCGTTCGTGCTCGGCATCCTGATCCTGCCGTTCGCGGTCGAGACCCGCGACCAGACGCTGCCGGAATGACCGGCGCATTCATCGTCCAACTAGTCAGGAGTCCAGCATGCAGGCATTACAAGGAATCAAGGTCGTCGACCTGAGCCGCGCGCTGTCGGGGCCGTTCTGCTCGATGGTGCTCGCCGATCTCGGCGCCGACGTGATCAAGGTCGAGTCGGGGCCGCACGGCGACATGAGTCGCACGTGGGGGCCGTTCGATCGCGGCGTCAGCACGTACTACCTGTCCTGCAACCGCAACAAGCGCGGCATCTGCGTGGATTTCCGGCAGCCGGCCGGGCTCGACGTCGTGCGGCGGCTGATCGGGCAGGCGGACGTCGTGATCGAGAACTTCAAGGCGGGCACGATGGATGCGATGGGGCTCGGCTACGACGCGCTGAGCGCGCGCGATCCGCGGCTCGTGATGGGCAGCGTCACCGCGTTCGGCCCGCGCGGCCCGCTGCGCGACTGGCCGGGCTTCGACCAGATCGCGCAGGGCTATGCGGGCCTGATGAGCCTGACGGGCTTCCCGGACGGCGAGCCGACCCGCACCGGCACCGCGATCGGCGATCTCAGCTCGGGCATGTGGGTCGCGACGGCGATCGTCGCCGCGCTGTTCGAGCGCACGCGCACCGGGCGCGGCCGGCACGTCGGCACGTCGCTGCTCGAAAGCCTCGTCGCGCTGCTGAGCGTGCACGGGCAGCGCTACCTGAGCCTCGGCGACGTGCCGCGCCGCACCGGCAACGCGCATGCGGTGATCGCGCCGTACGGCGTGTTCGAGACCGCCGACGGGCCGTTGAACCTCGCGCCGATCACGTCCGACATGTGGCTGCGCCTGTGCCGCCTCCTCGACCTGCCGGCGCTGCCCGACGATCCGCGCTTCGCGACCAACGATGCGCGCGTCGCGAACCGCGATGCGCTGAAGGCGCTGCTCGAAGCGCGGCTGCGCACGCGCGGCAAGCGCGAATGGACGCAGCGCTTCGTCGAGGCCGGGCTGCCGGCGGGGCCGATCCATACGCTCGACGAAGTATTCGACGATCCGCAGGTCGCGCAGTGCGGGCTCGTCGAGACCGTCGCGCATCCGACGCTCGGCGCGCTGCGGCAAGTGGTCACGCCGCTCGGCGAGATGGGCGACGCCGCGCCGGCGCCGCGCACGCGCCGCGCGCCGCCGCTGCTCGGCGAGCATACGGTCGACGTGCTGCGCGAAGCGGGCTTCGATGCGGCGGCGATCGACGCGCTGCTGGCGGAGCGCGCGATCTTCCAGGCCGAGACGGCCGACGCGCCGGCGGAGGTGCTGCAATGAGCCGCCCGACGATGCACGATGCGATGTCGACCGTGACGGTCGAGATGCCCGACGAACGCATCGCGCGCGTTGCGTTCGCGAATCCGGCGCGCCGGCACGCGCTCGACGCGACGCTGCTCGATGCGCTGGTCGAGCGCCTCGATGCGCTCGCGGGTATGCGGCCGCCGCCGGTGGTCATTCTCGGGAGCGGGGCGGGCGGCGACGTGTGGAGTGCGGGGCACGACCTGCGCGAGCTGGCCGACGATCGCGATCCGCTCGCGTACGACAAGCCGCTCGAACGCGCGCTGCGGCGCGTGCGCACCTATCCGGGCGTCGTGATCGCGGCGGTGTCGGGCTCCGCGTGGGGCGGCGCGGTCGATCTCGTGATGAGCTGCGATATGGTCGTCGCGGACCGCAGCGCGAGCCTCGCGATGACACCCGCGAACATCGGCCTGCCGTATTCGACGAGCGGCCTGCTGCGCTTCTACGACAACCTGCCGATCCACGTACTGAAGGAGATGTTCTTCTGCGCGCAGCCGCTCGATGCCGAGCGCGCCGCGCACTACGGCGTCGTGAACCGGCTCGTCGAGGTCGGTGCGCTCGACGCGGCCGCGCTCGACGTCGCGCGCACGATCGCCGCGAAGGCGCCGCTCGCGGTCCAGGCGGTGAAGGAGCAGCTGCGGGTGTTGCAGGACGCGCGGCCGATGCCGGTCGACGCGCTCGAGCGGATCGCCGAGCTGCGGCGGATGGCCTGCGCGGGCGCGGATTTCGACGAAGGGCTGCGCGCGTTCGCGGAGCGGCGGCGGCCGGCGTTTCGCGGCGAATAGGCGCTTGAAGCGGGCGCTGCCGCTACGCCCGCACGACCGTCACGCCCGCCGCCTCGATCGGCTTCGTCAGTGTGGCGTCGGTCGCCTCCTCGACGACGATCGTCTGCGCGAGCGCGAGCTCGCCGATCACGAACGGCGACGCCGCGTTGAGCTTCGACGACGACGCGAGCACGACCGTTTCCGCCGCGCGCGCGGCCAGCGCGCGCTTGATCGCCGCCTCCTCGAAATTTCCGGTGGTCAGCCCGGCGGCAGGATGCACGCCCGTCACCCCCATGAAGTACAGGTCCGCATGCACGCGGGCGATCGCCTCCATTGCTGCCGCGCCGACCGTCACGATCGAGTGCTTGAACAGCTGCCCGCCGATCAGGATCACGTCGATCGACGGATGCTCGGCGAGCGCGACGGCGACGCTCGGGCTGTGCGTGACGACCGTCGCCGACAGGTCGGCCGGCAGCTGGCTCACGAGCAGCGCCGACGTGGTGCCGCCGTCGACGATCACGACCTGCCCCGGCGCGATCATCCCGGCGGCGCGCCGCGCGATGCGGCGCTTGGTGGCCGATTCGAGATCCTGGCGCTGCGCGAACGGCGCGGTGGCGGGCGAAGCGGGCAGCGCGCCGCCGTGCACCCGCTGCAGCAGGCCTTCGGCGGCGAGCTCGCGCAGGTCGCGGCGGATCGTGTCTTCCGACACGCCGAAGGTCGCGCTCAATTCACCGGCCAGCACCTGGCCGTCGCGCCGGAGCGTGTCGAGGATGGCTTTCTTGCGTTGGGTCGTCAGCATGAGGGTTGCACGAATATTCTTGATATTGCACGAATATGCACGTTACCATCAGCGCCGTCATCTGTCGAATGGAGGCTGTCATGGTCGTCACCACGCAGGAGCGCGTGCGCATCGTCGATACCGTCGTGCTGTCCGACGACTGGTACGTGCTGAAGAAGGTCACGTTCGATTACCGCCGCCGCGACGGCACCTGGCAGCGGCTCAGCCGCGAGACCTACGACCGCGGCAACGGCGCGACGATCCTGCTGCGCCATCCCGCGACCGGCAACGTGCTGCTGACGCGCCAGTTCCGGATGCCGGCGTTCGTGAACGGGCACGACGGCATGCTGCTGGAGGCGGCGGCCGGCCTGCTCGACGACGCGACGCCGGAAGACCGGATCCGCGCGGAAGTCGAGGAGGAGACGGGGTACCGCGTGCGCAACGTGCGCAAGGTGTTCGAGGCCTACATGAGCCCGGGCTCGGTCACGGAGAAGCTGCACTTCTTCGTCGGCGAGTACGACGCGTCGCTGCGCACCGGCGACGGCGGCGGCCTCGCGGACGAGGGCGAGGACCTGGAGGTCGTCGAGATGCCGCTCGAGGCGGCATTGCGGGCGATCGAGCGCGGCGAGATCGTCGACGGCAAGACGATCATGCTGCTGCAATACGCCGCATTGCACGCGCAGGCGGGAGGGCATGCCGCATGACGCCGCAACTGATCCTGGTGGCCGGGCCGTACCGCAGCGGCACCGATGGCGACCCAGCGCGCATCGCCGCGAACCTCGCACGGCTCGAGCAGGCGGCGCTGGCCGTCTATCGGCGCGGGCACGTGCCGATGATCGCCGAATGGGTGTCGCTGCCGCTCGCCACGACGGCCGGGTCGCAGCAGGTCGGAGACGCGATCAGCGAGACGTTTCTCTATCCGGCCGCGCACCGGCTGCTGCATCGCTGCGACGCGGTGCTGCGGATCGACGGCGAATCGCGCGGCGCGGATGCCGACGTGGCGCTCGCGGGCCGCCTCGGCAAGCCGGTCTATCGCGCGCTCGACGACGTGCCGGCCGCGACGCCGGAAGCGCACGGCGACGGCGGCGCGTGACGCCACGGCGGACGGAGTCGTCAGGCAGGGCGTGTCGGCGTATGATCGCGACGGCGAAATCCACGCCGTCCCGCCCCTCACCACCGAACCCTCATGCCGCCCCTCGATCCTGCCGCCGCCGGCGCATCGCCGCTGCCTGATGCCCTGATCGACGCCGCCGTCGCCGCGCTGTCCCGCGCCGACGCGCTGCTCGTCACGGCCGGCGCCGGCATCGGCGTCGATTCCGGCCTGCCGGACTTCCGCGGCACGGACGGCTTCTGGCGCGCGTACCCCGCGTTGCGCCACGAACGCTTCGAATTCCACGAGATCGCGTCGCCGCAGGCGTTCCGCGCGCGGCCGCAGCTCGCCTGGGGCTTCTACGGCCATCGGCTCGGGCTGTACCGGTCGACCGTGCCGCACGACGGCTTCGCGATCCTGCGCCGCTGGCTCGACGCGATGCCGAACGGCGGCTTCGTGCTGACGAGCAACGTCGACGGGCAGTTCCAGAAGGCCGGCTTCGATCTGGCGCGGATCGTCGAGATCCATGGCTCGATCCACCGGATGCAGTGCTTGCGCCCGTGCTCGGAACAGACGTGGGCGGCGGACCCGTTCACGCCGGAGGTCGACGCGGCGGCCTGCCGCCTGATCGGCGAGATGCCGGCGTGTCCGCACTGCGGCGGCCTCGCGCGGCCGAACATCCTGATGTTCGGCGACGCCGGATGGATCGGCGCGCGCTACGACGCGCAGGAGCGCGCGCTGGACGACTGGCTCGCCGGCGCCGGGCGCGTGGTGGTGGTCGAAGTGGGGGCCGGCACGGCGATCCCGACCGTGCGGCTGATCAGCGAACGGCTCGGCGCCGACGTGATCCGCATCAACGCGCGCGAGGCGCATGCGCGCCGCGCGGACGTGATCGGCCTGAAGGGCGGCGCACTCGCGACGCTGCGCGCGCTCGACCGCGCATGGCGCCGCGGCTGAGCGCCGCGCCCCGGGCCGGCCGGCGGCGGCCGCGCGGCTACGGCCGGGCGACGAGCGCCTGCACGAGCGATGGCGCGAGCGGCGAACCGAGGCCCGTCACGTAGTCGTAGCCGCCCGCGGCGCTGCAGACGCTGCCGCAGTTGCCGTTGGTGCCGGTCGTCACGTCGTGATAGTCGCTGCCGTAGGCGGTTTTCCCGACCGCGTAGAGCGCGTCGTAGGCGCCGCTCAGCCGGCTCTTGCCGGCCGCCGCGCGCAGCGAGTTCGCGATCGCGACGAGCGCGGCCCATTGCGGCGCGCCCGCGCTCGTGCCGCCGACCTGGAACCAGCCCGCCTGCCCCTGATAGGTGACCGAGTCGTACACCGCGAACCCGCTGGACGGATTCGCGTCGTAGCTGACGTCCGGCACGCCGCGCTTGCCGGCCACCGGAACCGGCCACGTGGTTTGACCGGCGGGCTCGGCCTCGACGGCGCTCACGCCGCCGCCGCTGCCGCTCCAGGCCGACTCGCCGACATAGTTGCCGTACGCGTCGGTGGACAGCGTGGTGCCGCCCACCGCCACCACGTACGGCGACGCCGCCGGGTATTCGGTGCCGGTGCCGCTGTCGCCGGACGATGCGACGAAGGTGACGCCCGGCACGCTGAAGTGGCTGTCGTAGCTGGTCTCGCTGCTGAACTCGTTGCCGCCGAAACTCATCGACACGACGGACGCGCCGCGCTTCACCGCGACGTCGACCGCGGCCAGCAGGTCGGTGAAGCTGGCCGACGCGGCCTCGACGAGCACGATCCGCGCCTTCGGCGCGATCGCATGCACCCATTCGACGTCGAGCGATATCTCGAGCGACCAGCCCGGGTCGGTCCTGGGCCGGACGCCGCGCGCGTACACCTTGGTGAAGCAGCCGTTCGCCGTGGTGCAGGCCGGCAGCGAGAACGCGTTGCTGAACACGCCGAGATCGGCTTCGATCTTCGGGTCGTCGTACGCGTCGACGATCGCGACGACCATGCCGTCGCCCTGGTTGGCGATCGCGTCGAACCCGTACGCATGCCGCGCGAGCGCGGGCGTGAGGCCGGACACCGCGGCCGTGCTCGCGCGCTGCCTCGTGTGGAACGGCGGGCGCGCAAACCCCTTCGGCGCGCGATTGCCTTCGACGTAGGACGGCGGTCCGTTGCCCTCGGCGAGCGCGACGCTCGACGCGAGCAGAGACACGCACAGTGCCGGAATCAACATGGACGACAGGCGGATTTTGTTCATTTTTCGAGTCTCCATGCCGATGGAGTGGGTGGGTCGAAACAAGTCTACAAAATAGGCAAAGTCAATTGCATGAAATATCGGTCGAATTCGGGAATGTCTGATAAGGGAAAATACGTGGGTTGCCCATGAGACGGGCGTTTGCAGGGTTAACGCGCGATCGGGAAAAACCGTTTTCTAGATTTTAAGAAGGCTGAAGGATAATCGATCAATATCGAATTGATTTGTAATGTCCAGCGTAATGCGCCGGAAAATATTCGTGACGCCGGGTGCGCGCGAATCGTGAATCGCTTCATGAAATTGCCGGCGCGGCGCGATTCCGCATACAGTTCAGCGTGGGCCGCATCGGCCACGCCGCATCGTCACCGGGGAGTGTCCTTGTTCCAATCGATCGTCGCGATCTTCGTCGGCGCCGGGTTCGGCGCGCTGCTGCGCTGGTTCCTGAGCCTCGCGCTCAACGAGTTTCTGCCCGAGGTGCCGCTCGGCACGCTTGCCGCGAACCTGATCGGCGGCTACGTGATCGGCATCGCCGCGGTGGTGTTCGCGACGCGCGCCGGGCTGCCGCCCGAGTGGCGGCTGTTCGTGATCACCGGCTTCCTCGGCGGGCTCACGACGTTCTCGACTTTCTCGGTCGAGGTGATGACGCATGCACTGCTGGGCGAGTTCGGATGGGCGTTCGCGGTGGCTGCCCTACACTTGATGGGATCGTTCTCGTTGACGGTCCTCGGCATGTGGACCGCCCGTGCGTGGCTCGCCGCGGC
Source organism: Burkholderia pyrrocinia (assembly GCA_001527685.1). Lineage (GTDB taxonomy): Bacteria > Pseudomonadota > Gammaproteobacteria > Burkholderiales > Burkholderiaceae > Burkholderia > Burkholderia pyrrocinia_D. Next base: position 91,461 of record LOZU01000025.1, read on the forward strand.
CTAGCGCCGGCGCAAGCCCGTTATTGGCGTGAACAGGCCCTGAGCGGCCGGCGTCGGAGGTGGCGATGGACAGGATCTTCTTGCGCTTCTACGTGCATGAGCAGCACCGGCTGCACTGGAAGCCGCTATGGGAATGGCTGCTCGAGGAGGGCCGGCGGATGGGCGTCGCGGGCGGGTCCGCGTTTCGCGCGATGGCGGGCTTCGGCGCGCACCGGGTGCTGCACGAGGACCGCTTCTTCGAATTGCAGGGGTCGCTGACGATCGAGGTCGAATTCGTCGTCACCGACGACGAGGCGCGGCGGCTGCTCGAGCGGCTCGGCCAGGAGAAGGTGCGCGTGTGCTACGCGATGATTCCGGCGCGCTTCGGCGTGATCGACACGCTCGGCGCGCCGGCGGAGCAGGCGGGTAGTTAGATGCCGAACAGCGTGAGCGACACGGCGGCGCGCGTCACGATCATCAGCAGCACCTGCACGATCACGAACAGCAGGATCGGCGACAGGTCGACGCCACCGAGATTCGGGATCACGCGGCGCAGCGGGTTGAGGAACGGCGCGGTGAGCTGGTAGAGGATCGGCATCGCTGGCGAGCGCGGGTTCAGCCACGACAGCAGCGCCATCAGGATCGTCATCCAGATCACCAGGTTGAGCGCCCACTTCACGACGGTCAGCAGCGCGACGATCACGATCGTCGGCACCAGCGAGGTCGGGTCGACGCCGGCCATCACGATCATCAGCACCACGTACACGAACGACGTCACCACCGCGGCGATGACGCTCGCCCAGTCGATGCCGCGCACGCCGGCGATCACGCGGCGCAGCGGCAGCACCAGCCAGTTGGTGGCCTGCAGCACGGCCTGCGTGACGGGGTTGTACGGCGGCACGCGGACGGCCTGCATCCAGACGCGCAGGATCAGCGCGGCGCCGAACAGCGTAAAGACGGTATTGAGCAGAAAACGGGCGATTTCGCCGAACATCGTTGGCATCCTTTTTTTACAGTCGAGTAGCGTGCGGCCGCCAACGCCGGATGGCGGCGCATCGGCCGACACCTTATCACGCCTCGTCGCGCGCGGGGGAGGGCGGCGCGGCGGTGCGCGCGAGTGACGCTTCGACGGCGCGGGCGAGCGCCGGCAGCGACGCGGGCGGCGCCGCGCGCTTCGCCGCGAGCGCGACCGCGCGGCGCGTCATCAGCGCATAGAGCGTCGCGTGATCGCCGCCGCGCGCCTCGAGCAGCGCGAGCTGGCGTTCGACGATGCCGGTGTCGCCGCGCGACACGGGCCCCGCCAGCGCGTTCGACAGCCCCTTGTCGCGCGCCGTCTCGATCGTGCCGGCCAGCATCGGCAGCAGCGCGCGCAGCGCGGCGTCCTCGTCGAAGCCGAGCGTGCGCCACAGGTCCACCGCTTCCGCGAGCCCGCACAGCGCGAAACTCGCCGCGTAGTGCGCGGCCGCGTGGTACAGCATCCGGCCGCCGGCCGGAATCGACAGCGGATGGCAGCCGAGCGCGGCCGCGAGGCGCGCGAGCACCGCGTGCAGCGCGCCGTCGGCCTCGATCGTCACCGAGCAGCCGTCGATGCGGGCCAGGTCGGCGTCGCCGCCGCCGAACAGGTAGAGCGGATGGAACCCGCCCGTCGCCGCGCCTTGCCGCTTCGCGGGGTCCAGCAGGTCGACGCTCGACGCGCCGCTGCAATGCACGAGCGCCTGGCCGGCCGCACGCGACGCATCGAAGCGCAGCAGCGCGGCGCTCGCCGCGAGATGGTCGTCGGGGACGGTCAGGAAGATCAGGTCGGCCGCATCGATCACATCCTGCGGCGACGCGAGCGCGCGGCAGCCGTCGATGCGCGCGGCGAGCGCGGCGGCCGACGCCGGCGTGCGGCTCGCGACCGCGGCGACGGGAAAGCCGGCCTGCGCGAAGCGCTGCGCGACGCAGCGCGCGAGGCGGCCGGCGCCGATGAAGCCGAGACGGGGCATGACGGGAACGGGCATGGCGGTGGACGAAGCGAAAACCGGGAAGCCGCCAGTATCGCAGGAAGCAGGAACAGGGAAGCGGCCGCGGCAGGCGAGCGGCGGCTCGCACGGCGCGTCGCGATCCGACCCCGAGCAGGGCGTCGGCCGGCGCCGCCGCGACGACTGTCGGCTTTTTGTCTCAAATTTGTAATCGTTCATTACGGCGGCCGGCACGCCCCGCGCGCGGCAATCGGTAAGGCTGACCTGACGATCCGTCGCCGACGGTCCCGCCCGGCCGATTCATGCGGTCCGCCGAGGCCCTCGGCGGGCGCGTGCGCCAGGCGGCGCGCGGCCGGCACGGGGGCGCGATTGCAATTTGCTACAAATGCAGAGTACGGGCTCGAGCGCTTTTCGCTACATTGCTTGCATGCGACGTGCATGCCCGCCGTTGCCGACCGGAGCGCATAAAATGATCGCTCCAGCAGGAGAATCGAAGTGAAAAAGCTCATTCCGTTCATCGCCGCTGCCGCGCTGGGCCTGGGTGCCGCAAGCGCCGCGCAGGCTCACGTGTCGATCGGGGTCGGCATCGGGATCCCGGTCGCGCCCGCGTATCCGGTCTATGCGGCGCCGCCGCCCGTGTATTACGCACCGCCGCCGCCCGTCGTCTATGCACCGCCGCCGGTCTACTATCCGCCGCCCGCCGTGGTGGTCGGTGGATACGGTGGATATGGCGGCTATTACGGCCGTCCGTACTGGCGCCATCATGGCTACTACGGCCACGGCTACTGGCGTCGCTGATTGACGCCCGCGCGGCTCGTCCGCGCGTGGCAAACGGCGCAGCCTCCCGTCAGGGACGCTGCGCCGTTTTCTATTGGGGCGGCCGTTCGGTGCGTGTTCAGACTGCGTGTGCGATCAGGTCGCGATAGCCGCCGACGATCACGCTGTACGAGAAATACGCGAACAGCAGCGCCGACGCGACGTGGCACGCGCGCATCAGCCCCGCGCCCGCGCGCTTGCGGCCCTGGCTCGCGAGCGTGCACATGAACAGCGTCCACGCGAGGCCGCCGAGGAAGAAACCGGACAGGAACACCGACGCGGTGGCCGGCGTGGTCGCGCCGGCCTTCGCGATCAGCGCGCCGCCGACCGCCGCGAACCACAGGATCGCGCTCGGCGACGACATCGCGAGCAGCATCCCGCGCATGAAGCTGCGCCGCGCGCTCGCGCGTGGCGGCAGCGCGCCGTCCGCGGCGGCGTCGTCCGGCGCGTTGCCGGGCGCCAGCGCTTCGCGCGCCATCTTCCACGTCAGGAACAGCAGCACTGCGCCGCCGCCGATCCAGACCACCCAGCGCACCGCTTCGAACTGCAGCAGCACGGCCATCCCCGCGAGCGCGAGCGCCGCGTACACGAGGTCGCCGACGCACGAGCCGACGCCGAGCCAGAAACCCGGCCGGAAGCCGTGCGACAGCGTGAGCGACAGCATCGCGACATTCACGAGGCCGATGTCGAGGCACAGCGACAGCGACAGGAAGAACCCGTCGGACAGCATCGAGGCGGGGGGAAAGCTCATCGTCGATCTTGTTGTTGCGCCCGGCGGGCCGGGCGCCGGTTCGCGTTACAGGCCGAGATCCTGCCAGATCCGGTCGACGCGCGTCTTCACGGCGGCGTCCATCTCGATCGGGCGGCCCCATTCGCGGCTCGTCTCGCCGGGCCACTTGTTGGTCGCGTCGAGCCCCATCTTCGAGCCGAGGCCCGCGACCGGCGACGCGAAATCGAGATAGTCGATCGGCGTGTTGTCGACCATCACGGTGTCGCGCACCGGATCGACGCGCGTCGTGATTGCCCAGATCACTTCCTTCCAGTCGCGGATATTCACGTCCTCGTCGACGACGACGATGAACTTCGTATACATGAACTGCCGCAGGAAGCTCCAGACGCCGAACATCACGCGCTTCGCGTGGCCCGCGTAGCTCTTCTTCATCTGGACGATCGCCATCCGGTAGCTGCAGCCCTCGGGCGGCAGGTAGAAGTCGGTGATCTCCGAGAACTGCTTCTGCAGCAGCGGCACGAACACCTCGTTCAGCGCGACGCCGAGCACCGCGGGCTCGTCGGGCGGCTTGCCCGTGTAGGTCGAGTGGTAGATCGCGTCGCGGCGCATCGTGATGCGCTCGACCGTGAACACCGGGAACCACTCCTGCTCGTTGTAGTAGCCGGTGTGGTCGCCGTACGGCCCTTCGAGCGCGTGCTCGTACGCGGCGCTCGCGCCGTTCGCCGGGCGCGGCGGCGCGCCGGCGGGGGCGGGCGCAGGCGCGCCGTCCTGCGGGTAGATGAAGCCCTCGAGCACGATCTCCGCGCGCGCCGGCACCTGCAGCGTGTCGACGCCGGGCGTCAGGCATTTCGCGAGCTCGGTGCGGCTGCCGCGCAGGAGGCCCGCGAACTGGTACTCGGACAGCGAATCGGGCACCGGCGTCACCGCGCCGAGCGTGGTGGCCGGATCGGCGCCAAGCACGACGGCGACCGGATACGGCTTGCCGGGGTTGCGCAGCGCGAACTCGCGGAAGTCGAGCGCGCCGCCGCGGTGCGCGAGCCAGCGCATGATCAGCTTGTTGCGGCCGATCAGCTGCTGGCGGTAGATGCCGAGGTTCTGGCGCGGCTTGTTCGGGCCGCGCGTGACCGTCAGGCCCCAGGTGATCAGCGGGCCCGCGTCGCCCGGCCAGCAGGTCTGGATCGGCAGCTTGCCGAGGTCGACGTCGTTGCCCTCCCAGACGATTTCCTGGCACGGCGGCGACGACACCGTCTTCGGCGCCATGTCCCACAGCGCCTTCGCGAGCGACAGCAGCTTGCCGGCGTCCTTCAGGCTGCGCGGCGGATCGGGTTCCTTCATCGCGGACAGCAGGCGCCCGAGGTCGCGCAGCGAGTCGAGCGCGGCCTCGTCGCCGGCATCGACGCCCATGCCGAGCGCGACGCGCCGCGGCGTGCCGAACAGGTTGCCGAGCACCGGAAAATCGTTGCCGGGCGGCGCGTTGAACAGCAGCGCGGGGCCGCCGGCGCGCAGCACGCGGTCGCACAGTTCGGTCATCTCAAGCACCGGCGACACCGGCTGCGTGACGCGCCGCAGCTCGCCGAGCGCCTCGAGGCGCTGGATGAAATCGCGTAAGTCTTTGTATTTCATGAATAAGGTCCGGGCCGCCCGCACGGCGGAGCGGCGATGGGCGGGCGCAGCGGCCGGCTGCGGCCCCGAATCGACCGACGATTTTACCCGGCCGGCCGCACGGCTGCCCGGCCGAGAAAAAAGTCGACGGTGCGCAAACCCCCTACGGCAAGGGGCTCCGGCTTCCGAAGGGCGATCTATAATTACTTTTTGTTATGATTTGGCGGTTTTATAGTGTTGACGATCTATAAAACCCTGTTAGAATCCGCTCACATTGGTTGCAGGGTAAAAGGCTTCAAGCCGCCAATCACCGATCTTCTGACGCAGCGCGTCACCGTCCGCCGGAACCTGCACGGCCTGTCGACGGCTCTAGTCGTAGTCACAGCCAGCGCCTCCTGACGCTGGTTTTTTGCGTGAGTGCCACCGCATTTGCCCGCCTTGAGAAAGGTGCCGGCCCTGTTCTGCCGTGGCCTCGAACGGTACTTATACCGTTTCTCCGATGCCTGCGCGTCCGCCAAGACGTGCGGCGTCGTGATTCCGCGGCGCGTGTTCCGCCTCGCCATCGAGCTGAGCGAGCCGCATGAATCATGTTCATGGGAGATCTGAATGAACGCTTGGTTATCGTGGCGTCCCAGTGAGCGGCATACGCACCTCGTGCGTGAAATGCTGCGTCGCGGGACGCGTGTCAGTCACCACTTATTCAGCGTCGTAGGTTGTCTCGCTGTTGCGGTCGCGCTTGCCCTCTGGATGCTGCCGGCCGTGCGCGGCACGCTTGCCGCGAAGCTGATGCCGGTCGTGTCCGCGGCCGTGCAGGCCGGCCCGGCCCGTTTGCTGACCGGCCATCCGCTGCCGAATTTCGCGCCCGCGGGCGCGCAGCCGCAGCAGGACGACGGTCCGGAAACCGACGCGCTGGCGGCCGATCTCGACGTCGCCTCGGAAGCCGTCTCGCAGAACGATGCCGCCGACGATGCCCGCAACGGCCAGTCGCCGGTCACGCTTGCGAAGCTGATCCCGGCCCAGCGGGTGCCCGCCGATGCGCGCGACGACCGCGCGCTCGCGTCGAACCGCCAGCAGGCGCTCGTCGCCACCTACCTGTCGCGCCGCTACCGCGTCGCGCAGGAGCCGGTCGGCCAGCTCGTCAAGGCGGCGTTCCAGACCGGCCACGACGTCGGCCTCGATCCGCTGCTGCTGCTGTCCGTGATGGCGATCGAATCGGGCTTCAACCCGTACGCCGAGAGCGGCGTCGGCGCGAAGGGCCTGATGCAGGTGATGTCGAAGGTCCATTCCGACAAGTTCGAGTATTTCGGCGGCACCGGCACCGCGCTGCAGCCGCTCGCGAACATCCAGGTCGGCGCGCTCGTGCTGAAGGACTGCATCGCGCGCGGTGGCTCGCTCGCGAGCGGCCTGCGCCTGTACAACGGCTCGACGAACCCCGAGGACAACGGTTACGGCTCGAAGGTGGTGGCTGAGCGCGGCCGGCTGCGCGACGTGGCCCGTGGCCGCAGCGTGTCGGTGTTTGCGCCGCAGGCGCCGGCCCAGCAGGCGAAGCCGATGGTGACCGCCGCGGTGTCGTCGACGGGCGGCGCGAAGCGCGTGCGTGCCACGCTCGACAACGCGCAGCCGATCGTCGCCGCCAAGGCGGCCGCGCCGAAGGCGCCGCAGCAGGACGACGCGAGCGTCGATTCCGCCAACAAGGCGCACGCCGATCATTCGGAGCTCGGCGCGTAACACGTGAATTCGGGCGCGAAGCCGGCCCGGAGAAAACAAAAAAGCACCCGCGAGGGTGCTTTTTTTTCGCCTGCCGACGCTGACTTTGCCGGCCTGCCGCGCAGCCGGTCAGCGCTGCCCGAACAGCGTCGCGAGCCGCTCGACCGCTTCCTCGAGGCGCGGGTACGCGGTCGCATAGGACAGCCGGATATAGTCGCGTGGCGCATGCACGCCGAAATCCATGCCCGGCACCAGCACGACGCCCGCGTCGTGCAGCATCGCCTGCGTGAGTGCCGCGCTGTCGCCGGCCGCCGGATGCGCGACGCCGCCGCAGTGCGCGTAGACATAGAATGCGCCGTCCGGCATCACGGGCACCGTGAAGCCGAGCCGCTCGAGCGCCGGCGCGATGAAATCGCGGCGCCGCTTGAATTCGAGGCGGCGCGCCTCGTAGATCTCGAGCGCGGCCGGTTCGAAGCACGCGAGCGCCGCATGTTGCGCGAGCGCGGACGGGCAGATGAACAGGTTCTGCGCGAGCTTCTCGAAGGTGCCGACGAGCGCCGGCGGGACGACCAGCCAGCCGAGCCGCCAGCCGGTCATGTTGAAGTACTTCGAAAAGCTGTTGACGGTGACGACGTCGTCGCCGAACGACAGCGCCGACACGGGCGGCGCGTCGTAGCTGAGCCCCTGGTAGATCTCGTCGACGATCGTGAAGCCGCCGCGGGCGCGCACGGCCTCGACGATCCGCTTCAGCTCGTCGGGCTCGAGCGACGTGCCGGTCGGGTTCGACGGCGACGCGAGCAGCACGCCGCGCGTGCGGTCGCCCCAGCGCCGGCGCACGTCGTCCGCGGTGAGCTGGAAGCGTGCAGCCGGGCCGCTCGGCACGAGCACCGCGCGGCCTTCGGCCGCCGCGACGAAGTGCCGGTTGCACGGGTACGACGGGTCCGGCATCAGCACCTCGTCGTCGCGGCCGACCAGCGCGAGGCACGCAAGCAGCAGCGCGGCGGACGCGCCCGCCGTCACGACGATCCGCTCCGGGCTCACCGTGATGCCGTACGCGCGCGCATAGTGCGCGGCGATCGCCTCGCGCAGCGGCGCGATGCCGAGCGCGCTCGTGTATTGCGTGACGCCGCGGCGCAGCGCGGCGGCGGCGGCCTCGACCACCGGCTCCGGCGCGGTGAAATCCGGTTCGCCGATGCCCATGTGGATGATGTCGCGGCCCGCGGCTTCGAGCCGCTGCGCCTCCTTCATCAGTTCCATCACGTAGAACGGCTGGATCGCGTCGACGCGCGCTGCGAGCGTCACGAGCGAATCGGCGGTGGTATTCATCGGTCGGTCGGAAGAGGGGAGCGTGAAATGAAAAACGGGCGCATGCGCGCCCGTCGGAGATCAGCCGTTGCGGCGCGCCTGCGTTTCGGCGGGGCGCAGCTTCGCGGCGAGCTTGTCGAGCACGCCGTTCACGTACTTGTAGCCGTCGGAGCCGCCGAACGTTTTGGTCAGCTCGACCGCTTCATTGATGATCACGCGGTACGGCGTTTCGAGGTGATGCGTGAGTTCGAACGTCGCCATCAGCAGCACCGCGCGTTCGATCGGGGACAGCTGGTCGATCGGACGATCGAGGCACGGCGTGAGCGCTTCCGCGAGCGTTGCATGCTCGCGGATCACGCCGTGCAGGATCGCGTCGAGCAGTTCCTTGTCGGCCTTGTCGTAACCCAGCGCGCCGCGCAGCTGCGCGTCGATCTCGCCTGAAGACGCGTTCGACAGCAGCCACTGGTACAGGCCTTGCGTCGCCAGCTCGCGCGATTGTCGGCGGGCGCTCTTCTTCATGCGCGCTCCTCTTCGTCGTCTTCGTCTTCTTCTTCGTCTTCCTCGTCGTCGCCGAGCTGGTCGAGCGCCATCGTCAGGTTGGCCATCTCGACCGCGACGCGCGCCGCGTCACGACCCTTCTCGGTCATGCGCGCGACGGCCTGCTCGTCGGTTTCGGTCGTCAGCACCGCGTTCGCGATCGGCAGGTTGAAGTCGAGGCCGATGCGGGTGATGCCCGCGCCGCTCTCGTTCGACACGAGTTCGAAGTGGTAGGTCTCGCCGCGGATCACCGCGCCGAGCGCGATCAGCGCGTCGAACTGGCCGCTTTCCGCGAGCTTCTGCAGCGCGAGCGGGATTTCCAGCGCGCCCGGCACCGACACCAGCAGCACGTCTTCGCCGGAAACGCCGAGGCGCTCCAGTTCCTCGACGCACGCATCGGCGAGGCCGTTGCACACCGGCTCGTTGAAGCGCGATTGCACGATGCCGATACGCAGGCCGTCGCCTTCGAGATTCGGTTGGTATTGTCCGATTTCCATGATTTTTGTCCGTGGTGTGGATGAACGGTTATAAGTCGAAAGTGCCGTGACGGGTTACGCGTGCGGCGTCGAGCCGCAGGCCTTGGCTTCGCCGCCGGGCATCGGGATGAAGCCCGTGACTTCGAGGCCGTAGCCGGACATGCTGCCCAGCTTGCGCGGATTCGACAGCACCTGCATCTTGCTGACGCCGACATCGCGCAGGATCTGCGCGCCGATGCCGAACGTCTTGAAATCGACCGGCCGGCGCTTGAGCACCGCGGCCTTCTCTTCCTCGTCGAACGCCTTGAAGACGTCGACCAGATGTTCCTTCGTGTCGCCGCAGTTGAGCAGCACGATCACGCCGTGGTCGCGCTGCGCGATCTCGCGCATGGCCGCGTCGAGCGTCCACGAGTGGGTCGACACGCCGGTCTCGAGCAGGTCGAGCACCGACAGCGGCTCGTGCACGCGCACCGGGGTGTCGCGCTCCGGCGACGGCGTGCCGCGCACCAGCGCGATGTGCGGCGAGCCGGTCGGCTGGTCGCGGTACAGCACCGCGCGAAACGTGCCGTGCGCGGTCTGCATCGTGCGCTCGGCAACGCGCTCGATGATCGACTCGGTGCGGCTGCGATAGTGGATCAGGTCGGCGATCGTGCCGATCTTCAGGTTGTGCTCCTGCGCGAACTCGATCAGGTCGGGCAGGCGCGCCATCGTCCCGTCGTCCTTGATGATTTCGCAGATCACCGCGGCGGGCGTGAGGCCCGCGAGCGCCGTGAAGTCGCAGCCGGCCTCGGTGTGGCCGGCGCGCACGAGCACGCCGCCCGGCTGCGCCATGATCGGGAACACGTGGCCCGGCTGCACGATGTGCTCGGGGCGCACGTCGTGCGCGACCGCCGTGGCGATCGTGTGCGCGCGGTCCGCCGCCGAGATGCCGGTCGTCACGCCTTCGGCCGCTTCGATGCTGACCGTGAACGCGGTGCCGTACTGCGTGCCGTTGCGATACGTCATCAGCGGCAGGTGCAGCTGCTTGCAGCGCTCCTGCGTCAACGTCAGACAAATCAGGCCGCGGCCGTACCTGGCCATGAAGTTGATCGCTTCCGGCGTCACGAACTCGGCGGCGATCACCAGATCACCTTCGTTTTCGCGGTCTTCTTCGTCGACCAGGATCACCATCCGGCCGGCTTTCAGCTCGGCAATGATGTCGGGCGTGGAGGCGAGCGTCATAAAGGGGAGGGGCGAGAAAGAGGAAAGTGCGTATTTTACGCCAGCCGGGCCGGGTTTCGGCTGGCGCGGGCGGCGGCCGTCGCCCGCGGGGGCAAATGCCGGCGCAGCCGGCCGCCGGGCAGGCCCGGGCCGGCGGGTTGCGCGCCGGCCCGGGAGGCGTGCCGCCGTTACGGGCGGCCGAGGTAATCGAGCTTGCCGAGCTCGACGCCGTTGTGGCGCAGGATGTCGTAGGCGGTCGTCACGTGGAAGAAGAAGTTGGGCAGCACGAAGCCCAGCAGGTACGACTGGCCGGTGAATTCGAGCGGGCCGACGCGCATCTTGAGCACGACCTGGCGGTCTTCCGTGCCGTCGATCTGCGCCGCGTCGAAGCCCTTCAGGTAGTCGATCGTCTTCTGCAGGCGCGCCTGCAGTTCGTCGAACGTCTGCTCGACGTCGGGGTAGCTCGGGATCTCGACGCCGGCCAGCCGCGCGGCGCAACCCTTCGCCGTGTCGGTTGCAATGTAGACCTGGCGGACGAGCGGCAGCATGTCCGGGTAGAGGCGGGCGCCGATGAACACCGACGGATCGATCTGCTTCTCGGCCGCGTGCGCCTGGGCCTTGCCGAGGATGTGCTGCAGGCTGGTCAGGCCGCGGATCAGGACAGGCAGCGAGGCCTGGTACATCGAAATGGACATGGGGATTCCTCGATGGAGTGCGTGAGCGCGATGGCGCGCGTGACGGTTCTCGGGATTGCGCGCAAGGCGCTTCGGCATCATAGCGCGGACGCAAGGTCGCGCGCGGGTCGAAGCCGTCCAGCCAGCTCAGGATGATGAAGGCGCCGCCCGACGCCGGTACGCACTGCCGCGATGGCGTTCGACGATCTGGGGCATGCCTTTGGATCGCCTTTCAATGCGGATTACACGCATTACACGTATTACATGAAATGACGCGGCGCCTGTCGCACGGGGCGATCGGTTACGCCGGTAATAGTCCGGTATCGGTTTGTTACGCAGCGTGCGGGCAATTTCAAGATACTCCGGCCATTTGATGGCGACGGTATCGAAGAGGAGCCCACGTGAGCAGCACACCCGTCTTGATGATCCACGCGCGCACCGGGCCGCGCGCATGAGCGGGCCCGGCGATGCGCGCGAGGCCGCGCGCGCCGCGGCGATCGAGCAGGCGCGGGCGGCGCTCGCGCTCGCGCCGAACGACGCGCGGGCATGGCACCGGCTCGGGATCGCCTGGGAAGCGGACCACGCCTACGCGGCGGCGGCGGACTGCTATCGCCGCGCGACCGAGCTCGCTCCGCTGTCGGACGGCTCGTACAACAATCTGGCCAACTGCCTGAACGTGCTCGGCCGGATCGACGACGCGCACGCTGCGTGGCGCACCGCGATCGAACTGGCGCCGGACTGCGCGACCTACTACTGGAACCTGGTGCAGTCGAAGGCGCTGGACGTCGACGATCCGTGCTTCGCGTCGCTCGAGCGGCAGGTCGCCGTCGCCGGCGAATGGCCGGCCGCGCGGCAGGCCGACCTGTATTTCGCTTACGCCGAGGCGCTCAAGGGCGTCGGCGAGCCGGCGCGCGGCTTCGCTTACCTGACGCGCGCGAACACGCTCTACCGGTCGCTGATCCACTACGACGAGCGCATGATGCTTGCGCTGCTCGAGCAGATGGCCGACGCGTTCGGCGCGGACCTGCTGTGCGCGAAGGGCGGGGCGGGCGACCCGTCGGCGGCGCCGGTGTTCGTGATCGGGATGCCGCGCTCGGGCTCGACGCTCGTCGAGCAGGTCCTCGCGAGCCATCCGCGGGTGTTCGGCGCCGGTGAATCCGAGGCATTCGGGGAGAGCCTGCTGCTCGCGGTGTCGCCGGCCGCGCCGGCCGGCCCGCTGGCGCTCGACGCGCTGCGCGACGCGCCGGCGGGTGCGCTGCGCGCGCTTGGCGAGGATTACCGGCGGCGCATCGCGCACTGGGTCGTCGGCGGCCCGTACGAGCGGATCGTCGACAAGTATCTGTACAACTTCATCAACGTCGGCTTCATCCATCTCGCGCTGCCGAACGCGCGCTTCATCCACACGCGGCGCGCGCCGGTCGAAACCTGCCTGTCGACCTACGCGCGGAGTTTCCGCGACGTGCCGTTCAGCTATGACCTCGGCGAGCTCGGCCGTTTCTATCGCGCGTACGACGCGCTGATGGCGCACTGGCGCGCCGTGCTGCCGCCGGGCCTGCTGCTCGACGTGCAGTACGAGGAGGTGGTCGGCGATCTCGAAGGGCAGGCCCGGCGTATGCTCGCCCATTGCGGGCTCGACTGGGACGCGCGCTGCCTCGCGTTTCATCAGACCGAACGGCAGGTCGCGACCGCAAGCGCCGGGCAGGTGCGCCAGCCGCTGTACGGGAGCGCGGTGCGGCGCTGGCGCCCCGACGCCGCGGTGCTGCAGCCGCTGCTCGACGGGCTCGGGCCGGCGCTGGCGGGCGGCGCGCCCGCCTGAGCGTGCGGCGCTCGCATGCCGTCACCCGCAGCGGTTAGAATGCGCGCACCGTTCGCACGTCGTGCGAGCGGACCAGAACGCCGGGCGCGACGGGTCGCGTCCGACCCGACCCGACCCGATCGCATCGCCGGCGCGCATTTTCGGCGGGGCCAGCCACGCGGCGCGACGCGCCGGTGGTGGCGCATGGGCGGCGGCGTTCGGCGATTCAGATTGGGCGCTCCGGACATGTCGACTCCCGCCGTTCTCCTGCTGATCCTGTTGATCCATTGCATCGTGTCGCTGGCCGTGCTCGGCTCGCTGCTGCGCGCCGGCCTGCCGGGGCTGCGCAGCTGGCTGGTCGCGCAGGCGCTGATGGCCGTGTCGATCGGGCTCGCGCTCGCGGCCGGCGCATCCACGGCCGTCGTCGGGGTGGCGGCGGCGCTGTATGCGTGCGCGACGCTGGCGGTGCTGCAAGGCTTCCGGCAGTTCTTCGGCGTGCGCGCCGTGTATCGCGCCGAGCTGGCCGCGGTCGCGCTGCTGATCCTGGTGCTGATCGATTTCGCGCTGAACGGCGGCGATCCGCGCTTGCGCGTCGTGCTCGTGTCCGCGTTCGTCGCCTACACGCGCTTCTCGATCGGCTGGCTGGCGTGGCGCCGCCGGCCGTCGAACCGGTCCGCGTACAGCTACGTGTTCGTCGCCGTCGTGGCCGTGGCCGGCGCGCTCGCGCATGCCGCCCGCAGCGTCGGGTTCATGCTCGGCCACCTGAGCGACACGTCGGTGGCGAGCGTGGCCCCGGCGAACGTCGTGTTTCTCGCGCTTGGCGTGCTGAGCCTGCTGTGCCTGTCGATGGGCGTCGTGATGCTCGCGCACGACCGGGTGGCGGAACGTCTCGAGCGGCTCGCGACCGTCGACGGCCTGACCGGGGCGATGATGCGCGGCGCGTTCCTCGAGCGGGCCGAGCAGCAGTGCCTGCGCGCAGTGCGCACCGGCGTGCCGCTGTCGCTCGCCATCGTCGACCTGGACAACTTCAAGACGATCAACGACCGCCACGGCCATGCGGCCGGCGATCAGGCGCTCGTGCATTTCGCCGCGGTCGTGTCGGGCGGGATCCGGCCCTGCGACCTGTTCGGGCGGCTTGGCGGGGAGGAATTCGCGGTGCTCTGCCCGGATACCGCCGAGGGCGATGCCACGCGCGCGATCGAGCGGCTGCGCGCGTCGCTTGCGCGTGCCGCGGGCGGCGGCGGGGCGGGTGGGGTTCGGTTCACGTTCAGTGCCGGCGTGGCCGAGCGCGCGGCCGACGAGCCGCTGTCGCAGCTGATGGCCCGCGCCGACGCCGCGCTCTATGCGGCGAAGGCGGCCGGGCGCGATCGCGTGACGGCCGCTGCGCAGGCCGATGTCGCGGCCTGAGGCGCGGCGCCCGGTTGCCCCGGTGCGCCCGGGCCGGACGGTCAGTCCTGCGGAGTGCCGACGGGTTGCGACGCCGACAGCATCCGCTCCACATACCGCGCAATCATGTCGACCTCGAGATTGACCGTGCTGCCGGCCTTCAGGTGCCGCAGCGTCGTCACGTCGACCGTGTGCGGAATCAGGTTGATCGAGAATTCGCAGCCGTCCGCGCTGTCGGCGACCGAGTTCACCGTCAGGCTCACGCCGTTCACGGTGATCGAGCCCTTGTACGCGAGGTAGCGGCCGAGCTCGCGCGGCGCGACGATGCGCAGCTCGTGCGACTCGCCGACCGGCGCGAAGTGCGACACCGTGCCGAGCCCGTCGACGTGGCCGGACACGATGTGCCCGCCGAGCCGGTCGTGCGCGCGCAGCGCCTTTTCCAGATTGACGTCGCCGGGCGCCGCGAGGCCGACCGTGCGGTTCAGGCTTTCGCGCGACACCTCGACATCGAACGCGTCGGCCGATTTCTCGATCACCGTCATGCACGCGCCCTGGATCGCGATGCTGTCGCCGAGCGCGACGTCGGCGAGGTCGAGCTCGCCGGCTTTCACGGTGAGGCGCACGCCCGCGTCCGGCGACGCGCCGAGCGGCTGGATCGATTCAATGCGGCCGACGGCCGCGACAATTCCGGTAAACATCGTGACGATTCCGTTCAATGAGAGGCGTTGGGCGGCGCGAAGCGCGCCAGGATCCGCAGATCGTCGCCGATCCGCTCGATGCTGTGAAACGTGAGCCGCGCGCGCGCGTCGAGGCTGGCCGGCGCGGCGAGATCGAACATGCCGGCCGCGTCCGCGCCGAGCAGGCTCGGCGCGAGGTAGACCAGCAGCTCGTCGACGCAATGTTCGCGCAGCAGCGAGCCGTTCAGCTTGTGGCCCGCCTCGACGTGCAGCTCGTTGATGCCGCGCGCGCCGAGCGCCGCCAGCATGCCCGGCAGGTCGACCTTGCCGTGCGCGTTCGGCAGCGGCACGATCTCCGCGCCGAGCGCCTTCAGCGCCGTGGCGCGTGCTTCGCCCGCCGCGTCGAGCCGGCCGCAGAAGATCAGGAGCGGCGCGCCTTCGAGCAGGCGCGCGTCGAGCGGCAGCTCGAGGCGGCTGTCGACGAGCACGCGCTGCGGCTGGCGCGGCGTGTCGATGCCGCGCACGGTGAGCTGCGGGTCGTCCTCGCGCACGGTGCCGATGCCGGTGAGGATCGCGCACGCGCGCGCGCGCCACGCGTGGCCGTCGAGGCGCGCGGCATCGCCGGTGATCCACTGGCTCTCGCCGGACGGCAGCGCGGTGCGGCCGTCGAGCGACGCGGCGCTCTTCATCCGCACCCACGGGCGGCCGCGCGTCATCCGCGACACGAAGCCGATGTTCAGTTCGCCCGCCTCGTGCGCGAGCAGGCCGCAGCGCACGTCGATGCCCGCGTCGCGCAACATCCCGAGGCCGCGCCCCGACACCTGCGGGTTCGGGTCTTCCATCGCCGCGACGACCTTCGCGACGCGCGCGTCGATCAGCGCGTTCGCGCACGGCGGCGTGCGGCCGAAATGGCTGCACGGCTCGAGCGTCACGTAGACGGTCGAGCCCGCGAGGTCGTGGCCGCGCGAGCGCGCGTCCTTCAGCGCCTGCACTTCCGCGTGATCATGGCCGGCCGGCTGCGTGTAGCCTTCGCCGATCACGTCGCCGTCCTTGACGATCACGCAGCCGACGCGCGGGTTCGGCGTCGTCGTGTACATCCCGCGCGCGGCCAGCGCGAGCGCGCGCTGCATGTGGGCGAAATCGGTATCCGAGAACATCCGCGCGGCCCCGCGTCAGGCTGCCAGCGCGGCGAACGCGCGGCGGGCGGCGGCGAGCGTCGCGTCGATCACCGCGTCGTCGTGCGTGCTCGACACGAAGCCGGCTTCGTACGCGGACGGCGCGAAATACACGCCCTCGTCGAGCATCAGGTGGAAGAAGCGGTTGAAGCGCTCGACGTTGCTCTGCGTAACTTCGGCGAAGCTCGTCGGCACGCGCTCCGCGAAGTAGAGGCCGAACATCGCGCCGATCGAATCGGCCGCGAACGGCACGCCGGCCGCGCGCGCCTCGGCGGCGAGGCCGTCGGCGAGGCGCTTCGTCTGCGCGGTGAGCGCGTCGTAGAAGCCGGGCGCCTGGATCAGCTGCAGCGTCTTCAGGCCCGCGGCGACCGCGATCGGGTTGCCCGACAGCGTGCCGGCCTGGTAGACGCCGCCGAGCGGCGCGAGGTGGGCCATGATGTCGCGGCGGCCGCCGAATGCGGCGGCCGGCATCCCGCCGCCGATCACCTTGCCGAGACAGGTGAGGTCGGCCGTGATGCCGTAGTACGCCTGCGCGCCGCCGAGCGCGACGCGGAAGCCGCACATCACTTCGTCGAAGATCAGCACCGCGCCGTGCTTCGTGCACAGTGCGCGCAGCGCGTTCAGGAATTCGGGCGTGCCGCGCACGAGGTTCATGTTGCCGGCCACCGGCTCGACGATCACCGCGGCGATCTCGTCGCCGAACGCGGCGAACGCTTCCTCGAGCTTCGCGACGTTGTTGTATTCGAGCACGGTCGTGTGCTTCGCGATGTCGGCGGGTACGCCGGCCGACGTCGGGTTGCCGAACGTCAGCAGGCCCGAGCCGGCCTTCACGAGCAGGCTGTCCGCGTGGCCGTGGTAGCAGCCCTCGAACTTGACGATCCGGCTGCGGCCCGTGAAGCCGCGCGCGAGACGCAGCGCGCTCATCGTCGCCTCGGTGCCGCTCGACACCATCCGCACCTGCTCGATCGACGGCACGAGCTTGCAGATTTCCTCGGCGATCACGATCTCGGCCTCGGTCGGCGCGCCGAACGAGAAGCCGTCGCCGAGCACCTTTTGCACCGCCGCGAGCACTTCCGGATGGACGTGGCCGACGATCATCGGCCCCCACGAGCCGATGTAGTCGATGTACTGCTTGCCGTCGGCATCCCAGAAATACGGGCCCTGCGCGCGCGCGACGAAGCGCGGCGTGCCGCCGACCGAACGGAATGCGCGGACCGGCGAGTTGACGCCGCCGGGGATGGTTTGCTGCGCGCGTTCGAAAAGGATCTGATTGTTGGACATGGGCGAAACCTGCGAGAGAAGGGCGCGGGCGGGCCGGTGCACGGGCCGCGGCGCCTGGGCGGAACGATCGTCCGATTGTACCGGAGACGCGCGCGGCGGGCCCGCGGGCGCCCCGCGGCGATTCGGCGCGCGGGGGGCGCTCAGCGCGGCGGCTTGCGCTTGCCGGTCAGCTCGGCCCAGCGCTTTTCGAGCGGGCCCTCGACCATCGGCTTGATCGACGTGCCGGACGTCTGCGCGTCCCAGGTCTGCACCGAATACGGATGGACCCGCAGCGCGTCGCGCGGGATCACGACCGCCTGGTGGCCGTCGACGAGCCAGTCGTAGACGAAGTCGATGCACAGTCGATAGCCGCGCTTGGTCGACGGGTCGGGTACCTCGTACGGCGCGCGCGTCACGTAGCCGGAGCCGAACACGCCCTTGGGTTCTTTCGCGACGCGGTGCAGGAACACCCGGTCGCCCGGCAGGATGCCGCGCGCGAAGCCGCAGCCCCACGCGTCGTGCACGGCCTCGCCGGCCTTCACGCGCGCGGCGACGTCGGGCAGCTCGGGCCACGGCCATTTCTTTGGGCTCCAGATCAGCAGGAAGGCGGTCATCGGTTCGGGCGGGACGCGGATTGTTCAGACAAGGGCAGCCAGCTTAATCCAATCGGCGCACGATCGTGCGCCGCGTGTCGCGATCCGGCGGGGCCGCGGCAGCGGGGGCGGCACGCCGGCCCGGGCCGCCCGAAAAAGTTGCGCGTACAATCATGAGCTCGGCGGCGGGCCGCATCCGGCCGCCGCCTTCCCGTCGTCACCGCCGCGCACACCCCCCCGGGGGCGCACCGGCTCCTTTCCGGATCCTCATGTCTCACGCCGTCCGGCGCCGGCCCGATGCCCGGCTGATCCTGTTGCTCGGCGCGCTTGCCGCCTGCGGGCCCATCGCCACCGACATGTACCTGCCGAGCCTGCCGTCGATCGCGGCCGGCTTCGCCGTGAGCCCCGGCGCCGCGCAGCGCACGCTGACGAGCTTCATGGCCGGCTTCTCGATCGGCATGCTGCTGTACGGCCCGCTGTCCGACACCTGGGGACGCCGCCCGGTGCTGCTCGGCGGCATCGCGCTGTTCACGCTCGCGAGCGTCGGCTGCTTCGTGGCCGGCTCGATCGACATGCTGATCGTCGTGCGCTTCCTGCAGGCGCTCGGCGCCGGCGCGGCATCGGTGCTCGCGCGGGCGATCGCGCGCGACGCGCACGAGCCGAGCGATGCGGCGAAGGTGCTGTCGATGGTCGCGATCGTCACCGCCGTCGGGCCGCTCCTCGCCCCGCTCATCGGCGGCCAGATCCTGCGCTTCGCCGGCTGGCGCGGCGTGTTCGTCGTGCTCGCGGCGTTCGGCGCGCTGTGCGCGGCGACCGCCTACCTGCGCGTGCCGGAAACCTGGCCGAAGGAGCGGCGCAAGAGCGCGGCCGTGCTCGCGTCGTTCGCGTCGTACGGGCGCATCCTGTCCGATCCGGTCGCGTGGGGGCACATGCTGTGCGGCGGGATGGCATTCGCGTCGATGTTCTCGTACATCACCGCCACGCCGTTCGTCTACATCGAATACTTCCACGTGTCGCCGCAGCATTACGGCCTGCTGTTCGGCCTGAACGTGGTCGGCATCATGATCGGCAACTTCACGAACACGCGGCTCGTCGGCCGCCTCGGCTCGCTGCGGATCATCGCGGCGGCGTCGCTCGTGAGCTGCGTCGCGTCGCTCGCGGTCGCGCTCGTCGCGCTGACGGGGTGGGGCGGGCTGTGGTCGATCGTGGTGTGCCTGTTCTTCGTCGTCGGCGTGGTCGGGATCCTGTCGGCGAACTGCACGACCGACCTGATGCACCGCTATCCGCACAACGCGGGCGCGTCGGCAGCCGTGTTCGGCGCGATGCAGCTCGCGCTCGGCGCGCTCGCGAGCGTCGCGATCGGCGCACTCGCGGATGGCACGCCGTTCGCGATGGGCGTGACGATCGGCGTGACCGGCATCCTGTGCTTCGCCGGGCGGATTCTCGTGCTGCGCTGGCATGGCCGGCCGGTGAAGGCCGGCGCCTGAGCGGCGTGCCTGAATAAAAAACGCCTCCGGGGCATCGCACCGGTGGCGTTTTTTACATGCGGCCGCGCGAGGCAGCCGCGATGCGCGTCAGTCCCTCGCCGCGTCCCGCGTGGCGGGCGACGCGCCGTGGCTCAGCCAGTCGAGCACGTCGGCCGTCTCGTCGTCGCCGGCACGCGTCCTCGCCTGCGCGACGGCCTCGCTCAGCTCCGCGTTCGGCGACGCGCGGCGGATCGCGACGCCGACCGCGAGGATGTCGATCATCAGCAGGTGCAGGATCCGCGAGATCATCGACAGCTGCGATTCGCGCATCTCGATGTGATCGGTCTCGAGCGCGACGGTCGCACGCTTCGCGAGCGGCGTGTTGCTCGACGTGATCGCGATCACCTTCGCGCCGGCCTGCATCGCGACGTCGAGCACGCGCAGCAGCTCCGGCGCGCGCCCCGACTTCGACACCGCGACGATCACGTCGCCCTTGCCGAGCAGCGCGGCCGACGCGGCCTGCATGTACAGGTCGCCGTACGCGATCGTCGGGATCCCGAAGCGGAAGAACTTGTAGTGCGCGTCCTGCGCGACGATGTTCGAGTTGCCGAGCCCGTAGAATTCGATGCGCCGCGCGCCGTTCAGGATCTCGATCGCCTTCTCGACATGCTCGAAGTTCAGGTGCTCGCGCAGCTGCAGGATCGACGACACCGTGTTGTCGAGCACCTTCGCGCCGAAGTCGGTCGCGGTGTCGCCGAGATGCACCTGGCTGTGGCTCATCGGGATCGTGCCGGTGAGGCCCGTCGCGAGCTTCAGCTTGAAGTCGGACAGCCCCTGGCAGCCGAGCGAGCGGCAGAAGCGGATCACGGTCGGCTGGCTGACGTCGGCCTTGCGCGCGATGTCGACGATCGGGTCGTTGATGATCGAGCGCGGATGGTTCAGCGCGAGATCGGCGACGCGGCGCTCGGCCGGCGTCAGCGCGTCGCGCATCTGGCGGATCCGCTCGAACACCGCCGACGACGCGCCGCCCGAGCGGTTCGACAGCTGCTCCGCGAGGATCGCCGACACGCCGAGGAACGCCGGATATTCGGCGGTGATCAGGTAGGTCGGCACGTTCTCGAGGTAGTGCGTGAAGCGGCCCTTCGCCTCGAAGCGCGCGCGGAACGACGAGCGCGTGAACAGCTCGCCGAGCTTCAGCGCGACGCCGCCGCCGATGTAGACGCCGCCGAGCGCGCCGAGCGTCAGCGCGACGCTGCCCGCGAACGCGCCGAGAATCGCGCAGAAGCATTCGACCGTCTCGAGCGCGAGCGCATCGCCCGCATGCGCGCGCTCGACGATCTCGGCCGTGTCGACGCTTGCCGCGACGCGCTTCTTGTCGCGCGCGGCGAGCGCACGATAGATGATCTCGATGCCGGGCCCCGCGCACACGCGCTCGAACGACACGTGCGGAAACTTCTTGCGCGCGTACTGCAGCACGAGATCCTCGCGCTCGTCCTGCGGCGCGAACGACGCGTGGCCGCCCTCGCTGCCGAGCGCGATCCAGCGGTCGTCGGCCGGAATCAGCCCGGACACGCCGAGCCCGGTGCCGGGCCCGAGCAGGCCAATCACGCTGTTCTGGCGGCGCGCGCCGCCGCCGATCTGCACGCGCTGCGCGTCGGTCAGGCCCGGCAGCGCCATCGCGAGCGCGGTGAAGTCGTTGACGACGAGCAGCGTGTCGAAGCCGAGCGCGCGGCGCGTCGCCTCGATCGAGAAGCTCCAGTCGTGGTTGGTCATCGTGACCTGGTCGCCGTCGACCGGGTTCGCGATCGCGATCGCCGCGTGGTTCACGCGGGCGATCTTCACGTCCTTCAGGTATTTGCGGATCGCGTCGGTGAGCGTCGGATACTCGGCGCCCGGGTAGACGCGGATCTGCGTGATCTCGCCCGGCCCGGTTTCCAGCGCGAAACGCGCGTTGGTGCCGCCCACGTCCGCGAGCAGGCGCGGGCCATCGGCATGTTGGCTCACGGCGGCGACGGCTTTACTTTGCGCACCAGTAGACATCGAGCTGGGTCCCCTTGTCGTTGGCCAGTTTCGAAATGGCGTTCTGTTGCGGCGACGAAGCGGCCGCCTCGAGCACCTCGCGTTTGCGGCTGCCGGCGATCAGCAGGAACAGCCGGTCGATGCGCGTCAGCGCGTCGAGCGAAAAGCTCACGCGCGCATGCGGCGCCGCGCCGGGATGCACGGCGACGAAGCGCTCGGCGGTGGTGATCGCGTGGCCCCATTCGGGCGCGTCGGCGAAGATCGACGCGGTGTGGCCGTCCTCGCCCATGCCGAGCACCGCGATATCGGGCAGGCGGTGCGCGGCGTTCGCGTTCAGCGCGGCGACGTGCGCGTCGAGCGCGGCGCGCGTATCGACGAGCGGCAGGAAGGTCGCCGCTGCGGCGGCATGCTGCAGCAGCGCGCCGCGCACGAGGCTCGCGTTGCTCGCGGCGTCGTCTTCCGGCACCCAGCGGTCGTCGACCAGCGTCACGTCGACATGGCTCCAGTCGAGCGACGCGTGCGACAGCGTCTGCAGGAACGGGCGCGGGCTGGTGCCGCCGGACACCGCGAGCGTCGGGCGCGCGGGGCGGGCGAGCACCGCGCGCAGCGCGTCGCCGACGGCCTGCGCGAGCGCGTCGCTTTGCGCTTCCTGGGTGTCGAAAGCGTGGATCTCGATCACATCTCCTCCGGACTGCTGTTATCTGTTCAATCGTGTTGGGGTACGGCGGCGGGCGCCGCATGCGCGGTGCCCGCTTGGGACTTCGTCAATTCTCTTCCTCGAGCCAGCAGGTGCCGTGCTGCGCAAGCATCGCGCTCGCCGCGGCCGGGCCCCACGTGCCCGCCGCATACGGCTTCGGCGGCTTCAGCGAGCGCGCCCATTCGTTCAGGATCGGCTCGACCCAGCGCCACGCGGCTTCCTGCTCGTCGCGCCGCACGAAGAGCGCGAGGCGGCCGTTGATCACGTCGAGCAGCAGGCGCTGGTACGCCTCCATCTGGCCTTCCTTGAAGAACTGGTCGAACGCGAGGTCGAGGTGCACGCTCGCGAGGTTCATCCCTTCGCCGGGCTGCTTCGCGAGGCAGTACAGGCGGATCGTCTCGTTCGGCTGCAGGCGGATCACGAGGCGGTTCGCGCCGGGGCGCAGCGCGGAGGCCCCGAGCGCCGAATGCGGCACCGGACGGAAGTTGACGACGATCTCCGCGACGCGGTCGGCGAGCCGCTTGCCGGTGCGCAGGAAGAACGGCACGCCGGCCCAGCGCCAGTTCTCGATCTCGACCTTCAGTGCAACGAAGGTCTCGGTCGGGCTGTCCGGCTTCACGCCCGGCTCGGTCGCATAGGCGGGCACCTGCGCGCCCTTGATCACGCCGGCGTGATACTGGCCGCGCACCGCGACCTTGCCGATGTCGCGCGGGTCGACCGGCTTCAGCGCGCGCAGCACGCGCAGCTTCTCGTCGCGCACCGAATCGGAATCCATCGAGTGCGGCGGCTCCATCGCGACGATCGACAGCAGTTGCAGCAGGTGGTTCTGCACCATGTCGCGCAGCGCGCCGGTGTTGTCGTAGAAATCGCCGCGCGCCTCGACGCCGAGTTCCTCGGCGATCGTGATCTGGATGCTCTCGACCCATTCGCGGCGCCACAGCGGCTCGAACAGCGCGTTGCCGAAGCGCAGCGCGAGCAGGTTCTGCACCGGCTCCTTCCCGAGGTAGTGGTCGATCCGGTAGATCTGGTCTTCCGCGAAGATCTCGCCGACCGCGTCGTTGATCGCGTTCGACGAGCGCAGGTCGTAGCCGAGCGGCTTCTCGAGCACGATGCGCGCGCCCTGGTTCAGGCCGACCGACGCGAGCGCCTTGCAGATCGGCTCGAACAGCGACGGGCCCGTCGCGAGATAGAACACCCGGGTGCCGGGCAATTGGTCGACCGTGTCGCGCAGCAGTGCGTAATCTTCCGCGCGGCCGAGGTCGAGCTTCACGTACACGATGCGCTCGACGAAGCTTTTCCAGGCGGCCTCGTCGAACGCGCCGCGCGATGCCTTCGCCGCGTGCGGCTTCACGTGTTCCTCGACCCACTCGAGATACCCGGCGAGATCGGCCGCGTGGCGCGCGACCGCGACGATCCTGCCGGTTTCCGCCAGCATGTTCGCGCGGTGCGCTTCGAACAGCGCCGGGAGGATCTTGCGCATCGACAAGTCGCCGGTGCCGCCGAAAAGTACGAAGGTAAAGCTGGAATCGGTATGCATGTGTCTCCGCCCGGGTTGGGGTGCTGGGAAGCGATCCGTAGTGCGATAAAAATATTTTTGACACTGAATTGTAGTTTAACTACAATCCGCCGCAAGGGGTAGCACCCGGACGAAGAAAAAATGAAGCGCGGTCGATGCAACAGCGCGTTCTTCGTCGCGGGGAATGCCATGTGCCGAATGTTATCGGACATTGATGACGCGCATCGTGCGTCGGTCATCGGCCCCGGGCTCGCGCCGCGTCGCGGCGGGCCAGAAACACAAGAGGAGACACGCCGTTGAATCTCGAATCACGCTTTCTGTAAGAGCCCGGCCGGTCATCGGCCCCGTGCGCGCACAGCGTCCCGCGGCTCGATTTCCCAGTCGTCACCAAGAAGCCGGTTCCCGCTGCGGAACCTCACGAGTTGATTCAGTCTGGAGGAGATAAGTAATGAAAGTTCGCGCGATCATGGGCGCGCTGTGCGCCGCAGGTCTGATGGTTGGCGCCGTGGCGGCGCAGGCGGCAGAGAATGTGACGGTGCTGCACTGGTGGACCTCGGGCGGCGAATCGAAGGCCGTCGGCGTGCTGAAGGACGACCTGCAGAAGCAGGGCTACGTGTGGAAGGATTTCGCGGTCGCGGGCGGTGCCGGTGCGGCGGCGATGACCGCACTGAAGACCAAGGTGATCAGCGGCGACGCACCGTCGGCCGCGCAGATCAAGGGCCCGCTGATCCAGGATTGGGCGGACCAGGGCGTGCTCGTCAACATCGACCCGGCCGCCGGCGACTGGAAGCAGAACCTGCCGCCGGAAATCGACAAGATCATGAAGTACAAGGGCCATACCGTCGGCGCGCCGTTCTCGGTGCACCGCGTGAACTGGCTCTACGTGAACAAGGCCGCGCTCGACAAGGTCGGCGCGAAGGTGCCGACCACCTGGCCCGAATTCTTCGCGGTCGCCGACAAGCTGAAGGCCGCGGGCATCCAGCCGGTCGCGATGGGCGGCCAGCCGTGGCAGGACCTGACGCTGTGGGAAGACGTCGTGCTGTCGCAGGGCCCGGCGTTCTACAAGAAGGCGATCGTCGATCTCGACCAGGCGACGCTGACGTCGCCGCAGATGCTCGACGTGTTCAACACCGTGCGCAAGATCCAGGGCTACTTCGACAGCGGCCGCAACGGCCGCGACTGGAACCTCGCGACCGCGATGGTGATCAACGGCAAGGCCGGCATGCAGTTCATGGGCGACTGGGCGAAGGGCGAGTTCGAGAGCGCGGGCAAGAAGGCGGGCAAGGACTACATCTGCGCGCCGGTGCCGGGCACCGCGAACGCGTACACGTTCAACGTCGATTCGTTCGTGTTCTTCCAGCAGAAGGGCCAGAGCGCCGCGACGCCGGGCCAGATCGCGCTCGCGAAGACCATCATGACGCCGGACTTCCAGGAGCAGTTCAGCCTGCTGAAGGGCTCGGTGCCGGTGCGCCTCGGCGTGAAGATGGACAAGTTCGACGACTGCGCGAAGAAGTCGTATGCCGACGAGCAGACCGCGATCAAGTCGGGCGGCTTCGTGCCGTCGCTCGCGCACGGCATGGCGCAGGGCGACGCGACCGCCGGCGCGATCACCGACGTCGTGACGAAGTTCATGAACTCGCAGCAGGATTCGAAGAGCGCAGTGGCCGCGCTCGCGAAAGCCGCGAAGGTGAAGTAACGCACGCGACGCACGCCCGGCACGCCACGCTTCATTCGCCGGGCGTTTTTGCATGCGCAGCAATCGGGCCCGCCCGCCGGGCCCGCGCCGCACCCGATGCCGGCGCCGGCCTGGCCGGCCGGCATCACTCTCGTCCCAGGAGTCGAATCAAGTGGCTGCCCCTCTTAGCGGAAACGGATCCGGCGCTGCCGCCGCCCGGCGCACGTCGCCGATGTCGGCGTTTGCCGACCGCTGGATCCCGAAGCTGGTGCTCGCACCCAGCGTGGCGATCGCCGTGGTGTTCATCTATGGCTTCATCCTGATTACCGGCTATCTGTCGCTGACCCGTTCGCGGCTGTTGCCGAACTACGAATTCGACGGCTTCGGCCGTTACACGGATCTGTTCCAGAACGACGTGTGGTGGACCTCGGCCGCGAACCTCGGCTGGTTCGGCATCCCGTTCATCGCGATCTGCGTCGCGCTCGGTCTGTTTCTCGCGATCCTGCTCGACCAGAAGATCCGCAACGAAGGCGCGCTGCGCGCGGTCTTCCTGTATCCGATGGCGCTGTCGTTCATCGTGACGGGCACCGCGTGGCAGTGGATCCTGAACCCGGGCCTCGGCCTCGAGAAGGTGATGCACGACTGGGGCTGGACGAGCTTCTCGTTCGACTGGCTCGGCGATCCGGACAAGGCGATCTTCTGCGTCGTGATCGCGGCCGTGTGGCAGTCGACCGGCTTCGTGATGGCGCTGTTTTTGGCCGGGTTGCGCGGCGTCGACAGCGAGATCTTCAAGGCCGCGCAGGTCGACGGCGCGACGCTGCCGACGATCTACCGCAAGATCGTGATCCCGAGCATGCGCCCGGTGTTCTTCGCGGTGCTGCTGATCCTCTGCCACATCACGATCAAGACCTTCGACCTCGTCGTCGCGCTGACGGCGGGCGGGCCCGGCACGTCGTCGTCGCTGCCGGCGATGTTCATGTACACGTTTTCGTTCAACCGCGGCCAGCTCGGCCTCGGCGCCGCATCGTCGGTGATGATGCTCGCGACCGTGGTCGCGGTGCTGGTGCCGCTGATGTACCTGGAATCGAGGAGCACCCGCAATGCAGCCTAAGATGACCATCAGCCGCGCGGTCATTTACGCGGCCCTGATCCTGTTCGCGCTGTACTTCCTGTTCCCGATCTACGTGATGCTGTCGACGTCGTTCAAGGATCTCGACCAGCTGCGCACCGGCAACCTGCTGACGCCGCCGTCGCACTGGACCGTCGAGCCGTGGGTGAAGGCGTGGAGCGGCGCCTGCACCGGCGTGCGCTGCGACGGCATGAAGCCGTTCTTCCTGAATTCGCTGCAGATGGTGATCCCGGCCGTGCTGATCTCGTCGCTGATCGGCGCGTTCAACGGCTACGTGCTCACGCACTGGCGCTTTCGCGGCGCGGACGCGCTGTTCACGATGCTGCTGGTCGGCTGCTTCATCCCGTTCCAGGTGATCCTGCTGCCGATGGCGCGCCTGCAGGGGATGCTCGGCCTCGCCAACACGATTCCCGGCCTCGTGTTCGTGCACGTCGTGTACGGCATCGCGTTCACGACGATGTTCTTCCGCAACTTCTACGTGAGCGTGCCGGCCGAGCTGGTGAAGGCCGCGCGCATCGACGGCGCGGGCTTCTTCACGATCTTCACGAAGATCCTGCTGCCCGTGTCGCTGCCGATCTTCATGGTGTGCCTGATCTGGCAGTTCACGCAGATCTGGAACGACTTCCTGTTCGGGATCGTGTTCTCCGGCGTCGACTCGATGCCGATCACGGTCGCGCTGAACAACCTCGTGAATACGTCGACGGGCGTGAAGGAATACAACGTCGACATGGCGGGCGCGATCATCGCCGCGCTGCCGACGCTGCTCGTCTACGTGATCGCCGGCCGCTACTTCGTGCGCGGCCTGACGGCGGGCGCGGTGAAGGGCTGAGCACGACGACGCATCTGCCGCGCGTGACGCGCGGCGCATCGAAACGATACCGACGCGGCGCGACAGGCGTCGCTTGAGACAGAGGATTCACAGCATGGCAAGCCTTTCCATCCGTGACGTGTACAAGACCTACCCGAACGGGGTGCCGGTCCTGAAGGGTGTCGACATCGACATCGAGGACGGCCAGTTCCTGATTCTCGTCGGCGGCTCGGGCTGCGGGAAGTCGACGCTGCTCAACATGATCGCCGGGCTCGAGACGGTGACGAGCGGCGAGATCCGGATCGACGGCAAGGTCGTCAACGACCTGTCGCCGAAGGATCGCGACATCGCGATGGTGTTCCAGTCGTACGCGCTGTATCCGTCGATGACGGTGCGCGAGAACATCTCGTTCGGCCTGAACATCCGCAAGGTGCCGAAGAGCGAGCAGCAGCAGATCGTCGACCGCGTGTCGCAGATGCTGCAGATCCAGCACCTGCTCGAGCGCAAGCCGGGCCAGCTGTCGGGCGGCCAGCGCCAGCGCGTCGCGATGGGCCGCGCGCTCGCGCGCGACCCGGCGCTGTTCCTGTTCGACGAACCGCTGTCGAACCTCGACGCGAAGCTGCGCATCGAGATGCGTGCGGAGATCAAGCTGCTGCACCAGCGCCTCGGCACGACGATCGTCTACGTGACCCACGACCAGATCGAGGCGATGACGCTCGGCGATCGCATCGCGGTGATGAAGGACGGCGTGGTGCAGCAGTTCGGCGCACCGCAGGACATCTACGATTCGCCGTCGAACCTGTTCGTCGCGGGCTTCATCGGCGCGCCGCCGATGAACTTCATCAACGGCCGGCTGGTCGAGCAGGGCAGCGGCGTCGCGCTCGAGATCGACACGGGCGTCGCGCGCGGCGCGCTGAACCTGCCGTTCGACGCGGGCAAGCTGACCGCGCACGTCGGCCGCGAGGTGATCCTCGGCCTGCGCCCGGAGCGCATCACCGACGTGCGCCACGCGCACAACGGCGACGCGTCGCACCTGCAGCCGCTCGACGTGCGCGTCGACGTGACCGAGCCGACCGGCCCGGACACGCACGTGTTCGCGCAGGTGAACGGCAAGCGCATCGTGAGCCGCGTGCATCCGGCCGCGAACCCGCAGCCCGACCAGACGCTGTCGCTGCTGTTCGACGTGTCGAAGGCGGTGCTGTTCGATCCGGCTTCCGAAGCGCGGATCGCGTAAGCGGCCGGTCCCGGCCGCCCACGCACCCCGGCGCCCTCGCGGCGCCGGGACTCTGTCCCCATCGATCCACTCCCCCGTGTTCTCTTGGGCGCCCCCTTCGCGTGGCGCCCGAATGCCGCTTGCCTGCTTCCTGCGCCTTGAAGCAGGCAATCTTTCCCCGATTTGTCTAGACATTCTCCGTGCCGCCCGTCGGGGGACGTGCGCCCGCCGATCGTCGGCGGCTCCCCGCATCGCCTTGCCAGGCGGGCGCTAGGGGCTTTCCCTCGGTTTCTGCCTTTTTTTTGATCACCGCTTGTGACGAATTTTTTTTCGCCGCATGCTTGTATATACAAATTCCCGATGCGGTTCGGTGCTTGACGGGATGGGTCTTCAACGAAAGGAGAAATGACGTGCACGGCAAGCCAATTCAATCGGGAATCCAGACGATCGCCGCGATCGTCAGCCTTGCGGCCGCGCTCGCGGTGCCGGTGCCGGGGCAGGCGAAGGAGTGGAAGACGGTCACGGTCGCGCTCGAAGGCGGCTACGCACCGTGGAACCTCACGCTGCCGGGCGGCAAGCTCGGCGG
>LOZU01000026.1:0-636 GCA_001527685.1 Burkholderia pyrrocinia
CTGGCCTTCCAAAAAGATAGCCTTGCGCCAATACGTTCGGGAACTGCCGGAGCCAGCGTGCCTGCTGCGCATTCTCGATGCCTTCGATGACGAAGGAGAGTTCGAGCCGGCGTGCGATTTCAATGATGCTTCCGACGATCGCGCACATTCTTTCGTCATGCGGAATATGCTCCGAGAACGAGCGATCCACCTTCAAGCCATTGATCGGATATCGCCACAAATTGACGAGCGACGAGTAGCCCGTGCCGAAATCGTCCATGACGATATCGACCCCCGTCTCGCGCAACGCCGCGATCTGGTCCATGACCCGATCGGACGATTCCAGCGTGGCCGTTTCCGTGATTTCGAGAATCAGTCGGTTCGATGACACACCAAACCGCTCCAGAACGGCGCGCACCAGATTCGGCACACCTCCAGCCGATAGACAGGCCGCCGACAGGTTGACCGACACGGGCAGGCCTGGCCCGCGCCTTGTCGCGAGCATGCCGCACACCTGTTCCAACACCGCTTTCGTGATGCCGAGGACAAGGCCGGTACGCTCCGCCAGCTCGATAAACGATCCCGGCATGACGAGCCCTCTCGTCGGATGCTGCCAACGGACAAGCGCCTCATGCGACACCACGACGTTCGATGCAA
>LOZU01000027.1:0-110075 GCA_001527685.1 Burkholderia pyrrocinia
CGATCGCCCGCTCGAGCACGACCAGGTGCGCGTCGATCGCCCGCTCGGGCACGACCAGGTGCACGTCGATCGCCAGCTCGAGCACGACCAGGTGCGCGTCGATCGCCCGCTCGAGCACGACCAGGTGCGCGTCGATCGCCCGCTCGAGCACGACCAGGTGCACGTCGATCGCCAGCCCGACTGCAGCGGACTTAAATCCGCTGCACCTGCAACACCAGCACGATTTCAGTGCTGTCACTCGAGTCGCTGTGGCTACCCATCCATTTTGGCAAGAACGACAGTCCCGAGCGCGAGCGCGTGTCGTGAGACTGGATCAGCCCGCCGATCACCGCGACATCGCCATCCTGCATTGCCGTCACGGTCTGCATCTTGCGCGTATTCTTCGTTGGCGACGTGTTGACGCCGTTTGACGTGCGCACGAAGTCGGAGATCTCCTCCTGCACCACAAGCTCGACCGTGTCGCGCATCACCGTGGGCAGCACGTCGAAGATCACTCCGGCGTCCTGATACACGATCGATTGCACCGGCGTCCCGCTCGACCCTTGATAACTCACCTGTCCCTGCGTAGGCACCTGCTGCCCGACGTTCAGGCGCGCGCGGTCCCCGGATAGCACCGTCAGGTTAGGTCGCGTCAGCACCTTAAACCGGCTGTCCGCATCCAGCGCCTGAATGCCGACATTCAGCGCATTGCCCGCGTGCAACTGCACCAGCGCCGTCGACGGGTCGCGAAGCCCATTGCTGATCCCCAACGCCGAACCCAAGACGTTCACCGCCAGCGAAAAGCCCGATTGATCCTGCGCCGTGTTGTTGACCTCGTACACCCACGCCCGCAGGTTCACCTTGCCGCGCGGAACATCGAGCGCCGGCAGCACCTTCTGCAGCGCCTCGACTTCGGCCCGCGTGCCAAGGAACACCAGTTGATCCGAGGTCTGATCAATCACCGCCGCTGCCGACTGCTGCGGCACATCCTGCGCCACGTCCCCCATGCCCTGCAACGCGGCACCGCCGCCCGCTGATACGCCGCGCTGCGCCATGAAGCGACCGCCAACCAGCGGCTGAACCATCCGCATGAGGTAATCCGCCTTGCGATAACGCGGCGCGTAAACGAACGGCTCGCGCACCACCTTCGGGTGATCCGCGTCCGGCTTCTTCCCGATGAAGTCCACGCCATCGCGCACCTTCACCTCATACCCGAGCGAATCGAGGAACGCCGACAGAAACCCGCGCAGATCCCCGTCGCTCGCCTTGTAGCGGAACGATACCTGTCGCTGATCGGCCAGCACGTCCGGCCCGATTACATGCGGCGTCTTTACCGCGTTCTCGTATACAAAATCCACCACGAATGAGACCGTTGCAAACCGCAGGTCGAACAGATTGCCGTTCGAGCGTTGCACCATCGGCTGCATCGATGCGACCGGTACAGACGCCCCCAGCGGCGCATCCGCAGCCCCACCGAGCGACGCCAGAGCCGGCAACGGTGGCACGGTCGGCAGCGGCGGCACCGGCTTATCGGCCAGCGCGAACACCGGCCACATGACTACAAGCGCAAGCAGACGCCGGATGCTCATCGTGCATTACTCCCCGAAAGAAAAGACGGCCCGCTAGACGGCCTTGAGCCGGACCACGTTGATACACGCTGGCCATCCACGCGGCCCACCGTTGCCACGCCGCTGCCGTTGAACGCGGACGGTGAATCGACCCGCAGTCGCCCCGACGGATCGGCCAGCACCACGTATTGCAGCGCCCCGGACTGAAATCGCCCAACTACACGCCACGTGTCCGATACGTCCGACTGCCTTGCCGCAGCAGGCGCAGGCGTTGCCGAAGTGCCACCTACGACACCGGGCCCTCCGCCTGGCGCCACCGAAGCAACAGCGGCCTGACCTTCCGTGGGCTTCGCAGTCTTGTGCGTGAAGAACCGAACCGCGAGCCACAGCCCACCACCGATCAACACCACCACCGCGGCCGCCATCCACCACAGCTTGCGATCAAGCAGCACGTTCTGCCGAGCGTCCACGACCGCCTCTTGACCAGCCCCGCCCGCGTAGCTCTTGTAGAGCGGGAAAACCTCCGCCTTGTACGTTTTGAAGTAGGTAGCGACGCGCGTTTTCGCGTTCTGCTTCCAGCCGTCGTACTGCTCGACCCGATACCGCGAGGGCGCGCCCAGCGTCTTCAGCTTATGCATCACAAACGTCAACTCAAGGACCGGCTTCAGCATCCGGTGCAGATCGCCGACTGACTGCACCATGAGCACCACGTCGCATGTCAGCCCCGTATCCGGGTTGACGAAATGCCGGTGCATGCGAAAGAACGCGATGTGTTCCTTCGAAAGCTTTTCCCCGGCCGCCCAGAGTTTCCACGCCTCGTCGATCGCCAGCAGATCACCGGGCTCAACCAGCCCCGGCACCACCGACGCGCCGTCCGGCCCCTCGACCTCAACCGGAAAGAATGCAGGCTCCCGCACACGATCCGTCGTTACGTGCACAACCCGACCCAGCTTCTCCGGATCGAGCCCACGCGTCTTCACAAGGTAATCGTGGACCGCATCCTCGCTGATGCCGTCCACGTTCGTCACCACCCGGCGACCGCGAGCAATCGCCTCGAGCACCGGACCGGATACAACCTCATATGACTTGCCGGAGCCCATGATCCCGCAATACGCATTAATCGCCATACCGACCTCAACCAATGAGTGGAATGCGTCGGATAACGAAGCGAGCCGCCCATGCTGCGACAACGAGTGGAACGCCGTAACTCACCGAACACAGGTCTAGGAAGTACCAGACGCCCGAACCAGCCGAGCCAAACGCCTGCGTTAGCGATGCCGCCGTCGGCAGAATGCCCTGTCCTTGTAGGAACGAAATCGCCTCAGTGACAAAAAAGTAGAGAGCGAAGTAGAAGATGAACTTCACCAACACGGAGCGCAGCAACCACGAGAGGATTGCCCACCCAGCCGAAATCAGAATTGCGTACATGGATCACCTCAAGCCGTGAGAACGATGAATACCGACGCCAGCAGGAATACCAGCGCAAATGCCGCGCTGATCGCCGCTCTGTTCTGCTCAAACAGCGTGCAATGCTGATCCATCGTGTAGGTATGACCGAACATCGAAAAGGTCGCCGTAGGACACGCACCTGTATGCGCCGGAACTTGAAATGAGCCAAACCCCGGCAGCATGTTCATAGCCGGCCCGAGGATCATTTCAATCGTCGGCGTCTTTTCTAAGGATGGCTGATCACTTTTCGGATCAGGGCCCCAATTCACGTTACAAGGAGGGTCACCCGGTGCACCGCACCGCGATCCGTTACCCGAGCCATTTCCGGTGCCGGGATTCGTACCGGTGCCCGTGCCGGGATTGGTGCCCGTACCGGGGTTCGTGCCGGTGCCGGGGTTCGTGCCCGTACCGGGGTTCGTGCCCGTACCGGGGTTCGTGCCAGTGCCGGGGTTCATGCCAGTGCCAGGGTCCGTGCCAGGGCCAGGGTCCGTGCCGGTCCCGGGGTTCGTGCCGGTACCCTGACCCGGATTGACGCCCGGTGTTGTGTCAGCGGACCCGGGTCGCCCCGAAACCGGCAACGCACCAACCGACCCGGACCCCCGTCCCTGAGTGCCGGCACCCGGGCCGGTCCCGACCGCGTCCCCGACAGTTGGCGTCCAACCCGGATTCGCACGCTGCCACCCAAGGGCGTCGTCGTAAGAAATCGGGTCACTCACGTCATACGGCATGCCCTCATAGCCGGGCTGCTGCGATGCCAATTGCCACAGGTTATTCGTCGTGGTCGACATTAACTCCGGATTAACCATCAGCTGACTTTCCCTATCCGGAATCGAATCGACAGCATCCCTAACCGTCATGGTCTGTGTTTTGTCGCCGTCCTGATATTGGCCGCCCTGCTGTGCCGGATTCGGAGGGACGCCCATGCGCCCCGCAAACCCGGCTACAAACTTAAAGGTGTCCGATGGATTAGTCCTGTTGGTAGCGGTGAACTCACATGCAGCTACGGATTCATCCTCCGTACATTTCCCGGTGAAGACCGTCGTTCGTGCTGGCGGGTGCGTAAAGGGGCTCTTATCCTGCGCAATGCTAAAGGCAGTGGAATTCGCCGCCCAGACGGTTGCAAGATCCCCAAGTTTTTTGAAGTAGACAAGCTGTTGGGTCTCGGACTTCCATGTAATGGGCTCCGGATATACGTAGCCCTCGTAGTAGTCGAATCTTCCGCCGGGCTCCTTCGACACGTCCACCTTACCGTCCGAGTCAAACATCCACTTCATCATCCCGTCCAGTCCCAGACCTATCGCCCAGTTCGCAAGGCCGCCGAGCACTGCCCCGGCCACTAGCCCCAACCAGCCGCCACCTATGCCGCTGCGAGCGCCATTAGCTGCGCCTGTCGCAAACTTTTCCATTGCCTCAACGGTTTTCGTCACCTTCACGTCCGTAACAGGTAGTCCTCGCTTCCCTGCCTTTTGGTATATGAGCCCAGACGTCTGAGCCTGCACCTTCCCGTACGAGTAGGGCGTAGTCGGGTCCACGTAGCTCCCGGTGATGTTGCCTTTCCCGTCGAACACAATCACCGTTCCCGCCTCGGCCTCGGCAAATACCCCCAGCGCGAGCAGCAAACACAATACTTTTCTCGCTCGCATGGTCATCCCTTCAGTCCGGTCACGCACGCCCAGCCGCTCACGATGCCCCATGCGAACATCACCAGATACCAACAATCTGTCGCCGCCATCATTTCGCCTCCCCGTAAACGAAGAAGGGGAGCCCTCGTGG
Organism: Burkholderia pyrrocinia; assembly: GCA_001527685.1. Lineage (GTDB taxonomy): Bacteria > Pseudomonadota > Gammaproteobacteria > Burkholderiales > Burkholderiaceae > Burkholderia > Burkholderia pyrrocinia_D. The sequence goes on from LOZU01000027.1 coordinate 4,770, forward strand.
GCTCCCCAGCCATTCACCTACAGCGCGGGCTTACAGGCCCCGCACTGCGCGCAGCGCGAACTGCGCACCACGCCACGCGACATACACACCAACCATCACCGCAGCAACCGCCATGATTGCGGTAATGACCGTGCTGAAATCCACCGCCGACGTGATCTGCGCGAAATCCGGCGCAGTCCCGGCAGCGTTCGCCGATACTGCCGCACCAGCCGCCACCGCACCAACTGCGTACTTCTTCATTGCTTGAAACATTGTTATGCCCTCGGAAAAGAGCCGGGAAGCGCCCGGCGCGCATCACCCTCGCTTGATTAACGCGAGAATGCTTCCCGCGCTGTGGCTCACCATCCAGATGCCAACAACCATCGTGAACGCCAGCGCGAAGAAACCACCCGCAGCGGTGTAGTCGAACGGCACCGCGAGCCCATCGAGAAAGCCCGCACTTGCCGCATCGATCACATACACCTGCTGCGCTTGAACATGGAAATACTGGTTGCCCGAAGGCGGACACATCTGCTGATCGACCGCCGATGACTGGTCCGACGTGACCGGCACACATAGCAGCACGTTCTGAACAGTGCCGACCGACACGATCACACCCCCTCTCGAACGAAGATCAGCGGCACGACGTCAAATGACCCGTCGCAGTGGTCAATCCCGGCCTCGTACGCTTCACCGATATCCTCGAAGCCGCCCGCGTCGCGCAGGCGATCGGTTCGGCCCACGTCCCCGGAATCGGGCCGCAGGAAGCCGCCGGAAACAAGGTCCTGCACCACGTACACGACCCTGCTGTCCATGATTAGCCCGCCTTTGCCGCGCGAGCCGTCGGCGTGAGGGAGTGCATCACGGTCTTCTGCGTCTTGCCGTTCGTGACGATTTCAAGTTCGGCCGTCGCTTCGAAGGGGAAGGGCAGATGTTTGTACTTGTCGAACTCGACCGAGGTACCGAGCGTGAATTCCGCGACGGCGAAACCCTTAGCCGTACCTTTCGAGTCATCGAGCGCGGTTTCGGTATAGACCTTCGTGCTATCGAACACCGTACCGTTGTCCATTTGCCCCTTGCTCGACTTCATCCCCAACACCTTCACATCGCTCTTGAATCGCATGATTCGCTTCCTGTCATAGCGGCTGGTGCAAAGACCGCTTCCTCTGTCCAGCCATCGCCAGAGGGGTCTAAATCGTTGAATGCTTGCTCGCACGGCCGGGCATGCAGAGGCGTCGCGCAGGTCTCGAAATCAGGCACCTTGAGCCGCTCCGGCCATTCGCCCGATTCGTTCGTGATCGCGTCGAGGAAGTCCTCATCGCCCAGGAGGTTCCGAAGCACGAATGCATACTTGCCGTAGCTCGTGCGAATGTTCCGCAGGCTGGCATCGACGTTGATTTCCGCCGCCTTGCGTTTGATCTCAATCTTTTCCGGCGTGCGTGCCGCATCGAGGAGGCGAAGACACGGATATGCGCCAACGAAGTAGCTCGACGGATCGAGCAGCACGTCGAGCGGGATGACGCGCTTGTTATTGCGAAACTCGACCTCAACACGCAGCCATTCCGACTCCGCGTCGCCTTGCTCGCGGCCTTTCTCGTATGCGCGGCAGAGCTTCCCGTTTCTGCGCAGGCCGATATACACGCTGCGGCCCTTGCCGTTCGGCTTCTTCCAATCACCCTTGTACTCATGGTGCGGGGCGTTCACGGAGCAGGTGAACAGGCCGTCGTCGTACCAACCATCGACCTGATCGACTGTGTATTCCCCCTCCATGCAGTCGTGAGCGAGGTCAACCCGCGTGATCGTCGGTCGTTTGGCCGTATCGACAAGGAAGTCGTGCAAGCGGGATTCCCACCCGGCTTTAGCTGCAATGCAACCTTGGCCGTTCAAGTTGATGAGCATCGTTCCGCGCTGGCTGGCGCCGCCGAAGGCGACGTGACCATAGTTGTCACCCAGCTCCCACGCGTTCGTGTAGAAATCGCGACTCTTCTTCAGATCGCGCGTGATGCCGAAGCCGAAGATTTCCGTCAGGTGCTTGCTCGCCTCGAAGACGAACGCCTCATCGGCAACAAGCTGAATGCCCGCCGTCCGGTTCCATGTTTCCTCGCCCACCGTGAACCGCAGCGTGTCGACCATCGCAATCTGTTCGTTGACCGGCCGACGCACCAGAACCGTTTTCAGTTCGCCCGTGTCCGTCATGACCATTTGGAGTTCTTGCACCGTCGCAATGGCCGGCCTTTCCGTTCCCCCCCTGTTAGTCCGGGGGGGGCAAAAAGCAGCGGCCCCGCCGCTGCTGTCCTCGCTACCGCTGCGGGCAGGAGCGGCGGTGCCGCTGCACGGGATGGATTTAGGAGTACGAATTGCGCCCGACTGAACTACTGCCTTGAGCTTGCCCATGTCTAGAACTCAGCCGAGATTGGTTTGGGAGGGGAGGCGGCCGCAGGCGCTGCAACCACGCGACGGCGCACCGCACCACTCGCAGGAGTTTTCGTTACACGTAACGGGAATGAGGCGACGGCGGGCGCGGAAGTTGGCCACGCGCTGCGCAGCAGTCATCGCATTGGCCTTTGCCGGACGACCCGGCCGATTGCCGAACATGTCGCCGGTGAATCTGTCCTGCGCCTGCTTCGCCATAGAGGCCCCCACAACGTTGTAGTTTTTCCGCCACACTGCCGGACCGCTCAAAAAGGGCGGGGGCCAGTGGGCCGCCCGCCAAAACAACCGTGCGCTTCGTGGGGACAAAGTCGCACGGTCAACGAGGCACGACCAACCGCAGAACTACTCCCCACACAACCCAATCCGTACCAACCGCCGCCGCAGCCCGACGGGTTTACCTTTCCGGCCAAGCTGGATAGACTGCCGCCTGAACGAACTGGCAAAAATTTGCCGATTCGTCAAAATACGGAACGCATTATTTTTGACGAAGTGGCAAATTGTCAAGAGGAATTGATATGACGATTAGCGAACTGCTGGATGCCGCAAAGCGCAAACAAGGCTCACTAGGCGTTGTGGCCGACCTGCTCGGCATTGAACAATCGCGCCTCTCCAACTGGCGCTCAGGCGTTCGGAAGCCGGACGCAGCCCAAATTCTGGTACTTGCAGAGCTGGCCGGGCTGCCGCCATTTGAGACGCTTGCGGAGGTGGAGCAGGAGTTAGACGCGAAGAACTCGGCTATTTGGGCGCGAGCGCTGGGAAACCTCCGCGCGGCGGGGATCGCCGCGTCCGTGACACTCGCACTCGGGACCTCTTTGATGACCTCGAATGACGCGAAGGCTGCCGTCGATCATTCGGGCAAATCGGTTCGAAATGCACCCTCTCCGCCAAAATACGAAGCCCCTTGATCCGGAAGGATCAAGGGGTTTTTCGTTTTGGGTCGATGGATTCGATTCTCGATTCGCCAACCGGCGCGCGACCGCAATTCGCACCAATCGCTTTCGTCTACTTTAAGCAGCCAGCTTGCCCGCCGTTAACAGGTTTCGACAAACAGGCGTCCGCGACGCCGCCATTCCTCTGTCGATCCAAGGTCCCATGAAGCTGAGCTACAAGATTCCCCTCGCGTTCGCCGCCGCGCTGTTGCTGATGTTCTCCGGCGCGCTGTACGGCATCCACATCCTCAATCGCTCGATCGACACGTTCACGAACGACGTGCAGATGAACGTCGCCAACGAGCGGCTCGTCTCGGCGACGCTCGTGCAGTTCAAGCTGCAGGTCCAGGAATGGAAGGACACGCTGCTGCGCGGCAAGCAGCCCGACAAGCTCGACAAGTACTGGAGCGCGTTCCAGACGCGCGAGCGCACGGTCGACGCGCTCGCCGCGCAGCTCGACAAGCAGTTGCCGGCCGGCGAGAGCCGCACGCTCATCGAGCAGTTCGTGCACGCGCACGCGGCGATGGGCGACGGCTACCGGCGCGGCTTCGACGCCTTCAAGGCGGCTGGCTTCGAAGCGGCGGCCGGCGACGCGGCGGTCGCGGGCGTCGATCGCGAGCCGGCCGGGCTGCTCGAACGGGCCGCGAAAACGATCGCCGACGAGAGCGCCGCGGTGTCCGAGCGCGCGGGGCGCGACGCGCAGCATGCGACGATCGCGAGCATCGTGCTGATGCTGGTCGTGCTGGTGGTCGCGATGATCGGCGCGTTCCTGTTCAGCCGCGCGATCCTGCGGCCGCTCGATGCGGCGGTCGCGTGCGCGAAGGCCGTCGCCGACGGCGACCTGACGCACGCTTTCTCCGTGTCCGGCCGCGACGAGATCGCCGACCTGCTGCGCGCGCTGCAGACGATGCAGGCGGGCCTGTCGGACGTCGTGCTCGAGGTGCGCTCGCATGCGGAAGCGGTCGCGACCGCGAGCGCGCAGATCGCGTCGGGCAACCATGACCTGTCCGCACGCACCGAGTCGCAGGCGGCGTCACTCGAGGAAACCGCGGCGAGCATGGAGCAGTTGACGGGCGTCGTCCGCCAATCGGCGGAAAACGCACAGCACGCGGCGCAGCTTGCGCACGACGCGTCCGGCATCGCGTCGGCCGGCGGCAGCGTGATGACGCAGGCGGTCGAGACGATGAACGGCATCGCCGACAGTTCGACGAAGGTCGGCGAGATCATTGCCGTGATCGACGGGATCGCCTTCCAGACCAACATCCTTGCGCTGAACGCGGCGGTCGAGGCCGCGCGCGCGGGCGAGCAGGGCCGCGGCTTCGCGGTGGTCGCGTCCGAGGTGCGCACGCTCGCGCAGCGCAGCGCCGCCGCGGCGAAGGAAATCAAGGCGCTGATCGAGCAGTCGACGCGGCGCGTCGACGCGGGCGCCGCGCTGATCGGCCGCGCGGGCGAATCGATTCACGAGATCGTCGGGGCGGTGCAGCGGGTCACGTCGATCGTCGGCGAGATTTCGGCGGCATCGCAGGAGCAGAGCGGCGGCATCGACCAGGTCAACATCGCGGTCACGCAGATGGACGAGGCGACACAGCGCAACGCGGCGCTCGTCGAGCAGGCATCGGCGGCGACGCAGGCGCTCGCGGAGCAGGCGCGGGCGCTGCGGCACGCGGTGGCGGTGTTCAAGCTGCCGGGGACGGCGGCCGCCTGAGCGCGCGGCCTTCGCTGCGTCCTGCGCGGCGCCGCGAAGGCTCAGGCCGTCGCCGCGTACTGCGCGAGCACCTTGTCCCGGATCGACGGCTTGATGTTCGACTGCGCCATGTCGCCGCCATAGTGCGCGACGACGCGCGGGTTCATCACGCGATACCAGAGCGGCGGCACGTACGCGAGCAGGGTCATCGTCGCGTAGCCGGCAGGCAACTGCGGGGCATGGTCGAAGTGGCGCAGCGCCTGGTACGAGCGCGTCGGGTTCGCGTGATGGTCCGCGTGCCGCTGCAGCTGGTACAGGAACAGGTTCGTCACGACGTGGTTGCTGTTCCAGGAGTGCTGCGGCGTGCAGCGCTCGTAGCGGCCGCTCGGCAGCTTCCTGCGCCCGAGCCCGTAGTGCTCGATGTAGTTCACGACCTCGAGCAGCGACGCGCCGTACGCGGCCTGGATCAGCAGGAACGGGATCACCACCTTGCCGAACAGCGCGATCGCGATGCCCCACACGACGACGGTCATCGCCCATGCGTGCAGCACTTCGTTGCGCCAGGTCCACGGCGACTTCCCGAGCCGCGCGAGGCGCGCCGCTTCCAGGTGCCAGGCGGAGCGGATGCTGCCGATCACGGTGCGCGGCAGGAACGCCCAGAACGATTCGCCGTAGCGTGCACTGGCCGGATCCTCGACGGTCGCGACCCGGACATGATGGCCGCGATTGTGTTCGACGAAGAAATGCCCGTAGGCGACCGGCGCGAGCGTGATCTTCGCGAGCCAGCGCTCGAAGCGGCTGGTCTTGTGGCCGAGCTCGTGCGCGGTGTTGATCGAGATGCCGGTCGCCGCGCCGAGCGACAGCGCGAAGCCGACGTAGTCGTACCACGCGAGCGCGTGCGTGGCGACGATCCACGCGCACAGGAAGAACGCGACGTATTCGACGAGCGTCGCGAGGTAGACGATGACGCGGTAATAGCGGTCCCGTTCCAGGCGGGGCACGACGTCTTCGGGCGGATTGTCGCGATCGTCGCCGATCAGTGTGTCGAGGATCGGGATCACGCCGAACGCGAACAGCGGGCCGAACCACCAGAACACGTGCAGGCCCGTCGACAGCGCGAGCTGGGCCGCGAGGATCGGCAGCGTGATCGTCTGCACGCCGAGCAGCCAGAGGTAACGCTTGCCATCCGACCAGCTCGCGGCTGATCCGTCGGTCATTGCCATTGTCTCCCTCCTGTCGGCCGGAGTTGGCGCTTCAGCGCCTAGTCCGGCCCCATGCAGAGCGGTCGGCCGGAGTTGGCGCTTCAGCGCCTGGTCCGGCCCCATGCAAGCTGTTTGAATCCGTCGTTGGTCCGCGGCGAACGCATGCGCGCGGCGCCGGGTCGCGGCCCGGTTCTGCCAGTTATACGACCGGTGCGCACACTTTTCCAAACCCCGGCGCTAGGCGGGAAACTCCAAACGGCGGGCCGCCGGCCGCGCATGCGGGGAAGGGCGGCCGCGCGCCGATTGAAACGACCGCAAACGCGGCGGGCGACCCCCGCACCGGCCGTAAATTGTCTGACTAAACCGGAGTGGCCACCGGCGCGCGCACGCAGCGCAATGCCAAACAACACATGTTGCGTCGCAATAAAAACTGTGTGGCGAGCGGGCGCCCGTTTGATTTTCGGCAGGTGAGGCACCGGGCCGATACGGAAACGTTGGCCCGGCGCGATCCGATCCGCGCGCGGACGGTCCCGCCCATCAAGGTGGCGCGCCGGCCGCGCCAGGGCGGCTCGTCGTCGTTCGCCGAGCGCAATCGAGTCCGGGCGGGCGATGCTGCACCTGCACAGCCGTGCACCCTCGACGGCCCCCGCGGGCGCCCGCAACGCCTGTTGCCTTTCGATTTGCGCCGGCGTTTGAAAATAACGATTTGACTCATGCCCCGCTTTCGGTTGAAGCTAGTAGCTTGCTGTCCGAAGGGGGCTGTGCCTGCATGAGTTCGACCTTGACCGTTCGTCGTATCGCTGCCGACCAGGGCATCGTGTATCGCGAACTCCGCGCCGCGTCGCTGCGCGAGCCCTATGCACCGGGCGAGGCGCCGGAGGCCGAATTGCTGAACGTCGATTCCGACGCGGCGGCGGCCATTGCCGCGCAGCGCGCGACATCCGATCAGTCGACCACGTTTCTGCTGTACACCGAAGGCCATCCGGCCGGCATGATCGGCGCGTATTTCGACAATACGCCCGAACGGCGCGCATTCGTCAGCGAGCTGTGGGTCGCGCATGCGGTGCGCCATCTGCGCGGCGGCGTGCTGCTCGTCGAAACGGCGACCGCGTGGCTCGCCGAGCGTGGCGCGCAGGAAGTCTTCGCCTGGATCGCGGACGCGAACCGCAACGCGATCCGTTTCTACGAGCGCGCGGGTTTCGGCAATACGGGCGAACATGCGCCGATCGCGCGGATGCCCGGCGCGATGAAGACGCTGTTCGTGTCGCAGGCGAAACACTGAACGGCGGGCCGCGCCCGCCGGCCGGCGCACCTTTCCCCTTTCCGGGCCGCGACGGCCCGACGTCGATGGCCACGACGCCTGTTGCACCACGCCCAAAAATAATGGCCGGTCGCGTGGACGCCTGTAAAATACGCAAAAATTTTTTGCAGAGTGTCCATGTCGCTTAAAAAATCGCCATTCTTCGAACTGCGCAGCGGCTCGGTCGATACGTTGCTGTTCACCGTGAAGACGACCGATCTCGACGCGTTGCGTACCGAGCTGGTCAAGCGCTTCGAAGCGACTCCCGAGTTTTTTGCCGACGATGTCGTCGCGATCGACGTCCGCCGCCTTGCGGACGGGGAACGCGTGGCGCTGGCCGACATCCGCCAGATGCTCAGCGACGTGCGGATGCGCCCGGTGGGCGTCGTCGCGCTGGCGTCGCAGGATTGGGCGGGCGAGGCGGGGCTGCCGCTGCTCGAGGCGCGCGACCGCCGCGCGCCGTCGGGGAAGGCGGCCGGCGACGCGGACACGGCACCGGCGGCCGAGGCGGTTGCCGTGCAGGCGCCGGCAGCGGAGCCCGAACCGGCACCGGTGGCGGCGCTGGCCGGCGGCCAGACGCTCGTGATCGACAAGCCGTTGCGCTCGGGGCAGCAGATTTACGCGAAAGGGGACCTCGTGGTGCTCGCGCCGGTCAGTCATGGCGCCGAGATCATTGCGGAAGGCAATATCCACATCTACGCGCCGTTGCGCGGCCGCGCATTGGCGGGCGTGCACGGCAATCACGACGCGCGCATCTTCTGCACGTGTCTGGAGCCGGAACTGATTTCGATTGCGGGCATCTATCGAACGACCGAGAACCCGCTGCCCGCCGACGTGCTGGGCAAACCGGTGCAGATCCGGCTCGAAGAGGAAAAACTGATGATCGAACCGCTGCGCCTGACGTGAAGCACGCGGCGCACACCGGATCGATCGGCTCTCATTGACGAACACAGGGTATAGGGTAAATGGCAAAAATCATCGTGGTGACTTCCGGCAAGGGCGGCGTTGGCAAGACGACGACGAGCGCGAGCTTCGCGTCCGGTATCGCGCTGCGTGGCCACAAGACGGCCGTGATCGACTTCGACGTCGGCCTGCGCAACCTCGATCTCATCATGGGCTGCGAGCGTCGCGTCGTGTACGACCTCGTGAACGTGATCCAGGGCGAAGCGAACCTGAACCAGGCGCTGATCAAGGACAAGAAGTGCGAGAACCTGTACATCCTGCCGGCGTCGCAGACCCGCGACAAGGATGCGCTGACGCGCGACGGCGTCGAGAAGGTGCTGAACGACCTGGCCGGGATGGATTTCGAGTACATCATCTGCGATTCGCCGGCGGGCATCGAGGCCGGCGCGCTGCACGCGATGTACTTCGCGGATGAGGCGCTGATCGTCACGAACCCGGAAGTGTCGTCGGTGCGCGACTCGGACCGCATTCTCGGCATCCTGTCGTCGAAGACGAAGCGCGCGACCGAAGGCAAGGACCCGATCAAGGAACACCTGCTGATCACCCGCTACAGCCCGAAGCGCGTCAACGAAGGCGAGATGCTGTCGCTCGAGGACATCAGCGAGATCCTGCGCATCAAGCTGATCGGCGTGGTGCCGGAATCGGAAGCGGTGCTGCACGCGTCGAACCAGGGCCTGCCGGCCGTGCACCTCGACGGCACCGACGTCGCTGAAGCGTACAAGGACATCGTCGGGCGCTTCCTCGGCGAGGACAAGCCGCTGCGCTTCACCGAATACCAGAAGCCGGGCCTGCTGCAGCGCCTCTTCGGCAGCAAGTAACGGAGGCCGCCCATGTCCATTCTGTCGTTTCTCCTCGGCGAGAAGAAAAAGTCCGCGTCGATCGCGAAGGAGCGCCTGCAGCTCATCATCGCGCACGAGCGGGTGGGCGGCAAGCCGCCCGCCGATTACCTGCCGGCGCTGCAGAAGGAGCTCGTCGCCGTGATCTCGAAGTACGTGCAGATTTCGAACGATGACATCCGCGTGAGCCTTGAGCGTCAGGACGATCTCGAGGTGCTCGAAGTGAAGATCGAGATTCCGCAGGCCTGACCTGCGTCACTTCCGTTCCGCACGGCGGCTTCAGGCCGCCGTGCGCGTCTTACGCCCTGTTGCACTTTCGGGCACGCCGTAACACGGCGCCTGTCGGCCGCAACCCCTGCCTCCGCATTGATTGAATACGCTCGCGTTGCTTGTTCAATCAGGAGGTTGTGATGGCTGTCTCATCGATTCGTCGCGTTGTCCTTGCGTTCGCCGCCGCAGCGGCGGGCGTGTCTGCTTTCGCCGCGCCGCTTGACGCGCATGCGGACGAAATTCTCGTCGCCACGCCGGTCGTTACCCGGCCCGGCGAAGTCGTCATTGCCGAGCCCGTCGCGGCGCGCACCGAAGAGGTCGTGATCGTCGCGCCGAACGCACCGCCGCCGATTCGCTACGAAGTCGTCCCCGACGCGCGGGTCGGCTACGTGTGGGAGCGCGGCCACTGGCGCTGGGAGCATGGCCGCTACGTGTGGATCGGCGGCCACTGGGAAGCCGAGCGGATCGGCATGCACTGGGTGCCGGGCCACTGGGACCAGCGCGGCCCGAACTGGTTCTGGACACGCGGCCACTGGGCGTAACGGAGGCGCGAGATGAAAAAGACCGCATTCGTGATCGCGCTCGTGGCCGTCACGCTCGCCGGCTGCATCGTGGTGCCGGCCCGTCCCGTCTACTACCGCCCGGCGCCGGTGGTGATCTACTGAGCATCGCGCGGGCCGGCCTGCGTCGTGGCGGAGGGCGCCGCGGCGTCGGCCGGCTTGCCGCCGTTCTCGTCGCCGTTCTCGTCGCGCAGCGTATCGAGCGGATCGGCGGGCGCGGCGTCCGCATCCTGCGGCGCGGTGATGCCGGACACCGCCGGGGCACTGGCAGCCGGTGCGGCGGCCGTCGCGGGCGGCGCGAGATAGCGCTGCGCGAGCGTCTCATACAGTGGCGGCGCGAAGAAGCGCGACACCCGGCTCGCGATCAGCGCGGTGGCCATCAGCGAAATCACGAGCGCATGGCCGTTGATCATTTCCATCACGATCACGAACGACGTGATCGGTGACTGCGTGACCGCGGCGAGGTAGCCGACCATCGCGAGCGCAATCAGCACCGGCAGGTGCATGTCGCCGAACACGACGTGCAGCAGGTTGCCGAACCCCGCGCCGATCGACAGCGACGGCGCGAAGATGCCGCCCGGTATGCCCGGCAGGTACGACGCGACCATCGACACCATTTTCAGGAACGGATAGAACACCGACAACTGCTCGCGGCCGTCGAGCAGGCCGCGTGCTTCCGCGTAGCCGCTGCCGAACGTCGTGCCGCCCGACACGAGGCCAACCACGGCGATCACGAAGCCGCACAGCGCGGCGAACGCGATCGGCCGCTCGCGATACAGCGCGAGCAGCCGCGGCGGCAGCCAGCGGCCCGTATTGAGCAACAGCCACGCGAACAGCCCGCCGGCGATGCCGGTCACCAGCGCGGCGGCGAGCACCGCGACCGCGAGCAATTTCGGGAAATGCGGGCCGGCGTCGATCGTGCCGAAATACGTGTAGTTGCCGTTCAGCCCGAGCGCGACCACGCCGGCGATGATGATCGCGGTGATCAGCACGCCGCTCGCGCGGGCGGAAAAGCTGCGCGTCAGCTCCTCGATCGCGAACACGATGCCGGCGAGCGGCGTGTTGAACGCGGCCGACAGGCCGGCTGCCGCACCCGCGAGCACGAGCTGGCGCTCGATCTGCGCATTCGAGCGCGGATAGAAGCGCCGCAGGTTGAACATCAGCGCCGCGCCGACCTGCACGGTCGGCCCTTCCCGGCCGATCGTGAAACCGCCAAGGATCCCGAACCATGAAATCACGACCTTGCCGAGCAGGATGCGCAGCTTCAGCAGCCGCGCGCCGAACGCGCTCGGACGCGCGTGCAGCGTCGCGATCACCTGCGGGATGCCGCTGCCCTCCGCGCCGCGAAAGAAGCGGCGGGTGAGCCAGACGGAGCCGGCCGCGATGGCCGGGGTCAGAAGGAGCGGCAGCCAGGGCGCGTGCTGCCGCAGCGTGCGGAACGTGTCGTAACCCCAGTCGATCAGCCGCGCGTAGAGCACGGCGGTCAGGCCGACGGCGATCGCACCGAGCCAGAAGACACCGTACTGGCGCCAGAGGCGCCGGGTGCGACGGGTGAGGGTGGGAAACAAGGTGGCAGGGTGCATCGGCGGGGCGTCGGAAGAGAAAGGATGACAAAAAAAGCACGGGAAACCGCGTGGTGTTCTACACTCTTTCACACTTGCGCCGCATATCGTTACAAATGTAATTGCGCTGTAATGCTAGCGGGGCCGGGAATCACTAGTATGCCGAAATGGCACGCTCTCGCGCACTGACAACAAACGTGAAACGCATCCTCATCGTGAAAGTGACGTCGCTTGGCGACGTCGTCCAGACCTTGCCGGTCGTTGCCGATCTACATCGCGCATTTCCCGGCGTCACGGTCGACTGGGCCGTCGACGAGTCGTGTGCAGAAGTGGTGCGCTGGCACCCCGGCGTGAGCAACGTGCTGTGCGCGCCGCTGCGGCGCTTCAAGAAGCTGCGCAACGGTGGCGACCTGAAGGCGATTTCGGCGTCGATCCGCGCGTTGCGCGCACACCGCTACGACGCGGTCATCGATCTGCACGGCGTCTACAAGAGCGCGATCATTTCGGCGTTCGCGCGCGCCGCGCGCCGCGTCGGCTACCAGACCCAGGATCTCGGCGAAACCGGCGCACGCTTTGCGTATTCGCACCGTTTCGGCCCGCGGCGCGGCTTCGACGCGTGGCACGGGATGCGCGTGAGCGCGGGCGAGGCGTTCGGCTACGATCCGCAGGGCATCGCCGATTACGGGATCGTCGCGCCGCAGGACGTGAGCCTGCCGGACGCCGTGACCGATGGCACGCCGTTCATGCTGATGTTCCATGCGACGTCGAACGACGAGAAGCGATGGCCGGTCGAGCGCTGGGCGGCGCTCGCGACGGAGATGATGGCGCGCGGCGTGCGCGTGCTGTTGCCGTGGGGCTCGCCGGGCGAGCACGATGCCGCGCAGGACATCGCCGCACGTGCGCCGGGGGCGACCGTGCTGCCCGCGCTGTCGGTGCGCGAGCTCGGCGCCGCGATCGGCCGTGCCGCGCTGGTGGTGGGGGTCGACACGGGGCTCGTTCACATGGCGCACGCGCTGCGGCGCCCGAGCGTGATGATCTTCGTGGCGACGTCGCGCCAGCACTTCGGCATCGGCGGCGCGCCGAATGCGTGCTCGATTGGCGATGCGGGCGCCGCGCCGTCGGTCGACGACGTGCTGGAAGCGATCGAAACGGTCGGTCCGGCCTGCAGCGTGCGCCGCACGGCTGTCGCGGCCTGACCCGCAAGCGCGCGGCGCGCGCTCACGCGAGCAGTGCTTCGACGGCAAACACCGCGGCGACGGCCGCCGCATTCGCGACCAGCGCCTCGAGCACGATGCCGCGCCAGGTTTTCGGCCGGAAGCGCAGCGCGAGCAGCAACGCACAGCCCAACGCAAGCATCAGGATCAGGATGAGATCGGCATTGCCGAAGCGGATGCTCATGGAAGCTCCCTGGCGATCGCGGCGCAGCCGGCGGCGCGCCCCGGTTCCAGTATGGGTGGGCGCCGGCCGCCAAATAACCCGGGCGGCCCCCGGGTATCAGACGAGCGATGCGTCGCGCGTCTCGCGCATCAGCAGCACGCCGAGCAGGCTGATCGCCGCCGCGGCCGACACGTAGCCGCCCACCCACGACAGGCCGCCCTGCGCGGCCAGCAATTGCGCAATGTACGGCGCGATCGACGCGCCCAGGATCCCGCCGAGGTTGTACGCGACGCCCGCACCCGTGTAGCGGACGTTGGTCGGGAACAGCTCCGGCAGCAACGCGCCCATCGGCGCGAACGTTACGCCCATCAGGAACAGTTCGAGCGTCAGGAACAGCGCGACGAGCGGGATCGAGCCGCTGCCGAGCAGCGGCGCCATCGTGAAGCCGGACAGCAGCGCGGCGATCGCGCCGGCGGCGAGCACCGGCTTGCGGCCGAAGCGATCCGATGCCCAGGCCGACAGCGGCGTCGCGAGCCCCATGAACACGACCGCGAAACACAGCAGGCCGAGGAAGGTCTGGCGCGGGATATGCAGCGTCGCGACGCCGTACGACAGCGAGAACACCGTCGAGATGTAGAACAGCGTATAGCAGACCACCATCGCGAGCGCACCGAGCAGCGTCGGCCGCCAGTGATGCGTGACGAGCGTCGCGACCGGCACGCGCACGCGCTCGTTGCGATCGAGCGCGGCCTGGAAGGCGGGCGTCTCGGCGATCTTCAGGCGTACGTACAGGCCGAACGCGACGAGCACGGCGCTGACGAGGAACGGAATGCGCCAGCCCCAGCTGCGGAACTGCGCATCGGACAGCGACAGCGCGAGCGCGAAGAACAGCCCGTTCGACATCAGGAAGCCGACCGACGGGCCGAGCTGCGGGAACATCCCGAACCAGCCGCGCTTGCCCTGCGGCGCATGCTCGGTCGCGAGCAGCGCGGCGCCGCCCCATTCGCCGCCGAGGCCGATGCCCTGGCCGAAGCGCAGCACGCACAGCAGCACCGGCGCGAGCGTGCCGATCGCGTCGTAGCCGGGCACGAGGCCGATCGCGGTGGTCGACACACCCATCACGAGCAGCGACGCGACGAGCGTCGACTTGCGGCCGATGCGGTCGCCGAAATGGCCGAACAGGAACGAGCCGATCGGCCGCGCGATGAACGCGATGCCGAACGTGACGAACGCGGACAGCGCCTGCGCGGTTGCCGAGCCGTGCGGAAAGAACACCGGGCCGATCACGAGCGCGGCGGCAGTCGCATAGACGTAGAAATCGTAGAACTCGATCGCGGTGCCGATGAAGCTCGCGAACACGATGCGACGGTGGCTGATGGCGCCGGCCGGACTGGTTGCGTGCGCAACGGCCGGTGGGGATGCGGACATGGAGGTCTCCGTGATGTTGTGGGGAAGGGGGGGCCAGGCGGCCGGCGCCTGCCGGAATGGCCGGGCGCAACGCGGTCGCGACGTGGACGCGTGCCGCGGATCGTCATCCGCCGGTCGACGAGGGAGGCGGACAGGTCGCCGCCGCCCGGTGCCGGCATGGTCGGTTCGCAGGCCGGGTGAGGCGCGAACGCGCACGCGGCGTGATGGCCGCGCGGGTGCGGAAAATTATAGCCAGCGGCGGCGCGCACCGGCAATCGCGCGCGGCGTGCGCATTCAGTCGAGCGACTGGGCCTGTGCCGACGCTGTGCTTTGCAGCTGGAACTTGCCGTTGTCGTTGAAGAGCCAGCTTTCCATCAGCTCCAGCTGGCCTTTGCCGTCGAGCAGTTTCGCGGGCGGCGGCGGCAGCGGCGCCGAACGGCGCAGCGACGCGAGCGCGAGCGCTTCGGCTTCGCTGTCGCCATTGCTGCGGTACACGGACGCGTGCACGAGCCGGCCGTTGCGGTCGACGGTGAACGCGAGCACGACGAGCGAGCGCAGCATTGCCTGCGGCGTGCCGCGCAACATCCCCGACGGATTGCTTTCGGCGACGCGTTCGGCAACTTCGGTGCGGTACTGGTCGAGATTCGCGCTGCGCGTGATCGACGGCAGCGTCAGCACGGCATGCGGCGATGGCGGCGTGATCGTGCAGGCGGCGAGCGCGGCAACGCCGGCCAGCGCGGCGATGCGCAGGCGGATGGCGCTCGGGTGGAGCGGGATGGCCATGGAAAGGTGGGCAGGTCTGACTATAGACAAATGATAGTCGCGGACCGGTGCCGCGACATCGGGGGAAACGCATATCGCGCCGCGCGCATCACGGCGGCGGATGATGATGCCGTCGAACGCAGGCGGCGCGCGACGGTGCCGAAGCGGAACCCGTCGAACACTGCTGTGCGCAGCCGAGCGGGGCGGGGTAGCGGCGCGCGCGCCTGTCGGGGTGGCGCGATAAATGCATCGCGTGGACGGCGGTGCGGATTGCAATCGAAAGGTGCGTGCTGCCTGCATGCGCCACGTGCGTTACCTGACGTGCCGGGGATCGCCTCAGTAGCCGTGCGTGACGAGCGACAGCACCGACAGGTCGGGATGCGTGCCGTCGACGATGCTGCGTCCGACGTGCACCGCTTCGTGGATCGCCTCGTCGAGACTGGGAAAGCTTTCTTCGCCGTCGGCATGGAACGGCACCGCATGGCCGGGCAGGGCCGGATTCGCGCCGGGGTGGCACACATAGCCGGTGTAGGTGAAGCGCGTGTCGTCGCCCGGCAGCGGGGCCGGCACCACGTGAATCTCGAAACCTTCGTAATCGACGTGGTGGATGGGAGTCGACTGTTCGGACATGACGGTCTCCGTGTGCGGCGCGGGCGGGTAAGCTCGCGCGGCATCGAATGCGCGGCGGCGTTCGTGTCGCCGGTCTGATCCGAATTCTAGGCGATGGCGGTCCAACGCGCGTTGCCGCGACGCGTGCCTGACCGCCGCGCAAAAGAAAAATCCCGCCGGCTGAGCGAGCGTCGGCGGGATGTTCTGGCGGAAGCGGAGGCGGCCGCGACCGCCGCGCCTGCGGGGAGGGGGTACACGATGGAGCCCAGCAAGCGACGCACACCCTCAATGGCTGATGCTGCCCGGCGCGTGATACTTGACAGGGGCCGGGCAGCGACATGTCGCTCAGGAGGGTTTGCGGGACAGCCTCTTCGCCATCTTCTTCGTCGCAGCGGTGGCGCAGATCGCCTGCGCCGCCGGCCGCATCGACCCGTCGCCCCATTCCTTGCGCGCCGACTTCTCGCACGAGGCGTCGCGCGTCTTCTTCCACTTCGCGACCTTCGCCTCGAGCGCGGCCTTGCGCTCGGGGTGCTCGCTGATCTGCCGATCGACGACCTGCTGCAGCTCTCGCTCGGCGACCAGCTGATCGCGCCACGCGCAGAAGTTCATGCTCGTCTGGTTCGAGTCGCAATCGGCGAGCAGCGCGTTGACCTCGCTCGCCGGCAGCCCGCTGCGGGCCGAGATCTCGTCGGCCGGCGTCTGCTCGGCGAATGCGCTGGCGGACGCCAGAAGGAGCAGACCGAAGGCGAGCTTTCTCATGGGGTAACCTGCTGTCCGCGGAATGGCGCGGTTTCGAGACGGCGTCGATTCACGAGCCCGTTCGAGCGCACGGGTGCCAGGCGGCGGCCGTTCGCATCGCGCGGGTGGATGTAGACCCGCTGGTTCATGTGGGACACGACACCGGCGTCGTTGCTCTGGTTCGCGGCCTGCAGCGCGGCGCGCGCGCCGGTGTCGCCGGCGTTGTACGTGTAGCTGACCAACTCGTCGAACTGGTCCTGCGTGAGCTCGCGGGTGGTGACGTTCCGGCGCACCGCGGCTTCCGCACGGCTGACGCGCGTGGCGAGCTGCGCGTTCACCTGCGCCTCGGTCACCGGTCGCGCCCGTTCGTCAGGCGTGCATGGCCCGGTGTGCGCGAGCGTGCCGACGCCATACGTGCAGTTGTTCGCCGCGTCGTTGTAGTAGGCCATGACCGCGTGTTCGCGGATGCGCAGCGCGGTCCATCCCGCCTGGCTCAAGCGCATGTTCTCGTTTGCCATCTTTTGTCGCCCTCTCGAAGCGTTGTTCTTGTGCCACGACGGCCGCGTGGACGTTGCACTTTATCATCAGAGGGGGAGGCCCGGATCGACCCGCACGCGATTCAGTCCGCCGAGTGGGTCGGCTATGCGCGGTGTGTCGTGTGGGTTGGGGTGAGGGTAGGCCAGAAAAGAAAAAATCCCGCCTTATAGGACAAGCCTGGGCGGGATGTTCTGGCGGAAGCGGTGTCCGTATCCGACCCCTTGTTTGAAAGGGTTTCGAGCAGATGAATGCGAAAAGTACCCGAAAAAGTACCCGAACGTTGAAGGTGTTGCAGCTCGTGGTGACACGTGCGTTTTGGAGAGCGGCGGCGCAGTGAGCCGGTGGTATATCATCGGCCCGGCCGATAGACGAAAAATGACTTGTTCAAAGATTGAAGGCTGTAGATATGCGTTATAACCGTGTCCTTGCTTATCACCCCATTGCTAGCGGGGTTCCGGATTTTCATCGCCAGAAACTTATGCCAGGGCGGCGGCGTTTCCCCGCAGGTACGCCTCGAGGGTTGCTGAATATTGCAAATGACGCGATCTTTGATTTGGTTGCTCCGAAATCGAATATCAATTATTCAGGGTGCGGAAGTGACTTGATGGATGATCGAGCGGCGATTAGGGATTTTTTTGAATTTCGCGGAATGGTGTTGGAGCAATCGAATAAATTTCTCTCTTCGAGCTCGTGGATCGTTGAGAAGGATTGGTCTCGCGTGCGGCTTGTTGAGCCGGAGTCGCTACGTTACGACTTGGATCTGATTCGCTTCGAGGCGGCAGAGCGGATTTGCTTTTCTGCGGCGCGCAGCGAAGCTCACGCTCACCTGAACGTATTGCGCGAGATTTGGTATTTGCCCGGCGTTAACATTGCTGAGGATGACCCTTTCTCTTTCTCTGTGCCGGTTAATGATCGCGCTCGATTCTTGGCGTGTCATTTTTCCGCAGCGGCATTGATGAAATGCGAAGAGACGGTGCTGGCGAGTCGCGCAGGACGGCATGATATTGCGATAGAGGCTGCAATTCTCGCGGCGCAGGCTGCTAAATCTGCATCGGAATTCAACGGGTCCATAACAAAAGTTGTCATGGATGCAGCTGCATTTGATGCGGTGCGAAGCCGGATAGCGTCACGTTTGGCAAAGAGGGGTTACCTTAATGGAAAAAAATATAGTGCAAAAAAGAAGGTGTATGAACTATGGTTGAAGTGGCAAAAGGGTGAGGTTCTTTTTAAGAATAATTCTAAATTCGCGTTTCATGTTGTGAGTGTCTTTGATGCGCTTGAGAGTACCGGTGTCGTGGAGAGGTGGCAGCGCGATTGGAGACAGGGCAAGGATATTCCCGATTTGTAACGCTGCGATTCCTACTTTGCTGGCAGAGTAGGAACAACGCCTGATAGCTAGTAACCGTGCCAGTTGTGCTGTAGACGGAGATAGACGTGCTCCAAGATACTCCGGTCGTCCCACGTGGTTCCACATGGGTTCGCTACCGGAGTTCGTATGCAGCAGAATGAATTGAACGCGAGCAGCGCGCCTGAGCGCTTGATTCGCTTTGGCGAGGTGCTGTCGCGCACCCAGTTGTCAAAAACCGAAATCTATCGGCGTATTCACGCAGGGAAGTTTCCCCCCGCAGTGAAGCTCGGACTGCGCGCTGTGGCGTGGCGAGAAGCGGACGTTAATGGCTGGATTCGCAATCTGCCGCAGCAGCATGGCGTATCGAGAGACGGCGGGTGCTAATGATGCCGTTGCTCCAATGTGCGAACGCTGCGCTCGTCGCTCGTGTTGCGGAACCTCTGTGGCCGGCCTATACTTCGGACATCGCTGAAACAGCAGCGATCCGGATTGGCGTCCGGACCAGTACTGGCGGACAACCGCCAATCGGCGGTATTTTTTCGTCCGCACATCAAGCGCCTTCTATGGTCGGGCCTTGGTGGGGGTGCGTTCGCGCACGCCGGTTCCCAGTACGCCGGTACGCCAACCCTGCCAAGTGCCCGGCCACCCTCATTGGCGTGAGGGGCCGGGTTTCGAACCCCTGTACTGGAGGCCGCACCATGCGCCAAGCCCTCGCTCGTCCTGAGCAATCCAATGTTTCCGCCAATCTGCTGTCGATCGTTCGCGCCGCGTTGCGTGATGCCGTGAATGCGCCAAGCGATGTTGACGCGCTCGATATTTCCGCTGCTGCACTGCTGGCTATCGTGGCTTGCCTCCAAGGTGAGGTGCGTCATGGCTAATACGAACAACGTGCGCGCACTGCCGAAAACGAATTCGACCATCGAAGACCTGATGGACTTGATGGACGAACTCGATACGCGCTTGAGCGGCATCGGCAATCTAGCCCGAGTGTACGCGGATATCGCGGGCGACAAGAAGGGCGCAACGGTGCAGGTCGATGTTGCCGCGATGGGCGGCACGATGAGCTTCTTCGCAGCCGAAATCGCGTCCGCACGGACGTCCATCACTGACATCTATCAATCGGTCAGTGAGCTTCGTCACGGTCGTTGAGGGGATTGCACATGACCTCGACAACAGAGCGCGAACGCGTTGAACTGGCGCTGGCGACGATTCCGGCCGACGTGCCGCGCGATACGTGGTGGAAGGTCGCCGCGGCGCTGAAGCACGAGTTTGGCGACGAAGGTTTCGGCCTGTTTGACGCCTGGAGCCGTACTGCCGAGCGGTACGATGCGGCGGCAGCGCGCGACACGTGGAAGTCAATGAAGCTGTCGGGCGGCATCCGGATCGGCACGCTGTATGCGCTGGCGAAAGACTATGGATTCGACCCAAAGACCCATCGTCCCGCCGTTCGACGGGGCGGTGGCGATGCGCGTCGCGAGCGCGAACGACCGGCCGATGACACCGAAACACAAGAAACGGCCGCGAAGCAACGCGCTCGAGCTGCGGATCGTGCACAGGCGCTGTGGGATGAAGCTGTCCCGGCGCCGGCCGATCATCCCTACCTGTCCCGCAAGGGTGTCGCGCCGCATGGGCTGCGTCTCTATCGCGGTTCGCTGCGTGTAGGCGGCATGTCGTGCGATGGGGCGCTCGTGGTGCCGCTGCGCAATGCGGACGACGCATTGACGTCGCTGGAATTCGTGTCGCTGGATGGAGAGAAGCGGTTTCTGCCCGGTGGGGCAAAGGCCGGATCGTTCTACCTGGTCGGCGATGACATGCGTTGCATCGTGATCGCCGAAGGGTATGCGACGGCCGCATCGGCGGCTGCGGCCGGGTTTGCGGCGGCCGTTGCTTTCGACGCCGGCAACATGGCCCGCGTCGGGCGGGCGCTGCGGATTCGCTACCCGAGCGCCACGCTGGTTTTCGCAGCCGACAATGACGCGAAAGACGATGGCAGCAATCCGGGTGTGAAGGCGGCAACCGACGCGGCCGGCGCGGTGTCGGGCGTTGTCGCGACGCCGCCAGCCGGACTCGATCTGAACGACTTGTACCAGAGGGATGGCCTGGCCGCCGTCCGCGCGCTGATCGACGCCGCAATGCCGCCGACCTGGCCGACGCTGGCCGACCGGCCATGCTGGCGCGTATACGGCGATTGGATCGACGTTGAGGGCGTGCGCCGCAAGCCTGGCGTGTGGCATCACAACTTCAAGCAGCGGGAGGGACAAGAGCCCGTCATGGTCGACGAGTGGATCTGTTCGCCGCTGTACGTCGATGCGACGACATCGGATCGTGAGGACGAGAACTACGGTTTCCTGCTGCGCTACGTGTCGCGTCGCGGCATGTGGAAGAAGTGGGCGATGCCGGCCGAAATGCTGGCCGGCGACGGTGCCGAAGCGCTCGGCATCATCTTGTCCGGTGGCGTCGAAATCTCGCAGCACAAGAAGCGCGAAGTGCTGCGGTACGTCGCCAGTCAGCACCCGCGGCGACACATGCGCGCGGCGACGATGACGGGCTGGCATGAAGGCGCGTTCGTGTTGCCCGATGAGGTGATCGGTGCGGACGACGTGTGGTTTCAGGCAGCCGGCCGCACTGCGCCCTACGGAACGGCAGGCAAGCTGGACGGCTGGAAACAGGGGGTGGCCTCGCTGGCGTCGGGAAATCCGCTGCTGATGCTTGCTATCTCGTCGGGGTTTGCGGGGGTATTGCTCGATCCGCTCTGCATTGACGGCGCGGGCCTGCACATCTACGGCGATTCCAGTACCGGCAAGACAACGGCACTCGTGGCCGGTATCTCCGTCTGGGGCGGGCATTCGTTTCGCCGGCAGTGGCGCGCAACTGCGAACGGCCTGGAGGGTGCCGGCACGATGCATACCGACACGTTGCTCGCCCTGGACGAGATCGGCGAATGTGCGCCGCGCGACCTCTACGAAGCCGCGTATGCCCTTGCGAACGGCACGGGCAAGAGTCGGGCGAACAAGCACGGCGAGGCCCGTAGGGCGGCGCAGTGGCGCATCTTCGTCCTGTCGACTGGTGAGACGACCATCGCGGCCCGGATCGAGTCGGGCGGCATCGAGGCCAAGGCCGGCCAGGGACTGCGGATTCTGGACATTCCGGTGTCCGGCAAGCACGGGCTGTTTGACGATCTGAAGGGCGCTGATTCGGGCGCGCGGCTGTCAGATGCGCTGCGGGATGCCGCGTCGCGCCACTACGGGCACGCCGGCCGCATGTTCGCCAAGTGCCTGGTATCGGAGCGCGGCCAGGGCAAGGAATTGTCCGAGCAGCTCGCGTCCGTCCTGGCGAAATTCGATGCGCCGGACGGGCAGGAGCGGCGAGCGGCTCGCGTCCTGGCGGTGGCTGCGCTGTCGGGCGAGCTGGCGATCCGGTTCGGGATTGTCGATTGGACGGCCGGCGAGCCGACCGAGGCCGCAATTCGCGCGTTCCGTTCGTGGCAAGCGAACCGTGGGGCGCGCGGCCGAAGCGCCGAGCATATGGGCGTGATGCAGGCGGTTTCCGACTTCATCGACCGATGCGGCGATGCTCGATTCTCGGACATTGACGCGGACGGTGCGCCGCTGATGCCGATGCGGGACCGGGCGGGTTATTGGCGGATGGACGGTGGCCGCCGGCTGTACCTGTTCACGTCGGCCGGCATCAAAGAGGCGATCAAGGGCTATGACCTGAATCGGGCGCTTGCTGCATTGGACGCGGCCGGCGCGCTGTCGAAAAAACAGGGCGGGCAGCGCTCGGTTCCGGTTCGCGTGCCCGATGGGCGTCTCGTGCGCCTCTACTCGATCGACCCGGAGCAGCTTGATCCAGAGGGGTGAGCGGGGCCGCGCCCGTTTCGGCGTGGGGCGGCTGCTGCGATTGGCTAGAGGGTCGCGCGCCCTGAATTCGGAAGTAACAGCAGTAACAGAAGTAATGCCTTAGAAATCATCGGTTTGTGGCTGCCGGATGGGAGTAACGGGGGAGTAACTGAGAAGTAACAGGGCACCCCTATCAGGGCATGCGCATTCGTCTGTTACTGCCGTTACTTCCGCTGATACTGCCGAAGTAACGGGATAACCCGATGATTTTTAAGGGAGTTACTGCTGTTACTGCCGTTACTCCGCAAAAATCGATAGCCAACGTCGAATTGCGCTGACTGCACCTCCCCTCTGGTGCAATTCCGGCCTGTCGATACGGCGAGGTCGGACGGCCTAGGGTACGTCGTGGGTCGATACGAGAGGTTAGAGAGATTAGTAGTCCATAGTGAAACAGTAGTTGCGCAAGCAACCATAAATCGCCCGAATGTCGGTAACGGGATCGGGCATCAACCTGTGCGGCAGCACATTTTTAGCGAGTGAAAACATGAATCGAACTGGTAATTCCACGCTCAACTTTGTTGATCGGAATGTGTTGCTGAATCAGGCGACAAAGGGGGAGTTGGAGCGCATCGAGGCAAGTCTTCGGGGCGAGCTGAGCGGCCGCGCCGGTTTCTCGGCGATGTCGGCCGGGGGGCAGCGCGTTCGGGCGCTAGAGCACCTGACTTCCCTTCGGGCGCTCTTGGCGTCGTTGGATAGCGCGTCCAGCGCAACGGGCGCAGTCGGCTTGACCGACTGCTGATCGCCGTAGCGCATGAATTGTCGGCCGTCCGTGTGGGATGGTCGATCACGAACAAAATCACTATTGAGAGGTTGCTATGTCGTTTGCAAATTGGACACTTGAACGCGCGAAGCGCGTGCTGCGCCGTGCTGGCGAGATGGAGCGGGCCGAGAAAATCGAGATCGAAAGTATCGATCACGGGGCGGACGCGTTGCGTACCGCACGGGAACAAGTCGCGCGTCTCGCGGATGCGCGCGAACGCTTGCAAGCGCGCGCGGGGGATTTTCAGGCTGCGACGGATCGGCTTGACCAACTGATGACGGCGAAGCGCGACGAGCTGATTGCGTCGGCGCGCGAAGGGCGCGAGCCAGATTATCGGGAGATCGACGCGCAGCTTTCGGAGGTTCGCGCCGTCCTGGCGAACTACCGCGACGAGCAGGTGAATGTACCGGCCGCGATTGCGACGTTGGAGCGGCAATTGGATGAGGCGCAAGAAAACGAGAGATTGACGCTCGATGCTGTCCATGACTTCATGAGCCACCGCTACCGTGAAGAGTTTGCCAACGCCCGTAAAGAGCTCGAGGAGTTCGTCCGGGGCGAGTTGCGTGTGAAACTTGAGCAGGTTTGGGCGATGTACCAGCTTGAGCACGTATACGGGGAGCGTCACGCGGGAGAGCGCGCGCACCTCCCCGGCACGTTCGAGCGGACAGTGACGACTGAAGGTGAAATGGACCGGTACCTTACTGCATTCGAGACACTTAGCGGCGTCGGCCTGCGAGCTGCCGCGATTTCTGAGATCGCGACTCAACACGTAGAGGACATGAAACGTCGAGGTATCGAGCCGCGATTCGGATTTGGTGCCCCGGCACGTCAAGCGGCTCCCAATCAAATGCAGATTCACATGGCCAAATGCTTTATCGAGAAACACGAGGCCGAAGTGAACCAGGGCGCGGTGCAGACTGATCAGTTGACCGGCGAGGATGCCCGCGCAAAGCGTCTGAGCGTGCTGCATGAGCGCCGTATGGATGACGTAATGAAAGGGGAGGGCGCATTGTGAAATTCATTTGTCCACACTGCGGCGCGCGCTCCACATTCCGGACGACTCGCATGCTGTCCGAACTGACCAAAGAGGGGTATGCAGATTGCAGGAATCCAGATTGCGGACATGGCTTCCGGGTGCTGAGCTCGATTACGCATACGACCCGCACCAGTCGCCAGCCGAATGAAGCGATTGCGCGGCAATTGCAGGTGAAGGCGCCGGCGGTGGACAAGTCGTCGATTCCAAAGCCAGCGTACCGATGGTGATTGCGGTATCCCGTGATTTACCGGCAACGTGCCTTGTCGTGTGCCCCTGACTGAAGTTGCATCCGACTCCCCTCTGTACCAGCGCGTAACGGGCTGGTACAGCGGCGGCGTACTAATTCGCAACTGCGCAGTTTCGCCCCGTCAACTTTGACAGGGTGGTTACATGTCGATAACGCGTGCTACAGTCCCCGCGAATTTCGTCATAGGAGTTCAGCATGGGATTCGCGTTCATCCGAGAGGGCGATCATACGGACCACGGCGGCACTGTACTGTCATCCGGGGCGATTACTTTCATCGACGGTCGGCCAATTGCGTTTGTTGGCACGATGGTCACCTGCCCGAAGTGCAAGGGAGTATTTCCGATCGTCACCAGCAAGAATCCCGGCATGAATTTCGACGGTCGACGCGCGGCATTTCAGGGAGACATGACCGCATGTGGCGCGACGCTGATGGCTAGCCAGGGCAATGCCGTTGCGAACGTTCCCGTGGGTTCTGGCGGGACCACGATGTCAGCTCGACATGAGGCCGATGATTCAACGGAGCGTTATCGCGGTCGATTCCAGGTCGTCGGCGCGGACGGGCAACCGGCCGCAAACAGCCCGTACAGTCTGCGAACGCCAGAGGGCCAGACGATCAGCGGCACAACCGATGCCGACGGTTACACTCAGTGGCATCACGCAGACTCGCCAGCCTCCCTGATATTCGGTCGGGAGAAGCCTGAATGAGCCACGACGTGCCCGGCGGAATGTCGACCGAAGGTACGACGACTAAGGTTTATCTCGGCGGCGATCTCGATCAACAAGACAAAAAGGTACTCTGCGGAGCACTTTGCCAATGCAAGAAGGGCCCGAACATCAGCATCGTCGGAGCGCGACTAAAGCAGGCATGCGTGGCGACGAAGCTGAACGCGCTGGATGCTAGGGGCGATAGCATCTACAAGCCTGAAATCAGCTACAACATGAACGAATACCCGCCCGCGCCTATCATGTCGTCGCGAAATCCGCTTGAGCCGCACGGTTTCATTCCGAACTGGATCAAGGCTCACTACCCGGAAGGCTACGTCCCTGGCGTCGGCTGGATTCGACGACCTGACGTCGTGATCGTCAAAGACCCCGGAAAGCCGCCGACGCAAGATAACCTATCCGGCGTGGTCGAAATGAAATTTCCGCCGGACAAACGTGACATCGAGCAGATAGCGGATTACCAGGAAATCGCGGGTCCGCACGCAAAGGTCACCGAACTCGATCCGGCGACCTGTGGCTGCCCTGACGATGGTGGCGAAGAGTCATCCAGTCCGACCGCCGACGCGCTGCGCGACGCCTTTTCGTCGATTGGAAGGCAAGTGAAGAAGCTGCTCAACCAAACCGGAGCTGGCCCCGCCCCAGGAGGCGGCATGCCGCCTTCTGTACCCGTTCCAGTTCTCTAACTGACATGACCGACAAAGCATTCATCGAATACGCGAAAGCACACCAGCGCGAAGCGCTGATTCCGGGCGGAGCGCTCGAACCGACCGACAAGCACGACTATGTCGGTGCTGCCGTCGTGGTGCGTGGTGCACTGTTCTTCCGCAACGCTGCGGACCCCGAAGTACGCCGGGCGATATCGGAGTGCTACGAGCAATATCGCGAGATCGCGAAGGATGAGTTGAAATGGCTTTGGCAGGACGGTAAGGAACCCGTCAAGATCAAGAGCGGAAACCTTTCCTCCGGCACATTCACGTCATACTCCGATAAGGCCGCACTGACCGCATACGTGACATCAGGGGATGCCTCAGCCGACGCCGGGTTCTGGCATTTTCAGGTGTTCGGTCAGCAACGCTGGCGCGAGGCTCGCCCGCATGCAGGTCTGAACACGCTGACATTTTCCACGTCGCTGCTGTACGTCGCCGAGAACCCTGCTGCGTTCCAGAAACTGTTCGTAGACTTCGCCCGTCGGCTCAAAGTTGTCAGCGGGTATGCCGGATACGCATTGAATCTCAGTCTCGCGAAAACCGCCGCAAACGTGCCGACGGAATATCAGCTCGCCAAGCAGATGATTGCCCTTGACGTTGGCGAACCGCTACTGCAGGCGGCACGACTGCGTGACGGCATCAAGACGGTCGGCTGGCTTACCGCGCTCGACAAGGAACTGCTCGATAAGGCAGGCGGGCTCGATACCCTGCGAAACGAACTGCCCCCAAACTGGTACGCGCTCTACGATCTGAACGGTGGCGTTGTGATCCAGGCCGGCCGGCGCCCTGAAGCTGGCTCGTCGGCTGACGGCGATGAGACCGGGCCACCCGTTCCGCCTCCCAACTACGTGATCCTCAACGCGGCCCTCAAATCGGTGCGCGTTCCTTCCGTGTGGCAGTTGCAGATCGGCCAGCCAGGCTCGGCATCACCGTATTTCGCCACGACGGCCGAAAGCGATGACTGGCTGCGGCGCTTCGATGTACCGAACGATCGGCTCGTTGAGTACAAGGCGAAGCTACTGCATATGCCGACGCTCGACGCCGACTGCACGTTGCCGGATCGTGCGTGATCGATCGGTGCATGGTTGTCCACCGAGGCGCCAACACGGTTTGCGCCGAACACTGCATTCTGTGCTTTACCGGCGCGCAACATATCTCGCATGGCGAACATTCGCCATATACTTTCGTACCAAATCTTAGAAAAATACGGGGTCAGAATGGCGAGCGTACGGGATGCGGCGGTAGCTTTTAAAGTATGGGCGGTCGAACGCCGATTGTTCAGTGCGCAGTTGGGGCCGGCGGATACTGCAGTTGATCCGGCCGTGATCCGAGCTGTCGAGCGGGCGTTTGATATCGAAAGCCAGGCGGTGCAGAAAGCCGTGTTTGCCCGGCGCGTGACGCTAGTGGCTTACAACGAAGCAGATGGGCAAATACGGGTCTACCTCAATCGCGGCTTCACTAAAACCGTTGACGAGAAGCTGCCGAAACGGATCGCCGATGTTGAGGTCGTATATCTCCAGGGCACGATCGGGCAGATTGGTCCTGTGCCTACGGCGCTAGCCCCCAGCCCTGCGTACCTGACTGCAGCCGGTAAGTACACGTGCGGAAGCTCCATTTTTCCCGGTGGACGCACAGGGGCGGGAACGCTCGGCGCAATAGTCTCGCTCGCTAATCATGGCGTCCCGTTTGGTCTGAGCAACAATCATGTGGCCGGTCAATGTAACTATTCCGACCTCGATCATCCGATCGTCGCTCCTGGCTCGATCGATATTAGGGCTGGATTCATTGACCCATTCACGATTGGTCATTTCGCTCGGGCATGCCCGATGCAATTCGGCACCCCAGACAACGTGCCGACCGCTGACAACCTTGACGCCGCAATTTTCTCGCTGAAGGATGCGACGAAGGTCTCGACGTATCAAGGGACGTTCTATGACACTCCGCCGGTCGTCGCCCCGATGGCCGATAACTTAGAGGTCAAAAAGGTCGGACGAACCACGGGATTGACGCACGGACGAGTTGTCGGCAAGCTGGCGGGCGCGATTCCGGTAGGTGTTTCAGTAGCGGAACTGGGTCTGCAGTCTCAGGTCTACTTTGAAAACGCTTGGGTTATCGAAGGGCGCCCGGGTGCCTTCTCCGATCGCGGAGACTCCGGATCACTAATCGTTGCTGAGGATGGCTCGGCGTCAGTCGGGTTGCTGTTCGCCGGCGACGGGACTATAACCCTAGCATTACCGCTGCAAGACGTTTTGGCGCACTTCGGCGCCACATTGGTTACAGGAATATGATGAACGCTTCCCAAGCGGCGGCAGCGCTCTTGAGTGAGCTTCACGCACCAAAGGGCGCGGTGACCGTGGTACCTAGACATGAACACGGCGGCATTGTGCTCGAAGTGCTGCTGGACGATCGTGCGAGCGGCTATCGTGACCGTGTCCCCTCAAAGTTCTGCGGCTTTCGTACCCGCGTGAACCGTAGACAAGCATTCACTGCGCTTTTCCACTGAAAGGCGGTTCGTTCACTGTACAAGAGCCGCGCGATGCGGCTCTTTTTCTTCGATCGCGGCCATTGTACTGGTCGACTCTCCCGGGAATGCCCGTCTCCCTCTGAAGTCGCCAATCCTTCCTTAGGGCCGGGCCGATCAGCGCCCCTGTCTCTTCGCCACGATCTGTCACGGTCTGCCCGCTTCCGCGTTGATACCATTGCTTTGAATGGTGCTTCCGAACCATCATAGTGCAACCCTATTGGGGAAATGCAGAATCATGGGGAAAGACGATCAATGGGACAGGCGGCCGAGAGGAAAAAGCGATTCTTTACGCAGCATCCGCGATGCTGCTTTTGCGGCGGCGACGCCCCGGCGACCACACAGGATCATTGGCCGCCTCGCAGCTTTTTTGTCGGTCGAATCTGGCCGGAGGAGCATGTCTTCCCCGCGTGTGGACAATGCAACAACGCAAGCCGCGTGCACGAGATGCTGTTTGCGATGATCTGTCGAATTCGCTTCAGTCCCGCTCGGGTAGGTGTCAGCGAAGAAGATGCACAACGAGAGTGGGCGAAAAACGCCCGCGGCGTTGCGCACGTTCTGCCCGATACCTACCGTTCAATGCTGATGTCTGTCACGGAAAAGAGAAGTCAAGCCCGTGCGCTCGGCATCCAGCCCGGCCCCGGCGAGACATTCCGGGACCTACCTATTTTGTCGATCGATCATCCTGAGTTTTACGAAGCGTCCAAAACTGTGGCTCGCAAGCTGTTCTGCGCTCTTTACTACATGCGCACCGGGCGTCCGCTAACGTCTCGCGGCGGGATAGTCTTCCTGTGGACAACAAACGCGCACGGGATGGATCAACTTTTGAGCTCCGAAAATTTGAGTCCATTGCTTGCCCAGTTCCCTCCGATTCAACGGGGTAACAGCATGCTGAACGACCAGTTTGCTTGTGCCTACACGCTAATCGACGCGGATCCGCCGTCGGCACTTTTTGCGGTCCAGTTCAACGACGCCGTCGCAATGATTGGCACTGTGTTCGGCGACATTTCCGGGGTTGGCATCTTCGATCAAATTCCGGACGTCGAGAATCATCGGGTCTTCCCGTATCACTGGCCCGAGTAGCCGAGACTGCATAACTAAGGCGCATAAAAGTGCATAGAAGAATCGGGCCGCCGACCGCCGCGCGGCCCGCACCAGGCGGCCCCGAGCGCCCGACGCATAAGTGCATAAAAACCGTTCATTTTTGCGGGCAGGTGGGGCGGGGTCACAACTGCGCGCGCCGGGGCGCGGGCGGCATCTTCGGGTGGGGTTCGGCCCCGAGAATGCCCCGAGGAAGCATTAGGCGGCCCGCTGTGGCTTCGCGGCGCGCTGGGGTAGGTGTTTGGCATCCGGGCGGTCAGAGGGCTCTGCGCCCGTCCGTGGCTATGCGCCAGAATGGCCATGTGGG
The DNA here is from genome assembly GCA_001527685.1 of Burkholderia pyrrocinia. GTDB lineage: Bacteria > Pseudomonadota > Gammaproteobacteria > Burkholderiales > Burkholderiaceae > Burkholderia > Burkholderia pyrrocinia_D. The sequence goes on from LOZU01000027.1 coordinate 34,567, forward strand.
ATGGAGTTAAGCGGCTTGGGCTGAGAGGTTATCCACAGTGAGGGTTTGTTGCTCGATGTAGTCCGCCCATACTTGCATGAGAAGTCGTCGCTTCTCGAACAGGTCGCCACGGCGGTACGCGCTTTCTGTTTTGTCGCGAATGGTATGTGCGAGCGCCATTTCGACTACCTCGTTGGGGAACGGAGTGCACTCCGCCGCCCAGTCGCGGAATGTCGAGCGGAAGCCGTGCACGGTTAGCGTTTCGTGTCCCATTCGCTCAAGCACTTTAAGCATCGCCATGTTGGACAGCGGCCGGCGTTCCCGTGCGCCTTCGAATAGCGGGCCGCCGCTTATCTGAGGCAGCGTTTTGATGAGCGCGATTGCTGACGACGATAGGGGAACTCGATGCGGGCGTTTGGCCTTCATCCGGTCTGCTGGGACGGTCCAGGTTTGAGTACGCATATCGAGTTCATCCGGATAGGCTCCAATCACTTCGCCGGTGCGCATTGCCGTGAGAATCGTGAATTCAAGTGCCCTCGCGGCGGTGCCGACCATTGCCCGCAGTTCCGCAACGAATGCCCCAATCTCCGTATAGGGTAGAGCCGTGTGATGCTTGGGTTTCTGAACTTTGGCTGGCGCGGCGAGTAGTTGGTCAAGGTGACCGCTCCAGCGGGCCGGATTGTCGCCATCGCGAAGCCCGCGAACCTTGGCCCAATCCAACACGTTCTCAATACGTCCGCGCAAGCGTGATGCGGTTTCGTTCTTGGTCAACCAAATGGGTTCGAGCACGCGCCGAACGAGATCGGTATCGATGTCGCAGGGCCGCAAGGACCCAATAATGGGATAGGCGTAGGTGGTGAGGGTGTTGGTCCACTGCTGCGTATGTTTGGGGTTCGCCCATTCGGCGCTGCGGGCTTCTATGAAGGCTGAAGCGCATTGTTTGAATGTGAGCGAGCGGGCCGCATCTACCTTGCGACGGGCTTTTTCTTGCTTGCGGAGCGTTGCGGGGTCGTCGCCGCATAGGACGATTGCGCGGTGATCGTTGCGTGCCGCACGAGCTGCTTCTAGCGAAACCCGAGGATATGGACCGATCTGAACGAGTCCTTCGCGGCCATTTGGCTTCATGTAGCGGAACTGCCAGTACTTCAGCCCGTTGGGCTTTACGAGGAGGGCCAAGCCGCCCCCATCACTCAATCGATAAACGCGCTCGCGTGGTTTCGCCGAGCGGCATTGCATGTCGCGCAGGATGCATTCAGGCATGAAGGAAGTTGAAAAAGTACCCGGAAAAGTACCCGGAGAATAACGGGATGGCTCGGGATTTTACGGTACTTCACGGAACCTTGGGATATCCGCAAAGCCTTTCCGGTATTGAGTGTGGGGGAGGTTGCGGAACTGGGAGGGAGGCTGTCGTGGCGGAAGCGGTGAGATTCGAACTCACGGACAGTTGCCCGTCGCTGGTTTTCAAGACCAGTGCCTTAAACCGCTCGGCCACGCTTCCGGAGGCGGCATTGTAACCGAAATGCCGCACGTGTCGACCGGAGCCGGCACTTCAGTGCCGACTCCGGTCCCATGCCTTGCCGGTCATGGTCAATCGTCGCGCAGGAACAGTTCCTGCAGATCGTTGAGGAAACGCTGGCCGAGCGGCGTCGGCGCAATCTGCGTGAAGTCGCGCGTGATCAGCCCGCGCCGCTCCGCTTCCTTGAGCGCCGGCTCGATCGTGCTCATCGGCAGCCCGGTGCGCTCGGCGAAACTGTGCACCGGGAAGCCCTCGACGAGCCGCAGCGTGTTCAGCATGAACTCGAACGGCAGGTCGCGCGCGCCGACCTCGCGCTCCTCCTGCACCGGGGTGCCGGCCAGCGCCTGCTCGATGAAGGTCGCCGGGTGCTTGTAGCGCGCCTGCCGCACGATGCGGTTCGGGAACGACAGCTTCGTGTGCGCGCCTGCGCCGATGCCGAGATAGTCGCCGAAGCGCCAGTAGTTCAGGTTGTGCTTGCACTGGTGGTGCGGCTTCGCATATGCGGACACCTCGTAGCGCTCGTAACCGGCCTCGGCCGTGCGCGCGTGAATCCATTCCTGCATGTCGGCCGATGCGTCGTCGTCCGGCACGGCAGGCGGAAACTTCGCGAACAGCGTGTTCGGCTCGAGCGTCAGGTGATACAGCGACAGATGCGGCGGCGCGAACGCGAGCGCCGTTTCGACGTCGGTGCGGCATTCGTCGAGCGTCTGGTTCGGCAGCGCGAACATCAGGTCGAGGTTGAAGTTGTCGAACGTCCGCGCCGCGACCTCGACGGCCGCGCGCGCCTGCGCGGCGTCGTGGATGCGGCCGAGCGCCTTCAGGTGCGTCTCGTTGAAACTCTGGATGCCGACCGACAGGCGGTTCACGCCGCTCGCGCGGAACTGCGCGAACTTCGCGGCCTCGAAGGTGCCCGGATTCGCCTCGAGCGTGATCTCGGCATCCGCGTCGAGCGGCAGCAGCGCGCGCACGTCGGACAGCAGGCGGTCGAGGCCGGCCGCGGACAGCAGGCTCGGCGTGCCGCCGCCGATGAACACGGTATGCACCTGGCGGCCCCAGACGAGCGGCAGCGCGTGCTCGAGATCGGCACGCAGCGCGTCGAGATACTCGGTTTCCGGAAACCGTTCACCCTTCCATTCGTGCGAGTTGAAGTCGCAATACGGACACTTGCGCACGCACCACGGGAAATGCACGTACAGCGCGAGCGGCGGCAGCGACGTGAGCCGCACCTGCCCGGGCGACGTGAAGGTCGCGACGACGCGCGCGCCGGTGTCCGCAGCCTGGCTCATGCTGCCTCCCGCAGGGCCGCCCCAAGGGAGGCAGCCGCCCCCTCGGGGGGCAGCGAACGAATGTGAGCGTGGGGGTTGTTCATTCTCCCTCCGCGAGCCGCGCGAGCAGCGCCTTGAGCGCGAGCGCGCGATGGCTGAGCGCGTTCTTCACGGGCGGCTCGAGTTCGGCGGCCGTCGCGCCGAGCGACGGCAGGTAGAAATACGGGTCGTAGCCGAATCCGTGCGCGCCGCGCGGCGCGTCGACGATCTCGCCGTGCCAGCGGCCTTCGGCGAACAGCGGCTCCGGATCGTCGGCATGGCGCACGAGCGCGAGCACGCAGCAGTAGTACGCGCGGCGGTCGTCGACGCCGCGCAGCTGGTCGACGAGATGCGCGTTGTTCGCCGCGTCGCCTTTCTCGAGCCCCGCGCGCTGCGCGTAGCGCGCCGAATAGACGCCCGGCGCGCCGCGCAGCGCGCGCACGCACAGCCCGGAATCGTCGGCGATCGCCGGCAGCCCGGTGAGCTGCGCCGCGTGGCGCGCTTTCGTCAGCGCATTCTCGATGAACGTGCGGTATGGTTCTTCCGCCTCCGGCACCGCGAGGTCGCCCTGCGGAATCACGTCGATGCCGACGGTGGAGAACATCGCCGTGAATTCGCGCAGCTTGCCCGCGTTGTTCGACGCGAGCACGATGCGCGACAGCGGCGGCGTGATGCGATCGTCAGACATGGCTCACACCCAGCGCGTCCTTCTGCAGCCGCACGAGCTCGCCGATCCCGCTTTGCGCCAGGTCGAGCAGCGCATTCATCTCGTCGCGCGAGAACGGCACGCCTTCTGCCGTGCCCTGGACTTCGACGAAGCCGCCCGCGCCCGTCATCACGACGTTCATGTCGGTGTCGCAGCGCGAATCCTCCGGGTAGTCGAGATCGAGCACCGGGGTGCCCTCGAACACGCCGACCGAGATCGCGGCGACGTGGTCGGTGATCGGCGAGCGCGCGAGCTTGCCGGCGGCGATCAGCTTCGACACCGCATCGTGCGCGGCGACGAACGCGCCGGTGATGCTCGCGGTGCGCGTGCCGCCGTCGGCCTGGATCACGTCGCAGTCGATGTGGATCGTGCGCGGGCCGAGCGCCTCCAGGTCGAACACCGCGCGCAGCGCGCGGCCGATCAGGCGCTGAATTTCCTGCGTGCGGCCCGTCTGCTTGCCGCGCGCCGCTTCGCGATCGCTGCGCGTATGCGTCGCGCGCGGCAGCATCCCGTATTCGGCGGTCAGCCAGCCTTGCCCGCGGTCGCGCAGGAATTCGGGCACGCGCTCGGCGACGCTCGCCGTGCAGATCACCTTGGTGTCGCCGAACTCGACCAGCACGGAGCCTTCCGCGTGCTTCGTGTAGTGGCGCGTCAGGGCGACCTTGCGCAGTTCGTCGGCGCGGCGGCCGCTCGGCCGGGAAGTGGATTGCGTCATGTGGGAGCGATGGACTGGGAGGAAACCCCGATTTTAGCGCCGAACGGCCCGCGCGCCCGGCGGAGTGGCCGGCAAAAATGGGATAATGCGCGTTTCCCGCCCCGCGCTTGCGAATGCGCCGGGCGCCTCGACTTATCCCCGGCCCGCGAGGGCATCCAGACGGCGAGACGAACCATGATCTACAGCATGACGGGCTATGCGAGCGCCACGCGCGAACTCGCAGCGGCGACGGGCAATGGCGGCACCAGCGTGTCGGTCGAATTGCGCACCGTGAACTCGCGTTTCCTCGACCTGAATTTCCGCATGCCCGACGACGTGCGCGCATGCGAGCCCGCGCTGCGCGAGATGCTGATGAACAAGCTGTCGCGCGGCAAGGTGGACGTGCGCATCAACCTGCAGCGCGGCGAGCAGAGCATCGGCGCGGGCGCGCTGAACCAGGCGGCGCTCGGCCAGCTCGCCGATCTCGAGCGCACGGTGCTCGATACGTTCCCGGGCGTCGGCCGCCTGCGTGCGGGCGAGATCCTGCGCTGGCCCGGCGTGATCGCCGAAAGCGGCGTGTCGGCCGACGCGATCCGCGACGCGGTGCTCGCGTGCGGCAAGGAAGCGATCAACGAGCTGGTCGTCGTGCGTTCGCGCGAAGGCGCGCAGCTCGCCGCGATGCTGCTGTCGAACGTCGCCGAGATGGAGGCGATCGTTGCGCGCATCACGCCGCTCGTGCCGGAGCTGATCGCGAAGCACCAGCAGAAGATCGTCGAGCGCCTGCAGGAAGCGCTCGGCATCGCGGCGCCGGAAGGCAGCGCGCCGATCGTGACGCGCGAGGAAGCCGCGGAGCGCATCCGCCAGGAAGTGACGATGTACGGGATCCGGATCGACATCGCGGAAGAGCTGTCGCGGCTCACCGCGCACCTGAACGAAACGCGTCATGTGATCGAGAAGGGCGGCCGCGTCGGCAAGCGCCTCGACTTCATGATGCAGGAACTGAATCGCGAAGCGAACACGCTCGGCTCGAAGGCGGCGGCCAAGGAACTGGCCGACGCGTCGATGGCGCTCAAGCTGCTGATCGAGCAGATGCGCGAGCAAGTGCAAAACCTGGAGTAACGCAACATGACCCAACCCACCCACGACGGCCACGCCGCGCATTCGCTGCACGGCGGCGTCTATCCCGGCAACCTGTTCATGGTCGTCGCGCCGTCGGGCGCCGGCAAGTCCACGCTCGTGAATGCGCTGCTGTCGAAGGACAGCGACATCTGCCTGTCGATCTCGTACACGACGCGCAAGCCGCGCCCGGGCGAGCAGGACGGCCAGCACTATCATTTCACGACGGTCGACGATTTCCGCACGCGCCACGCCGCGCACGAATTCCTCGAAAGCGCGGAAGTGCACGGCAACTACTACGGCACGTCGCGCGTCTGGATCGAAGAGCAGATGATGAACGGTCACGACGTGCTGCTCGAAATCGACTGGCAGGGTGCGCAGCAGGTGAAGAAGCAGTTCCGCAACGCGGTCGGCATCTTCATCCTGCCGCCGTCGCTCGACGCGCTCGAGGAGCGCCTGAAGAAGCGCGGCCAGGACGAACCGAACGTGATCACGCGCCGGCTGCTCGCAGCGGGTAGCGAGATGGCGCATGCGTCCGAAGCGGAGTATGTCGTGATCAACGAGAATTTCGATCGCGCGCTCGCCGAGCTCGAATGCATCGTCGCCGCGACGCGTCTGCGCTTTGCTTCGCAGTACGCGCGACACGCAGAGCTGTTCATCGAGCTCGGCATCCACCTGCCGCATGTGGAATGACGGCGAGGGTCAAGGGACATAAGGTAGAATAAGCACTATATTCAGAAGGAATTTTCCAACATGGCTCGCATTACTGTCGAAGACTGCCTGAAGCAGATCCCGAACCGCTTCGAACTGGCGCTTGCCGCCACCTATCGCGCGCGTCAGCTCGCGCAAGGCCATACGCCGAAGATCGAAAGCCGCGACAAGCCGACCGTCGTCGCGCTGCGCGAGATCGCGGCCGGCCAGGTTGGCGTCGAGATGCTGAAGAAGGTGCCGGTCTAACCGCACCCGCTTCACGCCAGCCATGTAGTCCACGCGCGCACGATTGCTGACCGAGGAGGCGAATATGAGCACCACCCCATCGTCCGCCTCCGCGGATCCGATCACCGAAGCCACGGCACAATCGCCTGCGCGCCAGTACATCGACGCGGTCCTCGAACAGTCGTTCCGGCATCTGTTCGGGCCGACCGCCACCCCGGAGCAACCGCGCAAGCACGGCGTCGTTTCGATCGCGAACCTGACCGCCGCGCTGGCCGAGTATCTCGCTCCGGAGGAAATCAAAGAGGTCAAGGCGGCGTTCCACTTCAGCGACGAAGCCCACCTCGGTCAATATCGCCAGAGCGGCGAACCCTACATCACCCATCCTGTCGCCGTCGCGGAAATCTGCGCCGGATGGAAGCTCGACGCGCAGGCGGTCATGGCCGCGCTGCTGCACGACGTGATGGAGGACCAGGGGGTCACCAAGAGCGAGCTGGCCGAACGGTTCGGGCCGAAGGTCGCCGAGCTGGTCGACGGGCTGTCCAAGCTCGACAAGATGGAATTCCGCAGCCGCGAGGAAGCGCAGGCGGAAAACTTCCGCAAGATGCTGCTCGCGATGGCGCGCGACGTGCGGGTCATCCTCGTCAAGCTCGCCGATCGCCTGCACAACATGCGCACGCTCGGCGCGGTGCCGATGGAAAAGCGCCGCCGCGTCGCGCGCGAGACGCTCGACATCTATGCGCCGATCGCGCACCGCCTCGGTCTGAACAATACGTATCGCGAGCTGCAGGACATGAGCTTCGCGAACTTCAATCCGCATCGCTACGCGACGCTCGAGAAGGCGGTGAAGGCCGCGCGCGGCAATCGCCGCGAGGTGATCGGCAAGATCCTCGAAGCCGCGCAGCGCGCGATGGCGGATGCGAAGATCGACGCCGAGATCACCGGGCGCGAGAAGACCATCTACAGCGTCTACCGGAAGATGCGCGACAAGCAGCTGTCGTTCTCGCAGGTGCTCGACGTGTACGGTTTTCGCGTCGTCGTCGAGAATCCGCTCGACTGCTACACGTGCATCGGCGCGCTGCATGCGCTCTACAAGCCCGTGCCGGGCAAGTTCAAGGACTACATCGCGATCCCGAAGATCAACGGCTACCAGTCGCTGCATACGACGCTGGTCGGCCCGTTCGGCGCGCCGATCGAGTTCCAGGTGCGCACGCGCAAGATGCACGAGATCGCCGAGGCGGGCGTGGCCGCGCACTGGCTGTACAAGAACGGCAGCAGCGCGGATCTCAGCGACGTGCAGAAGCGCGCGCACCAGTGGCTGAAGTCGCTGCTCGACATCCAGAGCGAGGCCGGCGATTCGAGCGAATTCCTCGAGCACGTGAAGATCGACCTGTTCCCGGATGCGGTCTACGTGTTCACCCCGAAGTCGAGGATCATGGCGCTGCCGCGCGGCGCCACGGCGCTCGACTTCGCGTATTCGATCCACAGCGATCTCGGCAACCAGTGCGTCGCCGTGAAGATCAACAACGAGCTGCTGCCGCTGCGCACCGAGCTGAAGAGCGGCGACATCGTCGAGGTGATCACCGCGCCGTATTCGAAGCCGAACCCCGCGTGGCTCGGCTTCGTGCGCACCGGCAAGGCCCGTTCGGCGATCCGTCACTACCTGAAGACGATGCGCCTGAACGAGTCGGTGCAACTCGGCGAGCGGCTCGTCGACCAGAGCCTGAAGGGCTACGGCCTTGCGCTCGCCGACGTCACGCCGGAAGTGTGGGAAAAGCTCGTGCAATGGACGGGCAACAAGAGTCGCCAGGAAATCTTCGCGGACATCGGCCTCGGCCGCCGCGTCGCCGCGGTGATGGCGAAGCGCATCGAGGTGCTGATGAGCGGCCGCGATGCGGACGACGACCTGCCGAAGGCGGAGCGCCATGCCGCGCATCATGCGCCGCCGGTTGTGATCACCGGCACCGAGGGGATGTCGGTGCAGTTGTCGGCGTGCTGCCGGCCGATCCCGGGCGACGCGATCATGGGCTATATCGGCATCGGCCTCGGGATGGCGATTCATACGACCGATTGCCGTGTTGCGCAGCGCATCCATCGCCGCGATCCGGGCCGCTGGATCGACGTCGAGTGGGCGCCGCAGCCTGGCCGCCTGTTCGACGTCGCGGTGAAGGCGCTCGTGAAGAACACGAAGGGGATTTTCGCGCGGGTTGCGGCGGACATCACGTCGGCCGATGCGAACATCGTCCATATCGCGATGGACGAGGATCTCACGCACGAATCGACCGTGCTGCGCTTCGTGATCCAGGTCAGCGACCGCGTCCACCTCGCGAACGTGATGCGGCGCGTGCGGACCAATCCGGACGTGATGCGGATCATGCGCGAGCGTTCGACCGACGACGGCACGCATGCGCGTCACGACGGCGGGATGCGGATCGAGCGCGAGCGGCAGGATTACTGATGCACGGGCCCTGACGTGCGCGTTACAGCGGCGGCCTCGGGCCGCCGTTTTCATTGGGGCGTACCGGGCGGCTGCCGTGCCGGCGATTCGTGCGGAGGGGAGGGGAAAAGAAAAAGGGCCTTCCCGGAGGAAGGCCCTTCTGAAGTGGCGCGGCTGGCAGGATTCGAACCCACGACCCCTTGGTTCGTAGCCAAGTACTCTATCCAACTGAGCTACAGCCGCACGCAGAAGAGGGATTATAGCAGGGTTATATAAAAAGGGAAGCCTTATTCGCAAAATGCAGGCGACGGGCTTGCCCGGCCACGCATCGTGTACCCTTGAAACATCCGCAATCCACGTTGAATGTGCATCATGAACAAGGCGTTTGTCAAAGAGTCGGACGGCGACGACGACGATCTCGACCCGGCCCAGACGGCGATACCGGCGGGCTCGAAGAACTACATCACGCCCGTGGGGCACAAGCGCCTCAAGGACGAACTGCTGAACCTGATCGATACCGAGCGGCCCGAAGTCGTGCGGCTCGTATCCTGGGCGGCGTCGAACGGCGATCGCTCCGAGAACGGCGACTATATTTACGGCAAGCGGCGGCTGCGCGAGATCGACCGGCGCATCCGTTTCCTGACGAAGCGCCTCGACATCGCCGAAGTCGTCGACGCGAGCCGGCAGGAGAATACCGACCAGGTGTTCTTCGGCGCGACCATCGACTATGCGACGCCGGACGGCGAGGAACATACGATCACGATCGTCGGCATCGACGAGGTCGATCTCGACCGGGGGCACGTGAGCTGGATCTCGCCGGTGGCGCGCGCGCTGCTCAAGGCGAAGATCGGCGACACCGTCACGCTGATGACGCCCGCCGGCCCGCAGCCGATCGACGTGCTCGACGTGCGCTACCCGGAGCCGGGCGCGGCCTGAGCGAGCCGGCGGCGCGCCTGCCGCGCGATGAAAAAAGCGCCCCGCATGGGGCGCTTCATCATGCCGCCGGCGACCGGCGGGGCGCCGTTCAGAACCGGTGGCGCAGGCCGGCCGTTACCGCGACCTGCTTGTTGCTCGACGACGCCGTGCCGAGGCCGTTGATGTTCGCGCGCACGTTCAGGCCGTCCGTGTTGACCTTCTGGTATTCGCCCTGCAGATAGACGTCAGTGCGTTTCGACAGCGCGTACGCCGCCTGCAGGTTGAACTGGTGCCAGTTCGGGCTCTGGCCGACGATGCGGCCGTCGGTGTACGTGTACGACCCGGCCAGCGAGAGCGCCGACGTCAGCGCGTAACGTCCGTTCAGCTCGTAGTTGTTGAAGCGGACGCCGCCCGCCAGCCCGACGCCGCCCGTCACGCCCGACTGGCCGGCGCTGATCGCGACGCTGTCGGTGAGGTGCGTCTGCGTGAACACGAAGCCGGCCGTTGCCGGGCCGAACGTGTAGTTCAGGCCGGCGCCCCAGGTGCGCTGCCGGGCGGCCGCGAACGTCCAGTCGCCGGCGACCGCGCCGGGATCGCTGACGGCCTGCGCCAATCCGTTCACGTTGTTGTTCAACTGCAGGTACGCGGCCGCGACGTTGAAGCCCATGAAGTTGTACGACGCGCCGAAGCTGTACGCGCGGTTGTTGGCAAAGCTGCTCGAGTTCGAGAAGCCGTACAACGCGCCGAATTGCAGGCCGTTGTAGTTCACGCTCTGGTATTTGACCGCGTTGTTGATCCGGAACGAATTGTTCAGGTTGTCGTTGTCGAACGGGTGCGCGAATTGCGTGCCGCCGTATTGCGTGCCGGTCAGCGACAACGGGCCGAGGTAGTCGACGACGCTGTCGTACTGGCGGCCCAGCGTGAGCGAGCCGAATTGGTTGTGGGCGAGGCCGACGAATGCCTGGCGGCCGAATTCGCGGCCGTTCTGCTTCAGCGTGCCGTTATTGATGCCGAAGCCGTTTTCCAGCGTGAAGATCGCTTTCAGGCCGCCACCGAGGTCCTCCGTGCCGCGCAGGCCCCAGCGGCTGCCGTTAACCGAGCCGGTCGACTGCTGCCAGGCGCTGTGGCCGCCCTGGTTGTTGGTGTACGTGATGCCGGCGTCGATCAGGCCATACAACGTCACGCTGCTTTGTGCGTGCGCCGCGGTTGCGAACACGCTCGACAATGCCGCGACGATCAGAGTCCTTTTCATTGATCTGTCTCCAAACCGGATGAAGGGAAGCGAACCTGTTGCGGGCTCCGGTGCGGTGCGCGATTTCAGCGCGACTGCCCGGGCGGGCTTGATGCACTTATCTCGAACTTCAATTTCAGTGTAAGAAGCGGCCCTGAATGGCGTGGAAGCCACTTTAAGCAATACTGTATTTTGGAATTCGCAATGATTTATGTGCGGCCCGGAAGCCTTGCGGATCAAGGCTTTGCGGCGCCGCGGCAGATTCCGGGCTGGGGGTGGCACAGGTGTCAGGCGTTGCGCAGCCGCGACAGCAGCCGGCCGGCAACGCCGATTGCGCCAGCGTCATTATTGTCGCTTCGGCAATAGAGGTTTGTGCGCAGCATGGATAATGAAAGGATGTTATCTCGCTATACTGCGATCTCTGCTTTCCGAAGCAGACTTTTTCGTTGACGGAAAAGATCTCCAAACCTTTGTCGGCGCGACTTCCCAGTCGCGCTTTTTTTTGCCTCGCCGGGCCCGCGTCTATTGTTCGTACCAGCGGCGGCGCCTGCGCCTGCCGGGCGGCGGCGCGTCCCGGTTTTCCTCGGCCGGGGGCGGGGTATAGGTCCAGTCTTCCATCACGTAGTGACGCGCATCGAGCGGCGACGCAAGCAGGTTCTGCCAATGGTCGCCATGCCAGGTCGTATCGAATTCGGCGTCGCAGGGTGTCTCGCGTGCGACGTCGGCGAGTGCGCGGGACTTGCGGCGAACGCGGCCGAGCCGGCTAGCGAAGCGCTTGATTCCGTCCAGCCACATGACTTTCTCCGTCGCGTCGATGTACCGTTCAGCATCGCAACGTCGGCCGTTTTCTGCAACCCGGAAAAATACCGAGCATTTTACCGACGCGATTCGACCCCGGTAGGTTTTTCGCGGCGCGGATTATGGCTATGTCGAACCCGGTAATAGTGACAGGTTTTTGTGTGGAATCGATTTATTGAAATCGATCGGGTACCGATTCCAGCGGCATTAGCGTTATTTTTATAATACGTTCGCTAAAAATCCTCTTGACGCAATGGGATTGTCCAATTTATAAAGTCACCACTCCGTCCTCGGGCGGCGTGTGTAGCTGATGTCAGAGGCGACGCTTCGAGATTTCGGGAAACGGCTATAACAGTAGCTTCTTTGAACAAATAGAGTGGGGAACGAAGGTATGGATACCGGTATCGTGAAATGGTTTAACGATGCTAAAGGTTTCGGCTTTATCACGTCGGACAACGGCGGCGAGGATTTGTTTGCGCATTTTTCCGAAATCAAGATGGACGGCTTCAAAACGCTGAAGGAAAATCAGCGTGTTTCGTTCGACGTGAAAGTCGGGCCGAAAGGCAAGCAGGCTGCGAATATCCAGGCGATCTGACGCGCTACGTATTGCCGATCACGTCCGAGCCCCCGCGATGCGGGGGCTTTTTGCATTATTGCGGCCCGGAGTGGTCGCGCGGCCGGTTCGGGCTGGCCGCGGACCGGCCTGCCGGTGCATACTCACGAAAGCACCGTTTCCCAGTTCCTTCATGTCCGATTCCCGCTTGCCCGATCCCGCCTGCGAACAACCGCTCGTTTTCGTCGACCTCGAAACCACGGGTGGCTCGTCCGCCGAGCACCGGATCACCGAAATCGGCGTGGTCGAGATCGGGCCGTCCGGCGTGTCGACGTGGGCCTCGCTCGTCAACCCCGGGCAGTCGATTCCGCCGTTCATCCAGCAACTGACAGGCATTTCGGATGCGATGGTGCGCGACGCACCATCGTTTGCGTCGCTTGCGCCTGCGCTGTTCGAGCGGCTCGATGGCAAACTGTTCGTTGCGCACAACGCCAGTTTCGACCGCGGTTTCCTGCGCGCCGAGTTCGAGCGGGCGGGGATTGCGTTCAATCCCGATGTGCTGTGTACCGTGCGCCTGTCGCGTGCGTTGTTTCCGCGCGAATCGCGGCATGGCCTCGACGCGCTGGTCGAGCGGCACAGCCTCGTGCCGTCCGCGAGACACCGTGCGCTCGCGGATGCCGACCTGATCTGGCAGTTCTGGCGGCAATTGCACGAGATCGTGCCACTCGAGCGGCTGCGCGAGCAGATCGCACGCACGACGCGTCACTTCCGCCTCGCGGGCGGCCTGACCGAGGCGTGGCTCGATACCGCGCCGGCCGGGTGCGGCGCGTATGCGTTGTTTGGTGAAGCGGACGAGCCGCTCTATGTCGCGCGCAGCGTGCGCGTGCGGCAGCGGCTTCGCGCGCTGCTGACCGGCGAACGGCGCTCGGCGAAGGAATTGCGGCTCGCGCAGCAGGTGCGTCGTGTCGAGTGGCGGGAAACCGGCAACGAACTCGGCGCGATGCTTGCCGAGGCGCAGTGGATTGCGCGCTTGCGCCCGACATTCAATCGCCGTCCGGCGGCGGACGCGGCGCGCGCAGGTGCGGCGGTGCCCTGGCCGTTCGATGGCGCGGTGGTGTTCGAGGCGCACGGCGAGCGCCAGATGTTCCACGTGATCGATGGCTGGCGCTATCTTGGTACTACGGGGTCGCTCGAGGCGGCCGCACGGCTGGCCGCCGACGAGACGGCCGGGCCGTTCGAACCCTTCACCCACCGGCTGCTCCAGACACACCTGGCGCGCGGCCTGCAGTTGATCCCGCTCGCCGCGCTCGCGGCGGCGGGGGAGTAGGCGCCGCGCGTCAGCCGATCGCGCTTGCGCCGCCCGCCGCGCAGACGTGCGACAGCGCGGTATTGAGTGCCTGCGCCTGGTTTGCGTCGTAGCGCGTCAACGTCTTCCAGTTGGCAATGCTGCGTGCCAGTCGCGTCTGGCAGTCGGGCGCATTTCGCAACTGCCCGACTTGCGCGAGCCCCGCGAGCATCGCCTGCGTGAGCCGGTCGAGCTTCGGCCGCGTGCCGGTCGCGAGATCGGGCGGTGTGCCTTCGGGCGGCCGCGTTGCCCGCCACGTCGCGAACAGCGCGTTCTGCACGTCCTTGCTGGCCGCGATCTGATCCGCGAAGAATGTCCTGGCGAAGGCCGGGTCGACGCCGGCTTGTGCCGCGCGCTTTTCGACCGTTGCGAGCAGTTCCGCTTCACGCGGACGATCCTCGATCGGCTTGCCGTTCGCCCATTTCCAGCGGGCGACCGGTTCGGCGAGTGCAAGGCGTTGCGACGCGAGTGCGACGAGGTTGGTCAGGGCCGTGTCGTCGCCGTCGGCGGCGGCGATGCGTGGCGAGGAGACGAGGGCGAGGCCGAGTGCTGCCGCAGCGAGGCCGGCGCGAATAGCATGCTTCATCGGGACGATCGGGAGCCGGGCGGGCCGGAAGTGGAAAACCAGAAGAATAGACGAAGACAGTCGCGCGGCGTGGCGTCGCGACAGAAGAATCAGCGGACGAGCTGACCCGGCACCGTCAGGTCGTTGCGACCCGGGTGCAATGCGAACTGCGGCAGATGCGCAGCGAAGAACCGCACGATGTCGACTGGCGTCACGCGGCGGTTAAAGCGCGGAATGGCCGTTCACTTCGGCGCGTACAGCTTGTGCTGCTCGTCGAAGAATGCCCGCACGTGATCGGGCAGCTCGGCGAGGAATTCCACGCCAACGGGTTCCGGATCCGGGCTCATCACTTGCTCCGGGGGCGGCACGCGAGTCGGTTTTTCGTCCATGATCGTTTCTCCAGCAGGTTCAATGATTATCGGCCTCGTGCTCAGATTTATGCCAGCAACGAATCGTTAGATTTTGTCTCTGTTGTATTAACGGCACATGCGCCGCCATTCTGTTCATACGGTCAGCGGAATCGGCCGCGCGAGGCTGCTTGCTATACTTGCGCGCACTTTTTCCTGGACCGCGATGAAACGAACGACGCGATGGATCGGCCTCGTCTGGCTGGCGCTGGTACTGAACGTACTGTCGCCCGTCGTCGGCTACGCGCGTCTCGCGTCGAGCGGGTCGGGGGCGCTCACGCTCGAATTGTGCAGTGCAGCGGGCGCGCGTCGTGTCGTGCTCGCACAGGCCGGCGACGATCGCAACGCGGCGTCGTTCGATCACGCGGGCGTGCCGCATTGCGTGTACTGTCCCGGCTTCGCCGCGAACCTCGCGCTCGGCACGAGCCTGCCTGCGTTGCCGGGTTTCGTGCGGGCGTTCGCGGTCCGCACGCCCGCACCGTCTCTCCCTGTCTTCGTGCGAAAGGGCATGCGTCTTGCCCAGCCGCGCGCCCCGCCTGAAACCGTCTCGATCTGATTTCGCGCGCGCCTGACGGCGCGCTGTCCGCACGCGGCGCCGGCCGCGCGCCGCGCCGGTTCGTGCGCGGTGCGCAGCCCGGCGCCCGGCGGCGTTCGATCACGTTTTCAGGAAACGATTCATGTCATTCAGCCTTGCCGCGCGGCCGTCGCGCGGCCGGATCGCGCTGGCATGCGCGGCCGCTTTCGCATGGCCTGCCACGTATGCGGCGCAATCGGACGGCGCGCGTGCCGAGCCCGTATCGGAATCCTTCAGGGAGGCCGGCCGGGCAACCGCCGCGGCGCCCGCCGCAACGCGTCCGGCGCCGGTTGCGCCCGTCGGCGGCGACACGCTCACCGCCGTCAGCGTGACCGCGCAGCGGCAGCCGGTCGACCCCGATACGCCGGCCGTCGTCGAGTCGATCACGCGCGAGCGGATCGACGCGCACACCAACGTCAACACCGAGGACGCGCTGAAGTACGCGCCGAACCTGATGGTGCGCAAGCGCTACATCGGCGATCGCAACGCGGTATTCGCGGGCCGAGACTTCAACGAGCTGCAGAGCGCGCGCGGGCTCGTCTATGCCGACGGCGTGCTGCTGTCGAACCTGCTCGGCTCGAGCTACGCTTATCCGCCGCGCTGGTCGCTGATTCCGCCCGACGACATCGCGCGGGTCGACGTGCTGTATGGCCCCTTTTCCGCGCTGTATCCGGGCAATGCGATCGGCTCGACCGTGCTGCTGACCACGCGGCGGCCCGAGCAGCTCGAGGCGTCGCTGTCGACGCAGTTCTTTACGCAACGCTACCGCGACGGCTACGGGTTCGCCGACAGCTTCGGCGGCAATCACCAGACCGCGCGGATCGCGAACCGCGTCGGCCGCTTCTGGTTCGCGCTGTCGCTCGACCGGCTCGAGAACAACGGGCAGCCGATGCAGTATGCAAGCCCGAACGCCGCGTACAACCCGAAGCTCGGCCGGGCGGTGCCGGTGACGGGCGCCGCGACCGATGTCGGGCCGAACGGCAAGCCGCGCACGATCGTCGGCGCGCAGTCGCTCGAACGCACCGAGCAGATCAACGGGACGGTGCGGATGGGCTACGCGTTCACCGACCACGTCGACGCGACGCTCACGCTCGGCCACTGGGAAAACCACTACCGGCAGCACGGCGAGACGTTCCTGCGCGACGCGGCGGGCAACCCCGTGTACGGCGGCAACGTGTCGATCGGCGGGCAGAACATGACCGTGGCGCCGAGCGCGTTCGCGCCGCAGCGCGGCGACCAGGAGAACTGGCTGTACGCGCTCGGGCTGAATGCGCGCCTCGATTCCGGCTGGCGGCTGTCGGGTGTCGTGTCCGCGTACGACGTGTCGCGCGACGTGCTGCGCGCGGCGTCGACCGCGCAGGGCGGCGCGGGCACGCAGTTCCAGGGCGACGGCACCGGCTGGCGCACGCTCGACCTGAAGGCGGAAGCGCCGGAAGTGAAGGGGCATGCGTTCACGTTCGGCTATCACTACGACAACTATTTCCTGCGCAACGTCACGTACAACACGGCGGACTGGCTGAACGGGCCGACGACGTCGCTCGCGAGCGTCTATCGCGGCGACACGCGCACGCAGGCGCTGTTCGCGCAGGATGCGTGGCGTTTCGCACCCGGCTGGCTCGCGACGCTCGGGCTGCGCTACGAGCGCTGGGATGCATACGGCGGCGCGCTCGGCAACGCGAGCGGCACGCTCGGCTATGCGGGCCGCAGCGCGAATGCGCTGTCGCCGAAGGTCGCGCTGCAGTGGGACGCGACCGATGTCTGGCGTTTCCGGCTGTCGTTCGCGACCGGCACGCGCTTTCCGACGGTCGGCGAACTGTTCCAGGGCACGATCTCGAACAACGCGATCGTCAACAACAACCCGAACCTCCGTCCGGAAAAGGCGATCGACTGGGATTTCACGGCCGAGCGCGACGTGGGCATTGGCGTCGTGCGCGCGAGCGTGTTCCAGAGCGACCTGCGCGACTCGATCTACAGCCAGACGACGGTGTCGGGCGCGTCGACGGTCACGAACA
The DNA here is from genome assembly GCA_001527685.1 of Burkholderia pyrrocinia. GTDB lineage: Bacteria > Pseudomonadota > Gammaproteobacteria > Burkholderiales > Burkholderiaceae > Burkholderia > Burkholderia pyrrocinia_D. Next base: position 51,652 of record LOZU01000027.1, read on the forward strand.
TCTCGAACGTCGATCGCGTCCGCGTGCGCGGCGTCGAGCTTGCGTTCAGCGGGCAGAACGTCGGGCTCAGGGGGCTCGACGTCGATGCGAACGTGTCCGCGAGTAATGCGCAGATCCTGTCCGACGCGGCGAACCCCGCGTATGTCGGCTCGCGTTTCCCGCGGATTCCGCGCATGCGCGCGAACCTGCTCGCGTCGTACCGCTTCGACGAGCACTGGCTCGCGAGCGTCGGCGTCCGCTATTCGGGGCGCCAGTTCAACACGCTCGACAACAGCGACGTGAACCCCGATGTCTATGGCGGCACCAGCTCGTTCACGGTTGTCGACCTGAAGGCCCGCTACCGCTTCGATCGGCACTGGGTTGCATCGGTCGGCATCGACAACCTGACGGACCGCCGCTACTACGTGTTCCACCCGTATCCGGGCCGTACCTTCTATGGAGAACTGAAATGGTCGCTGTGAAATCCTTCGCAGCAGGTTGCGCACTGTGGCTCGCGGCGCTGTCCGCGGCCGGCGCGCACGAGACGGCGAAGCAAGCCGATCCGCATGCCGCGCACATGGGCATGCAGGCGGCGGCCGCGTCGCAGAAGCAGCCGCTCGCCACCGGCGCCGCGTTCGATGCGCGGCATCGGTTGTGGGTCGCGTGGGTCGAGGGCGAGCATGTGTTCGTCGCGCATTCCGACGACGCGGGCCGCACGCTGTCTGCCGCCGTCACCGTCAATGCGATGCCGGAACCGGTCTACACCAGCGCGGAGAATCGCCCGAAGGTCGCGGCGAGCCCGGACGGACGCACGATCTACGTGTCGTGGTCGATGCCGCTCGACGCGCCTTATACGGGGATGGTGCGCTTCTCGCGCTCGCTGGACGGCGGCGCGACGTGGAGCGTGCCGATCACCGTGCATCGCGACAGGCAGATGATCACGCACCGCTTCGACATGATGGCGGTCGACCCGGCGGGGCGGATCTATCTGGCGTGGATCGACAAGCGCGACCTGACCGCGGCGAAGGCGGCCGGGCAGGCGTACGACGGCGCGGCGATCTACTACGCGGTGTCGCTCGACGGCGGCGCGTCGTTCGAGCCCGAGCGCAAGGTGACCGACCACATCTGCGAATGCTGCCGGATCGCGATGGCGATCGATCCGGCCGGGCGCGTACAGGCCGCATGGCGCAACGTGTTCCCGGGACAGATTCGCGATCACGCGCTCGCGGTGCTGCCGGCCTCGGCCGATGCGCCGGTCGCGCCGCTGCGTGCGACGTTTTCGAACTGGCACGTCGAGGCGTGTCCCGACCATGGTCCGGCGCTCGCGATCACGTCGGACGGCACGCGGCATCTCGCGTGGTTCGGCGTGGTCGACGGCCGCGCCGACGTGTTCTATTCGCGAATCGGCATGGACGGACGGCCGCTCGGCGACGCGTGGGCGTTCGGCGCGAATCCGGCCGCGCCCGGCGAGCAGGCTTCGCACGCGGCGATGGTCGCGCGCGGCGATGTCGTGTGGCTCGCATGGAAGGCGTTCGACGGCGACACGATGCAGATCAAGCTGCGCCGCTCGGACGATCGCGGCGCGCACTGGTCGGCGCCGCGCGTGATCGCATCGACGTCGGGGGCGAGCGATAACCCGCAACTGCTCGACGATGCGGGGCGCGTCTACCTGTCATGGCGCACGCGCAACGACGGATACCGGCTGATCGCGGTGGAGGGCGGGCAATGAAGCGCCTGATCGTGCTGGCGAGCCTGGTGCTCGCGTGCGGGCCGGCGCTGGCCGGCGCACTGCAGCCGCTGCGCGCGGCCGATGTCGGCCGGCTGTTCGAGCATGCGCACGAGCGGCCGCTCGCGATCGAGATCTGGTCGCTCGACTGCGGGTATTGCCGGGAGAATGCCGCGCATCTCGTCGAGTGGCAGCGCCGTCACCCGGAGGTGCGCATCGCGATGATCGCCATGGATGCGTACGACGAGAATGGCGCGGCGATCGGGCAGGCGCTCGCGCAGATGAACCTGCCGGTGCACGTCGCGCAGTATGCGAACGCGGAGGCGATGCCGGAACGCCTGCGTGCGGCGCTCGATGCGGGATGGCGGGGAGAACTGCCGCGCACCGTCTGGATCGGCCGCGACGGCGTGCGCGACGCGCGCAGCGGATTGCTGACGCCTGCGGTGCTCGACGGCTGGCTGCGCGGGGCGCCGCGTCGCTGAGAGGGTGGGGCGGCGCGCGGCGATCGGGCCGCGCGCCGGTGACTGCGAAAGCGCGCCCGGTGGCGCGCGCGAAGGCGTGAGAAGCGGAGCGACCGGCGCGTCAGGTGGCTCGCTTGAACAGACGGATCACGAACAGCAGGATCACCGCGCCGATGACCGCGACGATGATCGAGCCGAAGAAGCCGCCGCCGAGGCTGATGCCGAGCAGCCCGGCGAGCCAGCCGCCGATGATCGCGCCGACGATCCCGACGATGATGTCGACGATGAGCCCGAAGCCGCCGCCCTTGACGAGCACGCCGGCGAGCCAGCCGGCAATCGCGCCGATGATGAGCCACATAATCAAGCCATGAGTCATGTTGGTCCTCTCCTTGTAACGATTCGATATGACCGGACGCCGTGCGGTGTGCCGGCGAGCCGGCCAGTGCGGCACGTCGATACCGCGGCGTCGCCCACGCAATGTAGCGCGATAGACGGGTCAGGATCGTTAAGTAATGTTATGCACCCCGATCGGGATTTTCCAAGGAATTTGTCTGCGCAAGGCGGGGGGCACGTTCGGCGCGAGTCGGGCCTTGGGGGAGGATGCTGCTGACCGCAGCGATTGCTGCGATGCGATGAGAGCCTTTATCGTTTTCTGGCGGGGAAAACGATAAAGGCCTGACAAGCGATTGCTTGTCAGGCCTTTTTATCTTGGTGCCGGAGATAGGAGTCGAACCTACGACCTTCGCATTACGAATGCGCTGCTCTACCAACTGAGCTACACCGGCAGCAGAGAAATGAAATTATATGGTGGAATCTTCGATCTTGGCAATAGGTTTTGCGAAAAATTTTTCAGCTTTTTTCAGCTGCTTCGCAAAACCCCTGCTTCGACAGGTCTTCCGATTTCATTTCACCGTGATGCGGCCCCGTAGGGCGGCATCGCGAGGCGCGATTGTACGTGCGTCTCACAACGCCGTCCAGTGTTGCAGTGCAATCAATTGCCGTCGGTGTGATAGCGCGTCACGCGCTCGACTTCGTTCTTCGAGCCGAGGAACACCGGCACGCGCTGGTGCAGGCCGGTCGGTTGCACTTCCATGATGCGTTGCGTGCCGGTCGTCGCGGCGCCGCCCGCCTGTTCGACGATGAACGACATCGGGTTCGCCTCGTACATCAGGCGCAGCTTGCCCGGGCGATCCGGCGTGCGCTTGTCGGCCGGGTACATGAAGACGCCGCCGCGGTTCAGGATGCGGTGCACGTCGGCGACCATCGACGCGATCCAGCGCATGTTGAAGTTGTCGCCGCGCGGGCCGTCCTTGCCGGCGTTCAGTTCGTCGATGTAGCGCTTGACCGGGTCGTACCAGTGGCGTGCGTTCGACGCGTTGATCGCATATTCGCGCGTGTCTTCGGGAATCCGCATGTTGCTCTGCGTAAGCACCCACGAGCCGACTTCGCGGTCGAGCGTGAAGCAGTTCACGCCGTTGCCGGTCGTCAGCACGAACACCGTCTGCGGGCCGTACACCGCATAGCCGGCCGCGACCTGCTCCGTACCCGGCTGCAGGAACGATTCCTCGGTTGCCTGCTTGCCGTCCGGGCAGCGCAGCACCGAGAAGATCGTGCCGATCGACACGTTCACGTCGATGTTCGACGAGCCGTCGAGCGGATCGAACACCAGCAGGTATTCGCCGCGCGGGTAGTTCGACGGGATCGGGAAGAACGTTTCCATTTCCTCGGATGCCATCGCGGCGAGGTTGCCGCCCCATTCGTTCGCGTCGAGCAGGATTTCGTTCGACAGGATGTCGAGTTTCTTCTGCACCTCGCCCTGGACGTTTTCGCTGCCGGCGGTGCCGAGCGCGTCGCCGAGCGCGCCCTTCGACACGTTGTAGCTGATCGCCTTGCAGGCGCGGGCGACGACTTCGATCAGGAGGCGCAGGTCGTAGGGGAGGTTGTTGGTCGCACGCTGCTGTTCGATCAGGAACTTGGACAGCGTGGTGCGGCGGGCAATGGACATGACAGACTCCGAGAGGCCAAATAATCCTTGAATTGCCTCAATTTTACCCGTCGTGCCTGACGCATCGACCGCTTTTTTTCGTCCGGTTACATGGCCGGGCGGCCCGATCCCGCTCCGACTGGCAGACCGAAGCGCAAAAAAAGCCGGCGCCGCGTCGTGCGGCGCCGGCTTGGTCACGTGCGACGAACGAGCCGCGGGCGACGCCGTCAGGCGAGCGCCTTTTCGACGATCTCGCGCACGTCGCGCGATTTCGCGCCGGCGGCAACCTGCTCGAGCGCCGTTTTCATCCGGTCGCGCAGCGCCGGCGTGAAACGGCGCCACAGTTCCAGCGAGCGCGCGAGGCGTGCGGCGACCTGCGGGTTGATCGCGTCGAGCGCGAGCACCTGCTCGGCCCAGAACGCGTAGCCCGAGCCGTCCGCCGCGTGGAATTGCGCGGGATTCGCCGCGCAGAAGCTGAAGATCAGCGAGCGGGCGCGGTTCGGGTTCTTCAGGTTGAAGGCCGGATGCGCGAGCAGCTTGCGCACCTTGTCGAGCGTCGGCTGTGCGGGCGTGCCGCGCTGCGCGGCCTGCATCGCGAACCACTTGTCGATCACGAGCGCTTCCTTCTCGAAACGCCGATAGAAATCGGCCAGCGCACGCTCGGCCGGCGCGTTCGCGCCCGCGGCGGCAGCCGACAGCAGCGCGCCGAGTGCGGCCGCGCGATCGGTCATGTTGTTCGCCGCGTCGTACTGCGCATTCGCGACGCGCACCGCGTCGGCCGGATCCTCGAGCTCGGCGAGGTACGCGAGCGCGAGGTTCTTCAGTGCGCGGCGGCCCGACGCGTCCGGCGTCGGCTCGTATGTGCCGGGCGTCCGGTTGCTGTCGTATGCGGCAAGCCAGTCGGCGCGCAGCGCGGTCGCGAGCTGGCGGCGCACGAACTGGCGCGCGCGGTGCACGGCGGCCGGATCGGACTCGGCCATCTGGTCCGCGAGATAGGTCTCCGACGGCAGCGTCAGCGCGAGCTCGCGGAACGCCGGCGACAGCGTGTCGTCAGTCAGCACGCGGCGGAACGCGGCGACGAAGTTCTCGCCGAGCGTGAGCGGCTCGTTCGCGGCCGCCCGCGCGGCGAGCGTTAGCAGCGCGCGCGTCGCGAGGCGCTGGCCCGCTTCCCAGCGGTTGAACGGATCGTTGTCATGCGCGAGCAGGAACGCGAGATCGTTGTCGCTGTAGTCGTACTCGACGATCACCGGCGCCGAGAAGTTGCGCAGCAGCGACGGCAGCGGCTGCTCCGGCACGTCGATGAACGTGAAGGCCTGCTCGGTGCCGGTGAAGTCGAGCACGCGCGTCGTGCCCGACGCGGCCGCCTCGCCGTCGACGCGCAGCGGCAGGTCGCGGCCGTCGCGGCCGATCAGGCCGATCGCGAACGGAATCAGCAGCGGCCCCTGCTGCGTTTCGCGCGCGGCGGGCGACGCGTCGCCGTAGCCTTGCGCGAGCGTGACCGTGTAGCGTTGCGCGGCCGCGTCGTACGCGGTCTTCACCGTCACGCGCGGCGTGCCGGCCTGGCTGTACCAGCGCTCGAATTGCGCGAGGTCGCGGCCGTTCGCGTCCGCCATCGCGTGACGGAAATCGTCGCAGGTCACGGCGTGGCCGTCGTGACGCTTGAAGTACAGGTCCATGCCCTTGCGGAAGCCGTCGCGGCCGAACAGCGTCTGGTACATCCGCACGACTTCCGAGCCTTTTTCGTAGACGGTCATCGTGTAGAAGTTGTTGATCTCGACGTAGCTTTCCGGGCGCACGGGGTGCGCCATCGGGCCCGCGTCCTCGGCGAACTGCAGCTGACGCAGCACGCGCACGTCCTCGATGCGCTTGACCGCGCGGGCCGCCGATTCGACGTCGTCGCCCGCGGCCATGTCGGCCGAGAATTCCTGGTCGCGGAACACCGTCAGGCCTTCCTTCAGGCTCAACTGGAACCAGTCGCGGCAGGTCACGCGGTTGCCCGTCCAGTTGTGGAAGTACTCGTGGCCGACCACCGATTCGATGTTCGCGAAATCGGTGTCGGTCGCCGTTTCGGGGTTTGCCAGCACGTACTTCGTGTTGAAGATGTTGAGCCCCTTGTTCTCCATCGCGCCCATGTTGAAGTCGCCGACCGCGACGATCATGAAGCGGTCGAGATCGAGCTCGAGGCCGAAGCGCCGCTCGTCCCAGCGGATCGAGTGGATCAGCGAGTCCATCGCGTGGCGGGTCTTGTCGAGGTCATGCGCCTCGACCCACACCTGCAGCAGCTTTTCCTTGCCGGAACCGGTCGTGATCGTTTCCTCGATCGCGACCAGCGTGCCCGCGACGAGCGCGAACAGGTAGCTCGGCTTGCGGAACGGGTCTTCCCACTTCGCGAAGTGGCGGCCGTCGGGCAGGTCGCCGGAATCGACCAGGTTGCCGTTCGACAGCAGTACCGGGTACGCGGCCTTGTCGGCGCGCAGCGTCACCGTGTACGACGCCATCACGTCGGGCCGGTCGAGGAAGTAGGTGATGCGGCGGAAGCCCTCGGCCTCGCACTGCGTGAAGAAATTGCCGCTCGACACGTACAGGCCGGACAGCGTCGTGTTCTGGTCGGGCGCGCACGCGCTGTCGAGCGTCAGCTCGAACGCGTCGGGCACGTTCTCGACCGTCAGCCCGTGCTCGTGCGCGCGGGCCGTGCAGGGCGCGCCGTCCAGCCGCGCGCCGACGAATTCCAGTGCTTCGCCCATCAGCTCCAGGTGCGGGGCCGGGGCGGCGTCGGGGTTGCGGCGCACGCGCATCGTATTCCTGACGATCGTGCGGGCGGGCGCCAGGTCGAACTCAAGGGCAACGGAATCGATGAGGAAGGCCGGCGGCGTATAGTCGGCGCGGCGGATCACGGTGGAATTGGCGTTGTCGGACATGGTCGTCGAGGTCGGGGGAATCGGGGCCGGGCGCGCGGCGAGGCCCGGCGAACCGGCTCATTGTACAAAGGCTTGAGTTTGCGTGCCGCGCGAACTTTTTACCGCGCCGGACAGTCCGCGTATTATCGGCATCCCGTCCGCATCGCGCGATGCGGCGGGCGGGTGACGGATTGACGAGGATGATCATGAAACGCGAATGGATTCAACGCGGTGCGGGATGGGCGGCGGCGCTGTGCGTGGCGCTGCTGGCGGGCTGCACCAGCTACGTGACGACCCAGGTCACGGCCTTCTCCGACTGGAGCGGCAGCGACGCGACACGCACGTATGCGTTCGTGCGCAGCGACGCGCAGAAGAACAGCATCGAGCAATCGACCTACGAGCCGATCGTCGCGAACGAACTGTCCGCGTACGCGTTCCGGCCGGTGCCGCAGGCAAGCGCCCGCTACCTGGTCGGGCTGACGTACGGCGTCGGCAGCGACCTGGTGACGGTGCCGCAGCCCGTCTATTACGACCCGTGGTTCCCGGGGCCGTACTGGCGCCGCGGGCCGTGGGGCCCGTGGGGGCCATGGGGCCCGATGCCGACCGGCTACGTGAACCAGACTTACCAGGTGTTCGACTACATGCTCGGGATCCGGATCACCGAGCGCGCGACGGGCAAGGAGGTCTACAACGTGACCGCGCGCACGACCGGCGACAACGGTGCGCTGCTGTATGCGATGCCGTTCCTCGCGCGCAGCGCGCTTGCCGATTTCCCGCTCGGCAACGGCGCGGTCAGGTCGGTGCGCCTGCCGATCGACAAGCGGGGCGGGCCGGCCGCGCCGGCGTCCAACGAACGCGCGATGCCGGCCGCGCCCGCGTCCGGCGCGGCGGCGGCCAAATAACACGAACCGCGGCGGATGCCGGCGAACCGGCATCCGCCTGCCGCCGTCGCGGCGCCGGTCACACCCCGGCGCCGAACAGCGCGAGCGCGCCGAGCACGATGAACAGCACCGCCGCGATCCCGTGCACGACCTTGGTCGGCAGGCGGTGCGCGAAACGGTCGCCGAGCAGGATCGCCGGCACGTTCGCGAGCATCATCCCGAACGTCGTCCCGGCGACGACACCGATGTAATCCTGGAAGCGAGCGGCGAGCGCGACGGTCGCGAGCTGGGTCTTGTCGCCCATCTCGGCGAGGAAGAACGCGACGAAGGTCGCGCCGAACACGCCGAGCCGCGAGCGGTTCGCGTTGGCTTCGTCGGCGTCGAGCTTGTCCGGCACCAGGATCCACAGCCCCATCCCGATGAACGAGAACGCGAGCGCCCAGCGCATGATCGACGGCGTGACGAGCGCGCCGAGCCATTCGCCGAGCGCGCCGGCGCACGCGTGGTTGACGAGCGTCGCCACCAGCACGCCGAGGATGATCGGCACGGGCTTGCGGTAACGCGCGGCGAGCACGAGGGAAAGCAGTTGGGTCTTGTCGCCGATTTCTGCGAGGGCGACGGCGCCGGTGGAGATCAGGAAGGCTTGGGTCACGACGGGGTTCCACGGGCCTGGTGTTGTGCGTGCGAGCGACGATCCACCGCGCGCCGGGCCCTGATGCGGCGCACTGTGAACCATCGGTCTCGCCAGGCCTTCGGTGGCTGCGCCCGCCATGGCCGAACGGCCAAGTCTGTTGACGGACGCCTCCGTCACGATGCGCGCCGGTGGCGCGGGGCATCGAGCGGAGCGGCTACTCCCCAATGAGGAGCGGATTCTAGCACGGCGCATGCGGCGCGGGAAAGCGGCCGGGGCTGCTTTCCCGCGCGGTGAACGGAGGCCGCAGGGGCGTGGCCGCGGCATGGAAAAAAAGCGGGCGCCGTGCGCCTGTCCACGAAACACCGGGCCCGTGCGACGCGCGACGCGTGACGCGCGCGCAGGCGTCCCGTCAGGCCGCGCGGCGCGCGGCGCCGCGTTCGTGCACGCAGCGGCCGGCCGCGTAGGTCCGGTACACGGCCCGGTCATCGCCGAGCAGCGCGAACGCGAACAGCAGTTCCTCGAGCGATTCCGCGCGCTTCGTGCGGCGCGCGAGCAGCGGCGTCGCCTGCGGATCGAGCACGACGAAATCGGCTTCGGTGCGCGGCGCGAGCGTGCCGACCGTATCCGCGAGATCGAGTGCCTGCGCGGCGCCCGCGGTCGCGAGCCAGAACATCCGCGTGGCGGTCAGGTGGTGGCCCGACAGCCGGGCGACCTTGTGCGCCTCGTTCATCGTCTGCAGCATCGAGAACGACGTGCCGCCGCCGACGTCGGTCGCGAGCGCGACCGGCACGCCGTATTCGCCCGCCTTGTCGAAATCGAACAGCCCGCTGCCGAGGAAGAAGTTCGACGTCGGGCAGTGCGCGACCACGGTGCCCGTCTCGGCCATCCGGCGGCGGTCCTCGTCGTCGAGGTGGATGCAGTGGCCGTACACCGCGCGGCGGCGCAGCAGCCCGTAGTGATCGTAGATGTCGAGGTAGCTGCGGTGGCCGGGGAACAGCTCGGCCGCCCACTTCACCTCGTCGACGTTCTCCGCGACGTGGCTCTGCACGAACACGTCCGGATGGCGGCGCGCGAGTTCGCTGCACGCCTCGAGCTGCGCCTCGGTCGAGGTCGGCGCGAAGCGCGGCGTGAGCGCGTACATCTGGCGGCCGCGGCCGTGCCAGCGGCCGATCAGTTCCGCGCTGTCGTCGTAGCCCGACTGCGCGGTGTCGCGCAGGAACTCGGGGCAGTTGCGGTCCATCAGCACCTTGCCCGCGATCATCCGCAGGTCGCGCGCGTCGCTCGCCGCGAACAGCGCATCGGCCGACTGCTTGTGCACCGTGCAGTAGACGAGCGCGCTCGTCGTGCCGCACGCGAGCAGCTCGTCGACGAAGAACTCGGCGACTTCGCGCGCATGCCCGGCGTCGCCGAACTGCCGCTCGGTCGGGAACGTGTACTTGTCGAGCCACGGCAGCAGGCCGGGCGCCGGCGACGCGATCATGTCCGTCTGCGGGTAGTGGATGTGCGTGTCGATGAAGCCGGGCACGATCAGCTTGTCGCGCAGGTCGTGCACGAGCGCATCGCGCGCGAGCGTCGCGGCGAGTTGCGCGTGCGGGCCGGCCGCGACGACCTTGCCGTCGTCGACGATCAGGAGGCCGTCGGTCTCGTAGTGCGCGGCCTGGTCGGATTGCGCCGGGTCGCCGCTGAAGGTCAGCAGCTGGGCGCGGAAAGCGGATTGCGTCATGACGAATGGTCCTGCGTGGAAAAAACGGTCAGCGTGGTGCGAGCGGCGGCGCGGGGCGGGTTGCGACGGCCCCCGCCGCCACGGATATCAATCGGAAAAGCGCTCCTCGAGGTCGGTCGCCGTGACCGCGGCAGTCCGCATTCGTCCGGTGCATCGTCAGGCGGCGTGCCAGTACGCGTCGAGGCGCGCGGTCAGCGCGTCGCGCTGCGCGGCGTCGACGAACGAGGCCTCGAAGCCGTTGCGGATCACCGCGTGGACTTCCGCGTCGGTCAGGCGCAGCCCTTCCACGGTCGCGAAATAGTTGTCGTTGACGTAGCCGCCGAAATAGGCCGGATCGTCGGAATTGATCGTCACCGCGACGCCCTGGTCGAGCAGCGCCTTCAGCGTGTGCTTCGCCATGTCGTCGAACACGCACAGCTTCAGGTTCGACAGCGGGCAGACGGTGAGCGCCATGCGCGACTGAGCGAGGCGCTCGACCAGCGCCGCGTCCTCGATGCTGCGCACGCCGTGGTCGATCCGGTCGACCTTCAGCACGTCGAGCGCTTCGTACACGTAGGCGGGCGGACCTTCCTCGCCTGCGTGCGCGACGAGCTTCAGGCCGAGCGCGCGGGCCTTCTCGAACACGCGCGCGAATTTCGACGGCGGGTTGCTGCGCTCGGACGAATCGAGCCCGACGCCGATCAGGCGATGCTTGTACTGCTCGAACAGCGGCAGCGCGGCGTCGAACGTCGCCAGCGCGTCCTCTTCGGACAGGTGGCGCAGGAAGCACAGGATCAGCCGGCTCGACAGGCCGCGCCGTTCGGCATCGGCGAGCGCGCGCTCGATGCCCGCGACGACCGTCGCGATCGGCACGCCGCGCTCGGTGTGCGTCTGCGGGTCGAAGAACAGCTCGGTGTGGACGACGTTGTCCGCGAGCGCCCGCTCGCAGTACGCAGCGGTCATGTCGTGGAAATCCTGCTCGGTGAGCAGCACGCTCGCGCCCGCGTAGTAGATGTCGAGGAACGACTGCAGGTCGGTGAACGCATACGCGGCACGCAGCGCGTCGATCGACTCGTACGCGAGCTTCACGTTGTTGCGCTGCGCGAGCGCGAAGATCAGCTCCGGCTCGAGCGAGCCTTCGATGTGGATGTGCAGCTCGGCTTTCGGCGCACGGGCAATCTTGTCCTTGAATGTCGGGGTCATGGCGTTTTTCTTGGTCGGTCAGAAAGTAGGGGAAGCCTGCGCGGATGCATTCGATTCGACGGCCTGCAGCAGCTGCGCGGCCACCGAGATCGCGATCACTTCGGGCGCCTTGTCGACGATGCCTTCGACGCCGATCGGGCAGCACATCCGCACGATTTGCGCCGGATCGATGCCGATCGCCGCGAGCCGGTGGTCGAACTGCACGCGCTTCGTGTGCGAGCCGATCATCCCGAAGTACGCGTAGTCGCCGCGTCGCAGGATGCGCTCGGCCAGCGCGAAATCGTGCGCGTGGTCGTGCGTCATCACGACGAAGTAGGTCTGCGGCGGGGCGGCGTCGACCGCGTCGTCGGGCGTGTCGCGCGCGTCGATCGTCAGGTTGCCGATGCCGGCGAGCACGTCGGGCGGCGGGAACGCGGCGTCGCGCCGGTCGACCCAGCGCACGCTGCACGGCAGCGTCGCGAGCACCTTCACGAGGGCGGCGCCGACGTGTCCGGCGCCGAACAGCACCACCGGGAACGCGTACGGCGCGATCGTTTCGGTCATCAGCGACACGCCGCCGGTTTCCCACAGCAGGCAATCGGCGCGCGCGGCCGACGGCTCGGGCTCGCTCAGCAGCGGGGCGCCCGGCGAGGGGCCGAATGATACGCTACGCACGGTCGCGGCGCCCGCCGCGACGCGCTTCGCGAGCGACATGATCCACCCGAGGTCGCCCACATCGAGCCGCTCGAACGCGAGCACCACCGCGCCGCCGCAGCACTGGCCGAGGCTCGGGCCGAGCGAGAGCCGCTCGAGCTTGCGCGCGTGGGGCACGTGCGCGCCGTCCTTCAGCAGGTGCCGCGCGATCTCGATCGCCTTCCATTCCAGATGGCCGCCGCCGATCGTGTAGCGCGCAGTGTCGCGCGTCACGAGCATCTTGGTGCCGGCTTCGCGCGGCGCGGAGCCGTCGGTGTGCGCGACCGTCACGAGCACGGCCGCCTCGCCGTGCGCGAGCAGTTGCTGGAGATCGCCAAGCCAGGGTTCCATCAGCACGCTCCCGGTTGGTCGGCGCGCGATGCGCGGCGCGGGCTGGCGGGCGCGGCGACGACGGTGGACGGCAGCGGGCCGGGCCGGACGAGCACGCGCCGCGCGGTCGCGGCGGCGGGCCCGGGGCGGGGCGCGTGGGCAGCGCCGCCGAATGCGCGGACGCCATGAGGGTGACAGAAGCGGATGGGGTGCGTTGTCATGATGAATCCAGTCGACATTGCGGATCAGGCGCGCGTTACGCAGGGGTCGAGACCGCCCGGCCTCGCGCACGTAGATCGCCATCCAGCCAGCACGATAGCACTGCAAAAAAGCCGGAAGATGGTCCGGCGTTGATGTGCGCTATCAGACGGCGATCATGTCGATCATAGGCGCGTCGCGGGGCGCTGAGGGCCCGATGGTGGGGCAGCGGGCCGAAACGCAGGCCCGGCGGGGCTCGGTGGGGCGTAACGGTGCGGTTGGGCGGGACGCGAACCGCCTGAAATGGCGGGGCGTCACGGGGTAGGGGTTTACGTGCGGCCGGCGAGGTGCAGCCGGCGAGCTGCGCCCGGCTACGCGTAGCCGGCGAAGCTCGGTTGACCGGCCGCGCGGCATGCGCGAAAGCGGCCGGTTGACGTATGGCCCGTTCAGGCCGCGAGCTTGCGGCGATGGCGCCAGAGGCTCGCGACGACCGCGACCAGGATCACGGCAAAGCCGATCAGCGCCCAGCCGGGCAGCAGGATGCCGAGGATCGGCGGATAGACCGTCTCGCACAGCCCCGCGACCTTGAACATGCCGGGGAACCACTGCGCGGGCGGCAGGCTGTCGACGATCGGCTGCAGCGTGTCGAAGCCGCAGCTGAAGCCGGGGTTCATCTGGATCGACAGGTGCCGCGCGGCGGTGCCGACGCCGCCGGCCGCGGCGATCGCGATCAGCAGCTCGAGCAGCCAGACGCCGCGCCAGTTCCGTATCCCGGCGGCGAGGAACGCGAAGATGCCGATCGCCGCGAAGAAGTAGCGCTGGATGATGCACAGCGGGCACGGATCCTCGTTCTTCACGTACTGCAGATAGAGCGCGCCTGCCAGCAGGGCAATGCAGACCCATCCGAGCAGCATCAGCAGACGGCGTTCGCGGCGCAGCGCAAGCGTGAATTCGTTCATGGTCGGCGGGGTTCCTCGTCGGTCGGTCCGGAAAACAATCGCGCGATTTTAGCGCGAACCCGCTGGCACGAAACTGACAGCGCGCGTGCGGCGCGCCGCCGCATCTCGCCGCCCATGTCAGCGGATCGTGTTCAGCACCGCTTCCACCGCCTGGCCGATCGCGAGCAGCGCGTCGTCGCGATGCGGCGCGGCTGCGAGCATCAGCCCGACCGGCGCCGCGTCGCGCGGATGGCACGGCAGCGACAGCGCGCACGCGTCGAGGAAGTTGAACGCGCTCGGGTTGCGCAGGATCAGCGCGTTGGTGCGCGCGAAGGCGTCGTCGTCGGCCTCCAGCTCCGCGATGCGCGGCGGCACGACCGGCACCGTCGGCGCGACGAGCGCGTCGAAGCGCGACCAGACCGCGTGCGCCGCTTCGTCGAGCATCGCGTCGCGCGCGGCGACGAGGTCGAGGTAGTCGGCCGCGCTCGCAGGCTCGCCCTTCAGGATCCGCGACAGCACGCGCGGGTCGTACCGGTCGCGATGCTGCGCGAGCAGCGGCCGGTGCCATGCGTAGGCCTCGATCGGCGAGAAGCCGAAGCGGTTGACGTCGGGCAGCCGGTCGAGCGCGGCGAAGCGCACTTCGGTGACGACCGCGCCGGCCGCCTCCAGGTGCGTGAGCGCGGTGTCGAGCGCGGCGGCGACCTCGGCGTCGACGCCGTCCGTCACATAGTTGGTCAGCACGCCGAGCCGCACGCCTTCGAGCGGGCGCGCCGCGGGCACGTGCGGCTCGAGGCCCGCGAGCATCCGGTCGACGAGTGCGCAGCAGGCGACCGTCAGGCCGATCGGGCCGAACGAGTCGAGCGTCGTGGACAGCGGCACGCCGCCTTGCTTCGGAATCCGGCTCGCGGTCGGCTTGAAGCCGGTCAGCCCGCACAGCGCGGCCGGGATGCGGATCGAGCCGCCGGTGTCGGTGCCGAGCGCGACGGCGGCCATGCCGTCGGCGACGGACGCGGCCGCGCCCGACGACGAGCCGCCGGCGATCCGCGCGTCGCCGGGCACGTCGCGCCGGTACGGCGAGCGGGGCGTGCCGAAATGGGGGTTCAGGCCGAGCCCGGAGAACGCGAACTCGCTCATGTTGGTGCGGCCGACCAGCACCGCGCCCGCGCGCCGCAGCCGCGCGACGGCGACCGCATCGGCAGTGGCGGGCGGCGCGTCGTCGAGCACGCGCGAGCCGGCGCGCGTCACCTGGCCGGCGACGTCGAACAGGTCCTTCACCGACACCGGAATGCCCGCGAGCGGCGACAGCACGGTGCCCGCGGCGCGCAGGCGGTCGTGCGCGTCGGCGGCCGCGCGCGCGTTGTCGGCATCGACCTCGGTGAAGACGACGGCGCCCTGGCCGGCCGGATCGGCGATCCGTTCGAGCGCGGTGTCGACGAGGGCACGGCTCGTCGTGCGGCCCGCGGCGAGGTCGGCGGCGAGCTGGGCGAGCGGGGGGAAAGGCGTGAAGGTGGTCATGATCGGGTCAGGGGCGAAGGCGTTGAAGAAGCGTGGCGCGGAACGAATCGATGTGGCGCTCGACGGCCGCGCGCGCGCCGGCGGCGTCGCGTGCGCGCAACCGCTCGAACAGCTCGCGGTGCTCGCGCTGCACGTCGGCGAGATGGTGCGGTTCGGACAGCGTGACGAACCAGAAGCGCAGCGAGCGCTCGTGTAGCCCACGCAGGATCTCGGCCAGCACCGGGTTGCGCGCGGCCGCGCCGATCGTCAGATGAAACGCGCGGTCGAGGTCCATCATGCCCTCGACGTCGTGCGCGTCGGCGCAGGCCTGGCCGTCGTCGAGCAACGCGGACAGGTACGCGAAATCGTCGGGCGTCGCGTGGCGTGCGGCCAGCTCGGCACCATGCGCTTCGTTGATGCGCCGCACGTCGATGACCGCGACGATGTCGTCGAGCGACAGCGGCTGCACCAGCAGCCCCTTGCGCGGCATCACCGACAGCAGCCCTTCGAGCACGAGCCGATGCACGGCCTGGTGCACCGGCGTGCGGCCGATGCCGGTGCGCGCGACGAGGTCGGCTTCGTTGAGCGCGGCGCCGGGCTTCAGGCGCATCGTGATGATGTCGCGCTGGATCATCGCGTAAGCGCGCTCGGCGAGGGAGACGTCGGGCCGGGCGCGCGGTGCGTCGGTCAGGGCGTTCATGTGAGCAGTGGCGTGGCGGCCGGGTGGAGCGTGGGCATGCGCGGGGGATCCGGGCGCGTGGGCGATGCATGGATATTATTGTGATATATCACTGGTGTCCAGCGCATTGGCGTGCTGCGGCGACCGGCGCCGGTGCCGTCAGGCGGCCGCGATCCGTCTGGAGATTGACCGGGCGCCTGCAACAATATCGACAAGATGTTGCCGGTTTGCCGCGCGATCGTGCACTGAAGCATAATGAATCCTCATCTATCCTCCCGCGTGAGCGACGCACCAGACCATCGTCATGAGCGAAAACACGCCTTCCACGGCCGGTTCGGCCGGCACGCCTTCCCCGTCTTCCCATTCCGTCCACCCGACACCGGCGCATCCGCCGTCGGGCGCCGCGTCTGCCGGCGCGGCCGCGACCCAGGATGTCGCCGACGCGGGCGCCTCGCCCGTCACAGCGGCGTCCGAACCGGGCGCGCCGGGCACGGCCGCCGCGTCAGGTGCAGCGGCGCACGAGCGCAAGGCGGGTTCGCCGCCGCCGGGATTCGGCGCACCGCCCGATTTCGACACGCCCCGGCCGCCGCCCGCGGGCGCGCCGACTGCACCGCCGGCCTACCTGAAGCAGAGCGACACGCCTTGGTCGGTGTTCGGCCGGATCATCGCGGCGCGTGCGCGCCGCCTGTTCGATCGTGCCGGCCAGCGCATCACGCAGCGGACGCTGCGCATCGGCGTATCCGCGCGCATCTTCCACCCGGAGCCCGGCGCGAAGGGGCTGCGCGGCAAGACGCTGCAGTACCTGGAAGAGTCGATCGCGCACTGGGTGATGTCGCGCGACGTGCTGGTGTTCATGATTCCGACGGTCGGCCACCAGGGCATGCTGCACCCGAGCAACATCCGCCTGCGCGACTATGCGAAACATCTCGACGGCCTGCTGCTGCAGGGGGGCGCGGATGTGTCGCCGCAGACCTACGCGGCGTCGGACGCCCATCCCGAATGGCCGGGCGACCGCGTGCGCGACATGTACGAGCTCGAGCTGCTGCACGAATTCGTCGAATCGGGCAAGCCGGTGCTCGGCGTGTGCCGCGGCTGCCAGCTGATCAACGTCGCGTTCGGCGGGTCGCTGTACCAGGACATCGCGACCGACGTGCCGACTGCCAATGCGCACGTGAGCGAGCATTACGACCAGCATCGCCACGCGATCCGCTTCCCCGACAGCTCGACGCTCGCGAGCATGTTCCCGGGGCGCCGCGAGGCGATCGTCAACTCGATCCACCACCAGGCGATCCGCGACCTGGGCCGCGACCTGAACATCGAGGCCGTGTCGGCCGGCGACGGGATCATCGAGGGTATCCGCTATCGGCGCGCGCCGTTCGTCGTCGGCGTGCAATGGCACCCCGAGTTCCATCGCGCGGGGGGCGCCGAACTGCTCGACTGCACGCCGCTGCTCGACGCGTTCCTGCGCGCCGCGCGCGAGACCCGCCTGTAAGACTGTCGAACTGTGTGGCGGCGGCCGCATCCCGATTGAATTCGAGATGCGGCCCTGGCGTTTTGAACGATAATCGCGAGTTTCCGATTCATCCGCCGGAGTCTGACGTTGGCCTTCCGAGATCTTTCCCCTGTCCGATGCGCAACCTGGGTCGTTGCGATTGCCGCGTGCGCACACGCCACCGTGGCGTGGTCCGCAGACGACACGGCGCCCGTCGCGGGCACGCGTCCGGCCGTGACGAGCCTGAGCGGCGATGCCACACCCGGCGCGAGCGGCGCCGCGCAGGGCAACGTCGCCGAACTGACGCAGATGCTGCGCGACGGCAAGGTCGTCGAAATGCGCACGACCTACAACGGCAGCTACGGCACGAGCCTGATGTTCGATCCGCAGGAAATGACGTACTACGTCGCGCTGTTCCAGGACAAGCATCTGTGGCGCGTGCTCAAGTCGCAGGACAAGAGCCGTGCGGACATGGTGTATGCGAACTTCGTCCAGCAGACGGTGCAGTTGTCCGACATCGAAATCCGCCGGACCGAATTGCAGGCGCAGAAGGCATTTCTCGAGCGCGTGATCGCGCTGTCGTCGAGCCGCGCGCAGCAGTTGCAGGCCGACCTGAGCGTCGCGCGCAGCCAGCAGGCCGAGGTCGTGCAGCGGCAGAAGTCGGCGCACGAACAGGCGCACGCGCTGCAGATCGAGAAGCGCGCCGCGCAGGCGCAATTGCGCGAACTGCAGCAGCAGGTGCAGCAGCTCGAACGACAGACCGAATCGGGGTTGCCGACGCACAAGTGACGGCGCGCACGACGCTCTGAGCGACACACGACAAAGCCCGGCGAAGCGGAACTTCGCCGGGCTTTTTGCTGGGCGCACGTCAGCGCGCGAACGCGTCCGGCGAGTCGGTCAGGCGTCGATGCGACAGCCGGGACGTCCAGTCGAAGCCGGCCGGGGGCGGCGCCGACGGCGCGGCCGCGAGTGGTTCGGCGCGCAATGCGTGCGCCATCGCGATCAGTGCGCGCGGATCGTCGAGCGCATCGCGTGCGGGCGCCGGGGCGGCGGGGCGAGGCTGCACGGCGCGCGGCAAGTGCGGCATCGGCCGGACGTGTGCGGCCACGTGCATCGCGGCGGGCACGGTCGTTGCGGCAACGTATTGCGTCCGCGGCATCGCGCGATTGCCGGTCACGCGCGGCTGCGGAGCTGTGGCGAGCCGTTGCGCGTGGCGTTTCGGAACCGGGAGCGTGGCCGCGGGAGGCTGCGGCGCGATGGCGAGCGGGAGCGATGGACGGGCCGCGATGGCGGTTGGTGTCGCCGGCGTGCGCTTCGCGGTGGCGGGCTGCGAGTCCGGCACGGTAGCGTGCACCCCGGGTTGCACCGGCTGCTGGATGGTGACCACGCCCGACTGCGCGAAGTGCAGCGGCGTGCTGGCCCCGGACCCGGGCTCATGTGCTGCGACGAGCCAGCCGATGATGCCGACGGCGCCGACGCTCCAGCATGCGGCGAGCATCGCGCGTCTCGATCCGCCGACGGGAGCCGGAAGGGAGGCGCGCAATGCGGGCCCGGTTACGGGCGGGCGTGACAGTCGTAACGGCAGCCAGTTGCAGGCGCGATGCGGGAACTTGACGTCGATGCACGAAGTGACGATCCGGGCGACGAATGTGTCGTTGGCACGCGCGTCCGACACACCGCGAAATGTCCACTCGCGACCGAACGGGATACCGTCGAGCGGCATGAATCGGGGGTGGGCGATTTCGCCTTCGACGGGAACGAGTGGCGATGGATTCATGGCAGCGAGGCGCGGAAAAGCCCGGGATGCGGCTGGCGCCGGAACAAATTCTTAATCCGAAATTGTGAGTGCTGGCACGTCAGCCGTCGATCAGACAAATCTGATTTTTGGGGGTGGTTTTTTAAAAGTACTGTCCAACGACGCATGAGCCTGAAGGGGCGATTTAAGACGCGTTGCCACGCGATGATGAGCCTGGGCTGATCGCGACGCCCGTGCCGTATCGCACGCCGGAGACACGTGGCCAGTACAAGGTCGGCCTGAGGTCGGCGCTCAGGCAGTGCGCAGCGCGGCGGCGACTTCTTCCACGACCTCACGCCATTGCCCCGGCGCGGGCTGGCGCACGAGCCGGGCCTGCGGATACCACGGGCAGTCCGAGCCCGAGAACCAGCGCCAGTCGGCCGCGAACGGCAGCATCAGCCACAGCGGTTTGCCGAGCGCGCCCGCGAGGTGCGCGACCCCGGTGTCGATCGATACGACGCCGTCGAGCCGCTCGATCAGCGCCGCCGTGTCGGCGAAGTCGGTCAGCCGGCCGCCGAACGGGTGCACGCGCGGATGCGCGTCGAGGCGCGCGCGCTCATCGTCGTCGATCTCCGGTTGCAGCACGATCCAGTCGATGTCGGGCAGCGCGAACAGCGGCTCGAGCGCGGAGAGCGGTATCGAGCGGTTGTCCTGCGCGAGGCGCCGCCCCGACCAGACGACGGCGAACTTGCGCTTCTGCTGTCCGCCGAGCGAGCCCCGGAAGCGCCGGCGGGCGCTGTCGGGCGCGTCGAGGTAGCGCGTACCGGACAGGATGTCGTCGGGCTGCAGCCCGAGCGCGAACGGCAGGCTCAGCAGCGTACATGCGACGTCTGCGGCGGGCGCCTTCGCCGCGCCCTGCGCGACGAGCGTCACGCGCCAGCGCGCGGCGGCCGGCTCGAGCAGCGCGACGAGTTCCGGCTGTACCTCGAGCACGACGCGCGCGCAGCGCGCGCGGGCGAGCGGCACGAAGCGGACGAACTGCAGCGTGTCGCCGAAGCCCTGTTCCGCGCGGATCAGCAGCGTGCGCGACGCGATCGGCTCGCCCTGCCAGCGCGGCAGCGCGCCGAGCGGCGTCGCGCCGGGCGTGGCGTGGCGCGCCTCGTACGCGGGCAGGCCGCGGGTGAAATCACGGAGCGTCAGCAGCGTGACCGCGCGATGCAATTGCGCGAGCGTGAGATCCGGCGCGACGCGCAGCGCCTGGTCGAATGCACGCAGCGCCATCTCGTGCGCGCGGAGCGCATGATGCGCATTGCCGAGGTTCAGCCACGCGAGGCCGAACGATGGATCGAGCCCGACCGCGCGCTCGTAGTAGGGCAGCGCGTCGCGGTGACGGCCCTGCGCGGACAGCGCGTTCGCGAGGCCGAACAGCGCGAGCGGAAACGGCGGATGCAGCGCGAGCGCGGCTTCGAACGCGGCGGCCGCTTCGGCGTGGCGGCCGATCGCGTCGAGCGTGTTGCCGAGGTTGAAATGCGCGGCGACGAAGCGCGGCTGCGCGGCGATCGCTGCATGAAAATGCGAGATTGCGTCGTCGGCGCGGCCCATCGCGGACAGCGCCATCGCGAGATTGTTGTGCGCGCCCGCGTGGCCCGGCTTCAGTTCGAGCGCGCGGTGGAATGCGGCCAGTGCGTCGTCGTGGCGGCCGAGCGCGTTCAGCGCGTTGCCGAGGTTGTTGTGGATCGATGCGTCGTCCGGCGTCAGCCGGAGCGCGCGGCCGAACGCGTCGATCGCATCCTCGTGACGCTGCAGCGCCGCATACGCATTGCCGAGGTTGTAGTGCGCGAGCGGAAATTCGGGCGCGAGCGTCAGCGCATTGCGGAAGCGGTCGATCGCCTCGTCCAGGCGGCCAAGCGCCTTCAGCGCATTGCCGAGGTTGAGCTGCAGCGCGGCATCGCCCGGGCGCAGCGCGACCGCGCGGCCGACGAGGTCGGCCGCTTCGGCATGCTGGCCCTGCTGATGCCGGAGCACGCCGAACAGATGCAGCGCGTCGGCGTCGGCGGGATTGGCGTCGAGCGCGGCGCGGTAGCCGTGCTCGGCGTCGGCGAGGCGGCCCGCGCGGTGCGCGGCGTACGCTCGGTCGAATGCGGAATCCATGACGCGAAAACTGGCGGAAAACGCGTATTTTCCCACACCTGCCCGGGCGGCCCCGCTCGGCCGTCCGGCATATGGTCCCGTCAGGCGGAGCGGCGTAGACTTGCAGGGTCGCGTGTCATCGAGGTTCACATGGTCGACGAACTGCTCGATATCCCGCCCGTGCTGATCGTCGGCGCGGGGCCGACCGGCCTGGCGGCCGCGATGAGCCTTGCCCGCGCGCGGGTGCCGGTGCGCATCATCGACATGGCCGGCTCGCCCGCGCCGTATTCGCGCGCGATCGGTATCCAGGCGCGCACGCTCGAGCTGCTGGAGCAGCATCGCGTGGTCGAGCCGTTCCTCGCGAACGGGCATCGCGCACACGCGGCATCGCTGCATGCGGACGGCCGGGTGATCGCGCGGCTCGATTTCGATCCGCTGCAGACGCGCTATCCGTATCTGCTGCTGCTCGACCAGAGCGTCACGGAGCGCCTGCTTGCCGAGCATCTCGAAGGGCTCGGCGTCGCGGTCGAGCGCGGCCGCACACTGAGCGCATGCGATGCGGGCGGCACGTCGCTCGACGTGACGATCCGCGATGCGCGCGGCATGGAGGAGCGCTTCGCGCCGTCATACCTGATCGCCGCCGACGGCGCGCACAGCACGGTGCGCCATCTGCTCGGCGTGAGCTTCGTCGGCCGGCCGTTCGAGCAGACGTTCCTGCTCGCCGATCTCGCCGCGATTCCCGACTGGCCGGACGACGAGATTCATCTGTTCACGACGGCCGATGGCATCGCGGGCCTGTTCCCGATGGGCGACGGCCGCTACCGATTGGTTGCGGACCGGCCGCGGGAAAACGGCCCGCTGCCCGACGAACGGGGGCCGGCGCTCGCGCAGTGCCAGGAGATCGTGCGTGCGCGCGTGGGAACGTCGATCGTGCTGAGCGACCTCACGTGGTCGTCCTATTTCCACCTGCACAGCCGGATGGTCGAGCGCTTGCGGCTCGGCCGCGTGTTCTTCGCGGGCGATGCCGCGCACGTCCACAGCCCGGCGGGCGCGCAAGGCATGAACACCGGCATCCAGGAGGCGTTCAACCTCGGCTGGAAACTGGCGAGGGTGCTGGGGGCGGGCGCGCCGGAGCGGCTGCTCGACACGTATCACGCGGAGCGTCACCCGATCGAGCGCGACGTGCTGCGGCAGACGAGTTTCCTGACGCAGATCGTCGAGGCGGACCGGGGGCCGATGAAGCTGCTGCGCGACCACGTCGTGCCGCTGCTGTCGTCGTTCGGGCCGATGCGCGACGCGGTGCGGCGCACGGTCAGTGAGCTCGGGGTGCAGTACCGCAAGAGCCCGCTCACGCTCGAGCGCGTGCTCGACGGCGGCCCGCGCGCGGGCGAGCGGGCGCCCGATGCGCTCGTGCATGTGCTCGACGGGCCGCTCGGGCAGGCGCCCGGCGTCGCGCGGCTGTTCGACCTGCACGAGCCGGCCGGCTTCACGCTGCTGCTGCTCGAGGAGCCTGAGCAGCAGGGCGGGGCGGGCGATGTGCCGCCCGCCGACGACGCGGCGCATGCGCTCGCGGAATCGCTCGAGCGGATCATGCCGGGCGCGGTGCGGGTGTGGCGCGTCACCGATGCCGAAGGCGACGGCGCGGCGGGGCTGGCGGACGTCTACGGCCGCTCGCGTCCGTCGTTCTATCTGCTGCGGCCCGACGGCTATATCGCCGCGCGCGGCCGGCTCGCGTCCGACGCGAACGCGCTGCTGCGCCACTGCGAAGGCTGGTTCGCCGGCGTGTCGTTGCCGGCGTGACGGCAACGTCCGCGGCAGCGCCGGACGGTCAGGCAGGCGCTGCGGCGGGCGTCAGCGTGTCGCGATAGCGCGCGATCGCGTCGCGCACGATCGGGTCGGCGCGCTGAGCTGCGTCGCCGGCCGGGTCGTCGAACGCCGCGAGCAGCGTGCGGCGCATCCGCGGTTCCCAGAAGCGCCGGATATGGTCGGCGATGCCGGCCAGCGCTTCGTCGCGATCAGGCATCGACGCGAAAAACGCGCCGATCTGGTTGGCCATGTCGATCAGGTGCACGGTGTCCATGGCGTCCTCACTTGCCCGTCGTCACGGTCGCGGCGGGTGCCGCGCGGCGCTCGAGCAGGTCGAGCTGCTCGGCATTGAAGCGTGCGTACGCGCGCTGCCAGTCGGACGGCTGCGCGACCGGCATCACCTGCACCGCCGTCACCTTGTACTCGGGGCAGTTCGTCGCCCAGTCCGAGCTGTCGGTGGTAATCACGTTCGCGCCCGATTCGGGGAAGTGGAACGTCGTGTACACGACGCCCGGCTGCATGCGTTCGGTCACGAGCGCGCGCAGCACGGTCTGCCCGGCGCGCGATTCGATGCCGACCCAGTCGTCGTTGCGGATCCCGCGGTCCTGCGCGTCGTGCGGATGGATCTCGAGGCGGTCCTCCTCGTGCCACCGGACGTTCTCGGTGCGGCGGGTCTGCGCGCCGACGTTGTACTGCGACAGGATGCGGCCCGTCGTCAGGATCAGCGGGTAGCGCTGCGTGACCTTTTCCGGCGTCGGGATGAACTGCGTGATCACGAACCTGCCCTTGCCGCGCACGAATGCATCGATGTGCATCGTCGGCGTGCCTTCCGGTGCAGCGTCGTTGCACGGCCACTGGATGCTGCCGAGCGCGTCGAGCTTCGCGTACGACACGCCGGTGAACGTCGGCGTGAGCCGCGCGATCTCGTCCATGATGTCCGACGGATGCGCGTAGTCCATCTCGTAGCCGAGCGCGCGCGCGAGCATCAGCGTCACTTCCCAGTCGGCATGGCCGGCGAGCGGCGGCATCACCTTGCGTACGCGCGAGATGCGGCGCTCCGCGTTCGTGAACGTACCGTCCTTCTCGAGGAACGACGAGCCTGGCAGGAATACGTGTGCATACTTCGCCGTCTCGTTCAGGAAGATGTCCTGCACGACGATGCATTCCATCGATGACAGCGCGGCCGCGACGTGTTGCGTGTTCGGGTCCGACTGCACGATATCCTCGCCCTGGCAGTACAGCCCCTTGAAGCTGCCGTCGAGCGCCGCGTCGAACATGTTCGGGATGCGCAGGCCCGGCTCGGGCTGCAGCTTCGCGTGCCACGCGTCCTCGAACAGTGCACGCACGCTCGCGTCGCCGATATGCCGGTAGCCGGGCAGCTCGTGCGGGAACGAGCCCATGTCGCACGAACCCTGCACGTTGTTCTGGCCGCGCAGCGGATTCACGCCGACGCCTTCGCGGCCGATGTTGCCGGTCGCCATCGCGAGGTTCGCGATGCCCATCACCATCGTCGAGCCTTGCGCATGCTCGGTCACGCCGAGGCCGTAGTAGATCGCCGCATTGCCGCCCGTTGCGTACAGGCGCGCGGCCGCGCGCACCTGCTCGGCCGGCACGCCGGTCACGTCGGCGGTCGCTTCCGGCGAATTCTCGGCACGCGCGACGAACTCGCGCCATTGCTCGAACGCGCGCGTCTCGCAGCGTTCGGCGACGAACACCTCGTTCACGAGCCCTTCGGTGACGATCACATGTGCGAGCGCATTGACCATCGCGACATTGGTGCCGGGGCGCAGCTGCAGGTGATGCGACGCCTTCACGTGCGGGCCGTCGACGACGTCGATGCGGCGCGGATCGACAACGACCAGCTTCGCGCCTTCGCGCACCCGGCGCTTCAGCCGCGAGCCGAACACCGGGTGGCCGTCGGTCGGGTTCGCGCCGATCACGACGATCACGTCGGCCTTGCCGACCGACGCGAAGGTCTGCGTGCCGGCCGATTCGCCGAGCGTCGTCTTCAGGCCATAGCCGGTCGGCGAGTGGCACACGCGCGCGCAGGTGTCGACGTTGTTGTTGCCGAACGCCGCGCGCACGAGCTTCTGCACGAGATAGGTTTCCTCGTTCGTGCAGCGCGACGACGTGATGCCGCCGATCGAATCGCGGCCGTATTTCGCCTGCAGCTTGCGGAACTGCGTCGCCGCGTAGGTGATCGCTTCTTCCCAGCTCACCTCGCGCCACGGATCGGTGATCCTGTCGCGGATCATCGGCTTCGTGATGCGGTCCTTGTGCGTCGCATAGCCCCACGCAAAGCGGCCTTTCACGCACGCGTGGCCTTCGTTCGCGAGCCCGTTCTTGTACGGCGTCATGCGCACGACCTGGGTGCCCTTCATCTCCGCCTTGAACGCGCAGCCGACGCCGCAGTAGGCACAGGTCGTCACGACCGAGTGCTCGGCCTGGCCGAGCTGCACGACCGATTTCTCCTGCAGCGTCGCGGTCGGGCATGCGGCGACGCACGCGCCGCACGACACGCATTCGGAATCCATGAACGACTCGCTCTCGCCGGCGGCCACGCGCGATTCGAAGCCGCGCGCCGCGATCGTCAGCGCGAACGTGCCTTGCGTTTCCTCGCATGCGCGCACGCAGCGGTTGCAGACGATGCACTTCGACGGGTCGTACGTGAAGTACGGATTCGACTCGTCCTTTTGGTCGCGCAGGTGGTTCGCGCCATCGAAGCCGTAGCGCACCTCGCGCAGCCCGACGACGCCCGCCATGTCCTGCAGTTCGCAGTCGCCGTTGGCGGGGCAGGTCAGGCAGTCGAGCGGGTGGTCGGAGATGTACAGCTCCATCACGTTGCGGCGCAGCGCCTGCAGCCGGTCGGATTGCGTGCGCACCTTCATGCCCGCTTCGGCGGGCGTCGTGCACGATGCCGGGTAGCCGCGCCGGCCGTCGATCTCGACGAGGCACAGGCGGCACGAGCCGAACGGTTCGAGCGAATCGGTCGCGCAGAGCTTCGGCACGTTGACGCCGGCTTCGATCGCCGCGCGCATGACCGACGTGCCGGCCGGCACCGTCACCGCCTGGCCGTCGATCTCGAGCGTGACGCCGGTGTCGGCATGACGCCGCGGCGTGCCGTAGTCGGTGTCGTCGAGCGGGTCGCGCGCGCGCGCTTCGGCGGCGCTCTTGCACGCGCATTGGCCGGAGCCGCAGCCGCCCTGGCGGGCGTTGATCGGGTCGAGGGACATGTGGGGCTCCTTCGTGGTCAGGCCGCAGCCTTGGCCGGGCCCGGCGCGGCGTCCTGGCCGGCGGCGAGACCGAAATCTTCGGGGAAGTGATCGAGCGCGGACAGCACCGGATACGGCGTCATCCCGCCCATTGCGCAGAGCGAGCCGGCGAGCATCGTGTCGCACAGGTCGCGCAGCAGCGTGACCTGGCGTTCCGACGTGTCGCCCTGGCGGATGCGTGCGATCGTTTCGACGCCGCGCGTGGAGCCGATCCGGCAAGGCGTGCATTTGCCGCACGATTCGATCGCGCAGAATTTCATCGCGTATTCGGCGAGCTCGGCGAGGTTCGACGTGGCGTCGTGCAGCACGATGCCGCCGTGGCCGACCACCGCGCCGATCGCCGTGTACGCTTCGTAGTCGAGCGGCACGTCCCACTGGTGCTCGGGCAGGTAGGTGCCGAGCGGGCCGCCGACCTGAGCGGCGCGCGCCGGCCGGCCGGACGCGGTGCCGCCGCCGAAGTCGAACAGCAGTTCGCGCAGCGTGACGCCGAACGCGAGCTCGACGAGGCCGCCATGCCGGATGTTGCCGGCGAGCTGGAACGGCAGCGTGCCGCGCGAGCGGCCCATGCCGAAGTCGCGGTAGAACGCGGCGCCGCGCGCGAAGATCACCGGCGCGGTCGCCAGCGTGATCACGTTGTTGATGACGGTCGGCTGGCCGAACAGCCCCGACAGCGCCGGCAGCGGCGGCTTCGCACGCACGACGCCGCGCTTGCCCTCGAGCGATTCGAGCAGCGCGGTTTCCTCGCCGCACACGTACGAGCCCGCGCCTTTCGCGACATGCAGCTCGAAGGCGTGCGCGGAGCCGAGCACGCTCGCGCCGAGCCAGCCGGCGTCGCGCGCCCGCGCGATCGCCGCCTCGAGCGTCGCGATCGCATGCGGATACTCGCTGCGCACGTAGATGTAGCCGACCGTCGCGCCGGTCGCGATGCCCGCGATGATCATCCCTTCGATCAGGCAGTACGGGTCGCATTCCATGATCAGGCGGTCGGAGAACGTGCCCGAGTCGCCTTCGTCCGCGTTGCAGACGATGTACTTCTGCGTGGCGCTCGCGTGCCGCACCGTGCGCCACTTGATGCCGGCCGGGAATGCCGCGCCGCCGCGCCCGCGCAGGCCCGATTCGATCAGTGCGTCGCACGCGGCGTCGCCGTCGAGCGCGAGCGCCTGCTTCAGCCCGGTGAGGCCGTCATGTTGCAGGTAGTCGTCGATCGACAGCGGATCGGTCAGGCCGATCCGCGCGAACGTCAGGCGCTGCTGGCGTGCGAGATACGGCAACGCGTCGACGAGGCCGACGCCGCTCGGGTGCACGCCGCCGTCGAGCCAGCCGGCATCGAACAGGGCGGGCACGTCGGCGGCCGACAGGTTCGCGTAGCCGACGCGGCCGGCCGCCGTGCCGACTTCGACGAGCGGTTCGAGCCACAACAGGCCGCGCGTGCCGTTGCGGACGAGTTCGATCGCGGCGCCGCGCCGTTCGGCTTCCGCGACGATCGCGGCGGCGAGCGCGTCGGCGCCGAGCGCGAGCGCGGACGAGTCGCGCGGGACGTAGATGCGGGTCGTCATGCGGCCTCCCCGGTATGGGCGACGGCGTCGGCCAGCAACGCGTCGAATTTCTCCGGCGTGACCTTCGCGTGCAGCACGCCGTTGACCGTCATCGACGGCGATTGCGCACAGAGCCCCAGGCAGTAGACCGATTCGAGCGCGACGGCGTCCGGCGCATCGGGGTGCGGCGCGTCGCCGTGCGCGGCATCGAAGGTGCAGCCGGTGCGCGCCTGCGCATGGGCCGCGAGCGCTTCGCAGCCCATGCTGCGGCACGCTTCGGCGCGGCACATCTGGATCGTCACGCGCGCCGGCGGTGCGGTGCGGAAGTGGTGGTAATAGGTGAGGACGCCGTGCACTTCGGCGCGCGACAGGTTCAGCGCCTTTGCGAGCGGCGCGACGCAACCGGCGGGGACGTAGCCCGCGTCGTCCTGGATTGCGTGCAGGATCGCGACGAGCGACCGGCCGGCGTGCGCGTGACGCTCGACGAGCGCATCGAGCGCATGGGAATTCGGGGACATCTGCTATGCTCCTCCAAAGTCTCATATGTGCTAGTAATTCATATACAGCACATGCAGACTTCGTTCTGATGGATTTTGGCCAACGATAAGCGGAACTTTTGATGGTCGCAATAGGAAATCCGGGTGCATAAATGATTCGAGTCGAATGCGACGCGCATTTGATCGTGCGCGACAGCCAGGGGCGTACGGCGAGCCTGTCGGATGTGGCGCCGCTGCTCGAGCTGGTTGCCGAGACGGGCAGCATCGCGCAGGCGGCACAGGTCAAGGGGCTGTCGTACCGGCATGCGTGGGGCGTGCTGCGTGCGCTCGAGGCCTGCGTCGGCGGGGCGCTGATCGAGACCGCGCGGGGCAAGGGATCGACGCTGTCGGAGCTGGGGCAGGCGGTGGTCGACGCGCAGCGCCTGGCGCGCAGCCGGCTCGACGGGAACCTGCGCGCGCTGGCGGCCGAAGTCGCGAGCGACCTGAACCGGCGGCTCGCGCAGCGCGACGGGGCCGTGCGGATCCACGCGTCGCACGGCTATGCGGTTGCGGCGCTCGTCTCCGCGCTGGTCGATGCGCATGCGGCGGTGGACATCAAGTATCGCGAGAGCGTCGAGGCCGTGAAGGCGCTCGCGCGCGGCGAGTGCGAACTGGCGGGGTTTCATCTGCCGCGCGGCACGTTTCGCGAGCAATGCGCGCAGATCTACCGGCCCTGGCTCGACGACACGCGCCATGTACTGATTCACCTGACGCGGCGCAAGCAGGGGCTGTTCGTGGCGCGTGGCAATCCGAAACAGGTGCGCGGCCTGTCCGACCTCGCGCGCGACGACATCCGCTTCGTCAATCGCCAGCCGGGCTCGGGCACGCGCATGCTGCTCGACCTCGCGCTGCGGCGGATCGGCGTCGATCCCGAGCGCATCAACGGCTACGCGTCGGCCGAACTGACCCACTCGGCGATCGCGGCGTTCGTCGCGAGCGGCATGGCGGATCTTGGCTTCGGTGTCGAGCCGGCCGCGCATCACTTCGGGCTCGATTTCATCCCGGTGATCGACGAGGATTACTACTTCGCGTGCGAGCGCGCGCGGCTCGACGAGCGGCCGCTCGCTGGCGTCCTGGCGCTGCTGCGCGACGCGCGCTATGTCGAGCGGGTCGCGCATCTCGACGGCTACGATCCGGCGGCGTGCGGTACGCTGACGAGTGTCGCTGCAGGGCTTGCCGGCGCGGACGTGTAGCGGTTGCGCGGCGGCAACGCACGGTAATCGCGCCCGGCGCGAGCCCCGCTGCAGCAGCGGGGGATTTGCGCTACGCTTTCCGCTTGATCAACGTTCCAACAAGCACGCCGGCAAGGCGTCGTCCCGCCATGAAACTTACCGTTCCCCTTTCCGTGGCCGCGTTGACCGCGGGT
Organism: Burkholderia pyrrocinia; assembly: GCA_001527685.1. Lineage (GTDB taxonomy): Bacteria > Pseudomonadota > Gammaproteobacteria > Burkholderiales > Burkholderiaceae > Burkholderia > Burkholderia pyrrocinia_D. The sequence goes on from LOZU01000027.1 coordinate 81,302, forward strand.
CTTCTGATTGCCGTTTCGCCGTTCGCGCTTGCGCAGAATTCGCCGGGCGTGCCCGGCGGCATCCTGAATGAACAGTTCCGCCTGAACGAACATCCGCAGATGCCGTTCGCGGCGTCGGCGCCGTCGAAGAAATATCAGAGCGGCAAGAAGTCCGCGATGCGCCGCAAGGCGGATCTCGGCGACCCGAACGGCTGCAACCTGAAGTGTCCGATGGACGGCGAATGAAGCGAGGATGATGGCGCCCGGGTAGCGCCAAGACGGGATCGCGCCCGGATGCACCGACCGACCGCCTCATGCATACGAGCCCCGCGACGCACACCGCTTCGCGGGGCTCGCGCGTTTCTGCGCGTGCCTGCAGCCCGCGGCGCGCACGAGGATCCGGCACTTGTCTAGTGGTTAACCCGTATTCTGGAAGTATGTCTTCCCGAAACCTGCCTTATTCTTAAGCAACTGCCTACATAAACTTCAGTTGTCGGCGATGAACACGGTGTTCATCGCGAAAGCGGACAAATCTGGAGGTAGGTCATCATGAAGTCGCTCGTTCAAGTCGCTGTTGTTGCCGCCGCTCTCGTTGCCCCGGTCGTGTCGTTCGCCCAGTCGGGCTCGCAGATCACCCGCGCCCAGGTGCGCGCCGAACTGATCCAGCTCGAACAGGCCGGCTACAACCCGGCACGCGGTGAAGATCCGCATTACCCGGACTCGATCCAGGCCGCGACGGCGCGTGTTGCGGAGCAGCAGCGCAATGCAGTTGCGCAGGCGCAGGGTGTCGATGCCAGCGGTTACGGCGCACAAGCGCAGGGCGCATCGGCATCGGGTTCGCGCGCGGTGATCGTGCGTCCGGCCAGCGACGAAGAAATGAAGTCGCTTTACCGCGGCAGCTAAGCTGCGCGTCGCCGGGTATGCCGTACGGTGCGCCGGGTGCGACGATCAGTCGCGCCGCATGGCGCCGATGGACCCAGCATCCGTTACCTCCTGCCGCCGGGGTTCCGGCGGCATTCCGCCTGGCCCGTCGCGGCTAGGCGCTTTTTCCCGAAGGGGGGCGGCGATGTGCGCAGCAGGCGGTGTTTCGCCGGCAACAAAAAACCCCGCAGACGATTGTCGTGCGGGGTTCGTGCGTCGGAACGCGAATTTGGTGGAGGCGGCGGGAATCGAACCCGCGTCCAGAAGCGCTCTACGACCAGTTCTACATGTTTAGTTCTGTCATTTGATTTAACCATAGCGACGCGGACGAACACGCTGCACTACGGCGATTCGCTAGATTTTCGACCCTGGCGTCGCGACGCCGACAGGGCTTAACTGACGTATATGACCTCTGGCGGTATTGCTACCGGTCTTGCGACACTAGCCCGTCAGTGAACTAGGCAGAGGACGGCGGCCCTTAGGCTGCCAGTGCGAACGTTTTGTCGTTTGCAGTTACGTTTTTCCCATTGATTAACGAGGTGACGGGTCCTCGACATGCCCTAGCCGCTTCACAACCCCTGTCGAAACCAGGTCGCCCCCGCGGATAAGAATGATCATTATAGCCCAACATCGCGCAGCAGCTCGCGCAATTGCAGCGTCGTCTCGACGAGATGTTGCGCCTGCCAGTCCACCGGTGCTGCGCCGTCGCCGCAATAACCGTATGCGGCCGCGACCGTCGCCATGCCCGCGGCGCTGCCGGCCTGGATGTCGCGCAGGTCGTCGCCGACATAGACGATGCGTTCCGGCGCGAGCGTCAGCTTCCCGGCTGCATGCAGCAGCGGGGCAGGGTGCGGCTTCGGGTGCGGCGTTGTATCGCCCCCGACCACGCACGCGGCGCGCGGGCCGAGGCCGAGCAGGCCGACGAGCGGTTCGGTCAGGCGCATCGCCTTGTTCGTGACGATCCCCCAGCGCACGCCGCGCGCGTCGAGTTCGTCGAGCAACGTATCGATGCCCGGGAACAGCGTCGTGTGCACGCAAAGATCGGTCGCGTAGTTCGTCAGGAACTCGTCGCGCATCGCGTCATAGTCGGGCGACTGCGGATCGATGCCGAACGCGCCGCCGAGCAGGCCGCGCGCGCCGGCGGACGCCAGCGGCCGCAGCGTGTCGAGCGGCGTTTCGGGCAGCCCGCGCACGCGCTGCATCTTGTTGACGGCGGCTGCGAGGTCGGGCGCGGTGTCGGCGAGCGTACCGTCGAGATCGAACAGCACCGCGTCGCAGCGCTGCAGCGGCTGTTCGTCGAGCGTGGCCCGCGCGGGTGAAAGGGGAGTCGTCATGCCGGTCGAATGGTGATCACGCGCCGCGACGGCACGCGACGACGTAGTTGATGTCGGTGTCGTTCGACAGTACGAAGCGCTTGCCGAGCGGGTGATACGTGATGCCCTTGATCTCCGCGATGTGCAGATCGGTCGCGCGCACGAAGCCGGCCAGTTCAGACGGGCGGATGAAGCGTGCGTAATCGTGCGTGCCTTTCGGCAGCATTTGCGCGATGTACTCGGCGCCGATCACCGCGAACAGGTAGGACTTCAGGTTGCGGTTCAGCGTCGAGAAGAACACCCAGCCGCCCGGCTTGACGAGCGTCGCGCAGGCCTCGACGATCTTGGCCGGCGACGGCACGTGCTCGAGCATTTCCATGCACGTGACGACGTCGTAGGTGCCGGGCTCGCGGGCCGCGATCGCCTCGGCCGCGATCGCCTCGTAGTCGACCGTCACGCCGCTCTCGAGGCTGTGCAGGTCGGCAACGCCGAGCGCTTCGGTGGACAGGTCGATGCCCTTCACCTGCGCGCCGAGGTTCGCCATCGATTCGGACAGGATGCCGCCGCCGCAGCCGATGTCGAGCACGCGCTTGCCGGCCAGATGGGCGTGCGCATCGATCCAGCCGAGACGCACCGGGTTCAGGTCGTGCAGCGGCTTGAATTCGGCATTCGGATCCCACCACCGATGGGCGAGGTCGCTGAATTTCTGGAGTTCGTGCGGATCGGCGTTGGTCATGTCGGCAAACGGGCTACGGAAAGAGGGCGACGCATGGCTGCATCAAGCCCCGAGTATATAAGCGGGCGCACGGCGAGGCCAGCGAGCGCCGGGGCGGGCGCAATGAAAAAGCCCCGCCGAGGCGGGGCTTCGAAGCAGGCGAGCGCTGCGGCTTACTGCGCCGGAACGGTCGTCTTCTGCACTTCTTGCGTACCGACCACTTCGACTTCCACGCGGCGGTCCGGTGCGAGGCAGGCGATCAGTTGCTTGCGGTTCTTCTGGTTGCAGCCGGTCGTGACCGGGTTGCGCTTGCCCTTGCCTTCCGTGTAGATCTTGTTGGCCGGGATGCCCTTGCTGACCAGGTACGACTTGACAGCTTGCGCACGGCGCAGCGACAGACGGTCGTTGTACTTGTCCGAGCCGATGCGGTCGGTGTAGCCCGTTGCGACGACCACTTCCGTGTTCATGCCCTGGATCTTGCCAGCCAGGTCGTCCAGCTTCTGCTTGCCCAGCGGCTTCAGCGTTGCCTTGTCGAAGTCGAACAGTGCGTCGGCCTGATACGTGATCTTCTGGCTCGAGATTGCCGGAGCTACCGGTGCGACCGGAGTCGGAGTCGGAGTCGGTGCCTGGGCGACCAGTGCGCCATCGCACTTTGCGTTGGCGGTGGCCGGCGTCCAGAATGCATCGCGCCAGCAAAGCTCGTTCGTGCCGTTCATCCAGACGTATTCGCCGGTACCATTCACCCAGTTGTCATTCACGGCTTGTCGCGACGCCGGCACCGACTGTGCCGATGCGGATGCAGCCATAACTGCGGTAGCTGCAATGAACGCGAGCTTTGAAAGTTTATTCATATTTCTCCTCTCGAAATTGAGATTACCGCAGGTTTACTGCGAGCCTGTTGACGGTGACAAGTCATACATTGCTCGAAGTATAACATTGGTGCGGCACAAAAAACGCGGCGCCGCTCTGTGTAGACTTCGAGCAGCGTCTAACTTTCAGTGCGTTGGCATTTTGCCATATCGTTCCCTTCCCACGAAAAAAAATCCTCCCCACCCTAACATCGCCTATCCGTTTGTGGCGCATGCGCAACACCGGCCTGCCGTAACTTTTAGAAATTGTCAAGCGTACGGGCGAAAAATTGCGCGCGAAGACAGGAATGTTTGCGTGCGGGCGTGAAACGGCGACGCGTGGTGCTCCCCTGCGGCGACGGGCGCGCCGGTCGTCGCGCGATTTCCGCCTTATCTATATAGAGGGGCACCGAATTGGCGCGAGAAGGGCGCATGTTAGAATCTCGCGTTGCGTTGCTGATGCAGCGCCCACGCGAAAGGCGTTTCCGTCTTCGCTCCGAATAGATACGGATACATGGATCAATTCGCCAAAGAGACCCTGCCCACCTCCCTCGAGGAGGAAATGCGCCGTTCGTATCTCGATTACGCGATGAGCGTGATCGTCGGACGTGCCCTCCCGGATGTCCGCGATGGCCTGAAGCCCGTGCACCGGCGCGTCCTGTTCGCGATGCACGAACTGAACAACGACTGGAACCGCGCGTACAAGAAGTCGGCGCGTATCGTCGGCGACGTGATCGGTAAATACCACCCTCACGGCGACAGCGCGGTCTACGAGACGATCGTGCGGATGGCGCAGGATTTCTCGCTGCGCTACATGCTGGTCGACGGGCAAGGCAACTTCGGCTCGATCGACGGCGACAACGCCGCCGCGATGCGTTACACCGAAATTCGCATGGCGAAGATCGGTCACGAGTTGCTCGCCGACATCGACAAGGAAACCGTCGACTTCGGCCCGAACTACGACGGCAGCGAGATGCAGCCGCTGATCCTGCCGGCGCGGATCCCGAACCTGCTGATCAACGGCTCGTCGGGCATCGCGGTCGGCATGGCGACCAACATCCCGCCGCACAACCTGAACGAAGTCGTCGACGCGTGCCAGCACCTGCTGAACAACCCGGAAGCGACGATCGACGAGCTGATCGAGATCATCCCGGCGCCTGACTTCCCGACGGCCGGCATTATCTACGGCGTCGCCGGCGTGCGCGACGGCTACCGGACGGGCCGCGGCCGCGTCGTGATGCGTGCGGCCACGCACTTCGAGGAGATCGACCGCGGCCAGCGCATGGCGATCATCGTCGACGAGCTGCCGTACCAGGTGAACAAGCGTTCGCTGCTCGAACGCATCGCCGAACTCGTCAACGAGAAGAAGCTCGAGGGCATCTCCGACATTCGCGACGAGTCCGACAAGAGCGGCATGCGCGTCGTGATCGAGCTGAAGCGCGGCGAAGTGCCGGAAGTGGTGCTGAACAACCTGTACAAGGCGACCCAGCTCCAGGACACCTTCGGCATGAACATGGTCGCGCTCGTCGACGGCCAGCCGAAGCTGCTCAACCTGAAGGAAATCCTCCAGTGCTTCCTCGCGCACCGCCGCGAAGTGCTGACGCGCCGGACGATCTACGAACTGCGCAAGGCGCGCGAACGCGGCCACGTGCTCGAGGGCCTCGCGGTCGCGCTCGCGAACATCGACGAGTTCATCGCGATCATCAAGGCCGCGCCGACGCCGCCGATCGCGAAGCAGGAGCTGATGGCGAAGTCGTGGGATTCGTCGCTGGTGCGCGACATGCTCACGCGCGCCGAAGCCGAGAACGGCGCGGCGGGCGGGCGCGACGCGTATCGTCCGGAAGGGCTGAACGCGGCGTTCGGCATGCAGGGCGACGGCCTGTACAGGCTGTCCGACACGCAGGCCCAGGAAATCCTGCAGATGCGCCTGCAGCGCCTGACCGGCCTCGAGCAGGACAAGATCATCGGCGAATACCGCGACGTGATGGCGCAGATCGCAGACCTGCTGGATATCCTGGCCCGCCCCGAGCGGATCACCGCGATGATCCGCGAGGAGCTGACGTCGGTGAAGGCCGAGTTCGGCGACGCGCGCCGCTCGAAGATCGAGCTGAACGCGACCGAGCTGAACACCGAAGACCTGATCACGCCGCAGGACATGGTCGTCACGATGTCCCATTCCGGCTACGTGAAGTCGCAGCCGCTGTCCGAATACCGCGCGCAGAAGCGCGGCGGCCGCGGCAAGCAGGCGACGCAGATGAAGGAAGACGACTGGATCGAGACGCTGTTCATCGCGAACACGCACGATTACATGCTGTGCTTCTCGAACCGCGGCCGCGTGTACTGGATCAAGGTCTACGAAGTGCCGCAGGGTTCGCGCAACTCGCGCGGCCGGCCGATCGTCAACATGTTCCCGCTGCAGGACGGCGAGAAGATCAACGTCGTGCTGCCGGTCAAGGAATTCTCGGCCGACAAGTTCGTGTTCATGGCGACGTCGCTCGGCACCGTGAAGAAGACGCCGCTCGAGGCGTTCAGCCGCCCGATGAAAAAGGGCATCATCGCGGTCGGTCTCGACGACGGCGATTTCCTGATCGGCGCATCGATCACCGACGGCGCGCACGACGTGATGCTGTTCTCCGACGCGGGCAAGGCGGTGCGTTTCGACGAGAACGACGTGCGTCCGATGGGCCGCGAGGCGCGCGGCGTGCGCGGCATGCAGCTCGAGGACGGGCAGCAGGTCATCGCGATGCTGGTCGCGGGCAGCGAGGAGCAGTCGGTGCTCACCGCAACCGAGAACGGCTACGGCAAGCGCACCCCGATCACCGAGTACACGCGCCACGGCCGCGGCACGAAGGGCATGATCGCGATCCAGACGTCCGAGCGCAACGGCAAGGTGGTCGCCGCGACGCTCGTCGACGCCGAGGATCAGATCATGCTGATCACGACGGCCGGCGTCCTGATTCGCACGCGTGTTTCCGAGATTCGCGAAATGGGGCGCGCCACGCAAGGTGTTACACTCATCAGCCTCGATGAGGGTACCAAGCTGTCCGGCCTGCAGCAGATCGCGGAAGCCGAAGAGGGCGACGGCGAGGCCGACGAGGCGTCGGACGGCGAAGCCTGACCAAGGATGTGACTCTCGAGCGGCCGCAGGCAGGCGCGCCACGTAAAAGGCGCGCCGCGTGAGGCGAAGTACTTATTCATATTTCCAAGAAGGGAGTGATGATGCAAAAGCAATTCAAGCAACTGGTCCTGCTGGCTGCCCTGGTGCCGACGTTCGCAATGGCGCAAGCGCTGTCGAACCCCGCACCGGCTCCGGCGGCGGCAGCTGCGCCGATCGACGCTGACAAGAAGGCGGCGATCAAGGATCTGCTCGACGCAATCGACGCGCCGAAGCTCGTTTCGGCAATCGGCAACAGCGCCGAAATGCAGGCGAAGCAACTGGTTCCGGCGATCCTGTCGGACGCGCTGTCGGAAAACAAGACGCTGAACGACAAGCAGAAGCAGGCTGCGGTCCCGACGCTGCAGAAGAACGCCGTGCCGAAGCTGGTCGACGGTGCAGGCAAGGTGTTCGCGACGCAGGCGTTCAGCAGCGATGCGATGCAGGCTCAGTACGACGCGTACGCGAAGTACTACAGCGCGTCGGAAATCAAGGATCTGACGACGTTCTACAAGAGCCCGACGGGCCGCAAGTTCATCCAGGTGCAGGATCAGGTTGGCCGCGACGTGGTCAACGGCCTGATGCAGAAGTACATGCCGCAAGCGATCCAGGCAACGCGCGCCCAGGCCGACAAGGAAGTCGCGGCAGTCAAGCCGGGCAAGTAAGCTGTCTCGGCCCGTCCCCGGCCGTGCGGCCGGGTTTGGCGGGAGCCTGACGACAGTGCGATAATGGCCGTTTGCGCGCGAGCGCAAGCGGCCATTCCTTTTCTGGCGCGGCTCATTTGCAAGTGACTTGCCGGCAGCGAGCCGGCCGCGTTCCCCCCGAGGTTTTCACGATGCGCGTCTTTAATTTCTCCGCCGGTCCTGCGGCAATGCCGGAAGAAGTGCTGCGGCAAGCCGCCGACGAGATGCTCGACTGGCACGGCAGCGGCATGAGCGTGATGGAGATGAGCCATCGCGGCAAGGAGTTCATGTCGATCCACGAGACGGCGCTCGCCGACCTGCGCGAACTGCTCGACGTGCCGGCAAGCCACCGGATCCTGTTCCTGCAGGGCGGCGGCATCGCGGAGAACGCGATCGTGCCGATGAACCTGCTGGGCACGCGCAAGACGGCCGATTTCGTCGTGACGGGTTCGTGGTCGCAGAAGTCGTTCAACGAGGCGAAGAAGTACGGCACGCCGCACCTGGCCGCGACGGGCAAGACCGACGCCGGCTTCACGCGTGCGCCGGCCCGCGCGGAGTGGCAGCTGTCGGACGATCCGGCCTACGTGCACCTGTGCACGAACGAGACGATCGACGGCGTCGAGACGTTCGAGATCCCCGATCTCGGCAACGTGCCGCTCGTCGCGGATGTCTCGTCGCACATCCTGTCGCGCCCGATGGACGTCGCGAAGTACGGCGTGCTGTTCGGCGGCGCGCAGAAGAACATCGGGATGGCGGGCGTCACGCTCGTGATCGTCCGCGAGGACCTGCTCGACCGCGCGCTGTCGATCTGCCCGTCGGCATTCGACTGGAAGACGGTCGCCGCGAACAACTCGCTGTACAACACGCCACCGACCTACGCGATCTACATCGCCGGCCTCGTGTTCCAGTGGCTGAAGCGGCAGGGCGGCCTGCAGGCAATCGAGGCCCGCAACATCGAAAAGGCGAAGCTGCTCTACGACACGATCGATGCAAGCAGCTTCTATCTGAACAAGGTCGAGCCGGCGGTGCGTTCGCGGATGAACGTGCCCTTTTTCCTGGCCGATGAAACGCGCAACGAAGACTTCCTTGCCGGCGCAAAGTCGCGCGGGCTGCTGCAGCTGAAGGGCCACAAGTCCGTCGGCGGTATGCGGGCGTCGATCTACAACGCGGTGCCGCTCGAGGGCGTGAAGGCGCTCGTCGAGTACATGAAGGATTTCGAGCAGCACCGCGCCTGACGGCGGCGGCGCTGGTCAACAGCACGGCAACTACGCATGGACGACGAACTGAATTCCCGCCTGAAACCGCTGCGCGATCGCATCGATGCGATCGATGCGCAGCTGATCGAGCTCCTGAACCAGCGCGCCGCGGTGGCGCTCGAGGTCGGCGAGGTCAAGAAGCATTTCAACGCGCCGGTGTTCCGGCCGGAACGCGAGCTGCAGGTGATTGCCCGCCTGCAGGACATGAGCGCGGGCCCGCTCGCGAGCGACCATATCAGCGCGATCTGGCGCGAGATCATGGCCGCGAGCCGCGCGCTCGAGCAGACGATCCACGTCGCGTTCCTCGGGCCGGTCGGCACGTATACCGAACAGGCGATGTTCGAGTATTTCGGCCAGTCGATCGAAGGGCTGCCGTGCCCGTCGATCGACGAGGTGTTCCGCTCGGTCGAGGCGGGCGCCACGGCGTTCGGCGTCGCGCCGGTCGAGAATTCGACCGAAGGCGCGGTGTCGCGCACGCTCGACCTGCTGCTGCAGACGCAGTTGCTGATCAGCGGCGAGCTCGCACTGCCGATTCACCATAACCTGCTCACGCAGCGCGGCACGCTGGATGGCGTGAAGCGCATATGCGCGCACGCGCAGGCGCTCGCGCAGTGCCAGCAATGGCTGTCGGCGAATGCGCCGCAGCTCGAGCGGCAGGCGGTCGCGAGCAATGCGGAAGCCGCGCGTCTCGCCGCGGCCGATCCGACCGTCGCGGCCATTGCCGGTGACCGTGCGGCCGCGCATTACGGCCTGCAGATCGCGTTCGCGCTGATCCAGGACGATCCGCACAACCGCACCCGCTTCGTGATCGTCGGCAAGCATCCGGCGGGTCCGAGCGGCAACGACCAGACGTCGCTGATCGTGTCGGTGAAGAACGAGCCGGGCGCGGTGTTCAAGCTGCTCGAGCCGCTCGCGCGGCACGGCGTGTCGATGACGCGCTTCGAGTCGCGTCCGGCGCGCGTCGGCACGTGGGAGTACTACTTCTACATCGACATCGAAGGACACCGGGACGACGCGTCGGTTGCGGCCGCGCTGGCGGAACTCGGCCAGAAGGCCGCGTTCCTGAAGATTCTCGGCTCGTATCCGCGCGCGCGCTGACGCGGCGCGCGTGGCCCGTGCGGCCTGCGCCAGCATGGCGCGGGTCGTGCCGAAGCAGGCAAGGCAGGCCGGTCGGTGCTGCCGAAGGCGGGGCGGGCGGTGTCCGGCGCGGTGTGCGCGCCGGCTGCCGGTCCACCCGGAATCTGGACCCCGCGTGGCGCGGCACCACCGCCCCGCGTAACTTGGCTCTTGTCGTGTCAGGCTTTGCATTCAACAAACTGGTCATCTTCGGCGTCGGCCTGATCGGCGGCTCGCTGGCTCGCGCGCTGCGCGAGCGCGGCCCGGGCGGCGCGGGCGAGATCGTCGGCGTCGGACGTTCCGCGACGTCGGTCGCGCGGGCGCTTGCGCTCGGCGTGATCGATCGCGCCGCGGCGCTCGACGACGACGCGCAATTGCGCGACGCGCTCGCCGGCGCCGATCTGGTGCTGCTGGCCGCGCCGGTCGCGCAGACGGGCCCGCTGCTTGCGCGCATCGCGCCGTGGCTCGACGACGCGACGATCGTCACCGACGCGGGCAGCACCAAGTCGGACGTCATCGCCGCCGCGCGCGACGCGCTCGGCGCGCGCATCGCGCAGTTCGTGCCCGGCCATCCGATCGCCGGGCGCGAGTCGAGCGGCGTCGAGGCCGCGCTGCCGGACCTGTACGTCGGCCGCAATGTCGTGCTGTGCCCGCTGCCCGACAATCCGGCGGCGTCGGTCGCGCGAATCGACGCGATGTGGCGCGCGACGGGCGCCGACGTGCGGACGATGAGCGCCGCGCAGCACGACCGTGTGTTCGCGTCGGTGAGCCATCTGCCGCACGTGCTGTCGTTCGCGCTCGTCGAGCAGATTCTCGGTGAGACGGACGCAGAACTGAAATTCTCGTACGCGGCGGGCGGATTCCGCGACTTCACGCGGATTGCCGCGTCGAACCCGGAAATGTGGCGTGATATCTGCGTCGCGAACCGCGCCGCGCTGCTCGACGAGCTCGACGGCTATACGCGCGTGCTCGCGCAGTTGCGGGCCGCGATCGATGCCGGCGACGGCGCGGCGCTCGAGGCCGTGTTCGCGCGATCGCGCGATGCGCGTTCGGCGTGGCAGGAGCGCGGCGGCAAGCCCGCGTCCGGCGAGCAGGTTGCCGGGCAACCGGCCCAAACGATCAGGAAATAACAGGAAGCCCTCATGGAATATCTCGATCTCGGCCCGTACTCCAGCGCGTCGGGCACCGTGCGTCTGCCCGGCTCGAAGAGCATCTCGAACCGCGTGCTGCTCCTCGCGGCGCTCGCCGAAGGCGAAACGACGATCACCAACCTGCTCGACTCCGACGACACGCGCGTGATGCTCGACGCGCTCGGCAAGCTCGGCGTGAAACTCGCGCGCGACGGCGACACCTGCGTCGTCACCGGCACGCGCGGCGCGTTCACCGCGAAGACGGCCGACCTGTTCCTCGGCAACGCGGGCACCGCGGTGCGGCCGCTCACGGCGGCGCTCGCGGTGAACGGCGGCGACTATCGTGTGCACGGCGTGCCGCGCATGCACGAACGGCCGATCGGCGATCTCGTCGACGGGCTGCGGCAGATCGGCGCGCAGATCGACTACGAGCAGAACGAAGGCTTTCCGCCGCTGCGCATCAAGCCGGCGTCGATCGCGATCGACGCGCCGATCAGCGTGCGCGGCGACGTGTCGAGCCAGTTCCTGACCGCGCTCCTGATGACGCTGCCGCTCGTGAAGGCGAAGGACGGCCGGATCGTCGTCGAGGTCGACGGCGAACTGATCTCGAAGCCGTACATCGAGATCACGATCAAGCTGATGGCGCGCTTCGGCGTGATCGTCGAGCGCGACGGCTGGCAGCGCTTCATCGTGCCGGCCGGGGTCCGCTACAAATCGCCGGGGCGGATCATGGTCGAGGGCGATGCATCGTCGGCGTCGTACTTCCTCGCGGCCGGCGCGCTTGGCGGCGGGCCGCTGCGCGTCGAGGGCGTGGGGCGCGCGAGCATCCAGGGCGATGTCGGCTTCGCGAACGCGCTGATGCAGATGGGCGCGAACGTGACGATGGGCGACGACTGGATCGAAGTGCGCGGCATCGGCCACGACCACGGCAAGCTCGAGCCGATCGACATGGACTTCAACCTGATTCCCGATGCGGCGATGACGATCGCGGTCGCGGCGCTGTTCGCCGACGGCCCGAGCACGCTGCGCAACATCGCCAGCTGGCGCGTGAAGGAAACCGACCGCATCGCGGCGATGGCGGCCGAGTTGCGCAAGGTCGGCGCGATCGTCGAGGAGGGGCCGGACTATCTCGTCGTCACGCCGCCGGCGCACCTGACGCCGAACGCCGCGATCGATACGTACGACGATCACCGGATGGCGATGTGCTTCTCGCTCGTGAGCCTCGGCGGCGTGCCGGTGCGCATCAACGATCCGAAATGCGTCGGCAAGACGTTCCCCGACTATTTCGACCGCTTCACCGCGCTCGCGAAGGCCTGACCCCGTATTTTCGATGAAATCCAACCGACCCTTTCACCCGACCCCGGTCATCACGATCGACGGCCCGACCGCATCCGGCAAGGGCACCGTCGCGGCGCTCGTCGCCGCCCACCTCGGCTTTCACCTGCTCGACAGCGGCGCGCTGTACCGCCTTGCCGCGCTCGCGAGCGTGCGCTACGACATCGCGGCCGAAGATGTCGACGCGCTCGTGAAGCTGATCGACGATCTTCACATCACGTTCCGCGAGGGCTGCGCGCAGCTCGACGGCGTCGACGTGTCGAACGACATCCGTGCGGAGGCGGTCGGCAATCGCGCGTCCGCGATCGCCGTGCATGTGCCGGTGCGCACTGCGCTCGTCGCCCGCCAGCGCGCGTTCCGCAAGACGCCGGGCCTCGTCGCGGACGGCCGCGACATGGGCACCGTGATCTTCCCGGACGCCGTGCTGAAGGTGTTTCTGACGGCCAGCGTCGAGGCGCGCGCGGCCAGACGGCATAAGCAATTGATGCAAAAAGGTTTTTCTGCTAATATTGAAGACTTGCTCCGGGATCTTCGTGAACGCGACGCGCGCGACAGCAATCGCGCGGCCGCGCCGTTGAAGCCCGCGGCAGACGCCAGGCTGCTCGATACGTCGGCGCTCTCGGTCGACCAGGCGGTCGACCAAGTGCTGCAGTGGTATCGGGTGCCGGGCCAGCCCGCCTGACCAGGCAGGGCAGCAGTAGGTGCTCCGCGCGCAAGTGCGGAGCGTGTTTCGAACCCTTAACCCCGTGTGGAATTCGATCTGGCCCTTTCAGCCTGCCATTCCGGCCGGCGTGGCACAGCGATCCATGCACATTCAGATTTTTATGTCCGACCTGCAAACCTCCAACCCGAATACCGAATCCTTTGCGGCTCTGTTCGAAGAGTCGCTGACCCGCCAAGACATGCGCGCCGGCGAAGTGATTTCCGCCGAAGTCGTGCGCGTCGACCACAACTTCGTGGTCGTCAATGCAGGCCTCAAGTCCGAGGCTTACATTCCGATCGAGGAATTCCTGAACGATCAGGGCGAGGTTGAGGTGCAGGCGGGCGATTTCGTGTCCGTCGCGATCGACGCACTCGAAAACGGCTACGGCGACACGATCCTGTCGCGCGACAAGGCGAAGCGCCTTGCATCGTGGCTGTCGCTGGAAAAGGCCCTCGACAACAACGAACTCGTCACCGGCACGATCACCGGCAAGGTGAAGGGCGGCATGACCGTGATGGTCAACGGTATCCGCGCGTTCCTGCCGGGTTCGCTGGTCGACACGCGTCCGGTCAAGGACACGACCCCGTACGAAGGCAAGACGCTCGAGTTCCGCGTCATCAAGCTCGACCGCAAGCGTAACAACGTCGTGCTGTCGCGCCGCGCAGTGATCGAAGCGACCCAGGGCGAAGAGCGCGCGAAGCTGCTCGAGACGCTGAAGGAAGGCGCGATCGTCAACGGCGTGGTCAAGAACATCACCGACTACGGCGCGTTCGTGGATCTCGGCGGCATCGACGGCCTGCTGCACATCACCGACATCGCATGGCGCCGCGTGCGTCACCCGAGCGAAGTCCTGTCGGTTGGCCAGGAAGTCACCGCGAAGATCCTCAAGTTCGACCAAGAGAAGAACCGCGTCTCGCTGGGCATCAAGCAACTGGGCGACGATCCGTGGGAAGGCATCTCGCGCCGTTACCCGTCGGGCACGCGCCTGTTCGGCAAGGTCACGAACATCACCGACTACGGCGCATTCGTCGAAGTGGAATCGGGCATCGAAGGCCTGGTCCACGTGTCGGAAATGGACTGGACGAACAAGAACGTCGCTCCGTCGAAGGTTGTCCAGCTGGGCGACGAAGTCGAAGTCATGGTCCTCGAGATCGACGAAGACCGTCGTCGTATCAGCCTCGGCATGAAGCAGTGCAAGCCGAACCCGTGGGATGACTTCAGCCGCAACTTCAAGAAGGGCGACAAGATCACGGGCGCGATCAAGTCGATCACCGACTTCGGCGTGTTCATCGGTCTGCCGGGCGGCATCGACGGTCTGGTCCACCTGTCGGACCTGTCGTGGAGCGAAGCTGGCGAGGAAGCCGTCCGCAAGTACAAGAAGGGCGACGAAGTGGAAGCGATCGTGCTCGGCATCGACGTCGAGAAGGAACGCATTTCGCTGGGCATCAAGCAGCTCGAAGGCGACCCGTTCAGCAACTACGTTGCAATGAACGACAAGGGTTCGATCGTCGACGGCGTGGTGAAGTCGGTCGATGCGAAGGGCGCCGTGATCACCCTGACGGGTGACGTCGAAGGCTACCTGCGCGCATCGGAAATCTCGCAAGACCGCGTGGAAGACGCGCGCAACGTGCTGAAGGAAGGCGACAAGGTCAACGCGATGGTGATCAACATCGATCGCAAGTCGCGCGGCATCAACCTGTCGATCAAGGCGAAGGATTCGGCCGAGCAGCAAGAGGCGATCCGTGGCCTGCAGTCCGACAGCAGCGCAGCGGCAACCGGCACGACGAACCTCGGCGCGCTGCTGAAGGCCAAGCTCGACGGCCAGAACCAGTAAGCCTTACGGGGTCTGCTGAAGTATGACCAAATCCGAGTTGGTCGCACAGCTGGCATCGCGATTTCCGCAACTTGTCCTCAAGGATGCGGATTTCGCGGTGAAAACGATGCTCGATGCGATGTCCGAAGCTCTGTCCAAAGGGCATCGCATCGAAATTCGGGGCTTCGGCAGCTTCGGCCTCAACCGTCGCCCGGCGCGCGTCGGACGCAACCCGAAGTCGGGGGAGAAAGTGCAGGTGCCCGAGAAGTTCGTGCCGCACTTCAAGCCCGGCAAGGAATTGCGCGAACGCGTCGACGGCCGGGCCGGCGAACCGTTGAAGCCCGAGGACCCGGACGACGATCGTTGAACGTCATCCGGCCTGCCTGGAACCCATCCAGCAAAGGCTGAAGAAGAGCGCCCCTCGCGGGCGCTTTTTTCATTTTCGCGGCAAGCATTCGATGCGTGCCGATGCACGCGCGCGCAACGGATGCGCTGCCGCAGAAACGCATCCTTTACAATACGGGTCGATTCGGCGTGGCGAGGGGAGTCGCGTGCGCCGCGGCGAAATCGCAATCAAGAGAGGGCTTCATGAAATTTATCGTCTGGCTGATCCGGGTATTGGTGTTCGTGCTGCTGCTGGTGCTCGCATTGGCCAATACGCAAACCGCGACGCTGAATTTCCTCGCCGGGTACGCCTGGCAAGCTCCGTTGATCCTGATCGGTCTTGCTTTCTTCGCGGTCGGCCTGGCGGCCGGCCTGCTGTCCGCGCTGCCTGCGATCTTCCGCATGCGCCTCGAAAACGGGCGCCTGAAGCGCGACTTGCGCACGGCGCGCGAAACCCCGGCCATCGTCGACCAACCGCCGATGCCGCCGGTCATTTAATGACCCTGTGAGCCGCGCGAAATGCCGCGCGGTTTTCGTTTCCGCTTCGATATTTCGCATGGATCTGGATTTCTGGTGGCTGCTCGCGATTCCGGTCGCTTTCGCGCTTGGCTGGGCCGCATCACGCTATGACCTGAAGAATCTGCTGTCGGAGAGCGCCAACCTGCCGCGCTCGTATTTCCGCGGCCTGAATTTTCTGTTGAACGAACAACCCGACAAGGCGATCGACGCGTTCATCGAGGTCGCGAAGCTCGACCCCGAAACGGTCGAACTGCACTTCGCGCTCGGCAACCTGTTCCGCCGCCGCGGCGAGACGGATCGCGCGATCCGCGTGCATCAGAACCTGCTGAGCCGCACCGACCTGCCCGTCAACGAGCGCGATCATGCGCTGTACGAGCTCGGCCAGGATTTCCTGAAGGCCGGCCTGCTCGATCGCGCGGAAGAGACCTTCCACATGCTGGCCGACGGCGACCGTGCGCTCGGCGCGCAGCGTGCGCTGCTGACGATCTACGAAATCGAGAAGGACTGGAACAAGTCGATCGACACCGCGAAGCGCATCGAGTCGATGGGTGCGGGGCCGCTCGGCACCGAGATCGCGCAGTTCCATTGCGAGCTCGCGCAGGAGGCGCTGCAGCGCAAGAACGGCGAGACTGCCGCGGAGCAGCTGCGGCTCGCGCTGGTCGCGAATCCGCAGAACGTCCGCGCGACGATCCTGTCCGGCGATGCGGCGGCGGCGTCGGGCGACCAGGCGGGCGCGATCGAGCACTGGAAGCGCGTCGAGGCGCAGAACCCGGCCTACCTGCCGCTCGTCGCGGACAAGCTGATGAAGGCTTACATCGCGCTCGACCGGGCCGGCGAAGGCGCGGAGCTGCTGATGGGTTATGTCGACCGCTATGCGTCGAACGACCTGCTTGAGATCGCGTACCAGCACATCGCCGGGCTGCGCGGGCAGGACGCCGCGCACCTGCTCGCGCGCACGCAGATGGAGAAGTCGCCGAACCTGTCGGGCATGCTGCACCTGCTCGATGCGCAGATCGCGTCGGCCGACGAACCGCGCCGTAAGGAGCTTGAAATGATGCGCGCGCTGATCAAGCAGCGCACCAAAAATCTGCCACGGTATACGTGCCAGAATTGCGGTTTCCGGGCACGGCTCTTTTACTGGCAGTGCCCTGGTTGCAGCGGTTGGGAAACCTATGCGCCGCGCCGCGTCGAACCTGCCGTGCCGAACTGATCGGCGCGGGCGGGGCGAACGCGATGCGGACGCCGCCGGGCCCGGCCCGGCGGCCAAGTCAGTCAATCACCGGGAACCATTACCGGAACATCTATGAAAATCACCATCATCGGCACCGGGTACGTCGGTCTCGTCACGGGCTCCTGCCTTGCGGAAATCGGTCACGACGTCTTCTGTCTCGACGTCGACCCGCGCAAGATCGATATCCTGAACAACGGCGGCATGCCGATTCACGAGCCGGGGCTGCTCGACATCATCGCGCGCAACCGCGCGGCGGGGCGCCTGCGCTTCTCGACCGATGTCGAGGCGAGCGTCGCGCACGGCGAGATCCAGTTCATCGCGGTCGGCACGCCGCCCGACGAAGACGGCTCCGCCGACCTGCAATACGTGCTCGAGGCGGCGCGCAACATCGGCCGCCACATGACCGGCTTCAAGGTGATCGTCGACAAGTCGACCGTGCCGGTCGGCACCGCGCAACGCGTGCGCGGCGTGGTCGACGAGGCGCTGGCCGCGCGCAGTCTCGCGGGCAGCGTCGCGCACCGTTTCTCGGTCGTGTCGAATCCCGAATTCCTGAAGGAAGGCGCGGCGGTCGAGGACTTCATGCGCCCGGACCGGATCATCATCGGCGTCGACGACGACGAGGTGGGCGTGATCGCGCGCGAGAAGATGAAGAAGCTGTACGCGCCGTTCAACCGCAATCACGAGCGCACGATCTACATGGACGTGCGCTCCGCGGAATTCGCGAAGTACGCGGCGAACGCGATGCTCGCGACGCGCATCTCGTTCATGAACGAGATGTCGAACCTGGCCGACAAGGTCGGCGCCGACATCGAGGCCGTGCGGCGCGGGATCGGCTCCGATCCGCGCATCGGCTATCACTTCCTGTATGCGGGCGTCGGCTACGGTGGCTCGTGCTTCCCGAAGGACGTGCAGGCGCTGATCCGCACCGCGGCCGAGAACGGCCAGCCGCTGCACATCCTCGAGGCGGTCGAGGTGGCCAACCACGCGCAGAAGAGCGTGCTGATCGGCAAGATCGAGCAGCGCTTCGGCGCGGACCTGAGCGGCCGCGAGTTCGCGGTCTGGGGCCTCGCGTTCAAGCCGAACACCGACGACATGCGCGAGGCGCCGAGCCGCCGCCTGATCGCCGCGCTGCTCGAGCGCGGCGCGACGGTGCGCGCGTACGACCCGGTCGCGATCGAAGAGGCGCAGCGCGTGTTCGCGCTGGATCTCGGCGCGGACCCCGACGCGCTGTCGCGCCTGCATTTCGTCGATACGCAGGACGTCGCGGTGACCGGGGCGGACGCGCTCGTGATCGTCACCGAGTGGAAGGAATTCAGGAGCCCGGATTTCGCGCGCCTGAAGGCGGAACTGAAGGCGCCGGTGATCTTCGACGGGCGCAACCTGTACGAGCCGGACGCGATGGCGGAGCTCGGCATCGACTACTATGCGATCGGACGGCCGCATGTCGACCCCCAGACCGTCTCCCGTGGATGACCGGACGATGAGCGCCCCTCGTGAAATCGGCCCGGTGCCGCGCGAGCAGATCGCGCGCTCGCGCGTGCTCGTCGTCGGCGACGTGATGCTCGACCGCTACTGGTTCGGCAATGTCGACCGCATCTCGCCGGAAGCGCCGGTGCCGGTCGTGCACGTGCAGCGCCAGGAAGAGCGCCTCGGCGGCGCGGCGAACGTCGCGCGCAACGCGGTGACGCTCGGCGGCCAGGCCGGGCTGCTGTGCGTCGTCGGTTGCGACGAGCCGGGCGAGCGGATCGTCGAGCTGCTCGGCACGAGCGGCGTGACGCCGCATCTCGAACGCGATCCGGCGCTGCCGACGACGATCAAGCTGCGCGTGCTCGCGCGCCAGCAGCAGCTGCTGCGCGTCGACTTCGAGGCGACGCCGACGCACGAGGTGCTGCTGGCGGGGCTCGCACGCTTCGACGCGCTGCTGCCGCGGCACGACGTGATCCTGATGTCGGATTACGCGAAGGGCGGCCTCACGCACGTGACGACGATGATCGCGAAGGCGCGCGCGGCCGGCAAACCCGTGCTCGTCGATCCGAAGGGCGACGACTGGGAGCGCTATCGCGGCGCGTCGCTGATCACGCCGAACCGCGCCGAACTGCGCGAGGTCGTCGGGCAATGGAAATCCGAAGACGACCTGCGCGAGCGGGTCGCGAAGCTGCGTGCGTCGCTCGACATCGACGCGCTGCTGCTCACGCGCTCGGAGGAGGGCATGACGCTGTTCTCCGGCGCGGGCGAGCTGCACGCGCCGGCGCTGGCGCGCGAAGTGTTCGACGTGTCCGGCGCGGGCGACACGGTGATCGCGACGGTCGCGACGATGCTCGGCGCAGGCGTGCCGCTCGTCGACGCGGTGGTGCTCGCGAATCGCGCGGCGGGGATCGTGGTCGGCAAGCTCGGCACTGCCACGGTCGACTACGACGAACTGTTTCACTGAGCGCATGCGCGCGGCGCGACGAGCGCGCCGTGCGCTGCCTCGCCATTTTTTTCAGGCAGGACGACCATGACCCTCATCGTCACCGGCGCGGCCGGTTTCATCGGCGCGAACCTCGTCAAGGCGCTCAACGAGCGCGGCGAGACGCGCATCATCGCGGTCGACAATCTGACGCGCGCGGACAAATTCCGGAACCTCGTCGACTGCGAGATCGACGACTACCTCGACAAGACCGAATTCGTCGAGCGCTTCGCGCGCGGCGATTTCGGCAAGGTGCGTGCGGTGTTCCACGAAGGCGCGTGTTCGGACACGATGGAACACGACGGCCGCTACATGATGGACAACAACTTCCGCTACAGCCGCGCCGTGCTCGACGCGTGCCTCGCACAGGGCGTGCAGTTCCTGTACGCATCGTCGGCGGCGACCTACGGCGGCTCGACGCGCTTCGTCGAGGAGCGCGAGGTCGAGGCGCCGCTCAACGTCTACGGCTATTCGAAGTTCCTGTTCGACCAGGTGATCCGCCGCGTGCTGCCGAGCGCGAAGAGCCAGATCGCCGGCTTCCGCTACTTCAACGTGTACGGCCCGCGCGAGACGCACAAGGGCCGCATGGCGTCGGTCGCGTTCCACAACTTCAACCAGTTCCGCGCGGAAGGCAAGGTCAAGCTGTTCGGCGAATACAACGGCTACGCGCCGGGCGAGCAGACGCGCGATTTCGTGTCGGTCGAGGACGTCGCGAAGGTCAACCTGTTCTTCTTCGATCATCCTGAGAAGTCGGGCATCTTCAACCTCGGCACCGGCCGCGCGCAGCCGTTCAACGACGTCGCGACGTCGGTCGTCAACACGATGCGCGCGCTCGACAACCTGCCGCCGCTGACGCTCGCGCAGCAGGTCGAGCAGGGTCTGATCGAATACGTGCCGTTCCCGGACGCGCTGCGCGGCAAGTACCAGTGCTTCACGCAGGCGGATCAGACGAAGCTGCGCGCGGCCGGCTACGATGCGCCGTTCCTGACGGTGCAGGAAGGCGTCGACCGCTACGTACGTTGGCTGTCCGGCCAGGTTTAAGCCGGCGCGCCGATTCCTTAGACTGGGTCTCACGGTCGGCGGCCGCCGGCCGTTTTCACTTGGAGATCCGGAACATGATCAAGAAATGGTTCGCTGCGGCAGCCCTGTTCGGCGCGATCGCGTCGGCGTGGGCGGCCGTCGACGTCAATGCCGCGGGCGAGGATGCGCTCCTCGGCATCAAGGGCATCGGGCCCGCGAGGGCCAAGGCGATCCTCGACGAACGCAGTGCGCGGGGGCCGTTCAAGAATGCCGACGACCTCGCGGCACGCGTGAAGGGGATGGGCGGTCACACCGTCGAGCGCCTGCAGCGCGAAGGGCTGACGGTTGGCGCGGCGCCGCCGGCTGCCGCGGCGAAATCCGCGGCGACACCGAGCGTGCCGACCGCACCGGCCACGGCGACGGCGGCGGCGGCCAAGCCCGGCGCTGCGCGCACCGCACAGAAATAGCGTTCGAGCGATCGCATTCGCGAGCCGGACGAACAGGCTCCTTCAGCCGTTGTCACTGCGACGGTTTCCCGCGGCACGCCGCGGGCTTTTTGCGTGGCGGTGCCGCGCGCATGCCGTTGCCGGGCGCGGGTATTCCATCGCGGCGAAGGGGGTAGACGGCGCGTGCTGCGTCGCTGGTTTACAATCGACCGATTGATCAGCCTCGCACTCACGGTATCTCCATGGCTTACAAAACTATCGAAGACACGATCGGCAACACGCCGCTCGTGCAACTGGTCCGCCTGCCGGATGACGAGATTCGCGCGCGCAACAACGTGATTCTCGCGAAGCTCGAGGGCAACAATCCGGCAGGGTCCGTGAAGGATCGTCCGGCGCTGTCGATGATCCGCAAGGCCGAGCAGCGTGGCCGCATCAAGCCGGGCGATACGCTGATCGAAGCCACGAGCGGCAACACCGGCATCGCGCTCGCGATGGCCGCGGCGATCCGCGGCTACAAGATGGTGCTGATCATGCCGGAGGACCTGTCGGTCGAGCGCCGCCAGAGCATGGCCGCATACGGCGCGGAAATCATCCTCACGCCGGTGAAGGGCGGGATGGAGCTGGCGCGCGATCTCGCGGAGCAGATGCAGCGCGAAGGCAAGGGCGTGATCCTCGACCAGTTCGCGAACCTCGACAACCCGCTTGCGCACTACGAAGCGACGGGGCCGGAAATCTGGCGCGACACGGACGGACGCATCACGCACTTCGTGTCGGCGATGGGCACGACCGGCACGATCATGGGCGTGTCGCAGTACCTGAAGGAGCGCAACGAGAAGATCGAGATCGTGGGCGCGCAACCGGAAGAGGGCTCGCGCATCCCGGGCATCCGCAAGTGGCCGGAAGCTTACCTGCCGAAGATTTTCGATCGCAGCCGGGTCGACCGCGTCGAGAGCGTGAGCCAGGCGGCATCCGAAGCGATGGCGCGCAAGCTCGCGGCCGTCGAAGGGATCTTCGCGGGCATCTCGTCGGGCGGCGCGTGCGAAGTCGCGATGCGCATCGCACGGCAGGTCGAGAACGCGACGATCGTGTTCATCATCTGCGACCGCGGCGATCGCTACCTGTCGACTGGCGTGTTCCCCGCGTGAGCGACATCGTTCGCACCCAATAAAAAAAACGCCGCGATGCGGCGTTTTTTTTCGTCCGTGGCGCTTTACTGCGGCGCCTGCGCGTTCGCGTCGGCGGGTGCGAGTGCGCCGCTCGCTTCCATCTGCGCCTTCACGCTTTCGCCGAGCTCGTAGACCGCGAGCGCGTAGAAGAAGCTGCGGTTGTAGCGCGTCAGCACGTAGAAATTCTTGAGCCCGAGCATGTATTCGGTCGCGCGTCCCGGCGACGGCAGGTCGACGACGGTCACCGGCGTGTCTGCCTCGCCGGCCACGTTGATCGACGGCTCGTTGAGCGTCAGGCCCGCGCGCAGCAGTTGCGACAGCGCCCAGTGCGGCTCCGGCTGGCCGTCCGCCGCGGCTTGCGCGATGCCCTGACTGCCCGTGTCGGGCGCGATCTGCCACACCACCGGGCGGCTGGTTTCCCAGCCGTGCTGCTTCAGGTAGTTCGCGACGCTGCCGATCGCATCGGCCGGGCTGTTGCGCAGGTCGACGTGGCCGTTGCCTTCGAAATCGACCGCATATTCGCGGATGCTGCTCGGCAGGAACTGCGGGATGCCGATCGCGCCCGTGTACGAGCCGAGCACGGTCGTCGGGTCGAGGCGATTGTCGCGCGTCCAGACGAGGAAATCCTCGAGGTTCTTGCGGAACGTCGCCTGGCGGCTGTCGCGGTTCGGCGTGTCCGGATAGTCGAAGGTGAGTGTCGTCAGCGCGTCGAGCACGCGGAAGTTGCCCATGTAGCGGCCATAGATCGTCTCGACGCCGATGATGCCGACGATCACCTCCGGCGGCACGCCGAATTGCTCCGACGCGCGCTGCAGCGTCGCCTGGTTCGCTTTCCAGAACTTCACGCCCGCATTGATGCGGATCGGCTCGATGAAGCGCGAGCGGTACACGCGCCAGTTCTTGACCGACGGCGTGGGCGCGGGCTTCACGAGCTTGACCGCGGTCGCCGAGTAGCTCACGCGCGAAAACAGTGCGCGCAGGCTCGCCTGATCGAAGTCGTGGCGGCTCGCCATCTCGTCGATGAACGCGTCCACCTGCGTATTGTTCGCGTAGCGCTGCGGGACGATCTCTTCCTCGAAGGTCTGTCCTGGCTGTGCCGCCTGTTGCGGCTGGGCCTGCGCGACGAGCTTGCCGGCGGGCTTCGCCGTCTTCGTCTGCGCGCCGGCCGGCGCGGCACAGAACGCGGCGGCGAGGACAGCGGCAATGAACGGGAAACGGAGGTGGCGCAGCGCGGCGGGGGATGCAGCAGGCTTGTTGTAATTCATGACGAACCGGGTCGGACAGGGCGAATGTGTTCGGCGCAGTATACCCGACGCATCCGGCGCATCGGGGCGGCTCGGCCTTCCGCTGTGGTAAGTTAGCGGCGAATTCGCGGCAGACGATGGACCTTATCGATGGAGACCTGCGGCGCGGACGCGCCGCGGACGACGCTTATGGCAACCGCCTTTTATACGCACCCCGACTGCATGCTGCACGAGATGGGGGAATGGCATCCGGAATGCCCGGCCCGGCTGTCGGCGATCCAGGACCAGTTGATCGCCAGCCGCATCGACGACCTGATCGCGCACGAGACCGCGCCGTTCGCGAGCGAAGTGGCGCTCGCACGCGTGCATACGCAGGCGCATATCGACTACATCCGGAGCATGACGCCGGTCGACGGCTACGTCGAGATCGATCCCGATACGCTGATGAACCGCGATACGTGGCGCGCGGCGCTGCGCGCGGCCGGCGCCGCAGTCGCGGCGACCGACGCGGTGATCGAGGGGCGCTACGACAACGCGTTCTGCAGCGTGCGGCCGCCCGGCCATCATGCGGAGCCGGCGCGCGCGATGGGCTTCTGCTTCTTCAACAACGTCGCGATCGCGGCGCGGCATGCGCTCGACGTGCACGGGCTCGAGCGCGTCGCGATCGTCGACTTCGACGTGCATCACGGCAACGGCACCGAAGCAGCGTTCGCGAACGACGAGCGCGTGCTGATGTGCAGCTTCTTCCAGCATCCGCTGTATCCGTTCTCGGGCGCCGAGCACCAGGCGCCGAACATGGTCAACCTGCCGATGCCCGCGCGCAGCAACGGGATGGCGATCCGCGAGGCGGTCGACATGTTCTGGCTGCCGCGCCTCGACGCGTTCAAGCCGCAGATGCTGTTCGTGTCGGCGGGCTTCGACGCGCATCGCGAGGACGATATCGGCGGCCTCGGTCTCGTCGAAGCGGACTTCGAATGGCTGACCGCGCAGGTCGTCGACGTCGCGCGCCGTCACGCACAGGGGCGCATCGTCAGTTGCCTCGAGGGCGGCTACAACCTGTCCGCGCTCGGGCGCAGCGTCGTCGCGCATCTGCGCGCGCTGGCCGGCATCTGACGCCGCGCCGCCGCGCTCAGCGCGCCGGCGCGCGCGCGTGAATCCACGCGATCAGCGCGCCGATCACGCGCTCGTGTTCGAGATCGTTCATCGTCTCGTGGAAACCGCCTTCGTACAGCGTGAGCGTGCGGTCGGGCGAGCCGACGCGCGCGCCGAACATGCGGCTGCCGTCGGGCTCGGTCAGCTTGTCCTCGGTGCCGTGGTAGACGAGCACCGGCACGCGCAGCGCGCCGCGGCCGTACTCGATGCGCGCCATCGCGTCGAGGATCTCCGCGCCGGTGCGCGCGGGCACGGCGGCGTGATGCACGAGCGGGTCGGTGCGGTTGGCCTCGACCACCGCCGGATCGCGCGACAGCAGCGCCGGATCGATCCGGATCGCCGGGAAGGTCGGCCATACGCGGCTGATGAAGCGGCTTACCGCCAGCATCCAGCGCGGCACGTCGCGGCCCGGCGCCAGCGCGGGGCTCGACAGCACGAGGCCCGCGAGCGTGCAGCCGCGTGCCGCCGCGCGCTCGATCGCGTACAGCGCCGCGACCGCGCCGCCCATGCTGTGCCCCATCAGGAACAGCGGCGCGCTGCCGCGCGCGGCTTCGTCGACGAGCGCATCCGCGTCGTTCAGGTAACCGTCGAAGCGCTCGACCCACACGCGCTTGCCCGGCGACTGGCCATGCCCGCGCAGGTCCACGGCGAGCACGTCGATGCCGGCCGCGTTCAGGCGCGCGGCGAGCGCGGCGTAGCGCCCCGCATGCTCGGCGAGGCCGTGCACGAGCGCCACCGTCGCGCGCGGCGCGGTGGCGCCGTCGCCCGCCGGCCAGCGGTACGACGCCAGCTCGAGCCCGTCGGCGGTGCGCAGCCGCCCCATGCGCGGCGGGCGCGACGCGGGCGGGGCGGAGGCGGGTGCGGCGGCCGGGATCGGGGTGGCAGTCATCTGGCGGGTCTCCTTCGTTCGTTGGCATTCGCGCTCCCGATCATAGACGCCGCGCCGCCACGGTGCGCCAGCACTGTCCTCTAATTTCGCATAGTTATGAAAGGATCGAAATCGATTATTAAGTGGAATTAGGAGATTGCGGTAGAATCGCCGGCTATTCCAGATGCATCGGCGGCCGACTGGCGGGGCCTGCACAGGCAGCTCCCCAGCCGTCCGCCGTTTTGTTTACATGATCGAATTACGCAATCTGTCGCAGCGCTTCCCGGGGCCGAATGGATGGGTCGAGGCGCTGCACAACGTCAATCTGACGGTTCCCCAGGGCAAGGTGTTCGGCATCATCGGCCGCAGCGGCGCCGGCAAGAGCACGCTCGTGCGCACCATCAACCTGCTGACCCGGCCGACCGAAGGCAATGTCGTCGTCGGCGGGCGCGACCTGACGCTGTTGCCCGCGCGCGCGCTGCGTGAAGCGCGCCGCGAAATCGGCATGATCTTCCAGCACTTCAATCTGCTGTCGTCACGCACGGTGTTCGACAACGTCGCGCTGCCGCTCGAGCTGGCTGGCGCGAGCCGCGCCGATATCGAGGCCGCGGTGCTGCCGCTGCTCGACCTCGTCGGGCTGTCCGCGCAGAAGGACCGCTATCCGGCGCAGATCAGCGGCGGCCAGAAGCAGCGGGTCGGCATCGCGCGCGCGCTCGCGAGCAAGCCGAAGGTGCTGCTGTCGGACGAAGCGACGTCGGCGCTCGACCCGGAAACGACCCGCGCGATCCTCGACCTGCTGAAGCGCATCAACCGCGAGCTCGGCCTGACGATCGTGCTGATCACGCACCAGATGGAAGTGATCAAGCAGGTGTGCGATCGCGTCGCGGTGCTCGATGCCGGGCGCGTGGTCGAGGAAGGCAAGGTCATCGACGTGTTCCTGCAGCCGCACCACGAAGTGACGCGCGCGCTGATCGGCGACGTGATCGCGCAGGAGCTGCCGCCCGCGCTGAAGGCGCGCGTGGCCGAGCGGCTCAAGACCGGCAGCGGCCACCTGCTGCGCCTTGCGTTCACGGGGTCGGGCGTCGACCAGCCGATCCTGTCGGAGACGATCCGCCGCTACGAGCTCGATTTCAACATCCTGCACGGCCAGATCGACGAGATCCAGGGCCAGGCGTTCGGTTCGCTCGCGGTGCTCGCGGGCGGCGAGCCGGGCAAGGTCGGACAGGCGCTCGCGTTCCTGCGCGAGCAAGGCGTGGTGGTGGAGGAGCTTTCGTATGTTGAGTGAAATGTTCGACATGTTCGTGCAGTCGTTCTGGGAGACGCTGATCATGGTCGGCATCTCGGGCGTGGTCGGCGCGCTCGTCGGGCTGCCGCTCGGCGTGCTGCTGTACCTGACCGACCGCCAGGGCGTGCTGCAGAACCTCGCGGTGAACCGCGTGCTCGGCGGTGTCGTGAACGCGGTGCGTTCGACGCCGTTCATCATCCTGCTGGTTGCGGTAATCCCGTTCACGCGGCTCGTCACCGGCTCGTCGATCGGCACGGCCGCGGCGGTCGTGCCGCTGACGCTCGCGGCCGCGCCGTTCATCGCGCGGCTCGTCGAGACTGCGCTGCGCGAAGTGGATCGCGGGCTGATCGAGGCCGCGCAATCGATGGGCGCGACGACCTCGCAGATCGTCTTCAAGGTGCTGCTGCCGGAATCGCTGCCGGGCGTCGTCGCCGGGCTGACGATCACGTTCGTGTCGCTCGTCGGCTACTCGGCGATGGCGGGCGCGATCGGCGGCGGCGGGCTTGGCGACCTCGGCATCCGTTACGGCTACCAGCGTTACCTGCCGGAAGTGATGTGGACGGTAGTCGCGATCCTGATCGTGTTCGTGCAGCTGGTGCAGTCGTTCGGCGACTGGCTCGTGCGGCGGCTCAGCCACAAATAAGTCGACATTCTTGCGCTTGGGGGAAAGGCGATGCAACGACGATTCATGCTGAAGCTGGCGGCGGCGCTCGGCGCAGCCGCACTGTTCGCGGCGGGCGCACAGGCCCGTGCGGAGACCATCAAGGTCGGCGTCACGGGCGGGCCGCACGCGCAGGTGATGGAGGCTGTGAAGAAGGTCGCGGCGAAGGGCGGCCTCGACATCCGGATCATCGAGTTCTCCGACTATGTCCAGCCGAACGCGGCGCTCGCCGCCGGCGACCTCGACGCGAACAGCTACCAGCACGATCCGTATCTGCAGGCACAGGTGAAGGACCGTGGCTACAAGCTGATCAAGGTGGCCGAGACCGTGACGTTCCCGATGGGCGTCTACTCGAAGCGCGTGAAGTCGCTGGCCGAACTGAAGCCGGGCGCGCGAATTGCGATCCCGAACGATCCGACGAATGGCGGCCGCGCGCTGCTGTTGCTGCAGAAGCAGGGCGTGCTGAAACTGCGCGCGGATGCGGGCCTGAAGGCGACGCCCCTCGACATCGTCGACAATCCGAGGAAGCTGAAGATCGTCGAGCTCGACGCGGCGCAGATCCCGCGCTCGCTCGGCGACGTCGACGCAGCCGCGATCAATACCAACTTCGCGATGGAAGCGGGGTTGAAGCCCAAACAGGACGCGATCGCGATCGAGGCCCCGAACGGCCCGTACGCGAACATCATCGCGATCCGCGAGGCCGACCGGAACAAGCCGTGGGTCGCGAAGCTGATCGCGGCCTATCACTCGGTCGAGGTGAAGCAGTTCATCGAAGGCAAGTTCGGTGGCGCGGTCATCGCCGCCTGGTAACGCGCGGTGCACGGGGCGCCCGGCGGCGATTAGAGTCGATGATCGAAAACCCGGGCTTTGCGTCCGGGTTTTTTCTCTTTTAAAATAGAACGACCGTTCGCTATCATTGGCGCGTCGCCAAGAAGCGGTATCCTCGACATCCACGATGGATGGGTCCGCTTGGCCGCGCAGTCACGAGGCCTCGCTATAAAATGGCCTCTGGTCGTATTCGTAACTTTGGAGCGTGTGCATGAAAATCCTGGTGCCAGTGAAAAGAGTGGTCGATTACAACGTGAAGGTCCGCGTGAAGTCGGACAACACGGGCGTCGACATTGCGAACGTGAAGATGTCGATGAACCCGTTCGACGAAATCGCCGTTGAGGAAGCGGTGCGCCTGAAGGAAGCAGGCGTCGCGACCGAAGTGATCGCGGTGTCGGTGGGCGTCACGCAAGCGCAGGAAACGCTGCGCACGGCGCTCGCGATCGGCGCGGATCGCGCGATCCTCGTCGAGTCGAACGACGGCGTCGAGCCGCTCGGCGTCGCGAAGATCCTGAAGGCGCTGGTCGACAAGGAACAGCCGCAACTGGTGATCCT
>LOZU01000028.1:0-707 GCA_001527685.1 Burkholderia pyrrocinia
CGCTCGATGTACGCGCGCGCGAGGACGAACGATGCTTCCATCGTCGACCAACCCTTGTTGATCGCCTCCTTCATCTTCGCTTGGTAGTCGATGCCGGCTTTCTTGTAGTTGTTCTCGGTCTCTCCCGAACCGATCTTCGAAAGCCAGTTCTTCAGGTTGTTCGCCGCCTCGTCAGCGTTGCCGGCCGTCTTCATCTGGACCTGCAGCATCGCGCCGAGCTGCACGACCGAATCCTGCCCGGTGATCCCGAGCTTCTTCATTTCCGCCAACAGCACCGGAAACCACCGGGCCATGTCGACAGATTCGAACGAGCCTTCCTTGCCGAGGTACGCGATCGCCTCGAGCGCCTTCATCATCGCCTTGGGATCGGTGATGTTTGCGTTCTGCTGCAGCGCCTGAATCATCTGCGCGGTCTCGACGCTCGACGCGCCCTGACCGATCGAGAACTTCGCGACCGCCGGCCCGAAGTTGAGCGCGCGGTCGACGTCCATCCCGCCCGCGACCATCTGATTCACCGCATCGGCCAGCTCGTTGCGCTTCATCCCGTTTGCGAGCGCGTCGCGTCGGATCCGTTCCGACATCGCGTCTTCCTGCGCCGTGCGCGCGATGCCCGCCTTGATCGCAATATCGCGGATGATCGCCTGATATTGCGCGGACACGACGGCCGGAATTGCGACGGCCGCCCCGAGCTTCGCCGAGTCGGCGGC
>LOZU01000029.1:0-96691 GCA_001527685.1 Burkholderia pyrrocinia
GCCTGGTGGGCGCTGACGGGCCTGATCGTCACGACCTTCGCGTTCCTCGGGGTCAACATGTTCCTGTCCGGGCTGCATAGCTACGGCAAGCTGTAAGATTCCCGACGCTCGTCCGACCCAACACCGCCGGCGCACTCGCGTGCCCGGCGGTTTTGTTTTGTAACGAGCGGGCGGCGCGTGCGACGAACGGCGCATGATGATCCGGATCGAACACTCATGAGCGCGTGTCGGACACGCGTGCAGCAAGGAGGAACGGCAGCATGTGGATCAAACGTCCTTTCCAGGGCGCATTGCGCGGCGACGACATCGCGCGCAGCGAAATCACACCGCGCGCGGTGTTCGAGCACCGCCGGCGCGTGCTGCAGGCGGCCGGCATCGCGGCGGCCGGCGGCCTGCTGGGCGGCAGCGGCGCGGCGTTTGCCGCGTATGCGTCGCCCGACGCGCGGGCCGCGAAGCTGGCGGCGAAAACCAATCCGCCATTCGTCGTAGCCGACAAGGTGACGCCGTTCAAGGACATCACCTCCTACAACAATTTCTACGAGTTCGGCACCGACAAGGGCGACCCGGTGCAGAACGCCGGCACGCTGCGGCCGCGCCCGTGGCGCGTGAGCGTCGAGGGCGAGGTACAGCATCCGAAGGTGTTCGACCTCGACGAGCTGCTGAAGCTCGCGCCGCTCGAGGAGCGCGTCTACCGGCTGCGCTGCGTCGAGGGATGGTCGATGGTGATCCCGTGGATCGGCGTGCCGCTGGCGGAGCTGATCCGGCGCGTGCAGCCGACCGGCAACGCGAAATACGTGCAGTTCGTCACGCTCGCCGACCCGTCGCAGATGCCGGGCCTGTCGACGCCGATCCTCGACTGGCCGTATTCGGAAGGCCTGCGGATGGACGAGGCGATGAATCCGCTGACGCTGCTGGCAGTGGGCGTCTACGGGCAGGTGCTGCCGAACCAGAACGGTGCGCCGGTGCGGATCGTCGTGCCGTGGAAATACGGCTTCAAGAGCGCGAAGTCGCTCGTGAAGATCCGCTTCGTCGACCGGCAGCCGTCGACCAGCTGGCACACCTATGCGCCGAACGAGTATGGCTTCTACTCGAACGTCAATCCGGCCGTCGACCACCCGCGCTGGAGCCAGGCCACCGAGCGGCGCATCGGCGAGGACGGCTTCTTCACGCCGAAGCGCAAGACGCTGATGTTCAACGGCTATGGCGAGTTCGTCGCGTCGATGTATCAGGGC
This sequence comes from Burkholderia pyrrocinia, assembly GCA_001527685.1. GTDB lineage: Bacteria > Pseudomonadota > Gammaproteobacteria > Burkholderiales > Burkholderiaceae > Burkholderia > Burkholderia pyrrocinia_D. The sequence goes on from LOZU01000029.1 coordinate 1,233, forward strand.
ATGGACTTGAAGAAGAACTTCTGACGCACCGGTGAGGAACGACATGCCCCCTTCGACGCTCACGCCCGAGCGCGCCGCGGATGCCGCTGCCCGGCGGCCGGACCGGGGCCGCACCGTTGCGCCGCGCTGGTTCGCGCCCGCCAAGGCACTGGTGTTCGCGGCCGGCCTGTATCCGCTCGCGCGCGTCGTGCTGTTCGGCCTGGCCGATCGCCTCGGCGCCAATCCGATCGAATTCGTCACGCGCTCGACCGGCCTGTGGACGCTCGTGATGCTGTGCGTCACGCTCGGCGTGACGCCGCTGCGGCGGATGACCGGCGTCGCCGTGCTGCTGCGCTTTCGCCGGATGCTCGGCCTGTTCGCGTTCTTCTACGCGACGCTGCACTTCACGACCTACCTCTGGTTCGACAAGTGGTTCGACCTGGCGGCGATCCTGAAGGACGTCGGCAAGCGGCCGTTCATCACCATCGGCTTTGCCGCGTTCGTGCTGCTGATCCCGCTCGCCGCGACGTCGCCGCGCGCGATGGTGCGCCGGCTCGGGCGCCACTGGGCGACGCTGCATCGCGCGATCTACGCGGTCGCGCTGTTCGGCGTGCTGCACTTCTGGTGGATGAAGGCGGGCAAGCACGACCTCGCGCAGCCGAAGCTGTACGCGGGAATCGTCGCGGCGCTGCTCGGCTGGCGCCTCGCCGCATGGGGATGGCGGCGCGTGCGAAGCTGACGGATTGCGCTTCGCCGCGCGCCAAAAAGAAAGGCGATGACCGGGTGGTCATCGCCTTGTCGGTGCGTGGTGCCCGTGGCGCGGTGCGCGTTACTGCACGCTGGCCGGGCCCGAGGCAGGCGCCGGCTTGCCCGTCGACGAGCCGCCGCCCGACAGCTCCGGCGACAGCGTGAGCGGCGTGCCGGACGTATCGGGCATGCTGGCGGGCGAGGAAGCGGTTTCGTCGTCCGGCTTGACGTCGGAAGGCGGCGCGTCCTGTTGCTGCTCGATCGGCTTCGGCGGCAGCGGCGGCACATTGGGCAGATAGAGCGGACCGCGCTGACCGCAGCCTGCAAGAATCGCCAAAGCCGCTACAATCGCGCTCATCCGGAAAACCACTCGCATGATCGTCCCTGAACAATTGAACCGATAGAGTTTAGCATGTCCGATACCGATTACCTGACCCGTGCCGAGGCCGTGCTGGCGGCCGTCGAGCGTACCGTGGACGCCGCGAACGACGGCGATCACGACATCGACCTGGAGCGCAACGGCAGCGTCCTGACGCTGACGTTCGAGAACGGCTCGAAGATCATCGTCAACCTGCAGCCGCCGATGAAGGAAGTGTGGATCGCCGCGAAGGCGGGCGGCTTCCATTACCGCTACGTGGACGGCGCGTGGCGTGACACGCGCTCCGGCACGGAATTCTTCTCGGCGCTCAGCGACTACGCGACGCAGCAGGCGGGGATGCCGATCACGTTCAGCGCCTGAGCGGATCAAACCGTCGTATCAATGAAAAAGCGGCCCGCGGGCCGCTTTTTCGTGTCTGCGCGGAACCTCAGTGGCCGCGGAACAGGTTCATGATGTCCTGCTTTTCCTGTTCGTCGACGTGCGGCGCCTCTTCCTCGCCCGCATCCTGCGCCGCCGCCGGTGCCTGCGCCACGCCGACCGTCGACACGAAGCCATGCCCCGGCGTGAACTCGGCGAAATACAGCTCACTGCCGAGCGCCGTGACGTCGTCCGGCATCGCCGGCTTGAATTCGGGCACGCCCTTGAGCGCGGCGCCCATGTAGTCGATCCACACGGGCAGCGAGAGGCCGCCGCCGGTTTCGCGGTCGCCGAGGCTGCGCGGGTTGTCGTAGCCGATCCACGCGATCGCGGCGAGCGAATGCTGGTAGCCGGCGAACCACGCGTCGTGCGAGTCGTTCGTCGTGCCGGTCTTGCCCGCGAGGTCGGTGCGCTTGAGCATGTTGGTCTTGGCGCCGGTGCCGCGCTGCGCGACGCTCTGCAGCAGGCTGTTCATCACGTACGCATTGCGCGCGTCGATCGCGCGCGGCGCGTTCTGCTCGGCGACGAGCGGCTGCGCGCGCGCGACGACCGCGCCGTTCGGATCGGTCACCTCGGCGATCAGGTACGGATTGACGCGGTAGCCGCCGTTCGCGAACACCGAGTACGCGCCGGCCATCTGCAGCGGCGTGACGAGGCCCGCGCCGAGCGCCATCGGCAGGTAGGCCGGGTGGCGATCGGCGTCGAAGCCGAAGCGCGTGATGTATTGCTGTGCGTACTTCGTGCCGATGTGGTTGAGGATCCGGATCGACACGAGGTTGCGCGAGCGCTGCAGCGCGGTGCGCATCGACATCGGGCCCTCGAAGCCGCCGCCGTAGTTCTTCGGTTCCCACGGCTGGCCGCCCGTTTCCGCGGCGCTGAAGAACAGCGGGCCGTCGTTGATGACCGTCGCCGGGCCGAGGCCCTTGTCGAGCGACGCCGAGTAGATGAACGGCTTGAACGACGAACCCGGTTGCCGCCACGCCTGCGTGACGTGGTTGAACTTGTTCTTGTTGTAGTCGAAGCCGCCGACGAGCGAGCGGATCGCGCCGTCCTGCGGCACGATCGAGATGAACGCGCCTTCGACCTGCGGCAGCTGCGTGATCGCCCATTGGCCGGCATCGTTCTTCACGACGCGCACGATGGCGCCTGGACGGATGCGCCGGTTCGGCTGCGCATTGGCCGACAGCGCGCTTGCGGCGAAGCGCAGGTTGTCGCCCTCGAGCGTCGCGCTGCTGCCGTCGATGAAAGCGATCGTGATCTGGCGCGGGTTCGCCGCGGTCACGACCGCCGCGATCAGCTCGCCGTTGTCCGGGTGTTCGAGCAGCGCGTCGTCGATCGCCTGCTCGCGGTCGTCGGCGCCGGCCGGCAGCTCGATGAAGCCTTCCGGCCCCCGATAGCCGTGGCGCCGCTCGTAATCCATGATCCCCTTGCGCAGCGCGCTGTAGGCGACCTGCTGATCGGCGGAATCGACCGTCGTGACGACGTTGAAGCCGCGCGTATAGGTTTCCTCGTGGTACTGCGCGTACATCATCTGGCGCACCATTTCCGCGACGTATTCCGCGTGCACGCTGTACTCGCGGCCGGCGCCCTTGACGACGAGCGGCTGGGCGATCGCCTCGTCGTATTGCTCGCGCGAAATGAAGTTCAGCTCGAGCATGCGCTGCAGGATGTACTCCTGGCGCACCTTCGCGCGCTTCGGATTGACGACCGGGTTGTACGCGGACGGCGCCTTCGGCAAGCCGGCCAGCATCGCGGCTTCCGCGAGCGTCAGGTCCTTCAGGTCCTTGCCGAAATAGACGTGCGCGGCGCTCGCGAAGCCGTATGCGCGCTGGCCGAGATAGATCTGATTCATGTAGACCTCGAGAATCTGATCCTTCGTCAGCGCGCGCTCGATCCGGTACGCGAGCAGCATCTCGTAGATCTTGCGCGTGTAGGTCTTCTCGCTCGACAGGAAGAAGTTGCGCGCGACCTGCATCGTGATCGTGCTCGCGCCCTGCGACGCATGGCCGTTCGTCAGCGCGACGAAGCCGGCCCGGATGATCCCGGTGAGATCGACGCCGCCGTGGTCGTAGAAGCGCGCGTCCTCGATCGCGAGGATCGCCTTCTTCAGCGAATCGGGGACGTCCTTGAAGTGGACGATGTCGCGGCGCTCCTCGCCGAATTCGCCGATCAGCACGTGATCGGACGTGTAGATGCGCAGCGGAACCTTCGGACGATAGTCCGTCAGCGCGTCGAGCGACGGCATGTTCGGCGACGCGACGACGAGCGCATAGCCGAGCACGAGCGCGCCGCACAGGACGAGCGCCACGCACACCGCAGCGAAGCCGAGCAGGACTTTCAGCCACCAGGGGCGTTTCTTCGGCTCCGGGGCGGGGGGCGGGGACGTAGGGGACGTGGATTGCATAGGCATACCGGAAAACAGTCCCGCGATTATAGCTGCCCGGTATGACCGGTCCTGACGCGGGAAGCGGGCCGCGCATGGGCGCGGGTTGCCGTGCTTCCAGCATAGCGCGCCGATGCGCCGGGAGGGCGGCGTTGGCCGTTCGGACGACTGCCGGCGGCCCGCGCCGCTGCGCAGAATGCAAGCCTGGGATTGCGGCATGGGCCGCAGCGATGGCGGGAGGCTTGGATGGCCGGACGATGGGCGGTGCGACGCGCGATGGGCAGGCGCACGGCGACGGGGATCGACGTCGCCGCGGGTGACGTGAGGGTGGTGGTGGTGAGCCGGCGACGGCGCGGGCTGGACGTGCGCGTCGAAGGCGTCGACACGGAACCGCTTGGGCAGCCGGACGGGCCCGACGATGTGCGCTGGGCGGCGGTCGGGCGCGCGCTGTCCGCCGCCGTGTCGCGGCTGTCGGCGCGCGGGGTGCGGTGCGACGTGTCCGGCGTGATGGCGCTGCGCGACGACGAGATGCGCACCGCGACGCTCGACCTGGCGGGGCGCGACGATATCCCCGATGCCGTGCGGCAGGCCGCCGAGCGCATTTCCGGGCTCGCGCCGGACAGTCTCGCGTTCGACTGGCGGCCCACGGACGGCGCGCGGCCCGGCGAGATCGCGATCGCCGCTGCGCCGCAGGCCGCATTGCAGCGGCGGATCGAGGCGGCAGCGGCGGCGGGTGTCGACCTGACGGCGGTCGACTGCGAGCCGATCGCCGCGCTGCGGGCGCTGCGTTTCGCCGCGTTGCGCCAACCGGACGCGCATGAACCCTGTTTCGCGCTCTGGTTCGCCGATGCAGGCGTGCGCGGCTGGTTGCTGGACCGCGGCGCCGCCTTACAGCAGTTCGCGTTCCCCGATCGCGTGCACGTCGCGCTGCCCGATGCACTGCGCGCGTTTGCGTGCCGCCCGGCCCGTTGCACGGTGGTCGGCGGCGATACGCGGTGTCTCGCTCGGTTCGGCACCTCCATCGCGGAGGTCGGCGACCTGCTCGGCGCGATCGTGCTGCCGTTCGAGTGTGCGCCCTGGGCCGGCGGCGGCCCCACGACGCGGTCCGGTTCGGCGGACGGGCCCGCGTTCGCGGTCGCGTTCGGTCTCGCGCTGCGCGGGGTGTGGGAATGAGTGCGCGCGGCGTGCATGCGGATGCGTCATGGGCGGCGGCCGGGCCGGCATGGCTTGACGGGTTCAACCTGCTGCCGTACCGCGACCGTCTCGCCCGCGCCGTGCGCCGGCGCCGGGCCGCGCAATGCGGCGCGGCAATCCTGCTCGGGGTGGCGGGCGTCGGGGTATGGACGGGCGGCGCGGCGTGGCTGCGGGTACGAACGGACGCCGAACGCGCGCGTGTCGAGGCGGGCCTGTTGCGGCGGCAGCCGCAGGTGGACGCGGCGACGCGCACGGCACGGCTGGCCGCTGCCGCCGCGCAGCGCGATGCGCAGGTGGCGGCGCTCGCGGCGCCTCACCGGCAGGCGGCCGGGCTGCTCGCGCTGCTGGTGCGCGTGCGCGACGACGAAGTCCGGCTGGACGCGCTGCGCACGACATCGTCCGGCGCGGTGCTGGACGCGCGGGCTGCGAGTTACCGGGCGGCGGCGCGCTGGCTCGCACGGATCGCGCGCGAGCCGCATGGATGGCGCGTCGACGTCGACGCGCTGACGCCCGCCCCGCCGGACCCGGCGGGCGCGGCGCGCATGCCGTTCCGGTTCTCGGTGCAGTTGGGCTGGCAGGCGGCTTCGCCGCACCAGGAGGCCAAGCCGGAGGCGCGGAAATGACGGCGCTCGCACATCGATTCGGCTATGACAGCCTCTCGCGGCCGGTCGTCATGCACGTCGCGGGCTGCGCACTGGCATTCGGCGCGGTGCTGGCGGGCGGCATCCATCTGGCGGACAGCGCGGACTGGGGCGGCCTCGCGCGAAGCCGCGCGTCGCTGGAGGCGGCAATCGCGCGCGCGGCGGCGGCCGAACGCGTGCTCGCCGAAGCGTCCCGCCATCGCGCGGCTCATGCCGGGACGGGAGACAGCAGCGGTGTACCGGCCGCGCCAGGCTGGCCGGCGGTGCTGCTCGAACTGGCGGAACTGGCTGCGTCGAGCGGGCTGCAGGTCGTCGCGCTCGAGCCGCAGGCCGGGCAGGACGCGAAGCCGGGGGGCCGGCGCACGGTGCGCATCGACGCGGACGGCGGTTTCCCGGCGCTGCGGCGGATGATCGACGGGCTGGCGGCATTGCCGGTGCTGGTCGTGCCGGCGGCGATGCGGGTCGAGCGCGACAGCCGGACGGCGCGCGTGACACTTTCGCTCGACGTGTTTCCCGCGTTGCGCGGCGGCGAGGCTGTATATGGAGACGGGCGGCGCCGGGAGGATTCGGCGGATGCCGATCCGTTCGGTGCGCCGACGACGCCCGGGGCGGGCAGCGCGCCGCCGTCCCGGCTGGCCGGCGTGATGCGGGATGCGCGCGCCGGGCTTGCGCTGTTCGACGACGGCATGGGCGCGATCACGGCGGTTGCGGCCGGGGACGCGGTCGGCGCGATGCGCGTGATACGGGTCGAGCCGGACGCCGTGATGCTCGCCACGGCGTCCGGGCCGCGCAGGATGGCGCTGGACGATGGAGGCGCGCAATGGTGATCGGCATGTGGCGGCGAACGCTTGTCGGAATCGGGTTTTACGCAGCAGCGGCATCCGGCGCGTTGCCGCCGCCGGTGCCGCCTGAGTGGCCGCCCGCGGCATCGCGTGCCGACGGGCCGCACGTGCCGTTGCCGCAGGGCGCGGTCGACGGCGGCGAGATCGCGTCGTCGGCGGTGGAGCTGCCACCGCAGCTGGAGCCGGCGCCACGCACCGTGCCTTCGGCGCCTGTCACGACGCCCGCGCTCGAAGGTCCGCCAATCCCGTTGCCGCCGCCCGCGCGCATCAGCGACTCGGCCGCGCGGCGCCCCGGCGATGCGGACGACGCGCGGCGGATCTCGCTGAACCTGCAGGGCGTGGGCCTTGCCGCCGCATTCGATGCATTCGCGCGGTTCACCGGGCTCAACATCATCGTCAGCGAACAGGTGCGCGGCACGGTGTCGTTACGTCTGAACAATGTGCGCTGGCGGGCCGCGTTTGACACGCTGCTCGATACGCACGGGCTCGCGATGTCCCGGCGCGACGACGTGATCTGGATCACGCCGGCGGCGGAGCTGGCCGCGCGGGAGCGCGAACGCTTCGAGGCGCACGCGCGCGCGGCGGAACTCGAGCCGCTCGCCAGCCGCACCTTCGTGCTGCGCTATCCGCGCGCGCAGGACGTGCAGCGGCTCCTGACCGGCGCCGCGGGCCAGCGCCTGCTGTCGAAGCGCGGGGCGGCGGCGGCCGATGCGCGCACGAACCTGCTGTTCGTCACCGACCTCGCGCCGCGCATCGCGCAGATCGCCGGCCTGATCGACGAAATCGACCGGCCGTCGCGGCAGGTCCGGATCGAGGCCCGGATCGTCGAAGGCGAGCAGGGTTTCTCGCGCAACCTGGGCGCCCGCGTCGCGCTGCGCGCCCAGAACCGCGCGGCGGCGGGCGGCGATGGCGCGGCGGCGGCGGAGCGCAGCGCGCTCGATCTCGCGGCGCGGCCGCTCGGCGGCTTCGAAGCCGCGACGGCCGGGTTCACGCTGTTCGCCGCGCCGCTGAGCCGCGTGCTCGACGTCGAATTGAGCGCGCTCGAGGCGCAAGGGCGGGGGCAGATCGTGTCGAGTCCGCGCGTCGTGACGGCCGATCGCGCCAAGGCGATCGTCGAACAGGGCGCGGAGCTGCCCTATCAGGCCAAGGTCGGCAACGGCGTGAGCGGCGTGCAGTTTCGCCGGGCGACGCTGAAGCTCGAGGTCGAGCCGCAGATCACGCCGGACGGGCGCGTCGTGCTCGATCTGGACGTCACGAAGGACAGCGTCGGCGAGCCGACGGCGGCCGGCCCGGCGATCCACACGAAGCATGTGCAGACGCGCGTCGAGGTGGAGGACGGCGGGACGGTCGCGATCGGCGGAATCTACGAGCAGTTGCGCCGGGACGATGTGACGCGGGTGCCGCTCTTGGGCAAAATACCGGTTCTGGGCGCACTGTTCCGGCATCGCGCGCAGCGCGACCAGCGCAGCGAGCTGGTCGTCTTCATCACCCCGACCGTCGTCGGTTCGCGTTGCGACGCGGCCGGCACGGGCGACGAGGATGCCCGGGAAACGGGGCCGGAAGCCGCCGGCGCAGGCTCGACAAGGCAGCCGCTTTGCCAGTAAGCTGCGCCACACACCAGCAAGATTGAAGCAGAGGAATGCCGTTGCAAGCGCGGGACCCACACGCAAACGTATTTTTCGTCGGCCTTATGGGAGCGGGTAAGACCACCGTGGGCCGGGCGGTCGCGCGCCGGCTCGACAGGGCATTCTTCGACTCCGACCACGAGATCGAGGCACGCACGGGCGCGCGCATTCCGGTGATCTTCGAAATGGAGGGCGAAGCCGGGTTTCGCGACCGCGAATCGCAGGTGATCGCCGAACTCACGCAGCGCGAGAGCATTGTGCTCGCGACAGGCGGCGGCGCGGTGCTGCGGCCCGAAAATCGCGAATGCCTGAAGGCGCACGGCATCGTCGTCTATCTGCGCGCCAATCCGCACGATCTGTGGCTGCGCACGCGCAAGGACAAGAATCGTCCGCTGCTGCAGACCGAGGATCCGAAGGCGCGTCTCGAGGCGCTCTATGAAGTGCGCGATCCGCTGTATCGCGAATGCGCGGATTTCGTCATCGAAACCGGCCGCCCGTCGGTCAACGGGCTCGTCAACATGGTGCTGATGCAGCTCGAACTGGCGGGTGTCGTCGCCAAGCCATTACAAGCATGATTACTGTCAACGTCGATCTGGGCGACCGCGCCTATCCGATTCATATTGGCGCCGGCCTGATCGGCCGCACCGAACTGTTCGCCCCGCACATCAAGGGCTCGTCCGTCACGATCGTCACGAACACGACGGTCGATCCGCTGTACGGCGACGCGCTGCGCGCCGCGCTCGCGCCGCTCGGCAAGCGCGTGTCGACGGTCGTGCTGCCGGACGGCGAGGCGTACAAGAACTGGGAAACGCTGAACCTGATCTTCGACGGCCTGCTGACCGACCGCGCGGATCGCAAGACCACCCTCGTCGCGCTCGGCGGCGGCGTGATCGGCGACATGACCGGCTTCGCGGCCGCGTGCTACATGCGCGGCGTGCCGTTCATCCAGGTGCCGACCACGCTGCTGTCGCAGGTCGATTCGTCGGTCGGCGGCAAGACCGGCATCAACCACCCGCTCGGCAAGAACATGATCGGCGCGTTCTACCAGCCGCAGGCGGTGATCGCGGACATCGGCGCGCTGACGACGCTGCCCGACCGCGAACTGGCGGCGGGCATCGCCGAGATCATCAAGACCGGCGCGATCGCCGATGCCGCGTTCTTCGACTGGATCGAGGCGAACGTCGACGCGCTGAACCGCCGCGAGCCCGGCGCGCTCGCCGAAGCCGTCAAGCGCTCGTGCGAGATCAAGGCGAGCGTGGTCGCGGCCGACGAGCGCGAAGGCGGCCTGCGCGCGATCCTCAATTTCGGCCACACGTTCGGCCACGCGATCGAGGCCGGGCTCGGCTACGGCGAATGGCTGCACGGCGAGGCGGTCGGCTGCGGGATGGTGATGGCGGGCGACCTGTCGGTGCGGCTCGGCCTGCTCGACGAAGCGTCGCGACAGCGCCTGGACGCGGTGATCGCGGCCGCGCACCTGCCGACCCGCGCGCCCGCGCTCGGCGACGCGCGCTACATGGACCTGATGCGCGTCGACAAGAAGGCCGAGGCGGGGGCGATCAAGTTCATCCTGCTGAAGCGCTTCGGCGATACGCTGATCACGCCGGCGCCCGACGAAGCGGTGTTCGCTACACTGGCGACGACGACGCAATAACCCCGGCCCGGCTGCCCGGTGCCCTTGACGTGGAGGAGACGGTGAGCGAGACATCCAGCAGCAAGTTGCCACGCCAGCCCCGGAGCGCCCTCGCTCCGGTGGCCGAGCCGCCGACCCTGGCGGCGCTGGAAGCCAATCTCGCCCCGTATGCCGCCCACGCGTCGCAATCGCGCGGCCGGCGCCACCCCGAGCCGCCGCCGGCGGCGCGCACCGAATTCCAGCGCGATCGCGACCGCATCGTCCACTCGACCGCGTTCCGGCGGCTCGAATACAAGACCCAGGTCTTCGTCAATCACGAAGGCGACCTGTTCCGCACCCGTCTCACCCACAGCCTCGAAGTCGCGCAGATCGCGCGTTCGGTCGCGCGCAACCTGCGGCTGAACGAGGATCTCGTCGAGGCGATCTCGCTCGCGCACGACCTCGGCCATACGCCGTTCGGCCATGCGGGGCAGGACGCGCTCAACGCGTGCATGCGCGAGCACGGCGGCTTCGAGCACAACCTGCAGAGCCTCGCCGTCGTCGACGAGCTGGAGGAGCACTATGGCGCGTTCAACGGCCTGAACCTCTGCTTCGAGACGCGCGAAGGCATCCTCAAGCACTGTTCGCGCGAGAACGCGCGCAAGCTCGGCGCGCTCGGCGAACGCTTCCTGCAGGGCCGCCAGCCGTCGCTCGAGGCGCAGCTCGCGAACATTGCCGACGAAATCGCGTACAACAACCACGACGTTGACGACGGCCTGCGTTCCGGGCTGGTCACGATCGAGCAGCTCGCGGAAGTCGAGCTCTGGCAGTGCCATTACGAGGCTGCGCTCGCCGAATTCCCGCGTCTCGAAGGCCGGCGTCTCGTGCACGAGACGGTGCGCCGCATCATCAACACGCTGATCGTCGACCTGATCGACGAGACGACGCGCAATCTCGCGCGCGTCGCGCCCGCGTCGCTCGACGACGTGCGCGCGGCGCCGCCGCTCGTGTCGCACAGCGAAGCGGTCGCCGCGCAGGCGGCGGCCCTCAAGCGCTTCCTGTTCAAGAACCTGTATCGCCACTACAAGGTCATGAGGATGGCGAACAAGGCGCAGCGCGTCGTCACCGGGCTGTTCGACGCGTTCATCGACGATCCGCGCCTGCTGCCGCCGCAGTACCAGTCCGAGGACGCGTCGAAGCAGCCGCGCCTCGTCGCGCATTACATCGCCGGCATGACCGATCGTTTCGCCGTGAAGGAATACCAACGATTGTTCGTCGTCAGCGACAACTGACTGTCACAAACGATCACTAGACTGCGCCGGTTCGATGGCGATGGGAAAGGTGTACCCGCTGTTGGTATCGTTTTCATAGGAGAGGTCGATGGAGAAGAAGCCCGTAGGGACGCTGGTTCGTTCGCTCGCGCTCGGGGGCGCGCTGATGTTCGGCGCGCAGCATGCAGCATTCGCGGCAACGGAGATCCAGTTCTGGCATGCAATGGAAGCCGCGCTCGGCGAGCGGGTGAACGAGATCGCGGCGCAGTTCAACGCGTCGCAAGGCGACTACAAGATCGTGCCGGTCTTCAAGGGCACCTACGACCAGGCGCTCGCGGCGGGCATCGCCGCGTACCGCAGCGGCAATGCGCCGGCGATCCTGCAGGTCTACGAAGTCGGCACCGCGACGATGATGCAGGCGAAGAAGGCGGTGGTGCCGGTCTACGACGTGTTCAAGCAGGCCGGCGTGGCGTTCGACGAGAAGGCGTTCGTGCCGACCATCGCGAGCTACTACAGCGACGCGAAGACGGGCCACCTCGTGTCGATGCCGTTCAATAGCTCGACGCCGGTGCTGTACTACAACAAGGACGCGTTCAAGAAGGCCGGGCTCGACCCGAACCAGCCGCCGAAGACCTGGGCCGAAGTGAAGGCCGACGCGGAGAAGCTGCGCCAGTCGGGCATGGCGTGCGGCTTCACGACCGGCTGGCAGGGCTGGATCCAGCTCGAGAACTACAGCGCATGGCACGGCCTGCCGTTCGCGAGCCGCAACAACGGCTTCGACGGCGGCGACGCGGTGCTCGAATTCAACAAGCCGCAGCAGATCGCGCACGTCCAGTTCCTGCAGCAGATGACGAAGGACGGCACGTTCACGTACGCGGGCCGCAAGGACGAGGCATCGGCGAAGTTCTATAGCGGCGACTGCGGGATCATGACGACGTCGTCGGGCGCGCTCGCGAACGTGCACAAGTTCGCGAAGTTCAGCTATGGCACCGGCATGATGCCGTACGACGCGAACGTGAAGGGCGCGCCGCAGAACGCGATCATCGGCGGCGCGAGCCTGTGGGTGCTGGCCGGCAAGGATCCGGCGACCTACAAGGGCGTCGCGAAGTTCCTCGCGTTCCTGAGCTCGCCGGCCGTGGCCGCGAAGTGGCACCAGGACACGGGCTACCTGCCGGTCACGACGGCCGCGTACGACCTGACGCGCCAGCAGGGCTTCTATGCGAAGAACCCGAGCGCGGAAACCGCGATCAAGCAGATGCTGAACAAGGCACCGCTGCCGTACACGAAGGGGCTGCGGCTCGGCAACATGCCGCAGATCCGCACGATCGTCGACGAGGAGTTCGAGCAGGTCTGGGCGCAGAAGAAGTCGCCGAAGGACGCGCTCGATTCCGCGGCCACGCGCGGCGACGAGCTGCTGCGGCGCTTCGAGAAGTCGGGCAGCTGAGCGCGTGTCGCACCGTGCCGCCGGCCGCGTCGCGCGCATTTGCGCGGCGGCCGGCGGCCGTTCATCCCTTCCGTTTGGCCTGACCGGATCCTTGCGATGCAATCCCGTTCCCGTTTCGGTACGAGCCTGTTGCCGTACCTGCTGATCGCGCCGCAGCTCGCGATCACCGGCGTGTTCTTCCTGTGGCCCGCCGGCGTCGCGCTGTGGCAATCGACGCAGATGCAGGATGCGTTCGGCACGTCGAGCGAGTTCGTCGGTTTCGCGAACTTCACGCGCCTGTTCGCCGATCCGCTGTATCTCGACTCGTTCCGCACGACGCTCGTGTTCAGCGCGCTCGTCACGGTGAGCGGGCTGGTCGTGTCGCTGCTGCTCGCCGCGTGCGCGGACCGCGTCGTGCGCGGCGCGCGCGCATACCGCACGCTGCTGATCTGGCCGTATGCGGTCGCGCCGACGATCGCGGCCGTGCTGTGGGCATTCCTGTTCAACCCGAGCATCGGCCTCGTCACCTACGCGCTCGCGAAGTCGGGAATCGTCTGGAACCACGCGCTGAACGGCGGGCAGGCGATGTTCCTGGTCGTGCTCGCGTCGGTGTGGAAGCAGGTGAGCTACAACTTCCTGTTCTTCTACGCGGGGCTGCAGGCGATCCCGCGCTCGCTGATCGAGGCGGCCGCGATCGACGGCGCGGGCCCGGTGCGGCGCTTCTTCCACGTGGTGCTGCCGCTGCTGTCGCCGACGAGCTTCTTCCTGCTGGTCGTGAACCTCGTGTACGCGTTCTTCGACACGTTCCCGGTGATCGATGCCGCGACCGCCGGCGGCCCCGCGCAGAGCACCAAGACGCTGATCTACAAGATCTTCACGGAAGGCTTCCAGGGGCTCGATATCGGCAGCTCGGGCGCGCAGTCGGTCGTGCTGATGGCGATCGTCGTCGGGCTGACGGTGATCCAGTTCCGCTTTGTCGAACGCAGGGTGCAATACGCATGATCGAGAATCGCAAGGGCTTCGACCTGTTCTGCCACGCGGTGCTGATCGCGGGCGTGGCGCTGCTCGTGTTCCCCGTCTACGTTGCATTCTGCGCGGCGACGATGAACGCGCAGGAAGTATTCACGGTGCCGCTGTCGCTCGTGCCGAGCACGCACCTGTTCGAGAACGTCGCGTACATCTGGCGGCACGGCAGCGGCGGCACGACCGCGCCGTTCGGCCTGCTGCTCGCCAACAGCCTCGCGATGGCGCTCGGCATCGCGGTCGGCAAGATCGCGGTGTCGATCCTGTCCGCGTACGCGATCGTCTACTTCCGCTTCCCGTTCCGCAACACGGCGTTCTGGCTGATCTTCGTCACGCTGATGCTGCCGGTCGAGGTGCGGATCTTCCCGACCGTGCAGGTCGTGTCGACGCTGCAGATGACCAACACCTACGCGGGGCTCACGCTGCCGCTGATCGCGTCGGCTACCGCGACCTTCCTGTTCCGCCAGTTCTTCATGACGCTGCCCGACGAGCTGATGGACGCGGCGCGCATCGACGGCGCGGGGCCGCTGCGCTTCTTCTGGGACGTCGTGCTGCCGCTGTCGAAGACGAGCATCGCGGCGTTGTTCGTGATCACCTTCATCTACGGCTGGAACCAGTACCTGTGGCCGATCCTGATCACGACGGAGGCGTCGCTGTCGACCTCCGTGGTCGGCATCAAGACGATGATCGCGAGCGGCGACGCCGCGACCGAATGGCAATACGTGATGGCGGCGACGCTGCTGGCGATGATTCCGCCGCTCGTCGTCGTGCTGGCGATGCAGCGCTGGTTCGTGCGCGGCCTCGTCGATTCTGAAAAGTAACCACGGACACGCTACGAGGAGAAGGACGACGTATGGCTGCGCTGAGCTTGAGGGGCGTCAGGAAATCCTATGACGGTAAGCAGCAGGTGTTGCACGGCATCGACGTCGAGATCGCCGACGGCGAATTCATCGTGCTGGTCGGGCCGTCCGGCTGCGGCAAGTCGACGCTGCTGCGGATGATCGCGGGGCTCGAGAGCGTGACGGACGGCGAGATCGCGATCGGCGAGCGGGTGGTGAACGCGCTCGAGCCGAAGGATCGCGACATCGCGATGGTGTTCCAGAACTATGCGCTGTACCCGCACATGACGGTTGCGCAGAACATGGGCTACGGGCTGAAGATCCGCGGCCTCGAGCGCACGACGATCGATGCGCGGGTCGCCGCGGCCGCGAAGATCCTCGAGCTCGAGCCGCTGCTCGCGCGGCGGCCGCGCGAGCTGTCGGGCGGCCAGCGGCAGCGGGTCGCGATGGGGCGCGCGATCGTGCGCGAGCCGTCGGTGTTCCTGTTTGACGAGCCGCTGTCGAACCTGGACGCGAAGCTGCGCGTGCAGATGCGGCTCGAGATCCAGCGGCTGCATGCGCGGCTCGCGACGACGAGCGTGTACGTGACGCACGACCAGATCGAGGCGATGACGCTCGCGCAGCGCGTGATCGTGATGAACCGCGGCTACGCGGAGCAGATCGGCGCGCCGGTCGACGTGTACGAGAAGCCGGCGACGGTGTTCGTCGCGGGCTTCATCGGCTCGCCGGCGATGAACCTGATGCAGGGGCGGCTGTCCGCGGACGGCGCGACGTTTACCGTCGCGGGCGGCGGGCCGGACCTGCCGGTCGCGGACGCGCCGGGCCTCGGTGCGGAGATCGCGACGGGCCGCGACTGGGTGCTCGGCGTGCGCCCGGAACACATGACGCCGCAGCCGGGCGTGCCGCATGCCACGCTGCCGGTCGATTCGTGCGAGCTGCTCGGCGCGGACAACCTCGTGCACGGCCGCTGGGGCGCGCACGACGTCGCGGTGCGCCTGCCGCATGCGGATCGCCCCGAGCGCGGCACGGCGCTCGCGGTCGCGCTGCCCGCGCACCGGCTGCATTTCTTTGACCCCGAGACCGGCAAGCGCGCCGGCTGAATCCGTTGCGAGGCCTACCACGATGACTTCCCGCCCTGACTGGCCCTATCCGCGCGTCGTCGCCCATCGCGGCGGCGGCACGCTCGCGCCGGAGAACACGCTCGCCGCGCTCGCCGAAGGCGCGCGGCGCGGGCACGCGATGGTCGAATTCGACGCGAAGCTGTCGGCCGACGACGTGACGTTCCTGCTGCACGACGACACGGTCGACCGGACCTCGAACGGCCACGGGCCGGCGGCGGCGATGCGCTACGCGGAACTCGCGGCGCTCGACGCCGGCGCGTGGTTCGACGCGCGCTTCGCGGGCGAGCGGATGCCGACGTTCGACGCGGCGGCGGCGCGCTGCATCGCGCTCGGGCTGGCGGCGAACGTCGAGATCAAGCCGTGCCCCGGCCGCGAGGCCGACACCGGGCGGCGCGTGGCCGCGGATGCCGCGGCGTATTGGCGCGGCGCAGCGGTGCCGCCGCTGCTGTCGTCGTTTTCGTTCGATGCACTGCAGCACGCGCGTGAGGCCGCGCCCGACCTGCCGCGCGGGATGCTGTACGAGGCGGTGCCGGACGACTGGCGCGCGCAGGCGGTCGACGCGCTCGGCTGCGTGTCGCTGCACGCGGACCACACGCGGCTCGACGAGCCGCTGGTGCGCGCGATCAAGGCGGCCGGGCTGCGGATCCTCGTCTATACGGTCAACGACCCCGAACGGGCGCGGCAGCTCGTGAGCTGGGGCGTCGATGCGGTCTGCACCGACCGGATCGACCTGATCGGCCCGCACGCGCTGGATGCGATCGTCCAGCGCGCATAATCGGCGATGGCGGGCTCCGGAACGAGCCTGACGCGAAAAAATCGACGCCCCGGCGGGTTTCCGTCCGGGGCGTTTTACATCGTGGGGCGTTACGCCGGGAAAAATCCGCTACAAATTGCAGCAGGATTAACCATTCCCCAAATATTCGACTACGCTTAGAAGCGGTAGCCGACGTTCAGGTAGGTGACGATCGGGTTGAGCGAGATCTTCGCCTTCGACGTTTCGGTCAGGGTGCCGACCTGGGTCCGCTTGGCGGTCGTGAAGGTTGCGGTGACGCTCACCGGGATGTACGAGATCGACAGGCCCGCGAACCAGTGATCGGTGAAGTTGTACGTGAAGCCGGCGTTGAAGACGGGCGCCCACTGGTTGCTGGTCTGCGCGCTGGTCGGGCCGCCGAGCGCGCCGTTCTCGAACGCGCCGTTCGTGATCTTCGCGCCGGTGAACCACACGTACGTCGCGCCGACGCCGACATACGGCCGGAATTTGGCGTTGGCGTCGTTGAAGTGGTAGCGAAGCAACACCGCGGGGCTCCACTGGTACGCACGGCCGAGTACGCCGAACTTTTCGAACTGACCCTTGCCGGTGATGTCGAACTTCGGCGGTATCCCCATGACGAGCTCGGTGGAGATGTGGTCGGTAACGAAGTAGCCAGCTGCCAGCCCAATCGTGTCGGCGTCGCTGATGCCGGCGCCGGTGTTGGGAATCGATTGGTTGACGGGCGTGCCGCCAACGCCGTACAGGAACAGCGGATCGCTGCTGTCCTGCGGCGACAGGTGCAGCCAGCCGGTGCTGACGTAGAAGCTGCCTGCGGATTGCGCGTGTGCCGTACCGCCCGCAAACGTAAATGCGAGCGCTGCGGCCCCCGTAATGGCCAGTTTTCGTTTCATTGTGTCTCCTCCGATCATAGGCGTGCTCATTATGACGACTGCGTTTAAAACCAAACAAGCTCGTAAGTTAGAGTTTTCTCCCTAGGATTCGCACGACCGTACGTTTCAGCGCCGCGGGCGAAAGGATTCTACGCAAGTGCGCTTCATCGGACCTTCGGGTATTTCCTAACGCGATCAAACGGACATTCAGCATGGCACGGTTAGCACGACTCTACGTTCCCGACCAGCCGCAGCACGTGATACTGCGCGGCCTGGATCAGCAACCCGCGTTCGTCGACGACCAGGACTACGAACTCTTCATCGATTGTCTGAAGGCCGCGGCGCGCGATCACCACCTGGCGGTGCACGCGTACGTGCTGCTGCCGCGCCAGGTGCAGCTTCTCGTGACGCCGAGCGACGAGGCCAGCTTGCCGAAAGCGATGCAGGCGGTCGGGCGCCGCTACGTCGCGCATTTCAACCGGCGCTATTCGCGGCGCGGCACCCTGTGGGAAGGCCGCTACCGCGCGACGGTGATCGAGGGCGAGCGGTATTTCCTGCTCGCGAGCCGGGTGGTCGAGCTCAGCCCGGTGCGCGCGCAGCTGGCCGCCACTCCCGACGCCTACCGCTGGTCGAGCTACCGGCATCACATCGGGCTCACGGTCGACAGCCTCATCACCGACCATCCGCTCTACTGGGCGCTCGGCAACACGCCGTTCGAGCGCCAGCGCGCGTACAAGGAGCTGTGCGAGCAGCCGCTCGACGAGCGGCAGGCCGACCAGCTGCAGCAGGCGACGCTGAAGGGCTGGGTGCTCGGCGGCGAAACCTACCGCGAATGGGCGGCGCGCACCGCGAACCGGCGCGTATCGCCGCTGCCGCGCGGGCGCCCTCGCAAGGTGCGCGAGAACACGCCGCCGATCCAGCAATAAGCGCTGGCAGGCAGGCGAACAGGCGGCGCTGCGGGCGCCGCTTCTTTTTGCACCAAAACGATACAGCCCCAATAAAATGGCACCAGATCGATGCATCCATTTAATTGGGGTTTGATCATCGGGTTTTTGTTGCTATTCCTTTGATTCGTCGCGTATATTCCGAATTCCGGTGGCCGGGCGAAGCATGCCTGACCCGCCGTCGGCCGCGCCGCGTCCTGCCGGGAAGCGGGAAACGGCGGCAACAAGAAAATGGTTCAACGGCCCTCGAGGCCCCTTTACGACGGTGTCCCCATGAACGACCACCAGCAGCCGCTCACCGCGGTGCCCGCCGCGCAAGGTCTGTACGACCCGCAAAACGAACACGACGCCTGCGGCGTCGGCTTCGTCGCTCACATCAAGGGCAAGAAGAGCCACGAGATCATTCAACAGGGTCTGAAGATCCTCGAGAATCTCGACCACCGTGGCGCGGTCGGCGCCGATCCGCTGATGGGCGACGGCGCGGGCATCCTGATCCAGATTCCGGACGCGTTCTACCGCGAGGAGATGGCCAGGCAGGACGTGACGCTGCCGCCGGCCGGCGAGTACGGCGTGGGGATGATCTTCCTGCCGAAGGAAAACGCGTCGCGGATCGCGTGCGAGCAGGAGCTGGAGCGCACCGTGAAGGCCGAGGGCCAGGTGGTGCTGGGCTGGCGCGACGTGCCGGTCGACCACGCGATGCCGATCTCGCCGACCGTGAAGGCCACCGAGCCGCTGATCCGCCAGATCTTCATCGGCCGCGGCAAGGACATCATGGTGACGGACGCGCTCGAGCGTAAGCTCTACGTGATCCGCAAGACCGCCAGCCACCGCATCCAGGCGCTCAAGCTGAAGCACGGCAAGGAATACTTCGTGCCGTCGATGTCGGCGCGCACGGTCGTCTACAAGGGCCTGCTGCTGGCCGGCCAGGTCGGCGTGTACTACCGCGACCTGCAGGACGCGCGCGTCGTGTCGGCGCTCGCGCTCGTGCACCAGCGCTTCTCGACCAACACGTTCCCGGCATGGGAGCTGGCCCACCCGTACCGGATGATCGCGCACAACGGCGAGATCAACACCGTGAAGGGCAACGTCAACTGGCTGAACGCCCGCACCGGCGCGATCGCGTCGCACGTGCTCGGCGACGACCTGCCGAAGCTCTGGCCGCTGATCTACCCGGGCCAGTCGGATACCGCTTCGTTCGACAACTGCCTCGAACTGCTCGTGATGGCGGGCTACCCGCTCGTGCACGCGGTGATGATGATGATCCCGGAAGCGTGGGAACAGCACACGCTGATGGACGAGAACCGCCGCGCGTTCTACGAATACCACGCCGCGATGATGGAGCCGTGGGACGGCCCCGCCGCGATCGCGTTCACCGACGGCCGTCAGATCGGCGCGACGCTCGACCGCAACGGCCTGCGCCCGGCCCGCTACATCGTGACCGACGACGACCTCGTCATCATGGCGTCGGAAGCCGGCACGCTGCCGATCCCCGAATCGAAGATCGTCAAGAAGTGGCGCCTGCAGCCGGGCAAGATGTTCCTGATCGACATGGAACACGGCCGCATCATCGACGACAAAGAGCTCAAGGACAACCTCGCGAACGCGAAGCCGTACAAGAGCTGGATCGACGCGGTGCGCATCAAGCTCGACGAGATCGAGCCGAAGGCCGAGGAAGTCGCCGCGGGCCGCGCCGCGGGCGCCGCGCTGCTCGACCGCCAGCAGGCGTTCGGCTATACGCAGGAAGACCTGAAGTTCCTGATGGCGCCGATGGCGCAGCAGGGCGAGGAAGCGGTCGGCTCGATGGGCAACGACTCGCCGCTCGCGGTGATGTCGAACAAGAACAAGACGCTCTATCACTACTTCAAGCAGCTGTTCGCGCAGGTCACCAACCCGCCGATCGACCCGATCCGCGAGAACATGGTGATGTCGCTCGTGTCGTTCATCGGCCCGAAGCCGAACCTGCTCGACACCAACAACATCAACCCGCCGATGCGGCTCGAAGTGTCGCAGCCGGTGCTCGACTTCAAGGACATCGCGAAGATCCGCGCGATCGACCAGTACACCGGCGGCAAGTTCAGCTCGTATGAGCTGAGCATCTGCTACCCGGCCGGCTGGGGCAAGGAAGGCATCGAGGCGCGCCTCGCGTCGCTGTGCGCGGAAGCCGTCGACGCGGTGAAGTCGGGCTACAACATCCTGATCGTGTCGGATCGCAAGACCGACGCGGAGCACGTCGCGATTCCCGCGCTGCTGGCGACTTCGGCGATCCACACGCACCTCGTCCAGCAGGGCCTGCGCACGAGCACGGGCCTCGTCGTCGAGACGGGCTCGGCGCGCGAGACGCACCACTTCGCGCTGCTCGCCGGCTACGGCGCGGAAGCCGTGCACCCGTATCTCGCGATGGAAACGCTCGCGCAGATGGCTGAAGGCCTGAAGGGCGACCTGTCGCCGGAAAAGGCGGTGTACAACTTCACGAAGGCGGTCGGCAAGGGCCTGCAGAAGGTCATGTCGAAGATGGGCATCTCGACGTACATGTCGTACACGGGCGCGCAGATCTTCGAGGCGCTCGGCCTGTCGACCGATCTCGTCGAGAAGTACTTCAAGGGCACGGCGTCGAAGGTCGGCGGCATCGGCCTGTTCGAGGTCGCGGAAGAGGCGATCCGCCTGCACCGCGATGCGTTCGGCGACAACCCGGTGCTGCGCGACATGCTCGACGCGGGCGGCGAGTACGCGTACCGCGTGCGCGGCGAAGACCACATGTGGACGCCGGATTCGATCGCGAAGCTGCAGCACGCGACGCGCAGCAACTCGTACCAGACGTACAAGGAATACGCGCACCTGATCAACGATCAGACCAAGCGCCACATGACGTTCCGCGGCCTGTTCGAATTCAAGGTGTCGCCGGCGAAGGCGATCCCGATCGACGAAGTCGAGTCGGCGAAGGACATCGTCAAGCGCTTCGCGACCGGCGCGATGTCGCTCGGCTCGATCAGCACGGAAGCGCACGCGACGCTCGCGATCGCGATGAACCGGATCGGCGGCAAGTCGAACACGGGCGAAGGCGGCGAGGACGAGAAGCGCTACCGCAACGAGCTGCGCGGCATTCCGATCAAGTCGGGCGAATCGCTGAAGTCGGTGATCGGCGACGAGATCGTCAGCGACATCCCGCTGAAGGATGGCGATTCGCTGCGCTCGAAGATCAAGCAGGTCGCGTCGGGCCGCTTCGGCGTGACGGCCGAGTACCTGGCATCGGCCGACCAGATCCAGATCAAGATGGCGCAGGGCGCGAAGCCGGGCGAAGGCGGCCAGCTGCCGGGCCACAAGGTGTCCGACTACATCGGCAAGCTGCGCTACTCGGTGCCGGGCGTCGGCCTGATCTCGCCGCCGCCGCACCACGACATCTACTCGATCGAGGATCTCGCGCAGCTGATCCACGACCTGAAGAACGTGAACCCGAGCTCGAGCATCTCGGTGAAGCTCGTGTCGGAAGTGGGCGTGGGCACGGTCGCGGCGGGCGTCGCGAAGGCGAAGGCCGATCACGTCGTGATCGCGGGCCATGACGGCGGCACCGGCGCGTCGCCGCTGTCGTCGGTCAAGCACGCGGGCACGCCGTGGGAGCTCGGCCTCGCCGAAACGCAGCAGACGCTGGTGCTGAACCGCCTGCGCGGCCGCATCCGCGTGCAGGCAGACGGCCAGATGAAGACCGGCCGCGACGTCGTGATCGGCGCGCTGCTCGGCGCGGACGAGTTCGGCTTCGCGACGGCGCCGCTGGTCGTCGAGGGCTGCATCATGATGCGCAAGTGCCACCTGAACACGTGCCCGGTCGGCGTCGCGACGCAGGACCCGGTGCTGCGCGCGAAGTTCTCGGGCCAGCCGGAGCACGTCGTCAACTACTTCTTCTTCGTGGCCGAGGAAGTGCGCGAGATCATGGCGCAGCTCGGCATCGCGAAGTTCGACGACCTGGTCGGCCGCGCCGACCTGCTCGACACCCGCAAGGGCGTCGAACACTGGAAGGCGAAGGGCCTCGACTTCTCGCGCGTGTTCTACCAGCCGGAAGACTGCGAGGACGTCGCGCCGCGCCACGTCGACGTGCAGGATCACGGCCTCGAGCGTGCGCTCGACCACGTGCTGATCGAGAAGGCGAAGGCCGCGATCGAGAACGGCGAGCACGTATCGTTCATCCAGCCGGTGCGCAACGTGAACCGCACGGTCGGCGCGATGCTGTCGGGCGTGATCGCGAAAAAGCACGGCCACGACGGCCTCGACGACGACGCGGTGCACATCCAGCTGAAGGGCACGGCGGGCCAGAGCTTCGGCGCGTTCCTCGCGAAGGGCGTGACGCTCGACCTCGTCGGCGACGGCAACGACTACGTCGGCAAGGGCCTGTCGGGCGGCCGGATCATCATCCGTCCGACCAACGACTTCCGCGGCAAGTCCGAGGAAAACATCATCTGCGGCAACACGGTGATGTACGGCGCGATCGAAGGCGAATCGTTCTTCCGCGGCGTCGCGGGCGAGCGCTTCTGCGTGCGCAACTCGGGTGCGACGGCGGTCGTCGAGGGTACCGGCGACCATGGCTGCGAATACATGACGGGCGGCACGGTCGTCGTGCTCGGCGAGACGGGGCGCAACTTCGCGGCCGGCATGTCGGGCGGCGTCGCGTACGTGTACGACCCGGACGGCACGTTCGCGGCGAAGTGCAACAAGTCGATGGTCGCGCTCGATCCGGTGCTGCAGCAGGCCGAACAGGAGCGCACGGTCGATCGCGCGCTCTGGCATGCGGGCACGACGGACGAAGCGCTGCTCAAGGGGCTCGTCGAGCGTCACTTCCAGTTCACCGGTTCGCCGCGCGCGAAATCGCTGCTGGAAAACTGGGACGCGGCGCGGCGCCAGTTCGTGAAGGTGTTCCCGAACGAATACAAGCGCGCGCTGGGCGAGATCGGTGCGAAGAAGGCGGCGAAGGAAGAACTGGCCGCCTGAGCGACGAACGACACAGCAGAGGCCGCGCGCGCCTGACCAGCAGGCCGCGCGGCTCCCCCACCCGATACACGGAATCAGAAGAGCACCTTATGGGCAAGGCAACCGGTTTTCTGGAGTTCGAACGCCGCCACGAGGCGTACGAAGCACCGCTCACGCGCGTGAAGCACTACAAGGAATTCGTCCAGGCGCTGTCCGACGCGGACGCGAAGGTGCAGGGCGCGCGCTGCATGGATTGCGGCATCCCGTTCTGCAACAACGGCTGCCCGGTCAACAACATCATCCCGGACTTCAACGACCTGGTGTATCGCCAGGACTGGCGTCAGGCGATCGAGGTCCTGCACTCGACCAACAACTTCCCGGAGTTCACGGGCCGCATCTGCCCGGCGCCGTGCGAGGCCGCGTGCACGCTCGGGATCAACGACGACCCGGTCGGCATCAAGTCGATCGAGCACGCGATCATCGACAAGGCATGGGCGGAAGGCTGGGTGGCGCCGCAGCCGGCCGCGCACAAGACGGGCAAGAAGGTCGCGGTCGTCGGCTCGGGCCCCGCGGGCCTCGCGGCCGCGCAGCAGCTCGCGCGCGCCGGCCATGACGTGACGGTGTTCGAGAAGAGCGACCGGATCGGCGGCCTGCTGCGCTACGGAATCCCCGACTTCAAGCTCGAGAAGTGGCTGATCGACCGCCGGATGCGCCAGATGGAGGCGGAAGGCGTGACGTTCCGCACCAGCGTGTTCATCGGCAAGGACGCGCTGCCGGATTCGATCGGCAACATGGCTAAGGAAACCATCTCGCCGGAGATGCTGAAGGAAGAATTCGACGCGGTGGTGATCGCGGGCGGTTCGGAAACGCCGCGCGACCTGCCGGCGCCGGGCCGCGAGCTGGCGGGCATCCATTTCGCGATGGACTTCCTGCCGCAGCAGAACCGCGTGAATGCCGGCGACAAGCTGGCCGACCAGCTGCTCGCGAAGGGCAAGCACGTCGTCGTGATCGGCGGCGGCGACACGGGCTCGGACTGCGTCGGCACGTCGAACCGTC
This sequence comes from Burkholderia pyrrocinia, assembly GCA_001527685.1. Classification (GTDB taxonomy): domain Bacteria; phylum Pseudomonadota; class Gammaproteobacteria; order Burkholderiales; family Burkholderiaceae; genus Burkholderia; species Burkholderia pyrrocinia_D. Next base: position 25,323 of record LOZU01000029.1, read on the forward strand.
ACGGCGCGAAGGGCGTCACGCAGTTCGAGCTGCTGCCGCAGCCGCCGGACGAGGAAAACAAGCCGCTCGTGTGGCCGTACTGGCCGATCAAGCTGCGCACGTCGTCGTCGCACGAGGAAGGCTGCGAGCGCGACTGGGCCGTCGCGACGAAGCGCTTCGAAGGCCGCAACGGCAAGGTCGAGAAGCTGATCGCGGCGCGCGTCGAGTGGAAGGACGGCAAGATGCAGGAAGTGCCGGACTCGGAATTCGAGATCAAGGCCGATCTCGTGCTGCTCGCGATGGGCTTCACGCAGCCGGCTGCACCGGTGCTCGAGGCGTTCGGCGTCACGAAGGACGCGCGCGGCAATGCGCGTGCGGCGACCGAAGGCGATCGCGCGTACTACACGTCGGTCGACAAGGTGTTCGCGGCGGGCGACATGCGCCGCGGCCAGTCGCTCGTCGTGTGGGCGATCCGCGAAGGCCGCCAGTGCGCGAGGTCGGTCGATGCGTATTTGATGGGGCATTCGGAATTGCCGCGCTGAACGCAGTTCGCTAGTAGTCGTCGTATCAGGCCGGGCGTCCGAAAGGGCGCCCGGTTTCTTTGCTGAATCGACGGCAAGACCGCTGACCGACGACATGCGGCCCAATGATTGCTGGCGAATGACGTTATTGCGTCGGCTTTGTCGGCTCGAGAGGGAGCTTTTGAATTTTCCCGAAACCCGTGATGCGGCGGTCGCAATCGATCGTCGCTCCGTAGTTTCCTTCGCGTGACTTCAGATCGAATGCCCACCAGCCGAGCTTGTCGGGATAATACCGGGGCTTTCCGATGAATTCGACTTCGTTCAGCTGAACGCCTTGTTCTTTGGCGAATGCGAGAATTTTTGCCTCGAGCTCTCTGGCCGGAGCATCAGGGCAACTACCTTCGTCCCTCTCGTATCTGGCAATTCCAACGATGATGAGAAACAACAAGACCAGAGCGATGGCCGTTGCGACAAGAATAAGTACGAGGCGAACGATGTAACGAGTGACTGTTGAGATCATGGTCGTTTTGGGGGGGCTCTGTACATGAGGTAGCGATCAAGCTTGAAAATCCTCGTTGGTTGCGCCTACCGGAGCCTCGGGCGCATGAGTCCGCCGAACGATGGCCGGTGAACTGCTTGAGGCGGACGCGTTTCTGCGTTCCGGACGGGCCTTTGACCAGAGAATGAAATTTCCTTCTCGCCATCGAAGTAGATTTGATAGTCAGTGTGGCCAAGTACGGAGCCGATTTCTCGCAAAATGGTGGTCATCCATTCTTGCAGGAACGGTCGGTTGGAGCGGTCGGCATCGAATTTGTCCGGATTCAATGTGTAGGAGCCAACGAACCGATAGGTGTTGTCTTCCAGCATCGTCAATTTTCCTCGAACGTGCCCCGAGACGCGGCCCACAGTCGTGGCGGACCAGAAGTCTTGCGCGCCGTGGCTAAAGACGTTCGTGCTGAACGGTCCGTCGATCGGATAAGTACCCGCACCATATCCAGGATTATCTATGCTTGCCCGGATCAACTCGAAATCCGAGACTCCCATTCTTAGATTCATGGACTCAAGATTGAGTGATCTGCGCTCCCCATTTCCGAAAACCCAATAATAGACAGCTCCAATGAACATGAATGGGCTTCCGTAAAGTTGAAATTCTGATATGGGGCGAATTCCATTCAGCTGGTTCGCGTAGATGCCGAATAACGTCGATACGTCGGCATGGCCTAACGCGACGTTGAGATTATACGAATTTGCGCCAGGGAAGTGCTTGTAGCCGCCTCTCGCAAGCCATCCGGTAAATTCACCAAATAAAGTTAATTGATTTTGCCAAAATAGAACATTTCGACTCTCGAACAGAAATTGAAAGAATTCCTCTGTCGTGGCAATCATGTCGCCATAGTCTGCATTATTGAAAATCTCAGTGGCGGAGCAATATCTGCCGAAGCACAGGAGCTTTGGATAGCCGAGCGAGGCCTCTGACATTGCCCCTCCACCGCCAACCTTGCCGGAAAAGCCGTCGAGACTTGGTAGACGTGGCGCAGTGACTGAAATCGACGGCATCGCATCGGATTGTGCGGAACATGTTGAGTGTTTCAATAACGCGATGAGGGGGAGGACTGTCGAGCTTGCTAAAAATCGCCGTCTTTCTCGATGGTGTCGCGTTTGTGCAATTCTCTCAATATTTTCAGGTGCTGACGAATCTCGATCTGTCATTTTCAACCCTCGTGCCGTTCTTGATTTTGGAAATTGTTCGTTATCCGAAGTTTTGAGCATCAACCTTTGTTGCCTTTGACGCAAGGAGGCTCACCCATCATTCCAGAGATAGCGGTGATGCGACATCCTTCGATCCGCATGCTTTCGAGGATCTTTCGCGAAAGCTCGCGGCACGACATTCAAACATCCGGGGGCTGCTCCGATTGCCAGCGAGCCTTATCCAGAACGGCAAGCCGACCCTGTCAGGGTAAAGATAGTGGTGTTTGGTAGCGGTGAGCGCGGAACGAATGGACTAAGCAAAGCGACGAAAATGAAAGCATCACTCATTGGCCTATATGCGCCACCAACAACGTTTCGGAATGTCAAAGAGAGCGGGTTCGTTCGCAATCGTATCGACGTTTTAGCGGATCGCTTGACCGAACCGGCACGTGCGTATCTTGACATCGGTTGGCTGGCCGGTCGCGCCACATTCGTCGTATTGCCGGTGAGGTCCCTCGACGCGCATGTCATGTGGTCGACAATCATCGCGTCGCCGTCCGCGTCCACGGCCTCGCCGCATTTTCGCGAAGTGTCGCCTAACCTGATGACATCCAACGCCGATTTCCCGTCATCAATTCCTTTCGTTTTGTAATATTTCTTGCGAATTGTCATATCATGTCGTCCCTCGGGACTGCCACGCGCGGCCGTACGTAACTGACCCCATTTGAAAGGACACTGGATGGAAGCACTCGTGAGTGAGCTGATCGACGCCATCAACGGCATGTTGTGGAACTACGTGCTGATCGCGCTGCTGCTCGGCGTGGGCGCGTGGTTCACGCTGCGGTTCCGGATGATCCAGCTGAAGGCGCTGTTCCTCAGCATGAAGCTGGTCGGCAGCAAGGGCGAGCCGGGCAGCATCTCGTCGTTCCAGGCATTTGCGACCGGGCTCGCGAGCCGCGTCGGGACCGGCAACATCGCCGGCGTCGCGGTCGCGCTGACGGTCGGCGGGCCGGGCGCGATCTTCTGGATGTGGATGACGGCGCTCGTCGGCATGTCGTCCGCGTTCGTCGAGGCGACGCTCGCGCAGATCTTCAAGGTGTCGCACCACGACGGCACCTATCGCGGCGGCCCCGCGTACTACATCCAGATGGGCCTGCGCTCGCGCGGCTTCGGCGTGCTGTTTTCGCTGTCGCTGATCCTCGCGTTCGGCTTCGTGTTCAATGCGGTGCAGGCGAACGCGATCGCCGACGCGTTCCACACGTCGTTCGGCTGGAGCCGCGAGACCGTCGGCCTTGCCCTCGTGCTCCTCACCGCGCCGATCATCTTCGGCGGCATCCGTCGGATCGCGACGGTCGCGCAGGTGATCGTGCCGCTGATGGCGATCGGCTACCTCGCGCTCGCGGTCTACGCGGTCGCGACGCACATCGCGTTGGTGCCCGACATGATCGTGCTGATCGTGAAGAGCGCGTTCGGGCTTGAGCAGGCGGCCGGCGGCCTGACCGGCTATGCGGTCAGCCAGGCGGTCGCGATGGGCGTGAAGCGCGGGCTGTTCTCGAACGAAGCCGGCATGGGCAGTGCGCCGAACGCGGCGGCGACGGCCAGCACCCGGCATCCGGTCGTGCAGGGGCTGATCCAGATGCTCGGCGTGTTCGTCGACACGATCGTGATCTGCAGCGCGACCGCCTTCGTGATCCTGCTGTCGGGCCAATACGAGATCGGCACCGGCATGCAAGGCGCCGCCCTGACGCAGCGCGCGATCGCGAGCCACGTCGGCGACTGGGGCGCCATCTACATGGCGGTCGCGATCTTCTTCTTCGCGTACTCGTCGGTGATCGGCAACTATGCGTACGCGGAAGGCAACGTCGACTTCATCACGAAGCGGCGCGGCGTGCTGCCGCTGTTCCGCGTCGCGGTGCTCGGGATGGTGATGTTCGGCAGCGTCGGCCAGTTGCCGCTCGTGTGGGCGATGGCCGATACCAGCATGGGGCTGATGGCGATCATCAACCTGGTCGCGATCCTCGCGCTCGGCAAGTACGCGCATGCGGCATGGCGCGATTACCGCAGCCAGCGCGCCGCAGGCGTCGCCGATCCGGTGTTCACGCGCAACACGATTCCCGAGCTGGCGCACGTTCTGCCGAAGGACGTCTGGGGCGAGCACGGCCCGCTGCCGCAGCGTCCGGCAGCGGCGCCGGACACCGCGGGTGCGCCCGGCATAGCCGTGCGCTGATCATGGACGGCGACCGGCTCCGTGCGTTCGTCGCGCTGATGCCCGAAGCGGCATCGCGCGACGCGCTGCACGCGTTGCCGGTTGCGCGCGGCGCGCGGCGCACGCACGCCGACCAGCTGCACGTGACGCTCGCGTTTCTCGGCGCGATCGAGCGCGGCGCGTGCGATGCGCTGGCCGCGCGGCTGCCCGGGCTCGCGGCCGCGCACGCGCTGCCGCCGCAGGCCGTCGAGCGGCTCGCGTGGTGGCCGAGCCTGCCGAAGGCGCGCCTGATCGTCGCGGAGCTGGGCGTCGAGCCGGCGCTGGTCGCGCTGAACGACGCACTCGTGGCGGCATTGCGGGATCTCGGCCTGCCGACGGACCGCCGGCCATTCCGGCCGCACGTCACGCTCGCGCGGCTGCCGCACTATGCGGTCGGGCAGCCGGCGCACGGCGGCGTGTTGCACGAGCCGGTCGCGTTGCATTTCGATGCGCTCACGCTGTTCGAGAGCCGGTTGTCGCACGAGGGTGCGTCGCATCGGCCGATCGTGTCGGCGCCGATTGCGCTGGCGGAGGCGGGCGAGCGGGAGTAGGGGGCGCGCATCGTTGCCGGCGCGCGCCGCACCGTTATTTCATTCGAGGCAGAACCGGCCACCCCCGCTCGCGGTGCTTACGCGGCGACCTTGTCGCTGTCGTTCACGCGCTCGACGCGGATCGTGCCGCCGTGGAACGCGGCCAGCGCTTCGCGGTGCGCGATGCTGACGATCGCGGCCTGCGGTAGCCGCTCGTTGAACAGGTGATAGAGGCGCGCTTCGTTGTCTGCGTCGAGCGCGCTCGTCGCCTCGTCGAGGAACAGGAAGTCCGGCTTGTGCAGCAGCACGCGCGCGCCCGCGAGACGCTGCTGCTCGCCCGGCGACAGCACGCGGGTCCAGTGCGCGTTCTCGCTGAGCCGGTCCGCGTAATCCTCGAGCCGGCACGCGCGCAGCGCGTCGCGGCACGCGTCGTCGCTGTATGCGTCGGCGGTGGCCGGGTAGGTGAGCGCTGCCTTCAGCGTGCCGATCGGCAGGTAGCTCGTCTGCGGCACGAACATCATCCGCGCGCTGACCGGCGCGTCGATCGCACCGTCGCCGAACGGCCAGAGGCCCGCGAGCGCGCGCATGAACGTGCTCTTGCCGGAACCCGACTTGCCGACCACGAGCCAGCGCGAGCCGGGCTCGATCGTGACGCTGCCGATGTCCGCGAGCGCGTTGCCGTTCGGCAGCGCGAGCTTCAGCGACGACGTCGACAGCCGCTCGGCGTCGACGTAATGCAGGTTGATGCCGCCATGCTCGGTCGCGGGCGACACGCTTTCCTTCAGGTGCGACGCGCCCATCACGCGCTTGAATTCGCGCAGACGGTTGACGGTCGCGCGCCATTCGACGAGGGTGGCGTAACTGTTGATGAACCAGGAGAACGAGTCGCTGACGGTGCCGAAGGCGGACGAGATCTGCATCAGCACGCCGAACGAGAACGCGCCCGCGAAGTAGCGCGGCGCGGCGACGACGAGCGGGAAGATGATCGCGATCTGGCCGTAGAAGCTCAGCACGAACGTGAGCCGCTTCGTGTACTTCATCACGCGCCACCAGTTGTCGCGGATGCGCATGAACAGGTTGCGCGCGTTGCCGGTCTCGGTGGTTTCGCCGTCGTAGAACGCGATCTGCTCGGCATTCTCGCGCACGCGGATCAGCCCGAAGCGGAAATCCGCCTCGACGCGCTGCTGCTGGTAGTTGATCGACACGAGCGGGTGGCCGACCTTCTGGATGATCAGCGAGCCGATCACCGCGTACAGCGCGGCCGCCCACACCATGTAGCCGGGGATCGCGATCGGCGTCGCGCCGAGCGTGACCGTCAGCGCGCCGGCGAGCGACCACAGGATCGTGATGAACGACACGAGCGTGACGACCGTCGACAGCAGGTCGAGCGACAGCGCCAGGGTGGTCGTCGCGAACGACTGCAGGTCGTCGGTGATCCGCTGGTCGGGGTTGTCGGCGAGGCGGTCGCGTTCGATCCGGTAGAACGCGCGATCGCCGAGCCACTGGCCGAGAAAGCGCTCGGTGAGCCACTGCCGCCAGCGGAAGCCGAGCATCTGGCGCAGGTAGCGGCCGTATACGGCGAGGATGATGAACGCGAACGCGAGTGCCGAGAATTGCAGCAGCAGGTTCGGGAAATCGTGGACGTCCTTCGATTGCAGCGCGTTGTAGAACTGCGCGTTCCACTTGTTGAGCCGCACGTTGATCCAGACGACGCACAGGTTGATCACGATGATCGTGACGAGCAGCCCCCACGCGACCTTCCATTCGGACGAGACCCAGTAGGGCTTGATGAGGCTCCACGCGGATACCGGGCGCTCGTCCTGCGGCGCATCGTGGGCGGTATGGGTCGATTGGGTCATGTGCTTCCTGATGTGTGGCCGGCGCGCACGCCGGTGTGGCCGGGCGCGCGCCGCGAAACGGGCGTGCCGGACAAAACGTGCCGGATGACGGCGGGCGCTGCGGATTGTGGCGCGCCCGTCTTAAACGGCACTTAACGGCCCGCGGTAGGACGGCAACCGGTGCGCGAACGCGCACCGGCCTGCGGGCATTGTGCCAGAGCGGCGCCCGGCATCGGTGAAATTGCCGACGGGGGACAGTTTGCGGCGGTTTCCGCTTTTATGGTCTAATGGCCGTCGACGAAACAGGGGTGCTTCGTGCGCGGCCGGCGGTGTTCCGGGCGGCGCGGCGAGGCTGAGAGAGACCCTTCGCACCCGATCCGGGTAATACCGGCGCGGGAAGTTTCCGATCCCGCCGGGCCGCGCTGGCTGCTTCCCCATTTGCCAGCGCCCTGTCCCGCCCGGCCGGCCTTTGCTGCCGGTTTCGTCCTTTTGGGTACGCGCGCTCGCTGCGCGTTGCGGAAGGATGCAATGACCGTTCAATCTTCAGTCTTTTGTTTCGCCCCGCGTGCATTCGCACGGGGTCACGTTCGTGCGTGCGCGCTGCATCGGCGCGTGTTCCGCGAGGAGGGCGTGCGATGAGCGTCGTGAATGCTCGACCGGACTTCGCGGTGCTGGGCGGCGGCCTCGTCGGCCGCCTGATCGCATGGCGGCTCGCGGGCGACGGCCATCGCGTCGCGCTGTACGAGCGCGGCGGCCCCGACGGCGAGCAGTCGGCCGCGTGGGTCGCGGCCGCGATGCTCGCGCCGCTCGCCGAGGCGGCCAGCGCCGAACTGCTGATCACCGAGCTGGGCGCGGCGTCGCTCGCGCGCTGGCCGCAGTGGCTCGCCGAGCTGCCCGAGCCCGTGTTCTTCCAGCAGCACGGCACGCTCGTCGTCTGGCATCACGCGGATCGCGCCGAGGCGCCGCTGTTCGAGCGGCGCGTGCGCGCGAACGCGCCGGCCGGCCTGCTCGACGGCGGCTTCGTGTCGCTCGCCGGCGCGCAGGTGGATGCGGCCGAACCGGCGCTCGCGGGCCGCTTCGCACGCGGGCTGCTGCTGCCGCGCGAAGGCCAGCTCGACAACCGCCAGGCGCTGCGCGCGCTCGCGGCCGGCCTTGCCGAGCGCGGCGTCGACACGCACTGGCACGTCGCCGTCGATGCGAACAGCCTGCCCGAGGCCCATTTCACGATCGACTGCCGCGGGCTCGGCGCGAAGCCGGCGCTGCCCGCGCTGCGCGGCATCCGCGGCGAGGTCGCGCGCGTGCATGCGCCCGGCATCGGCCTCACGCGGCCGGTGCGGCTGCTACATCCGCGCTATCCGCTGTACATCGCGCCAAAGCAGGACGACCTGTACGTGATCGGCGCGACCGAGGTGGAGGGCGAGGACATGTCGCCCGTCAGCGTGCGGTCCGCGCTGGAGCTGCTGAGCGCGGCGTTCTCCGTGCATCCGGCGTTCGGCGAGGCGCGCATCCTCGAGCTGAATGCGCAGTGCCGCCCGACGCTGCCCGATCATCGCCCGGCGCTGATCTGGGACGGCGCGGCGACGCTCGCGGTCAACGGCCTGTACCGGCACGGCTTCATGATCGCGCCGGAAGTCGCGCACGCCGCGGCCGCGCTCGCGCAGGCAGCGCTGGGCGGCACGCTGGGCGGCGCGGACGCGTTCGCCGCGTGGCGCGGCGCGGCGCGCTGGCCCGATCTCCTTCATCACCGCGACGACGCGCGCCAGCCGGCCTGACGCGCGCCGCGACCCGAATTCGACGAAGCAAGCCCATGGATATCCAGATCAACCAACAGACCCTCGCGCTGCCCGACGGCGCGACGGTGGCCGACGCGCTCAGCGCGTACGGCGCGCGTCCGCCGTACGCGGTCGCGCTGAACGGCACGTTCGTCGCGCGCACGCAGCATGCGGCGCGCGCGCTCGCGGCGGGCGACAAGCTCGACGTCGTGCACCCCGTCGCGGGCGGCTGAGCGCCGCCGGTGCATCCCCGATCTTTCCAGGAACACGAGATGACGTCCCCCACTTGCGCCGATGCGCTGACGCTGTACGGCGAAACCTTCGCGAGCCGCGTGCTGCTCGGCACGTCGCGCTATCCGTCGCTGCAGTCGCTGTCCGATTCGATCGCGGCCGCGCGGCCCGGCATGGTGACGGTCGCGCTGCGCCGCCAGATGACGGGCGGCACCGCCGAAGCCGGCTTCTTCGACCTGCTCAAGCGCCACGCGGTGCCGCTGCTGCCGAACACGGCCGGCTGCCAGACCGTCGCCGAGGCGCTGACCACCGCGCACATGGCGCGCGAGGTGTTCGAGACCGACTGGATCAAGCTCGAGCTGATCGGCGACGACTACACGCTGCAGCCCGACCCGGTCGGCCTGATCGAGGCGGCCACGCAACTGGTCAAGGATGGTTTCAAGGTGCTGCCGTACTGCACCGAGGATCTCGTGATCGGCCGGCGCCTGCTCGACGCCGGCTGCGAAGCGCTGATGCCGTGGGGCGCGCCGATCGGCACCGGCAAGGGCGTCGTGAACCCGTACGGGCTGCGCGTGCTGCGCGAACGGCTGCCTGACGTGCCGCTGATCATCGACGCGGGGCTCGGCGTGCCGTCGCATGCGTGCCAGGTGATGGAGTGGGGCTTCGACGGCGTGCTGCTGAACACGGCGGTGTCGCAGGCGACCCATCCGGAGCTCATGGCGCGCGCGTTCGCGCAGGGCGTCGAGGCCGGCCGCGCCGCGTACCTCGCGGGCCCGATGGACGCGCGCGAAACGGCGCATGCGAGCACGCCGGTCGTCGGCATGCCGTTCTGGCACCAGGACGGAGGCGCCGCGTGAGCGCCGGGTTTGCCGCGACGTTCTGGCCGCCCGCGGACGAATTGACGGAGGCGGCCGAGCGGATCCGCGCGCGGCTCGGCGACTGGCCGCGCGGCGCGGCGGCGCGGCGGCTGTGCGTCGCGCTGCCCGAGCTGCCGGCCGACGGCGACGTGCTGATCGTGTCGGAAGGCGACCACGCGGCGCGCGCGCTGGCGTCCGCCGCGTCGCGGCCGGCGGCGCCGGACGTGGCCGTCATCGAATTCGGCGAGCGCCGCGCGGTGCTGCACGGCGCGGGCACGCGGGTGGCGCTCGACGCCGCGCACCCGCTCGCGGACGACTGGATGCCGGCGTTCGCCGCGTTCGTCGATTGCGGCTTCGCGCCGGTCGACGCGCTGGTGCTCGCGCTCGCATGGCGCGACGGCGACGAGGCGGCAGACGACGCCTGGCCGGCCGACGCCGCGCGGTTTCCGCGCGTCGCCGGGCTGCCGGCCGCGCCGGAGCCGGCGTTTCCGCCGTGCCCGGCGCGGCTCGGCCTGTATCCGGTGGTGCCGAGCGCGGAATGGGTCGAGCGGGTGCTGGATTGCGGCGTGCAGACCGTGCAGCTGCGCGTGAAAGGCGCGTCGCCCGACACGTTGCGCGCGGAAGTCGCGCGCGCGGTCGCCGCGGGGCGCCGCTATCCGGATGCCCGCGTGTTCATCAACGATCACTGGCAGATCGCCGCAGATGCCGGTGCGTACGGCGTGCATCTGGGCCAGGAAGATCTCGAGACGGCCGACCTCGCGGCGATCGCGCGCGCGGGCCTGCGGCTCGGACTGTCGAGTCACGGTTATTACGAAATGTTGCGTGCGCTGCACGTGCGCCCGAGCTACCTCGCGCTCGGGCCGGTGTTCGCGACCACGACCAAGGCCGTGGCCGCGCCGCCGCAGGGGCTCGCGCGGATCGCCCGCTACGTGCGCTTCGCGGGCCCGCAGGCACCGCTCGTCGCGATCGGCGGGGTCGGCCTGGATGCGCTGCCGGCCGTGCTGGCGACGGGCGTCGGCAGCGTCGCGGTGGTCAGCGCGGTGACCGGCGCGGCCGATTATCGTGCGGCGCTTATTGCATTGCAGCAAAATTTCCCCGGATAATCTGACAATCATTGACCGGACGCCGATGGCGGGCTCGCGACATCATTCCGATGCAGGCCCTATAATTCGGCGTTCTGCGTATAAGGATTGTCAGATCCGTGAGCCCTTCTCCCCCCGAGACACTGCTGGAACTCCGCGACGTCGATTTCGGCTACGGCGATCGGCTCGTCCTGTCGAACCTGAACCTGCGCTTCGGGCGCGGGCAGGTGGTCGCGGTCATGGGCGGGTCGGGCTGCGGCAAGACCACCGTGCTGCGCCTGATCGGCGGGCTGGTGCGTGCGCGCCGCGGCCAGGTGCTGTTCGACGGCGCCGATGTCGGCGCGCAGACGCGCGACGGCCTGTATGCGCTGCGTCGCAAGATGGGCATGCTGTTCCAGTTCGGCGCGTTGTTCACCGACATGTCGGTGTTCGAGAATGTCGCGTTCGCGCTGCGCGAGCATACCGATTTGCCTGAGGAATTGATCCGCGACCTGGTGCTGATGAAGCTCAACGCGGTCGGCCTGCGCGGCGCGCGCGACCTGATGCCGTCCGAGGTGTCGGGCGGCATGGCGCGGCGCATCGCGCTCGCGCGGGCGATCGCGCTCGATCCGCAGCTGATCATGTACGACGAGCCGTTCGCCGGCCTCGACCCGATCTCGCTCGGCATCACCGCGAACCTGATCCGCACGCTGAACCAGGCGCTCGGCGCGACCTCGATCCTCGTCACGCACGACGTGCCGGAATCGTTCGCGATCGCCGACTACGTGTACTTCCTGGCCAACGGCGGCGTGCTCGCGCAGGGCACCCCCGACGAGCTGCGCGCGTCGACCGATCCGAGCGTGCGCCAGTTCATCGACGGCGCGCCGGACGGCCCGTTCAAATTTCACTATACGAGCCCGCCGCTCGGCGCGGATTTCGGGCTCGGCGGAGGGCGCGCATGATCAGCGCGATCGGACGTTTCGTCACTGGCGGCCTCGAGCGCGCGGGCTACGGCGCCCGCTTGTTCGCACGGCTCGTGCTGGAATTCTTCCCGCTGCTGCGGCGGCCGCGGCTCGTCACGAAGCAGATTCACTTCCTCGGCAACTACTCGTTCGTGATCATCGCGGTGTCGGGGCTGTTCGTCGGTTTCGTGCTCGGCCTGCAGGGCTACTACACGCTGAACCGCTACGGCTCCGAGCAGGCGCTCGGCCTGCTCGTCGCGCTGTCGCTCGTGCGCGAGCTCGGGCCCGTCGTCACGGCGCTGCTGTTCGCGGGCCGCGCGGGCACGTCGCTCACCGCCGAGATCGGCCTGATGAAGGCGGGCGAGCAGCTCACCGCGCTCGAGATGATGGCGGTCGACCCGATCAAGACGGTGATCGCGCCGCGCATGTGGGCCGGGATCATCACGATGCCGCTCCTGGCCGCGATCTTCAGCGCGGTCGGCGTGCTCGGCGGCTATTTCGTCGGCGTGATCCTGATCGGCGTCGATCCGGGCGCGTTCTGGTCGCAGATGCAGGGCGGCGTGGACGTGTGGAGCGACGTCGGCAACGGCGTGATCAAGAGCCTCGTGTTCGGGTTCGCCGTGACTTTCGTTGCACTGTTTCAAGGGTACGAGGCGAAGCCGACGCCTGAAGGCGTCTCGCGCGCGACCACCAAGACGGTCGTGTACGCGTCGCTCGCCGTACTCGGCCTCGATTTCCTGCTGACCGCGCTGATGTTCAGCTAAGCCTTTTTGGGATGACGATGAAAAAGACTGCTCTCGACTTCTGGGTCGGCCTGTTCGTGGTGGTGGGCTTCCTCGCGGTGCTGTTCCTCGCGCTGAAGGTCGGCAACATGAGTTCGCTCTCGTTTCAGTCGACCTACCCGGTCAAGATGAAATTCGACAACATCGGCGGCCTGAAGCCGCGCGCCGCGGTGAAGAGCGCGGGCGTCGTGGTCGGCCGGGTCGGCGCGATCGGCTTCGACACGAACACCTACCAGGCGCTCGTGACGATCGACGTGAACAAGCAATACCAGTTTCCGAAGGATTCGTCCGCCAAGATCCTGACGTCGGGCCTGCTCGGCGAGCAGTACATCGGCCTCGAGCCGGGCGGCGACTCCGAGATGCTGAAGGCGGGCGACACGATCTCGATGACCCAGTCGGCGATCGTGCTCGAGAACCTGATCGGCCAGTTCCTGTACAGCAAGGCGGCGGACGCGGGCGGCGCGAAGCCGGCGTCCGGCGCGGCTGCCGTGGCGGCGCCCGCAGCATCCGGCGCCCAATAACCACACGAGAGAACAGAAGAGGGTAAGACCATCATGCAGACGATTCGCATCAGGCACGCCGCGCTCGCGGTGGCAGCGGCAGCCGCCCTGAGCGGCTGCGCCACCGTGCAGACGCCGACCAAGGGTGATCCGCTCGAAGGCTTCAACCGGACGATGTACAAGTTCAACGACACGGTCGACACCTATGCGCTGAAGCCGGTCGCGAAGGGCTACCAGTACGTGGTGCCGCAGCCGGTGCGCGACAGCGTGACGAACTTCTTCTCGAACATCGGCGACGTCTACATCGCGGCCAACAACCTCGTGCAGCTGCGGATCGCGAACGGCGTCGGCGACATCATGCGCGTCGTGATCAACACGGTGTTCGGCGTCGGCGGCCTGTTCGACGTCGCGACGGTCGCGAAGCTGCCGAAGCACACGGCCGATTTCGGCGTCACGATGGGCCGCTACGGCATGCCGGCGGGCCCGTACCTGGTGCTGCCGCTGCTCGGCCCGAGCACGGTGCGCGATGCGGCGGGCCTCGGCGTCGACTATGTCGGCAACCCGCTCACCTACGTGAAGCCGGACGGCGTGAGCTACGGCCTGTTCGGCGTGAACCTCGTGAACACGCGCGCGAACCTGCTCGGCGCGGGCGACGTGCTGGAAGCGGCGGCGATCGACAAGTACTCGTTCGTGCGCAACGCGTACCTGCAGCGCCGCGAGATGCTGATCAGCAACGCGCGCGGCGAAGCGGGCGCGTCGTCGGGCAGCGATGCGCTGCCGAAGTACGACCTGCCGGACGACGGTTCGGCGGCGCCGGCCGCGGTGTCCGCGCCGGCGGGCGCATCCGGTGCTGCCGCACCTGCGCCGGGGTCGGAAGCGGCCGGATCGCCGAATCCGGCCAGTGCAACGAACGTGCCGCCAATGCAGGTGGCGCCGCCCGCGCCCGGCGGGCTGCGTATTCCGAGCATCCGGCTGCATTGAGCGGATTTACATTCGTTACAGCCGGAAACGATTCAGCCGGGAGTGGTCGCGAACTTGCGCGTAAGCTACCGGCTCCAACCTCCGCATCGACTCAATCATGCAGGTCAATATTATGAAGAAACTGTTCCTGATCCCCGTTTTCGCAGCGCTGTTCTCGTTCGGCGGCGCGGCCCACGCGGAAGTCGACCAGTCGAATCCGCAGGCACTGATCAAGAGCGCAACGCAGCAGGTGCTCGACGAAGTCAAGCAGCAGACGATCAAGCAGGGCGACACGAACCGCATCATCACGATCGTCAACAAGGACATCCTGCCGTACACGGATTTCCGCCGCACGACGCAGCTCGCGATGGGCCGCCACTGGCGCGAGGCGTCGCCGGCGCAGCAGCAGCAGGTGCAGGAGCAGTTCAAGCTGCTGCTGATCCGCACGTACTCGGGCGCACTGGCGCAGCTGAAGCCGGACCAGCAGATCCAGTACCCGCCGTTCCGCGCGAGCCCGGAAGACACCGACGTCGTGGTCAAGACCCTCGCGGTGAACAACGGCCAGCCGGTGCAGATCGACTACCGCCTGTACAAGACGCAGCAGGGCTGGAAGGTGTATGACCTGAACGTGCTCGGCGCGTGGCTGATCCAGACCTACCAGCAGCAGTTCAACGAGAAGATCCAGCAAAGCGGCGTGGACGGCCTGATCCAGTTCCTGTCGCAGCGCAACCAGGAGCTTGCCGCCGGCAAGCAGGCGTCGTGAGCGGCTTCGCGGCCGGCTCGTCGCTGACCCACGCGAGCGCGAAGGCCGCGCTCGCGGCGGGGCTCGCGCAGATCGGCGCGGGCGCCACCGCCGTCGATTGCGCGGCGCTCGCGCAGTTCGATTCGTCCGCGCTCGCCGTGCTGCTCGCATGGCAGCGCGCCGCGCAAGTGCGCGGCACCCCCCTCTCGATCCTCAATCTCCCTCCGAAGCTCGCCAGCCTCGCGCAGGCATACGGCGTCGACGCGCTCATCAACGGGCGACATTGACGCTCGCCGACTGAAAGCCGGGCCCGGCAGGGCGCCGGCTGTCCGGATGGCCGACGGCCGTCCCGAGCGCCGTCCCGTCCTGCCGGTTTGCCCTATAATCAAGCGTTTTGCGGGGCTGCCGATCGTTGTCGGGCCCCCTTTTTCTTTCGCAGCACGCACAGAATAGGCGTCGCGGCCCTTGCGGCGCGCTCAGTCATGTCAGCCATAGAAATCCGTCACGTCAAGAAGCGCTACAAATCGCTTCAGGCGCTCAAGGGCGTCAGCCTGTCGGTCGAGGACGGCGAGTTTTTCGGTTTGCTCGGCCCGAACGGCGCAGGCAAGACCACGCTCATCAGCATCCTCGCCGGGCTCGCCCGCGCCGACGAAGGCAGCATCTCGGTGCGCGGCCATGACGTCGTCAAGGACTTCCGGGGCGCGCGCCGCGCGCTCGGCGTCGTCCCGCAGGAGCTCGTGTTCGACCCGTTCTTCAGCGTGCGCGAGACGCTGCGCATCCAGTCCGGCTACTTCGGGCTGCGCCGCAACGACGACTGGATCGACGAGGTGATGGCGAATCTCGACCTGACCGAGAAGGCCGACGCGAACATGCGCGCGCTGTCGGGCGGCATGAAGCGCCGCGTGCTGGTCGCGCAGGCGCTCGTGCACCGGCCGCCCGTGATCGTGCTCGACGAGCCGACCGCCGGCGTCGACGTCGAGCTGCGCCAGACGTTGTGGAAGTTCATCTCGCGGCTGAACCGCGAAGGTCACACGATCGTGCTGACCACCCACTACCTCGAGGAAGCCGAGTCGCTGTGCGACCGCATCGCGATGCTGCGCCGCGGCGAAGTGGTCGCGCTCGACCGCACCGACGCGCTGCTGCAGCGCTTCGCCGGCCTGCAGCTCTACCTGCGGCTCGCGCAGGGCGCGCTGCCGAACGAGCTGCGCGCGCTCGAGAGCGACCCGGCCGCCCGTTCGCCGGGCGAGCACCTGCTTCGGCTCGCGAATTACGACGAGGTCGAGCGGATTCTCGCGCAGTGCCGCGCCGCGGGCTGCACGTTCGACGAGATCGAGGTCCGCAAGGCCGACCTCGAGGATGTGTTCGTCCAGGTGATGAACGGAGCCGGGGTGCTCGAGGGGCTGGCATGAAACAACAACCCCCACGCTCACTTCGTTCGCTGCCCCCCGAGGGGGCGCCCAGCACGCTTGGGGCGGCCCGGCGCGAGCTGGGAAGCGGCTTTCGGACACTGTTCTACAAGGAAATCCTGCGGTTCTGGAAGGTGTCGTTCCAGACGGTGCTCGCGCCCGTCGTCACGGCGCTGCTGTACCTGACGATCTTCGGTCACGCGCTGACCGGCCGCGTCGAGGTGTATCCGGGCGTCGAGTACGTGAGCTTCCTAGTGCCGGGCCTCGTGATGATGAGCGTGCTGCAGAACGCGTTCGCGAACAGCTCGTCGTCGCTGATCCAGTCGAAGATCACCGGCAACCTCGTGTTCATGCTGCTGCCGCCGCTGTCGTACGCCGACATCTACGGCGCCTACGTGCTCGCGGCGGTGGTGCGCGGGCTCGCGGTGGGCACCGGCGTGTTCGTGGTGACGATCTGGTTCATCCCGATGCACTTCGCCGCGCCCGCGTTCATCCTGCTGTTCGCGCTGTTCGGCTCGGCGATCCTCGGCACGCTTGGCCTGATCGCCGGCATCTGGGCCGAGAAGTTCGACCAGCTCGCCGCGTTCCAGAACTTCCTGATCATGCCGCTGACGTTCCTGTCCGGCGTGTTCTACTCGACGCATTCGCTGCCGCCCGTGTGGCGCGAAATCTCGCGTCTCAACCCGTTTTTCTACATGATCGACGGCTTTCGCTACGGGTTCTTCGGCGCGTCCGACATCAACCCGCTCGCGAGCCTCGCGATCGTCGCCGGTTTCTTCGTGCTGCTCGCGCTGTTCGCGATGCGGCTGCTCGCGACCGGCTACAAACTGCGTCATTGATATGAATCCCGCCCCGCTCGCGGCGCGCGCCGTCCCGGCAAGGACGGGCGGCGAAGCCGGAGCGGCCCGGCGCGTACCGACAGGAGCATCACATGTTGCCGACTCCCGAGCAGGTCAAGCAATACATCGCGGGCGGGCTTGCCTGCACCCATCTGGAAGTCGAAGGCGACGGCCAGCACTTCTTCGCGACGATCGTGTCGTCCGCCTTCGAGGGCAAGCGGCCGATCCAGCGGCACCAGCTCGTCTATGCGGCGCTCGGCGATCGCATGAAGCAGGAAATCCACGCGCTCAGCATGAAGACGCTGACGCCCGCCGAATGGCAGAACGCATAACCGGAACCACTGAGTGCAAGTCACCGTCAACGAGCGCGACGCCGTCGAGAGCGTCGCCACGGCACACCCGGCCGGCAATCGGGATACGCAGGGACATGGGATGGACAAGCTCGTGATCGAAGGCGGCCGCCGGCTGTCCGGCGAGATCGTCGTGTCGGGCGCGAAGAACGCGGCGCTGCCGATTCTGTGCGCGGGCCTGCTCACGGCCGATCCGGTCCACCTCGAGAACGTGCCGAACCTGCAGGACGTGCGCACCACGCTGAAGGTGCTGAACCAGATGGGCGTGAAGAGCGAGACGGCGAACGGCCACGTGCAGCTCGACGCATCGCGCGTCGACAACCTCGTCGCGCCGTACGAGCTCGTGAAGACGATGCGCGCGTCGATCCTCGTGCTCGGGCCGCTGCTCGCTCGCTTCGGCGAGGCGAAGGTGTCGCTGCCGGGCGGCTGCGCGATCGGCGCGCGCCCGGTCGACCAGCACATCAAGGGCCTGCAGGCGATGGGCGCCGAGATCAGCATTGAGCACGGCTTCATCGAGGCCCGCGCGAAGCGGCTGAAGGGCGCGCGCATCGTCACCGACATGATCACGGTGACGGGCACCGAGAACCTGCTGATGGCGGCGACGCTCGCCGACGGCGAGACGGTGATCGAGAACGCCGCGCGCGAGCCGGAAGTGAGCGATCTCGCGCACCTGCTGGTCGAGATGGGCGCGAAGATCGACGGGATCGGCACCGACCGCCTCGTGATCCAGGGCGTCGAGCGGCTGCACGGCGCGCGTCATTCGGTGATCCCCGACCGCATCGAGGCCGGCACGTTCCTGTGCGCGGTCGCGGCGGCGGGCGGCGACGTGACGCTGACGAACGTGCGCCCGCACATCCTCGACGCGGTGATCGACAAGCTGCGCGAGGCCGGCGTGACGGTCGAGGAAGGCGACAGCTGGCTGCGCGTAAAGATGGACCGCCGGCCGTCCGCGGTGACGATCCGCACGTCCGAATACCCGGCGTTCCCGACCGACATGCAGGCGCAGTTCATGGCGCTCAATACGGTTGCGACGGGCACCGCGCAGGTCGTCGAGACGATCTTCGAGAACCGCTTCATGCACGTGCAGGAGCTGAACCGGCTCGGCGCGAACATCACGGTGGACGGCAACACCGCGCTCGTGACGGGCGTCGACAAGCTGTCCGGCGCGAAGGTGATGGCAACCGACCTGCGCGCGTCCGCGAGCCTCGTGATCGCGGGCCTGCGCGCCGACGGCGAGACGCTCGTCGACCGCATCTATCACCTGGACCGGGGTTACGACCGGATGGAAGCCAAACTGACCGCCGTCGGCGCGAACGTGCGCCGCCTCTCCGGGAGCCACGCATGAGCGCGCCGCTGACCCTTGCCCTGTCGAAGGGGCGGATTTTCGAGGAAACCCTGCCGCTGCTCGCCGCCGCCGGCGTGCAGGTGGCCGAGGATCCGGAAACGTCGCGCAAGCTGATCCTGCCGACGACGGACCCGAACCTGCGCGTGATCATCGTGCGCGCGAGCGACGTGCCGACCTACGTCGAATACGGCGCGGCCGACTTCGGCGTGGCCGGCAAGGACGTGCTGCTCGAGCACGGCGGCTCGGGCCTGTACCAGCCGATCGACCTGAACATCGCGCGCTGCCGGCTGTCGGTCGCGGTGCCGGCCGGCTTCGACTACGCGAACGCGGTGCGCCAGGGCGCGCGGCTGCGCGTGGCGACGAAGTACGTCGAGACGGCGCGCGAACACTTCGCCGCGAAGGGCGTGCACGTCGACCTGATCAAGCTGTACGGCTCGATGGAGCTGGCGCCGCTCGTCGGCCTGGCCGACGCGATCGTCGACCTCGTCAGCTCGGGCGGCACGCTCCGGGCAAACCATCTGGTCGAGGTCGAGGAGATCATGCAGATCTCGTCGCGCCTCGTCGTGAACCAGGCTGCGCTGAAGCTCAAGCGCGCGGCGCTCAAGCCGATTCTCGACGCGTTCGAACGCGCGTCGCAGAATGGCGCGTGAGCGCATCACCGTAACGGAACTCCCATGGCCATCACCATCCGCAAACTCGATTCGACGAGCGAAGGTTTCCACGCCGCGCTGCGCGCCGTGCTCGCGTTCGAAGCGAGCGAAGACGACGCGATCGAGCGCTCGGTCGCCGAGATTCTCGCCGACGTGAAGACGCGCGGCGACGCCGCGGTGCTCGAGTACACGAACCGCTTCGACCGGCTGAGCGCCGGCAGCGTCGCCGCGCTGGAGCTGCCGCAGGAGGCGCTGCACGAAGCGCTCGACAGCCTCGAGCCGAAGGCGCGCGCGGCGCTGGAAGCGGCCGCGGCGCGCGTGCGCGCGTATCACGAGAAGCAGAAGATCGAGTGCGGCACCCATAGCTGGCAGTACACGGAGGCGGACGGCACGGTGCTCGGCCAGAAGGTCATGCCGCTCGACCGCGTCGGCCTGTACGTGCCGGGCGGCAAGGCCGCGTATCCGTCGTCGGTGCTGATGAACGCGATTCCGGCGCGCGTCGCGGGCGTCGGCGAGATCGTGATGGTCGTGCCGACCCCGGACGGCGTGAAGAACGACCTCGTGCTGGCCGCTGCGCTGCTCGGCGGCGTCGACCGCGTGTTCACGATCGGCGGCGCGCAGGCGGTGGCCGCGCTCGCGTACGGCACGGCGACCGTGCCGGCCGTCGACAAGATCTGCGGGCCCGGCAACGCGTATGTCGCGGCGGCGAAGCGCCGCGTGTTCGGCACGGTCGGCATCGACATGATCGCCGGGCCGTCGGAAATCCTGGTGCTGTGCGACGGCACGACCGATCCGAACTGGGTCGCGATGGACCTGTTCTCGCAGGCCGAGCACGACGAGCTCGCGCAGTCGATCCTGCTGTGCCCGGACGCGTCGTTCCTCGAACGCGTCGAGAAGGCGATCGGCGAGCTGCTGCCGACGATGCCGCGCGAGGCCGTGATCCGCGCGTCGCTCGAAGGCCGCGGCGCGCTGATCAAGGTGCGCGACATGGCCGAGGCGTGCCGGATCGCGAACGACATCGCGCCGGAGCACCTCGAGATCTCCGCGCTCGAGCCGCAGCAGTGGGGCCAGCAGATCCGCCATGCAGGCGCGATCTTCCTCGGCCGCTACACGAGCGAGAGCCTCGGCGACTACTGCGCGGGCCCGAACCACGTGCTGCCGACGTCGCGCACCGCGCGCTTCTCGTCGCCGCTCGGCGTGTACGACTTCATCAAGCGCTCGAGCCTGATCGAGGTCAGCGCCGAAGGCGCGCAGACGCTCGGCGAGATCGCGTCCGAGCTCGCGTACGGCGAAGGGCTGCAGGCGCACGCGAAGAGCGCCGAATACCGGATGAAGGGGACGAGCGACCGCCAGAACTGAGCGTTCGGCGCGACGCAGGAGACGAATGGGCAGGGCGGCAGCCGCCGCCTTGCCGGCCAATTGACGCCGGCGCGACGCACGCCGGCTTGCACACCATGACGACGCCACAAGACATCATTCGCCGCGACGTGCTCGCGATGACGAGCTACCCGGTGCCCGACGCGAGCGGGTTCGTGAAGCTCGACGCGATGGAGAACCCGTACCCGCTGCCCGAGCCGCTCGCGGCAGCCCTCGGCGAGCGCCTCGCGCAGGTCGCGCTGAACCGCTATCCGGCGCCGCGCCCCGCCGCGCTGCTCGACAAGCTGCGCCGCGCGATGGGCGTGCCGGCCGCGTGCGACGTGCTGCTCGGCAACGGCTCCGACGAGATCATCAGCATCATGTCGATCGCGTGCGCGAAGCCGGGCGCGAAGGTGCTCGCGCCGGTGCCGGGCTTCGTGATGTACGAGATGTCGGCGAAATTCGCGCAGCTCGAGTTCGTCGGCGTGCCGCTCGCGGCCGACCTGACGCTCGACGTCGACGCGATGCTTGCGGCGATCGCCGAGCACCGCCCGGCGATCGTCTACCTCGCCTACCCGAACAACCCGACCGGCACGCTGTACGACGTCGCGGGCATCGAGCGGATCATCGCCGCCGCGCGGCACAGCCTGGTCGTGATCGACGAGGCCTACCAGCCGTTCGCCGAGCGCTCGTGGCTGCCGCGCGCCGCCGAGTTCGACAACGTCGTCGTGATGCGCACGGTGTCGAAGCTCGGCCTCGCGGGCATCCGCCTCGGCTACCTGGTCGGGCTGCCGGCGTGGCTCACCGAGTTCGACAAGGTGCGCCCGCCGTACAACATCAACGTGCTGACCCAGGCGAGCGCCGATTTCCTGCTCGACCACCTCGACGTGCTCGATGCGCAGGCGGCCGAGCTGCGCGCCGAACGCGCGCGCCTCGCGCAGGCGGTGGCCGCGCTGCCGGGCGCGACGGTGTTCCCGAGCGCCGGCAATTTCCTGCTGGTGCGCGTGCCCGATGCGGCGGCCGTGTTCGACGCGCTGCTCACCGAGCGGGTGCTGGTCAAAAACGTGAGTAAAATGCACCCATTGCTGGCCGAATGCGTGCGGCTGACCGTCGGTTCTCCCGATGAAAACGCCCACCTGCTGGCTGCTTTGAAACTCGCGCTGCCCGGCAAGGCCTGAGGGCGCGGCGGCACGAAACGATCAATCCCCATTTACATCGACTCAGTCAAGGAATTGCCATGCGTGTGGCGGAAGTCGTTCGCAATACCAGCGAAACGCAGATCCGTGTGAAGCTCAACCTCGACGGCACGGGCCAGCAGAAGCTGGCCACCGGCGTGCCGTTCCTCGACCACATGCTCGACCAGATCGCCCGACACGGCCTGTTCGATCTCGACGTCGAGGCGCACGGCGACACGCATATCGACGATCACCATACGGTCGAGGACGTCGGCATCACGCTCGGCCAGGCGGTCGCGAAGGCGATCGGCGACAAGAAGGGCATCCGCCGCTACGGCCATTCGTACGTGCCGCTCGACGAGGCGCTGTCGCGCGTCGTGATCGACTTCTCGGGCCGGCCCGGCCTCGAATTCCACGTGCCGTTCACGCGCGCGCGCATCGGCACGTTCGACGTCGACCTGTCGATCGAATTCTTCCGCGGCTTCGTGAACCACGCGGGCGTCACGCTGCACGTCGACAACCTGCGCGGGATCAACGCGCACCACCAGCTCGAGACGGTGTTCAAGGCCTTCGGCCGGGCGCTGCGGATGGCGGTGGAGCTCGACGAACGCGCGGCGGGGCAGATTCCGTCGACCAAGGGCAGCCTCTGACCATCTGACCGTACGCACGCACAGGACAACCTCACGGCTTCGGCGCATCGCGCCGGCTTGCGATGGATCTGCTCAAATCGTTCATTTCGCTGCTTGCGCTGATCAACCCGGTCGGCGCGGTGCCGTTCTTCCTGAGCCTGACGGCGCAGCAGACGGACGACGAGCGGCGCCGCACGATCCGGATCGCGTCGGTGTCGGTGTTCTGCGTGATCACGGTGACGACGCTGCTCGGGCAGCAGATCATCGACTTCTTCGGCATCTCGGTCGGCTCGCTGGAAGTGGGCGGCGGGATCATCATGCTGCTGATGGCGATCAGCATGCTGAACGCGCAGGCCGGCAACACGCGTTCGACGCCGGAGGAGCGCCATGAAGCCGAGCAGAAGGACAACATCGCGGTGGTGCCGCTCGCGATCCCGCTGCTGACGGGCCCCGGCTCGATCAGCACGGTGATCATCTATGCGGCGAACTCGCGTCACTGGTATGAGCGGGCCGGGCTCGTCGCGATTGGCGCGATCCTCGCCTGCCTGTGTTTCGTCGCGATGCGGCTCGCCGAGCCGATCGCGAACTGGATCGGCCGCACCGGCATCAACATCGCCACGCGGCTGATGGGTCTGATGCTGTCGGCGCTGGCGGTGGAATTCATCGTCAACGGACTGAGGGCGCTTTTGCCTGCACTGAGATGAAAACTTCGATTGCGATTGTGGATTATGGGATGGGCAACCTGCGCTCGGTCGCGCAGGCGCTCAAGCAGGCCGAGCCGGCCGCCGACGTGGCGATCGTCGACACGCCGGCCGCGATCCGCGCGGCCGACCGCGTCGTGCTGCCGGGCCAGGGCGCGATGCCGGACTGCATGCGCTGCCTTGGCGAGTCGGGCCTGCAGGAGGCCGTGATCGAGGCATCGCGCACGAAGCCGCTGCTCGGCGTGTGCGTCGGCGAGCAGATGCTGTTCGACTGGAGCGCCGAGGGCGACACGAAGGGCCTCGGCCTGCTGCCCGGCAAGGTCGTGCGCTTCGCGCTCGACGGCCAGCTGCAGGACGACGGCTCGCGCTTCAAGGTGCCGCAGATGGGCTGGAACCGCGTGCGCCAGTCGCAGCCGCACCCGCTGTGGGACGGGGTGCCGGACGATGCCTACTTCTACTTCGTGCACAGCTATTACGTGAGCCCGGCCAACCCGGCGCACACGGTCGGCGAAACGGTCTACGGCGCACCGTTTACGTCCGCGGTCGCGCGGGACAATCTCTTCGCGACCCAATTTCACCCGGAGAAAAGTGCGGAAGTCGGGTTGCGTCTGTATCGCAACTTCGTACACTGGAAACCGTGAACGTGGCGCGCGAGCCACAGTCGATGGGCGCGAAACGCCCGCCGTACGGGGCTCGCGTGTCTGAGCGCCGAACGAGTTGTACTAAACTAGCGAGACGGCGCGGCACCGGATGGGCCGGTGCGCGCCCGACTCTTTTCCATTTCCAAGACGACACCCGATTGCTATGTTGCTGATTCCGGCCATCGATCTCAAAGACGGTCAGTGTGTGCGCCTCAAACAGGGCGATATGGACCAGGCCACGATTTTCTCCGAGGATCCCGCGGCGATGGCCCGCAAGTGGGTTGATCTCGGCGCCCGGCGGCTGCATCTGGTCGACCTGAACGGCGCGTTCGCCGGCAAGCCGAAGAACCTCGAGGCGATCGAGGCGATCCTCGACGAAGTCGGCGACGAGATCCCCGTGCAGCTCGGCGGCGGCATCCGCAGCCTCGAGACGATCGAGAAGTACCTCGACGCCGGCCTGTCCTACGTGATCATCGGCACGGCGGCCGTGAAGGACCCGGGCTTCCTGCAGGACGCGTGCACCGCGTTCGCGGGCAGCATCATCGTCGGCCTCGACGCGAAGGACGGCAAGGTCGCGACCGACGGCTGGAGCAAGCTGACGGGCCACGAAGTGATCGACCTTGCGCAGAAGTTCGAGGACTACGGCGTCGAATCGATCGTCTATACCGACATCGGCCGCGACGGCATGCTGCAGGGGATCAACATCGAGGCGACCGTGAAGCTCGCGCAGGCGGTCGGCATTCCGGTGATCGCGAGCGGCGGCCTGTCGAACCTCAATGACATCGAGAAGCTTTGCGAAGTGGAAGGCGACGGCGTCGAAGGCGTGATCTGCGGCCGCGCGATCTACTCCGGCGACCTCGATTTCGCGGCCGCGCAGAAACGCGCGGACGAACTGAACGGCGAGCTCGACAACGCGTGATCCGGACGGCGTTCCTCGCCCTGGCCGCCCGCTCGCCGGGCGGCTTCAACCGCGGCACTTAGTGCAACATCATGGCTCTAGCTAAACGCATCATCCCCTGCCTGGACGTGACCGCCGGGCGCGTCGTCAAGGGCGTCAACTTCGTCGAACTGCGCGACGCCGGCGATCCGGTCGAGATCGCGCGCCGCTACGACGAGCAGGGCGCCGACGAACTGACGTTCCTCGACATCACCGCGACGTCCGACCAGCGCGACCTGATCCTGCCGATCATCGAGGCGGTCGCGTCGCAGGTCTTCATCCCGCTGACGGTCGGCGGCGGCGTGCGCGCCGTCGAGGACGTGCGGCGCCTGCTGAACGCGGGCGCGGACAAGGTCAGCATGAACTCGTCCGCGGTCGCGAACCCGCAGCTCGTGCGCGACGCGGCCGACAAGTACGGCTCGCAGTGCATCGTGGTCGCGATCGACGCGAAGCGCGTGTCCGCGGACGGCGAAGCGCCGCGCTGGGAAGTGTTCACGCACGGCGGCCGCAAGGGCACCGGGCTCGACGCGATCGAATGGGCGCGCAGGATGGCCGAGCTCGGCGCGGGCGAGATCCTGCTGACGAGCATGGACCGCGACGGCACGAAGTCGGGCTTCGACCTCGCGCTCACGCGCGGCGTGTCGGACGCGGTGCCGGTGCCGGTGATCGCGTCGGGCGGCGTCGGCTCGCTGCAGCACCTGGCCGACGGCATCAAGGAAGGGCGCGCCGACGCCGTGCTCGCGGCGAGCATCTTCCACTACGGCGAGCACACGGTCGGCGAGGCGAAGCGCTTCATGGCCGGCCAGGGCATTCCGGTGAGGTTGTGATGGGTACCGACAACGCAGCAATGCCGGCGTGGCTCGACAAGGTCCGCTGGGACGACAACGGCCTCGTGCCGGTGATCGCGCAGGAAGCGTCGACGAACGACGTGCTGATGTTCGCGTGGATGAACCGCGAGGCGCTGGCGAAGACGATCGAGACGCAGCGCGCGGTTTACTATTCGCGCTCGCGCAAGCGCCTGTGGTTCAAGGGCGAGGAGTCGGGCCACGTGCAGCACGTGCACGAGGTGCGCCTCGATTGCGACGAGGACGTCGTGCTGCTGAAGGTCGAGCAGGTGTCGGGCATCGCGTGCCACACCGGCCGGCATTCGTGCTTCTTCCAGAAATTCGAAGGCACCGTCGAGGGCGGCGACTGGGTCGCGGTCGAGCCGGTGCTGAAAGACCCCGAACACATCTACAAATGACGCAAACGACCGAAGACACGCTGCTGCGCCTCGCCGCCGTGATCGACAGCCGCAAGGGCGGCGATCCCGACCAATCGTACGTATCGCGCCTGTTCCACAAGGGCGACGACGCGGTGCTGAAGAAGATCGGCGAGGAAGCGACCGAGGTCGTGCTCGCCGCGAAGGACGTGCGCCAGGGCGGCGCGCCGACCGCGCTGGTCGGCGAGGTGGCCGACCTGTGGTTCCATTGCCTCGTGATGCTGTCCCATTTCGACCTGAGCCCGGCCGACGTGATCGCCGAGCTCGAGCGCCGCGAAGGGCTGTCGGGCATCGAGGAAAAAGCGCTGCGCAAGCGCCGCGAGCGCGAAGAGAACGGCGGCTGATGCGTGTCATCGCACGGCGCCGCTGTAAGAATTGTCATCGAACGGGGGTAGCATCATGACCGATACGCCAGAGCAGTTGCCGACGCAGTCGTTCCAGAGTGCCGCGGACAGCGAGCGGCTCAGCGGGCTGCGTACGCTGACCCACGTGCTGTACGGCCTCTATGCGCTGCATTGGCTGACGGGCGGCATCACGGGCCTGATCGCGATCATCATCAACTACGTGAAGCGCGGCG
The DNA here is from genome assembly GCA_001527685.1 of Burkholderia pyrrocinia. Taxonomy (GTDB): domain Bacteria; phylum Pseudomonadota; class Gammaproteobacteria; order Burkholderiales; family Burkholderiaceae; genus Burkholderia; species Burkholderia pyrrocinia_D. The sequence continues at coordinate 51,859 of LOZU01000029.1, forward strand.
ACGTGGCCGGCACGCCGTACGCGGACCATTTCGAGTGGCAGATCCGCACGTTCTGGCGCGCGCTGATCGCGTACGTGATCGGCTTCGCGCTCGCGTTCGTGTTCATCGGCTTCGTGGTGATGTTTGCGACGTGGGTCTGGACGCTGTACCGTATCATCAAAGGTTGGCTGTACCTGAACGACAACAAGGCGCTCGATCCGCAGGCGTGGTTCTGATCACCGCCTCGGCGAGCCCTCCAGGAGCAACATGAGTCACGATCCGAATTGCCTGTTCTGCAAGATCGCGGCAGGCGAGATCCCGAGCACGAAGGTGCATGAGGACGATGAGTTCGTCGCGTTCCGCGACATCCGCCCGGCGGCCGAGACGCACGTGCTCGTGATTCCGCGCAAGCACCTGCCGACGCTGTCGGCAGCCGGCGCCGAAGACGCGCCGCTGCTCGGCCGGATGATGGTGCTCGTCGCGCGCCTGGCCGACGAGCTCGGCGTGGCGTATACGGGCGGCGAGACCGGGTTTCGCACGGTGATCAACACGGGCCCCGGCGGCGGACAGGAGGTGTACCACCTGCACGCGCACATCCTCGCGGGCCCGCGTCCCTGGCACCGGATGGGTTGACGGCGCGGGGCGGGCCCCGTATCGATAGTCGATGCCGGCGTAGCGCCGGCGATTTGCGCCGCAAGCGGCGTGGTTGAGGAGAGTTTCATCATGGGTGGATTGAGCATTTGGCACTGGCTGATCGTGCTGCTGATCGTCGCGCTGGTTTTCGGTACGAAGAAGCTGCGCAACATCGGCAACGACCTGGGCAGCGCCGTGAAGGGCTTCAAGGACGGCATGAAGGACGGCGAAGCGCCGTCCGCCGACGCGCAGCAGCTGCCGCGCTCGGGCTCGGTCGACGTCAACGCGAAGGAAACGACGCGTTCCGATTCGAACAAGGCGTGACGCCGGCACGCTGACGGGCATTCTCCATGCTGGATCTCGGTCTGACGAAGATGGCGCTGATCGGCGTCGTCGCGCTCGTGGTGCTCGGCCCCGAGCGCCTGCCGCGTGTCGCACGCACGGCGGGCGCGCTGTTCGGTCGCGCGCAGCGCTACATCAACGACGTGAAGGCCGAGGTCTCGCGCGAGATCGAGCTCGACGCGCTGCGCACGATGAAAAGTGATTTCGAAACGGCCGCACGCAACGTCGAAACCACGATTCACGACAACCTGCGCGAGCACGAGAGCGACCTGAACGCCGCGTGGAACTCGGCGGTCGGCGGTACGTCCTCCGATACGGCCGGCGGCACGCCGGGCTCGGACGATTCTCCCGCCGTGCCGTCGTGGCGCGGCAGCGCCGCGTTCGCGCCGAAGCGCCGCAACTGGCGGGTCAAGCAGACGGCAACGCCCGTCTGGTACAAGCGCGCCACCACGCGCCGCACGCATGTGCAATCCGGCGCCGCGCGCGTCGCGCGTCACCAGCCGGCGAGCCTGCGCCGGCCGGCGCGCTTCTTCTGAGCCGAGCGCATGCTCGCTCGTCAATCCAACCGAGGGCCGGTGTGAGCGACCCCCAGCACAAACCGGACGAAGGCCCGGAAGAAACCTTCATCTCCCATCTCGTCGAGCTTCGTGACCGCATCATTCGTGCGGGGCTGGCCGTGATCGTCGTGTTCCTCGGGCTCGTCTACTGGGCGCCGGACATCTTCCGGCTGCTCGCGCGCCCGTTGATGGAGAACCTGCCGAAAGGCGGCAAGATGATCGTCACCGACGTCACCGGCTCGTTCTTCGTGCCGATGAAGGTGACGATGCTCGTCGCGCTCGTGATCGCGCTGCCGATCGTGCTGTACCAGATCTGGGCGTTCGTCGCGCCGGGGCTGTACCAGCACGAGAAGCGGCTCGTGCTGCCGCTCGTCGGCAGCAGCTATTTCCTGTTCCTGTGCGGGATGGCGTTCGCGTACTTCTTCGTGTTCCCGACCATCTTCCGCGTGATGGCGCATTACAACGCGCCGCTCGGCGCGGAGATGTCGACCGATATCGACAACTACCTGAGCTTCGTGCTCGGGATGTTCATCGCGTTCGGGGTGACCTTCGAAGTGCCGATCGTGGTCGTGCTGCTCGTCCGGATGGGCGTGCTGACCGTGCAGAAGCTCAAGGAGATCCGGCCGTACGTGATCGTCGGCGCGTTCGTCGTCGCGGCCGTGGTGACGCCGCCGGACGTGTTTTCGCAACTGATGCTCGCGGTGCCGCTCGTCGTGCTGTACGAGGCCGGGATCATCGCGGCACGGTTTGTCGTGCCGAAGCAGCGGGCAGCGGAAACGGAGAACGGCGAGGCGACGAGCTGACGGCGGCGCGGCGACGTCCGCACCCGCATCTGCACCAAAAGACGAAGGGCAGCCGACCGGCTGCCCTTTTTGTCGTTCGGGGCGCGCTCCCCGCTGCCGGCGGCGAGGCCGCCGGCCGGGTCATTCCGAATCGCTGTCCTGCTCGTCGAGCACCTGCTTCGGCGGCGGCGGGCGCTTGCCGATCACGACGTTCACGTCGAACTCCTTGCCCTTGCGCACGACGTGCACCTTGGCGGTCGCGCCCGGCTTGATCTGCGCGACGACGTTGAGCAGCTTCGTGGTGTCGGTGATTTCGTCGCCGTTCACCGACACGAGGATGTCGCCCGGGCGAATGCCGGCCTTGTCGGCCGGGCCGCCCTGCAGCACGCCCGCGACGATCGCGCCCGATTTCTGCTGCAGCCCGAACGACTCGGCGATTTCCGGCGTGACGTCCTGCGGCTCGACGCCGATCCAGCCACGCGTGACCGAGCCCGACGTGATGATGCTTTCGAGCACCGTGCGCGCGGTCGACACGGGGATCGCGAAGCCGATGCCGAGCGAGCCGCCCGAGCGCGAGTAGATCGCCGTGTTGATGCCGAGCAGGTTGCCGTTCACGTCGACGAGCGCGCCGCCGGAGTTGCCGGGGTTGATCGGCGCGTCGGTCTGGATGAAGTTCTCGAACGTGTTGATGCCGAGGTGGTTGCGGCCGAGCGCGCTGATGATCCCCATCGTCACCGTCTGGCCGACGCCGAACGGGTTGCCGATCGCAAGCACGACGTCGCCGACGCGCGACTGGTCGGAGCGGCCGAGCGTGATGGTCGGCAGGTCGGTCATGTTGATCTTCAGCACCGCGAGATCCGTCTCCGGATCGCTGCCGATCACCTTCGCGGTGGCCGTGCGGCCGTCGGCGAGCGCGACCTCGATCTGGTCGGCGCCGTCCACGACGTGCTGGTTCGTTAGAATGTAACCTTCCGGGCTCACGATAACGCCCGAGCCCAGGTTGGCCGCCGGCTCGTCCTGCTGCTTGCGGGCATTGCGGTCGCCGAAGAAATAGCGGAACAGCGGATCCTTCGCGCGCGGGTCGGGCGGCAGCGAGCCGTCCTTGCTGGAGAATACGTTGACGACGGCCGGCATCGCCTTCTGCGCGGCGTCGGCGTACGAGGTGGTCGCGGGCGCGCCGCCGATGCCGGGTGCGACTTCGCGCAGCGCGACGATTGGCGTGGCGAGCTGCTTGCCAAGCTGTCCTTGCCGTTGCAGCCATTGCGGCTTGAGCGTCACGACGATGAACATCAGCGCGAGCAGCACCGTGACTGCCTGCGCGAAGAACAGCCAGAAGCGTCTAAGCATCTGAATGGACTAGAGGTTTATATGGATCGGATCGAACTCGAATTGTACTTGAACAATACCCTCGAAACCGCGCGCTTCAAGGACTATTGCCCGAACGGACTGCAAGTCGAAGGCCGCCGCAAGATCGAGAAGATCGCGACCGGCGTGACCGCGTCGCTGGCCTTCCTCGAGGCGGCGCTCGAATGGGGGGCGGATGCCGTGCTCGTGCATCACGGCTATTTCTGGCGCAACGAGGCGCCGCAGATCACCGGCCGCAAGTACCAGCGCCTGAAGCTGCTGCTCGCGAACGACCTGAGCCTGTTCGCGTTCCACCTGCCGCTCGACGCGCATCCCGAGTTCGGCAACAACGCGCAGCTCGGTGCGAAGCTCGGGCTGATCGGCGAGTCGCGCTTCGGCGACAACGAGCTCGGCTGGATGGCCACGCTGCCGATGCCGGTGACGCTCGAGCACTTCGTCGCCAAGGTCGAGCGCACGCTCGGCCGCACGCCGCTCGTGCTCGGCGACCCGGAGCAGCAACTGCGCCGCATCGGCTGGTGCACGGGCGCCGCGCAGAGCTATTTCGACGCGGCGATCGACGCGGGCGTCGACGTGTTCCTGACCGGCGAGGTGTCGGAGCCGGTCACGCATGCGGCCGCGGAAAGCGGCGTCGCGTTCGTTGCGGCAGGGCACCATGCGACCGAACGCTACGGAATCCAGGCACTCGGCGCGCATTTGTCCGAGCATTTCGACCTCGAACACCTGTTTATCGACATCCACAACCCGGTGTGAACGGCCGGTTTGCGGCGGTGCACGAAAAATCGCAATGAAGCGAATGCTTAACAATGCGCCGGGCCATTCACTTTAATGGTGGGGGAAAACCCTTAACTATCAATCACTTCGAAGGGATTTTCATCTCCGGGCCTTGTAAATGGCGACTCCATTCGAGCAAACTAGCGGCGGAATGGAAAGTCGTGACGGAAAATCCAACTCAGAAGTGGGGCGTGTGATGCGAGACAAGGAAGACAAACGCGTCGACAGCGGCCGCCGTACCTGGCTGATTGCGACATCCGTAGCAGGTGGCGTTGGAGGCGTTGCCACCGTCGTACCTTTCGCGGCGTCGCTGGCGCCGTCCGCGAAAGCCAAAGCGGCCGGCGCGCCGGTCGAGATCGATATCGGCGGACTGAAGCCCGGCGAGATGGTCACCGTGGCGTGGCGCGGCAAGCCCGTGTGGGTGCTGAACCGCACCGACGCGATGCTGGCCGACGTGGTCAAGGCCGACAAGGAAGTCGCCGATCCGACCAGCAAATCCCCGTATTCGATGCCGCTGCCCGCGTATTGCGCGAACGAATATCGCGCGCGGGCCGACCGCAAGAACATCCTCGTCGTGATGGCCGTGTGCACGCACCTCGGCTGCACGCCTTCCCAACGTTTCGTGCCAGGTCCGCAGCCGAACCTGCCGGATGACTGGCCGGGCGGCTTCCTGTGCCCGTGCCACGGTTCGACCTACGACCTCGCCGGCCGCGTGTTCAAGAACAAGCCGGCGCCGCAGAACCTCGACATCCCGCCCTACATGTTCACGTCGGCGACGACGCTCGTGATCGGCAAGGACGAGAAAGGAGAAGCGTAAATGGCGACGACGGAACACAACGAAGTCACGACCGAGTCGTCCGGCCTCGTCGGCTGGATCGACGCGCGCTTTCCGTGGACGGTCATGCTCAAGAAGCACGTGACCGAGTATTACGCACCGAAGAACTTCAACTTCTGGTACTTCTTCGGCTCGCTCGCGATGCTGGTGCTGGTCAACCAGATCGTCACCGGCATCTTCCTCACGATGAACTACAAGCCCGACGCGACGCTTGCGTTCGCGTCGGTCGAGTACATCATGCGCGAAGTGCCGTGGGGCTGGCTGATCCGCTACATGCACTCGACGGGCGCGTCGATGTTCTTCGTGGTCGTCTACCTGCACATGTTCCGCGGGCTGATGTACGGGTCGTACCGCAAGCCGCGCGAGCTCGTGTGGATCTTCGGCTGCGCGATCTTCTTGTGCCTGATGGCCGAGGCGTTCTTCGGCTACCTGCTGCCGTGGGGCCAGATGTCGTTCTGGGGCGCGCAGGTGATCGTGAACCTGTTCTCGGCGATCCCGTTCGTCGGCCCGGACCTGTCGCTGTGGATCCGCGGCGACTACGTCGTGTCCGACGTCACGCTGAACCGCTTCTTCGCGTTCCACGTGATCGCGATCCCGCTCGTGCTGATCGGCCTCGTGGTCGCGCACCTCGTCGCGCTGCACGAAGTGGGGTCGAACAACCCGGACGGCATCGAGATCAAGAAAAAGAAGGACGAGAACGGCATCCCGCTCGACGGTATCCCGTTCCACCCGTACTACTCGGTGCACGACTTCCTCGGCGTATGCGTGTTCCTGATGGTGTTCGCGCTGATCGTGTTCTTCTCGCCGGAAATGGGCGGCTACTTCCTCGAGGCGAACAACTTCGTCCCGGCGAACCCGCTGCAGACGCCGCCGGAAATCGCGCCGGTGTGGTACTTCACCGCGTTCTACGCGATGCTGCGCGCGACCACCGACCCGTTCAAGATCGTGCTGATGATCGTGATCGCGCTGCTCGGCGTGCTCGCGCTGGTGCGTGCGCGCGGCAAGTGGAAGGTCGGGCTGCCGGTGCTGTCGGCGGCGATCGTCGTGTTCATGTACCTGACGGAATCGAAGTTCTGGGGCGTCGTCGTGATGGGCTCGGCGGTGGTGTCGCTGTTCTTCCTGCCGTGGCTCGACCGCAGCCCGGTGAAGTCGATCCGCTATCGCCCGCTGTTTCACAAGGTGTTCCTCGGGATCTTCGTCGTTGTGTTCCTGACCCTCGCGTTCCTCGGCACGCGGCCGCCATCGCCGGTCGCGACGCTGATCGCGCAGGTGTGCGCGCTGATCTATTTCGCGTTCTTCCTCGGCATGCCCTTCTGGACGCCGCTTGGCACGTTCAAGCAGCCGCCGGAGCGGGTGCGCTTCAAGCCCCATTAACGTGAGCGAGGAGAGAACGACATGAAGAAATTGCTTTCGACGCTCGCGCTGATCGGGGCGACCGCATGTGCGCTGTTCGCGGCGCCGGTGTCGGCCGCGGAGGGTAATTTTCCGCTCGACCGTGCGCCCGATAACACGGAAAATCTCGTTTCGCTTCAGCATGGCGCGCAATTGTTTGTAAACTATTGCTTGAACTGCCACAGCGCGAACCTGATGCGCTACAACCGTCTGACGGATCTGGGGATTTCCCAGAAGGAGATCGAGGCGAATCTCCTGTTCACGACCGACAAGGTCGGCAACACGATGTCCGTCGCGATGCGGCCCGAAGACGCGCAGAACTGGCTCGGCGCTCCGCCGCCCGATCTGTCCGTCGAGGCGCGCGCACGCAGCCGCGACTGGCTGTATACGTATCTGCGGAGCTTCTACCGCGACGATGCGCGGCCGACCGGCTGGAACAACGCGGTGTTCGAGAACGTCAGCATGCCCCATGTGCTCTGGCAGTTGCAGGGGCAACGCACCGCGAAATTCGAAGAAAAGACGGACGAGGAGACGGGCGAGAAGGTGCGCGCGCTCGTCGGCTTCCAGCAGGTGAGCCCCGGGACGCTGTCGCCGGTGGATTATGATTCTGCGGTGGCCGACCTGGTGGCGTACATGACCTGGATGTCCGAGCCGGCCCAGCAGACCCGCAAACGCCTTGGCGTCTGGGTGCTGGTATTTCTCGGCGTCCTGACTTTCCTGGCCTGGCGGCTCAATGCCGCGTACTGGAAAGATATCAAGTAATCACGCCTGACCGGCGTGGGGCCGGCGCAAGGCGGAACCCGGAGGCGGGTTCTTCCGCGCGCTGGCCCTCGGCTTTTTTGAGGAAATGCAAATATGATGGTTCTGTATTCCGGCACAACTTGCCCGTTCTCCCAGCGTTGCCGGCTGGTGCTGTTCGAGAAGGGCATGGACTTCGAGATTCGCGACGTCGACCTGTTCAACAAGCCGGAAGACATTTCGGTGATGAACCCGTATGGCCAGGTGCCGATCCTCGTCGAGCGCGACTTGATCCTGTACGAATCGAACATCATCAACGAGTACATCGACGAGCGCTTCCCGCACCCGCAGCTGATGCCGGCCGACCCGGTGCAGCGCGCGCGCGCGCGCCTGTTCCTGCTGAACTTCGAGAAGGAACTGTTCGTGCACGTGAGCACGCTCGAGAACGAGAAGGGCAAGGCGGCCGAGAAGAACCACGAGAAGGCACGCCTCGCGATCCGCGATCGCCTGACGCAGCTCGCGCCGATCTTCGTGAAGAACAAGTACATGCTCGGCGAGGAGTTCTCGATGCTCGATGTCGCGATCGCGCCGCTGCTGTGGCGCCTGGATCACTACGGCATCGAGCTGTCGAAGAACGCGGCGCCGCTGATGAAGTACGCGGAACGGATCTTCAGCCGCCCGGCGTATATTGAAGCACTGACGCCGTCCGAAAAGGTCATGCGTCGTTAATGGCATGACGGGGCGGTGCGCGCGGAGGGCCGTGCGCACCGCTCCGGTTCGAGGATTGTGATGCAAGAGATTTCAACGAAGCCGTATCTGCTGCGCGCGCTGTACGAATGGTGCACCGATAACGGCTACACGCCGCACATCGCGGTGAGGGTCGACAATTCGACGCGCGTGCCGCGTCAGTTCGTGCGCGAAGGCGAGATCGTGCTCAACATCAGCTTCGAGGCGACGAGCCAGCTGCAGATGGGCAACGAGTGGATCGAGTTCACCGCGCGGTTCTCCGGCAAGGCGCACAAGATCGAAATTCCGGTGGCCAACGTGCTTGCGATCTATGCGCGCGAGAACGGCCAGGGCATGGCGTTCCAGGTCGACGCGGTCGCGGAGGACGGGCAGGATTCCGGCGAGTTCGCGGAAGACGTGCCGGCGGAAGACGCGCGTGGCCCGGCGGCTCCGGGGCTGACGCCCGTGGCCGACAGCGGCGCGAACGAGGAACCGTCGGAAGGCGCGAACGAGCCGCCGACGTCCGACGGCGACGGATCGAAGGGCGGAAGACCTCGCCTCAAGATCGTGAAATGAGGTAGAATCTCGCGCTTACGCCGGCTTAGCTCATCTGGTAGAGCAGTTGATTTGTAATCATCAGGTGGCGGGTTCGAGTCCTGCAGCCGGCACCATATCAAGCAAAGGGTTACGAGATTTCGTCTCGTAACCCTTTGTGCTTTCCGGGCGCCGAAAAGTACTGCTTCGGGGCTTTGCCCAACTTCAAAACTTGGACGTTGATCCAACCGTCAGCATCCGCTTTCCCGTCCGGCCTTCACCCTCTTCATATCTCCATAATCCGGCGTGATGGAAATCTTCCGTGTATCGAAGTTGATGGAAAGATAGACATGCCCGCCGGGTTCGAATCCGAACAGCTGCATGTACTCGTCGATGACAGCCATCCACGGGATGCAGGGCCGGTCCGTTTTCATCGACGGGTCGGGAGAATCTCGGAGGGGCAACCGAAGGGTGCACTCCGATTCTTGCCGCTTGGAACGCGCTTTATGATTGGCGTTAGCCATGATCAACTCCGTGGACGCTTCTGTGCCAGATCGCGGACAGTTTCCGGCATCCGTTTTCGACACGAACGCTGACAATCTTCGTTGCACCGGAAAACTATCGCTTGCCAGCCAATATAGATCGCCTCGCATATTGAGATGACCAATTGGCCAAACGGCCTATCCCCTTGATGGAAATGCGATGCGCAGGGCCGTTGGCGTCGCAAGAGCGTATCCTGACAAGGTGTCGTGCAACGGCGGCGGGCCCTCGGCTCCGGCCGCCGCGTGAGCGCGGCCGGCCGATCGCCTCCGTCGTCTGCAACCGTTCGGGCGTCGACATTCGGCCCACCGCGCGCGTCTTTTATGGGGGCGTCATCATGCCAGTCACGCACCATTCCGAAAGCGCCTATGCAACGGCAAGCGAGATCCGCGCGATCGTCGGTCCGATCGAGGACGAGCTCATCGCGCAGATCCTCGACGTCGGCCCGACCAGCTCCGAAGTGCTGGATGCGTACACGTGGCTGCGCGCCGACGACCGCCTCGAAGGCCGGCTGGAGCGCGAATTGCACGGCAAGGCCGCGCGCGTGTTCGAGATCCTCGAACAGGACGATGCCGACGGCGACGACCGAACACGCTGAGGGTCGACCCGCATCACGGCATGCGCCGCGCGATGCGCGACGCGAGCGTCTGCGCGCCCCTTTTTTGATGTCACGTACGCGTCACGATTACCCAATATGGTTTGACGTTCTCACCGCGGCGATCGCTTCGCCGTGCTTGCAAGCGCGCTGTTCCCGGCCCATCGTGCCAGCCGGAAACGCGTCCAGGGGCGGTGCATCCTCTCGCACCGCGGGATCGCGGCGGTTCCGCTCACGCGCTGTCCGTGGCGACGTACGGTTTCGATGCGAACTCATCCGCACCGGGCGTGCGCCCAGTTTCATTCCAGAAAATGATCGAAGGCGGTTCGCATCGGACCGCCGGAGACAGGGAGACAAGGACCATGTTGAGTCCGCATGAATTCTCGATGCTGTTGCGCATTGCGCGCGCGCCGGACAGCGTCGATCGATCGACCCCGGCCTACACCGTGCTCGTCGAAAAGCACCTCGTCGACGATACGCAGGCTCGTGCGAGTCCGTTTGCCGCGCGGCCGGCGCTGACGTCGATCGGGCAGGCATTGCTCGCGCGCTTCGGCGAAGCCGCGTAAGCGGAAAAGGTGTGGATCACGAGGGCGACGCGAGGTCAGGCGAAGCGCGCTGAGGCCGACGATGCCGGATCGGTCACGGTGCTGGCGCTTGCCGCACCGCGAGCTTGATCAAGCAACCGGACGATTCGCGCTCCGAACGATGAAGCGGACATCGACCGAGCGGCTGATGTCCCGCAATGCGCGTCACCCGTCCGCGCGAACGGCGCGACGCGCGAAACGATGTAATCGATTACTGCGCGAGCGGCACCGTCACGTCGCTGCCGAACCAGTGCATCGAGATCTTCTTCAGCGTGCCATCCTGCTTCAGCGACGCCAGCGCGTCGTTGATCGCCTTCTCGAACTTCGGGTTGCCTTTGCGGAACGGGATCGCCATCTCCTGCTTGCCGCCGTTCAGCACCGCGCCCGGGCGCAGCGGCAGGTCCGACGTCTTGATCATGTACGGCAGCATCAGCCGATCGTCGAGCGTCGCTTCGATCCGACCCGCCGCCAGGTCGCGCAGCTTCTCGGGCGCGCCCGGATACGTCTGCACCTCGATGCCGGGCACGGTCCGCGCCATCTGGTCGTAGTTGGTGCCGAGCGTCACGCCGAGCTTCTTGCCCTTGAAATCGTCGAGCGACTTGAAGTCGCGCTTGTCGTCCTTGCGCTGGATCAGCTGCGCGGCGGAATACGTGTACGGCTGGCTGAAGTCGAGCGCTTCCTTGCGCTGCGGCGTGATCGTGACCTGGTTGACGATCACGTCGAACTTGCCGGCCTGCAGGCCCGCGATGATGCCGCTCCATTCGGTCGGGATGAACTGCGTCTTCACGCCGAGCTTGCCCGCGACGGCATTCGCGATGTCGACGTCGAACCCTTCGAGCTGCCCCGACGTGCCGCGCGAATTGAACGGCGGATACGTGCCCTCGAGGCCGACCCTGAGCACGCCGGCCTTTTTCACCGAATCCAGCAGGTCCTCCGCGTGGGCGGCCACGGCGTTGAAGCCCAGGGCCGATGCGAGCAGCAGGCCCGAAAGCAGGAATCTCGACGGTTTCATCACATATCTCCAATAGGGTGTTTTAAGAACCCGGCAGCCGGAATGCGGGGCAAATAGACACTACTCGCAACCCGGCGCGACCGATAGCGGAATTGGCCCTGATTGCAATCGCCGGGGAGGCGGCGCGAGGCATGCTGCGTCGCAGCGGCGGCACCCGCCGGCCAAGCTTTGCCGGGCGGCCGATCGGCCGAGTTTCGGCTGAGCAGACTCGCGATCCCGATTCGAACCGGTTCCTTTAAATCAGGTCATTTGTCTGATTACAGCCCTAATTTGTCGGTAAAATCGCGCGAGCAGAAAATTGACGATGCGCCATCCGAGGGTGCTTTAAAAGAACAAAAGGCTGATGCGATGAACATGCAGAACGTGATTGCCGCGCTGCGCGGCGGCTTGCTTCAGCAGGACCGCCTGCTGAAGCTCGACACGCCGCTGGGCGCGAACACGCTGACGGTGCAGCGCGCCGTCGGCCGCGCGCGGATCGGGCGGTCCTACGAATTCACGCTGGACGTGCTGGCGGCGGACGGCGATCTGGAGCTCAAGAAGCTGATCGCGCAGCCGGTGACGCTGTGGATCCAGCAGGCCGATCGCAGCTACCGGCCGCAGCACGGTTACGTGCACACCGCGCGCCGGCTGGGCGCCGACGGCGGGCTCACGACCTACCAGCTCGCGTTCGCCGATTTCACCCATTTCCTGAAATTCCGCCGCGATCAGCGGATCTGGAACGACGCGCCCGTCGACCAGATCATCACCGACGTGCTGAACCGCCATCAGCAGGCGCAGGGCCATTTCCGCTTCGCGCTGTCGAAGCCGCTGCCGAGCCGCTCGTACACGCGGCAGCACGACACCGACTGGCATTTCGTGCATCGGCTGATGGAGGACGAGGGCCTCTACTGCGGATGGCAGCAGGCCGACGACGGCAAGTCGCACACGCTCGTGATCACCGACAACCTGCAGGCGTTCGCGCCGTTGTCGCCGGAGACGGTGCGCTTCTATCGCGCGGGCACCGCGAGCGAGACGGACGCGTTCACGCAATGGACCGGCACCCGCACGCTGCAGAGCGTCACGCGCACGACGCGCACGTTCGACTACAAGAACCCGTCCGCGCCGTCGAACCCGAAGGGCACGACGCTGCCGACGATGGGCACACAGGGCGAGCTGCCCGACCAGCTCGAAGTCTACGAGTACACCGGTGCGTACACCTATCTCGACCAGACGCGCGGCGACCATCTGACGAAGGTGCGGATGGAGGAATGGGAGTCGCAGGCGAAGCGCTTCCACGCCGCGGGCGGCGTGCGCGGCATCGACGCGGGGCGGCGCTTCACGCTGTCGGACCATCCCGAGCACGATCGCGACCCGGCCGACCAGCGCGAATTCGCGACGATCGAAGTGGCGTGGTGGATCGAGAACAACCTGCCGGTGTCGAGCAACGGCGTGGCCTTTCCCCACAGCCTGCGCGATGCGCTCGCGCAGGCGCAGGCCGGCTATGCGGCCGATCCGGCGTTCCGCGTGCCGCATGGCGACGGTTCGGTGGGCTTCTATCTCGTCGAGGTCGAAGCGCAGCGCGCGAGCGTGCCGTATCGCAGCCCGTTCGAGCATCGCAAGCCGGAGATGCATCTCGAGACAGCCATCGTCGTCGGGCCGCAGGGCGAGGAGGTCTACACCGACGAGCTGAACCGCATCCGCGTGCAGTTCGTCTGGGATCGCGTGAACCCGGGCGACGAGAACGCATCGTGCTGGGTGCGGGTCGTGCAGTCGGACTCCGGCGGCGGCTATGGCGGCGTGCATATGCCGCGGATCGGCGAGGAAGTGCTGATCGACTACGTCGGCGGCGATTGCGACCGGCCGCTGGCCGTCGGCCGTGTCTACAACGGCGCGACCAGGCCGCAATGGCATAGCGACGGCATTCTGTCCGGCTACCGGTCGAAGGAATACTCGGGCGGCGGCTACAACCAGCTCGTGATGGACGACGCGACCGGCCAGAACCGCGTGCAGCTGATGAGCAGCAGCGCGAACAGCCTGCTGCATCTCGGCTACCTCATCGACCAGAACGGCAATTCGCGCGGGTCGTATCTCGGCAGCGGCTTCGATCTGCGTTCGGATGCGTACGGTGCGGTGCGCGCGAGCCAGGGCCTGTACGTGACCACGCACCCGAAAGCACCGAACAGCCAGCCGCTCGACGTGAAGGAAACGCAGCAGCAGCTAGTGAATGCCGAGAGCCTCGTCGAGTCGATGTCGGGCGTCAGCGAACAGCATCAGGCCGAAAGCCTGAAGGACGCGCACGACACGATGCGCACGTTCACCGATGCGACGCAGGACAGCGCGTCGGGCAGCGCATCGGGCGGTCGCACGGCGGGCGGCGGCACCGGCAGCGCGAACGCGTTCAAGGAACCGGTGATGCTGTTCGGCAGCCCGTCCGGGATCGGGATGTCGACGCAGCAGTCGGTGCACGTGGTCGCGAACGATCACGTGAACATCGCGAGCGGGCAGAGCGTGCATGTCGCGGCCGGCAAGTCGCTGCTGGCGAGCATCGGCCAGAAGCTGAGCCTGTTCGTGCAGAACGCGGGGATCAAGCTGTTCGCGGGCAAGGGCAAGGTCGAGATCCAGGCGCAGTCGGACAACGTCGAGCTGACCGCGCAGAAGACGGTCAAGGTGCTGTCGGCGACCGACCGCATCGAGATCGCGGCCGATCAGGGGATCCTGCTGACGAGCGGCGGCGGCTATATCCGCATCGCCGGCGGCAACATCGAGATCCATGCGCCGGGGAAAATCGACGTGAAGGGCGCGTCGCATACGTTCAGCGGGCCGGCGAGCATGGGGTATCCGCTGCCGAGCCCGAGGCCGGACCAGCCGGGGCAACTGGAGCTGCTGCACCAGTACGTGAACGGCGAGGCGGTGAAGGGCGGGTTGTTTACGGTGAAGGACGTGAACGGCGGCGTGCTGAAGAAGGGCGCGCTCGACGACACCGGCCGCACGATCGTGAGCGGGTTGCCGCCGGGTGCGGTGCGCGTGGAGTTCGGCAAGGACCCGCGCGAGTCGAATCAGCCGGCGAACTACTTCAAGGAGGCGAAGTGGCCGGCCGAGGCTGTCGCGCCGTCGCCCGAAGCCGCGCAAGCGGCGGCGACGGGGCAGCTTGCCAGCCAGCTGCAGGGCATGGCGCCTGCCGCGGCAACCGCCGCCATGGGGCTCGTGAGCGGTGGCGGTGCAGGCGCTGCGTTGGGCGGGCTCGCGAGCTCTGCGCTGCCGGCCGCGGCGACTGCGCTGGGCGGGGCAGGCCTGGCGTCCGCGGTGCAGACGGCCTCGAGCCTGGGCGGCGCCGCGAAGGAGGTGGCCGGGATGGTGCAGGCGGCGCGTCAGGGCGGACTCGCGGCGCTTGCCGCGCCGGCGGCGAATGCGGCGACGGGGGCATTGAAGGGGGCGTTGCCTGGTGTTGCCGGGATCGCCGGCAAGGGGGGTACGACGGTGGCGTCCGCAGCGGGCGGCATGAAGCTGCCGACGAGCGGGTTCGGCGGACCGCTGAAATCCTGAGAGGGCGGCGCATCAGCCGTCGAGAACAACGAATCGCGATTCGATAGAAGAACATGGCTCAACAACTCCCACCGGGCGCCGAGAAGGAACAGGCCGTTACCTGGCTCAGCGATATCTCGCCGAAGGACGTCGCGCAGGGCGGCAATCGCTTCGACGCGTGGCTGCGCAAGATCAGCGGCAACCACATCACGTTCGAGGACGTGAAGACGGTTGCCGGCGCGGTGCCGATCGTCGGCAACATCATGGCGGCGATCGACGCGCTCGGCGATATCGCCGAGATCATCCAGAAGCGCGGCGGCCAGGTGCTCGACTACATGAGCCTCGCGATCAACCTGATCGGCATCATTCCGCTGCCGCCGACGCTCGCGCCGTTCCGGATGTCGGCGCGCCCGCTGCTCGCGCTCGTGCGCAACCAGTTGCTGATCACGCGCAGCAATCTCGGCGCGGCGATCATCTCGGTGCTCGTCACGCATATCAATGCGACCTGTGCGACCGAGATCGAGGATTTCCTGAACAAGCTGAAGGCCGGTCTCGTCGAGCTGCTCAATGGGTGCGCGTCGAAGGCGGAAGAGCTGATGGTCGCGATCGCGACGGGCATGGACAAGGCGCTGCACGGCCAGCTCTTCGACAACAGCGGCAACCTGAAGCGCGCGGAGCAGCTCGCGAAGAAGATGGGCGACAAGCGGCCGTGGTACAGCACCAGCCGGGTGGGCGACGGGATCGCGTTTGCGTGGGAGGGGTACAAGGCGCTCGGCAAGACCGTCGGGAACAAGGTGACCGGCGCCGCCGCGAAGCTCGCGCCGGATGCGTGGCTCGAGCCGTTTCGCGGCACGGTGGCGTTTCTGAGGACGGAGGCGCCGAAGGTCGCGAAGTCGATTCGTTCGCTGGCGGGTAGCGAGGAAGGCAAGATGATGTGGCTCGTGGTGCAGCTGATCGAGGCTGTGGGGCGGGCCAGGGCGCGTGGGAAGTTGCATGAGAAGCAGGCGGATGTGAAGCCGGGGGGGAAGAGCCACGCCGAAAAGGAAAAGCCGCAGGGAGGGTTGGGGGCAACCGAGGGTCAGGCGCCGGTGGAGGGGCCTGGCAAGAGCAGTTGCAAGGCATGCGGGCTTGGAGAGTCGCCCGCATCGATCGATTTCGCATTCGGGGACGAGCGGTTCTCCCACATCGATTTTGACCTGCCGGGCGCGCTGCCGCTCGTCTGGGAGCGCACGTACCGGTCGCGGCTGTCTGCTTACGACAATGGCGAACTGGGTGCACGTTGGATCACGCCGTACACGACCCGGATCGATATCAAGGGCGGCCAGTGGTTCTATCGCGATCCGGAAGGGCGCAGCGTCGAATATCGCGCGCTGGCGGCAGGGGACGTGGTTGACGACCTGTCGGAGAATCTGACGCTGTCGCGTCTCGACGATACGTGGGTGACGATTTCGTATGGCCACGATGCGCTGCTTGTATACGAGCGCCGCGGTGACGCGTTCCGCCTCGCGATGCAGAAAGACCGCGCCGGCAATACGATCACGCTCGACTACGATGCGCTCGATCGCCTCGCGCGGTTGATCGATGCGAGCGGCAACGTGCTCGCATTCGAGCACGACAAGCATGGCCGGATCGTGCAGATCGAGCAGGTGCTCGCGGGCGGCGAGCGTCGGACGCTTGCACGCTACGAATACGATGCCGCCGGCGACCTCGTGCGCGCGGTCGACCGTCACGGCAACGCGCGGACCTATCAATACCATCGGCACTTGATTACCCGCTACACCGATCGCACCGGCCGCGGGATGACGCTCGAGTGGGACGGCGCGAACGCCGACGACAACGCCAATGCAAAGTGCGTGCGCGAATACGCGGACGACGGCAGCCTCGATATCCGCCTCGCATGGAATCCGAACATCCGCCTGACCTACGTGACCGACGCGCTCGGGCAGATGACGCGCTACTACTTCAACATTCACGGCTACGCGTATCGGATCGTCTATCCGGACGGTAACGAGGAATGGTTCAGGCGCGACGAGCATCACAACCTGGTGCTGCACATCCTGCCGGACGGCAGCATCGAGCAGATGCGCTACGACGCGCGCGGCAACCTGACGCGCCACGAGCGTGCGGACGGCAGCATCGCCGAGATGGCGTACGACGACAAGGACCAGATGGTCCGGATGACCGATCCGAACGGTCATGTGTGGCAACGCAAGTACGATGACGCGGGCAATGTCGTCGAGGAACTCGACCCGCTCGAACACGCGACGAAGTACAGCTATAGCGATAAAGGGTTGCCGACGGAGATCACCGATGCGAAGGGCGGATCGAAGGCGCTCGAATACAACGAGGCCGGGCAACTGGCGAGCTATACGGATTGCTCCGGCAAGAAGACCGAGTGGCGTTATGACGACATCGGCCGCGTGATCGAGGCGAAGGATGCCGCCGGCGGGGCGATTGCCTACCGCTACGGTTCGAATGGGCAACTCGCCGAGGTGCGTTCCCCGGCAGGCGTCGAACACGTGCATTACGACGCCGAAGGCCGGTTGCTGCGGCATACCGATCAGCTCGACCGGTCGACGCGATACAGCTACGACGCGGTTGGCCGGATTGCGAGCCGCGCGGATGCGTTGGGACAGACGCTTGCGTATCGCTATGACCGCCTCGGCCGACTGTCTGCGTTGACCGATGCGAACTTCGCGACGTATCAGTTCCATTACGATCCGGCGGGGCGGCTGATCGAAGAAACCGGCTTCGACGGAAAGGTGACGCGCTACGAGTATGACCCGGAGAGCGGCAGCCTTCTTGCGCTTGACGAAGCGGGTAGTGTGACGTCGATGGAAATCGACGCGAACGGCCGTTTGATGAAGCGTGCGGCCGGCGATAGCGAAGAGCGTTTCGCGTACGACCCGAGCGGACGGTTGGTCGAGGCCGCGAACCGGTACAGCCGTGTGCAGTTCTTCTTCGATCCGGTCGGCAATCTCGTACGGGAACACCACGCCTATAGTGTGTTCGGCGAGCCGCGCAGCTATGTCTGGCATCACGAATACGACGAGCTCGGCAACCGGCGGCGGACCGTGCGCCCGGACGGGCATGCGATCGACTGGCTGATGTACGGCTCCGGGCACGTGCACGGGATGCTGCTGGACGGCGAGGAGCGTGTGCAGATCGAACGCGACGACCTGCATCGGGAGACGGTGCGGATGCTGTCGAGCAAGGTCGGGCAGCGCACGATGTACGACCCGGCTGGGCGAGTATTGCAGCAGACGGTTCAGCGGACGACGTCGCCGGCGCCGTTGGCGGAGCGGCGGTATCGCTATGACGCGGTGGGGCAATTGTCGAGAATCGAGGACAGCCGCAAGGGCGGGACCGACTATCGATACGATCCGGTCGGGCGGCTGATCGAGGCGATCAGTCCGGTCGCGAAGGAGCGGTTTGCGTTCGATCCGGCGAGCAACATTATCGATCCGGTGCAGCAGCAAGCTGCGCCTGCCTCGCGTCCCAGTCCGGTGAGGCCGGAAAGCACGCTGCCGGTGGAAGTGCCGAAGGTGCTCGGTAACTTGCTGAAGGCGTATGCGGGGATGCACTTCGAGTACGACGCGCGGGGGAATTTGATCCGCAAGCGTACGCCGGCCGGCGAGCAGGAATACGAGTGGGATGAGTTTAATCGCCTGCTGGGAGCGCGCGTGGCGGAGACGTCACGGCAGAGCCAGGCGCGGTATTTCTATGATGCGTTCGGCCGCCGGATCGCGAAGGAGGTGAACGGCGAGCGAACGGTGTTCGGGTGGGATGGCGACACGCTTGCGTACGAAAGCGATGGAGAGCGCGGTACGCACTACATCTACGAGCCGGGGACGTTCGTGCCGCTGGCGCAGTATGTGACGGAGCCGGTGGAGGGAATCGCGACGCCGGTATGGAAGAGCACCGATCGATACGTGCCGGAGGACGATCCACTGCAGAAGGTGCCGGAGCGGCGGGCGGATGCGAAGCTGTTCTATTACCACTGCGACCAGATCGGCACGCCGCAGTTGCTGACCGATGACGACGGCGACGTTGTGTGGGAGGCGTCGTACAAGGCGTGGGGCGAGGCGCGGGAAGTGATTGCTCGGGCGTCGAAGGCGGCGGGGATCGTGCCGAGGAATCCGTTGAGGTTTCAGGGGCAGCAGGTTGATGAGGAGACGGGATTGCATTACAACCGTGCTCGTTACTACGATCCAACCATGGGCAGATTTGTCTCGGCGGACCCAATCGGGCTGGAAGGTGGCGTCAATATTTACCGATACGCATCAAACCCCGTGGAGTGGGTGGATCCGCTGGGTCTGGCGAAGGTCGGGCAACTTGGTACATACGGGGGGCTCAACGGTGGAGATAACGTTGGCGACGGCCTGCAAGCTCATGAGTTGCTGCGTCATGAGTATCTAGTGCAAAAAGGACTGGCGAATAAGAATTGCAGGGATGCTGATAATCCTTCAATTGCACTCGATCTTGATCGGCACACCAGAGGCCCTGCGACAGATACGCGTGGAATAGGCGGTGCACATTATCACGAAGCAAAAATACGGCAAGCATATGGGCTTGGGAGAAATGAGTTTCATGATGATATTAAGCGGGAGCTTGATATCACTCAGGGTGGTTTGAGGAAGGCCGGAATTTCTGCAAGTCAAGCGAGGCGGCTCAGGAAGCGGGCACAAGCATTCCTGGCCAAGAAATGCCCATGTATATGTGGAGATTGATATGAAAAAGCTGCTAATTGGTGCTGAGTGTCATGACGCGATCGATCCAAGAATTGGAGGGGGGGCACTTATTGGGGGGCTAGCGAGTTGGCCGACGACATCATCGGGGGAGGAGCTTCAATTAGTGGCATCTTTGCCTACAAAATTCCTTGGTCTTGAGGGGGGTGATGAGTATGTTTCCGTTTTCTCTTTTTACTCGCGAGATGATTATTTCTTGGATCGCATAACTTATCATGGCGATTCGGAGGAAATGCGGGTCATTAAGACCGGCAAGTCTACTCAGGTTATTTTACACAAAAAAGGTGCGGAGATTTTTGGTGCGGATGTTATTCCCGCAAGAAAGTTGATTGTGCAGGATGAGGCTGCGCAGCCATATCAAGGTAGTGGGATTGGAACGCCTCCAGGATTCTTGCAAAACGAAAATTTGAGTCTTGATCAGGGGCTTGAGTTTTCCCTTCAGTTGTATTCGGGAGACTTTCCGTCAGGCTGGACGGATATATTCGGACTTAGTGACGCTCTGGCTTACTTATTCATCGACAAGGGTAAGCGCGAAGGACTTTTCTTCGTTCAGGTTACGTGAACTCTCTCGTGGTACGAGTTTGATCTCAAGCGGAACGCGTTACGGCGAGGAGCTTGGCGGACATCGTGCGCGATATGGTCGTGTGAGCAGGAAACCGTTGGGTCGCCCGCGACCAAGGTGAGACGGCGGGACAGACATCAGGGCGGCTACCGGTCGGCGCGCGGCGACGCACCGGAACGAGCGCACGGCTCGCGCTCGATCGAGATGCCCCAGCCGCCCACCAACCCCCCACCACCCCGGTCTGACCAGTCAGGCCTTAAGATCCCCCGACAGCTGTCGTTAATCATGACGTTGCCCGCCGTTTCGGCGACCCATTCCATATCAAGCGGCAAAGGGGAGATCGACGTCATCATGCTGTCATCGATTCGCACACGGATACTCGCGACTTGCGTCGCCATCGTGGTCACGGCGCTGGCCGCCACGGGCGGCCTTGTCTATTACGTCGTGAAGAGCCACAACGACGAGGCAATCGACCAGAACCACAAGTCGATTCTCAACGGGCACGCGCTCGCGATCGACGAGTGGGTCGCGAGCCGCAGCAGGGAAACCCAGGCATTGGCGGACACGCTCGCGATCGGCGAAGGCGATCCGCTGCCGGCGCTGAAGCTGCTCGGCAAGTCGGGCGGCTTCGAGGTACTGACGCTCGGCCTGCCGGACAAGACGGCCTTCTCGAACATCCCGCTCGCGCCCGGCTACGATCCGACCGCGCGACCGTGGTACCAGCAGGCGGTCGGCGCCGGCCATCTGGTCGCGACGGCGCTCTATCGCGACGCGTCGACCGGCAAGCCTGCCTTCGCGTTCGCGGTGCCCATCGTGCGCGACGGCGCCGTCAAGGGCGTCATGGCCGCAAGCCTGTTCATGCAGAGCGTGAGCGCCATCGTGACCGCCGTGCACCCGACGCCGTCGAGCTTTGCGTTTCTGGTGGACAAGAGCGGCCGCGTGATCGCCGCGCCGAAAACCGACCTGATCATGAAGCCGGCGACCGAACTGTCGCCGGCGCTGGATGCCGGGCACCTCGACGCGCTGAAGGCGGCGTCCGAGCCGGTGGCCGTGGACATCGACGGTGCGACCAAACTGCTGCGCGCCCAGCCGATCGCCGGCACCGACTGGTCCCTCGTGCTGGCGCTCGACAAATCGGACGTGACGGCCGGCATGCGCGCCGTGGCGACGACGACGCTCGCCGCGATCCTGATCGTCGCCATCATCGCGGCGGCGCTCGTCGGCGCGCTGACGAACGCGGCCTTCAAGCGCATCCTGCTGGTGCGCGACGCGCTCACCGACGTCGCCAGCGGCAGCGGCGACCTGACGAAGCGCCTGCCCGCCAGCGGCGAAGACGAAGCCGCGCAGATCGCGTATGCGTTCAACCTGTTCGCCGAGAAAATCAGCACGATCCTGCTACAGATTCGCGAGTTCAGCGAATCGGTCAACGTGGCGAGCGCCGAGATCGCGCAAGGCAACCAGGATCTGTCGAGCCGTACCGAGCTCGCCGCGTCGAGCCTTCAGGAAACGGCCGCCGCCCTCGAGGAAATCGCCGGCACGGCCCGCAACTCGGCCGATGCGGTGACCCAGGTGAGCCGGCTGGCGGAATCGGCGTCGGATGTCGCGGTGCGCGGCGGCGCGGTCGTCGGCGAGGTCGTCTCGACGATGCACGACATCACGCAAGCGTCGACGGAGATCGCCAACATCATCGGCGTGATCGATGGCATTGCGTTCCAGACCAACATCCTCGCGCTCAATGCGGCGGTCGAAGCCGCGCGCGCGAACGAGCACGGCCGCGGCTTCGCCGTCGTGGCGGGCGAGGTGCGCGCGCTCGCGCAGCGCAGCGCGCAAGCGGCCAAGGAGATCAAGCAGCTGATCCACTCGTCGGTCGAGAGGATCGAAGGCGGCTCCGGCCTCGTGCAGACGGCCGGCGCGACGATGGACGAAATCGTCGACGGGGTGCGCAACATCACGAGCGTGATTGCCGAAATCACGGTCGCGGCGACGGAGCAGAGCACGGGGCTCGCGCAGGTGAATCAGGCGGTGTCGCAGCTCGATAACGCGACGCAGCAGAACGCGGCGCTCGTCGAGCAGTCGGCCGCCGCCGCGACGCTCTTGCGCGAGCAGGCCGGCAAGCTCGCGGAGACGGTCGGCGAGTTCAAGCTGGCGGAAGGGCGCATGCCGGCGCTGCAGACGGGGTGACGGTGCGTGACGCGGTCGCTCGCCGCATGCCGCGATTCGTTGGCATAATCACGGCCCGCCGCGACGCTCCGCGGCCCGATCGATCCCTTGATTATTGCTGCGACAACGATGCTTACCTCGGCTGCACCGGCGACTGAAGTCTCGCTGAAACTTATCCTGGAACAGCCCGGCGATTTCTCCGGCTGGCTTTACCTGCCCCCGACGCCGTGGACGCTGGACACCGTCGGCGCGTTCGCGCCCGACACGACGGACCCGGACGAGGACACGGTGCCCGACATCGCGAAGCAACCGGGCTGGCGCATCACGCTCGACAGCGCGACGATCGAGGACATCGTGATCAACGCGCACGACCAGGTCGACGATCCGAGTCTTTCGCAATTGCTCGACGCGTTCGTCTTCTACGTGGAGAACGACGCGTTCATCCTGCTTTGACGTCAGGCGCGGAACAACTTCGCCCGCGCCGCCCAACGCTCACGGCAGCGAAATCGTCAAATTCGCCGATTCCGGCCCGACCTTGATGACTTGCGAATACGGCGCGAGCGCCTGCAGCGTCTTGTCCTTCAGGTAGGTGTTGAGCCCCAGGTACCCGAGCAGCGCGACAAGCCCGAACACCGCGCCGATCGCCCACACCGGCACCTCGCGCTTGAGCCGATGCGCAATCTGATCCGGCAGCGGCCAGTTCGGCGCGAACGGCGCGCGCTTGCCCTTCATGTGCGCGATCTCGTCGCCGATGCGCGCCGTCAGGTAAGCGAGCTTCTCCGGCCCCTCGAGCAGATACTTCCCCTGGAACCCGAGCAGCAGGCACATGTGAAACACCTCGAGCGACTGCAGCCGCGCCGCGCCCTGCGCGCGGCACTCCTCGAGATACTGGAAGAACTTCTCGCCCGCGAGCTGCTCGCCGAACAGCACGAGCTGCAGCGGCCGGCGCTCCCAGTCCGGGCGAATCTTGTACTGCGACGACAGCACCATCTCGTCGACCGCCGCGCAGAACGCGAACTTCGCGCCGTACACATCCTCGGCTGCGATGTTCAGCTTCTTCGCGCCGCGCTCGAAGTCGGCGAGGAATTCCTGGATGCGCGTGCTGAACTCGCTCGCGCTGTCCGGCTCGCGGCCGTTCCTGAGCAGGAACAGCGCGAAGAAGCCGTCGTACAGCAGGTCGAGCAGCGAGCGCGCCTGGAACGCGGCATCCGTCGACGCCGGGGAATGCACGGGAGGCGGCGCGTTGTCGCCGAACAGGGAAGGCGCGTAGCTCATGACGTCACCGCGATCAGTTCGAATTTCAGGTCATTGATGCCAGTCGGCGCGTAGATCATCGCGGACTGGGCCTGCAGCATGCGCTCGTACAGCGCGCCGCGCGAATCGAGCGCGAAGTAGCACGCGCCCGGCCGAACGGGAATCGCGGGCGGCACCTGCGGCGTGTACGACAGCCGCACGCCGGGCATCGCCGACAGCACGAGCTTGTCGACGTCGTCGGGCGCGCCGACCTTGAAGCGGGCCGGCACGGCATCGACGAGCTCGACGCTCGGCATGTCGGCGGACACCGCGAGGTAGAACGCGGTCTTCTCGTCGATCTTGCCGGAATCGAGCCGGCCGAGATGGAACGACGGACGCACCTCGTCGAGCGTGATCGCGAAGTAGCGCGTCGAGATCACGGTGTCGAGCAGCTCGCGCAGGATCAGGTCGAGGCGCGCGAAGCCGGGGCCTGGATCGTCGTGGCGGTACGCGGGCAGGTCGGCGAGCGTGTAGCCCTTCGAGAACGTCATCAGCTGGCCGGCGAGGCGCAGCAGTTCCTGGAACAGCCGCTCCGGATGCAGCGCCGGATGCTGGTGCAGGTGCGCGAGCGTCGCGAACGCGGCGTTCGCCGTGTGCAGCAGCCAGAACGACGCGATGTCGCCCGAGCGGAACTCGATGATGTTCTTCGACGGCTCGCGGTGGAAGCCGTACAGCGCGTTCACCTTTGCCTGCAGCGCGTCGACCAGCTGGCGCAGCCGCTGGTGCAGGATCGGCGACGCCTCGATCGCCAGGCACGGCGGCACGAAGCTGTCGTCGATCTCGAAGCCGGACGTCGCGGTGCGGCGCACGCGCACGAGCGGCACCGACAGCAGCTGGTCGCGCGGCTCGCTGTGCGCGATCAGCTTGACCTGCGTCTTCAGGAACGTGACGTCGGCCTCGGCCGCGTCGGTGAAGTTGTCGGCGACGCTCGTCTGCTCGCTCACGAAGCGCGTGATGAAGCCGGCCGACGGATCGTCGCTGTAGTTCGCGCCGTTCTCGCGCAGCGGATGCAGCGCGAGATAGAACACGAATTCGTTGATGCCCTCGGGCAGCGTGTCGAGCGCGACCGGCGGCGGCAGGTCGTCGGCCTGCGGCGCGGCGTACAGCGCGCCGTCCGGGAACACGAGCGCCAGCTCGGCGAGACGCAGCACGTTGCTGCCGAGCGCGTCGCGGTCGAAGCGCGCCGAGCGCACGCCCCAGTTGTACGGCTGGATCGCCTGGATGGATTCGAACAGGCGCGCCTCATGGTACGCATCCTGTCTCTGGAAGTGTTGAGGCCGAAGGAACAGCCCCTCTCCCCATAGCACCTTTGCCGAATAACTCATGTCAAACCCGGTTAATGTCGTGATGCGAAGTAATCGATTTGGTCATGCCCGAATTAAATCGCCAATTGTTAACTCTTGTTAATTGACATTCATGCGTCATCCTTAACCGCAGCTGACAGACGAAAGCAGATTGAGCGGCTGCGACGGCGCGCCCTGTTGCGGTGCGATGACGCTCCCGTCGGTGACGGTCATCGCGCAATTATGCAGGCCGATGATTATGCCGGATTTCTCCGATTTCGCCGGATCGAATGTCAGTTTCCAGCGCTGCAGCGCGGGGTCGCGGAATAGCGCGACGATGCCGAACGCCTGCGCCTCGCGCGACACTTTCTCGGTCGCCGTATAGCGCTGGCCGGGAATCAGCGTGATCTCGCGCACGTTCAGCAGATCGGCGCCCAGTGCGGCTTTTTCCTTGTTCGGATCGGTAAAGCTGTCGAATGGCGCCTGCTGGAACGACGTCGGGTCTTTCAGCGCATAGAGGCGCACGACGAGCGCCAGCGGCCGGTTGTCGTTCGCGGCATTCAGGTTCGGCGCCGCGGCGAGCGTGATGCCGAGGTTGCGCGGCGGCTTCTGCGAATCGGGCAGTTCGGGCTTGCCGACACCAGCCGCCTGCAGCACGGCGCTGGCGGCGGAGCCGAGCAGCGGGGCGGCCGCGCATCCGGCCAGCAGCGCGCAGGCGATCAGCGGCAGCGCATAGCGAATCATGAGCGATTTCATCGTGTTTCCGGCTTGCCGCCTTTACTCCCTGTCAAAACTACCGGCTTTTATTTCCCGGTCGGCCGGGAATGACCGGTTTTCCACTGTTTGGTCATTAAACACGCATCACGCACGCATCTGCCGCGACTGTCGCCCGGCAAATTTTTCCGCGCCCCCGGGGCATACATCGCGGATCGGGTAAAACTTGCGCATCCGGTTCGAATGCGAATCCGATGCAGACCTGACGCGCGGCGTCATTCGAGGGGTAGCGCACGGATTTAAAAGGAATTACCTTGCACGTGGCGATTGAATTATGAAAAATTGATCGGTACTATACCCGCGCGCTTCTCGCAAAGCAAAAGAACCAGATTCTCAACGGATTTAAATCTCACGCGCCGGTGATATAACGATGAAAGACCGTCTCTTCGCAAAACTTTCCGGGGTAGTGGTGGCCTGCGGCGTGATCGCCGGTTGCGCGACCACGCCCACGCCGCCGACCGCCGAAGTGTTCAACAAATCGCTGTCCGACGCCGACGCCGTCGCGAAATCGGGCGACCAGGATCGCGCGCTGGGCCTCTACCAGGCACTTGCGAAGGCCGATCCGACGCGCGAGGAACCGTGGTCGCGCATCGCGCAGATCCAGTTCGCGCAGAACCACTACGGCCAGGCGATCGTCGCCGCACAGGAAGCGCTGCAGCGCGACAACACCGACCGCCAGGCCAAGAGCGTGCTGGCTGTCGCGGGCCTGCGGATCGCGACGCAGTCGCTCGGCGAGCTGCGCCAGGATGCGTCGCTCGCGGGCGACGCGAAGTCGGACGCGCAGGCGCTCGCGAAGCAGCTGCGCGACACGCTCGGCGAAAACGCGCTGTTCCCGCCGGAGCAGCGGGTCGGGAAGCCGCGGCCGCCGCGCCGCATCGTGCATCGCGGCAAGGGCACGGTCGCGCCGGCCGCCGCCGATACCGCGGCTGCGACCGCGCCTGCCGCGAACACCGCGGCGCCCGCCGCCGCTCCCGCACCGCAGAAGGGCGGGGCGGATCCGTTCAGCGCGCTGCGCTGAGCCGAACGCGACGATAACAACACCATCAATCTGAACCTGGGAGCCGTCGATGGCCAAGAACGAGAGCATTCAGAAGCGCCTGCAGAAAATACGGCCGCCGCGCGTCCAGCTGACCTATGAGGTCGAGAAGGGCGACGCGATCGAGGTGAAGGAACTGCCGTTCGTCGTCGGGGTGGTCGGCGATCTGGCGGGCCAGTCGGAAATCGAGCAGCCGAAGCTGCGCGACCGCAAGTTCGTCAACATCGATCGCGACAACTTCGACGACGTGATGAAGGCGATCGAGCCGCGCGCGGCGTTCCAGGTGGAAAACCGCCTGAGCCCGGAAGGCGGCAAGTTCGCGGTGGACCTGAAGTTCCGCTCGCTGTCGGACTTCAGTCCGGACGAGGTGGTGGAGCAGGTCGAGCCGCTGCGCCGCCTGCTCGAGGCGCGCTCGAAGCTTGCCGACCTGCGCAACAAGCTGGCCGGCAACGACAAGCTCGAGGATCTCCTGTCGGACGTGCTGAAGAACACGCAGCAGCTGCAGGAGCTGGCCAAGGGCACGGGCGGCGGCGACAAAGACGGCGAATGACGACGGGGTGTTGAGATGAACCAGCAAACGGCTGCGGCCCAGACGAGCGGCGCGGAATACGCCGCCGGGACTTCGCTGCTCGACGATATCGTCGAGAAGAGCAAGGTCGCGAAATCCGATTCCGAACATGCACGCGCGAAGGACCTGATCGGCGAGCTCGTGCACCAGGTGCTCGATGGCACGGTGATCGTGTCGGACAACCTGTCGGCGACGATCGACGCGCGCGTCGCGGAGCTCGACCGGCTGATTTCCACGCAGCTTTCAGCGGTGATGCATGCGCCGGAATTCCAGCGCCTCGAGAGCACGTGGCGCGGGATGGACTACCTGGTCAAGGAAAGCAACACGGGCCAGACGATCAAGATCAAGGCGCTGCACGCGCCGAAGCGCGACCTCGTGCGCGACTTCAAGGGCGCGAGCGAGTTCGACCAGAGCGCGCTGTTCAAGAAGGTCTACGAAGAGGAATTCGGCACGTTCGGCGGCTTGCCGTTCGGCGCGCTGATCGGCGATTACGAGATCTCCCGCCAGCCGGAAGACCTGTATTTCATCGAGCAGATGTCGCACGTCGCGGCGGCCGCGCACGCGCCGTTCATCGCGTCGGCGTCGCCCGAGCTGATGGGCCTCGAATCGTTCGCCGACCTCGGCAAGCCGCGCGACCTCGGCAAGGTGTTCGACACGGTCGAATACACGAAGTGGAAGTCGTTCCGCGATTCCGAGGATTCGCGCTACGTCGGCCTCACGCTGCCGCGCTTCCTCGGCCGCCTGCCGTTCAATCCGAAGGACGGCCAGACCGCGGAGAACTTCAACTTCGTCGAGGACGTCGACGGCACCGATCACGAGAAGTACCTGTGGTGCAACGCATCATGGGCGTTCGCCGCGCGCCTCACGGCGGCGTTCGACGATTTCGGCTGGTGCGCGGCGATCCGCGGCGTCGAAGGCGGCGGCCTGGTCGAGGATCTGCCGACCCACACGTTCAAGACCGACGACGGCGAGATCGCGCTGAAGTGCCCGACCGAGATCGCGATCACCGACCGCCGCGAAAAAGAGCTGAGCGACCTCGGCTTCATCCCGCTCGTCCATTGCAAGAATTCAGATTACGCCGCGTTCTTCGCCGCGCAATCGGTGCAGAAGCCGAAAAAATACAGCACCGACAGCGCCAATGCGAACGCCGTCCTGTCCGCCCAGCTGCAGTACATCTTCTCGGTATCGCGCGTCGCGCACTACCTGAAGGCGATGATGCGGGACAAGATCGGTAGCTTCGCGTCCGCGCAGAACGTCGAGACGTTCCTCAACCGGTGGATTTCGCAATACGTCCTGCTCGACGACAACGCGACGCAGGAACAGAAGGCGCAATTCCCGCTGCGCGAGGCATCCGTACAAGTGTCGGAGATTCCGGGCAAGCCGGGCTCGTATCGTTCGGTCGCGTTCCTGCGCCCGCACTTTCAGCTCGACGAGCTTTCGATTTCTCTGCGACTTGTCGCTGATCTGCCCAAACCGGCAAATTCATAAGCGAAGCCAATCGCCCGGGCGGGCCGCCTGGGTAGGACGTTAAAACCACCTCTTTGGGGAGTCGAAGGGCCATGTTAGACATGTATCTGAAGTTCGGTAATCCGGCCATCAAGGGCGAGTCCGCAGACAAGGACCACGCCAGCTGGATTGAACTGAAATCCTGGGACCATTCCATCATCCAACCGCGCTCGGCCACCGCATCGACGGCCGGCGGCCATACGTCGGAGCGTTGTGAGCACGGCGACATGGTGTTCACGAAGGAAATCGATTCGTCGAGCCCGCTGCTGTACCAGCACGCGTCGGGCGGCACGACGTTCGATGAAGTCACGATCGACTTCATGCGTTCGGACGGCGAAGGCCAGCGCGTCAAGTACCTCGAGGTCAAGCTGAAGTACGTGATCATCTCGAGCGTGACGCCGAGCGTTCAGAAGGAAGGCCTGCCGCACGAGACCTTCTCGCTGAAGTACGCGGCGGTGCAGTGGAAGCAGACGCAGCAGAAGATCGGCGGCAACCAGGGCGGCAACACGCAGGGCGCCTGGAGCCTGACCAAGAACGACAAGACCTACGCGGTCTAAGTCGGTTGCGGCAACGGGGCGCGCGTCGTCCCGTTGCCGTTTTCGCTGCGCGCCGATGAAACGATTCGAACCGAGCTTCCTCGACAAGCTGTTCGACGACGAACCGCACCTGCCGGCGTCCGCCGCGATGCGGCAATTGTCGCTGGACGAGCTCAAGAACACCGTCGCCCGCGACGTCGAGGCGATCCTCAACACCCGTATCGCGCACACCGATCACGACCTGGCGGCTCTGCCGGAATGCCAGAAATCGGTGCTGACCTACGGGCTGAACGATTTCGCGGGCCTGAGCCTCGCGAGCCATTACGACCGGACCTACATCTGCAAGTCGATCCAGCAGGCGATCGCGCGCCATGAGCCGCGCCTG
This sequence comes from Burkholderia pyrrocinia, assembly GCA_001527685.1. Classification (GTDB taxonomy): domain Bacteria; phylum Pseudomonadota; class Gammaproteobacteria; order Burkholderiales; family Burkholderiaceae; genus Burkholderia; species Burkholderia pyrrocinia_D. Next base: position 81,596 of record LOZU01000029.1, read on the forward strand.
CAACAGGTGCAGGTCGCGTTCGAACTCAACGAGCAGTCGACCAACGCGCTCTATTTCGCGATCCAGGCGCTGCTCGTCGTGCATCCGGCCGAGGAGCCGGTCAATTTCGATGCGATGCTGCAGCCGTCGACGCTGCAGTATTCGGTCACGCGCGCGCGCGCCGCGAAATCGCTGTAATTCACGCTGCCGCGCGGGCCGGACCGCCCGGCGGCAGATCAGTTTCCGGCAAGGAATGGAAGAGCCTCGGGGTCGTCGATGGAAGAACTGCTGCCGTATTACGAACGCGAATTATCGTTTCTGCGGCGCTATTCGCGGGATTTCGCCGAACGCTACCCGAAGATCGCGGCACGGCTCGCGCTGTCGGGCGAGCATTGCGAGGATCCGCACGTCGAGCGGATGATCGAGTCGTTCGCGCTGCTCGGCGCGCGCATCAACAAGAAGCTCGACGACGACTACCCCGAATTCACCGAAGCGCTGCTGGAAGTGCTGTATCCGCACTACCTGCGGCCGTTCCCGTCGTGCTCGATCGCGCAGTTCACGCTCGGCGCGCCGGGGCAGCAGACCGAACCGGTGGTCGTCGAGCGCGGCACCGAGCTGAAGAGCCGGCCGGTCCGCGGCGTGCAGTGCCGGTTCCGCACCGCGTACGACGTGACGCTCGCGCCGATCCGCATCGCCGAGGCGCGCTATACGCCGGTCGCGCTCGCGCCGAGCGCGACGGTGCTGCCGGCCAACGCGACCGGGGTGATCTCGATCACGTTCGAATCGCTCGCGCCGCAGCTCGATCTCGGCGCGCTGAAGCTGCCGACGCTGCGCGCGCACCTGCACGGCGAGCAGTCGTTCGTCGCCGCGCTCACCGACTGCCTGTTCGTCAACGTGCTCGGCGCGTACGTCGAGCCGGAGCGCAACGGCCGCTGGACCGGGCTGCGCAAGCTGCCGATCGCGCAGGCCGGCTTCGACGAGGCCGATGCGCTGATCGACTACCCGGCGAAATCGCATCCGGCGTACCGGCTGCTCACCGAGTATTTCGCGTTCCCCGACAAGTTCGACTTCATCGACTTCGACGTCGCCGCGATCGCGCGCGCCTCCGGCCGCTGCCAGCGCACGACGCTGCACCTCGTGCTGCAGGACGTGCGCGGCGATTCGCACGTCGCGCGCCTGCTCGAACTGCTGACCGCGAGCCATTTCCGGCTGTTCTGCACGCCGATCGTCAACCTGTTCCGCCAGCACGGCGAGCCGATCCGCATCACGCACCGCGCGGTGTCGTACCCGGTGATCGCCGAGGCGCGGCGCGCGTTCGCGTACGAGGTGTACTCGATCGACTCGGTGAAGCTCGTGCGGCAGCAGGCGCACGAGGAATCGGTGATCGAGTTCCGGCCGTTCTATTCGCTGCACCACGGCGAAGCCGCGCGGATCGGCCACTACTGGTTCGCGCGCCGCAACGACTGGGTCGCGCAGAAGAGCCCCGGCTACGAGACCGAGATCTCGATCGTCGACATTGATTTCGAGCCGACGTCGCCACAGACCGACACGCTGAGCCTCGACCTGACCTGCACGAACCGCGACCTGCCGGCGATGCTCGCGTTCGGGCTCGAAGGCGGCGACCTGTTCCAGGAAGGCGGCGCGCAGACCAGCGGCATCGCGCTGCTGCGCCGCCCGACGCCGAGCGTGCGCTTCGAGCGCGGCCGCTCCGCGCACTGGCGGCTCGTGTCGCACCTCGCGCTCAATCACGTGTCGCTGGTCGATCACGGGCTCGCGCCGCTGAAGGAAGTGCTCACGCTGTACGACCTGCGGCGCACCGCGGTGTCGATGCGGCAGATCGACGGGCTCGCGGGCGTCGAGCAGCGCGGCGCCGTGCAGTGGCTGCCCGGCAAGCCGTTCGCGACCTTCGTGCGCGGCATCGAGATCCGCGTGACGATCGACGAGGAGCACTTCGTCGGCTCGAGCCTCGCGTCGTTCGTGCGCGTGCTCGACAGCTTCTTCGGGCTGTACGTGCACCTCAACAGTTTCGTTCAACTAGTCGTCGTGTCGAAGCGCACCGGCGAGGAGATCATCCGATGCAAGCCCCGGACCGGCGAATCGATCCTGGCGTAGTCGGCACGCTGCTCGACGAGCCCCACCGCTTCGAGTTCTTCCAGGCGGTGCGCGTGCTCGAAGGGCTGTTCGTGCGGCAGGCGACCGATGCGCCCGGCGCGTGGCGGCAGGGCGACGTGCTCGCGCAGCGCGTCGCGTTCCGCAACACGCTGTCGCTCGGCTTTCCGGCGAGCGAGATCGAGCGCGCGCGCTCGTACGACGCCGACGGCGCGCCGCTCGACAGCGACGACGCGCGCGGCGCGGCGCTGGCGGCCGGCGAGCTCGGCCGCGTCGAGCTGACGCCCGCGTTCTTCGGGCTGCTCGGCACGCAGGGCGCGCTGCCGCTGCACTACACCGAGCAGATCGTCGCGCGCGAGTACCTGAAGCGCGACCACGCGGCGCGCGCGTTTTTCGACGTGTTCTCGAACCGCGCGACCGCGCTGTTCTACGCGGCGTGGAAGAAATACCGGCTGCCGTTCCATTACGAGCTCGACCGCGACGAGCGCTATCTGCCGCTGCTGCTCGCGATCGCGGGCGTGACGAGCGACGACGTGCGCGACAGCCTGCAGGCGGGCGCGGGCGGCGTGCTCGACGAGGCGGTGGCCGGCTACGCGCTGGCCGCGCGGCACCGGCCGATGTCGGCCGCGTACCTGCAGCGCACGCTGTCCGACTACTTCCGCGTGCCGGTGAAGATCGACCAGTTCGTCGGCAAGTGGTACGACGTGCCGGCCGACCAGCTGAGCGTGCTCGGCGAAGTCAACGCGGTGCTCGGCGCGACCGCGCTCGTCGGCGAGCGCGTCTGGCAGCGCGACATGCGCGCGCGGATCGTGATCGGGCCGCTGGCGAAGCGCGACTACGAGGCGTTCCTGCCCGGCGGCGCGCAGGCGGTGGCGCTCGAGCGGATGCTGACGCTACTCGCCGGCCTCACGCTCGAATACGAGGTCAAGCTCGTGCTGAAGCGCACCGAGGTCGGCGCGAGCGTGCTCGGCGCGGGCTCGCGGCTCGGCTGGGACGCGTTCCTCTGCACGCGCGACGCGACCGAGGATCGCTCGGACGCGCGCTACGAGCTGCACGTGATTCACTGATTCCGGACAACAACACGCACGCAAACGAACCTGAGACCGACTCCATGAGCACGCCCCTGAAGACCCTGATCCTGAAATTGAATCCGCTGTGCCGGCAGGCGGCCGAGCGCGCGGCGAGCGCGTGCCTGGCCCGTGGCCACTACGAGGTCGACCTGGAGCACCTGTTCCTCGCGCTGCTCGACCAGCCGGCCGGCGACCTGCCGCTCGCGCTGCGCGCGAGCCGCGTCGATCCGCATGCGCTGCGCGCGGACCTCGAGCGCGAGCTGACCCGCCTGAAGACCGGCAACACGCGCACGCCGGTGTTCTCGGTGCACCTGATCGCGCTGTTCGAGCAGGCCTGGCTGATCGCGTCGCTCGATTCGCAGCTCGGCCGGATTCGCTCCGGGCACCTGCTGCTCGCGCTGCTGACCGCGCCGGACCTCGCGCAGTTCGCGCAGCGGATGTCGCCGCAGTTCGCCGAGATGCGCGTGACGGACCTGAAGCACAAGTTCGACGAGATCACCGCCGGCTCGAGCGAGGCCGAACCGCGCCAGGGCGACGCGGAAGACGGCGACGACCTGCCGTCCGCCGCGGCGGACGGGGCGCCCGTGGCCGGGCCGTCGAAGACGCCCGCGCTCGACACGTACACGACCAACCTCACGGAGCGCGCGCGCGACGGCAAGATCGATCCGGTGATCGGCCGCGAGGCGGAAATCCGCCAGGCGATCGACATCCTGATGCGGCGCCGCCAGAACAACCCGATCATGACGGGCGAGGCGGGCGTCGGCAAGACGGCCGTGGTCGAAGGGCTCGCGCTGCGCATCGCGGCCGACGACGTGCCGCCGCCGCTGCGCGGCGTCGCGCTGCACGTGCTCGACATGGGGCTGCTGCAGGCCGGCGCGAGCGTGAAGGGCGAGTTCGAGAACCGGCTGAAGAGCGTGATCGACGAGGTGAAGAAGAGCGCGCACCCGATCATCCTGTTCATCGACGAGGCGCACACGATCATCGGCGCGGGCGGCCAGGCCGGCCAGAACGACGCGGCCAACCTGCTGAAGCCGGCGCTCGCGCGCGGCGAGCTGCGCACCATCGCGGCCACCACGTGGAGCGAGTACAAGAAGTATTTCGAAAAGGATGCGGCGCTCGCGCGGCGCTTCCAGGTCGTGAAGGTCGAGGAGCCGAGCGAACCGCTCGCGGCGGCGATGCTGCGCGGGATGGCCGGGCTGATGGAGAAGCACTTCAGCGTGCGGATCCTCGACGACGCGATCACCGAAGCCGTGCGCCTGTCGCACCGCTACATCAGCGGCCGCCAGCTGCCGGACAAGGCGATCAGCGTGCTCGACACCGCGTGCGCGAAGGTCGCGCTCGCGCAGAGCGCGACGCCCGCCGCGATCGACGACACGAAGAAGCGCATCGAGCGGATCGATGCGGAAATCGCGTCGCTCGAACGCGAGGCGGCGAGCGGCGCCGCGCATGACGAGCGGCTCGGCGAGCTGCGCGGCGCGCGCGACGCGGCGCTTGCGCAACTCGCGGCCGACGACGCGCGCTACGAAGCGGAGCGCGTGATCGTCGCGGAAATCACCGAGCTGCGCACCGCGCTCGACAGCGCGCGCGGCCCGTCCGGGGACGGCCAGCCGGTCGACGTCCAGGCCACCCGCGAAAAACTCGCGGAGCGCGTCGCGGCGCTGCGCGCGCTGCAAGGCGGCGAGCCGATGGTGCCGCTGCAGGTCGACGGCCACGTGGTGGCCGAGATCGTCGCGTCGTGGACGGGCATCCCGCTCGGCCGGATGGTGAAGGACGAGATCGGCACGGTGCTGAACCTGCAGCCGCTGCTTGCCGCGCGCGTGATCGGCCAGGATCATGCGCTCGACGCGATCGCGCAGCGCGTGCGCACCGCATCGGCGAGCCTCGAGGATCCGAACAAGCCGCGCGGCGTGTTCATGTTCGTCGGGCCGTCGGGCGTCGGCAAGACCGAGACCGCGCTCGCGCTCGCCGACATCCTGTACGGCGGCGAACGCAAGATGGTCACGATCAACATGAGCGAGTACCAGGAAGCGCACAGCGTGTCGGGCCTGAAGGGTTCGCCGCCGGGCTACGTCGGCTACGGCGAGGGCGGCGTGCTGACCGAGGCGGTGCGCCGCAACCCGTATTCGGTCGTGCTGCTCGACGAGGTCGAGAAGGCGCACCCGGACGTGCTCGAGATGTTCTTCCAGGTGTTCGACAAGGGCGCGATGGACGACGCCGAAGGGCGCGAGATCGACTTCCGCAACACGTTGATCGTGCTGACGTCGAACGTCGGCTCGTCGGCGGTGATGCAGGCGTGCCTGAACAAGCCGGCGGAGGAGCTGCCCGATCCGGACGCGCTCGCCGAAGCGCTGCGCCCGCAGCTGTACAAGACGTTCAAGCCCGCGTTCCTCGGCCGCATGAAGGTCGTGCCGTACTACCCGATTTCCGACGACGTGCTCGCCGAGATCATCGAGCTGAAGCTGGAGCGCATCCGCCGCCGGATCGATGCGAACCACAAGGCCGTGTTCGAGTGGGACGAGTCGCTCGTCGACGCGGTGCTCGCGCGCTGCACCGAGGTCGACTCGGGCGCCCGCAACGTCGACCACATCCTGAACGGTACGCTGCTGCCGGAGATCGCGGGCCACGTGCTGGGCCGGATCGCCGACGGCACGGCCATCGCGCGCATCGCGGTGCGCGCGGACGAAGCGGGCGAGTTCGTCTACACGGTCGAATGAGCCCCGCACGCGCCCTCACATGCATCAACGGATTCACTGAACCATGCCGATCAATCACACCGAGCTGCTGACGCCGATCAGCGACGCGTCGCCGTGCGGCGACGACCTGCTGTTTTCGCACGAATTCGACGCGATCCAGGAAGCGCGGCGCTACGACGACCCGTCGCTCGACCAGGGCGAATGGGTGACCGAGATCAAGGAAGCCGACTGGGGCTTCGTCGTCGAGCGCGCGACCGCGCTGCTGAGCAGGCAGACGAAGGACCTGCGGCTTGCGGTATGGCTGACCGAGGCGCTCGCGCTCGAGGAAGGCATCGCCGGCCTCACCGAAGGCTACGCGCTGCTCGAAGGGCTGTGCCGCCTGTACTGGGACACCGTGCATCCGCTGCCGGAAGGCGACGATACCGAATACCGGCTCGGCAATGTCGCGTGGCTCGCCGGGCGCACGGCCGAGCTGCTGCGCGCGGTGCCGCTGACCGACGGCGCGTCGGGCGCGTTCAGCACGCTCGACTGGGAGGTCGCGCAGCACGTCGCGCAGGCGATCAAGCGCGACCCCGAGCATGCGGACGACATCGCGCGCGGCAAGCCGTCGGTCGAGCAGATCGACGCGTCGCGGCGCATGACGCCGCTCGCGTTCTACTCGGCGCTGCTTGGCAACCTGAAGGCGTTCGAGTTCGCGATCGATGCACTGGAGGAAACGCTCGACGCGCGCGCCGGCGACGCCGCGCCGAGCTTCCGGCAGGCGCGCGATGCGTTCGAGACCGTGTACCGCCTCGCCGAGCGCTTCGCGCGCGAGCAGGGCTATACGGGCACGGCGCCGCACGCGGACGCGCAGGCGCAGGCCCAGCAAGCGGTGCCGCAACGGCAGCCGGAGCGCATCGAGCCGAATTTCGGCACCACGATCCTGACCGAGGAGACCTACGTGCAGCAGCCCGTTTCGCGTCCGGTGGTGCAGACGATCGCCGGCATCCAGAACCGCGCGCAGGCGGTCGACCAGCTGCGCTCGGTCGCCCGCTATTTCCGGCAGACCGAGCCGCACAGCCCGGTCGCGTATCTCGCGGACAAGGCCGCCGAGTGGGCCGACATGCCGCTGCACAAGTGGCTCGAGAGTGTCGTGAAGGACGATGGCTCGCTCGCGCATCTGCGGGAGCTGCTTGGGGTGAAGCCGGAGTGAGGACGAAGGTTCGATAAGTTGCGAGGCAAGGCTGACCGGCGAGCCTCGGCGCGCTCGCGACCAACATGCAGGTGAATGACGGATGAACATGGCCGAATTGGCGCAGGCGATACGTGGCGGCCTGATCCAGCAGGATCGCTTGCTGAAGACGGACATTCCGTCGCTGCCGGGCAACGCGCTCGTGCCGCGGCGGGCGGTGACCTGCTCCGAGCTGGGCCGCGACTTCAGTGTCGCGCTCGACATGGTGTCGACCTCGGGCAGTATCGAGCTGAAGACGCTGATCGCGCAGCCGATGACGCTGTGGATCCAGCAGGCGGACCGGTCGTATCTGCCGGTCAACGGGTACATCCATGCGGCCCGCAGGCTCGGCGCGGATGGGAGCCTGTCGAGCTACCAGCTGACCTTCGCGTCGTGGATGCATTTCCTCCGGTTTCGCAGCGACATGCGCTACTGGCAGGATCGCAGCGTCGACGCGATCCTCGCCGACGTGTTCGATGCGCATCCACAGGCGCAAGGGCATTACCAGTTCGCGCTGTCGAAGCCGCTGCCGTCGCGCTCGTACTGCCGCCAGAGCGAGACCGACTGGAACTTCGTGCATCGCCTGATGGAAGAGGAAGGGCTGTTCGGCTTCTGGCGACATGGCGAGGACGGCAAGTCGCATACGCTCGTCATCACCGACGACATCCATGCGGTCGACGAGATGTCGCCGAAGACGGTCGGTTTCTACCGCGCGGGAACGGGCAGCGAAACCGACGCGTTCACGCAATGGGCGGGGTCGCGGACTTTGCAGAGCACGCTGCACACGACGCGCACGTTCGACTACAAGGCGCCGTCCGCACCATCGAGTCCGAACGGCACGACGTTGCCGACGAAGGGTGGCCAAGGGAATCTGCCGGAGCAGGCCGAAATCTATGAATACACCGGCGCCTACACGTATGCGGATCAGGCGCGCGGCGAACACCTGTCGAAGGTTCACCTCGAGGAATGGGAGTCGCGTGCGAAGCGCTTCTTCGGCACCGGCGGCGTGCGGGGGATCGATGCCGGACGGCGTTTCACGCTGGCCGACCATCCGGAGCACGATCGTGATCCGGACGGCGAGCGGCAATTCGCGGCCATCAAGGTGTGGCGGTACATCGAGAACAACCTGCCGATCTCCGCGCAGGAAACGAATTTCCCGCATAGCCTGCAGGACCGGCTGGCGCAGGCCAAGGCCGGTTGCGCGGGCGCGGCCGCGTGCCAGGTCGCGCATGACGACGGTTCGGCGGGCTTCTATTTCGTCGAGGTCGAAGCGCAGCGCGTGTCCGTGCCGTATCGCAGCCCGTTCGAACACGGGAAGCCGGAGATGCAGCTCGAGACGGCGGTCGTGGTCGGGCCGAAAGGGGAAGAGGTCTATACGGATGAACTGAACCGGATCAAGATGATGTTCGTCTGGGACCGGCAGAACCAGGGCGACGAACGTGCGTCGTGCTGGGTGCGCGTCGTGCAGTCGGATTCCGGCGGCGGCTACGGGGCCGTGCATATTCCAAGGGTCGGCGAGGAAGTGCTGATCGGTTACATCGGCGGGGATTGCGACCGGCCGATCGTCCTGCATCGCGTCTACAACGGGTCGGTGAAGCCGCAATGGCACAGCAACGGGATCCTGTCGGGATTCCGGTCGAAGGAGTACTCGGGCGCCGGTTACAACGAGATGGTGCTCGACGATGCGACCGGGCAGAACCGCACGCGGCTGTTCAGCAGCAGCGCGAATTCGTTGCTTCACCTCGGGTACCTGATCGAGCAGAGCGGTAATACGCGTGGTGCGTATCTTGGGTCGGGTTTTGACCTGCGCACTGATGCGTATGGCGCGGTGCGTGCCGCGCAGGGGCTGTACGTCACGACGCATCCGAAGCTGGCGAACAGCCAGCCGCTCGATGTGCGCGAGACGCAGCAGCAGCTCGTCAGCGCCGAAGGGCTGGTCGAGTCGCTGTCGCAGGTGAGCCAGACGCATCAGGCGGAAGGGCTCGGCGACGGGCACGATGCGTTGAAGACGTTCACCGATGCGACGCAGAGCAGCGTGTCGGGGGCGTCGTCGGGCGGCAGGACCGCGGGCGGCGGGACGGGTAGCGCGAATGCGTTCAAGGAACCGGTGATGCTGTTCGCGAGCCCGTCGGGCATTGCGCTGTCGACGCAGCAGTCGATGCATGTGGCAAGCGAGCGGCAGATTAATTTCGTCAGTGGCCAGAGCACGTTCATCGCCAGCGGCAAGTCGTTGATCGCTGGGATTCGCAATCGCGTCAGCGTCTTCGTGCAGAACGCGGGCATGAAGCTCTTTGCCGCGAAGGGCAAGGTCGAGGTGCAGGCGCACTCGGACAATATCGAGCTCACTGCGCAAAAGACCGTGAAGATGCTGTCGGCGACCGAGAACGTCGAGGTGGCCGCGAAGCAGGAAATCCTGCTGACGTCGGGTGGCGCCTATATCCGGATCAAGGGCGGCAATATCGAGATTCACGCGCCGGGGAAGGTCGATTTCAAGGGCGCGCAGCACGCGTTCAGCGGGCCGGCGAGCATGCCGTATGCGCTGCCTGCATTGCCGGGCGGCACCTGCAAGGAATGCGTGCTGAACGCGCATAGCGGACGCGAGTCGATGGTCGAGGCGGATTGATGAGCGACATTAACGGCATCGGCAACAGGGACGACGTGAGCGATGCAGACGATGTGAACAAGGTCGTCGACGACGCGCCGAATCCGCGTGAGCCGGAATGGCCGGCGTTTCTGGAGGGGCTGAAGGCGTCTCTGGCGCGCGAGTCCGACGATGGCCGGCCGCTGCGGCTTCATGCGCTCGTCGATACGCGTGGCTATCATGGGCTCGACGAGCAACTGTCGGCAGTGCCGGGATTGCGTCATGCGTCGCTCTGGACGGAAACGAGTCTTGATATTTATCCGGACATCGCGCCGTATCTGATCGCGTTCGACCGCGACGCGCTCGAAGATGAGGATGCGGAGCCGTATCGGCTGCTGCGCCAGCTATGGCTGGATGCCGTCGATTTGCACGCAGTGACGTGGATGTGGTCGACGTGGACGTTCGACGCGCTCGATGCGCATCTGCGCCGGTACGTGAAGTACGCGTTGCCGAATGGCCGCGCGTATTACCTGTTCTTTTTCGACAACCACGTGCTGGGGCGATTGCGCCAGGTATGGAGCGATGCGCAGTCACAGCAATTCGTCGCGCCGTTCGTCGAGATCCGGTATCGCGACCGTCGGCTCGAGGAGGTCGCGTGGCGCAACGATGCGCCGGTGGCTGCCGGGGCGACGCTGGCGGGCGATGTGCCAGGGGTGAGCGAGCCGCAGCATGCGAAGCTGATCGAGCTCGGGTATCCGGACAAGCTCGTGCTGAAGTTCCGCGAGACGATGGCGGCGTCGGTCGATCACCTTTCCGATGGGGAGCTTTACGAGCAGGTCGTCGAGCAACTCGTGCGCGCGGCGGGGCGCGGGATCGTCGATGAGCAGCAACTGTCGTGCTACGTCGCGATGGGGGTGCAGTTCGCGCCGCGGTTCGATGAACATCCGGCGGTGCAGGCATGTCTCGCGGCGGTGGCGCACGGGGAGACGAATCTCGACGACGCGCTGTTGACGATCGACGATGCGACGTGGGATTCGATTCGCGATGCGCATGAGCGGGAATTGCTGAAGACGCACCGTGGCGTGGTGTAGATCCGCGTTGGCGGTATGCCTGCTCGTGGGGCCTTGAGTGCGTGCGGCAAATCGGAGCCGGTGTACAGCGGGATTTCGGTAATGGCGCAGAACTACCTGCCCTACAACCTGGACAGATTCACGATCACCGATGCCTACGGCGACAAGGCTGGCGGCGGCGGGGGCGTGACTTGCTGCTAGCAACTCAAGGGCACCGACTTCACGATCAAATGTACGCGGAACGTTAAGCGATGTCTGTCGCTAGGGACATTCGGGCGATTGGTGCCGCTCGGCGCCAGCTTGACGTGCCAGACGCCATTCGGAAGGGAAACATCAATGGATAGAGCAATGAGATTTTCGAGGCTGGTGAACCGGATTCTGGCAGGGTGTTTGCTCGCGGCGGCCATGACGGCTTGTGGCAAGTCGGAACCGACCTACAGCGGAATTTCGATCATAGGCCGGAATTATCTGCCGTATAACATGGACGGTTTCACCATCACCGATGCATACGGTAACAAGGCAAGTGGAGGCGGCGATGATCCCCCGGGAGCCGGGGGCGGCAGCGTGGCATGTTGCTACAAGCTAAAGGGCACTGATTTCACGGTCAGGTGGAAGTACTACGACGTCGATCAATGGCACAAGGGCGACAAACAAATGTTCAGCGCCGAGACAAAGGTGTCGATGCCACCATCGCAGATCCCCGAGGACGTGGGTGCCCGGATTCTGGAGGTGCACTTCTACCCGGACCGACACGTTGATCTCCAATTCCCTGGTGGACTGCTTGACGACGCTCGCTTGCCGATTGTGGATGTTGCGAAGTGGATGGATCGGTTTCAGCCGCAGCTGGATAAGCGATACGACGAGCGGGACGATCAGCAGTTTCGCCGCATCGCTCGCGTTGTCGCCGCTGCTTGGCTGAAATACCGCCTCACCGATCACAACGATCTGGCGCAATACACGTACTTCAACCTGCTCGTCAACAGCCGTTTTGATGCGCATCCCGAGGTCCAGCGCGTCTTGCAGACGGCGGCCAACAAGCCTGGCGAATTCGCAAAGTCGATGCAATCGCTGCCGAAAAACGTGCGGTCCGAATTGACGAGCGGCACGTTCAAGCCAGTGTCCGTGCCGGCGATTCCGGACGGCACGTTGCCGCCACCACGTGTGGAGGAGAAACAGCATGGCTGAGAAAATCAAGCTCGATCCGGACGACGCAACCCCGATGTCCGTGTACATGCAAGTTGACCGTCAGAATGCGAGCATGTATCCGAAGGGCGACTGCATGCCGTGTGGAGCGACGATCCGCATGGGGTTTTTCTTCGATGCGTTCGGTAGAAATCGCGACATCGACGACGGGGCGAGTTCGCAGTATTCGAATATCTGCCGCCTTTGGGAAGCGCACCGGGACAATGACGATAAGCGTCGACCGGTCAATCAATTCTGGTACCGCTTCTACTATTCGGGTCTTGGCACGCCCCTGAACGAGTCCGCGGAGTCAGATGCATGGATCAATGCGGGCATAGCTGCGGCCAAGATGACGGCCAAGAAGGTGGGCAGTACGGCAAAATCGACCGCTGAGTCTTTCGCACGCGTCAATACTCCGCTCAAACAAGCCGATGTCGGGAAGCGCCTCAAGACCGCTGCAAAAGAAGCCGCCTCGGAGTTCTCTTTCCGCCCGATCGCGAAGGTGTTTGAGGATTTCAGGAAGGATATTGCGAACGTTCCCGCCCAGGCACGGCGCATCACCAATGTCCTGAATGCATCGCCCGAGCGCCTCTGGGAACGAACCAAGGCCACCGGCACGGTGTTGTGGCGCAATGCCAAGAACGACGCCAAGGCCAATATCAAGGGAAATCCGATCAAGACGGCTGTTGCCGTTGCACGCGGGCTGTTCGTCGGTCTCGTGATGGAGAACGTGCCGATCGTGCGCGACAACGCGGCCATGGCAGAAGCTTTCGGAACGGGCGTCGATACCCGGCTCATTGCAGCGAAGAAGCAGTTCGAAGCCGCATACAAGGCCGTGAAAAATAAAATGCCGAAAGTCCGTGCCATCGAAATTTCTGTATTTGGCGCGGACCGTGGCTGTGTCCTGGCGCGAGCGTTCGTCAACGATCTGGCGGAGAAGTACAAACGCAAGAACGAGACGGATCTGGCGATCGATGGCGTATCCATCGAGATCAAGTTCGTTGGCCTGTTTGACGCTGTTTCTTCGATCATGTCGGAGGAAGCCGGCGAGCTGATCGGAATGGTTCCGTATTTGGGTCTGATCAAACCCAGCTACAAAGACCGCCACCTTGCGGTACCGGCGAGCGTGCAGCGCTGTGTCCATTTCGCAGCTGCACACGAGATGCGGTTCTATCAGCGTCTCGACAGCCTGGAGAAGACGCGTGGCGAGCAATTCCTTTACCCCGGCACGAGTTGCGACGTCGTCGGTGGGGCACCGAACGGTTTACTCGGCTTCAATGCGGAGTTGCTGCGTGTCCCGCTGCGCGACATGTTGCTGGAGGCGCTGAAGGCCGGTGCGACAATGGACACGATGGAGGACTTGTATCGCCTCAAGCAAACGACATTCGATAAATTTACGATTGCCCAACCCATCAACTGCGATGGCAAGCAATACCGCATCAGAAAGCTCGTCGACGCATACAACGCCCTTGTCCCCCGCAAACCCGGCGTCGATTTCGTCGAACATTCGAAAGTATTCATGCGCTGGATCGCAGTCCGCTACCTGGATCCCGAATTCCGCCGCACGATGTCCGATCCGGTCGCCGACTGGAAGCGCAACATGGCCGATGCCGACCTGCAACGCAAGACGACGAAATCCCAGCTCGACTGGGAACTGCAGCGGCAGGGCATCAACATGAGCATGCTGGCCAGTCGCAGCGCGGCCGATCAGGCAATGCTGCGGGGGATGAAAGCGGCCAGCGATGCGGCGCAGAAGCGCTACGAAAAGCTGGTACAGGCGGCGCCGAAAGACTACACGAGCGTGTGGGAACGCCTTCAGAAGGAGTCGTCTGACTTGCTGCGCCGCGAGCCTCTTCAGGAGGGTTTGCGGAAATCCGCGGAGCGGATTCGGAACATGCCCGACACATGGGATTCAGACAACAAGGCAAGTGCGCAAGCAGTCGAGGCGTACATGATGTCTGGAGATCAGATAGCGCTTATCACGGCCTGGAAGGAAGGGATCGAAGGCAAACATCCGCTGCCGCCCGAAGTGATGGCGCTGTTCGACATGCTCGTCCACGATACGTTGCTGACGAGCTGGCAAGACCACGTGCTCGCGCCGTCGTTGTACTTCAGGACGCGCGACAAGGACGTATTCGGATCGACCGACTTCACCAAGGAAGCGAAAAAGCGCAAGAAAGACGATCTCGCCGCCACGCGCGTCGACCAGGCGGTCAAGCAGAGTCAGGAGTGGGCACGAGAATACAAGGGCGGCGGGATTCCCACGGATTGATGGAGTTCGCAGGACAAGCAGCCGTGCGCTGCCGCATGGCGTCGTCATCTCCATGAGTCGCCGTAAAGTGATGGAAACCAGAGCGCTATCCGGAAGATTTAGCGTGCTCTTCCGAACGAACCTCGGATTCGTGATTTTTCTGATCGGGTGCGCCTATGTGCTCGGGTTGCCGTTCTTCATCGGCAGCGCGCTGCCATTGAAGATGGCCGTCGTCGTGGTGTTGACGACGATCATCGGACAAGCCATCACATGGTGGGGCGCGGCCGCATGCCTGCTGCTCGTATCGATGGCGGCGTGCGGCAAGTCCGATCCGGCCTACACCAGCATTTCGACGGAAGCCCTGAATTACCAGCCGTACAACCTTGTCCGGTTCACGATCACCGACCAATTCGGCAACAAGGCACGTGGCGGCGGCGATCTGGAGCCCGGCGCCGGCGAAGGCGGCATTGCCTGCTGTTACCTGCTGAAAGGCACGGACTTCAAGGTTCAGTGGACGTATTACGACGCAGGCGATTGGCAGCCGGGCGAGCAGGTGAAGAAACAGCAGGCGGCGGCGAACGTATCGTTGCCGCCGACCAAGGTGCCGGATTCAGTCGGTTCGCGCATTCTCGAGATCCATTTCTACCCCGATCGTCATGTCGAACTGGCCTTTCCCGGCGAGATGCTGGGCAGTACGCGATTGCCGATCGTCGACGTGTCGCGCGACCTGACGAAACGGTACGGCAAGCGCCTCGACAGGAAGTACGAGGACAATGACGCCCAGTCGCACCGTCGCACATCGAGAATCGTCGCGGAAGCCTGGCTCAGTACCGCCTCACCGATCGCAGCGACCTCGAGCAATACGCGTATTACAGTAAGCGTGCGACTTGTACCGTGGCGGCGGGAGTTGACGGCCGGAGATGTTCGGTTCAGTGAACCGGCGTGGTGCGA
>LOZU01000030.1:0-208311 GCA_001527685.1 Burkholderia pyrrocinia
GACCGTGAAACGACTCTACGCCGATGATAGTGCGGATTCCCGTGTGAAAGTAGGTAATCGTCAGGCTCCCTTAGCCAAGAACCCCCGCCCAAAAGGCGGGGGTTTTTGCATTCGCGGCTCGAAAAACGCGGTGGCAATTCGATGCACGTCGCGAGCTATGCATTCCAACCCCCTCCCGCTTGCCCTCGTGAAATTGCCGTGCTAGTTTTTCATGAAATTCCTTGGTGGAAATTTCATGGGAGCCCGCATGTTCCTGCAGTCGGACCGCCACGTCGCCAGTTACTACGCCGGCACCCATCCGGCGCCGATTCCGCATCGCCCGACGCTGGACGCGCGCGTCGACACAGACGTGCTGGTCATCGGCGCGGGCTTCAGCGGGCTGCATACGGCATTGCGCCTCGCGCTCGCGGGCAAGCGCGTCGTCGTGCTCGAAGCGAGCCGGGTTGCGTGGGCCGCGTCGGGGCGCAACGGCGGCCAGGCACTGCTTGGCTGGTCGTGCGACATGCCGCCGATCGAGGCAGCGCTCGGCCGCGACGGCGCGCGTGCGCTGTGGGACAGCATGCGCTGGGCTGCGGCCGAGGTGCGTGAACTGCCGACACGGCACGGCTTCGACATCGACTACCGGCCGGGCAGCCTGTGGGCGGCCGTGCGGCCGCGCCGCGTCGCGATGCTTACGCAAGCGCGCGACGAAGCGGCCGAGCGCTGGGGCTACGACCGGCTGCGCGTGATTCCGCGCGCCGAGATGCCCGAATGGATCGGCAGCACGCGCTACGTGGCCGCACTCTACGATCCGGAAGCCGGCCACCTGAATCCGCTGAAGCTCGCGCTCGGTCTCGCGCAGACGATCGAGCGGGCCGGCGGTTGCATCTTCGAACAGAGCCGCGTGGTCGACTACCGAGAGACGAACGGCGGCTATGTCGCGCGCACCGCTGGAGGCGAGGTGCACGCGGACGTGCTGGTGCTCGCGTGCAACGCTTACGTCGACCGGCTCGATGCAGATCTCGCGCGTCGGCTGCTGCCGGTCGGCACCTACCAGGTCGCGACCGCGCCGCTCGATCCCGGCGTCGCACGCACGCTGCTGCCGCACGACAACTGCGTGATCGACAACCAGTTCGTGCCCGACTATTTCCGCCTGAGTCCGGACGGCCGATTGCTGTTCGGCGGCGGCTGCACGTATCTCGGCGGCATCCCCGCGGACATCGCGGCCGCGACGCGCCCGCATCTCGAACGCGTATTTCCGCAGTTGCGCGGCGTACCGCTCGAGTTCGCGTGGGGCGGGCATATCGACATCAGCATGCGCCGCACGCCCGATGTCGGCCGCCACGGGCAACGCTACTGGCTGCAGGGCTTCTCCGGCCACGGTGTGCTGCCGACGCTCGCGGGCGCGCGCGCCGTCGCGGACGCGGTGCTCGGCGACGATCGCCTGCCGGCGCTCTACCAGCGCATCCGCAACCCGCGCTTCCCGGGCGGTGACCGGCTCGCCGCGCCGCTCGAGGCGATCGGCAAGGCCTGGTACCGTCTGCGCGACACCGTCTGATTGTCTACGGAACCCACGATGAACGAACAGGAAGAGATCGAAAGCCTCGCGATCCTGATCCGCGATCTTCGCAAACACCGCAAGGTCACGCTGAACGAGCTGGCCGACAGGATCGGCCGCTCGGTCGGCTTCCTGTCGCAGGTGGAGCGTGGGCTGTCGCGGCCGACGGTTGCGGACCTGACCGCGATCGGCGAGGCGCTCGGCGTGCCGACCACGTATTTCTACAGCCTGAGCAAGCCGCGCGCGGTGCCGTGGGTCACGCGGCCCGATGAACGGCGCACCGTGTACTACGCGGCGGGCATCACGGATATCCTCGTGTCGCCGAGCATGCGCGCGCGCTTCTCGATCCTCGAAAGCCATCTTGCGCCGGGCGCGAGCAGCGGCGAGCGCCCCGTCGACGACAGCGACGAGCAGGGCGGCTTCGTGCTCGAAGGCGAGCTGACGATCTGGCTCGACAACGACGACACGCCCGTCACGCTCGGCCCGAACGACGCGTTCCAGTTGCCCGCGCACCGGCGGTTTCGCTACGCGAACCTGACGGACCAGCCGACACGGGTCATCTGGGTGTTCACCTGAAATTGGCTGGGGCGGGCGGCCGCAGCGGGTCGCCGTCCGGTGTGTGTTGTCTGGAGTACTGATCGACTGGAGCATGCGGTGCCGTACGTACCGCCCGGCTCCGGCTCGCCGCGATGCGGCATCGTCACACTCGAACGGAAGGATGAATCATGGCTGACGTCGTTTTCGCGCTGGTCGATGAAGTCCGGGCATTTCGTGCCACGCATCCCGAGATCCGCTATGTCGACCTGATCTGCCTCGACCTGCCCGGTCACTTCTACGGCAAGCGTTACCCGATCGACGCGCTCGAGAAGGTCGCGTCCGGTTCGTTGCTGAAGTTGCCGCAGAATTGCGTGCTGCTCGGCACGCAGGGCGGCCTGTACAAGATCGGCGACTACTGTTTCAACGACGGCGACCCGGACGCGCCACGCCGGCTGATTCCCGGTACGCTGAAGCCGGTGCGCTGGGAGAGCCAGCCGCTCGCGCAGATGCTGATCAGCTCCGACGGCACCGAGGCGCCGATCGAGTTCGAGCCGCGCGAAGTGCTCGCGCGCGTGCTGCGGCGTTTCGCGAAGCGGGGGATTCGCCCGGTCGTCGCGTTCGAGCTCGAGTTCTACCTGTTCGCCGCGCAGCTTGCCGAAGGCCTGCCGCAATACCCGCGCGATCGCCTGAGCGACGATCGCGACGATCAGCCGAACATGCATATCGAGCGTCTGTCGCGGTTCTCCGACGTGTTGCACGAGATGGTCGAGGCCGCGCGCGAGCAGGGTGTCGACGCGACGGTGATCACTGCCGAACTCGGGCCCGGCCAGTTCGAGATCAATTTCGGGCATACCGACGACGGACTGCGCGCGGCGGACTGGTCGGCGCTGTTCTGCCGCAGCACGCGCGGCGTTGCGCTGCGGCATGGCTATCGCGCGAGCTTCATGGGCAAGCCTTACCTGCACGCGCCGGGCAGCGGCATGCACGTGCACGTGAGCCTGTACGACGAAGCGGGGCGCAACCTGTTGGCCGCGGACGGGCAGCGGCCGTTGCGTCATGCGGTGGCGGGCTGTCTCGCGCTGCTGCCGCATTGCATGCCGGTGTTCGCGCCGAATCACAATGCGTTCCGGCGCTACGGGTCGATGGTGAACGCGGCAAGCCGCGCGAGCTGGGGATTCGAGGATCGGGACGCGTGCATCCGGATTCCCGAATCGGACCCGCGCAATCTGCGGATCGAGCATCGTCTCGCGAGCGCGGATGCGAATCCGTATCTCGTGCTCGCGGCCATTCTGACCGGGATGGAATACGGGCTCGACGCGGGCCGGGAGCCGATCGCGCCGCTCAACGACGATCGCGGCAGCGGGATCGATTTCCCGAAGGACATGCTGTCGGCAGTCGCCGCGATGCAGGATCATGCGGCAGTGCGCGAAGGGCTCGGCGGGGAGTTCGTGATGGTTTACTGCGAGAACAAGCGGCAGGAGCAGCTCGATTTCATGAACGAGATCGGGGCGCGCGAGTATCGGTGGTTTCTTTGACGTGTTCGGCGGGATGAGCGTCGGCCGGATGCGGGTACGCAGGGCCGACGCTCACGCGAGCATCCGTCAATCCGTCGTTCCCGAAAAGGCCGCTTTCAGCGTGGCGCAGTCGAACTTCGTCATTTGCATCATCGCGCCGGCAACGCGCGCGGCTTTGACCGGGTCGGGGTCGGCCATCATCGCGATGAGATCGTCGGGAACGATCTGCCACGACACGCCGAAGCGATCCCGCAGCCAGCCGCAGCCGTCGGTCGAGCCACCGCCTTCGAGCAGCGCGCTCCAGTAGCGGTCGAGCTCCGCCTGGTCGCCGCAGTTGACCATCAGCGAGATCGCATGATTGAACGACTCGGGGCGCTCATGGCTCATCGCGAAGAATGGCTGCCCGAACAGAACGAACTCGACCACCTTCGTGCCGCCGGCGCCCGGCACCGACGTGACACGTATTACACGCGAATCGGGAAAGACGCCCGCGTAGAAAGCCGCGGCCTCTTCGGCTTCCGCGGCGTACCAGAGGAAAGGCGTGATCTTCTGAATCGTCATGGCAAATCTCCTGTCAGTGTGTGGACCAAAGGCGGGAGCAAGCTGCGTGCCGCCACCGAGACAGCGGCGGACGGCCATTGAAATTAGCACGTCGGGACGAGAAGTTTTACGCTTTCTTGCGAGATTTTAAGGCGCGGATTCGACCCTGGTTGAATGGCTGGTGCGTTGCACAATCGAAATCAGGAATCCGAAAAGATGATTAACGTGAATTTTTCACGATACGCCGCGATGCGGAATTATGCGGCAGGTGAGCCAGTGACCACTGCGACGCGTTCGAGAATGCGCTGAACGCGCTCGTCATAGATGGAGGTTTCCATGTCATCGCTGTGCTTCGCGAGGTAATGCGCCAATCCGGAGCGCGCCGATCGCCGCGTGAACAATTGATAGTAATCGCCCGCATCGTGCATGCGCACAATGTCCGGCCATGGAGCAAGGCTGCTTGCCCCGGACGGGATCGTCATCGACAGGCCGTCAGGCAGGATCAACCATCGATGCGCACCCTCGAGCCGGGCAATACTGCGGCGCGCGCGCTGCTTGACGAACCTCGAAACGACGGGCGCGCCAATGGCGATCATGTTCGCGCGCCTTGCGCGACGCGCCGACAGTATCAGGCCGGTCAACCGGGTGCCGACGCGTCGCCAAACGAGGACATAGGCCAGTGCGACAATGACCGATCCGATCGCGCGCTCGGCAGGATGCCCGGTATCCTGCACGAGTTGCCAAAGCGCCAGCCCCGCTAATGGGGCAACCAGCAGCGCCGGTTTCAACGCGCGCTGCATGACGCGCTCGATATGCTGCAGCATGGCGGCGCGTTTCGCCGCGTCCCGCGCGACATGCGCCGCGACGGCACGTTGCACCAGCGCCTGACACTGCTCCGGACCAATGGTGAAGCGCAACTCGTTCGGCCCTGGAAGCGCGTCTTTCGAGCCGGTGTCCTGCGATTGATTTTCCGTTATCGACACGCTCGATTTCCATTGAAGACTTGCAGCCTGGTCACAGGGCCATCGCGATCTCGCGGCATTTTACGGCATGCGTTGGAGCGCGTCGGCGACGTCGCGATTCGCTATTGTTGGTAGACTTTTCGCGTTGTGGCCGCTATCTATATCAACGACGTGTTTGCATGACAAGGATCAGATATGGATGACGCGACGATCATCGGGCCGTACGAAGAAGCGCTCCGGGCAGCCATGCTTGCCAACGATGTCGATGCGCTCGCCGACCTGCTGGATGATGCCCTCGTATTCACCGGGCCGGACGGGCAGGTCCTCTCGAAGGACGACGATCTGACCGTTCATCGGAACCGGCAATTGCGTCTGGATCGCCTGGACTTATACGAGACCCAATTCCAACGCATCGGCGAGATGATCCTCACGACGACGAAGGCCTCGCTTGCCGGGCATTTCGATTCGATGCCGTTCGACGGCGCATTCGCCTATACACGGCTTTGGTGGAAAACCAGCAATCGGTGGCGAGTCGTAGCGGGGCACTCCGCCAAAATCCCGCACCGAACGTGATCGGAAACCTGAAGAACATGCACCGCGACAAGCCCACCCGAAAGAGCATCGATCCGCGCGATTACCAGGATGCGCCCGGCATCGCAGCCGTGATGCCGAAAACATTTCCGGATGGCTTTGTCGTTGCCGAGCATCGACATGCGCGGGCACAACTCGTCTATGCCACGGCGGGTATCGCCGACGTCATCGCAAACCAGTCTCTCTGGCGGGTTCCGCCTCACCGGGCCCTCTGGATACCGCCTGCACTGGCGCATGCCATGCGCGCACGCGGGCACCTCGAATTGCGAACTGCCTATGTACACCCGCGGGCCTATCCGTCGGGATACCCGAATCAACCGAGACTGGTGGACGTCTCGCCGTTGCTGCGCGAATTGATCATCCGTGCATCGTCGATTGCGCTCGAGGACACGCCAAGCGGACGCGACGCCCTGGTGATCCGGCTCATGCTTGCCGAAATCGAATGGGCGCCGGAGCAACCGCTGCGGCTGCCGTCCGGACAGGACCGGCGTCTTGCCCGCGTGTGCGATGCGATTCTTGCCGATCCGGCCGATGGACGCACGCTGATCGAATGGGCGTACGAAGTGGGCGCATCGAGCAGAACGCTATCCCGGCTGTTCAACGCCGAAACCGGGCTGTCCTTCAGCCAATGGCGGCAGCAAGCCAGGATTTCGGCCGCGCGTCCGCTGCTGGCGTCGGGGCGTTCCGTGATCGCGGTTGCGGCGGAACTCGGGTATGAAACCACGAGTGCGTTCTCGACCGTGTTTCACCGGTTGACCGGCATGACGCCGAGTGCTTACGCGAGGTTGTCCGATTCGGCGTAGGAAATGTCTCGCCGGAATATGCCGGACGTGACGCGCTCCCTTAACGTGACGCTCATCGAGACAACTGACCGATCAAGGTAGGGCGACATGGCACGTTACGACATCGAATTCCTGTCCGAAGGCACGATACTGCGCGGCTGGTTCTACGAGCCGGACCATCGCGGCACCGGCACGGCAACGCACCCGGCCATCGTGATGGCGCACGGGTTCTCGGCCGTAAAGGAACAATATCTGGACCGCTACGCCGACGTGTTTGCCGCGAGCGGCTTTGCGGTGCTGGTGTACGACCATCGGGGGTTCGGCGCAAGCGATGGACAACCCCGTCAGGAAGTCGACCCGGTGCTGCAGCGGCGCGGCTATCGCGATGCGATCAGCTACCTGCTGACACGTCCGGATGTCGATGCGGCACGCATCGGGATCTGGGGCACCAGCTACAGCGGCGGGCACGTGCTCGAAGTCGCCGCGATCGACCGTCGGGTCAAATGCGTCGTGTCGCAGGTGCCGACGATCAGCGGCTATCAGTCGGCCTTGCGTCGCACGCGCTCCGATCTCGTGCCGGCGTTGCTGGCGCGCTTCGACGAAGACCGCGCGCGCCGGTTCGCGGGCGGCACGCCGGCCATGCTGCCCGCGGTCAGTGACGACCCGCAGGTTGCCTGCGCGATGGCTGGTGCGGACGCCTTTCTATTCTTCACGGAATCCGCGGCCCGGTTCGCACCGAACTGGAAAAACGCAGTCACGCTGCGCAGTGCGGAAATGGCGCGTGAAAACGAGCCGGGCCAGTACGTCGCCCGCATCTCGCCGGCCCCGCTGCTGATGATCGTGGCCGACCAGGATTGGCTGACGCCAACCGATCTTTGCCTGCAGGCGTGGGAAACCGCGCTCGAGCCGAAGCAGTTGCTGATGATCAAGGGCGGGCACTTCACGCCGTATATCGAGCACTTCGAAGAAACGAGCCGGGCGGCTGCGCAATGGTTCGAGCGGCATCTATCAGGCGCGCGTCGGCCTGACCATACGAGGGTTCGCTGAACACCAGCGCCGGGAGCGAGCCCCCGGCGCCGGGAATCGAACGCAATGAACTCGGCCAAGCCTGAATCACGTTGCCTTCGATTCAGGCCGCTTGCCGACAGTCATCGCATCGGACAGGTAAATGCGTTACTGCCCGAGCTTCGACGACATGCACCCCGTGCTCGAACACTCGCGATCGCGCTCGCGCAGGAACGACAGGCGCGACTGCGTCATGTCGATCGCGCATTCGAGGTTCACGTAGTAGCCGTCGTCGCGCGTATAGCTGCACTTGTCGTCGCGCTGCTTCAGCCACGCGAGCTGCCCGGTCTTCAGCGTGCCTTGTTGATCGCCGCTCAGCTGCTTGCGCAGGCGGCCGTACTGATCGTTCAACTCGCGGTCGAGCTGCGAGAACTGCGTGCTGCTGCAGTACACCTGGTCGAACGCGCTGCGCGGCTTCGAGCAGCCCGCGGCGTGCGCGGCGAACGGAACGGCGAGCGCGAACAGCGCGCACGATGCGACGAGCGTTTTCTTCTTCATGTGGAGGCTCCTGGCTGGGTGAAAACCTTGGACTACGAAGCGGTGCGCGCTTACGCGGGCCCGGTGCACGCGTCGATCCCGCCCGCGATCGCGGTGGACAGGCGCCGGATCGTGTCGGGCCGCGCGAGCCGCTTCTCTTCGTCGGGATTGACGATCACGCCCGCTTCGACGAGCACGGCCGGAACCGGCGCGGTGCGCAGCACGACGAGATCGTCGAAGCGATGGATGCCGAGGCGCGGATCGATCAGCGGCCGGTTCTCGCCGCGGATCGGCTGCGCGTGATACAGCGACGGCGTTTCGCCGGCCGCGATCAGCCGCTCGGCGATCGCCTTCGCGCAGCGCAGGCTCTCCGCGTAATGCGGGTTGCGCTCCGACACGAACACCGCGAAGCCGTGGAATTCGCGCTGCCGGCCGGTGTCGATGAACTGCTGCTGCATCGAGTCGTGATGGATCGACACGAACAGGCTGGCGTCCGGCGCCTGCGTCGCGCGCTGGTCGAGCGCGATCTCGCGGCCGTCCGCCGACGTGCGCAGCACGCGGTCGCCATGCGCGCCGAGCCGTTCGGCGACGGCGCCCGACAGGTCGAGGTTGTACAGGTATTCGACGCGGCCGCTGGCGCCGGTTGCGCCCGGGCGCGCGGGCGTGTGGCCGGTATCGACGACGATGTAGCGCGCGGGCACGCTGGCGGGCATGGCCTTCGCGCCGTCGGCGGCGCGCAGCGCGAGCGGGGCGCCGAGCAGCGCCGCACAGGCGAGCACGCGGACGGCGGCGCCCGCGTGCGGGCGAAGGCGTCGGATGGTTCGGTTCATTGTTGTTGTCGCAGTGGTGCGGGCCCGCGCGATGACGCAACGCGGTCGGCCTGCATGATGCAGTCGGAATGTGGCGCGATTATAGCGGCTGACGGCCGCACGGCAATGACGAAACAGGGGTTGGCGCGCCGCGCGAAAGCAAGGTGTAAGCCGTCGCGATTTCGCGCGTCAGGCGAGCACGCGGTGCGCGGCGCGCACGCCCCAATACGACGCCTCTTCGAACAGCGACAGCCCGGACAGGTCCGCATGCGCGAATACGACCGGGCCGTCGGCATCGCGCAGCGCGAGCAGCCCTGGCCGGCTCAGGAAGCCGACGTCGGGCGTCGCCATCGCGTGGCCGCGCACGGTGATCTCGAGCGCGCGTGCATGCTTCCACAGCGCGCGCCCGTACACGGCGCGCAGGTCGGTTGCCGCCTGTTCGCGCAGTTCGTCGGGCTTCGCGGCGGCGAGCCAGCGGCGGGTGTCGTCGGGCGTGCGCGTGTCCAGCGCCTGGTACGCGGAAAACACCGAGCGTGTCGGCGGCGACATCCGGATCAGCTGATGCGTCGACACGACGTAGCCGAGCCCCGCGCCGCCGTAGACGACGTTGTCCCACGCGAGCGGCACGCCGGCCGCTTCTTCCGGCATGCCGTCGAGCAGGAAGTTCGACACGAGCCACGGCGCGCGCGGCGGCAGGTCGCGCGCGGGCTCGAAGCCGTACGCGTGCAGTTGCGGAAACACGCGGGCGGCG
Organism: Burkholderia pyrrocinia; assembly: GCA_001527685.1. GTDB lineage: Bacteria > Pseudomonadota > Gammaproteobacteria > Burkholderiales > Burkholderiaceae > Burkholderia > Burkholderia pyrrocinia_D. Next base: position 9,566 of record LOZU01000030.1, read on the forward strand.
ACGAACAGCGGCATCGCGCAGACGACGCGCCGCGCCGTCACCGTGAAGGTGGCCAGCGTGCCGTTGTCGACGCGCGCGCACAGCACGTCGACGCCGCCCGCGCGTTCGGTCGCGCGCACCGCGAAGCCGGCTTGCGACCAGCCGCTCGAGCCGGTGCGCGCGGCGATCGACGCGGACAGCTTCGTCACCATCGTGTGCAGCCCGTCGGGCCAGGTCAGCACCGCGCCGTCGCCGGCGTCGCTCGCATGGCCGGCGCGCGACGAGAAGTAGTGCAGCCCGGCCCACGCGGACACGCGCTCGTAACCCGCGCCGTAATCGTCGCGGCAGCAGTAGTTCAGATACCAGTGCAGCGACGGCGCCGTATAGCCGTTGTCGAGCAGCCATTGCCGGAACGTGTGCGTATCGAGCGCGCGCCAGCGCGGATCGCGCGACGATTCCGCGAGCGGGATGCAGAACACCTTGCGGTCGTCGGCGCCGCGCGCGGCGCGCAGCGTGTCCGTATACGCGAAGAAGCGCGCGTGCTGCGCGAGTTCGTCCGCGCCGATGCCGGTCGCCGGCACGAGGCCGTCCTGCCACTGGCCGGCGATGAAGAGCCGCTCGTCGGGCGCGTGCACGAGCGCGCGCTCGTCGTAGACGGGCCGTGCGGCATACGGCGCGGATTCGATCACGCCGAGATCGGCGAGCATGTCGCGCAGGTGCGTGGATTCGCGCGACGGCAGCGGCAGGTAGTGCGCGCCCTTCGGATAGCCGAGCTCGCCGAAGCGGCCGCCCGCCGCGTTGCCGCCGAATTCCGGGCCGGCGAGCACGACGAACTTCCGGTGCCCGGCGCGCGCGAGCTGCCACGCGCAAGACAGGCCGGCCGCACCCGCGCCGAGAATCGCGACATCGGTGTCGAGCGTGCCGGACGGCGGTGGCAGCGCCGCGTGATCGCGCAGCGCATGACCTTCGCGCATGCCCGGATAGTCGATGCGCGGGGTGGTTTCGGTCCAGCCGAGACGGCCGCACGCGGCGAGCGAGGCGGCGGCCGACGCGACGATGAAGGTGCGGCGGTCCATCAGCGCAGCACGTGTTTCCAGTCGTCGTCGAAGCGGCGCACGAGCGGCTGGTCGTTGAGTTCGTTCGGCGACATCGGCAGCGCCGGCATGTCGGCCGGGAAGTGGAACATCTCGGCGGCGGTGTGCGCATCGAGCCAGCGGGTCGGCACCGAGTAGCGCGCGGGCACGGTGAAGTCGCGGCGCTTGCCGGCGATCACGAAGCCCCAGTCGCCGAACGACGGCACGTAGCAATGGTACGGCCAGGTGTTGAGGCCCGCCTCGTGCAGCGTCGCGACGATCGTCCAGTATGCGTGCGGCGCGAAGTACGGCGACGTCGACTGGATCACCGTATAGCCGTTCTCCGACAGGTGCCGCGCGAGCAGCCGGAACACCGGCACCGAATAGAGGCGGCCGAGGCCGAAGTTGGTCGGATCGGGGAAGTCGACGACGATCGCGTCGTACACGTCGGCGTTCGATTCGAGCCAGCGCACCGCGTCGTCGTTGATCACGCGCACGCGCGGGTCCTGCAGCGCGCCCTGGTTCAGCTTCACGAGCGGCGCGGACGTCGAGAACAGCCGCGTCATCGCCGGATCGAGATCGACGAGCGTGATCTGTTCGATGTTCCGGTGCTTCAGCAGCTCGCGCACCGCGAGGCCGTCGCCGCCGCCGAGCACGAGCACACGCTTCGCCCACGGCAGCGCCTCGATCGTCGGATGGATCAGCGCCTCGTGATAGCGGTGCTCGTCGCGCGACGAGAACTGCAGGTTGCCGTTCAGGTAGAGCCGCATGTCGTCGTGCCATTGCGTGAGCACGATCCGCTGGTATGGCGTGGTCTCCGAGTAGATCGTCTCGTCGCCGTACACGCCGTGCTCGGCCCAGTGCGTGATGCGGCCCGACAGCGCGAAGCCGGCGACGAGCAGCCCGAGCACGAGCGACGCACGCATCAGCTTCACGCGCACGTGACGGATCTCGTCGCGGAACAGGTGCGTGGTCCACAGCGCGACGAGCACGTTCAGGATGCCGAACAGGAAGCTCGTGCGCAGCAGGCCGAGGCGCGGCGCGAGCACGAGCGGGAAGATCAGCGACACGGCGAGCGAGCCGAGGTAGTCGAAGCTGAGCACTTCGCTGACGGTGTGGCGAAACGCCTGGCGGCGCTGCTGGAACGCGCGCATCACGAGCGGGATCTCCATCCCGATCAGCACGCCGAGCGCGAACACGAGCGCGTAGAGCGCCGCGCGGAACGGCGCCGCGAGCCATGCGAACACCGCGAACAGCAGCGCGGCCGATACGCCGCCGAGCAGGCCGACCAGCAGCTCGATGTCGACGAAGCGGTCGAGCACGTCGTCGTCGTCGACGAACTTCGCGAGCCACGAGCCGACGCCCATCGCGAACAAGTAGCAGCCGATTACCGACGAGAACTGCAGGATCGAATCGCCGAGCAGGTAGCTCGACAGCGCGCTGCTGATCAGTTCGTAGCCGAGCCCGCACGATGCGAGCACGAGAATCGACAGGACAAGCGCGCGCCTATGCAGCATGGTGCGTCCGTTGTGCCGGCGTCGGCAATGTGGATATACTGGCGCGGATTTCGGCGGGGCGGCCATCCGTGGGGCGGCTATCCGTGGAGCGGCCATCCGCGGGGCGGCCAATCGTAAGGTGGCCATTCGCAGCGCGGCGAACCGAGCACACAATCCGGGGAAAAGAATGAATAGTGCCTTTTCTTATGCGGTTCATTTACTGTCGGCGTTCGTGCTGCTGCTGGCGTTCGCGGCAGTGTACCTGAAGGCCACTCCGTTCGACGAACTGGCGCTGATCCGCGACGGCAACGTCGCCGCGATGCTGTCGTTCGGCGGCGCGCTGGTCGGCTTCTGTCTCACGCTCGCCTCCAGCATCGCGCACAACTCGACGCTCGGCGCGGTCGTGCTGTGGGCGGTCGGCGCGATGCTGGTTCAGGTGCTGACCTATGCGGGGCTGACCCGCATGATGCCGGGCATGAACCACGCGATCGAGGATCGCAACGCTGCGATGGGCGGCCTGATGGGCACCGCGTCGCTCGTCGTCGGCATCATCAATGCCGCCTGCCTGACCTGACGCCGCGCGCGTCCGAGGAGACTGTGATGAGTATCGGTTCGTTCATCCGCAAGCAATTCATCGACGTCCTGCAATGGACGGAAGACACGGACGGCGTGCTCGCGTGGCGCTATCCGATGGAAGACCTGGAGATCCGGTACGGCGGCAAGCTGACCGTGCGCGAGTCGCAGGTCGCGGTGTTCGTCAACGAAGGCAAGATCGCCGACGTGTTCCAGCCCGGCCTCTACACGCTGACGACCCAGACGCTGCCGGTCCTCACCTACCTGCAAAACTGGGACAAACTCTTTCAGTCGCCTTTCAAGTCGGACGTCTATTTCTTCAGCACGCGGCTGCAGCTCGGCCGGCGTTGGGGCACCGCGCAGCCGGTGACGATCCGCGACCGCGAGTTCGGCTTCGTGCAGCTGCGCGCGTTCGGCATCTACTCGTACCGGATCGTCGACGCGACCGCGTTTCATCGCGAGATCAGCGGCACGCGCGCGCAATACACGGTCGACGACGTCGAGCAGCAATTGCGCAACCTCGTCGTGACCGCGATGAGCACCGTGTTCGGCGGCGCCGACGTCGCGTTCGTCGACATGGCCGCGAACCAGTCGCTGCTGTCGCAGCGGATTGCCGAGACGCTGGTGCCGATCTTCACGCGCTACGGCCTCGCGCTCGACGCGTTCGCGGTCGAGAGCGTGTCGCTGCCGGCCGAACTGCAGAAGGCGCTCGACCTGCGGATCGGCGCCGGCATGGCGGGCGATCTCGGCCGGGTCACGCAATACCAGACCGCGCAGGCGATTCCGCTTGCCGCGCAGAACCCCGGCGGCCTCGCCGGCATCGGCGCGGGCCTCGCGGCCGGCGCGGCTATCGGGCAGGCGATGGCCGGCCCGATCGCGGGCAGCGCGCAGCCGGCCGCCGCACAGCCGACGGCCGCCGCCGCGCAGCCGACCGCACCGGCGGCCGCGCCCGATTACGTGCAGCGCCTCGAGCAGCTGAAGGCGCTGCACGACAAGGGGCTCGTGACCGACGACGAATACTCGCGCGCGAAAGCGGAGATTCTCGCGAAACTCACCCAATAAGAAGCGTCGCGCATGTTCAGTACTTCGTGCCCCCAGTGCGGCGCGCCGGTCACGTTCCGCTCGGCGGCGGCGGTGATGGCCGTCTGCGCGTTCTGCCGCAGCACGCTGCTCAAGCGCGGCGAGGACGTCGAACGGATCGGCGAGCTGGCCGCGGTGCTCGACGATGCGTCGCCGATCCAGATCGGCACGGCCGGCCGCTACGGCAAGCTTGCGTTCACCGTGCTCGGGCGGCTGCAGATGAGCTACGACGCGGGCGGGTGGAGCGAGTGGTACGTCGTGTTCGACGACGGCACGTTCGGCTGGCTGTCGGACGCGTCCGGCCAGTATGCGATCACGGTGCGCCAGCCTGACGACGCGCTCGGCTCCTGGCCTGCGTTCCAGGCGTTGCAGCCGGGCATGCAGGTCGCATTCGGCGACCAGTCCTACCTCGTGTCGGACCTGCGCACCGCGCGCTGCACGGGCGGCGACGGGGAATTGCCGTTTCGCGTCGGCGACGGCTGGCAGGCGCGCGTCGCCGACCTGCGCACCGGCAATGCATTCGCGACGTTCGACTATTCCGAGGCGGGGGCAGGCGGCAAGCCGGTGGTGTATGCGGGCGAAGCGATGATGTTCGACGCGCTCGCGTTCACCGGGCTGCGCGACATCGAGACCGAATCGCGCGAGCGGCGCGGCGCGGAGATGAAGCCGTTCGCGTGCCCGAGCTGCGGCGCGCCGCTGTCGTATGCGCCGAACGTCGCCGACTACGTCGTGTGCGGCAGTTGCCATGCGGGCGTGCAGTGCACGGCCGACCAGCAGACGGTGTTCGCGAAGCAGCGCGAGCTCGATGCGGTAAAGGGCGCGCTGGCGCTCGGCGCGGCCGGCACGTTCGACGGCGCGAAGTACACGGTGATCGGCATGATGCGCTGCAAGGTGCCGGGCGACAACGAGACGTGGGACGAATACCTGCTGCTGCATCCGAAGCGCGGCCTGCTGTGGCTCGTGCAGAGCGAGGGGTGCTGGGAGCGCGTCGGCGTGCTCGATCACTGGCCGACGATTCATGGGGATGCCGAAGTGATCGACGACGGCAAGACCTACCGCAAGCGCGACGCGTACGGCTCGGAGGTCGTGTACGTGGTCGGCGCGTTCAACTGGCGCGTGCAGGTGGGCGATCGCACGTCGATCGTCGACTACGGCTGGCAGAACGACAAGCTGACGATGGAGCGCAGCGCGAACGAGATCGTCTGGTCGCACGCGCAGCGGATCGCGACCGGCAAGCTCGCCGAGCGCTTCGGCGTGCCGGCGCTCGCGGCGGGCGGCGCGGCGGCCGCCAAAGTCGCGACCCGCGTCGATGCCGAAGCGACAGGCAAGCGCCCGCATAGCTTCGCGCCGCTGCCGGTGCTGTTCAGCGCGCTGCTCGTGTTCCTCAACTTCGAGGCGCTGTTCGCGTTCAACGGCCGTACGGTGTACGTGCTGATCGGCCTGCTCGTGCTGTGGCTGCCCGAATGGGTGTGGAAGGGTTTCGCGCAGGATGGAGGCGAATCGTGAAGCACATCCTGTACGGGCTCTACGCGTTGATCGTCGTGGCGCTGTTCAGCTGCTCGCCGCCCGGCGGCGGCGGTGGCGCGAGCGGGTGGGGCAGCTCGTCGGCCCGCAGCGGCTACTCGTCGTACGGGTCGCACAAATGACCGCGCACGACGGCATCTCGCCACCGCATGCGACGCTCGGCTCGCACGTGCTGGCCGACCTCGGCGGCGTCGATGCGGCGCTGCTGCGCGACGCCGCGCGGCTCGAAGCGGTGCTGACGGACGCGGCGCGGCGGGCGGGCGCACGCGTGATCGGCGCGCACTTCCATCACTTCGGCGGCGAGCATGGCGTGACGGGCGTCGTGCTGCTCGCCGAATCGCACATCACGATCCATACGTGGCCCGAGCACGGCTTCGCGGCGGTCGACGCGTTCATGTGCGGCGCGGCGCGCGCGGCCGATGCGGTCGATGCGATCGCGGCCGCGCTCGGCGCGCGGGCAGAGGCCCGGCAGCAGGTGGCGCGCGGCGGCGCGTGAGCCGCGCGTCAACGCGGCGCGGCTTCCGCTTCGGCCCAGCGCTTGAACGAATCGAGGCGCCGGCGCGTCTGCACGAGATAGAACGCGGCGAACAGCGGCTCGACGAGCCAGCGCAGCCATGACGGCCGCGCGCGGAAGTGGTACGTGAACTTCACTTCGGTGGAGGATGGCGCGCGTGCGGTGATTCCAGCTGCCGCTGAAACGCGCGAGCACCTTCGGGCCGTCGACCATCTCGATCGCCGCGACCTGCGGCGGCTGGTACGAGATGTAGCGCGACACCATCGTCGCGCCCGTGCGGCTGCGGCAGAACGCATCGATGCCGACGTCCGCCGTCATGCCGTCGAGCAGGTACGCATCGGTCAGGAAGCTGTCCCACACGAGCCGCCGCGCGTAATCCTGCGACCACGTGAAGAGGCGTCTGCGATCGACGCCGATGATTCGGCTGACTGAGATCCTCATGATCGGGGCGCTTCCGCGCAGGTTCGGATGAAGTCGAGTGTAACGCGCCAGTCTCGCGATTTCCGTCAGGCAACGTCAAGTCGAGCATGCGTTCGATTGACCCATCTCAAAAAAGCGCCTACGATTCGTTCCATGCCTTCGGGACAGACCCGAAGCGTATCCATCTCTTGAGGGAGCCTCATGAGTACGCAACACGCGAAGCGCTTCGACGCGCTTGTTTTCATTGGTCGTTTCCAGCCCCCGCATCGTGGCCACCTGAACGTGCTGAAGTCGGCACTGAGCCAGGCCGAGCGCGTTTGCGTGCTGATCGGGTCGACCGACAAGCCCCGCACCATCAAGGATCCGTTTTCGTTCGACGAGCGCCGCCAGATGCTGGCCTCGCTGCTCGACGCGTCGGAGCGCGACCGCGTGACGATCGCGCCGGTGCAGGATTCGACCTACAACGACGGCGACTGGGTGCGCTGGGTGCAGGACGCGGTCGCGTCCGCGCTCGGCGACGTGTCGCAGCGCAAGGTCGGGCTGATCGGCCACGAGAAGGACGCGTCGTCGTATTACCTGCGGATGTTCCCGCAGTGGACGCTGCTCGACGTCGACGCGACGGAAGACATCTCCGCCACCGAAATCCGCGACCAGTATTTCGCGGAACGCACCAACAGCTTCGTGCAGTGGGCCGTGCCCGAACCCGTGTTCGGCTGGCTCGAGCGCTTTCGCACGCAGCCGGAATTCGCGCAGCTGAAGGCGGAAGCCGAGTTCATCGCCGCATATCGCAAGGCGTGGGCGGCGGCGCCGTATCCGGTCACGTTCGTGACCGTCGACGCGGTCGTCGTGCACTCGGGCCACATCCTGCTGGTGCGCCGCCGCAGCGAGCCGGGCCGCGGGTTGTGGGCGCTGCCGGGCGGCTTCGTGAACCAGGACGAGCGGCTCGATACCGCCTGCATTCGCGAACTGCGCGAGGAAACCGGCCTGAAGCTGCCGGAACCCGTGCTGCGCGGCTCGCTGAAGGATCGCCAGGTGTTCGACCACCCGACCCGCTCGCTGCGCGGCCGCACGATCACGCACGCGTGCCTGTTCAACTTCCCGACCGGCGAACTGCCGCGCGTGAAGGGCAGCGACGACGCCGACAAGGCGCGCTGGGTGCCGCTCAACGAATTCGCGCAGATGCGCAGCGTGATGTTCGAGGATCACTTCGACATCGCGTATCACTTCCTGGGGAAGCTGTGATCCGCTGATTCCCCGCATGCCGCCGTCGCGACAGACGCGACGGTTTCCCAACGGCCTAGAGGAGCTCTAGCCATGCAAGACGATCTCGGCGGCTTTGCCGCGGTTCTCGCCAACCCGATCCTCAACACGGATTCGTACAAGGCGTCCCACTTCCTGCAATATCCGGCCGACGCGAGCGCGATGTTCTCGTACGTCGAATCGCGCGGCGGCCGCTACGACCGCACGCTGTTCTTCGGCCTGCAGATGCTGCTGAAGGAATACCTCTGCAAGCCGGTCACGCACGCGATGATCGACGATGCGCGCGATTTCTTCATGGTGCACGGCGAGCCGTTCAACGAAGCGGGGTGGCGCTATATCGTCGAGCGCTACGACGGCTACCTGCCGGTGAAGATCCGCGCGGTGCCGGAAGGCTCGGTCGTGCCGACGCACAACGTGCTGATGACCGTCGAATGCGACGACCCGCAGGTGTTCTGGCTTGCGTCGTATCTGGAGACGATGCTGCTGCGCGTGTGGTATCCGGTGACGGTCGCGACGCAGAGCTGGCACCTGCGGCAGACGATTCGCAGCTTCCTCGAGAAGACCGACGACGATCTCGCGCAGCTGCCGTTCAAGCTGCACGATTTCGGCGCGCGCGGCGTGTCGAGCGCGGAATCGGCGGCGATCGGCGGCGCCGCGCACCTCGTGAGCTTCATGGGTTCGGACACGGTGCTCGGCGTGCTCGCCGCGAACCGCTTCTACCGCGAGCCGATGGCCGCGTATTCGGTGCCGGCGGCCGAGCACAGCACGATCACGTCGTGGGGCCGCGAAGGCGAGGCCGATGCGTACCGCAACATGCTGCGCCGCTTCGGGCTGCCGGGCGCGATCGTATCGGTCGTGTCGGACTCCTACGATCTGTTCGCCGCGCTCGACATGTGGGGCGGCGAGCTGAAGCAGGCGGTGATCGACTCGGGCGCGACGCTCGTCGTGCGCCCGGACTCCGGCGACCCGGTGACGATCGTGCTGCAGACGGTGCGGGCGCTCGACGCGTCGTTCGGCTCGACGCTCAACGGCAAGGGCCGGCGCGTGCTGAACCATGTGCGCGTGATCCAGGGCGACGGGGTGGACGCGACGTCGATCGCGGCGATCCTGTCCGCGCTCGACGACGCGGGCTATGCGGCCGGCAATGTCGTGTTCGGCATGGGCGGCGCGCTGCTGCAGCAGGTGAACCGCGACACGCAGCGTTTCGCGATGAAGTGCTCGGCGATCCGGCGCGGCGGCGTGTGGCACGACGTCTGCAAGGATCCCGTCACCGATACGGGCAAGCGCTCGAAGAAGGGCCGCCTGACGCTGCTGCGCAACCGCCGCACCGGTGAATGGCGCACCGCGACGCTGCCGCTCGCGTGGGACGATCGCGCGATCGAGGGCGAATGGGACGAGGCGCTCGAAACGGTGTTCGATACCGGGCGCTTGCTGGTCGACGTGTCGCTCGCGGACGTGCGGGCCCGGGCGCACGCGCACGAAGCGTGACGGGATGTTCGGCGCGGTGGCGGCGTCGCCGCTGCCGCGCGGTATCATGGCACGCGCATCGCGGCCGCCGCGTCGGCCGCGACCCATCCCACCGCGAGGCCCCGAACGATGCCGCTGATCAACGCCATTCCCATCCTGCGTATTTTTTCGATCGAGAAGGCGTACTGCTTCTATCTCGACTATCTCGGCTTCACGCTCGACTGGGAGCATCGCTTCGAACCGGAGCTGCCGCTCTATGCGCAGATCAGGCGCGATGCGGTGGTGCTGCACCTGAGCGAGCATCACGGCGACAGCACGCCCGGCGCGGTGACCTTCATTCCGGTCGAGGGCGTCGATGCGCTGCATCGCGAGCTGATCGAGAAAAACTACGCGTATGCGCGGCCCGGCGTCGATGCGCTCGACTGGGGCCGGCAGATGCAGATCACCGATCCGTTCGGCAACCGGCTGCGCTTCTGCGAGATGTCCTAGCGCGCCAATGCGTGCCCGTCCGATTCCTGCGCCGCCGCGCATCCGTCTCGCCGCGCCGCGTCCATCGCCCGCGCCAGCGCGTCGAACACCGCCGGCCCCTTGCAGCGCGATACGTTGAAACGCAGGAACGACGTCGCGCCGTGCGATGCGCTGAACACGTTGCCCGGTGCGAACACGACGCCGTCGGCGAGCGCATGGCGCGCGACGCGCGCTGCGTCGAGCCCGTCGGGAAGTTCCGCCCAGACGAACAGCCCGCCGCGCGGCTCCGTCCAGATGCCGAGCCCGGTGCGTGCAAGCCGCCGGACCGTCTCGCCCATCGCATCGGCCAGCCGCGTGCGCAGGCTGTCCAGATGCCGCCGGTAGGTGCCGTCGACGAGCAGCCGATGCACGACGTTCGCGCCGAGCGGCGCGTTGCCGAACGACGTCGCGAGCTTCAGGTCGACGATCGGCTCGATCCATTCCGCGCGCGCGGCGATGTAGCCGCAGCGTATCGCGGCCGACAGCGTCTTCGAGAAACTGCCGATCGACACCACGCGCGACAGCCCGTCGAATGCCGCGAGACGCGGCGCGGGCACGCGCTCGAAATCCGCGAAGATGTCGTCCTCGACGATCAGCAGCCCGTGCTCGGCGGCTAGCGTCAGCAGCCGGTGCGCGACGGGCGGCGTGAGCGTCGCGCCGGTCGGGTTGTGTAGCGCCGCGTTGGTGATGTACAGGCGCGGCCGGTGTTCGGCCAGCGTCTGCTCGAAGCGCGCGAGATCGGGGCCGGTCGGCGTGTACGGCACGCTGACGATCCGCGCGCGGTGCGCGCGCAGCAGCGCCTGGAAATTGAAGTAGCACGGATCGTCGAGCATCACCGTGTCGCCCGGTTCGAGCAGCATGCGGCACACGAGGTCGAGCGCATGCGTGCCGCTGTCGGTCAGCACGATCTGCGCGGGCTCCGCATGAATGCCGTGCTGCGCGAGCCGCCACGCGAGCTGCTGGCGCAGCGCGGGCAGGCCGAGCGGGGTCGAGTAGTCGGTCAGCGCGTCCGCTTCGTCGCGTGACGCCGCGCGCAGCGCGCGGCGCAGGCTGTCGTCGGGCAGCCACGATGGCGGCAGCCAGCCGCAGCCGGGTTTTGCGGCGGCTGCGCCGGATTCGAGCGACTGGCGCGTGAGCCACAGCGGGTCGAGCTCGCGGTCGAGGCGCGGCGCGAGATCGGCGAGCGTGAGTGGCGGCGCGTGGCCCGACACGTAGAAGCCCGAGCCGCGCCGCGCGACGAGCACGCCTTCGCCGGCGAGCCGCTCGTACGCGTCGACGACGGTCGACTTCGACACCTGCAGCGCATCGGCCATCATCCGGATCGACGGCACGCGCGCGCCGGGCATCAGCGCGCGGCTCGCGATCCGCGCGCGCAGCGTGTCCATCACGGTTTCCACGCGCGTGCGCGGCGGGGGAGGCGAAGCGGGATCGTGGGCGAGGCGGGTCATGGCGCGGATCGTAAACTGTACGGGCATTTGTCCAGTACAGTTTGGTGCAATTGTATTGCGCTGTAGCTTACGCGCTTTTTCCGGGCGGCGGATCATCGGGGATTCATCTTCGATCAGGAATTCCCGTGCAAAAGTCCACCGACGGATGGCTCAGCGGCATGCTGGGCGTGATCATCTTCAGCGGCTCGCTGCCGGCGACGCGCGTCGCGGTGCAGGGGCTCGACCCGATGTTCCTGACCTTCGCGCGCGCGACGATCGCTGGCGTGCTCGGCCTGCTGCTGCTCGTCGCGTGGAAGCAGCGGCGGCCGACGCGCGGCGAAGCCGTGTCGCTGGCGATCGTCGCGCTCGGCGTCGTGGTCGGCTTTCCGCTGCTGACGGCGCTCGCGCTGCGGCACGTGACGTCGGCCCATGCGATCGTGTTCGTCGGGCTGCTGCCGCTCGCGACCGCGCTGTTCGGCGTGTGGCGCGGCGGCGAGCGGCCGCGGCTGCCGTTCTGGATCTTCTCGCTGGTCGGCAGCGGCGCGGTGGCGGCGTTCGCGCTGCGCAACGGCGGCGAGGCGTCGCCGATCGGCGATGCGCTGATGTTCGCGTCGATCGTCGCGTGCGGGCTCGGCTATGCGGAAGGCGCGCGCCTGTCGCGGCAGCTCGGCGGCTGGCAGGTGATCTCGTGGGCGCTCGTGCTGTCGCTGCCGGTGATGCTGCCGCTCGCGTGGGCCACGCGGCCCGCGACGTTCGACGGCATCGACGCCGGCGCGCTGTGGGGGCTCGCGTACGTGTCGCTGTTCAGCATGCTGATCGGCTTCGTGTTCTGGTATCGCGGGCTCGCGCTCGGCGGCATCGCGGGCATCGGCCAGCTGCAGCTGCTGCAGCCGTTCTTCGGGCTCGTGCTGGCCGCCGGGCTGCTGCACGAGCCGGTGCCGGCGGCGATGATCGCGGTGACCGCGATCGTCGTCGGGTGCGTGGCGGGCGCGAAGTATTTCTCGCGAGGGGTGCCGGTGCGCAGGGCGGGGTGATGCGGGCGGCGCTCGGTCGTCCGGCGTGCAGGCACGTCATGCGGCCGTTACGAACTCCGCGAACCCTGCGGCGCGCGAAGTCCGTGACGGCTTGACGCAATCAGCGCGTTCTCACGCGCCGCGGCGAGTTACGCGACATGCGCGACCCCATACTGCGACGACAGATACCGCCGGATATCGGCCGGCGCATCGATGAAGCGCCGGCCGTTGCTTTCCTTTACATCGATCGCGCCGTCCGTCGGCACGCGGGCCTGCCCGAGCACGAGCACCGGCGCGGACTGGTTGGGCTCGCCGATCAGCGCGACGATCGGCTGGCGCGGCCGCGGCGCGTCGACATATTCGACGTGGATCGCGTCGCGCAATTGCGGGAAGAAGCTCAACAGCCCTTCGACGGCAACGGAATCGCCGCAGTAGAACGGGCCGTCGGCATCCTTGAAGAAGCCGGGACGCAGGATGAACAGTGTGTCTTTCATGTTTGCCTCGTAAGGTTGGGGTCGAACGTTGAAGAAACTCCGCCGCGGTGCGGCCCGCGCGACGCGCATGCCGCACCGCGAACACGTCAGGCTTCCGCGAGCGCGGCCGCGCGCAGTCGCGCGAAGCCGGCGTCGAGATCGGCGATCAGGTCGTCGGGATGTTCGAGGCCCGCGTGGATCCGCAGCAGCGGGCCGGACCACGGCCAGCGCGTCGCCGTGCGGTGGCGTGCCGGGCTCGCCGGGATGATCAGGCTCTCGAAGCCGCCCCAGCTGTAGCCCATGCCGAAGCACGTCATGCCGTCGAGCAGCGCGCGCAGCGCGTCGCCGGCCTGCGGATGCAGCACCACGCCGAACAGCCCGCATGCGCCCGTGAAGTCGCGCTGCCACAGCGCGTGGCCCGGATCGTCCGGCCGCGCCGGATAGAGGATCGCCGCGACTTCGGGCTGCTGCGCGAGCCATGCGGCGAGCGCATGCGCGGTGCGCTGGTGGCGCTCGAGCCGCACCGACAGCGTGCGCAGGCCGCGCAGCGCGAGATACGCATCGTCGCCGCTGACGGTCATGCCGAGCTGCCGGTAGCAGCGCGTGACCTTCGGCGCCAGCGCCTCGGTCGTGAGGATCGCGCCCATCAGCACGTCGGAGTGCCCGGCGATGTACTTCGTCGCCGCGTGGATCGACACGTCGACGCCATGCGCGAACGAGCGGAAATGCAGCGGCGTGCCCCACGTGTTGTCGAGCAGCACGACCGCGCCGTGCCGGTGCGCGATGCGGCTGATCGCGGGAATGTCCTGCACCTCGAAGCTCAGCGAGCCGGGCGACTCGGTGAACACCGCGCGTGTGTTCGGCCGCATCAGCGCGGCGATGTCGGCGCCGAGCCGCGGGTCGTAGTAGGTCGTCTCGATGCCGAGGCGCGCGAGCGTCTCGTCGCAGAACGAGCGGGTCGGGTCGTACGCGGAATCCGTCATCAGCAGATGGTCGCCCGGGTTCAGCACCGCGAGCAGCGCGGTGGTGATCGCGCTGAGCCCGCTCGGCGTGAGCAGGGCGGCATGCGCGCCCTCGAGGCGCGCGAGCGCCTTCTCCAGCGCGCGCGTGGTCGGGCTGCCGTGGCGGCCGTACGCGAGCGGCGTGCCGCGCACGGTGTCGAGCGCATCGGTGTCATGGAACAGCAGCGTCGACTGCCGGTAGACGGGCGGGTTCACGGGCGCACCGGGCTGGCCGTGGGAACGGCCTTCATGGGCGAGTATGGTGTCGGTCGAGTGCAGGTTCGTCAAGGTGATGTCCTTTCGTTGTCCTTCATTCATTGAGGGCGATCGGTTCGAGGCGGCGGCGCGGCCGCCTCGCGGTCAGTGCAGGATCTTGTCGAGGAAGTCGCGCGCGCGTTCCGAGCGCGGGGCCTCGAAGAACGCGTCGCTGGCCGCGTCCTCGACCACCGCGCCCTGGTCCATGAAGATCACGCGATGCGCGACCTTCCGCGCGAAGCCCATCTCGTGCGTGACGCACACCATCGTCATGCCGTCGCGCGCAAGCTCGACCATCACGTCGAGCACTTCGTTGATCATCTCGGGGTCGAGCGCGGAGGTCGGCTCGTCGAACAGCAGCGCGACCGGGTTCATCGACAGCGCGCGGGCGATCGCGACGCGCTGCTGCTGCCCGCCGGACAGTTGCCCCGGATACTTGTGCGCGTGCGCGGCGAGGCCCACGCGGTCGAGCAGCTTCAGGCCGTTGTCGGCCGCCTCGTCGTTGCGGCGGCCGAGCACCTTGACCTGCGCGAGCGTCAGGTTGGCGAGGATCGACAGGTGCGGAAACAGCTCGAAGTGCTGGAACACCATGCCGACGCGCGCACGCAGCCGTGCGAGCTTCACCGCCGGATCGCCGAGCCGCGTGCCGTCGACGGTGATGCTGCCTTGCTGGAACGGCTCGAGGCCGTTGATCGTCTTGATCAGCGTCGACTTGCCGGAACCCGACGGCCCGCACACGACGACCACTTCGCCTTTCGATACCGCCGCGCTGCAATCCGCGAGCACCTGATGCTTGCCGTACCACTTCGAAACGTTGTCGAGCGTAATCATGTCTTGTCCAAAGTCCACTGTCCTGGTCGGGGGAAGGGGCCGTGCGCTCAATGCGCGGACGGCAGCGCGAGACGCGTCTCGACGCGCACCTGCAGCCGCGTGAGCAGCGTGCTCAGCACCCAGTAGATCGCGGCGGCCGCGAGATAGAGCGGCAGCGACTGGAACGTCGCGGCGATCACTTCCTGCGTCGAGCGCAGCAGCTCGGTCACGGTGATCACGGAGACGAGCGACGTGTCCTTGATCAGGCTGATCAGCGTGTTGCCGAGGCTCGGCACCGCGAGGCGCAGCGCCTGCGGGCAGATCACGTAGCGCAGCGTCTGCACGTGCGTGAGGCCGAGGCTGTGCGCGGCGGCCCATTGCCCGCGGCCGATGCCGAGGATCGCGCCGCGCATGCTTTCCGACAGGTACGCGGCGGCGTTGAGCGTCAGCGTGAAGATGCCGGCCGACGTCGGGTCGAGCGTGATGCCGAGGTCGGGCAGCCCGTAATAGACGACGAACATCTGCACGAGCAGCGGCGTGCCGCGCATCACGCTCACGTAGCCTTGCGCGAGGCCGGCCGCGAAGCGGTTGCTGCCGATGCGCAGCACCGCGATCGCAAGCCCGGCGAGCAGCCCGAGCGCCATCGACGCCACCGCGAACTTCAGGGTCAGCGCCGCGCCTTTCGCCATCGCGGGCAGGGTGTGGACGATCAGGTCGAGTGCTTCCATCACGTGTCTCCTGTAGGTGGGCCGGCCGCGTCACTGCGTGACGGGCTTCGACGTGTCGGTGCCGAACCATTGCATCGACAGCTTCTTCAGCGTGCCGTCCTGCTGAAGCGAGGCCAGTGCCTCGTCGATGGCCTTCGCGAACTTCGGGTTGCCCTTGCGGAACGGGATACCCATCTGGTCCTCGCCGCCCGCGAGCACGGAGCTGGGGCGCAGCGGCAGATGCGAGTTCTTGATCAGGTAGCCGAGCATCAGCCGGTCGTTGACCGCGGCGTCGATGCGGCCGGCCGCGAGATCGCGCAGGTTCTCCGGCGTGCCGGGATACACCTGCAGGTCGATCGCGGGCACGGTCTTCACGAGGTCGACGTAGTTGCTGCCCATCGTCACGCCGACCTTCCTGCCCTTCAGTTCGTCGAGCGACTTGAACGCGCGCGTGTCGTTCTGCCGCTGCAGCAGCTGCGCGGACGAATACACGTACGGCTGGCTGAAATCGAGCGCCTGCCTGCGCGCCGGGGTGATCGCCACCTGGTTGACGATCACGTCGAACTTGCCGGCCTGCAGCCCGGCGAGGATGCCGCTCCATTCGGTCGTGACGAACTGCGGCTTCACGCCGAGCCGCGCGGCGACCGCCTTCGCGACCTCGACGTCGAAGCCTTCGAGCTGGCCGTCGGCGTTGCGATAGTCGAACGGCGGATAGGTGCCTTCGAGCGCGATCTTCAGCACGCCGGCCTGCTTGACGGTGTCGAGCAGGTCGGCTGCGTGCGACGTCGCGGCCGCGGCGCAGAGCAGCGCGGCGACCAAACCTTGCTTGAACTTGAACGTCGGGATGAAGCGCTTCATGGTTGTCTCCTGGGTGGGTTGTCGTCGAAAAATTCAGGGTGTGCGCGTCCGCGGCGACGGGCGGCGTCGCCGTGGGCGGGCGTGAGAGGGCGTTGCGGCGCGCGTTACGGCGTGCGATCCGGCGCAGGCATGCGCCGCCGGTGCAGGCGTCGAGACGGAGTGTCGAAGTGAAGGAGGGCGGCGTGCGCGCGTGTCCGCACGACGGGCCGCGCGGCGTTCGCGTCGAACGGCTGGCAATGCGCGGCGAAGAGTTCAAGCGTGGTGTTCATGATTGCCCGTGCGGCTTGCGAGTGTTGTAGACCGGACGCATCGGCGATGCGGGTCCGGCGACCACGACTGCTGAACGACTGAGGGCAATCTTAGGTTCGTCAAAAAGGAATGTGTT
The DNA here is from genome assembly GCA_001527685.1 of Burkholderia pyrrocinia. GTDB lineage: Bacteria > Pseudomonadota > Gammaproteobacteria > Burkholderiales > Burkholderiaceae > Burkholderia > Burkholderia pyrrocinia_D. The sequence continues at coordinate 26,388 of LOZU01000030.1, forward strand.
TCCAAAAACGCACGGACTTTCTCCGTTGCGTGGAATGTTTTTCTCTCGACCGGCAGGGCGGTGCAACCGATCTGCTGCGGTTGCACGCGATGGCGAGCATCCGGTGCTACGTGGCGCGAGCGGCGGCGCGCAGCACCGCCGCCCGCGTCGCCCGTCAGCCCATCACGACATTCGCGAGCTTGAACTGGTACGGTTTCGCGCCCGTGCCGCCGCCGCCGCCCGTCATCACGATGTCGGCGCTCGCGATGCCGAGCAGCGACAGCTCGGTGTTGATGTCGGAGATCACCGCCGAGTTCATCACCGCGCCCTGCTCGATCTGCGACGCGGTGCCGATCCACAGCGTCGGCTTGAACTCGAACACGGCCTTCTGGCCCGGCACGATGCCGGTCTTGCGCGCGAGCAGGCGGCTGTCCTTGAACACCGACGCGGTGATCGCGCCCTGGCGCAGGTCGTTGCGCAGCTGGATCTCGCGCGACGTCGACGCCGCGCCGGAGAGTGCGAGCACGTTGCCGGACGTCGAGCGCGACACGCTGAACAGCTGGCCGTTGTCGGCGCGCTTCTGCGGCATGTAGTTGCCGTCGGCGTCGCTCGCGGAGACGGTCGTCTTCAGCGGGAACACGAACGGATGGTTGTCGCCGCGACCGCAGTGGGTGATGACCTTCCACGCGATCGACAGCTCGTCGAAATCGGTCGACACGTTTTTCTGGAAGATCACCACCTGGCTGTTGTTGACGTCGTTCGACAGGTTGATGAAGTTGAGCTTGATGTCCATGATCTGCCTTGTTTCGGAGGACTGATTGAAGGGCGGCCGGCGAAGGCCGCCGGCACGTGTCGGGCGTTACGCCATCACGACGTTTTCGAGGCGGAACGTGAACGGCAGCGAGCGCGGGCCCGGGCCGCCGCCCGTCATCACGATGTCGGCGCTCGCGATGCCGAGCAGCGACAGTTCCGCGTTGATGTCGGAGATCACCGCCGAATTCAGCAGCGCGCCCTGTTCGACCTGCGACGCGACGCCGATCCACAGCGTCGGCTTGAACTGGAACACGGCCTTCTGGCCCGGCGCGATCGACGTCTTGCGCGCAAGCGCGCTGCCGTCCTTGTAGATCGTCGCATTCACCGCGCCGGCCGGCAGGTCGTTGCGCACCTGCACCTCGCTGCTCGCGCCCGGGTCGCCGCCGAGCTGCAGCACGTCGCCCGAGCTCGACCGCACGACCTGGAACACCTGGCCGTTGGTCGCGTTCTGCTGCGGCATGTAGTTGCCGTAGCTGTCGCTCGCGCTCACGCTCATCGTCATCGGGAACTTGAACGGATGGTTGTCGCCTTGTCCGCAGTTGCGGATCACCTTCCACGCGATCGCGAGTTCGTCGAAATCGGTCGCGACGTTCTTCTGGAAGATCACGATGCTCGAGTTGTTCGCATCGTTCGAACGGTTGATCAGGTTCAGCTGGATATCCACGTCGTTGCTCCTTGAGTTGAAGAAAGCGGCAATCGGTTTGCCGCGCACCTGCCTGCCGGCCCACGGGCCTGGCGTTGGCGCCCGCCCGTCAAACCGGAAAAATCGACGATGAAACCGTTCCGGACGCTACAGCCGCATGACCTGCTCGAGCGCGAAGCCGAACGGCTGCGCGTCGGCGCCGGTGCCGCCGCCCGTCATCACGATGTCCGCGGCGGCGAGGCCCGCGAGCGGCAGCAGCGTGCTGACGCTCGACAGCACCGCGGCGTTCAGCGCGTGGCCTTCCTGCACCTGCGACGCGACGCCGATCCACAGCGCCGGCTTGAACTGGAACACCGCCTTCTGCCCCGGCGCGACCGCGTGCTTCGCGGCGAGCAGCCGGCCGTCGCTGAACGCGTTGACGTTCACCGCGCCGCGCGTCAGCCGGTTCACGACCTCGATGTCGCCGCCTTCGCTGCCGGCCGAATCCGGCCCGAGCCGGCCGCGCCCGCTCGGCAGCGCGTCGATCGTGAAGCGCGCGCCCGGTGGCGCGGCGACGCGCGGCGAGAAGTTGCCGTGCTCGTCGCCGAGCGCGATGTCGATGTCGGTCGAGTAGGCGAACGGATGAAAGCAGTCGCGGCCGCAGAAACGGATGACCTTCCACGCGATCGCGAACGCGTCGAGATCGGGCACCACGTCGCGCTGGAACAGCACCACCTCGCTGTTGCCGCAATCGTTCGAGCGGTTCACGAACCGCAGCCGGATGTTCATGACCGCTGCTCCGTCGCGTCGGTGCCGGCATCGTCGCGCAGGTTGCGGTCGGCCCATTGCGCGAGCGCCGGCGCGATGCCCGTCGCCAGCGACGACATGTGCAGCGCATGCGCGCGGGCCTGCGCGTGCAGGTCGCCCGCGAAGCGGCCGAACGCCATCGCCGCGTCGCCGGGGCCGCGCGTGCGGCCCAGATCGTCGAGGCATTGCGCGGCGGCGTCGGCCAGCGCGCCCGCGTGCTGCAGGTGGCTTTGCGTGAAGCGCGTCGCGAGATCGGCGTTCAGCGCGGCGAGTTCCTTGACGGCCGCGGCCGAGCTGCGCAGCCCGAGCTGCGCGATCTGGTCGCGCCACAGCGTGTCGGTGGCGGCCTGGCACGCGTCGAGATAGCGGTGCCCGGTCAGCAGCGCGGTGTGCGCGAACGCGCGCCACGCGGGGCCCTGCGGCGTGCCGCCGGCGCCGGTCGTCTGCGCGATGACCTTGCCGTACAGCTGGAGCGCGTTGAGGTTCGCGTTTTCCCATTGGGCGAAGAGGGTGGAGAGCATGGCGAGTCCTTGTCGTGTGAGAGTCGTCGAAACGGCGGCGGGCGACGGCGTGCCGCTCATTGGCGCGGCGCGCCGAGGCGCTGCACCATCTGCATCACGGCGGCCATCTGCGGCGCGTCGCGGCGATAGAAGCCGGGCCGTGTCGGCTCGGCGTTCGTATAGCCCCAGAAATCCCAGCAGCCGAGCGGGTTCACGCCCGACTTCGCGACCTGCGGATAGAGCACGATCAGCCGGTTCGTGTCGGCGATCTCGTTGTAGCCGACGCCGCGGATCATCCGTTCGCCGACCGTCGCGACGTTCTGCACGCAGCCGTGGAACACGACATGCACCGCGCACGACGCGCGCTCGCATTCGGCGGGCACGTACACGTAGCCCGTATCGCCGAGCGATGCACGCTGTTGCGGATCGAACGCGCGCTGGTCGAACGCGAGCAGCTTGCCGCCGGCCTGCGCGGCGGGCGGGTTGAGCGGCTTGTCGGGTGTCGCGTAGATCCAGCGCACGATGTCGTGCGCCTGCTCGAAGCCGCAGTTGTCGATGTACGGGCTCGCGTTCGCGCTGCACATGGCGTCGCCGGGGCGATCCGTGACGAACGCGTGGCCGGCGTCCGGATGGCGCTGGTACTTGAGGTTCGCGGGCGGCACCTGCGCGAGCTCGTAGAAGCGCGCGGCCTGGTCGACGACGCGGGTCGACACGACGGTATCCTTCGCGCCGCTGAACACGTAGATGCGCTGGCGGCGCAGGTTCGCCGGATCGTCGATCTCGTTGCGCTGCGCGAACGCGCGCGCGGCGCGCAGCGCGTCGGCGGCGGACGGCGCCGGGCCGAGCGGCCGCATGCACAGCGTGGTCGCGGCGACGGCCGGCGCGATCAGCTCGTTCGCGCCCGCGCAGTAGAACGGGCCGCCTGCAACGATGCCCGCGCCGATCAGCCGGCTCGAATACGCGACGTCGAACTGCGCGGCCATGAAACCGCCGGACGACAGGCCCGACACCGAGGTGCGCTGCAGGTCGGCCGCATACGCGGGCAGCGGCGCGGCGCCGGCGGCGAGCGCGGGTTGCGGCGCGGCGGCCGCGGCGACGGCGAGCGCGGCTGCAACTGCGGTAAGTGCTGCGCGGGCCGCGCGCGGCACGATGAAACGGCGTGGCTTCGCGTGATCGAACGGGGGAAGGACATTCATTGTGGACTCCTGTCGTGAGAATCGTCGGGGTGGCGCGTGTTGCGGTTGAGTGAGGCGACGGCTTCAGCTTAGGCGGGGCGCGCGGCGCGGTGAATGGCGCGAACGGCAGGGTCGGCGACCCGTGACGTTCGTCCTGCGCCGCGCGCGGCGCTCACGAAAGAAACAGCGCGCGCTCGGCCTGGCGCCGCTTCGTGAGGCCCGCCAGCGGCCGGCCGCCGGCCTTGTTCCACACCAGGAACTGGTCGGCCGCGCGGGCGCTCGCGCCGGCGTTCAGGTAGCGCAGCAGCGTCGACGATCGCAGCCGGCCCGCGCCGAGATTGAAGACGAACGACATCAGCGCGTCGAACTGCTGCTGCGTGATCGGCACGTGCACGAGCTTGCGCAGGTTCAGCTCGGCGCTGCGCAGGTCGTGCCTCAGCAGCGCGTCGGCCTCGGCCTGCGTGAGCGGCCGGGTGAATTGCTCGTGCGGCAGGATCAGGTGGCCATAGCCGATCGTCGGCTTGCCGACCGCATCGAGATACCGGGCGAGCCGCAGGCCCTCGAAGTGCTTGATCAGCTCGATGCCTTGCGTGCCGGTGCGTTCAGGCTGGTTCGCCATCGTGGTGCTCCTCGTTGCCGTGCCGTGCGCGCGGCACCAGGCGGTGCGTGTATTCGTCGATCACGCGCATGATCGCTTCGGGCGGCGCGAGCGCCGCGAACTGCATTTCGATATCGATGTGCTCGGTGTCGCGCTGCCCCGCGTTGCCTTGCGCGTCCTTCCTCGACGAGCGCGGTGCGAGCGTCACGTAGAAGCGCCCGCGCTGGTCGTTGCCGGCGAGGCCGCCGGCCGGCAGCGCCTCGGTGAAATCGCCGCGCACCGTCAGGTGCACGACCATCCGCTCGAGCGCGAGGCCGCGCGGCGTCGCGAGCGCGACGAGCGGCACCGGCATCGTGTGTTCGGCATCGAGCGCGATCTGCACTTCGCGCGGCGCGAGCAGGCCGTCGTCGCGCTCGTCGAAGAACTGGTCGAGCATCGCCGTGTATTGATGCGCGAGCAGCTGGTTCGCGGCTGCCGCGGCGTGCTGCATGCCGCGTGCGATCTCGTCGAGCGCGATGCCGCGCGGCGGCGGGCGGTCGGGGTCCGCCGGCGCGCCGGGCGGCGTGCCGGCAGGGGGCGCGGGGGGCGGCGCGTCGGACGGCGGCGCGGGGGCGGGGCCGGGCGCGCCGCCGGCCGGGCCGCCGGGTGATGCATCGGCGGCGCCCGGCGCGGGCGGCGGACTCAAAGCATCGGCCGTCTCGCCCGCCGTCCCGCTCGGCGCGACGCCGGCATGCGGTGGCGCAGGCGGCACGGGCTGAGCCGCCCGGGCCACCGGCCCGCCCGCATCCGCCGGCATACCGGTGCTCCCGTGCGGCGCGCCGGCGGCAGCCGGCGGGTCGTCGGGCGCGGCCGGGCCGCGTCGCCGTTTGAATAGCCTGATCATGGCCGGCCCCGGGCGCTTACGGGTGCGTGCCGGCTTGCGCAGGCGCGCCGCCTGCCGCGCCGCCGCCCGACGTCTCGCCGACCAGTGTGCCGTCGGTCGGCGTCGCGGGCAGCGGCTTCACCTCGGTCGCCTTGTCCGCGGTGACGGCTGGCTTGGTCGCCGCGTCGGTCAGGAAGTCGATCACGCGCATCAACGCCTCGGGCGGCTGCTGGCGCTTGATCTGCGTGTGGATCGAATACTTCGCGCGCGTATCGGTGCTGCGCGTCTGCTCCGACTTGTGCGACACGCGGCCGGACAGGCTGACGCTGACGGGCCCCCAGCCGATCCTGGCCTTGAACTCCCCGCTGCCCGCGGTCGACGACGACGCTTTTTCCGACTGCGTGATCTCCATCTCGAAGTCGATCGTGCCTTCCTCGATCGCGATGATCGGGTGGACGACCGCGGCGAGCAGCGGGATGCGCATGGTCTTCTGCACGACCCCCTTCGACACGCCGCTCTCGTCCACCAGCGTTTCGTCGTAGTCGAATTGCACGGCCACCGCCTTGCCGCCCTGGATGCAGACCTGCATCAGAAAATCCGTATAACTCTTCGCGGCCTGCGTTTGCGCGTTGATCATCGCGTTTAACGGGCCGGCGATCATTTGATCCATCGGTAAAGCGTTAATCACCGAACCAATGAAATTAGCGTCCATGAATAAATTCCTCCGCCAGTTGATGGCAGCGGAAATTCGCTGCCGTTATTCAAGTTAGGGAATCGAAGGGATTCGTGGAAGATGACGTCGGTCACGCCCGGTGGCCCGGGCCGGCCGACGGGGCCGGAAGAAATGGCTGCACGGGGCGGTATTAGGCCATTCTTCCCGGATCGACGAGCCTAGTGCGCGGTGAAAGAAACAGCGGTAAAAAAGCCAGCGGAAGTGGAGAAAAAAAACCTAATCCGAGCATTCCGCCATCGAGGAAACCGCAGAAATGAACGTCCTGATGATCGATAGCCCGCCGTTATTCGTAGCAGGCGTGGCTGGCGTACTGTGTAAACGCGACATGAGCTGGCATGTGTGGGCCGCCCAGCGCCCGGAGGACGTTCATCGGTTGCGCGATGCGCTGCTGCCGGACACGGTCGGCGCCGTCACGATCGAGTGCGACGACCACGCCGCGTCGACGAGCTGGCCGAACGTGCTGCACGAGGCATTCGGCGCGACGCCGTGGCTGTGCGTGGTCGCCGGGGTGTGCCGGCGCTCGATCGCCGACGCGCTGCTGGCCGGCGCGGCGGGCATCATCGATCGCCATGCGAGCGCGGACGATTTCGCGGATGCGCTCGACCGGATCGCGGCCGGCGCGATCTACGTGCCGGCGGGCGATGGCGGGGCGGGGCCCGCACGACCGTTCGGCCTGCCGGCCGGCGACGACCGCGCGTTCGAGCGGCTGACGCCGCGCCAGCGCGACGTGCTGCGGCTGCTGGCGGAGGGCAAGTCGAACAAGCAGATCTGCCGCGTGCTGAACGTCGCGGAAGGCACGATCAAGAACCACCTGTATGCGCTGTTCCGGCAGATCGGCGTGAGCAACCGGACGGAGGCCGCGTTATGGCTGGCGCGCCATGTGCCGGCCGAGCCGTCCGGCTGCACCTTCACGCCGGCCTGCAATCCGCCTGGGTGACGCGCGCGGCGGCGGCCGGCGCGGCGGACGCGGCAGCGGATGACGCGTTCCCCGGGGCGGCCAGTTCGGCCCGCAGCGCGTCGAGCGCGTGCCGGATCGGCTCGACGCTCACGCTCACTTCGCCGGCGAACGGGCGGTCGACCGCCAGCACGAAGAAGAACGCGAGCCCGAGCGTCACCGCCCAGATCGACACGAGGCCGATGTTGAAGCGCGTGCCGGGCAGCGCGTACAGCAACAGCAGCGACAGGCTGCTCGACAGCAGCATCACGGCCCACAGCGTCGCCGGCATCGCGGAATCGAGGTTTTGCAGGCGGCTTTGCCGGTACTTGACCATTTCGTTGGCGCGCGCCATCACTTCCGACAGCAGCACGCGCTCGCGCTCGTCCGCCGGCGCGATGTGGTTGATCGCCGTGAACATCCGGTCGAACGCGGCTTCCGCGCGCGGTTCGGCACGGGCGTGCTGCTGCATCTGCGGCCACTCGTCGTTGGCGACCCGTGCGAGATAGGCGGCGAGCGCCTGGCGCGCGACATCGGCGCCGGTGCCGGCGCCGCGGAACGCCGCGAGGTCGTGCGCCAGCTCGGTCGCGCACGCGGCCTCGGACGCGACGGTATCGGCCGCGGCCTGGTACGACGTCCAGACGGACACCGCCGAGAACGCGACGAGCAGCGAGTTGATGGTCGTGACGGCCGACATCATCGCGATGATCATGCCGCGCTGCTCGGCGTCGATATGGCCGGGCATGACGCGCCGGAACACGGCATAGCCGAGCAGCGCGGCCGCGAGCGTCGCGGCCACGATCAGCGCGCCCATCGCGGCGGCGGGAATGTTGTACAGGAACAGCATGGCGTTACTCCTGGTGGTCGTTGGGGGAAGACGGGGGAGACGGGGGAGACGAAGGAAGCGGGGCGTCGTGCCGCGCGAGCGACGGGTCGGCCGCGAGCATCGCGCGCGTGAACTGGGCGAGGCGGGCGCGGATCGCGTCGGCGGACGCGGACGTGTCGAGCGATTGCTGCAGGTCGAGCAGGCTGGCCGCGAGCTCGCCCTGCCACTGCACGCGCTCGCTGGCGGTGCGCGCGCGGGTCGCGGCGAGCGTCGCGTCGACATCGCCCGAGCGATCGCCTTGCACGAGGGTCTCGAGCGTGTCGACGAGCCGCTGCAGCACGCGGTGCACGGCCGTCGCCGAGAAGCCGCCGAGCATCGCGAGCGCCGGGCGGCCGAAGCTTTGCATGCTGCCTTGCGCGAACAGCTGGGCCGGCAGCATCTCGACGAGGATCAGCCCGGCGATCACGCCGAGAATCAGCCGCGCGCCATACGACGCGTCGTATTTCGGGTCGTACGTCGACGCGGCGATGTAGCGGTGCGCCTGGAACAGCGTCGCGAACGACGCGCCGAGCCCCGCGCAGCACAGCAGGAACAGCGTGTTCCACAGCAGCTGCGCGCCGTCGGACTGCAGGAAGCCGCGATCGATGTTCTCGCTCGACACGTGCGGCGACAGGCTCGTCGCGATCACGGCGAACAGGAAGCCGAGGGCCGACACGGTCAGCAGCCGGATCAGCGGCACCGGGCCGAGCCACGCGAGCGGATGCGCGCTGCGGCGATGCAGGTCGAGCAGCGTGACCGCCTGCGGCGTGGCCGGCGCGACGAGCGCGGCGAGCTTGCGGTGGAGCGTCGCGAGCAGGTGCTGCTGGGCCGGCATGAGCGGCGTGGCGGCCGTCAGCGCCGCGAGCTGCGCGACGGTGTCCGGCTCGACGGGCAGCCCGTGATGCAGCGCGTAGCGGGCCATGGCTTCGCATTCTTCGCAGAGCTGCGCGGCGAGCCCTTCCGCCACGCGCGGCGCCAGCGGCGCCTGCGGCGCGGGCCGCCCGCCGTCGCGCCAGCGCGCGAAGCGAGACGGGCCCATTTCATTGCGCTCCGCCCAAGTCGTGCCGGTCCACGTCGAATTCGTGGATCGCGACGTGCTCGCGCTGCGCACTCGACAGGTACGGCATGCTGTCGGCTTCGGGGACGAGGGTCCAGTGCGTCTTCTTGCGATCGACCTTGATCACGGCAACGGCTTTGTCGTGCTGGCCGTTGTTGTGCACGATGTATTGCAGCGTGTCAGGCACAGTGAAGGCGAGGGTGCTGACCGGCACGCCGTAGGACGGTACGAAATCGATCGCGAAGCAGTCGTCGTCGAGATACGGCGCCTTGACGTCGTGCGACGGATGCTTGCGCCAGAGCAGGTAGTCCCGGCAGATGTCGATGCCGAACGGCGGCGCGTCGCCGAGCCGGTTGTCGAAGCTGTCGGACAGGCGCGGGCCCTCGTACCGCGACGATGGGCCATGCGTGGACGTCGTGCTTTGCGGCGCAATGCGGCTCGTTTCCCGCACCTCGACCTGCTTGCCGGCGATCATGAACGTGTGCACGTCGCCGACCGTCTTGAGTGCGTCGCCGTAGTCCATCCACGAGGTGTTCCGCTTCGGCCAGGCAGCCGCGCTGCGCAGCGCTGCGTCGCGGCCGGTGTCGAGCGGCGGCAGGAAGTTGGTGGTGGCGAGCGTGTAGTTGAGCGACTCGTACGGACCGACGATCTTTCCGTGGTCCGTCGTGTCGGCCGCCTGTTCCGTCTTGAACAGCATCGCCACCGTTCCCGGCAGGAACACGATCGGCCCGAACCGGTCGACGGGAAAGCGGTCGGCAATCGCGGAAATCGCCTGCTGCACGGGGTCGATCTGCAGGTCGACGAGGTTGTGCACGTCACGCATGTCGCGCAGTGCGCTCCATGGGACGTTCCAGTAGAACTCCGGCGCGGTCACGAACGTGACGAGCGGCTTCTCGCCGGATTGGGTGTCCTGACGGAACGTGTTCGTCGGCGATGCCTTGCGGATGGCCTCGAAAGCGCTGGTCACGGCTTGGTGGAAATGATCGCTCAAGGTCTGCTGGAGACGCTCGGCGTAATGGCGAAGGGTCGCGTTGCTTGCGCGTGGCGGCTTCTGGTCGCACCAGTAGCGCACGGAGATCACACGGACGGTTTGCTTGATGGTCATGATGACGGTTCCTCTGCGAAGCGATGCGCGGGCGGTCGATGTGCGCCGACGCGCGGAGGTGCGAAGCGACCGGCAGGGCCGCTTCGCGTGGCGGCGATGCCGGCGACCCGGCATCACGGATTCGCGCATGACTGCAATCGACCGTGCGAATCCATGGGTTCACTTTGCGTGGCGCCCGGCGCGCGGACAATGCGGCAGTCGTCATGGACCATGGGGGTGACGAATCGCCCGTGAAGCGATGCGAGCCTGCGTGGCGCAGGTCGCGTTCAGGCGGGTGCACGGCGGGTTCACGGGGCAAACGGCCCCGTGTGCGGCGGTACGGATGGCCTATCGCGTCGCGCCCGATGCGTCGCTAACGTGAGAGCGGTTGCGAGCGGCGAGGCGCCGTCCTGGCGGCGGGCCTGTTCGACGAAACCATTCGAATGGAGAGGAGTGCGATCGATGAGACTGATCGGCTATCACGCGACGCGATCGGGGCATCGCGCGTCGTTGGCGGCGGGGCTGCGGCAGAAGACGGCCGGCTGGGATCCGGCGTCGGGCGGTGAGCTCGGCTACGGCTTCTACGTGATCGCCGACCTGGCGAAACCGCAGGCGCTGTATCGGGACGGCTATGGGGCCGCGACGGCCGTGCAGCCGCCGGAAGGCGTCGACATCTGGGAAGTCTGGTGCGACAGCGATCTCGACACGCTGGCCGCGCGCGCGGTGCCGGCCGCGCGGCCGGGGAGCCGGATCACGTCGGACCTGTGCGAGGACTACGACTGGCTCAGCCACGCGAACGAGCGGCCGCCGGTGCGGATCAAGTTCAACCCGCGCGCGTATTCACACCTGACGGTGAAGCTGAGCGAAACGCTGAGCCGGCCGGAAGCCGAGCGGCGCGCGTTCGGCTAGCGGCGGTGCGGCGTGGCTTACGCTTGCAATTCCAGCGCGAGCAGCTCGGCGATCGTCTGCCGGCGGCGGATCAGGCGCGGCGTGCCGCGATCGACGAGCACCTCCGGCGCGAGCGGCCGGCTGTTGTAGTTCGAGGACATCGACGAGCCGTACGCGCCCGCGTCGTGCACGAACAGCAGGTCGCCGATCCGCGGCTGCGGCAGGTGGCGGTGCGTGACCACGCCGCCCGCGTCCTGCGTGAACACGTCGCCGGATTCGCACAGCGGGCCCGCGATCGCGATGTGCGCGAGCGGCCGGCCGTCGGGCGTCGCGCCGTCGGGCGTGTGCAGGCTGACGCCGTGATAGCTGCCGTACATCGCCGGGCGCATCAGGTCGTTGAAGCCCGCGTCGACCAGCACGAAGTCGTGCTTCGGCCGGCGGTTGATCGCCTGCACCTCGGCGACGAGCGTGCCCGATTCGGCGACGAGGAAGCGGCCCGGCTCGATCTCGATGCGCACCGCATGGCCGAGATGCTGCTCGATCCGCTTGCGCGCGGCGTCCCACTGGCTGAAGTAGTGATCGACGTCGACGCGCGGCTCGCCGTCGCGGTACGGGATCGACAGTCCGCCGCCCGCCGAGATCGCCTCGATGTCGTGGCCGAGCGACGTGACGAGGTCGACCATCGCATCGCACACCTGCGACAGGTGGCCGTAGTCGACGCCCGAGCCGATATGCATGTGGATGCCGACCAGCTCGAGGCCGTGGCGCCGCACGATCTCGATGGCCTGCGGCACGTCGTCGATCCAGATGCCGTGCTTGCTCTGCGGGCCGCCGGTGTTGGTCTTGTTGCTGTGGCCGTGGCCGAAGCCGGGGTTGATGCGCAGCCACACGCGATGGCCGGGCGCCGCTTCACCCACCCGCGCGAGCATGTCGAGCGAGCCGGCGTTGACGGTCACGCCGTGCTCGAGCACCGCCGCGAGCGTCGGCCGGTCGACGAGGTCCGCGGTGAACACGACGCCTTCGGGGTCGCCGTCCGGGCTGAACCCGGCCGCGAGGCTGCGCTCGATCTCGCCGAGCGACACCGCGTCGACGAGCACGCCCTCGTCGCGCATCAGCTTCAGGATATGGACGTTCGAGCACGCCTTCTGCGCGTAGCGGATCACGTCGAACTGGCGCAACTGCGCGATGCGGTCGCGAATGACGTCGGCGTCGTACACCCACAGCGGGGTGCCGTGTTGCTGCGCGAGCGTCGCGAGCTGGCGGGAATCGAGGGACATGGTGAGCGGATCGGGTCGAATCGAATGAACGGATAGTGCGCATGATGCGCGCAAACGGTCATCCAGTAAAATGCCGGTTTATCGACATTCAATCCATTCCTGATATATGGCCGCTCTTACGCATCGCCACATCGAGGTATTCCGCGCGCTGATGGTCACCGGCAGCGCGACCCGCGCGGCCGAGATGCTCTACACGTCGCAACCGACGATCAGCCGCGAGCTGGCGCGGATGGAGCAGGTGGTCGGCTTCGCGCTGTTCGAGCGCGCGCACGGCCGGCTGCGGCCGACGATGGCCGCGCTGACGCTGTTCGACGACGTGCGGCTTGCGTATGTGGGTCTGGAACGCGTCGCGGCAACGGCCGCGCGGCTGCGCGAATTCCGCGACGGGCAGCTGTCGGTGATCGCGCTGCCGGCGTTCTCGCACGCGATCCTGCCCGGCGCGTGCCGGCGCTTCCATGCGGCGCATGCGGGCGTCAGCGTGTCGGTCGCCACGCAGGAATCGCCGGTGCTCGAGGAATGGCTGACCGCGCAGCGCTACGACGTCGGCCTGACCGAGCACGACGTCGCGCCGGCCGGCACCGTGCTCACGCCGCTGCTCGAGGCCGACGAGGTGTGCGTGCTGCCGGACGGCCATCCGCTGCTCGCGAAGGACGCGCTCGATCTCGAGGATCTCGCCGACCGTCCGTTCGTCAGCCTGTCGCTGAACGACCCGTACCGGATCCTGATCGACGAGGCGTTCGCGCAGCTCGGCGTCGCGCCGCGCTCGGTGGTCGAGACGCCGTCGGCGGTGTCGGTGTGCGCGTTCGTGCGGCAGGGCCTCGGCGCGGCGATCGTCAATCCGCTGACCGCGCTCGATTTCGTCGGGCGCGACCTGCATATCCGGCCGCTGACGCGCTCGTTCCCGTACCGGGTCAGCATCATCGTGCCCGAGCACCGGCCGAAAAGCCTGCTGGTCGACGCGTTCGCCGGCGCGCTGCGCGGCGAGGCGAAGGCGATCCGGCGCCGGCTTGCCGCGCATCTCGGCTGACGCGCGGGGCGGATGGCGCGCTAAATCGCGGGCCGTATGATGGAGGCTTCGCTCCATTGCCGCCCGCCGCCATCATGACCGCTGCTCCCGTCCTGCCCGAACAGCCGACGCTCGTCGGCGACCACGTCGAACTGCTGCCGCTGCAGGCATCGCATGCGCCGGCGCTGCTGGCGGCCGCCGCCGACGGCGAACTCTGGAACCTGAAGGTCACGGTCGTGCCGGGCCCCGCGACGATCGACGCGTATCTCGCGACCGCGTTGCAGGGCCGCGCGGCCGGCACCGTGATGCCGTTCGCGATCGTCGAGCGTGCGTCGGGCCGCATCATTGGCAGCACGCGCTTCTGGAAGATCGACCGAGCGAACCGCAAGCTCGAAATCGGCCACACATGGCTGAGCGCATCGGTGCAGCGTTCGCGCGTGAACACCGACGCGAAGCTGCTGCTGCTCGCGTATGCGTTCGACACGCTGCGCTGCGTGCGCGTGCAATTCACGACGGACGAACTCAACGAGCAGTCGCGCGCGGCGATCCTGCGGCTCGGCGCGAAACAGGAAGGCATCGTGCGTCACGAGCGGATCATGCCGGACGGCCGCAAGCGCAATTCGGTGCGCTTCAGCATCATCGACGACGAGTGGCCGGAGGTGCGGGCGAGGCTCGCGGAGAAGCTCGCGCGATAGCGGTTCGCCGAAGAGGAGGGCCGCCGCCGGCAGAGGGGGCCGGCGGCGGGAGCGTGACAGCGGCCGCGCGACGCGTGGCACGCGATGTCGGCGTTACTGCGCCGATGCGAGGTGGTGACGCTGCGCGAGCTTCTGCGCATCCGCATAGTGCGCCTGCAGGATCGGCAGCGCCTGGTGCGCGACTTCCTTCAGCTTCGTGTCGCGGCCCGACGCGATCTCGGCCTGGAACACCGACAGCGTCTTTTGCTGGCCGGCGAGCGCGACCTGCTCGATGTACGCCTTGTCGAATTCCGCGCCGCGCAGCGTCTTGATGCTGTCGAGCACGGCGGTGTCCGGGTCGTTGTGCGGCACGTCGATGCCGCGCGGGCTCGCGGCGCGCATCGCCTGGATGATCTTCTCGTTGTCGGCGATCACGCGTTGCGCGAATGCCTTGACCTGGCTGTCCGACGTGCGCGAGTCGGCAATTCTTGCCGCGTCCTTTTGCGTCGACACGGATTTCGTACCGTCCGTGATGAAGCTCTGGTCGGCTTCATGCAGCCGCGGCGCGGCGGCCGACGGGGCGGCCTGGGTCGGCTGCGCCGGCTGGGACGGTTGCGCGGTTTGCGCGGTCGCCGTCACGGCGACCAGGAGCAGGCCGGCGGCAGACAGGGCAAGACGCGAAGCGGTAGGGAAACGGTTCATGGGACCTCCTTTCAATCGGGGCTCGAGTTGAGGGACGGATAGCGTGATCCGTTGCTGTGCGAGAGTCCGGGCGCGTGCCCGGGCCGGTTGTCGACCGCCGCTCTGCCGCGGCGTCGGTCGCAGGGGTAACCGGCCCAATCGATTCTAGGAGAGGGGTTTTCCCGCAGGTGAAACCGTGCTGTCGCTTCTGTAACGGTTCGTAAGACGAATGGACGTACGTGCATGCGTGTCACGTTTCGCGTGCGCGGGGCGGCGTGCCAAGCGCGCGGCGTGCATGTGCCGTGCGATCTCAACAAGACACGCGTGCGTCACACGAGATCGAGCAGCGCGTCGAGCCGGGTCAGCAGCGGCGTCGCGCAATGCGCCTGCAGCGTGCCGGGCGTGGTATAGCCCCACGCGACGCCCTGGAATGCGATGTTCGCGCGGCGCGCGGCCTCAGCGTCGCGGATCTCGTCGCCGACATACAGCATGTCGGCCGCGCGCAGGCCCGCGTCGCGCGCGAGCGTGCGCAGGCGGCGCGGCTTGCCGAACAGCGGAATGCCGCATGCGAAGTGCGCGACGTGGCGGCCCGCCTGCGCGCCGAGCCGGTCGCGCACGACCGCTTCGGTGTTCGACGTGGCGATCGCAATGTGCACGCCGCGCGCCGCGAGCGCGGCGAACGTGTCGGCGACGCCGGGGAACAGCGTCACCTGTGCAATGCGCTGCTGCATCAGGCGGCGCATGTCGCGCGTGACGCGCGGCACTTTCCACGTGGGCACGTCGAGCGCGCGGATGATGTCGCGCGCGGACAGGCCGCGCAGTTCGGCGAGCAGGGCGTCGTCGACGCGGCGGAAGCCGTGCACGCGCGACGCCTCCGACAGCGCGGCGACGAAACAGTCGAGCGAATTGGCCAGCGTGCCGTCGAAATCGAATGCGATGAGTCGGTAGGTCATGAGCATCGGGCGGGTGTGGCGCGATTGTAATCGCTGCGCGGGGCCGCGCCGCTCGCGTGCGCCGCGCTATGCACGAATCGTGAATACGTTATTGCGGCAAATCGCTTGGTGCGCGCGTCGCGTGTCCACTAGCATGACCGCTCGGAGCGCGGCGCGCCGCGCCGCTTCGCGACACGTTCTCAAGGAGGCTCATCATGGCTTTGCGTTCGCTCGGCACCTCGTCCATCCAGGTCTCGCCGATCGTGTTCGGCGGCAACGTGTTCGGCTGGACGGCCGACGAGGCGACCTCGTTCTCGCTGCTCGACGCGCTCGCCGACCACGGCATCAACTTCATCGACACGGCCGACGTCTATTCGGCATGGGCGCCCGGCAATCGCGGCGGCGAGTCGGAAACTATCATCGGCAAATGGCTGAAGCGCCGCGGGCGGCGCGACGACGTCGTGATCGCGACCAAGGTCGGCCTGCTCGAAGCGCGCGCGGGCCTGTCGCGCGACACCATCCTGAAGGCGGCCGACGAATCGCTGCGCCGCCTGCAGACCGATTACATCGACCTGTATTTCTCGCACAGCGACCTGCCCGACAGCGCGCCGCTCGAGGAAACGCTCGGCGCATACCAGGCGCTGATCGACGCGGGCAAGGTGCGCATCGTCGGCGCGTCGAACTACAGCGGCGCGCGCCTGCGCGAGGCGGCCGAAATCAGCCGCCGCGACGGCCTGCCCGCTTACCAGGTCGTGCAGCCCGAATACAACCTGGTCGATCGCGCCGAATACGAACGCGACATCGAGCCGGTCGCCACCGAGCTGAAGCTCGGCGTCGTCACCTACTACGCGCTCGCGAGCGGCTTCCTGTCCGGCAAATACCGGTCGAACGCGGACCTCGGCAAGAGCACGCGCGGCGAGCGCGTCGCGCGCTATCTCGACGCGCGCGGGCTGCGCATCCTCGACGCGCTCGATGCGGTCGCCGACAAGCACCGCACGACGCCGACGGCCGTCGCGCTCGCGTGGCAGATCGCGCGCCCGAGCGTCACCGCGCCGATCGCCAGCGCGACGTCGCTCGCGCAACTGCACGATCTCGGCGCGGCGATCCGGCTCGCGCTCGATGCCGACGACGTGAAGCGCCTCGACGAGGCCAGCGCGTACTGACGACGGCATCGCTGTAATCGTTTCGTCAGCTTGCATGGCGGCGGATCGCGACAATCACGCGCGATCCGCCGCCGGCATTTGCAGCGCCCGAGCACAGGCCCCAGAATAGCCGCACCGATCGACATCGGTACGATCGGCACGATCGGCATTCACACCAGCATACGGGCAGCGCGTGGGCATCAACTTCGATCTCACCGACTTGCAGGCTTTCCGGGCCGTGGTCCAGCTCGGCAGCTTCCGCAAGGCGGCGGACGCCATCAACATTTCGCAGCCGGCGTTGAGCCGGCGCATCGAGAAGCTCGAGGAAGCGCTGGGCGTGCGGCTGTTCGAGCGCACGACGCGCCGCGTCACGCTGACGACGGTCGGGCGCACGTTCGCGCCGAGCGCCGAGCAGCTGCTCGACGATCTCGACGCCGCGCTGCTCGGCATCCGCGACGTATCGTCGAGCCGGCTCGGCCACGTGACGATCGCGTGCGTGCCGTCGGTCGCGTATTACTTCCTGCCGAACGTGATCGCGCGCTACCGCGCGCGTTACCCGAAGATCCGCATCAAGCTGATCGATGCGAGCGCGAACGAGGTGCTCGATGCGGTGATGCGCGGCGAGGCCGACTTCGGCGTGAGCTTCATGGGCAGCCAGGAGCCCGGCGTCGAGTTCCGGATGCTGCTGCAGGAGCGCTTCGTCGCCGCGTGCCGGCGCGATCATCCGCTCGCCGCGAAGAAGCGCGTGACGTGGCGCGAGCTGTATGAATACGAGCACGTGTCGGTCGACAAGACGTCCGGCAACCGGCTGCTGCTCGACCAGGCGCTCGCGGGCGTCGCGCCGCACACGCCGAGCGTGTGCGAGACGCGCCACGTGACGACGATGCTCGGGCTCGTCGAGGCGGGGCTCGGCGTCGCGGCGGTGCCGTCGATGGCGATGCCGCTGCCGACGCATCCGATCCTGACGAGCGTGCCGCTCGTCGAGCCGGTGGTCACGCGGCGCGTCGGCATCGTGCGGCGGCGCGGCCGCACGCTGACGCCGGCCGCGCAGGAATTTCTCCAGTACGTGATCGAGAGCCGCAAGCCGGCCGCGCCGCGCACGCGTGCGGCAGGGGCGCGCGCGTGACGCTGCTGCGGCCGCTCAGGCTGCTGTACGTGCAGGTGCTGATCGCGATGGTGCTCGGCGTCGCGCTCGGGCATGCGTTCCCGCAGGCGGGTGTGGCGCTGAAGCCGCTCGGCGATGCGTTCATCGCGCTCGTGCGGATGATGGTCGCGCCGATCGTGTTCTGCACGATCGTGACGGGCATCAACGCGGCGAGCGATGGCGCGCGCATCGGCCGCACGATCGTCAAGGCGCTCGCGCTGTTCTACGCGCTGACCGCGGCCGCGCTCGCGGCGGGGCTTGCGATCGCGTACGCCGCGCGGCCGGGCGACGGCCTGCACGTGGTGGCCCGGCAGCTCGACGCGTCGGCGCTCGCGTCGTTCACCGCGCACGCGCCGGCCACGGGCGTCGCGTCGTTCCTGCTGCAGATCATTCCCGATACGCTCGTCGGCGCGTTCGCCGGCGGCGACGTGCTGCCGGTGCTGCTGGTCGGGCTGCTGTTCGGCTTCGCGCTGGCCGCGACCGAGCGGCGCGACGGCGTCGTGCATGCGTTCGTCGAAGGCATCGCGCGCGTGCTGTTCCGCGTGCTCGCGCTGGTGATGCGGCTCGCGCCGCTCGGCGCGTTCGGTGCGATCGCATTCGCGGTCGGGCGCTTCGGCATCGATTCGCTCGGCTCGCTCGGCCGGCTGATCGTCGCGATGTATGTCGCGTGCGCGCTGTTCGTGATGCTGGTGCTCGCGCCGCTCGCGCGCGTGCACGGCTTCTCGCTGTGGCGGCTGCTGCGCTACCTGCGCGAGGAGCTGCTGATCGTGCTCGCGACGTCGTCGACGGAGCCGGTGCTGCCGCGCCTGCTCGTCAAGCTCGAGGCGCTCGGCTGCGACAAGGGCGTGGTCGGGCTCGTGCTGCCGACCGGGTATTCGTTCAATCTCGACGGCACCGCGATCTACCTGACGCTCGCCGCGACGTTCATCGCGCAGGCATGCGACGTGCCGCTGTCGGCCGCGCAGGTCGCGACGCTGCTCGCGGTGATGCTGATCACGTCGAAGGGCGCGGCCGGCGTGTCGGGCAGCGGGCTCGTCGCGTTGATCGCGACGCTGACGGTGGTGCCCGACCTGCCGGTCGCGGGCGTCGCGCTGCTGGTCGGCATCGACCGCTTCATGTCGGAGGCGCGCGCGCTGACGAGCGTGATCAGCAACGCGTGCGCGGTGGTCGTCGTGTCGATCTGGCAGCAGGGCTGCGATCGCGCGCGGCTGCGCGCGATGCTCGACCCCGATGCGCAGCAGCCTGGAACGATGCAGCAACGCAGCGGGGCGCTCGACGATCGCGGGTAGGCGCATGCGGTCGCGATCGGGCGGCCCGTGAAGCGCCGGTGCGCTTGCGATAGGATGTTCGCGTACCGTGGGCTCAATCCGCCGAGGTGGCTGCGGGAAGCACAACGTTCCGGCGGTTCGAGCGCCGGGCGGCCCAGAACGAGTGTCGGTCAACACGCGTGGAGAGTCGGGCATGGCGCGCTTTCCTTATCGACAATGGTTGCGGCCGCCGGGCCTTCGATCGATCCGGCTGGCGACCGGGCTCGTGATGTTCACCTACGTCGGCACGCACCTCGCGAATCATGCGCTGGGCAACGTGTCGCTTGCGTGGATGGAGCGTGACCTGCTCGTCCAGAAATTCGTCTGGCAGGGATGGCTCGGCACGACCGTGCTGTACGGCGCACTGGTCACGCATTTCTTCCTCGGGCTATGGGCGCTGTACGAACGGCGCTCGGTGCACTGGACGCCGGCCGAGCTGGCGCAACTCGTGCTTGGCTTGTGCATCCCGCCGCTGCTGGCCAACCATCTCGCGAATACGCGCATCGCCTTTGCCGAATTCGGGCTGAACAAGGGCTATGCGCAGTTGCTGTACGCGTTCTGGAACGATTCGCCGTTCTTCGGCCGCGTGCAGCTGACGCTGCTGGTGGTCGCGTGGCTGCACGGGTGCTGCGGCGTCGGGTTCTGGCTGCGCTTGAAGCCGTGGTTCGCGGCATGGCGCAGCGTGTTGCTGAGCGCCGCCGTGCTGCTCCCGGTGCTCGCGCTGCTCGGCTTCCTGCAGGGTGGACGGGAAGTCGCCGCGCTCGCGAAGGATCCTGCCTGGCGCGCGGCGGCGACCGAGCCGGCGAAGGTCGGCACCGGCGTGCAGAACCGCTGGCTCGCCGGGTTGCGCAACGATTTCCTGATCTTCGACGGCGGCGCGCTGCTGCTGGTGCTGTCCGCGCGGCTGCTGCGCGCGCTCCGCGAACGCCGCGGCGGGCGGCTGCGCATCCGGTATCCGGACGGGCGGCAGGTGTGGGTGCCGCGCGGCTTCTCGGTGCTCGAGGCGAGCCGGATGGGCGGCATCCCCCATGCCAGCAGCTGCGGCGGGCGCGCCCGCTGTACGTTGTGCCGGGTGCGCGTGCTCAGCGACATGCCGCTGCCCGAGCCCGGCGACGCCGAGCGTCGCGTGCTGGAGCGGCTCGGCGTCGATCCGCACACCGTGCGCCTCGCGTGCCAGTTGCGGCCGACCCGCGATCTGTCGGTGTGGCCGCTGGTGCCGCCGGCCGCATCCGCCGCGTTCCTGCAGCGGCGGCAGCGGGACGTCATGCCGCAGGAGCGGTTCGCGGCGTTCATGTTCGTGGACATGCGGGATTCCACGCATCTTGCGGCGCAGCAGCTGCCGTTCGACAGCCTGTTCGTGGTCAGCCGCTTCCTGAGCGCGGTCAGCTCGGCGGTCGTGCGGGCCGGCGGCCTGCCGAACCAGTTCCTCGGGGATGCGGTGCTGGCGATATTCGGCCTGAGCAGCGAGCCGGCCGTCGCGTGCCGCCAGGCGCTCGACGCGGTGCCGCTGGTGGCGGCCAACATCGACGCGCTGAACGGTGCGCTCGAGCAGCAATTGAAAGCGAAGATCCGCTTCGGTATCGGGGTGCATTGCGGCCGCGCCGTGATGGGCGAGATCGGGTTTCGCGACCATGTCACGTTCACCGCGATCGGCGACCCGTTGAACGTGGCGTCGCGACTCGAGCAGTTGACCAAGGAGGTGGGCTGCGAGGCGATCGTGTCGGAGCAGGTGTTCGAGCAGGCCGGCGTGTCGGCCGAAGGCCTGCCGCAGCTCGCCGCGCGCGTGCGGGGCCGCGACGACCTCGTGCCCGTGCGGGTGTTGTCCAAAGCGGCGCAGATGCCGCGCGACGGATGACGCCGGCGCGTGTCCGGCAGCGTCGTTGCCGCTTCGCTCACATGAGACAGACGCGGCGCAGCGCCACCGTTCGCTGGTACACGGACTGGTTGAGCCACGGCACGAACACATACTCGTCGTAGGCGTCG
This sequence comes from Burkholderia pyrrocinia, assembly GCA_001527685.1. Lineage (GTDB taxonomy): Bacteria > Pseudomonadota > Gammaproteobacteria > Burkholderiales > Burkholderiaceae > Burkholderia > Burkholderia pyrrocinia_D. The sequence goes on from LOZU01000030.1 coordinate 47,451, forward strand.
CAGCCGATCACGATCCAGCGGGACAGGACGTTGGACATGGCGGTCTCCTTTTTTCTGTTGGCCCCGATGAGCGGGAAGCGAAGCGCTGTCGTCGTCATTCGGCGTGCGCACACGACGGTATACCCGGAGCGGGCGCCGCTTATTCCTGCGCGGGAGATGCCGCCTCGATGGAATAAATCGGCCCGCCCGCCGGTATGTCGATCACGCGTGGCACACGCGGGGGAGATGCAGATGGACGACGAGCAGAGGCAAGCAGGGGAGGAGGCGCAGCCGTCCTCGATCGGGGGTGGCGCCGGCACGCATGCGCCGACGGGCCAGCGCGCACTGCGCGCCACGGCGCCCGCGAATGACCACGATGCCGGCACGCCGGCACCGGAACATGGCAGGCTCCGACAGGCCGCGCGAAGGCTGCAGCTCGGGTCCGGCATCGTGCTGTGGCTCTATGTGTCGATCCATCTGGTCAACCACGCGCTCGGCATCGCGTCCATCGACATCGCGGAGCGCGGCCTGACTCTCGCGATCGCGCTGTGGCGCAGCGTGCCCGGGACGATCCTGCTGTACGGCGCGGCCGGCCTGCATTTCGCGCTGGCGATCCGCACCATCTACGGCCGGCGGCATTGGGCGCTGCCGCGCGCCGAATGGCTCCGCCTCTGGGCGGGGCTCAGCCTGCCGCTGCTGCTGATACGCCATGTGGTGGGCACGCGCGTCGCCACCACGCTGTACGGCTTCGAGCCGACTTACGCACGCGTGATCGTGTCGTTGCTCACGAGCGGCACGCAGGGGTTGCAGATCGCGTTGCTCGCGCCGGGATGGGTGCACGGCTGCCTTGGATTGTGGTTCCACTTGCGCCGCCATGCGCCCCTGCGGCGCGCGAAGTGGGCGCTGGTGGCCGTGGTCGTGCTGTTGCCGATGCTGTCGGCGGCCGGTTTCGTGCAGATGGCGCGAGGGATCGCGCCGGCGCATCGCGAGGTGCGGGGGCCCGACGCGGTGCTGGTCGCGCACCGTGCCGCGCTGGACGACTGGCGCCACTTGCTCGTCATCGGCTATCTGTCGCTGATTGCGACGGCGTTCGTTGGTGGCCAGGTGCGAAACCGGATCGCGAGAGGCGATGCGCGCCACGCGTCCGCCGAGCGGCAGCGCGCGAATTGACGACGGGCGCCGCGCGGCGGCCGGCGCGTCAGTTCGCCGTCACGGAATCGAGCCCCGTCGCCCGCACGACCGGCTGCGCCTGCGGCGACGCGAGGTAGTCGAGCAGTTTCTTCGCGTCGTCCGGATGCTCCGCGCCGACCGGGATGCCGCCCGCGAAGCGCGTGACCGACTGCACCGACTCGGGCACCTTGCCGACGTACGTGACGCCCGGCACCGGCAGCAGCTCGGCCACCTGCTGGAAGCCGAGCTCGTAGTCCCCGTTCGCGACGACCGACGCAACCGGAATCCGCGGCACCATCGACGCCTTCGGCTTCACCTGCGCTTCGACGCCGAGCTTGCGGAACATCTCCTTCTCGATATACACGCCGCTCGCGCTGTCCGAGTACGCGACCGACTTCGCGTGCAGCAGCGCGTCCTTCAGCCCGTCGACCGTGCCGATGTCCGGTTTCGGCGCGCCCGCGCGCACGACCATGCCGATCCGCGAATCGGCGAGCTCGACGCGCGACGCGGGGATCACCTTGCCCTCCTGGATCAGCCGGTCGAGCGCATAGCCGACCATGATCACCACGTCGGCCTTCTCGCCGCGCGCGAGGCGGTTCGGAATCGCTTCCTTCGACTGGCCCATCGACGGGCCGGGGATGGTGTCGAGCGTGTCGCCGGTCGCGGCGGTGAAGCCGGGGCCGAGCTGCTGGTAGGCGGCGGTGAAGCCGCCGGAGATCATCACGCGCAGTTCGCCTGCGTGGGCGGGGAGGGCGGCGGAGGCGAGCGTCGCGGCGGCGAGCCAGCCTGCCGCGCGGCCGAGGAGCGGTCGTGCATGCATCGTGCGGGAGTCCATGAGCGGGAGCGGGCGCGGCGCGCACGGTGCGCGCCGCGGGGAACGTGCGTCAGGCGGCGCGCAGCGTGTCGCGGCGGCGGCTGTACAGCAGCACCGTCGCGCCGAACGCGCACGCGGCGGCGAAGCCCATCCAGTAGCCGGGCGCGGCCTTGTCGCCGGTCGAGTGGATCAGCGCGGTCGAGATCGCGGGCGTGAAGCCGCCGAACACCGCGGTCGCGAGGCTGTAGGCGAGCGAGAAGCCCGCGACGCGCACCTCGACCGGCATCACCTCGGTCAGCGCGGCCACCATCGCGCCGTTGTACAGGCCGTACATGAACGACAGCCACAGCAGCACGAGCAGCATGTTGACGAAGCTCGGCGCATGCGCGAGCAGCGACAGCGCGGGGTAGGCGGTCAGCACGTTCAGCGCGGTCATCGCGAGCAGCACCGGGCGGCGTCCGAAGCGGTCGGACAGCGTGCCGCCGATCGGCAGCCAGATGAAGTTCGATACGGCCACGCACAGCGTGACGAGCAGGCTGTCCGCGGTGCTCAGGTGCAGCACGGTCTTGCCGAAGGTCGGCGCGTAGACGGTGATCAGGTAGAAGCTGGTGGTCGTCATCGCGACGAGCAGCATCCCGCCGAGCACCACGCTCCAGTTGCGCGCGAGCGTCGCGAACACCTCGCGCGTCGACGGGCGATGCTGGCGCTGCGTATATTCTTCGGTTTCCTGCAGATTGCGGCGCAGCATGAAGATCACCGGCACGATCATGCAGCCGACGAAGAACGGCACGCGCCAGCCCCACGCGGCGATCTGCGCGGCGCTCAGCCACGCGTTCAGCGCGAAGCCGAGCGCGGCCGCGACGACGATCGACACCTGCTGGCTGGCCGACTGCCAGCTCGTGTAGAAGCCCTTCTTGCCGGGCGTGGCCATTTCCGCGAGGTAGACGGACACGCCGCCCAGTTCCGCGCCGGCCGAGAAGCCCTGCAGCAGGCGGCCGGCGAGCACGGCGGCCGGCGCGAGCAGGCCGATCGACGCGTAGCCGGGCACGAACGCGATCAGGATCGTGCCGCTCGCCATGATCGACAGCGTGACGATCAGGCCCTTGCGGCGGCCCACCTCGTCGATGTACGCGCCGAGCACGATCGCGCCGAGCGGGCGCATCAGGAAGCCCGCGCCGAACACCGCGAAGGTCATCATCAGCGATGCGAACTCGCTCGTCGACGGAAAGAACACCGACGCGATCTGCGTCGCGTAGAAGCCGAACAGGAAGAAGTCGAACTGCTCGAGGAAGTTGCCGGCGGTGACGCGGAATACGGCCGCGGCCTTGGAAGGGGCTGGGGTGGCCACGGGATGTGACATCGGGGGTGTCTCCGGAATTTCATTGGACGACGTCCGGGCGGGCCGGAGCGAAGCGTACATGGTCGTCCGGATCGGCGCCCGCGATAAGTGTTTTTTTTCGAAGGATTGATGCGCGTACGTTATCAATCGCGCATGCCGGATGCGCGGAGAACGCCGCTCGGCCGCCCGCGCCGCGGATTTATACTGGCCCTCACCGCATGCGGTTCCGGAAAACCCTGATGTCCCGCTCGCCCGCCACGCTCCTCGCGTCGATCGATGCCGACAAGGCGGCGCTCGATGCCGCGCGCCCGCTGTCACGGGACGCGTGCCTGTCGTTGCGCGCGACGCTGATGCCGGCACGGGCCGGTCGCGCGAACGCGAACGCGAACGCGAACGCGAGCGCGAGCGGCGACGATGCGCCGGTGCCGAGCGAGACCCGGGTCGTGCTCGAAAGCCTCCTGGCGGGCGCGATGTCCGCGCGCGAGCCGGTGGATGCGGCGCATCTTGGCGATGCGATCCGCTACGCCGAGGACATCGTCGCGAAGCGCGAGCCCCTTTCCGAGCGGCAGATCCGCAACCTTCACCGGCTGGTAGTGAAGGGGCACGGCGAAGTGCGCCCGTACCGCCAGGAGAACGTCGCGATCGCGGGCGCGACCACGCGCCCGCCCGAGTTCCTGGACGTGCCGGCCGCCATGTCCGAGCTGATCGACTGGTACGGCAGCGCCGGCGCGCTGCACCCGATCGCGCGGGCGGCGCAACTGCACACGCGCTTCGTCGGAATCCATCCGTTCGTCGACGGCAACGGCCGCACCGCACGGTTGCTGCTCGGCTTCGAGCTGATGAAGGCCGGCTACCCGCCCGCGGCGATTCGTACGAAGGATCGCCGCGCATACTATGATGCGCTGGACGCCGCGTGCATGAGCGGCGACTTCGGCGACATCACGCGCGTGGTCGCGCAAGCCGTGCAGCGCGCGCTGCGCCTGATTCTCGACCTGCTCGGGCTGCGCCGAGCCGATCCTTGTCCCCACCGTCCAGACGGAGAACCGACGTGCCCGCTGCCGCTCCCGCCACGCTGAGATTTTCGACCGACCCGCGCGAACTCGAGGTCGACGCGATCTATGACTTCCTCCATCGCGACGCGTACTGGTGCAAGGGCATCCCGCGCGACGTGTTCGACCGCTCGCTCGCCGGCTCGCTGTGCTTCGGCGCGTATCTGGGCGACCGGCAGGTGGGGTTCGCGCGGCTCGTGACCGATCACGCGACGTTCGCGTACCTGTGCGACGTGTTCGTGTTCCCGGCCGAGCGCGGCCACGGCTACGGCCGCGCGCTGATCGACCACGTGTTCGCGCAGGAGATGGTGCAGGGGCTGCGCCGCATCATGCTGGTGACCGCCGACGCGCACGCGCTGTACCGGCCGGTCGGTTTCGGGCTGTCGGAGAACCCCGAGCGGATCATGGAGATCCGCCGCCCGGACATCTACACGAAGCGCTGACGCGGTGCGCATACAATACGCGCTTCCCGAATCACCGAATCACTGAAGGAAGCACGTCATGACCGAACAGGAAGCCGAACAGCTCGCGACCCACCGCCATTACAAGGGCGGCCTGTACCGCTTCGTCGGCGTCGCCCGGCACTCCGAAACCGAGGAATCGCTCGTCGTGTACGAGCACCTGTGGCCGCATGCGCGCGGGCTGTGGGTGCGGCCGGAAGCGATGTTCAACGAGAACCTCGAAGACGGCACGCCGCGTTTTCGCAAGCTGCGCGACTGAGTCACCGTCAGGACGTCAGGATCCCGTGCCCCCCGTCTCGCCGGCCGCTGCCTGCTGCCGCATCGCCAGCGCGAAGAAGCGCCGGATCTCGTCCATCAGTTCCGCGCGCGCCGACGCGAAATCGAACGCGCGCCGGTGCTCCGGCGTGTAGCGGCGGCGCCAGTCGTCCGCCGCGTGCCGCGCCTCGCGCGCCCGCAGCACGTCGAGTTCCGGCGTGCGCAGCGCGTGATCGGCGATCAGCGTCACGCCTTCGCGGCTCACTTCCAGCACGCCGCCCGCCACCAGGATCCGGCGATGCGCGCCGCCCGGCGCGTCGACGAGCGTCACCACGCCGGGCCGCAGCCGCGTGAGCAGCGGCGCGTGCCGCGGATAGATGCCGAGTTCGCCGCTTTCGCCGGGCGCGCTGACGAAGTGCGCGTCGCCGGAATACAGCACCTGTTCGACGCTCAGGATGTCGAGCTTCATCGTGGTGTCCATACGCGCCTCCGTCAGACGGCCGCCGCGCCGGCGACGATCTCGCACAGCTCGGTGGTGATCTGCGCCTGCCGGGTCTTCTGGTACAGGTGCCGCAGGCCGTGCAGCACGCGATCGGCGTTCTCGGTCGCGGTCTGCATGCTGAACATCCGCGCGCATTGCTCGCACGCGTCGTTCTCGACGACGGCCTGGTACAGCATTGCTTCGACGTAGCGCAGCAGCAGCGTATCCACCGCCGGCTTCGGCGCCGGTTCGTACAGGTAGTCCGACGTCGCGGCGGCGCCCGCGGGCGCGGCGCCGTCGAGGCCCGTGACGGGCAGCACCGGGTCGATCCGCGGTTCGTAGGCGAGCGGGCTCGTCAGCCGGTTGTATGCGACATGCACCGCGTCGAGCTCACCGGCGACGAACGCGGACAGCGGCACGAGCAGCGCGCCGAGCATCGTGTCGAAGTGCGGCGCGGCGGCGAGGCTGGCAGCGCGTGCGGTGATGTTCGCGCCGTAACGCGCGAGCGGCGCGACGCCGCGCGCGCCGATCACGCTCAGCTCGCACGCGACGCCGGCCTGGTCCCAGCGTTCGAGCGCATCGACGCACTGCACGAGGAGCCGAGCATTGAGCGGCCCGCACAGCCCGCGATCCGTGCTGACGACGATCAGGCCGACCCGCCGCACGGGCGTGCGTTGCGCCATCAGCGCCGACACGTGATCGGGCCGGTCGCGCAGCACGCGCTCGGCCATTGCCTTGACCTTCTCCGCATACGGCCGGAACGCGCGGGCGCGCTTCTGCGCGTTCGCCATCTTGGTGCGCGCCATCATTTCCATGGCCCGCGTGATCTTGCGCGTCGACGACGTGCTGGCGATCTTCGAGCGGATTTCGCGAATGTGCATGGCTTCTCGCGGAGGGGGCGCCGGCGCGGGCCGGCGCGCGGTTGTGAGGCGGCGCGCAATGCGCCGCGGCGGCGGGCGTGATGCCGTCATGCCGTCGCGTCGAAATGATGCTATCGGGACTTCACCTGATTCGATTGATGCGTGTCAAAAAACCGTCCGACGAATCGCACCAGAATCCGTTCACGTGACCACGGAGGTGTGCCCGATGACCGATTCGACCGATTCACAGCATTCACTCGATACCCGCCCGCATCGGAAATACGACGCGCTGATCGCGCGCTGCCGCTCGCTCAGCCCGGTGACCGTCGCGGTCGCGCACCCGTGCGACGAGGTGTCGTTGCGCGCGGCCGTCGACGCGGCGCAGGCCGGCCTGATCGTCCCGGTGCTGGTCGGCCCGGTCGCGCGGATGACGGCGCTCGCCGCGATGGTCGGCCTCGACCTGTCCGCGTATCGGCTCGTCGATGCGCCGCACAGCCATGCGGCCGCGGCGCAGGCCGTCGCGCTGGTGCGCGCGAGCGAGGCCGACGCGCTGATGAAGGGCAGCCTGCACACCGACGAACTGCTCGCGGAAGTCGTGCGCGCCGATTCGGGCATCCGCACCGAGCGGCGCCTGAGCCATGTGTTCATCATGGATGTGCCGACCTACCGCAAGCCGCTGTTCATCACCGACGCGGCGGTCAATATCCGGCCGACGCTCGAGCAGAAGGCCGACATCGTGCAGAACGCGATCGATCTCGCCCACGCGCTCGGTGTCGAGCGGCCGAAGGTCGCGATCCTGTCGGCGGTCGAGACAGTCAGCTCGAAGCTGCCGTCGACGCTCGACGCGGCAGCGCTGTGCAAGATGGCCGAGCGCGGCCAGATCACCGGCGGCGTGCTCGACGGCCCGCTCGCGCTGGACAACGCGATCAGCCCGGAAGCCGCGCGGCTCAAGCACCTCGGCTCCGACGTCGCGGGCGATGCCGACATCCTGCTCGCGCCCGACCTGGAGGCCGGCAACATGCTCGCGAAGGAGCTGACCTTCCTCGCCAACGCGGACGCGGCCGGCATCGTGCTCGGCGCGCGCGTGCCGATCATCCTGACGAGCCGCGCCGACAGCGAGCGCACGCGGATGGCGAGCTGCGCCGTCGCGGCACTCCATGCGCATGCGATGCGCGCGTCCGGCGCACCCGCGCCCGTGATGTCCTGAGCCGGGGCGCGCGATGGAACATCCGGTTCTCGTACTGAATGCGGGCTCGTCGAGCCTGAAGTTTTCGGTCTACGACACGCGCGACGACGGCTCGCTCGTCGCGGGCGTGCACGGCCAGGTGGACAGCCTGCACACGGCGCCGCGCCTCGTCGTCGAGGATGCGCACGGCGCGCCGCTGGCCGACCGGCCGGTCGCGCAGCCCGGCCATCACGGCGCGATCGACGCGCTGCACGCGTGGTTCGCCGCGCATGTCGGCCGCGAGGCGGCGTTCGACGGCGTCGGCCATCGGGTCGTGCACGGCGGGCCGCATTTCGCGGCGCCGGTGCGGATCGACGCGCAGGTGCTCGATGCGATCGCGGCGCTGTCGCCGCTCGCGCCGCTGCACCAGCCGCACCACGTCGACGCGATCCGCGCGGTCAGCGCGGTCGCGCCGGACCTGCCGCAGGTCGCGTGCTTCGATACCGCGTTTCATGCGACGCTGCCGGCGCTCGAGCGCGAGTTCGCGCTGCCGCGCGCGCTGACGGAGCAGGGCATCGTGCGCTACGGGTTTCACGGGCTGTCGTACGAATACATCACGACGGCGCTCGCCACGCTCGACCGCGACTGGGCGCAGCGCCGCACGATCGTTGCGCATCTCGGCAACGGCGCGAGCCTGTGCGCGCTCGCGCAGGGCTGCAGCGTCGCGACGACGATGGGCTTCACGGCCGTCGACGGCCTGCCGATGGGCACGCGCACGGGCGCGCTGGACCCCGGCGCGATCCTGTACCTGATGCGTCACGAAGGGCTCTCCGTCGACGAGGTCGAGCATCTGATCTACGCGGAATCGGGGCTGCTCGGCGTATCGGGCATTTCGAGCGACATGCGGACGCTGCTCGCGAGCGACGCGCCGGCGGCCTCGCACGCGATCGACCTGTTCGCGTACCGCGCCGCGCGCGAGCTGGGCGCGCTGGCCGGCGTGCTGGGCGGCCTCGATACGCTGGTGTTCACCGCCGGCATCGGCGAGCATGCGCCGCGCGTGCGCGAGCGCATCTGCCGTGGCGCGGCGTGGCTCGGCGTCGAACTCGACGACGCGGCGAACGCGGCCAGCCGGCCGGTGATTTCGAGCGCGGCGTCGCGCGTCACGGTGCGCGTGATCCCGACCGACGAGAACCTGATGATCGCGCGGCATACGCGCCGCGTGCTGGACGCCTCCGTTGTTCCCACCCCGCATCCCGTCGAGTGAGAAGCCGATGCCCCCCCGCGAACCCGCTGCCCGACCGAAGCCGTTCCCCGCATTGCCGATCTTCTGGCCGATGGCCGCTGCCGCGGCGATGTTGCGCGTCGGCTCGGAAATGACCGCGCGCAACCTGCACTTCCTCGCGGAAGAGGAGAAGCTGCATTTCGAGCTGCACCCCGCGCTGGCGACCGCCAACCGGCCGCTGCTCGAACTGCGCACGATGACGTTGCGCGACTATTCGATCGAACCCGCCTCCGCGCACGGGCTGCCGACCATCGTCGATGCGCCGTATGCGGGCCACAGCGCGATGATCGCCGACTACCAGCCCGGCCAGAGCCTGATGCAGACGCTGCGCGAGCACGGCGTGACGCGCGCGTACCTGACCGACTGGCGCTCCGCGACCGACGACATGAAGGATCTCGAGATCGACCAGTACCTGGCCGAGCTGAACGTGTGCGTCGACGAGCTCGGCGGGCGCGTCAACCTCGTCGGGCTGTGCCAGGGCGGCTGGATGTCGGCGATGTACGCGGCGCGTTTTCCGCACAAGGTCGCGAGCCTCGTGCTCGCGGGCTCGCCGATCGACACCGACGCGGGCGACGGCCCGATCAAGCGGATGGTGCATGCGTATCCGGTGTCGTTCTACGAGGAACTCGTCGAGATGGGCGGCGGCCTGATGCGCGGGCGCTTCATGCTGCGCGGCTGGAAGAACATGCACCCCGACCAGCACTACCTGGCCGAGCACGTCGACCTGTACGAGCATCTCGACGACCCCGACTACCTGCGCAAGCGGGAGGTGTTCGCGAGCTGGTACGAAAGCCCGATCGACCTGCCCGGGCGCTGGTACCTGCAGGCGATCGTGCAGCTCTTCAAGGAAAACCGGCTCGCGAAGGGCACGTTCGTCGCGCTCGGCCGCACGCTCGACCTGAAGGCCATCACGTGCCCCGTCTACCTGCTGGCCGGCGAGGCCGACGACATCACGACGCCCGAGCAGGTGTTCGACGCGCGCAAGTATCTCGGCACGCCGCACGCGCAGGTGACGAGCCGGCTCGTTCCCGGCGGTCACATCGGCCTGTTCATGGGGGCGCGCACGCTGAAGGAAGCGTGGCCGGAGATCGCCGCGTGGATCGCGAAGATCCGCTGACGCGGCACGCGGCCCGCGCCGGCACTGGCGCTGGCGCTGGCACTGGCACTGGCACGATGGCCGCCGGCCTTACGCGTCGGCGATCGCCTGCGCGAGCGCGGGCGGCGCATCCCCGACCGTGACCGCCGGCGTGCCGTGCCACGCCGCGAGCTTCTTCACCGCCTTCGCGACGTCGCTCGCGAGCCCCGCGCCGATCCGCACGCCCGGCTCGACGTGCACGGCCTTCAGCTCGAAGGTGCCGAGCACGCGATGCGCCTTCGCGTCGACCCGCCCGATCAATCGCCCGCGATGCAGCACCGGCAGGCAGAAATAGCCGTAGCGCCGCTTGTGCGCGGGCGTGTAGCACTCGATCGTGTAGTCGAAGCCGAACAGCGTGGACGCGCGCCGCCGGTCCCACACCACCGGATCGAACGGCGACAGCAGCGTCGTGACGGTCGAGCGCAGCGTGTCGGCCGTGGCGGCCGGCAGCCATGCTTCGAGCGAACGGTGCACGTAGGCCGGCTCGTCCCAGCCGTCGACCGCGACCGGAATCAGCTCGCCCGCGTCGGCGAGCGCATCGAGTTCCGCGCGGTACGAGCGGCGGGGCAGCCGGTAATAATCCGCGACCCAGTCGGCGCGCACGATCCCGAGCGCGCGGCACGTGTGGTCGAGCAGCGCGGGCAGCACCGCCTCGCGCGGCGGCAGGTCGCGCGCATCGTCCCAGCCGGGCAGCACGCGCTCGCGCACGTCGTACACGCGCTGGAAGTTGCGGCGCTCGGCCACCATCAGGTCGCCGGTCGTGAACAGCACTTCGAGGTGGCGCTTCTCCGGCTTGCGGTCCCACCAGCCGTTGCCTTTCACGCCGTCCTCGCGCGCGAAATCCGCCGAGCGCACCGGGCCGTCCGCGCGGATCCGCGCGAGCAGCCGCTCGATGTCGGCGCGATGGTGCCGGTGCCAGTCGGCCGCGTACTTCCAGCCCATGCCGGACGGATCGAGCATCTTGTAGCGCATCAGGCCGAACTGCTCGATCGGCAGGAAGCACGCCTCGTGCGACCAGTATTCGAACAGTTGCGCTTCGGCGAGATGCTCGTCGAGCCACTGCGGCGCGAACGCGCCGAGCCGGCTGAACAGCACGAGGTACGGGCTGCGCGCGACGACGTGAATCGTATCGATCTGCAACTGCGCCATGCGGCGGATCGTGTCGAGCACGTCGGCCTTGGTCGCCTTGCGGCGCGGCGGGGCGAGCAGGCCCTGCGCGGCGAGATGCAGGGCGCGGGCGGCGGCGGGCGAGAGCGTGAGCATCGGGCGGGCGGCGGAGGATGGCGGTCGGGCACCACTTTAGCGCGAATCCGGCACGTGCGTCCGACACGTTTCTGCAACGCATCTGACAATCGTTGACAGACGCGTTTTTCAAGATTCCCTATAGTGCATTCCAGAGCGCGCTGCAGTGCGCGCGCCGATTCCGCTTCCGACGCACGATATGTCCATGGCACGCACGAAGCGAATCCGGGCATCTCAACCCCCAACGCGAGACCCGGAGCCCTGAGCGGACATCCATGCGGCTGTGCACCGGCCCCGTGTGGATGTCCGCTGATTTTTTTGCGGCGGCGTTCCCGCCGTTTCTCCGCGTTTCCGCTTTCCGCTTCCCGTTATTCGTTTCCCGCTTGCGTCGCCTACTGGCGCCTGCCGCGCGCGATATCGTCGCCGGCGCCCGGCGGCAGCCTGCGCGTGATCGGAATCGACGCGAACGAGCACAGCCCGACCACCAGGAAGGCGGGCCAGAAATCCGACCAGACCATCTGCTGGTGCCCCTGCGCCCAGTGCGACACGTGCAGCACGAGGCCCGCGACGGTGACGCCGAGCCCGAGCGACATCTGCTGGACCACGCTGCCGAGGCTCGTCGCGCGGCCCGCGTCGCGCGGCGAGATGTCCGCGTAGATGATCGAGTTGAGGCTCGTGAACTGCAGCGCGGGGAAGATCCCGCCGACCAGCACGATCAGCCAGATCGCCCAGGTCGCCATGCCCGGATGGAACACGCCGTACGCGGCGATCGCGAGACCCGCGAAGGCCGCGTTGTAGATCAGCACCGTGCGGAAGCCGAAGCGGCGCAGCGTATGGGTGGCCGTCGAGCGGCTCATCGCGCCGCCGAACGCGGACGCGCAGGTGATCAGCCCCGAATGGAACGCGGACATGCCGAGCCCTTCCTGCAGCGCGAGCGGCAGCAGGAACGGCACCGCGCCGAGGCCGATGCGGAACAGCGAGCCGCCGACGACGCTCGCATGAAAGGTCGGGATGCGCAGGAACGTGAGGTCGAGCACCGGCCGCTCCTTGCGGCGCGCGTACGGCACGTAGAGCGCGAGCAGCGCGCCGCCGGCCACGCACATCGTCAGCGCGTTGCCGCGCGTGGTCAGTGCGCCGTCGATCAGCGTGAGGCCCATCAGCAGCAGCGCGGCGCCGCTCGCCGACAGCAGGAAGCCGAACCAGTCGAGCGGGCCCGGATCGGGCTCGCGCGTGTTGGCGATGTGCTTGCTCGCGAGGTAGATGCCGTACAGGCCGATCGGCACGTTGATGAAGAAGATCATCCGCCAGTGCAGGTACGTCGTGATGAAGCCGCCCACCAGCGGGCCGAGCGTCGGGCCGAACAGCGCGGGGATCGCGAGGTAGTTCATCGCGCGCACGAGATCGGCGCGCGGCACCGCGCGGAAGATGATGATGCGGCCGACCGGCACCATCATCGCGCCGCCGACGCCCTGCACGAAGCGCGCGAATGTCAGCAGGCCGAGGGAATTGGACGCGGCGCACATCAGCGAGCCGACGACGAAGATGCCGATCGCGGTGCGGAACACGCTGCGGGCGCTGAAGCGGTCGGCGAGCCAGCCGCAGATCGGGATGAACACGCCGAGCCCGACCACGTACGCGGTGATCGCGATGTTCAGCGTGACGGGGCTGTGCCCGAAATCGCGCGCCATCGCGGGCAGGGCAGTGACGATGATGTTCGCGTCGACGCTCTCCATGAACAACGCACAGGCAACGATGAGCGGTGCTAGGAAGACGGGCGACATGGGCTGGGCGCGCGGTAAAGACGCCATTATGCATCGTTTGCTGCCGGCGCGTCACGCATGACAACACTTGTTTCGCATGTTGCAACAGTTGTTCTTTCGGCACGGGGCGCAAGGAGACGACTTCGGCGCGCGGGAACGCGGCGTGCGGCGCCGATGGTTGCGCGACCATCGAATGCCCCGTTTGACGAAGGGGAAAGCGCGTTTCTAGAATACGAGCGCCGACTCGCTTTCGAAACCCGCCTCGCACCATGCCCCGCACGTCTGCCAGCACACCGATCGCTCCCCGCAAGTCGCCGCGCCAGCGGCGCTCGACGGCCACCGTCGACGCGATCGTCGAAGCCGCCGCGCGGATTCTCGAACGCGACGGCTTCGACGGCTATACGACGAATGCCGTCGCCGCGCAGGCCGGCGTCAGCATCGGCTCGCTCTACCAGTACTTCCCGAATCGCGATGCGCTGACCGCCACGCTGGCCGCGCGCGAGAGCGCGGTGCTGCTCGACGACGTCGCGCGCGCCGCGGCGCTGCCGACGTGCGACGCGATCCTGCGTGCGCTGGTGCGCGCGGCGGTCGCGCATCAGCTGCGCCGCCCGGCGCTCGCGCGGCTGATCGATTTCGAGGAGGCGCGGCTGCCGCTCGGCGAGCAGGCGCAGCGCGTCACGGACCGGATTCACGCGGCGGTGATGATCGCGTTCGGCCAGGACGACGCGCCGCGGCTCGCGGCGCCGGTGGTCGTCGCGCACGACCTGCTCGCGATGATCAAGGGCCTCGTCGATGCGGCGGGCGCGCGCGGCGAGACCGATGCGGAGGCGCTCGACACGCGCGTGTGGCGCGCGGTGCGCGGCTATCTGCGCGAATCGCACGGCGCCGCGCTTGCCTGACGCGCGCGTTTCGTGCGACAGTCGGGCCACTTGCGGACATAACGACGCGCATCGATCGACGGCCATCGAGACGAGCGCACCGCGCGAACGAGACCTCGTGCCGACCCACTCACCATCGACAGGAGGGGACACGTCATGACGTCACGTCGTGCCGCATCAACTGCATTCGCCGCATCGGTCGCATCGTTCCCGTCACCGCCCGCGCGGCGCGTGCGCTGGGCCGCCGCGCTGGCCGTTACCTATCTCGCCGTCGCAGGCTGTGCCGCGCAGGCGGACAGCGCGAACCGGGCCGCCGTTCAATCCACCGCGCCGGCCGCATCCGTCGCACCCGCCATTTCCGCTGCAAGCACGATCCTGCCGCCGCCGAGCCAGCTGTACGGCGACCTGTTCGTCGCGGTGCAGACCGCGCAGCTCTATCCCGACCAGAAGACCTTCGTCGACGCGACGCCGGACACCGATCCGGCCACGCTCGTCCAGCTATACCACCAGCAGCAATCGCAGCCGGGCTTCTCGCTGAAGGCGTTCGCCGGGCAACACTTCACGCTGCCCGTCGACCAGGGCGTCACGCCGCCGCCGAACCAGACGCTGCGCGAGCACATCGACTGGCTGTGGCCGAAGCTCACGCGCACGAGTGCGACGGTGCCGCCGTACAGCTCGTTGATCCCGCTGCCGAAACCGTACGTGGTGCCGGGCGGGCGCTTCCGCGAAGGTTATTACTGGGACACCTATTTCACGATGCTCGGCCTGCAGGTGTCGGGCCGCGAGGATCTCGTCGACGCCATGCTCGACAACTTCGCGCACCTGATCGGCACGCTCGGCCACGTGCCGAACGGCAACCGCACGTACTACGCGAGCCGCTCGCAGCCGCCGTTTTTCGCGTACATGGTGACGCTCGCCGCGCAGGCCGAAGGCGACACGGTGGTCCAGAAATACCTGCCCGCGCTGCGCCGCGAACATGCGTACTGGATGCAGGGCGAGCGCACGACGCCGCGCGGCGGCGCGACCCGCCACGTGGTCGCGCTGCCCGACGGCGCGATCCTGAACCGCTACTGGGATGCGAGCGACACGCCGCGCGACGAGTCGTATCTCGAGGACGTGAAGACCGCACAGGCGGCGCCCGGCCGCCCCGCGAGCGCGGTGTGGCGCGATCTGCGCGCCGGCGCCGAAAGCGGCTGGGACTACAGCTCGCGCTGGCTCGGCGACGGCAGGACGCTCGCGACCATTCGCACGACGTCGATCGTGCCGGTCGACCTGAACAGCCTGATGTTCCATCTCGAGAAGACGATCGTGAAGGGCTGCGCGATCGCGCGCGA
This sequence comes from Burkholderia pyrrocinia, assembly GCA_001527685.1. Lineage (GTDB taxonomy): Bacteria > Pseudomonadota > Gammaproteobacteria > Burkholderiales > Burkholderiaceae > Burkholderia > Burkholderia pyrrocinia_D. The sequence goes on from LOZU01000030.1 coordinate 62,655, forward strand.
CGTCGCGTGCGTCGCCGATTTTTCCATGCGCGCGGCGCAGCGCGCGAAGGCGATCAACCATTACCTGTGGAATCGCCGCGGCTACTACGGCGACTACGACTGGCAACTGCGCCAGCCGCGCGACGCGATCACCGCGGCCGCGCTGTATCCGCTGTTCGCGGGCGTCGCGTGGCCGGAGCGCGCGAAGGCGACCGCGCGCGAGGTGCGCACGGCGCTGCTGCAGCCGGGCGGCCTTGCGACGACCACCGCGACGACCGGCCAGCAATGGGACGCGCCGAACGGCTGGGCGCCGCTGCAGTGGATCGCGGTGGACGGGCTGCGCCGCTACGGCGAGCCCGCGCTCGCGAAGGACATCGGCACGCGCTTCCTCGCGAGCGTGAAGCATGTGTATGCGACCGAGGGCAAGCTCGTCGAGAAATACGTGGTCGAGGGCGCCGGCGCGGGTGGCGGGGGTGGGGGAGAGTACCCGCTGCAGGATGGCTTCGGCTGGACCAATGGCGTGACGTTGAAGCTGCTCGGGTTGTATGGCGAGTGATGCACGCCGCCGCGCCGCCGCGTTCGGGTTCGAGAGGGTTCTTCATGTCGACCGTGTCGACGGATTGGTTAGTCACGCTAATGACATGACGCGGTAACGCGAATGCGTCGGGCGCGGCGAGCCCGCTCGATCACCGATTACGGCAACCAGCCGCCAACCCGCCAGACTTGCGCGAAGCCGATGCGCGACGCAGCCGCGCACAGCAGCGCGACCAGCGCGATCGCGCCGGCCATCGCGCCGAGCACGGCGCAGTCGAGCGCGCGCGTCGGCAGCAGCGCGTGGGCGAGCGGCGCGTCGCGCCAGTTGCTGGCCGCATGCGCGAGCGGCGACAGTGCGGAGAAGAGCGAGCGGTTGCACGCCACGTGGACGTAGCGCTTGAGTTTGACCGCGAACGATTGAATGAACATGACGTTGCCCCCGTCTGGTCCGGCATGGCCGGACGACGTGATGGACCCCAGGGCGCGCGCGGCGCGGCCTGCGATCGGCGATTGAAACGTGACGGAGCGTGCGACGGAAGAACCGGCGAGAACCGGCTCGGAAGGAAGCGCGCTAACCCGACGAATGCGAGCTAGCGGCGAAGGACATGCCCTGGGCTGCTGCTATCTCGCGATGGCTTGGCCGGCCTGGACCGGCATCGAACTGCAACTGGAGCATGTGTCCACGGAGGGACTCCTGTGATGAATTGCGGCGGATTGTAGTCGCGTCGTTTGCTGCAGCGCAAGCAAAAATCGCACGCCCGTCGGGTTCCCCGAACCGTTGCGTCGAGGCACCGGCCGCGGCACGCATGCTTTTCCGCTGAAAGGTTCGGGCGCGTATTTTCAGGGGCGAATCTTTCAACGCCCGAGACCCGGAAATATTTTTCCGATAACGGGGATTCCAGGGGTTGACTTCGGTTTCGGGCGATCCATAGAATCCGCCATCTTCACTCTTTGGGCGAACGCCTTGGACGCTTGCAGTAGTCGACCTTCGAACGAGTTTTCCGCCTGAGCGACCGACGTCCGCGCCTTTCCAACGCCGCCGTTTGTCACTGAGGCAAACGGTGCGCGCAGCAGTACCTCGCAGTCACTCCTACGTGCACCCTGATTCGCGCCAGAACCGCGTGATGCCGTCGCGCATGCGTCGTCTGGTTTCGCCGCCGCCCGGCATGCGGCCGCGTTCGCACACGCCTTTCGCAGGCCTGCGCACGCGGCGCCCCGCATGCAGGCCGGTGGTCAATCGTGTTCATCCGGAACACTGAACAGGAGCCGCCGTGAACGACAGTGACAGTTGTCCCTTATGCCCAGACCCTTTTCAACCGGGTCGCAGGGACACTCCGGCCGACTAGCCTGACGTCGCTCAGGCGCCGGACTGGCCCCGCACCCACGACGCGGCGAGCGCCCACGCGGCCGCCGCACGGAGCCAGACCATGAACTTCGGCCTTCTGCTGTCGCAATTCCCGCACGTGACGGAATCGCGCTCGAACTACGACGCGATGCTGTCGCTCGATATCCATCGGCCGGCCTTCGCCCGCCTGCTGAACCAGCTGAAATCGCTGTTTCACTGAATACGCCGCGCGCGCCTCGGCATGCACAGGCGCGGCCGTATCGCGGCCGCGCGTGTCCATCCCAAGGTCACACGCCTGACAGATCACCATTCGCCGTACGGAACACACCATGTCCACGCCATCCAATGTTTCTCCACCCATCGCCGTCGAACGCGGCGCCGTGCTCGACGAAGCCCACCTGGGCGACATCCGCGGCGCACTCGGCACGATCGCGCATCACGACACCGCGGCGCGCGGCACGTGGTGGGCGCGCCTGCGCACGCTGCTCGCGATCATCGGCCCGGGCCTGATCGTGATGGTCGGCGACAACGACGCGGGCGCGTTCGGCACCTACACGCAAGCAGGCCAGAACTACGGCACGACGCTGCTGTGGACGCTGCTGCTGCTCGTGCCGGTGCTGTACGTGAACCAGGAAATGGTGCTGCGCCTCGGCGCGGTGACGGGCGTCGGCCACGCGCGGCTGATCTTCGAGCGCTTCGGCAAGTTCTGGGGCGCGTTCAGCGTGATCGACCTGTTCCTGCTCAACGCGCTGACGATCGTCACCGAGTTCATCGGCATCACGTTCGTGCTCGACTTCTTCGGGCTGCCGAAGGTCGCGGGCGTGTGCGTGGCCGCCGCGCTGACGATGGCGGCGGTCAGTACCGGCGATTTCCGGCGCTTCGAGCGCTTCGCGATCGTGCTGTGCGTGATGAGCCTGCTGCTCGTGCCGGTGCTGGTGACGATCCATCCGCCGGTCGCGCAGATGTCGCGCGATTTCTTCGTGCCGAACTGGCCCACGCACGCGAAGCTGTCCGACGTGATGCTGCTCGTGATCGGCGTCGTCGGCACGACGGTCGCGCCGTGGCAGCTGTTCTTCCAGCAGAGCTACGTGATCGACAAGCGCATCACGCCGCGCTTCATGAAGTACGAGAAGGCCGACCTGTGGATCGGCATCGTGTTCGTGCTGATCGGCGCGGTGGCGATGATCGGCTTCAGCTCGGCGCTGTTCGGCGGCCGCCCCGAGTTCGGCAACTTCACGGACGCGGGCGGCGTGATCGGCGGCCTCGAGAAGTACGCGGGCCGCACGAGCGCGACGCTGTTCGCGGTCGCGCTGCTCGACGCGTGCATCATCGGCGCGGCGGCCGTGTCGCTGTCGACCGCGTACGCGATCGGCGACGTGTTCAAGATCCGCCATTCGCTGCACCGCAACGTGTCGGATGCGAAGGGCTTCTATCTCGTCTACTTCGGCATCGTGGCCGCCGCCGCCGCGATCGTGCTGATTCCGGGCAGCCCGCTCGGCCTGCTGACGGAGGCGGTGCAGACGCTCGCGGGCGTGCTGCTGCCGAGCGCGACCGTGTTCCTGCTGCTGCTCTGCAACGACAGGCAGGTGCTCGGGCCGTGGGTCAACTCGACGAAGCTCAACGTGTTTACCGGCGCGGTGATCTGGGTGCTGGTGCTGCTGTCGATCATCCTGACCGCGTCGGTGCTGTATCCGGACATCAGCGGCACGGCGATCGTCGACGTGCTGATCGGCGGCACCGTGTTCGCGATCGCGGGCTATCTCGCCACCGTGCTGTTGCGGCGCAACGGGAAAGTGATCGACCCCGGCATCGACCGCACGCTGCGCCACACGTGGCGCATGCCGCCGCTCGACACGCTCGAGCCGCAGAAGATGACGCTCGCGACGCGGATCTGGATGGGCGTGATGCGCGGCTACCTCGTGATCGCGGTCGGCCTCGTGATCGTGAAGGTCGTGCAGATGATGCTGGTCAGGTAGACGGTTCCTCAGCGCGGCGCTGCTGACGGCGCCGCTTTCGTGCGCGCATGCTGGCTGGTCATGGCCGGCATGCGCGTTTGTTTTTGGTACGGGCCGCTTTGCTCGCGCGGCGCCGGAAGGATGCGGGCGCAACGATCGGCGCGGGCCCTGACCACCGGCCGCTCAGATCAGCTCGAGCTTCGACGTCAGGTAGGTGAGCTGGATCCGGTTCGCGACGCCGAAGCGCTTGCGCAGCTTGCGCAGGTGGTAGTCGACGTTGTGCGCGCTGGTGTCGAGGCGCCGCCCGATTTCCTTGTCCGACGCGCCTTCGGCGATGCCGCGCAGCAGTTCCTGCTCGAACGGCGTGAGGCCGTTCACCGAGCGCTCGCGCGACGTCGAGATCAGTTGCGGCGACGCGAACTTGTGCACCGACAGCCCGATCGACAGGGCCTGCTCGACGATCGCCGGCGTGATCCATTCGCGCGTGCGGCGCGGCGCGGTGAAGCTCATGAACGCATGCAGCCGCGTGCCGGGCACCGCCATCGAATACATGACCCCGCTGCACATCCCGTCGTCCTGCATCGTCTGCAGGAAGCCGTCGAGCGCGGCGGCCGGCACGCTCGCGCCGTCGTCGCGCAACGGGTGCTGCCGGCGCAGCTGCTGCAGGTCCCACACGATCGGCATGTTGCACACGCGCGCGCCGAGCGTGCGCGGATCGATGTCGTGATGACTGTGCCGCACGTAGTCGCCGCGATAGGTCGCGGGCGTGAACGCTTCGTGCAGATAGAGGCTCTCGACGCGGTCGTGCGCGAATTCGAGCGCGAAGTACGCGAACGTCGAGAAGCCGGTGAGGTGCAGCAGGCTCGTGACGATGCGATTGCGCTCGGCGGTGCTCTGCGCCTGCCCGAGCGTGTCGGCGACGCCGAGCCGCGGCGCGTGCGGCTGCGCGGGCTCGCCGCGGTTCACGTCATCGCACCAGACCACCTGCACCGGGCGCGCGCGCAGCGCGTCGGCGCGGCTCGCCGGATCGCAGGAAGGAAATTGAAAGCCTGGGGCGACTGCTTCTTCGTGCAATGCAATTTCGGACATGAGCCATCCCTCGGAACCGACGCGCAACGCCGCGACGCCGTGTCGTACACGGCGGGCCGAGGCGTTGCGATCGAAGCATTGTGTTATGTACGCCGATCGTCATCCTGACGAAGTGCGGGGGCATTGTACAAAAATGCCTGTGTGCGCGTAATATGCCGTAATACTAATCGCGCTGAAAGTTTCATGCAGCGGTGCGAATCGGATCGTCATCAGATCACAAAAAAAAGACCAAGTCGTGTCGGGGCTGCTGGATAGACCTTATTGGGAAAAGGGGCGGGCTCTTCATGACACATGCTGACGGTACGCCACTCGTCGAGTGGTTCTCGCAGGCCGACCTGGCGGTCGCTGCCGCGTATTCGAGCAGTTTCCAGGCGGCGAACCGGGAGGTTCTTACCGCCATTCAATATGCGCCCGGTAAATCCGACCCGGGCGCATTCGACTTTGCGCAATGCCATGCGCGTCTGCGTCAAATCGGTTTCAGCACGCTCGGTTATGGCGCCTATGAAATGATCGGGCGGCGCATACTCTGCGCGCATCTGTTACGTGATCTCGCGCCGCCGACGTTCATGCAGCCGTATATCGAGGGAATGCTCTACGAATCCGATCCGCGTTTTGCGCAGGTGCGGCAAAGCGGCTTCCCGGTGGCGTGGCGGCTCGACGAGATCGAGGCGGCCGCGCAGCGCGGCGGCGACCGCAAGGTGCTCGCGCTCGCGGGCCACCTGCGCGCGCATGCGATGAACAGCGGCGTGATCTTCAGCCTGTCGGCGCCGCGGCTCGACCTGCGGGTGGCGGTGAACGTGACCGCCGAGGCGCACGACACCGACTGGATCGACGATCGCGTGATCGGCGGCGCGCTGTCGGTCAGCCTCGCGGTGCATCGCGTCGCGCTGCCGTTCCTCGAGGCGCGCATCGCGCGCACGCGCGGCTTCGCGCTCGGCCAGGAGCAGCAGGCGGTGCTCGAGCGCCTCGTGCACGGGCTGTCCGACCAGGAGATCGCGAGCGCGCTGCGCACGTCGCTGCACAAGGTCGGCCATCACATCCGCTCGCTCGAAAAACTCTTCAACGTGCAGAACCGCGCGCAGCTCGCGTATCTCGCCGGGCGGCGCCTGCGCGCGTGACGGTAACGTGATGCAAGCGTGATGGGAGCGGTTCCGGCTGCGCGTCGTCCGGCCCGCCGCCGGGGTTTCGTAGTCCGATTCGTCCGCCTCTGACAAACCGCCCGCCGTGCTACGAGGCGGGTGCCTTTTTCCCCCGTATCCCGTCGCTACACTCGTCGCATTCAAAAGCACCGCGCGCGGCGGGGGCGCGGTCGCCCATGCCCGTTCGCGATTCCGAGAGGGCGACGACACGATGGCAGAACCGAAGGCGCTTCCCCGCGACTGGCAGCGGATGTTTTCCGCCGGCCGCGGCGTGTCCGCGCGCCGCCTCGGTGCGTCGCCGCGCGCCGACCTGTTCCTCGCCGCGTTCATCGTCGCGGTGGTCGCGCTGTTCATCCTGCCGCTGCCGCAGATCGCGCTCGACGGGATGATCTCGCTGAACCTCGCCGTGAGCGTCGTGCTGCTGACGGTGTCGACCTACGTGCCGTCGGCGGTCAGCTTCTCGTCGTTTCCCGCGCTGCTGCTGTTCACGACGCTGTTCCGGCTCGCGCTGAACATCGCGTCGTGCAAGCTGATCCTGCTGCACGCGAACGCGGGCCACGTGATCGACGCGTTCGGCCGTCTCGTGGTGGGCAACAACGTGGTGGTGGGCGGCGTGGTGTTCCTGGTGATTGCGGTCGTGCAGTTCATCGTGATCGCGAAGGGTTCGGAGCGGGTGGCCGAAGTCGGCGCGCGCTTCTCGCTCGACGCGATGCCCGGCAAGCAGATGAGCATCGATGCCGATCTGCGCGCGGGCATCATCAGCGCCGACGACGCGCGCGAGCGCCGCGAGAAGCTCGAGCAGGAATCGCAGATGCACGGCGCGATGGACGGCGCGATGAAGTTCGTGAAGGGCGACGCGATCGCGGGGCTCGTGATCGCGTTCATCAACATCGTGGCCGGGATCGCGGTCGGCACGCTGATGCACGGGATGGGCATCGGCGACGCGCTGCAGCGCTACGCGATCCTGACGGTCGGCGACGGGATGGCCTCGCAGATTCCGTCGCTGCTCGTGTCGATCGCCGCGGGCATCGTGACGACGCGGGTCGCGACGCGCGATACGCGCCAGCGCCAGCTCGGCGAGCAGCTGGGCGAACAGCTCGGCGCGCACCCGCGCGCGCTGCTGATCGCCGCGCTCGTGCTGGCCGGCTTCCTGGTGGTGCCCGGTTTCCCGAAGTGGTCGTTCGCGCTGATCGCGGGCGGCCTCGGCGCGTTCGCGTTCACGCAGCTCAAGCGCAAGACGGTCGCGCCGAGCTTCAACCTGATCCACCTCGCGGGGCGCATCGGCGCGGCCGACGACGGGCAGCCCGCGAAGGCCATGCACGCGGCGGGCGTCACGTCGCTGATCGCGGTGTCGCTCGCCGACGACCTGCGCACGGGCCTGAACCTCGCGCAGCTGCAGTCGGCGCTGTCGAGCGCGAAGGCGCGCGTCGATGCCGACATCGGCACGGTGTTCCCGCGCATCACGCTGAACGACGACGAAGGCGCGGCCGCCGGCACCTACCGGATCTACCTGCAGGACGTGCTCGCCGCGCACGGCGCGCTGAAGCCGGGCTGGCTGCTGTGGGACGGCGCGTCGCCGCTGCCGGAGCGCGCGGAGCGCCAGCCGGCCGAGGCGTTCGGCCCGTTCGCGACCGCGCTGTGGATCAAGCCCGACGGCGCGGCGCCGGACGGCAAGTGGCTGGCGAGCGAAGCCGCGCTTGCCGCGCACGTCGAGCAGGTGGTGCGCCAGCACGCGGACGAATTGCTCGGCATCCAGGAAACCCAGGCGCTCGTGCATCTGGTGCGGCGCGACCACCCGGAACTCGTCGGCGAGCTGACGCGGCTCGTGCCGCTGCAGCGCGTGACCGAGGTGCTGCGCCGGCTGCTCGCCGAGCAGGTGCCGATCCGCAACCTGCGCGTGATTTTCGAGAGCCTGATCACGTGGGCGCCGAACGAGCCCGACGACGTGGTCGCGCTGGTCGAGCTCGTGCGCGTCGACCTGCGCCGGATGATCACGGATCGCCACGCGGGCGCGACGCGCCAGCTGCGCGTCGTGCTGTTCGAGCAGAACCTGCAGGAGCGCATCGAGAGCGCGGTGATGCGCACCAAGCAGGGCAATTTCCTCGCGCTGTCGAGCGCGGTGAAGCAGGACATCGGCGAGCAGGTGCGCGCGGTCGTGCAGACGGCGCAGGCGGCCGGCGCCGGCGGCCCGCATGGTGCGGCGCAGCTCGCGGTGATGGTCGCGCTCGGCGCGCGCCGCTACGTGAAGACGATCCTGCAGCCGGTGCTGCCCGACCTCGCGGTGCTGTCGTACCAGGAAATCGAGGAAGACGTGCAGCTGCACACGATCGGCTGGGTCAAGAACCCGCCGGACGACGGCACGCTCGGCGCGGGCGCCGACGTGCGCGCACCGGGGGCCGCGCGATGACCTCGTCGACGATTCTCGATCTCACCCGCCAGGCGCTGATGCTGGTGCTGCTGCTGTCGCTGCCGGTCGTCGCGATCGCGACGGTCACGGGCCTGGTGGTCGCGATCCTGCAGGCGGTCACGCAGGTGCAGGACGCCAACATCGGCATCGCGGTGCGGCTGATCGCCGTGATGGTCGCGCTGGTGCTGCTGTCCGGCTGGCTTGGCGGCGAAGTGCTGCGCTTCGCGCAGCAGGCGCTCGAACGCATGTTCGTTTCTTCCACAGGAGTCTTTTGATGCGCCGACGCGTTGCCTCGGTCTGGTTTCAACCCCGCAGCCTGCAACGGGCCGCGCTTGCGCTGTGCGCGACGGCGCTGCTGTCGGCGTCGCTGGGCATGACGCTCGCGCAGCCCGCGCGCGCCGCGGATCTGCGCTGGCGCAACAAGCCGTTCACGATCGTCGCGAACGGCAAGAAGATTGCCGATTTCATCCGCGAGCTGGCCGCGTCGCAGGACGTGACGGCGGTCGTCGACCCGAAGGTCGACGGCGTGATCAGCGGCCGCTTCTCGGGCACGCCGCAGCAGACGCTCGACACGATTTGCTCGACCTACGGGCTCACCTGGTATTACGACGGCTCGTTCCTGTACGTCGATCCGGCCGACCAGTCGCAGACGCAGATGATCCCGATCCCGCCGAACGCGGCCGGCGAGGTCGGCCGCGCGCTGCAGGCGATGCAGATCGCCGACAAGCGCTTCACGCTCGTGATCAACGACCGCGCGAACAGCGTGTACGTGTCGGGGCCGCGCCGCTATGTCGAGCTGGTGCGGCAGGCGATCGGCACCGTCGGCGATCCGGCCGCGAACGGCCAGCATGCGGACATCCGCGCGTTCCGTCTCAAGTACGGCTGGGCGTCGGACTTCACGATCAACCGCTCGGGCAAGGAAGTCACGGTGCCGGGCGTCGCGACGATCCTGAACCGGCTGTTCGGCAAGCACGGCGGCGGCGCGGGCTTGACGTCGGCGGGCGCACCGCTCGGCCAGGCCGCGCGCCAGGTGAAGCTCGGCTCGGGGCTGACGATCGCGGTGCCGCGCCTCGATTTCCCGGACATCTCCGGCGGCCCGCGCTCGGGCGCCTATGGCGGCGGCAGCAGCGGCGACGCGGCAGGCGCGTTCTCGCCATTTTCGAGCGCGAGCGGCGGCGACACGCTGCCGCAGATCGTCGCCGACCCGGCGATCAACGCGGTGATCGTGCGCGACCTGCCGGAGAACATGTACCGCTACCAGTCGCTGATCGGCCAGCTCGACGAGCGGCCGCGCATCGTCGAGATCAACGTGACGATCATCGACATCAACGAGGATTCGCTCGACAGCCTCGGCATCGACTGGCGGCTGCACACGACGCACGGCGACGTGCAGATCGGCAACGGCGCGAGCCCGCTGAAAGGCAACTCGCAGTTCAACGGCGCGGGCAACCCGCCGCTCACGTTCGGCATCGACACCAGCGAGGCGGGCCAGATCGGCGCGTTCATGCCGACCGGCATCGCATTGACCGCGTCGATCGGCGGCTCGCTGCGCAACTACCTGCTGACGCGCGTGAACGCGCTCGCGCAGAAAGGGCAGGCGCAGCTGCATTCGAAGCCGAAGGTGCTCGCGCTCGACAACACCGAGGCGATCCTCGAGAACCTCACGCAGTTCTACGTGCAGGTGCAGGGCTACCAGGATTCGTCGCTGTACAGCGTGACGACCGGCACCAGCATCAAGGTCACGCCGATGATCGTCGACGAGGCCGCGCGGGCTGCCGCGGCGGCGGCGGGCAACCCGCAGAGCGTGATGATGTCGATCGACATCCAGGACGGCAACATCGTGCCGGGGGCGTCGGTGTCGAACGTGCCGGTGATCCAGCAGCGCAACATCGTCACGAAGACGATGATCGACGAAGGCAAGAGCCTGCTGATCGCGGGCTTCAACGACGACGAGGTGCGGCTGAACAAGAGCGGCGTGCCGTGGCTGTCGGACATCCCGCTGATCGGCAACCTGTTCAAGTACACCGACAAGTCGGGCAACCACATGGAGCGCTTCTACCTGCTGACGCCGCGCGTGGTGACGGCCGCGTCGATGTACGCGCCGGACGGCGCGCCGGTGAACCCGGGCGTCGGCACGCCGGCAGGCGCCGACGGGCTGTCGATGTACCGGCCGCCCGACAACGACGTCGCGGTGCCGCTGACGCCGAAGCCGCTGCCCGGCACGAAGTTCGGCCCGCCCGCGCTGCTGCCGCCGCCGAAGGATGCGGCGGCGCAGCCCGCGACGGCGACGACCGCAGGAGCGTCCACCCATGTCGACGAGCATCACTGAACCGCACGGCGGCGACGGCATGGTGCCCGGTGGTGCGGGCAGCGGCGCGGCCGCGCCCGTGTCGCCGTGGAACCTGTGCTTCCTGAGCGGGCCGATGTACGGCCGCACGATGTCGCTCGCGCGCGGCGCGAACTGGATCGGCACGTCGGCCGATTGCGAGGTGATCCTGCCCGATCGCGAGATCGGCGCGAAGCAGGTATGCCTGCAGGTCGGCGCGCTCGCGGTGACGGTGCAGGACCACGGCGGCGATGGCGGCGCGCCGGTGCTGTTCAACGACGCGCCGCTCGGCGCGGGGCGCCGTTCGCTGACGCCGCAGGACGTCGTGACGGTCGGCTCGATCCGGCTCGGCATCGCGCGGCACGCGCAGGCGAGCGTCGCGGTGCCGGACGAGCGCGACGCGCCCGAGGCCGCGCGCGAGGCGGCCTGGCTCGGCTGGCTCACGGGCGGGCTGCGCCGGCTCGGCAGCCGGCGGCTCGTGCTCGCGGTCGTCGCGCTGTGGCTCGGCGTGCTGCTCGGCGCGCTCGGCTACGGGCTCGTCGCGTGGTCGGGCCGGCTGCCGTGGCAGCACGAATCGGTGCTGGCGCGCACGCACCGGCTGCAGCAGCTGCTGCATGCGTATCCGGAACTGGCGGTGACGCCGCGCGACGACGGCGTGATCGTGTCCGGCTACGTGAGCGACGCGGCCGCGCGCGAGCGCGTCGCGCAGATCGTCGCGGGCGTCGACAACGCGGCGCTCGGCAACCTCTACGTGGTGAGCGATCTCGTCGCGACTGCGCAGACCTATTTCAGCGATACGGCGCTGACGGTGTCGTATCTCGGCCGCGGCCGTATCGAGCTGACCGGCACGGCCGCGCGCGCGCAGATCGAGCCGCGCATCCGCAACTACATGAAGGACGCGCGTCCGGCGCTGGAAGTCGTCGATCACGTGGGCGACGCGGAAGCCGCCGCGCCGCGCACGACAGCCACGCTCGGCGGCACCGCCGGGATTCCGGAGATCACGACCGTGTTCGCGGGCGACGGCGACCAGCGCTACATCGAGACGGTCGACGGCAACCGCTATTTCGAGGGCGCGAAGCTGAAGGACGGGCCGACCGTCGTGTCGATCGGCGCGGACGAAGTGGTGTTCGAGCGCAACGGCCAGCGGATCACGATGCCGCTCGGCGGCGTGCCGGCAGCCGCGCCCGAGCGCGCGCCGGCGCCGCCCGTGCCGCCGGTGCCGCCACTGGCGGGCGGCGCGGCGGCGGGTGTCGCGCAGCCGGTGCCGGGGCCCGTGCTGCCGGGCGCGCATGGAGCGGCAAGCGGGGCGGCGCAATAGCGCCGCGACGAATCATGCGCCGCGCCCGATGCGCGCGGCGCGACGGACGCGAGGCGCCGCCTGCGGGCGGCGGCTCACGTAGCCGGCGGGGCATGGGGCTGCCGCCGGCGTGGACTGGCACTTACGTAAAGGAGCGAAACATGGGTGGCTCGACAGGCGGTGTGACGAATACGGGCGATGTCCAGAAGCAGGCGGACGACCTGACCAAGACGCAGCTGGAGCTGACGAAGATCAACTTCCAGGTGCAGCAGTCGACGGCGACGTTCGAAACCAGCAACGCGGTGACCGCGCAGGAGGGGACGGCGAACGCCCAGGTTGCGCAACACCTGAGTTCCGCCGGCCGCGCATGATGCCGGCCGCCGGCCGTGCCGCGCAGGCGGCGCGGCCGGTTGCGGACCGATCGACGCGGGTCGACACGACTCGCAGCAAGGAGGACAGATCATGTCAGTGACAGGCGTAGGCGCGCCGGGCGCGGCCGCGCTCGCGAGCGGCGCGCAGCAGCAGGCGGGCGCGGCGTCCGATCCGGCGCAGGTCCGGCAGTTCGACGCGCTGATGCAGCCGGGCGCGCCGGCGGCCGATCCATCGGCCGCCCAGGCGTCGGGCATGTCGGCACGTGCCGCGCAGGTGCCGACCGACGCGGCGCCGGCGGTGCGGATGACGCCCGCCCAGGCGAACGCGTCGTCGCTCGTCGAGCGCTTGCGCACGTACGGCAACGACCTCGACGCGCGGTACGCGAACATCGACAGGCATCGCACCGAGATGCTGACGTCGATGGCGGACAACCGCAGCGACCCGCTGATGACGATGGTGAAGGCGATGGATTTCCAGTGGACGGCGACCACCACGATTTCGGAATACCAGTTGAGCCTGTCGGTCGCACAGGCGGCGAACGGCTTCACGCACACCGTGCTGAAGACGCAGGAGTGACGCACAGGGGCGCGCGGGGCCGCGATGCGGCGCGCGCCGGGAACGCGGACAACCAATGACGACGATCGATTCGACGCCGCGCGCTGCCGCGTGGCGCAGCCGGGCGGCGCGCGCGCTGCTCGCGGGCATGCTTGTGCTGCTCGCCGGCTGCCAGAAGGAGCTGTACTCCGGCCTCACCGAGGTCGATGCGAACCAGATGATCGCGGTGCTCGGCGACGCGGGCATCAGCGCGGCGAAGGACAACGACGCGCGCGATGCGTCGGACCGCAGCGCGTGGCAGGTGAGCGTCGCGGACGGCGACCTGCACGCGGCGCTCGGCGTGCTGCGCGCGAACGGGCTGCCGAAGCCGAGCTACGCGAGCCTCGGCGAGCTGTTCCAGAAGCAGGGGCTCGTGTCGACGCCGGCCGAGGAGCGCGTGCGCTACCTGTACGGCGTGTCGCAGGACTTGTCGCGCACGCTGCAGGACATCGAGGGCGTGGTGGTCGCGCGGGTGCAGGTCGTGATCCCCGAGAACGACCCGCTCGCGGACAAGATCCGCCCGTCGTCGGCCGCGGTCTACATCCGCTACCGGCCCGGCATCGACCTGCGCGCGATGGCGCCGATGGTCAAGGATCTGGTCGCGCACAGCATCGAGGGGCTGCAGTACGACAACGTATCGCTGTTCCTGCAGCCGGCCGCCGAACGCGCGGCGCGGGTCGACGGGATCGCCGGCGCGCTGACCGACATCGTGCGGCTGCGCTCGCCGCTCGGCTGGCTCGTGCTCGCGCTGATCCTGCTGACCTGCGCGGTGATCGCGCTGTCGGCCGCGCGGCGCGGGATGTTCGGCGCGCGGCTCGCGGGCCTCGTCGGCGCGGCGCGCGGCGCGAACCCGCCGGCCGGCGGCGGCGCACTGCGCACGCCGGACGGCGCGCGCGACGGCGCATGAGCGATCCGCACGCGCCGTACCCGGCGGGCGATGCCGCGCACGATGCCGTGCCGCTGCCCTGGCTGGAGCCGCTCGCGCCGCCGCCCGCCGCGCGGCGCGGCGCGTTCTACGGGCTCGTCTGCGCGTTCAACCTGCGGCCCGACCGCTACCTGCACGTGACGCGCGTGCCGGCCGACTGGCCCGCGCGCTACCGCTCGCCGGACGCGTTCGGCGCGGCCGGGCAAAAGCTCGTCGCGCGCCATCTGCTCGACGCGCACGGCATCGCGCAGCGGCACGACTTCGACGCCGCGAACCCGTGCGCGCGGCTCGCGCTGCTGCCCGGCGCGGCGCTGGAGCAGCTCGCGTCGTATGCGGGCTTGCTGCTGCATCGCGCGTGGCTGCGCGACGCGCTGCCGGTGCGGCGGATTCGCGCGGAAGTCGCCGCGAAGTTCGGCGGCGATGCGCTCGACCTGGCGCTCGAACGCGCGCCGGCCTTCGACGCGCTCGCGGAGACGCTCGAGCCGTGGCGCGGCGAGCCGGCGGCGCTGCCCGCGGCGATCCGCGCGCGCGGCGGCCGGCTGCTGGCGGATTTCATCGGCGCGTCGGGCGACGCGGTCGCGCGGCGCGTGCGGCTGAAGTTCAACCGCGCGATCGACGACGAGGCGCCGTACTGGCTGAACCGCGCGCAGCGCGACCAGTTCGGCGAACTGCTGTTCCTGTTTCTGATTCCCGAGAGGCTCGCGTCATGGGACTGGCTTTTCTGATCACGAGCGACAACCTGCAGCTGCTGTCGGAGCGCAAGGTGCTCAAGGAGCGCGAATACGCGGCGCTGCTGGATGCGTCCGCGGTGATCGCGACCGCGCACGAGGAGGCGGCGCGCATCGTCGCCGATGCGCAGCGCGAGTTCGACAAGCGGCACGCGGCCGGCTACGACGAAGGGATGCGGCGCGCGCAGCGCGAGGCGGCCGCGCACGCGTATGCGCAGTCGCTCGCCGCCGCGCGCACGATGGAATCGATGAAGGATGCGATGGCCGACATCGTCGTGAAGGCGGTGCGCGCGATCGTCGGCGAGACGAGCACGCAGAAGCTGTACGAGGCCGCGCTCGCGCGGATCGTGCCGCTCGTGCGCGACGAGCCGTTCCTGACGGTGCGCGTCGCGCCGGGCCGCGAGGCCGAGATGCGGGACGCGCTCGCGGGCGCGTTCGCGGGGCAGTCGGCGCGGCAGAAGATCCGCATCGTCGAGGATGCGCAGCTCGAACGCCATGCGTGCACGGTCGAGACGCCGTCCGGGCGCATCGACGCGAGCCTCGACCTGCAGATCGACGCGCTGCGGCAGGCGATCCGCCGCGACGCGCTGAAGGGCGCCGCGCGATGAGCGCACCGTACGACGCGGCCGGCGTGCCGATCGGCCAGGACCACGACGACGGCGACGCCGTGCCGTTCGACCGCGGCCGCCTCGTCGACGAGCTCGACGCGGGCCTCGCGTTCTTCTCGCCGGTGTCGGTGCAGGGCCGCGTGAACCACGCGGTCGGGCAGATTCTCAACGCGACCGGCATCCGCGCGCGGCTCGGCGAGATCTGCGAGCTGCGCACGCCGAACCAGCCGACGCTGCTCGCGGAAGTGGTCGGCTTCTCGCGGCAGACGACGCTGCTCACGCCGCTCGGCGACGTCGCCGGGCTGTCGCCGGAAACCACCGTCGTGCCGTCGGGCCGCGAACATGTGTTCGCGGTCGGCGACGGCCTGTTCGGACGCGTGCTCGACGGGCTCGGCCGGCCGCTCGACGATCGCGGGCCGGTGGCGGGCGCCGCGTGGGTGTCGACACAGCAGGATCCGCCGAACCCGCTCGCGCGGCAGATGATCGACACGCCGTTCGCGACCGGCGTGCGCGTGATCGACGGGCTGATGACGCTCGGCGTCGGGCAGCGGGTGGGCATTTTCGCGCCGTCGGGCGTCGGCAAGAGCACGCTGCTCGGGATGATCGCGCGCGGCGCGCAGGCCGACGTCAACGTGATCGCGCTGGTGGGCGAGCGCGGCCGCGAGGTGCGCGAATTCATCGAGCACAGCCTGTCGCCGGAGGTGCGCGCGCGCTCGATCGTCGTCGTGTCGACGTCGGACCGCCCCGCGATGGAGCGCGTGAAATCCGCGCTCGTCGCGACCGCGATCGCCGAGCATTTCCGCGATGCGGGCAAGCGGGTGCTGCTGCTGGTCGATTCGCTGACGCGCTTCGCGCGCGCGCAGCGCGAGGTCGGGCTCGCGAGCGGCGAGCCGCCGACGCGCCGCAGTTTCCCGCCGTCGACGTTCGCGGTGCTGCCGCGCCTGCTCGAACGCGCGGGGCAGGGCGCGCGCGGGTCGATCACCGCGCTGTACACGGTGCTCGTCGAAGGCGACGAGGAATCCGACCCGATCGCCGAGGAAGTGCGCTCGATCCTCGACGGCCACATCGTGCTGTCGCGCAAGATCGCGCTCGCGAACCGCTATCCGGCGATCGACGTGCTCGCGAGCCTGTCGCGCGTGATGCCGCTCGTCGCGGGCCGCGCGCACCAGCAGGCGGCCGCGCGCGTGCGCGAGCTGATCGCGAAATACCAGGAGATCGAGCTGCTGGTGCAGATCGGCGAGTATCGCGAAGGCAGCGATCGGCTCGGCGATCTCGCGCTGCGCGCGCGCGACGCGATTGCCGCGTTCTGCGCGCAGGCGTCGCACGAGGACGTGCGCTTCGACGCATTGCTCGCGCGCCTGACGAAGCTGGCGAACGACCATGTCTGAAGCCGACGACCGCGCGGTGCTCGCGACGCTCGCGCGTCTGAAGCGCGTGCGGGAGATGCGCAGCCAGCTCGCGCGCGTGGCGGCCGCGCGCCAGCAGGGCGTCGCCGCGCAGAGCCGCCGCTCGCTCGACGCGGCGAATGCGCGGCTCGCGCAGCACGTCGCCGCGAAAGCGGCGGTCCAGACCCGGCTCGCGGATGAGGCGCGCGAAGCGCGGGCGCTGCAGAACGCGGCGGCCGACACGCGCACGTTCGACTGGCATATCGGCACCGCGAACCATTCGGTGCGCGAGGCGGCCGACGTGCATCGCGGCCACGAAGCGGAACTCGCCGACCTGCAGCGCGCGGCGCGCAAGGCGAAAGCCGCCGAGGACAAGCTCGACAAGGCCGGCGAGAAGGCGCTGCAGGCGCGCGCCGCGCGCGTCGAGCGCGAAGCCGACGAAGTCGCGGACGGCCACGCGGTGCGGCGCTTCGCGATCGCGCCGCCGTTCGCGGCGCCCGGGGCCGCCGCGAACGGCGGCGGCGCGGCCGCCGTATCCGCGTTCGACGCCGCGTTCACGGGCGAGCCGGAGGGCTTCGCCGCCGACGATACCGACGTCGATGCCATTGCCCCCGACTTCACCGCCCGTGCCGCGGAGCGCCGATGCTAGATCACGCGACGGGTTTCAACGACATCGCCGGCACGCTGCGGCCGCTGCTGTACGTGATGCCGCGCCTGCTGCCGATCATGTTCGTCGTGCCGGTGTTCAACGAGCAGATCATCACGGGGCTCGTGCGTAACGGCATCGCGGTCGTGATCGCGGCGTTCGTCGCGCCGGCGATCGACGCCGCGCAGGTCGCCGCGCTGCCGTTCCTGATGTGGTGCCTGCTGGTCGCGAAGGAGGCGATGGTCGGGATGCTGCTCGCGGGCGCGTTCAGCGCGGTGCTGTTCGCGATCCAGGGCGTCGGCTACCTGATCGATTTCCAGACCGGCAGCGGCAGCGCCGCGTTCTTCGACCCGATGGGCGGGCACGAGGGCGGCCCGACGTCAGGCTTCCTGAATTTCGTCGCGATCGCGCTGTTCGTCACCGCGGGCGGGCTGCAGGTGCTCGTGCAACTGTTCGCGCAGTCGTACGCGTGGTGGCCGATCGGTTCGCTCGGCCCGGATTTCTCGTCGATGCTGCAGACCTTCGTGGTGCGCCAGACCGACACGATCTTCGACTGGATGGTGAAGCTGTCGGCGCCGGTCGTGATCGTGCTGGTGCTCGTCGAGCTCGGCATCGGCCTCGTCGGGCGCGCGGTGCCGCAGCTGAACATCTTCGTGTTCGCGCAGCCGGTGAAGAGCGCGCTCGCGATGCTGATGATGATGCTGTTCCTGCCGGTCGTGTATGCGTCGCTGCATGCGCTGCTGAGCCCCGACAGCGGCTTGATGGCGCTGCTGCGCGCGCTGTTCGCGCCGCACGGCGCGACCTGACGGCGCGCGCATGGCCGAAAAGAACCAGCAGCCGACCGCGAAGCGCCTGCGCGAGGCGCGCGAGAAAGGCGATGTTCCGAAGAGCGCCGAGACGGTGTCGACCGCATTTTTCGTCGGCGCGTGCGCGGCGCTCGCGGTCGGCCTCGGCGCGCTGTTCGGGCGGCTGCAGGCGCTGTTCCGCAGCGTGTTCGACGCGATCGGCGCGGCCGACCCGGGCGCGCGGCTCGCGGTGCTCGTCGCGGGCGCCGCGCGCGACTGGATGACGCTGTCGGCGCAGATCGTCGGCGCGGGCCTCGTGCTCGCGCTGCTCGCGGGCTTCGTGCAGGTGGGCGGCGTGATGGCGTGGAGCCGCCTCGTGCCGCAGCTGTCGCGGCTGAACCCCGCCGAGGGGCTGAAGAACATGGTGTCGCTGCGCAACCTCGTCAATCTCGCGAAGATGCTGCTGAAGACGACGCTGCTCGTCGCGACGCTTGGCTGGCTGATCGTCGAATCGCTCGATCCGTCGGTGCAGTCCGGCTTCACGCGGCCGATGTCGATCCTCGCGCTGATCGTGAAGCTGCTGATGCTGCTGTTCGGCTGGGCCGCGCTGATCTACATCGTGATGGCGATCATCGACATCGTCCACCAGCGCCACGAATTCAACCAGAAGATGAAGATGTCGATCGACGAGGTGCGCCGCGAGCACAAGGAAGACCAGGGCGATCCGCACCTCCAGGCGAAGCGCCGGCAGCTCGCGCGCGAGCTGCAGTATGCGTCGCTGCAGGACCGGATCGACTACGCGTCGGTCGTCGTCTATTCGCCGCGCGTCGCGGTCGCGCTGTACTACGGCGGGCTCGGCTCGCTGCCGTGGGTGCTCGCGCGCGGCGAGGGCGAGGCGGCCGAGCGGATCGTGAAGCTCGCGCGCGACGCGCTGCGCCCGACGCTCGCGAACGTCGGCCTCGCGCAGGCGCTGTACGACACGACGCCGGAAAACGGCACGATTCCCGCGCAGCATTTCCGCGAGGTGGCGGCGCTGCTGAAGTGGGCGACCGGCACGAACTGATCGTTGCCGACGGCGCTGCAATCGTCATATCTATTGCCGGAACTGGTTTCGGATTGCCACCACTGTTTCCTTTTTCGCAGCTATTCTCGGCTTAGTTTCCGTCTCCGTATGCGATGACGGCCCGCGCGCCGCGCCATTCGATTCGACCCTTTTCAATACCAAGTTTCCGCCGGCGCTTGGCATCAATTTTTTTAGAGGGTCACTACGCACGGCCGCGAATTATTGACGATTTATTTCTTCGTAACATGGCCCGACCGTCGCGCCCGATGGCGTGCGGCAAGGCGCCGGGCGCCGCGCGCGACGGGATCGGACAACAGACAGGCAAGAACATGTGCGGAATCGACGGCTTTCTGAATAGCGTCGCCTTCGAAGAGGAGACTGCGCGCGCCACCCTCGCGCGGATGACGGCAAGCCTCGCGCATCGCGGGCCCGACGGCCAGGGGATCTGGCTCGATGCGCAAGCCGGCATCGCGCTCGGTCACCGGCGGCTCGCGATCGTCGATCTGTCGGTGCATGGTCGGCAGCCGATGGCGTCCGCGTGCGGGCGCTACGTCCTCGTCTTCAACGGCGAAATCTACAACCACCGCGCGCTGCGCGACGATCTCGAGCGCGCCGGCCGCGCGCCGACCTGGCGCGGCCACTCCGACAGCGAAGTGCTGCTCGCGGCGATCGCCGCCTGGGGCATCGAGGCCGCGCTGAAGCGCGCGACCGGGATGTTCGCGATCGCGCTCTGGAACCGCGAATCGCGCGTGCTGACGCTCGCGCGCGACCGGATCGGCGAGAAGCCGCTCTATTACGGCCGGATCGGCGACGCGCTGGTGTTCGCGTCCGAGCTGAAGGCGCTGCGCGGCTACCCGGGCTTCGACGGTGCGATCGACCGCGACGCGCTGTGCCTGTACCTGCGGCAGTCGAGCGTGCCAGCGCCGTACACGATCTATCGCGGCATCCGCAAGCTGCCGCCCGGCACGTTCATCCAGTTCGAGCATGCGCGCGACACGCCGCGTGTGCGCGCGTACTGGACGCTCGACCACGCGATCGAGACGGGGCGCGACGACCCGTTCGAGGGCAACGCGCGGGAGGCGGTCGCCCAGCTCGACGTGGTGCTGCGCCAGGCCGTCGCGCGGCAGATGGAGGCGGACGTGCCGCTCGGCGCGTTCCTGTCGGGCGGCATCGATTCGTCGGCGATCGTCGCGCTGATGCAGGCGCAGTCGGCGACGCCGGTCGACACCTTTACGATCGGCTTTCACGAGGCCGGCTACAACGAGGCCGGCTATGCGAAGGCGGTCGCGCGCCATCTCGGCACGCGGCACACCGAGCTGTACGTGACCGCGGACCACGCGCTCGCGGCCGTGCCGAAGCTGCCGTCGATCTACGACGAGCCGTTTTCCGACGCGTCGCAGATCCCGACCTTCCTCGTGTCGGAGCTGACGCGCCGGCACGTGAAGGTGAGCCTGTCCGGCGACGGCGGCGACGAGCTGTTCGGCGGCTATACGCGCTATTTCCTGACGCCGCGCCTGTGGCGCAAGCTGCATCGCGTGCCGGCGGCCGTGCGCGCGCGGATCGCCGCCGCGCTGCATGCGCTGAGGCCCGATCACGCGGACCAGCTCGCGGCCGTCGCGCAGGGCGCGTGGGGCGGCGCGGAGGCGCGCGACGCGCCGGCGCGCATCGGCGACCGGCTGCACAAGCTCGGCCACGTGATGACGGCCGACAGCCGCATCGGGCTGTACCGGCTGCTGATGTCGGCGGTGCATCATCCGGAGCGCATCGCGCTCGCGGGGCAGGAGCCGCCGACGCCGCTCGACACCGCGAGCGCGTGGCCCGCGCACCTGAGCTTCGCCGAGCAGGCGATGGCGATCGACACGCTCACGTACCTGCCGACCGACATCCTGACCAAGGTCGATCGCGCGGCGATGGCCGTCAGCCTCGAAACGCGGATGCCGTTCCTCGATCATCACGTCGTCGAGTTCGCGTGGCGGCTGCCCGCGGAGATCCGGCTGCCCGACGGCCAGTCGAAGGTGCTGCTGCGCCGCCTGCTGGATGCGTACGTGCCGGCGTCGCTGATCGACCGGCCGAAGCAGGGCTTCTGCGCGCCGATCGACCACTGGCTGCGCGGCTCGCTGCGCGACTGGGCGGAGGCGCTGCTGCATCCCGCGCGGCTGCGCGAGGAGGGCTTCTTCGATGCGGCGGCGGTCGAGCGGCTGTGGCGGCAGCACCAGAGCGGCCGGATGAACTGGCAGCACCAGCTGTGGACGGTGCTGATGTTCCAGGCCTGGCTCGAGGCGCAGCGGGCGGCCTGACGTCGCGCATCGGCCGCCCCGCGGGCGCGGCGGGCGGCGCTTGCCGCCGCCGCGCCGCATCCCCGCGTCAGCCCACGATCAGTGGCATGCCGATCGTCAGGTGCTGCGGATCGGCCGCCGCATTCGGGTTGAGCTGCAGGATTTCCTGCAGCGCGGCCGCATCCTGCTCGCCGCGCGACATCTTCTGCTGGTCGGCGCGCGATACCTGCGCGGCGTCGAGCAGGGTGTCGCGGTGCTGGTCGGCGATCACCCACAGCGAATCCCCGTCGACGACGAAGTAGCGCGGCGGCTGCGGCGTGCCCGGCGACGGCGTCGCGCCCGGCGGCTGCGTCGAAGCCGGCGTGGACGAGGGCGCCGACGACGGGGTGGCGGATGGGCTGGCCGACGGGCTCGCGGACGGGCTCGCAGAAGGCGTCGGCGACGGGGTGCCGCCCGGCGGCATGACGTTCGATTTCGACGGTGTCCGGTGCTTGTCGTCGAACTCGGTGTAGATCGCATTGCCCACGTAGATCGCGATCGGCACGAGCACGATCGCGGTCGGGATCCGGCCGGTGAGCGCCTTCGTCAGGTTCGGGAAATGCGTGTCGACGCGCGCGAGCCCGAGCAGCGTCGCCGACGTCGCCCCCGAGATCGCGAGCGGCAGGTTCGTGTGGATCGCCGCGCTCGAGCCGAGGAACACGCCCGCATACCCGCCCGCGACCGACACGATGTCGGACGCCGCGTCGATGAAGCGCACCGTCTGGCTGCGGCGCTCGATCGACAGGTTGCGCATCGCGCCGAGATGGACGGCGCTGGTGTACGCGACGCCGAGCAGCGCGCCCACCGCGCCGAGCGCCGACGCCGGCGTATGGCTGTTCATGAAGCTTTGCACCGCCGTCTCCCCGAGGCCGACATAGCCGGCGAGCGCCGCCGAGCGGCCGAGCTTGCCGAAGAAGCGGCGCGGGTTGCCCTGGTGCATCTGCTGGATCGACGTGCCGCCGAGCACCCCCTGCATCTGCGCGATCATGTCGTTCGCGATCAGCTTCGTGTATGCGACGGCGTCGTCCGCCTTGACCTGCCCGGTGTCGTGCTGCGCGATCAGCCGGTCGACCTTGACGCGCGCCTCGTTCGCGAGCAGCGCGAGCGACGCGCCGCGCGACGCCTCGTCCATCTGGTGCGCGTCGAGCTGGCCGTTGAGCGCGCGCACGAAGCGATCGATCACGCGCCGGAACAGCCGCGGGTCGCCGCCCTGCAGCGCGCGCACCGAATCCTGGTGCAGCGCCTGCACGAGGCGGCCGGTGCGCGCGCCGACGAACAGGGACGTGTTCGTCTGCTTGAACGACGTCGCCTGCACGCCGAAATAATGCCTCGCGGCGCCGACGCCGACGCCGGCGGCGAGGCCGGCCATCAGCGACACGGCGTTCGGCCACGTGAACCACGCGCGCAGGCGGTCCGCCCGCTGCAGCCGCAGTGCGGTCAGCTCCGCGTGCGCGGCCTGTTCGGGCGTCAACGGCGGCGGCGGTGGCGCATTGCGGGTGGCCGGGGTCGTCCGGCCCGCCTGCGAGCCGACGAGGCGGGCGTCGCTGAGCGGCTTGGTCTCGTCGACCAGCAGTTCGGGCAGCTGCACGACCTCGCGCCAGCCGGGCCGCTTCGCGGCCTTGAGCTTGAGCTTGCCGAGCGTCTTGAGCTGCTGCGGGCGGTCGAGCTTGCTGCCGATGTCCTTCTGCCAGCCCTCCGTGAAGCGCCGCACCTTCGATTTCGGCGACGGTGCGTGCGCCGGATCGGCCTCCCAGGCGCGCGTCGCGTAGCCGGCGACCGCGTGGCGCGCGCGGTTCAGCAGCTTCGTCGTGTTGCCTTCGTACAGGCGGTTGACGAGCGTGTCGATCTCCTTCGGCGTCATGCCTTTCTCGCGGCCGATCCGGTCGATCTCGGCGAGCAGCATCTGGTGCTGTTCGAAGAGCTTGTCGGGCTCGATGCGCTCGAACACGCGGGTCAGCGCGTCGGCGCCGTGGATCCGCTCGAACGCGTCGCCCTTGCGCGCGCGCCTGACGAGCATGTCCGCGAGCGCGGTCGTCAGTTCCTGGTTCGCGATGAAATCCGAGCCGTGCGTCGCGTACGACAGCCCCACGTGCACCCATTTCAGCGTCGGCCGGTCGAGCAGCTTGTTCACGAGCGACACGTGGCCGGCGCCCGGCACCGGTTCGGGCACCGCGTCCCAGCCGTGGAACGTCACCATCACGTGCGGCGCGGTCTTGCCGGGATGCCGTTCGGCCCACTTCTCGAGCAACGACGCGAGCCGCTCGTAGTCGTGGTACTGGTCGTTCGTGCCGGCCTGGTAGCGCTGGTCGACGCGCGACACGAGCGCGCGCCCGGGCGCCGTTTCGAGCCGCAGCACGAAGCCGCCTTCGGCCGCCGCGTCGAGCCATGCGTGCAGGTTCTGCTCGGTCAGGTCGTCGAGATGCACGACGCGGCCGTTCCCGCCGGTGATCTTCGCGGTGGTGTAGTCCATCGTCGCGCGGGCCGGGTCGCCGGCCGCCTTCACGTCGCGGACGAGGGCAGGATCGTGCTTCTTGCCCTGCGCGGCCGCGAGCGTGTGCGGATCGACGACGATCGTGACGACCGCGCGCGCGGCGCCGCTGCGCCGCAGCGTGGCGAGAAATGCCCGCGGATCGTCCGACAGCCGGTAGGCACGACTCATCAGCACGACGCGGTCCTGCACGTCGCGGCTCGACTTGAAGAACGCGCGCAGGATCTTCCGGTCGATCGCCGCGGCCGCGCTCAGCTTGCGGCTCAGGCCTTTCCAGGGCGGCACCGGCGCGAAGCGCGCGCCGCCCGCCGTGTAGTCGCGCGCGACGTGCAGCCATTTGCCGAGCCAGCGCCACGCCTGTGCGTCGGCCATCAGCGCGGGCGGCGGCGCATCGCCCGTGGTGTCCTGCAGTTCGAGCGGGCCCGCGCGCCGATCGCCCTCGCGTTCGATGAATGCCTTGAGCCGCGCGACATGGGCGAGCGGGTCGGGCATGCCGCCGTCGCCGTAGCGTTGCTTCCATTCGACCAGCGTGGAACTGACGAGCGCCGGCTGGTACGGCTTGATCTCGAGCACCGGATGTTCCGGCGGCGGCAGGTTGGCGGTGCGCGCCGCCGCGATCTCGCGGTCGAGCTGCGCTTGCAGGGCGTTGCGCTCGCCGGTGGCCTTGCTTCTTTCCTGCGTCGCCCAGTCGCGCAGCGTCTTGACCCAGCTGCGGCGCGACGTGTCCTGCAGGTTCGTCATCCGCTCGACGCGATCGTCCAGCGCCCGCAGCCGGGTGCCGGGCGCATAGGCGGCAAGGCCGTCGGGCGGCAGCTCGGTGAGCAGCAGGTGGACGTTCGCGCCATACGGCCCGCGGCCGATCGGCGATGCGTCGAGCGGCACGCCGGGGCCGCTCGTGTCGCGCCAGTCGTCATGCCAGGCCAGCTTGCCGTCGTCGCCGGGCACGAGCACGCCCTTGGGCGCGTCGAGCCCGTGCGCGATCGGGGCGTCGGTCAGGTACACGTAGACCCGGTGCGTGTCGGGCGACAGGCCGCCTTGCTCGGCGATCGCGAGCAGGTGCACCGCGTTGTGGCCGCTGAAGTCGAGTGCGTGCCCCGGGCCGGACGGCAGCAGGTGCGCGGCGACGAGCGCGTCGTGCAGGGGCGTCGACGCCGACGACGGGCTGCCCTGAGTCGCCGGCGCGTTGTGCGCCGTTGACGCCGCCGCGCCTGCCGGCAGCGCGCCCGGTTGCGTGCCCGCCTGCACGGCCGGTTGTGCTGCCGCTTGTGCGCGCTGGCGCCGCAGCAGCGCCGCCGTGCGGGCGCGCGACTGCAGCGCGACGCGGTGGCCGGCGTCGAGCGTCCATGCGATGGACGTCTGGCTGACGAAGCGCCAGCGGAAGCGGGGCGGCAACGCGTCGGCCTTCTCCGGCTTCGGCGCCTTGACGGGATCGAAGCGGCCGATGCGCGCGACCATGTCGGGCCCGACGCTCGTCGCGACGAACTCGACGCCGCGCCGGCGCGCGCGGGACAGTGGGATCCGGTGCTTCGGCCCGCGCGGCCGCGCCCGCGTGTTCACGCGGCGCTGGAACGCGTCGGGCAGCGCGCGCTCGACCACCTTCGTGCGCTCGAGCGGCGCTTTTTCCTGGTAGTGCCACACGCCGCTGGCGGGGTCGTACGTTGCGTGACCGAGCACGTCGCCGGTCTTCCGGTCGACCGCGTAGATCGTGTCGCTGTGGCCCGCGCCCGCGATCGCCTTGTTCGCGTTCGCGTAGTGCTTCGCCGAGCCGAGTGCGTCGATCGCGGCCGCGAGCGCGTTGTCGATGGGGCCGGTGCGGGCGAACTCGATCGTGCCGCCGCCGTGGGCCTGCTCGAGCTTCGACGGGCCGCCGAGCTGCTGCAGTTCGGCGAGCGGCACCGGCGACTTGTAGAAGTCGAAAGCACGCCGCGCGGCGGCCGCGTCGCCGGATTTCTCCGCGTCGTGCTCGAGCGACAGCGCTTTTTCGAGTGCCTGCCGTTCGTCGCGCGTGAGCGTCCTGTCGATGATCTTCAGCGTGATGCCGCCGTACGCATCCACCTCCGCCGTGGCGATGAACCGGGGCGGCGCGTCGGCGGCCGGCGCACCGGCGTGCGCGATCAGCACGTGGGCATTGCGGCCGGTCTCGCGGGCCAGGTTGCGCAGCGCGGGCAGATGCCCGCCTTCGATGCGCGTGAGCGTGCGCAGCCCGCGTTCGTCGAGCCATTTGCGCACGCGCGTCATCAGGGCGCGTTCGCGCGCCCGGCCGCCGCGGGCCGCGGCGGAAGCGCCGGAGGCGCCGGCAGCGCGGCCCGCCGGGCCCGGTGCGGCGAGCTTCGGCGGCAGTGCGTCACCGGTCTGCGCGTGCGCCTGCTGCGTGTACAGCGCCCGGTAGGTCGGATTGCCGGGCAGCGACGTGCGGGTGTCGCCGAATGCGTCCGCGAGCGCCTGCAGCGCGGCCAGGTCGTCGCTTTCGTTGGCGTGCTGCGCGGCCCGCGCGAGCGCGTTCGGCAGCGTCACGTGCGCGGCGATGTCGCCGCCGCCCGCATCGAGAATTTCGGCGCGCACCCGCGATGCATTGCGTTGCGCGCGCGCCTCCGCGAGCAGCAGGCTGCGCACGTACGCCTCGGGGCTCGAATGGTCGAGGCCGAGCGTGCCGGTCGAGATATCGACGCTGTGCTGCGCCTCGTGCGCGAGCGCGAACACGAGCGTGCCCGCGTGGCGCGTGTTGCCGTCGAGGACGATCACGCGCCGCTCGGGGTCGACGTACTGGCCTGCGCCGCGCGCGCCGAGCTTCACCTTCCAGCCGTCGCTTTTCGCGAGCCGCATCTGCGCCATCAGCGTCGGTGAAAGCCGCGCGAGCGCATGCGCGCGCATCTGCAGCACGACGCCGCGGAAGGCCGTGACGACCCGGTCGATCATGCCGCGCCGTGGCGCATAGGCGCCATGCTCGGCCATCTCCGGGTGGGCGAGGCGGATGCGGCCGGTCGCGATCCCGTAGTGGATTTTCGCGGCGACGTCGTCGATCCGCGTCAGCACGCTGCCCTCCGGGTCGGCGCCGGGCAGCACTTCGCCGGGATCGTGCAGCATCACCTCGCCCTTGCGGCCGAACAGCACCTGGAAGTCGTAAAACAGGTGGTGCGCCTGCGTGACGCGGCGAATCCGGCCGAGATCGGCGAGACCGTCGTGCGACACCACGCGCGGCAGGCCGATGTCGAACTCCACGTCGACGCTGCTGATCTGCGCGGACGGCTTCAGCACGACGCCGACGCGGTTCGCGACCGTAAACGGCCCGTCGGTGGTGCTGGTCGGCAGCTTGTACGTGTCGCGCAGCAGCGCGAGCCCGCTCTGCTCGAGGTCGACCGCCTCGTGCGCGTCGAGGAAGCCGTCCGGCGAGCCGTCGCGGTAAATGCCGATCGCCTGCCCGGCGCCGCCGTCGAACACGGTCTTGTACGCACCCGAGCCGAGCACCGGCCCGAGGAAATCCGCCGGATCGACGGGCCGCGCGGGATCGCCGTCGACGTAGAGGCGGTCGCGCGCCGTGTCGACCGACAGTTCGCCGAGTGACGGCTGGCGATACGCGGCCGGCACGTAGCGGTTCATCCCCGACAGGTCGGTCAACGCGCCGGCGTCGCCGACCGCATCCGGATGCGCCGCGTAGACCGGGCGCTGCCACAGGTTCGCCAGCTGCGCGGCCGCGCCTTCGTTCGCATGCCGGGCCGACAGGATCGTCGTGTAGCCCGTGTCGGAGAGCGGCGGATTGAGCAGCGTGAACGTGTGCGGATCGACCGGCCGCCCGTCGGGGCCGAGCAGCGTGCCGTCGCGCAGCGTCTCGGCGGGCAGGACGGTGAGGCGGTGGTGCGGATCGATCAGCAGCCGGTCCTCGTGCAGGAACGACAGCGCATCGAGCGACGGCGCATCGCCCGCGCCGAACGGGGACGCGTTGCGCTCGACGTTCGCGTGCGACCACGCGGCGCGCTGCGCCTGGATCTCGCGCATCGAGCGCGGCCCGTCGCCGCCCGCGTGCGTCTCCTGCGGCGCCGGCATCGTGCGGCCGGCCCGCGCGGGGCCGCGCTCGAACGCGTCGCCGTAGAACGCTTCGTAGGTCTTGCCGCCCGTGCCGGACACCGGCGCGTGCGCGAACGCATCGGCGAGCGTCGCGACGGTGCCCGCGTAGTCGTGCGACGGCCGCCAGGTATCGGCGACGTCCTGGATCGCGTCGGGCAGCTTCACGTGCGCGGCGATGTCGACGCCGCTCGTCATCTGGATCTCGTAGCGTGCCTCGAACGCGTTGAGCTGCGCGCGCGCCTCGGCTTCGAGCGCCTTGCGCGTGAAGCGGCGCCGGCTGCTGTAGTCGAGCCCGAGCGACCCGTCGATCGCCTCGACCGCGTGCTTCGCCTCGTGCGCGAGCGTGTACGTCATCGAGCCGGGGTGGGTGAGCGCGCCGTCGAGCGTCACGCGCTTCTTCTTCGCGTCGATCCGGCTGCCGCCGCCGCGCTTGCCGACGCGCACGCGCCAGCCGTTGTCGTCGAGCATCCGCAGTTGCTGCGCGAGCGTGCCCGACTGCTGCGCGAGCGCGCTGACCTCGTTCGGCAGCGGCGCGCCGCCCAGCCGCATCTGCACCCGCGCGACGAGGCCCGGCTTGTCGGCGGCCGGCGCGGTCTCGGTCGTTTCCGGGTGCGCGAGCTGGATATCGCCGCGTTCGACGCCGCCCTCGATCAGCCGCAGCTGGTCGTCGACCCGGTCGTGCGTGCCCCGGTAGCCGTCGTTGCCGATCTCGATGCGCCCCGGGTCCGTGATCAGCAGGCGGCCGTCGTGATAGACGCCCTGCACGTCGAAGTAGAGCTGCTTCTCGGCGATCAGCGTCTTCAGCGCGCGCAGCTGGTCGAGCGTGTCGGCCTTCAGCGTCTTCGGCAGCACGCCGTGCTCGACGTCGTGCGTATGCAGCGCGCCGCGCGGCTGGTACAGCACCGCGACGCGGTTCGCATGCGAGAACGGGCCCTCCATCGACACGGTCGGCAGGTCGAACTGGCGCCGCAGCAGCGCGAGGCCCCGCTGTTCGCCGAGCGCCGCGCCGCGCTGCGCGGTGCGCGAGCTGAACGCGTCCTCGTACAGGCCGACCACCGCGCCGCGGCCGAGCGCGAAGCCGCCTTTCGCGTTGCCGAAGCCGATCAGCGCGCCGAGATGCTCGTCGAGGTCGACCGGCTTGCCGGTGCCCGCGTGGAACACGGCGTTGCCGTCCGCGTGCAGCGGGCCGAGATCGACGTCGGGGTGCGGCGCGGGATCGAAGCGCAGGTAGCCGCTGGTCGCGTGCAGCGTGCCGTCGGCGGCGAGCGCGCCGCGCGGTGCGACGAACACCGGCCGGTTCCAGACGTTCGCGAGCTCGGACGCGAGCGTTTCGTCGGCATGCTTGCCGACCAGCACGATCGGCTCCGCGATGTCGGCCGGCGCACGGAACGCGTAGCGCGCGTCGAGCGCGAGCTCGTGCCCGCTCATCGGCACGCCGTCCCTGGTTGCAAACGTGCCGCCGGCCCGGTCGTTGCGCACGACGTACAGCTTGCGGCCCGCATATTCGTGCGTCTCGACGAGCGGCCGTTTCGTCACCGTCGTCACGCCGGCTTCGCGCGCGACGAAGCCGGCGGACAGCGGCGACGCATCCATCGCGTTGAGAATGGTCCACGCGACGCGCTGGCGGAACGTCAGCGGCTTCAGCGCGCCGCCCGCGCCGGCCTCGGCCGGATCGGCGACGCGCCGGTACTGGAGCGTGCGCGCGTCGCCGCTGCGGCGATCCGCGCGCGACGCGCGCCGCGCATCCTGATCGTTCTCGGCCGCGCGCTCGCGCACGTCGGCGGACGTGCGGCGAGCCTGCGACGTGGCGCGCGAGGAGGCAGCCGCCGGCTCGTCGCTCGCGGGTGCGGCGTCGCGCTCGCTCGGCGCGGCCGGGTTCGCGCGGTTCGCATGCACGTCGCCGGGCTGCTGCTGCCGATCGTCCTGCGGCGGCGCGACGGGCGTCGTGGCCGGGCGGGGCGGCGCGATCTCGTGCGCGTACTTGAGCTCGATGCCATTGGACAGGCTGAGCCCGCCGTGCTCGTCGGCCGTGATGCGCGCGTCCGTCGCGGTCTTGTCGAAGTGCGTGAGCATCAGGCCCTTCACGCGCTCGCCGATCGTGATCTTGCCGTTCTCGTCGAGGAACGCGGTCGATTCGGTCCTGCCGCGCGCGCCGGTGTTGACGTCGTTGCCGCGGTTCAGCACGCGGATCGGCATGCCATCGTAGGTGAGGATCTTGTTGCCGGCCCTCAGCGTGCCGTCTTTCGCGACGGTGATCGTCTTGCCGTCGAGCGTGGCCTGCTGGCGGCCGACCCGCAGCGTGCTGGCGGCCGCGTACTTGTCCTGGCCGATCGTCACGCGCTGGTCGCCGATCGACACCGCGCGGTTGCCGAGGTCGCGCGCGCCGAAGCTGCCGGTACGGCGCACGATGCCGGTCGACAGCGCCTTGATCTGCTGCGGGCCGGCCGCGAGGCCGGCGTTGAGCAGGAACGACGTCGCGTCGCTCGCCAGCCGCTCCGTATGGCCGGTCGCGACGTCGTAGCCGAACTGGCCGGCCGCTTCGGCCGCGCCGCCGTACCCGGCGGCCTTGGTCGCGAAGCGCGTGCCTTTCTGGACGCCGGCTGCGAACTGCGTCGCGTCGCGGCCGAGGCCGGTGACGATCCGTTCGGCAGCCGTGGTGCGGCTGGCGAGCGTCGCCAGCTTGCCGAGCCCGCCGACGCCGAGCGGCAGCAGGTTCACGTAGTCCGCGCGCGCGCCCGCGTCGAGCGGGTTGATCGTGCGGTCGTGCTCGTGGCGGTTGTACAGGTCGTAGCCCGAATTCACGACGGCCGCCCCCGCGGACGTGTACATCAGCCCCGCGCCGGCCGCGTTGAGCGCGATGCCGAGCGGCGCGCCGAACACCGTCGCATCGAGCAGGCCGCCGCCCACTTCGAGCGCGAGCCCGCCGATCAGCATCCCGAGGTTCACGTTGCCGCCGCCGAGCGTGTGCATCGCGGTTTCCCACCAGCTGTCGTGGTGCGCGCTGTTGCGGCGGTCGATCTGCGCGGCGCCGTTCGCGTCGTAGCCGGTCGCGATGTCGAGCGTGCCGTCCGACGACAGCTCGTTGTCGTCGATGAAGTTGCCGATGCTCGAGTATTTCGAGCCCTGGTCGTCGACGTAGTGCGTGTCGCCGCTCGCATTCGTCACCTTGAAGATCGCGCTCGTCGTCAGCCCGGCGTCCTTCGACGCGTAGACGATCGGCATCACGTTCACGCGCGTCGATGCGCCGCCGCCGACCTTCAGCAGCTCGTGGCGCACCTTGTCGATCGAGTCGAGCTTCTTGCTGTCGGTGAACTGCGCGGCGTGCGGATCGTCGCTCGCGCTGTCCGGCGACAGGCCGATCGCGATGCCGACGAGGTTGCGCTGCTGCGTGTCGTCGAGCTTGCCGAAATCGATCGTCGCGCCGTGCTGCGTCGCCTCGCCGGCCTTGTCGAGCAGCGATTGCGACAGCTCGCCGCGGTGCGCGCCGAAGAAATCGGACAGCGCCTTCGCGTAGTCCTTCTGGTCGGCATCGGTTTTCGCGTTGCGCAGCCGCTCGTCGAGGTGCGCGTCGAATTCGTTGAACAGCACCTGCTGGTGCAGCGTTTCGCTCAGCAGCTGCGTCTGCTGGACGTCCTTGTTCGCCTGGTCGAGCTGCGTGCGCGCGTCGGACAGCTGCTGCGCGTACGGATTGACGACGAACGGCACCGGCGCGGTCAGCGGGATGTTGGCGGGCGTGCTCGGCGGTTTCGACACCGACAGCAGGCTCGGCGTCGTGCCGACGCCGTGATCGCGGTTCCATGCGTCGTACTGCTTCTGCAGATCGTCGACCTGGCCCTTCACCTGCGACTGCTTCGCCTGTGCATCGACGAGCGCCTGCTTGGTCGCGCGCTCGTTGACGGTCGCGGTCATCCGGTCGTCCGCCTGGTGCAGCGCGGAGGCGATGGTCTTGATGCCCTTGATCGCCAGCGGCGTCGGATCGTTCGCGACGCACATCGTGCGGTGGTCGTACTGGTTCTGCACGCCGGCCGCGACGTCGTCGTAATGGATCGCCAGTGCGTTGCCGTACGCGGCGACGTAGCCGTCGTGCGCGAGGCTCGCGCCATCCTTCGCCTTCGACAGTTGCGCGTACGCGTCGCCGAGATCGAGGTCGACCTGCGGATCCTTGAGCATCGCGCCCGGGTTGTCGTGATGCCACTGCGTCGACGCCTTCTGCGCGGCGTCGTACTTGGTCTGCAGATCCGCGACCTGCCGGTTCGCGTACAGCATCTGCAGATAGCCGCCGCTCACGCGCGCGCTCGCCTGCGCGTGGTCCAGCAGGTCCTGCTGCGCGGCGACGGTCGTGCTCATCACGGTCGGGCCGTACTTGCCCGACACCGCGTTGTAGGTGGTCTGGATGTCCGCGACCTTCGACGCGTCGGTGGCGGCGTTCAGGCACGCGTTCGCATAGCTCGCGTCGTCGGCGGCGCTTTTCAGGTTCGCCTGCGCGTCTTCCGGCTTCAGCTTGTCGGGCGCATCGATCACGCGGTCGAGCGGCGCGAGCTGGTCGTTCACGCGGCCGATGCCGGCGTCCATCGCGTCCGCATAGTCGCCGTTCGACGCGTACGACTGCAGTTGCGCGAGCGCGAGGTTCGAGTTCGCGACGTCCGCGTTGTGGCGCGCCTTTGCTTCGGACAGCTTCGCGTCCGCGTGCTGCCACGTGTCGAACGCCTGCTTCTGCTGCGGCGTCCAGTTCGCCTGAGACGCCTGCGTCGGGTCGTCGCCGATGCCGGGCACGGCCGCCTTCAGCTTATCGAGCGCCGCGTTCGCGTCGGCCTGCGCGGAGCCGGCCTGGTTCGGGTCGAGCGCAGCCTCGTCGTGCTTCGCCTGTTGCGCGTACGCGATCATGTAGCCGGCGTCGGTGGTGACGTCGAGTTCCTTCTCCGCCTTCGCGGTGGCCGCGTGCGCCTGGTCGTATGCGGTGCGGGCCTGGTTGACCGTGTCCTGCGTCGCCTGCGTGTCGTTCTGCGCGGTCGTGAGCGCGGCCTGCTTGTCCTGCTCGTCCTTCAGTGCGGTGTCGTATTTCGTCTGCGCGCCCTGGATCGCGGTTTGCGCGGCCTTCGTGAGCGGATCGTCGACCGTGATGTCGGGCGTCGTCGGGCGATATTGCTCGGCGAGGCGCTGGATCAGCGACGTCGCGGACGCGATCTCGGCATTGGTCGGCTTCGACGGATCGCTGTCGGGGCTGACCTGCACCGCGATCGGCGGCGGGGGCGGAGTGGTGTCGACCTGCTGCTTCGACGGGTCGCTCGTCTGCTGCGCGGCGTCGCTCGCGGCCTTCGCGCGCTCCGCCTCGAGCGTGCGCTCGAGGAAAGCCATCCAGTTGACGCCCATCCCGACGCCGTCGATGTCCAGCATGAAAATCTCCCGTCAGACCCGCCGCCGCGCGCGGATGCGCGCGATTCGGCGCTGAGCCAGCCGCCGCTTCGAGTGTACGAAGGGCCGTGCGGGCCCGGCGGCGGCGGTTTCGTAGCGGGGTGCGGCGCCCGGCGCGCAGGCGGGCGACGGGCTACGAGATGCGCGCCGGGGCGGCGCGTGGCGACGCGGCTACCGGTCGAGGCAGCGGACGCAGAGCCGCCGCGCGTCCGCGGCCGGCAAGCCGCGGCACATCATCACGACCGGGTGCGCGCCGCACGACGGCGCGTCCGGTTTCCGCGCGTGTCCGAGCGGCGCGGCGGCAGTGACGATGGGGCGCGCCTGCTCGGGCGGCGGCGCATCGCGCACGACCGGAATCGGCCCGATGCCGCCTTCGTGCGCGTTGCTGCGCGCGCTCGCGACGACGCGGCTCACGTAGCCGCTCGAGAAACCCGTCGTGAAATTGCCGCTGTAGTAGCACGACAGCGCCGCGCGCAGCGCGGCCTGAGCCGGCCTTCCCGTGCTGCTCGAGCGCGCGAAGCATTCGGTCAGGATCGCGCCGCCCGCCTGCAGGTTGCGGCACGGCTCGAACATCGTCGCGTCGTCGAGCCCGTATTTCGCGAAATTGCGGTCGTTGACCTGCGCGAGCCCGACGCTGTAGCTGAACCCGCGCGCGGCGAGCTCGCGCGCGGTCACCCGCGCTTCGTCGAGCGATCCGGGCTGGCGTTGCAGATGACCGCCGACCACGCCGATCGCGTACGGATTGAACCCCGACTCGGTGCGCACGAGCGCGGCGAGGGTGTCCGGATCGACGTTCGGCGCGCACGCGCGCGCGAGCTGCGCGAAGCCCGCGCCGCCGCTGGCCGCGTGCACGGCGGGCGGCTGCGCGCACATGAGCGCAAGCACGGCCGGCGCGCCGATCCACACGGCGACGCGCCGCAGCCCGCGCGCGTTCAACCCGCCACCCGGTACGACAGCACGAGCCCGTGCACGAGCATCGCCCAGCCGTCGAGCGCGACGAACAGCAGCAGCTTGAACGGCACCGAGATCGTCGTCGGCGAGATCATCTGCATGCCGAGCGCGAGCAGGATGTTCGCGACCAGCAGGTCGACCACGATGAACACGATATAGATCACGAAGCCGATCTGGAACGCCTTCGTCAGCTCGGCGAGCGTGAAGCTCGGCACCAGCACGAGCAGGTCGTCGTCCTTGATGCCTTCGGCGCGGTTCTTCGGCCACACCGACGTCGCGGTGCGCACGAAGAACTCGCGGTCGCGCTGGCGCGTGTGCGACACCAGGAAATCCTTGATCGGCGGCAGCGCGGCATCGGCGAGCGCGCCGACGTCCGCGGTCGACAGCTGCCCCGACGCGTCGAAATGGCGCTGCTGCAGCGCGTCGCGGATCGCCATTCCCACCGGCGCCATGATGAACAGCGACAGGATCAGCGCGATGCCGTTCAGCACGAGGTTCGGCGGCACCTGCTGGATGCCGAGCGCGGAGCGCAGCAGGCCGAGCACGACCACGAGCTTCGTGTAGCTCGTCACCATCAGCGCGGCGAACGGTGCGATGCCGAGCGCGGCGATCACCGCGATCAGCGCGACGGGATTCGGCAGGTTGCCCATCGGTCAGCGCTCGCGCGGCGCGGGCTGGGTGAGCGTGACGACGCGCACGCCGAGCTTCTGGCCGACCGCGATCAGGTGGCCGGTGCCGATCAGCATGCCGTTCGCGACGAGGTGGATCACGCTCTGGTTGATGCCCTGCTGCAGCTCGATCACCGCGCCCGGCTGCAGCGTGCCGAGTTCGCCGAGCGGCATCGACGTCGGCGGCAGCTCGAAGCGCAGGTCCACCGCGAGCCCGTCGAGCGGGCGCGGCGCGGCGCTCGTTGGCGCGTCGGCCAGCGGCGCGGGCGGGGTCGCGGGCGGGGTGTCGGTGCGGGTCGGTTCCAAGGGCATCTCCCTGATTCGTTCGACGGTCAGCCGGTTGCCGGACGGCCGCCCGGTGATCTCCCATGCGGGGGCGGACGGCAGCCGCGCGACGCACAGCAGGTTCTGGTCTTGCGCACGCCAGTGCTCGATCGCGATGATGTCGCCGGCCACCACGTCGGCCAGCTCAGCCGTGGTCAGCGCGGTGCGGCCGATCTCGAACACGAGCGGCACCGGCAGCGCCGCGTACGCGGCCTGCGCGTCCGGCCGCGCGGCGGGCGGCTCGGCGAAGAACACCATGAGCGCGTCCGGCGCGTCGAACAGCAGCGCGCCGTGGCAACGCCAGCCGCCGTCCGCGCGGCGCAGTTCGAAGCGCAGCGCGGCGGTTGCCGCGCGCCACGCAGGCGGCGACGCAGGCGGCGGCAGCAGTTCGACGCGCTGGCGCGTCGCCGCTTGCAGTGCTGCGGCGAGCGGCGCGCTCAGGTCGGCGAGCAGCGCCGCGCGAATCACGGCGGGCACCGCGGGATCGGCCGCATCGCCGAGCCATTCGGTTTCGGCGAGCGGGTCGATCCACAGCGTGCCCGTCGCGGGGCCGACGACGAAGCGGTATGCGTGCGCATCGGCGGCCGGTTCGGCGTCGATGCGCCAGTGCGCTTCGTACGCGTGCTCGCCGAGCGTGAGCAGCACGGCGGCCGGTGCGCCGTACGCGTGCGACAGCCCGCGCGCGGCGGCGGCGGACAGGCGCGGCAGGTGCGGCGACGCGTCGAGCGCGGCCACCGCCCGGGGGGCGGCGGCCGGCGCGGGGGCATCAGGCGAGGCCCGATCCGAGGCGTCGCCGGCGTCGGCATTCGTCAGGGACAGCGCATGCACGGCGGGATCAGGGCGAATTCGGCGTACTGGACGTGGGGTTGATCGGAGGCGGCGCGACGTGGTGCGAATCGGTGCGCGGCGTTGCGTCGATTGTAGGGACGGGCGCGGCGGCCTGCCGCGCGGGAATCCGTAGTCGCGCGGCGCGTGATGCGGCGGGGGTGGCGGGGATTTACGAAGCGGGCGGTAACGCCCTATGCCGGGATGCTGGCGTCGCGCAGCGCGACGTTCTGCGGCGCCACCGCGATCGTGCCGTACCCGTCCGCGCGATCGGGCCGAGCTGGCGCGGGGCCGGGAGAGGTCGGGAATGGCCAGCGCGACGGGGCCGCCTGCTTCCGATCGGGAATCCGGGAACGTCTTGTGTTGCAGGGCTTCCCGAGCGGAATGGCAAGTGCGTGCCGGCAGAAGCGGCAGTCAGCCGGCCGGCGGGCGTTCAGACGAACTCGGCCACCATTTCGCGATGCGCGACGGCGCGCACGACCGGCGCCGGCTCGTGACGCTCGACATGCGTCATCGCCGCGCCGAACAGCACGAGGCGGTAGCCGACCGCGTAGATCGGGATGATCCGCAGGTTCTTGTCGTGGTCGAGGCGCAGCTTCGAGCGGATCCGCGAGATATGCGTGTCGAGCGTGCGCGACGACACGGCGAGCTCGCGGCCCCAGACCGCTTCCTGGATCGCCTGGCGCGGCACGATCTTGTTCATGTTGTCGAGCAGGAATTCGACGACGTCGAATTCGCGCGGCGTGACGTCGATGACCTGGTTGTCGATCTCGATCGTGCGGCGGACGAAGTTGATCTTGATGGTGTCGATGTACAGGTATTTGCAATCCATGGTGGCCCTCGCATGTCCGTGGCAGGAATTGTTTGCAAGGGGGGTACTGCAAATTCCGGGCCACGCCGGCGAGCGCCGGCGATGCGGCGGCGCACGACGCGCGCGAAGTCGCGCCGGTGTTGAATCTAAAAGAATTTTTAACGCGGCGCGGGCGGGCGCGTGCGCCGCGAGACTGAAGGACTGTTACGTAGCATCGGCGGGGGATGTTACGGGCGTTACGTCTGGCGTAACGAGGGGCAGCGCGGCAAGCGTGCGCGGCGGCGCGGCGAAACCCGGCGCGCCGGACGCACAGGGCGCCCGGCGTGCCGCGCCGTCACCCCTTCGCCGCATCCGCCGAATCGAACGGCAGCGCGTAATGCCGCTTGCCCGTCGCCGCGAAGATCGCGTTCGCGACGGCCGGCCCGACCGGCGCGACACCGGGCTCGCCGACGCCGGTCGGCGCCTCGGCCGACGGCACGATGTACACCTCGACCTTCGGCATCTCGGCGATGCGCAGCACCTGGTAGCTGTCGAAGTTGCGCTGCTCGACCTGGCCGTCCTTCAGCGTGATCGCGCCGTGCATCACCGCGCCGAGCCCGAAGCCGATCCCGCCTTCCATCTGCGCCGCGACGATGTCCGGGTTGATCGCGATCCCGCAGTCCACCGCGCAGACGACGCGCTCCACCTTCACCTTGCCGTCCGCGCCCACCGACACCTCGGCGACCTGCGCGACGAAGCTCTTGAACGCCTCGGCCACCGCGATCCCGCGCCCGCGGCCCTTCGGCAGCGGCTTCGCCGGATCCCAGCCGGCCTTCTCGGCCGCCAGTTCGAGCACCGCGCGCATGCGCGGCTCCTTCGCGAGCAGGTCGCGGCGGAACAGGTACGGATCCTTGTGCGCCGCGTGCGCGGCCTCGTCGATGAACGCCTCGACCGCGTACGCGGTGTGCGAGCTGCCGACCACGCGCCACCACAGCACCGGCACGCCGCCCTTCACGGTGGTCAGCTCGACCGACACGTTCGGCACCGCGTACGGCAGGTTCGCCGCGCCCTCGACCGACGTGGCGTCGATCCCGTTCTTGACCATCACGGGCTCGAACGGCGTGCCGGCGAGGATCGACTGGCCGACGATCCGGTGCCGCCAGCCGACCAGCTTGCCGTCCGGGGTCAGCCCCGCGTCGAGCTTGTGGAAGACCATCGGGCGATAGAGTCCGCCCGTGATGTCGTCCTCGCGGGTCCACTGCAGCTTCACCGGCTTGCCGTTCGCGCCGAGCGCCTTCGCGATCGACACGGCCTCGACCACGTAGTCCGACCACACGTTCGCGCGCCGGCCGAAGCTGCCGCCCGCGTACAGCGTGTGGATCTTCACCTGCTCGGGCTTCAGGCCCGCGACCTGCGCGGCGTTGCCCTGGTCGACCGTCTGGAACTGGTCGCCGGCCCAGATCTCGCAGCTGTCGGCGGTCAGCTTCACGACCGCGTCGAGCGGCTCCATCGGCGCATGGGCCAGGTAAGGGAACTCATACGACGCGCTGAGCTTGCGCGCCGCGCCGGCGATCGCGGCGTTCGCGTCGCCGTCCTTGCGCGCCGACGTGCCGGGCTGGCCGGCGAGCTGCCGGTATTCGCGCATGATCGCGTCCGAGCTGCGCTGTTCCGCGTGGCTGTCGTCCCATTCGACCTTCAGCGCGTCGCGGCCCTGCTTGGCGGGCCAGAAGCCGGTCGCGACCACCGCGACGCCGCGCGGCACCTGCACCACCGACACGACGCCCGGCACGGCCTTCGCGGCCGTCGCGTCGAACGACTTGACCGTCGCGCCGAAGCGCGGCGGGCGCTGCAGCAGCGCGACCAGCATGCCCGGGAACGCGACGTCGAGCGTGAACTGCGCGGTGCCGTTCGTCTTCGCGGACGCATCGACGCGCGGAATCACGTGGCCGATCAGGCGGAATTCGGACGGCTGCTTCAGCGTGACCTGCGCCGGCACCGGCAGCTGCGCGGCCTGCTCGACGAGCGCGCCGTAGCTGGCCTGCTTGCCGCTCTTCGCGTGCGTGACGAAGCCGTCCCTGGTGGTCAGCTCGCCGGCCGGCACCTTCCAGCGGGCCGCGGCGGCCGACACGAGCATCGCGCGGGCCTTGCCGCCCGCTTCGCGCAGCTGCTGCCACGAATTGGCCATCGCCGAGCTGCCGCCCGTGCCCTGCATCGTGCCGAACGCGAGGTTCGCGTAGCGCTTCGCGTCGGCGGGCGCGCTTTCGACGCGCACGCTCGACCAGTCGGCGTCCAGCTCCTCGGCGACGATCGTCGCGATGCCGGTATAGGCGCCCTGGCCCATTTCGACGTGCTTCGCGACCACGGTGACGATGCCGTCCGGCGTGATGCGCAGGAACGCGTTCGGCGCGAATTCGGCGGCAGGCGCGGTGGCGGCGAGCGCGCGGCGGCCCGTGCCGAACCATTCGAAGCCGACGGTGAGGCTGACGGCCGCGGCGGCGCCGGCGGCCTTCAGGAACGTGCGGCGCGCGGGGCGGGCCGCGCTCTGGGTGTCGTGTCCGGTCGTCATGATCAGGCCTTCAGGGTAGCGGCGGCGTCGTGGATCGCGGCGCGGATGCGGACATAGGTCGCGCAGCGGCAGATGTTGCCGTTCATCGCGGCGTCGATGTCGGCGTCGGTCGGGGCGGGGTTCTGTTCGAGCAGGGCGGTTGCGGACATGATCTGGCCGGACTGACAATAGCCGCATTGCGGCACCTGCAGCTTGACCCACGCGGCCTGCACGGCCTGCGCGGGCTTGCTCTGCAATCCTTCGATCGTGGTGACGTGCTTGCCTTCGATGCCGGCGAGCGGCAGCACGCACGAGCGCACGGCCTGGCCTTCGAGATGGACCGTGCAGGCGCCGCACTGGGCCATGCCGCAGCCGAATTTGGTGCCGGTGAGGCCGGCATGTTCGCGGATCGCCCAGAGGACGGGCGTCGTCGGATCGACGTCGAGCGTGACGTTCTTGCCGTTGAGGACAAACGATGTGGACATTGACTGTCTCCGTGGGGAAAACCCGGTGCGAAGCCGGGATACGCGGGAGTGTGCGCGAGCCGGCAGGTATTTCGTCTACCCAATCCTGCAAATTTCTTGAACAATCCTGCAAATCCCCGGCGCGCGCCCGGCGGCTTCGCTATGCTCCGCCAGCATGAGGAACCGGGGCACCGGACCAATCGAGGCATCCAGATGGACATGACCGATATTGCCGCGTCGCGTGAATCCGGGCGGCGCGAGCTCGCGGCGCTGATCAGCCG
The DNA here is from genome assembly GCA_001527685.1 of Burkholderia pyrrocinia. Lineage (GTDB taxonomy): Bacteria > Pseudomonadota > Gammaproteobacteria > Burkholderiales > Burkholderiaceae > Burkholderia > Burkholderia pyrrocinia_D. The sequence goes on from LOZU01000030.1 coordinate 102,957, forward strand.
CTTTGCGCCGGTCGACGGCTCGCATCCGACGGCGATTCCGGCGCTTGCGTTCCACAAGCATACGCACCCGGTCGATCTCGGCTGCGGCGTGTCGCGGGCCGCGTTCGTGCTCGCCGCGCAGGGCGCGAAGCGCGTGGTGGTCGCCGGTCACGCGTATGAATACGACACGCAGAATTGCCTGATTACGTCGATCGACTTGCCGATCCTGTCGCGGGTCACGAAGGCGTCGCCGGCCGCGCCGTATCTGTGCATGTCGTTTGCGCTCAATCCGCAGCGGATCTTCGAGCTGGCCGCGGAGATGCGGTTGCCGGAGCCCGGCGCGGGGCCGGAGGGCGAGGGAATCGCGCTTGCGCAGCTGACGCCGCCGCTGCTCGACGTCGCGCTGCGCCTCGTGCGGCTGCTCGATACGCCGGCCGACATTCCGGTGATGGCGCCGCTGATCGAGAAGGAGCTGATCTACCGGCTGATGACGAGCGAGCAGGGCACGCGGCTGCGGCACATGGCGGTGGCGGGGAGCCAGACGCACCGGATTTCCCGCGCGATCGAGTGGATCCGCGATCACTTCGCCGAGCCGATGCGGGTGGAAGCGCTCGCGCAGGTCGTGAACATGAGCGTGTCGTCGCTGCATCATCACTTCAAGAACGTGACCACGCTGAGCCCGCTGCAGTATCAGAAGCAGTTGCGTCTGCATGAGGCGCGGCGGCTGTTGCTGGGGCAGGGCGCGGACGTCGGGTCGGTGGCCGCGCGTGTCGGGTACGAGAGCGCGTCGCAATTCAGCCGCGAGTACAGCCGCCTGTTCGGCGCGCCGCCGTTGCGGGATGTCGTGCAGTTGCGGCGCAAGGAGTGGTTGGGGTGAAGGCGGCGGCCGACGTGCCTCGTGCGGTCGCCCGGGCGCGCGCTCGGAAGCCAGGAGCCGGACGCCAGCGGACGAAGTCCGGAAACGGTGCGTTCGCATGAAGCGCGAGAAACAGCTCGATGAGCTGGTCGGCCATGAACCATTCGTCCGATTGTATCGGTACCTCGCCAGTGGCCGTCTTTGCGCCGGGAGTTGATGGAGGTACTGGAGGCGCTTGACGTGCGGCCGGTCGCCGGGAAGGCAGATCGTCTTCCTGACAACAAATCGGGCCTCGACGGCACGAGGCCCGAAGGATGCTTGGCCGATGCGGGCAGACCCGCTTGCATTCCGTACGCGCGTCTTGCTTTCGGACAGCAACTGAACTCAGTACAGATCCGCGCGGCGCTCGGCAATATCCAGCAGCACTTTCCGGTGGCGGCGGCATTCCTCCATGAGCCTGTCGTTCTTCGATTCTCTCGAGAGGGCGACCGTGGTTCTCAAGCCATCCGGTGCGGCGCCACGCCGCTCGTGCACCCACTCCCGAAGACTCTTCCGATCGGCCGGCGCCGGGCCAAGATCGACAATGGTCGGCGTTCCGGTCGTGTCGAAATACTGCAACTGCTGCCACCTGTCGGTTTGCGGATCGATCCAGGAGATATATCCACCAGGCAGAACCTCGCGCGGCCTGTCGATCTTTCCATTGAAGCTATATCGCGTTCCCGGCGTGGCGGCGGGATCGTAAAAGTGCGGAGTAATGAAGTCGGAGACCGCGACGCCCTGTATGGAATAGCTGCAGTTGTCCGGTTCGACCGGGTCGCAGCCTTCGACAAGGTAATCAAACTGCGTGTCGCCATCCACGATCTTGCCGTTGTCGATCCTGATCGAGATCGACGATTTCAGTCTGTTGCCGGCCGGATCGATCAGCATCTCGATGACTTCGTGACTTGCAGCGATAGTCCAGCCGTCGCTGGCCGGCGTTGCGAGCACCTTTGCGTAGGGCTGGTTATTCTTGTCCAGGTGAAAGCCCCCTTCGCCATCCGGCAGTTCGTTGACCAGCAGCACCGGCCAGACGCCGGACGGAATGCTGCTTGCAGACGGCAAGTAGCGCACTGTCGCCTGGATGTTCCAGATCGGCGGAAGGTCGCGCATGACTTGAATATTCAGCGCCGCGGCCGCCGCTTCCACAAAAGACGGATCGATGCTTGCCGTCTTGTCGACAAGTCCAACTTGAATGACAGTCATTTTCGTCTCCTGCTGATAATTTCGTAATCTTTTTAAATTCAAATAAACATATAAGCCTCCTTGTGAAAAAAAGTGGGCGAGATGCCGGCTTCCTTTCAGAAGGGCATGTTTTAGGAAATTGTGAATGGCTGGAAGTGAGGGAATTGGAAGAAATGCGTAATCTCCTTGCGCTCCCGGCTGCCGGCAGCGAGTTCCGGGCATGGCGAATGCCATGGGCAGTCGCTGAGAATCAAGCGTAGATGACGCTAGTCGAATGTCAAGAATGCGCTGAGTCGGTAATTGATTCGTTGTGGATTGAAAATATGATGCGAATATATTTGCAATCGTTTGCGGAGAGTCGGCGAGGTTTTTATAGACTTGATTCCGGCTTTTCCGCAGTCGATAAAGAGGCGCGTATTAGCCGTACGTGACGTCCGGCTTCAACGATTTCGTGCGTTGGGTTTCGTCTGATAATTTCTCGCGGCAAGCCGGGACCAAGCGGAGGATTTTTGCCTCGCCTGGTCAGGGCGTTGTTCGCTATCGATGGCTACTGGCTCGAATCCGGTTGACGTACCGCACCCGCTTGCGCGAGCACGAACGCGTAGACGTCGTCGAGCGCCGATGCGATGCGCGTGCCGTGCGGGACGCCGTCGAACGCCGCGCTCGGCCCGACGCAGATCAGCGGCTTCGAGAAGCGCGTCGCGAGGCGAATCTCGTCGAGCGTGCCCTTGCTGCCGGGCAGCGCGACGACGATATCGCTCGTCAGCACGTTCACGTAATTGCGATTCAGTGCGTCGTCCGGCGCATCGGCCTCCTTGCGCGGCAGCGGCGTCACGACCGGCAGGTCGATGAACGGATTCGGATAGCCGGCGAGCGGCGCGAAGCCGCGCACCGGGTGCGCTTCGCTCGGCACGACGCCGATCGAGCGGCCGCGGCGCCCGGGTGTCGTCGCATACGCACGTGCGGTCGACAGCATCACGCCGCCACCCCCGCCCGTCAGCAGGTCGAACCCCTGCGTGGCGATCCACGTGCCGAGCGGCGCCGCCAGCTCCGGCCATTCATGCTTGCCCGAGCCCATCACGCCAATGATTGTCATCGTGCCCTCCCGATTCTTGTTCGCGAACGGCGCCGAGGATAAGGGATTTTCTCCGGCAATGGCGCGGAAGCGGGGCGATCGGCGGCGGCAACGCATGCTCAAGACCGCCCGGCGCATGCCGATAAATCGGGATGTGATCCATGCATCGCGCGCAGGCGGGCGCGATCGATAAAAAACATCCGAGGGCAACGTGGCAGAGTGCAGCAATTGCGGCAAGACCTACTTCGTCGGCGGGCGGTCGATCGACGGCCATCGCTATTGCAGCGCGGCCTGCGCGCAATCGCATCCGGTGATCGTCACCGCGGAGCGCCTGTCCGCGGCCGAGGTCCACCTCTATGTCGACGACTGCCGGCACGGCCCATGCCCGATCTGCAAGCGCGACGACGGCCCCATCGACGTCCACGCGGACCATCGGGTCGTGTCGCTGATCTTCGTCACGCAATGGGCGACGCGCCGGCACGTGTGCTGCCGGCGCTGCGGCCGCAAGAAGCAGGCGATGGCGATGCTCACGTCCGCCGTGTGCGGATGGTGGGGGCTGCCTTGGGGCGTCGTGTTCACGCCGATCCAGATCGCGCGCAATCTGCTCGGCTTCGCGAGGCGCGAGCCGCGCACGGCGACCGAGCAGTTCGAGCAGGTCGTGCGGCGCAAGCTGGCCGCGCATCGGTTGCGGCGTGCTGCTCGCGATCTCGCGCCGGCGTGCGAATGACCGCGCGGTCCGGCAAGCCGATCGACAACAAAAAACCCGCGAAGCGTTAGCCATCGCGGGTTTCTGTTGGTGTCCGGGCGATGCCGGAACCGTATCTGGTGCTCAGGGCGGGACTCGAACCCGCACGCCTCGCGGCGCTACCCCCTCAAGATAGTGCGTCTACCAATTCCGCCACCTGAGCAAGAGGGTCGCCATTGTAACCGCACGTGGCAGTTTTGTGAACGTCTTCCGGCCCGAAATTCGAAGCAACGCGCACGGCTGCCGCGAGCGGGGTGCTGCAGCCGTGTTTTCCTGTTCAGGCCGGCCGCGCGAATCCCGACTCGACCCACCGGTCGGCGCTCGCCTTGGTGAGCTTGAACCCCGCCGATACTTTCGCGTCGCCCAGCAGTTCCCCGAACCGGTCGAACGCCTTGAGTTCCGCATAAGGCTCGAACTCGTCCGGCACGATATCGAGCGTGACCGACACTTCATCCTCGCCGGCCCACACCGTCACTTCCTTGTGCAGCAGCGCGTGCCGCTGCTGCGCGTGCCGCATCAGCACCTCGGTCGCGGTCTTGACGAGCGTGCGGAACGCGTTCGCATCCATCGGCTTCGGGTTCTTCTTGTCGCGCCCCATCGTCCACGGCCCGACCAGTGCCGGTTCGGTCTCGCCGTCCTTGACCATCTCGACGGCCCAGCCGTCGTCGTCTTCATTCTTGATGATGCGCGCGGTCCAGCCGTTGTCGCGCCAGAGGGTGTCTTCGTGGAGAGTGGTGTCGTCGGCTTGGAGGTCGGAATCGGTCATGGATCAATCGGGAAAACAGGCGAGGGCGCACACTGCACGCGCCGGCGTGCAGCCCGCAATGGCATTCGAAGCCCGCAATTTTACCCGCAGCCGCGCCTGCCGCATCGCATCGGCGCCAACGTCGGCCATTCGGCCAGCCGGGACGGCGCCCGGCGTTGTGCTGTGCCCGGCCAAATTAAAACTCGTACCAACGCTCTCCGGCGCATTTAAGTTCGTGTCCGATATCCGTCGCCGCGACGGATTCGTAGAATGACATTCAGGCTATAAATCGCCTGATCAGGAACATCGAACCCGACATCCGGATGGCGGCGCGCGGCAGCCTGCCGACGCCGCGGCAACCAAGGGAAGCGCGTATGGGGAAATACAGTATCCGCACCGTCTTTGCGTACGACTGGCCGTTGACGCTGGCCGGCATGGAACACATCGCGGGCAGCGGCTGCGCGATCGATCTGGTTGGCGTCTACCGGCGCGTGAGCGACATGGTCGCGGCGCTCGGCAGCATCGACTGCGACGTCGTGCTCGTCGATTATGCGATGCGCGGCGAAGGGCAGATGGATGCGCTGCAGCTGCTCGACTGCCTGCGGGCAACTCGCGCGGGCGTCGGCGTCGTCGTGCTGGTCACCGACGAGAGCCCGGTGATCGTCCGCTCGATCCTCGCGCAGGGCGCGTCGAGCGTCGTCAGCAAGCTCGACGACGTCGGCCACATCGTCACCGCGATTCATTCGAGCTACGCGGGCGGCAGCTATCTGTCGCCGGCGGTGCGGCACACGCTCACGCCGGTCGCCGACGACAGCCAGGGCACGCCGAAGCTGTCGCCGCGCGAAATCGAAGTGATCCGTCTCTACCTGTCCGGCGTGTCGATCAAGTCGATCGCCGAGCGGCTGAACAAGGGCAAGCAGACGGTCAGCGCGCAGAAGATCAGCGCGATGAAGAAGCTCGGCGCGAAAAACGACGTCGAGCTGATCTCGCGTGCGACGTGCCTCGGCCTGCGCGAAGGCGCGAGCGTCGGCGATTCGGTGTCGGCCTAGGCGAGCGGTGTAGCGGCAGCGGTGTGTCGCTGCGCTGCACCGCCGCCGCTCATCGATAAAGCGCGGCGCGAGCCGTGTCAGGCCGGCAGCGCAAACCGCGTGACCGCATCCCGCAGCGCTTCCGCCTGGTCGCGCAGCGAATGCGCGGCGGCGGCCGCCTGTTCGACGAGCGCCGCGTTCTGCTGCGTGACCTGGTCCATCTCGCCGACGGCGCGGTTGACCTGCTCGATCCCCGCGCTCTGCTCGCGCGACGCGTGGCTGATCTCGTCGAGGATCTCGTTCACGCGCCGCACCGACTGCACGATCTCGGCCATCGTCTCGCCCGCGTTCGTGACGAGCGTCGCGCCATGCTCGACGGTTTCGTTCGACGAAACGATCAGCGACTTGATCTCCTTGGCGGCGGTGGCCGAGCGCTGCGCGAGCGAGCGCACTTCGGCCGCGACCACCGCGAAGCCGCGGCCCTGTTCGCCCGCGCGCGCGGCTTCGACGGCCGCGTTCAGCGCGAGGATGTTGGTCTGGAACGCGATGCCGTCGATCACGCCGATGATGTCGCCGATCTTGTGCGAGCGGTCGGTGATCTCGTTCATCGTGCGCACGACGTCGTCGACCACTTCGCTGCCGCGCGTCGCGACCTGCGCGGCCTGGTCGGCGAGCGACGCCGCCTGCGCGGCGCTGTCCGCGTTCTGCTTCACGTTCGCGGTCATCTCGTCCATGCTCGACGCGGTCTGCACGAGCGCGGCCGCCTGCTCCTCGGTGCGTTGCGACAGGTCGGTGTTGCCGGCGGCGATCTCGCCCGCGCCGACGTTGATGTTCTCGGTGCCCATGCGCACGCGCGACACCATGTCGATCAGCCCGCCCTGCATCGTGTGCAGCGCGTGCAGCAGGCTGCCGCGGTCGTTCTGCTTCACGTCGACCCGCGCGGTCAGGTCGCCTTGCGCAATGCGCTGCGCGGCGGCCAGTGCGTCCTCGAGCGCGCCGCCGAGACTCGCGCGCACGCTCTTCAGCACGAGCACCATCACGGCCGTCGCGATCGCGCCGAGCACGGCGGTCATCGCGAACCAGCGGCCGATGCTCGCGAGCACGGCCGTATGCACGTCGTTCATGTACATGCCGGTCACCACATACCAGTCCCACGGCGCGAAGCGCTGCACCGCGCTCGTCTTCGACTGCGGCGCGCTCGAGCCGGGCTTCGGCCACAGGTATTCGACGAAGCCGGCGCCGCTTCCCTGGTTGCCGGCTTTCACGATCTCGACGAACAGGTGCTTGCCGGTCGGATCGGTGAAGCCCGACACGTCCTTGCCGTTGAGCTCGGATTTGATCGGATGCATCACGATCACCGGCTTCGAGTCGTTGATCGAGATGTAGCCGTCCGCGCCGTGGCGCATCGCGGCGATCGCTTCCAGCGCCTTCTGCTTCGCGTCGGCTTCCGGCAGCGCGTTCTGCTGCGACAGCTTGTAGTAGTGGTCGCTGACGCTCACCGCTTGCGCAACGAGCGCCGCCAGCTGGTCGCGGCGATCCTCGATCATCGACTCGCGCGTCTGCCACGCGCCGAGCCCTGCGATCACAAGCAGGCCGAGCCAAAGGATGACGATCATCGAAGCGAGTTTCTGATTCAGGGAGAGGTTGCGCATGGTCGGTTCGGTCGGTCGATCGGGGAAACGCGCCGCTCGCGGCGTGACGGGATAACTTTCTTGACGGCCGGCGTTGTGCACTGCCGTAGAGGGGAAATCCCTAACAGGGACAAATGGTGTGAAGAATGACGCGCCGGACGTGCGGCGGTGTGGCGCGTCGCGTGCAAGGTTTGACGGCGAGCGGATCGCCGCGTGAAAAGAACGGGGCGGGAGCGTGCGCGTGCGTCGGTCGTCACGCGGATGCGCGGCAGAGGGTGCGACTGAATGTCACTGCGTCAGGTGAGGGCCGCGGGCGCGATGAGGCGGCCCGTGTCGGACACAGAAGTGTGGACGATGCGAAAGCGCCCGCAACGAAAGCCGGATGCGAACGGATGCGCGCACCACGCCGGTGCGTGCGATGAGTCGGCTTGCGGAACAGTCGCTGCGCGACGCCTAGACGGGATCCTTGCTCGGTGGCCCCTCGGGCTGCTGCGGGCTGTCGTGATGTCCGGGCGACGGTGGCACGAGCGGATCGCCTTCCGGGTCGCGGGTCGGGTCTGCCGGGGGCTCGGGCAACGGAGTCGTGTGGTCGGTCATGGAGCGCTCGTGAAGATCGTGACGGGCGGCGCGGTGCGCCGGCGCCTCGTCTCTTTTATAGGCAATCGGGCGCGCGTTTGCAGCCGGATTCGCTCAGTGCTCGTTGCGCCCGCGCGCGAGGTCGGCCGGCGTGTCGACGTCGCGCAGGATCGCCGGATCGTCGACGTCGAGCAGCGTCACCGGTTCGCGGGCGAACAGCGCGCGCGCGCCGGTGTCGCCGTCGAGCGCGGCGAGCGCATCGTAATGGCGCGCGGCGAAGCCGACCGGATGGCCGCGCGCGCCGCGATGGACGGGCGCGACGATCGACGTAGCGCCGGTGTCGAGCGTGCGGGTGACGATCTCGTAGGTGGCCGGCGCGATCCACGGCATGTCGCCGAGCGCGACGAGCCAGCCGCTGGCGTCGGCGCTCGCGCGCACGCCGGCCGCGAGGCTCGCGCCCATGCCGCGTTCGGCGTCGGGCGCGAAGATCACCCGGCAGCCGGCTTCGTTCAGCAGCATCGCGAGTTTCTCGGCGCCGGGGCGCACGACGGCGACCACGTCGGCGGTGGCCGTCGCGAGGCGGCGGGCGGCCGCGACCGCGACCGGCGTGCCGTCGGGAAGCAGCGCGAGCAGCTTGCTGCGCAGGCCGCTCGGGTCGAAGCGCTGGCCGAGGCCGGCGGCGAGGAGCACGCCGGTGGCGAGCGACGCATGGGGCATGGGAACAACCGGTGGCGGACGTATCGCGATTGTGCGGTGCGGCGTCGACGCGGCGCAAGCCCGGGATACCCTTTGCCGCTCGTTGCGCGCGTGCCTTGCCCGCATGCCGCCGGTGATCTAGATTTTTTTTATCGAGGTGTGTCGGGCGGGAGGACTGCCATGGAACTGAGCGTAGAACATGTCGACGTCTGGGCGGCGACCATCGACGACAAGCCGGGCGGCCTTTCGCGCGTGCTGGGCGCGTTGCGGGATGCGGGCGCGGACCTGCAGTTCATCGTCGCGCGCCGCACGTCGGAGGCGCCGGGCAAGGGGGTCGTGTTCGTTGCGCCGCTGCAGGGCGACGCGGTGGTGCGCGCCGCAACGCAAGTGGGGTTCAGCGTCACCCCGAGCGTTCACTCCGTCCGCGTCATGGGGCTGGATCAATTGGGCGCGATCGCGCAATTGACGCAGATGCTCGCCGACGGGGGGATCAATCTGCGCGGCGTGTCGTCCGCCGTGCTGGGCTCGCAGTTCATCGCGTATCTCGCGGTGGATTCGCTGGACGATGCCGAGAAGGCGGTCGATATCCTGCAGCGGGCCTGACCGGCGGCCCGCGCAAGCTGCGCCATCGGCGGCATCGGGCCGATGGCCGGACGCGCGACGTCGAGCATCGTCGATCGCGCGTCCGCACCACGCCGTCAAGACAGCAACTCGGCCATTCTGGCATCCGCTTCGGCCAGGCCTCGTGCGGTGCCATGAGGTTTCATGTCCAGCCCCTCGGCGTAGACGAACGCGACGTCGCTGATGCCGATCAATCCCAGCACCGATTTCAGGTAGGGCGTCACGGCGTCGGTTTCCTGATTCACGTGCACGCCGCCCCGTGAGCTGAACACCACCGCCTTCACGCCTTCAACGAGCCCGACGGGATAGGTTGCCGTGTAGCGAAAGGTTACACGCGCTCGCGCCACGAGGTCGCTTCCACCAATAGTTGAGAGCCGCTGCCAACCCAACAGCCAGTCATCAAGATAGTCGCATGCAGGGCAACACCCTCCGCTCACCCGGCACGGCAACCTGTCCGTATGGCCCGCCGCACATCGGTTTTGGCAAACCGGCATGGCCGATGCTTATAGATGCTTGGGTGGATCGACAACAACACCTGTCGATACAAATCGAAGCGAGGCGCGTCATGCGAACCATTTACCGTGAAATACCAAGATCGCGATCTCCGCGCATCTCGATCTCCATTAATTTGGGATCCGAGAGCGCAAACCGTTGGGATTGGACGCGAGCATTGAAGCTATTTTTTCTCAGACCTGCCAAGTGGCAGGCCTGGCTGCTCAGCTGGATCTGCTTTCTTGTCACACTGTATTTTATTTGGCTGGTAGCTTTTGGATGGTACACACGCCAGCTAACTGTGCCGCCGATCGAACTACCACCATCACTGCAGAAACGCGGTTATACACCGGAGTCCGTGGCCAAACAGGTTACGACAGAGATGCGAGAAATGAGTATAGGGGCCAACATCGCCATCCAACACGAAGTGATAACTGGTGTGGCCGATTCCAAACTGAACGTGCGGATTCCAGGGCAAGAGGTCACATACCAGTCGATCGTCGATTTTCTTAAGCAGAGATTCGGCCGACCAGACGTTGCCGTCCGTATCGACATTGTTGAAGGAAATGATTCGGCCTTGATCGCACATCTGCGCATCGATGGTGGGGCGTTCGATCGGAATGAGTCCACCGTTGTGGCCGAGGGCCGAGACTCGACAATTGACGTCGACAAATTCATTAAAGACATTGGCGATACAGCGATGCAGCTCGCACAGCCCAACGTTCTTGCGAGCCACCTTGTCAAGGAAATTGAAGGCACGCATTGTGACGTAGGGGTTTGCAATTTTTATTCCGTCGAGCAGATCTACAATAAAGTGATTGAGTCATCAGCGCTCGACCCTGCTGAGCAAGCGCTGGCCGGAAAGGGTGACCTCCTGATAATCGAGGCTAGATGGAAAGACGCGGAGGAGTTTAGTGCGGCCGAGCTCGTCGTACACAACGACTCGGCGGCGCTGCATCAGACCCACGCCGTCGCACTGGAAGGTCTCGGAAGCATTGACAAGGCGATCGCAGAGCTCCGTGACAGCGTAAAACTGCCATCAGCAACTGCCGATACGTGGCGGATTTTCGGCGATGTATTAATGCACGCGGAGGACCCAGACAAGTATCGCGAAGCGCTCCATGCATTCGCTGAAGCAAACCGGTTAAGGCCTGACTTCAGTGACAACCTCCACGATTGGGGCGAGGCACTTTTGCAGGTTGGCGACGTTGACAAGGCAACGGAGAAATTTGAACGCGCAGTGGCGCTCGATCCGGCTAACGCGCCCTCGTATGTCGGCTGGGGGCGTGCGCTTGACTGCAAAGGCGACCTGCGCGGAGCGATCCAGAAATACGACGTGGCGTACCACTTCAACAAAAAGCACCTTCAAGCGCATCGATACCTGTTGGCCGCCAGAGAGGAGTTGACAAGCGGTGGCGCCAGTTTTATCCGGCCGACTGGCGATGTCACGTCGGGGGAAGGAGCGTCTCGCGGGTGGACGAGCGTTGGATATTCGATCGACGATGAAGTCGACCGATGCCGTGGGCGAAAACGTCAGAAACCTGTCGGGCGGGAATTTCGACTAGTCGTAGCAAGCCGCTGAACGTGAGGGCAGCTCAGTAGGCGTAACCGTCTCATGCAAGTAAATGGCGGTCGGCCGCCAGCGGTACAAACGGGCCGGACAGCGACATCTCCGGAAATCCACGATGAACCTCTTTTTTGTGTGCGCCGCTGACCCGCGGCGGAATTTTTCAGCCAATCAGGCAGTGAGTCTCGCTGATCTGCTTTAGGAAATCCGGACCGCTGGCCGCATCACGCATCCGCCCACTTCCTCAACAGGTTGTGATAAACCCCCGTCAACGCAATCACCATCGCATCCCGCGCCCCTTTCTCCGCCGACAACGCCTGAATCTGCGTATCGAGCTGGAACAGCAGCGTGCGATCGGCATCGTCGCGCACCATGCTCTGGATCCAGAAGAACGATGCGACGCGCGCGCCGCGCGTGACGGGCGTCACGTGATGCAGGCTCGACGCCGGATACAGCACGAGATCGCCGGCCGGCAGCTTCGCGCGATGCACGCCGTACGTATCCTCGACGCACAGCTCGCCGCCGTCGTACGCATCGGGCTCCTCGAGAAACAGCGTCGCCGACAGGTCGCTGCGCACGCGGAAATCGGTGCCGCGCAGCAGGCGGATCGCGTTGTCGACGTGCGTGCCGAACGCCTCGCCGCCCTCGTAGCGATTGAACAGCGGCGGGAACACCTTGAGCGGCAGCGCCGCCGAAAAGAACAGCGCATTGCGCGCCAGCGCATCCTGGATCGCGTCGCCCACCGCGCGCGCGGCGGGCGAGCCCTCCGGCAACTGGCGGTTGCGCTTCGCGAGCGCGGACTGCGCGCCCGACGTTGCATTGCCGTCGGTCCATTCGGCCTGGTCGAGCAGCTCGCGGCATTGCGCGACCTGCGCGTGGGACAGCACCCCGGGAATGTGCAGCATCATGATGTGAACTCCGGATCCTGATCGGACAGCCGCGCCGCCGCCGCGCGAAACGCCTCGATCGGCGACGCGGCGAGATACGCGCGCATTTTCGCGACGAACGCCGGCGTCGCGGTGGCTGGCACGCGCGCGAGCCACGCGAGCGCTTCGTCGATGCGGCCGCGCTCTGCCAGCAGCCGCGCAAGGTTGAACTGGCCGCGGAAATCGCCGGCAATGGCGGCGCGGCGGTAGTGATCGAACGCGAGCTCGGCGTCGGCGGCCACGACCCAGCCGTCTTCATAGAACCCGCCGATCAGGTTGATCGACTTCGCGTGGCCAAGCGCGGCCGCGCGCTGGAACCAGTCGAGCGCCGCTTCGCGGTCCTCGTCGACGCCGTTGCCGAGCGCAAGCGCGGTCGCGTAGTTGTACATGCCCCAGTCGAGCCCCGCCTGCGCGGCGAGCCGGTACCAGTACACGGCGACCGGCGCGCACGCGGCGGTGCCCCAGCCGAACTCGTAGCAGCGGCCGAGCATGTTCATCGCCATCGGATGATCGGCCTGCGCGGCATGCCGGAACCACGTGAACGCGGCCGCGGGATCGCGCGGCACGCCGTGGCCGTCGAGCAGGTACTGGCCGTAGACGGCTTGCGCGTCGACGATGCCGTTGTCGGCCGCCGCCGCGACCCACGCGGCGGCGCGCTCGGGCGGCCCGGCCAGGATCTCGGCGAACTCGCGCGGCGACACCGACGCGAGCGCCTTCAGCGACACAGCCTCCATCGATCAGTAGCGCGCGTTCAGCGTGACGAACGCCGAACGGCCCGGCGCGATCGATGCGTAGTGCGCCGGATACGCCTGATCGAAGTACGTGCGGTTGAACAGGTTGTTCACGTTCAGCTGCAGGTCGAGCTTCTTGGTGATCCGGTATTGCGCCATCGCGTCGAAGCGCCAGTACGACGGCACCGCGCGCTGGTTCGCCGGGTCGCCGAACACTTCCGACATGTAGAACGCGCCGCCGCCGACGGTGAACTTCGGCGTCACGTCATAGTTCGACCACATCGTGAGGCTGTGCTTCGGCGTGTTCGGGAACCGGTTGCCGTTTTGCGTCGTGTCCTTGCCGTTGTTGCGCAGCTCGCTCTTCATGTACGTGTAGCCGCCGAACACCTGCCACTGCTTCGTGATCTGGCCCGCGACGCCGAGTTCGAGACCCTGCACGCGCTTGTCGCCGACCATCGCGTACTGGTTGTTCGGCAGCGTCACGCGCGCGTTCGTCGTGTCGATCTGGAACAGCGCGGCGGTCAGCGAGAGCTTGTCGTTCAGCACGTTCCACTTGGTGCCGAGCTCGATGCTGCGGTTTTTTTCGGGGGCGAGCTGGTCGGCGTTCGAGCCGACGCCGCCGCGGCCGGGCGTCAGCGACTGCGTTTCGGCGCCTTCGCCGAGCAGCATGCCGGCCGGCGTCGACGACGTCGCGTACGACGCATAGATGCTGCCGTTCTGCGCCGGCTTGAACACGAGGCCGGCCTGCCAGTTCACGAGCGTGTCGTCACGCGTGGTGGTCTTGCCGCCCTTGGCGGCGGTGTCGGTGAAGCGCGTCGAGTAGTCGTCGACGCGCAGCCCCGCGTTCACTTGCCAGCGCGGCGTAAGCTCGATCGTGTCGAAGCCGTAGATCGACTTAGTGACGGTGCGCGCATGGGCGTAATCGTTGTCGCGGGTGATCGACCCGGCCCACGGGTCGTTCGGGTTCGGCGACCACAGGCTCGTGCAGTTGTAGCCCGACGCCGCGCCGATGCCGTTCTGGCAGATCTTGCCGGTGCCGGTCGCGACGGTGTAAGTGTCGCGCTTGCCCCATTCGCGCGTCAGCTCGATGCCGGTCGTGAAGCTGTGCTTGAACGGGCCGGTGCGGAATTCGCCGAACAGCTCGGTCAGGTTCGCGATGCTGTTGATCGAGCTGTTGCGGTTGTTGTTGCGGCGCCAGACCTTGCCGTTGATCACGTTGCCCGCGCTGTCGTCCGGCTGGGTCCAGATGTAGTCCTGCGTCGATTCCGTGTAGCGCGTGGTGTTGCGGATCGTCAGCGACGGCGTGATGTCGTGCTCGATCTTCAGCGTGCTGATGTCCGACGTCGTCTTGCGGAAATCGCGGTCGCGCAGGCCGTAGAAGTTGTGGCGGTCGACATTCGCCGGGCCGTCGGTGACGCCCTTCGGGATGTTGAAGCCGTAGACGTAAGGGATGCCACCGTCGGGCAGGTCGTCGGTGGACAGGTGGTAGTAGCTCGCGGTCACGCGGGTCGGCGTGCCGAGCCCGAACGCGATCGACGGCGCGACGCCCCAGCGTTCGTTGTTGACGGCGTCGCGGCCCGCGACGTCGTTGTTGTGGCTCATCAGGTTCAGCCGGAACGCGGCGTGGTCGGCGAACTGCCAGTTGCCGTCGGCGGTGAAGCGGCGGTAGCGGTCGGTGCCGGCGCCTGCGCTGGCTTCGGCCGTCGTGCCGAGGTGCGGCGCCTTCGTGATCAGGTTGATGCTGCCGCCGGCGCCGCCGCGCCCGCCGTAGGCGCCGTCCGAGCCCTTGGTGATCTCGACGCGTTCGGTGTTGAAGATTTCGCGGGTGGTCGCGCCGGTGTCGCGCATCCCGTCGACGAACATGCTGCCCTGCGAGTCGTAGCCGCGGATGAACGGCCGGTCGCCGAGCGGGTTGCCGCCTTCGCCCGCGCCGAACGTGATGCCGGGCACGGTGCGCAGCGCTTCGGTCAGCGTGGCCGCGCCGCTGTTGCGGATCAGCTCCTGCGGGATCACGGTGACGGATTTCGGCGTGTCGACGAGCGGCGCGGTGAATTTCGCGGAAGCGGAGAAGTCGGCCTTGTAGCTGTGCTCGGTCTTGCCCTTGATCTCGATCGGCGCGAGATGGCCGTCGGTGCCGGGCGGCGCGGGCGGCGGCGCGCCGTCGGCGAACGCCGGGCCGGCCGCGAGCACGCCGCACAGGGTGGTGAATTTTCCGAGCTTCAATTCGTCAGGGCGGGACTTCATCAGCGCTTCGACCTCATCTGGTGTGGCCCCGGAAGCGACTGCTGCACAAGCATGAATGCCACCGGGAATTATTACGATTTGTTTTCAGGCGGCATTCTATGTAATTTCGTGTTGAATGAGAAGCGTTCTTGTTTGTGTTGTTGGAATAGTGTTGAAAATTGTTGCAGCGTGACAAACGGGGCGGCTGGCCGGATGGCTGGCTGGGACGCGGCGTGCGGCAGCGGTAAATTGTTCGTGTCGTGACGCACCTTGCTTGACAGCAAAATGCTAGGATGACTGCATTGAAATCAATGTTTGGAAATGCATCATGCCAGTGATCACCGTTCGGAATTTGCCTGACGAAGTCCATCGCGCGCTTCGAGTTCGCGCGGCGCAGCATGGACGCAGCACCGAAGCGGAGGTGCGCGACATCCTCGAGAAAGCTGTCCGGCCGGAAGGGCGCGTCAAATTGGGAACGATGCTGGCGGAAATCGGGCGGGAAGCAGGGGGTGTCGATCTCGACGTTCAGCGCGACAAAACCCCGACCGAGCCGATCGATTTCGAATGATTCTTGTCGACACCAACGTCTTATCCGAGCCGCTGCGGCCCGCGCCGAATGCGTCGGTGCTGGAGTGGCTCGATGCCCAGAACGTGGAAACCTTGTTTCTGGCGGCGATCAGCCTGGCCGAGATCAGATTCGGCGTCGCCGCCCTGCCGGAAGGCAAGCGGCGGGACTGGCTGCATCGAAGCATCGAGCAACGCGTGGTGCCGGCATTCCGGGGCCGGATCTTGCCGTTCGACACCGCTGCGAGCGAGGCTTATGCGAAGCTTCGTGCCCGCGCGCGGGCGGCCGGCAGCGCGATCGCGCCTGCCGATGGCTATATTGCCGCGACCGCCGAAGCAAACGGATTGATCGTGGCGACGCGCGATATCGCGCCATTCGAGGCGGCGGGCCTGCGGGTGATCGATCCGTGGGCGGTGTAGACGGGAGGTCGGCCCGGGTATGGCGTTACCTCGCGCCCGGAAAGCTGTTGACGAACTCCACCTTCAGATCCGGATAGCTGTCGACGAACTGGACTTTGAAATCGGGGTGATAGTCGACGATCTGCCATTTGCCGCAACTGGTCGGATAGGAGTCGACGCGCTGGACCTTGAGATCGGAATAGCTGCGGACGGCCTGAATCTTCAGGTCGGGGGATGAGGCCACGACCTTGACCTTGCCTTGCAGGCGAATGCCCTTGTACGTGCAGCTCGAATCGACCTTGCCCGCGCTGGCCAGGCACGGGGCCAGCAGCAGCGCGAGCGTCATCGCGGTTTTGAGTTTCATGTGGACGGATTCGGAGAAAGTGGGGCGGCATGCGCCGCAAGCGATACGTAAGTTGCGCCGGGCATTTTGCCTGATGATTGAAGCGGCTGCCGGGAGGTCGGCATTTCGCGGCGGCGGCGTCCGTCCGATGCGCCGCCGTGCTGCTCGCGCCGCTCAATCGATCCCGTGAAACACCGCGTCCTCCGGCCCGAGGTAGGCGGGCGGGCGCCACGTCGCGTCGCGCATCGAATGCTGCACGAGGTTCTCCACGCCGAGCAGCACCGCGAAGATCGCCATCCGCACCGGAATCCCGTTGTCCGTCTGCCGGAAGATCGCGAGGCGCGGGTCGCGGTTCAGGTCGACCGACAGGTCGTTCGCGCCGGGCCGGCTGTCGCGCGGCAGCGGGTGCATGATCAGCGTGTCGGGCCCGCAGACGGTGTCGACGAGCGCCTGGTTGATCTGGAAATCCGGCGTGTAGCCTTCGAACGACTCGTCGGTGAAGCGCTCCTTCTGGATGCGCGTCGCATAGACGACGTCCGCGCCCGTCAGCCCCGCCGCGAGATCGTGCGTCTGCTCGATCACGTGGCCGTTCTTCGAGATCTGGTCGACGATGTACGCGGGCATCTCGAGCGTCGGCGGCGACACGAGCGTGAACTTGAGGCCGCGGTACAGCGCGAGCAGCTTGACGAGCGAATGCACGGTGCGGCCGTACTTGAGGTCGCCGACGAGCGCGATGTGCGCGCCGTCGACGATCTTGCCGAGCCGCGAGAATTCCCGCTGGATCGTATACAGGTCGAGCAGCGCCTGGCTCGGGTGCTCGCCGGGGCCGTCGCCGCCGTTGATCACCGGCAGGTTGGTCGCGCGCGCGAATTCGGCCACCGAGCCTTTCTCCGGATGGCGGATCACCAGCGCGTCGACGTAGCCGGACATCACGCGGCTCGTGTCGTAGATCGATTCGCCTTTCGCCATCGACGAGAACGTGAAGCCAGTCGTGTCGCACACCGAGCCGCCGAGCCGGCAGAACGCCGCGCCGAACGACACGCGGGTGCGCGTGCTGGCCTCGAAGAACAGGTTGCCGAGCACCGCGCCTTCGAGCACGCGGGAGATCTTGCGGCGGCGCGCGATCGGCTGCATCACGTCGGCCACGTGGAACAGCGCCTCGACCGAATCCCGCGAGAACTGGTCGACCGACAGCAGTTGCGGCTTGCCTTCGAACAGGAACTGCTTCGCCAGCCCCTGGTTATCTACGCTTTGCGTATAGTCGCTGCCTTCCGGCGGGGAGCGATCGACGATCTCCGACACGAAGCGCTCGACGATCTCCGGCATCCCGCGCGACTCCTGGGAATCGTCCGGCAACAGCCACGTGTCCAGTGCGCGGCGGCTGACGCCGATGCGGCTGGCGAACGCTTCGCGGGTCATGTTGAGGCGGCGCATCGCGTCGCGGAGGAAGGCTTGCTGGGGAACGGTCATCGGCGACACCTCGCTGGAAAATATACGCGGTGCGTATATTAGTTCGAGGCCAGCCGAAGTCAAGGGAAACTTGCGCGGGCGGCGCGAACGGGCCGGGCTGGCGCAAGCCGACCGGCTTCGTATAATCAGGTCAGGCCCTGCGGCCTGCGCACGCAGGCCGCCACGCCGCAGGCGATTGACGACCGGCCCGCCGTCCGGGCTCATTGACTCGAAGGAGAGGGAGAATGATGCGTACGATTGCTGCAATGCTGCTGGTCGCGACCGCCGCGCTGGCCGGCTGCAATACGGTTGCCGGCATGGGACAGGACATCTCGAAGGGCGGGCAGGCGATCAGCGATACCGCGGAAAAGGCGAAGTAGGCCGCCCGCCGGACCCGGACATGACGAGCGCCGTGCCGCTCCCGCGATCGCGGGGCGGCACGGCGCTTTTTGCTGGGCGTGTCAGCCGCGCTCCGCGAACACGTACCGGCCTTCCGCCTTGCGCGGCCAAAACCACACGTAATCGGGAAACAGCCGGTTGCGCACGAAGTAGACGTACACGACGAGCGCGATCGAGATCGCCAGGCCCGTCAGTGCATCGCCGGGATCCGTCGCGAGACGCCCGATCAGCTTCGGCGTCTGCGCGATCGACAGCGCGATGTACGCGTGATAGACGGTGACCCGGTACGTCGCGAAGCCCCAGATGAACAGCAGCGACAGCGGCACGGTGATGGCGAGGAGCAGCGCGACGACGACCACGCCGGTCGTGCCCAGCGGGCCGATCGATACGGCATCGACGACGAGGGTGTAGGCCACCCACAGGCAGAACAGCAGCTGAAGGATGCCGAGCGCGATCAGGAGGCGGACATGCAGCCTGTTCTGCCGGCAGCGGTCGGGGTCGGGGCGGGACGCGATCAGGCCGGCCAGCACGCGATCCTTGACGCCCTGGCCGGACAGCGCGGCCAGCACGTCGCTTTTTTTCGAGCCCGCGGACAGCATGGCCGCGATTCTTGTTTTGGCTTCGGTCTTGTTCATGAATCGTTGTCGGAATGGCGAGGCGCCCGGAGACGCGAATATTGCATCTTGCGGGAGCGTGCGCAATGGCTTCGCGCCGCGCGGACACATTCCTACAGGGCATGCGGAATCGCGTTGGGACGGGCGCTGCGCGGGCACGAATGCCGGGCCTTCATGCGATGCACGCGCGCGGGCGGCGCGCGCGGCGTTCACGCCGATTGCGCGTCCGGCGCGCGCGCCGCTGCGGCCCGCCGCCGCATCGCGCCCACCAGCATGCCCGCGACGACCAGCGCGATGCCGGCGAGCCGCGCCGCGTTCAGCGCCTCGCCGAACAGCGTTACCGCGAATAGCACCGCCGACACCGGCGCGATCGCGGTGAACAGTGCCGCTTCCGTGCCGCTCGTGCGCGCCGATCCCGCATACCAGCACAGATAGCCGAGGACGGTCGGCACCAGCGCGTAGTAGACGATCGCCGCGACGGCGCCGGTGGTCCAGCCGGCCGCCGCCGCGCGCCACTCGAATGCGGCCGGCACGAGCGCGAGCAGGAAGCCGAGGCCCGACATCGCGGTCGACAGCGCCAGCGGGGCGAGCGGCGCCGCGAGCCGCCGGTTCAGCAGGATGAACACCGCTTCGCAAGCGACGGCGGCCAGCACCAGTGCATCGCCGGCGAGCGTTTGCATCGACGGCGCCGCGTGGCCCGGCGTGAACGTGACGAGCAGCACGCCGGACGTCGCGAGCGCGGCGGCGGCCCAGTCGCGCGGCGTCTGCCGCTCGCGCAGCAGGACGGCCGCGATCAGCGTGGACATCGCCGGCAGCGTGCCGAGCATCACGCCTGCGTCGAGCGGCGACGACAGCCGCGTGCCGCACATCAGCAGCACCGTATAGCCGACGCCGCCCGCCGCCGCCTGCACGACGAGCAGCGCGGCGTCGCGCCGCGACACGCGCGGCCAGCGCAATCGTTGCGCGCGCATCAGCGCGAACAGCAGCGGCGTCGCGATCAGGAAGCGCAGCGCGGTCGCGGTGAACGGCGGCAATCCGCCGGCGGCGAGGCGGCTCGCGATGACGGTGCTGCCGACGCCCGTCATCGCAGCGGCGAGGTAGAGGTATCCGATCAGTCGTGTCTTCATGCGCCGCATCGTCGCGCGGCAGGGCGGCGGGCGTCTTGAACGAAATTGCAGCGCGGGTTTTTGTCCTGGCGAAACGGGATGCGGCGTGATCGCGCTGCGCCGCGCGTCTTGCCACCTACCGCCTATCGCATCGCGTGCGCGAACTGCCCCGGCGTGATGCCGAACTGGCGCGCGAACGCCCGCGTCAGGTGGCTCTGGTCGGCGAACCCGGCCTCGGCGGCCGCGTCCGCGATCGGCCGGCCGCGCGCGAGCAGCGCCCGGGCAACGCGCGTGCGCGACTGGATCAGGTAGGCGTGCGGCGTGATGCCGAGTTCGCGCGCGAAGCCGCGCAGTAGCTGGAAGCGGCTGACGCCGCTCAGGGCCGCCAGCTCCGCGAGCGACACCGGTGCGGCGGGCGCCGCGTCGAGCCGCTCGCGCGCCGCATGGATCGCGGGCGCGACGCCGGCCGGCGGCAGCGGGCGGCTCGCATGCCGCGCGAGCAGCCCCGCGACGAGTGTGACGAGCGCCTCGTCGCGCGCGAGCGGTGCGTCGTCGCCGCCGACGATGCGTGCGTAGAGCCGGCTCACGGCGGCGTTCAGCCGCGCGTCGCGCACGGCCGGATGCGCGAGCTCGACGCCGCCGAGCCCTTCTTCCGCCGCGATGCGCGTGACGAGCGCCGGCGCGAGATACAGCATCCGCCACTGCCTGCGCAGGCCGCTGCCGAGCGGCGCGCCGTCGTGCATTTCGCCGGGATTGACCATGATCGCGTCGCCGGCCAGCGCATCGACCTGCCCACGGCCGCTCCACGACCGGTGCGCGCCGCCGACGATCACGCCGACGCCGAATTCGTCGTGCGCGTGACGCGGGAATGCGCGGTCGGAATCGAGGCTGAGCGCTTCGACGCCTTCACGGGTGCGGCAGTAATGGGTGACACGATGCATGGACGCTCCTCGCGCGCCGGCCTTGGCGCGGATCAGGTGCACTGTAGCGCGTTCCTGCTGCGCGCGCCCTTCAGCCGTTTGGCCGATACCGCGCGCCGCGCGCTGCCCGCACCATATGCACGAGCAGCGTAGATGGCCCGCCGGGCCTGAAGCTGCACGGGAGACGGCAGGTGGAACGACAGGATCCGGTATTCATCCAGGTGGGCGCGCTTGCGGACGGCTTCGCGCCCGACGCGAACATCCTCGCAACCGTCGACGCGCTCGACGGGCACACGCTCACGCTCGACGACGCGTCGGGCGCATCGCGCATCTGCACGTTCGGGCAACGGGCGCTGCAATGGCGCGACGCGGCGAGCGGTGCGAGCGGCCGCGAGCCGTGCCGCGTGACGCAGCTGCGCGACGGGCTGTTCTTCGTCGACTATGTCGATTCGACGTCGCGCGCGACGTCGGTGAGCCTCGTGATCGATCTCGACGGCGGCGTGTGGACGTCGGTTACGGGCACGCTGCCGACCGAAGCCGAAACGCGCATCGACGCGTTCACGCGGGTCGCGCGCGGGCTGCCGCTCACCGGCGTCGACGTCGCGTTCCGTCACGGCACGCTCGGCGCGCACGCGCGCCCCGCGCCGCTGCACGCGCCGACCCGCGAGCTGATCGGCAAGCGCACGATGTATCGCTACAGCCCGACCGAGTGCTACGAGCACATCTACCTGAACGAGAACTTCTATGCGTGGCAGTGCCTGGAAGGCGTGGAACGCGGGCTGGCCGACGTGGACCGCTGCCACACCTTCCGGATCGCGGAGGCGCTGTACCTGTTCGTGTGGCGGGAGAAGGTGGTGCCGACCCTCGGCGTGGTGCTGATCGACCTCGCGCAGTGCAAGACGGACGGCAAGATCTTCGGCTATCAGGGCGGCGACTTCGGCTCACTGTCGAACTTCCCGATCGGCGCGCATGCGCGCGTGCTGAACGACACCGTGCATCCGCTCGACGACGGAGCAGCGCGATGAGCGGCGTGCCCGGCAACGGCCGGCTGAGCGCGGATTTCGCCGGGCGCGTCGTGCTCGTGACGGGCGCCGCGCAGGGCATCGGCGCGGCGATCGCCCGGCGCTTCGCGCAGGCCGGCGCGTTCGTGGCGCTGGCCGACCTGCAGGAGGCGGCCGCACAGGCGCAGGCGGCGGCGATTGCCGACGCGGGCGGGCAGGCGCGTGCGTATCGCGTCGATGCCGCGCACCGCGACGCGCTGCAGGCGCTCGTCGCGGCAGTCGAGCGGGACGGCGGACGGCTCGACGTCGTCGTCCACAACGCCGCGTATTTTCCGCTGACGCCGTTCGCGCGGATCGACGAGGCGTTGCTCGAGCGGACGCTGTCCGTAAACCTGTCCGCGCTGTTCTGGCTCGCGCAGGCGGCGCTGCCGGCGTTCGTGCGCGCGGGGGCGGGGCGGCTGCTCGCCACGTCGTCGGTCACGGGGCCGCGGGTCGCGTATCCGGGGCTCGCGCATTACGCGGCATCGAAAGCGGGCGTGAACGGCTTCATCCGGGCGGCGGCGCTGGAGCTGGCGCGCAGCAACGTGACGGTCAACGGCGTCGAGCCCGGGATGATCCGCACGCCGGCGGCGGCGAATCTCGGCGATGCCGCGATTGCCGCGCAGATCGCGCGGGACATTCCGCTCGCGCGGATGGGCGAGCCGGAGGACATCGCGAGCGCGATGCTGTTCCTCGCGTCGGCGGATGCGGCGTACATCACCGGGCAGACGATCGTCGTCGACGGCGGCGCGACCTTGCCGGAGAGCGGTGCGGTGCCGGGGGAAGCGTGACGGCGGCGGCGCGGCTACAGCCAGCCGTTGCGGATGAACTCGACGATCGAATAGCGGCGGTTGTCGAGATCGTGGCGCCGGACGGCCTCGACGATGCGCGACACGCCGTCCGCGTAGGGCGACGTGCCGTACACGCGGGATTCGAGCTGCAGGCTGCATGCGCCGTCGTCGATGCTGATCCGGTGATACGCGTGGCGGCCGAGCTGGTCGTCGGGAATCCCGCATTCGCTGCGCTGCACGTCGGGGTCGCGCACGGAGCGGATCGCGTCCGGCTGCACGCCGAGCGACCGGGCAATGCCGACCGCGGTGCCGGGCACGGACGTCTTGCCCGCCTGATGCGACTCGGTCACGCTGATCCGGCAGTCGCGAAACAGCGGGCCGCTGGTTTCCAGCATGCTCATGAACTTGAGCATCAGGATGTTCGTGTTCGGGCAGAGCACGACCGGAAAGTCGTGCGCCCCGGTCTCGAGGTCGGATCCGGTGGACAGTTCGACGAGCGGCGACGCGGTGGCCTGGCAGAACGCGATGGCGGCCGGAAGCTCCCGGCCGGAACCGGCGTGCACGACGATCGACCGGACATCGTTGCGCGCGCTGTCCGACCACGACATCACGCGCCAGGTTGTCGGGTCGAGCGGGAGCGAGCCGAGCAACTCGGTGGCCAGCTTGCCGGTTCCAACGACGAGTACTTGCATGGGATTGAGTGGTTGAGGTTCGGGATTCGATACGGGGGCGGTGCGCGGGCGCCCGCACGGGCCTCGCGCATTATGCCCGCAGGCCCGCTTGCGCGCCGGTCGGTATCCGACGCACCGTGTCGTGCTTCGCTGCCACCCGGCTGGCGTCCGGGCAGCAAGGGCGAAACGACGGAGGCGCTGCATCACCGCAGCCTCGTCTCGACGCGCACGGACACCTGAGTGGCGCTACGCTGTCGAAGCGCCGGCCACGCCGCAGGTGCGGCGGCCGGCATGAACCCACCCTCGAACCAGGAGAACACCCCGATGAACCACGACATCAACGGAAAGGCCATCGCGATCACCGGCGGATTCGGCCAGCTCGGCCTCGCGACGGCCGCGTGGTTTGCCGAGCGGGGCGCGCGTATCGCGCTGATCGGGCGGGGCGACCCGCCGCCCGTCGTGCCGGCCGGCGCGCTGTGCATCGGCGGCATCGACCTGGTGGACGCGCAGGCCGCCACGCAGGCGCTCGACGCCGTGCAGCGCGATGTCGGCCGGCTCGACGCGCTGCTCAACATCGCGGGCGCGTTCACGTGGGAAACCGTCGCGGACGGCGACGCGGCCACCTGGGACCGGATGTACGCGCTGAACGTGAAGACGGCGCTGAATGCGTCGAAGGCGGCGCTGCCGCATCTGCTGCGCGGCCCGGCCGGCCGCATCGTCAACATCGGCGCGGGCGCGGCGCTCAAGGCCGGGGCCGGCATGGGCGCGTATGCGGCCGCGAAGGCGGGCGTCGCGCGGCTCACCGAGGCGCTGGCGGCGGAGTTGCTCGACACGGCTGTGACGGTCAACGCGATCGCGCCGAGCATCATCGACACGCCGCAGAACCGCGCGGACATGCCCGATGCGGATTTCTCGCGCTGGGTTCAACCGCGCGAGATCGCGGCGACGATCGGGTTCCTGCTGTCGGCGGATGCGCAGGCGATCCGCGGCGCGACGATTCCGGTGAACGGGCGGGTCGCGTAGGCGGGGGCGGGCCTGTCTGCGCGTAAAATACCGCACCGCATCGCGCAAGCAGCCCCTGAAACAATGAATCAGCCGAATATCCTGGTGGTCGAAGACGAACTGGCGATCGCGGACACGATCGTCTACGCGCTGGGCACGGACGGCATGCAGACCGTGCACTGCACGCTCGGGCAGGCCGCGCTCGAGCAGCTGCGCGAAGGGCGCTTCGATCTCGTCGTGCTCGACGTCGGCCTGCCCGACATCAACGGCTTCGAGGTGTGCCGGACGCTGCGCACGTTCACGGAGGTGCCGGTGATCTTCCTCACCGCACGGCACGACGAGATCGACCGGATCGTCGGGCTGGAAATCGGCGCGGACGACTACGTGGTCAAGCCGTTTTCGCCACGCGAGCTGGCCGCACGGGTGCGGGTGATCCTGCGCCGGCTGAACCGGCCGGCGCTCGCGCCGCGCGAGCCGGCAAGCGAGCCGTCGGGTGCACCGTCGACCATCGCCGCAGGCTTCGAACTGGACACCGCCGGCGCGCGCGTCGCGTGGCTCGGCCACGCGCTGAACCTGACGCGCTACGAATTCGGCCTGCTGGCGCTGCTCGTGCAGCATCCGGGGCGCATCTATTCCCGCGAGCAGCTGATGGATCTCGTCTGGCGCGACGCGATCGACACGACCGACCGCACGGTCGACACCCATATCAAGACATTGCGCGCGAAGCTGCGCGCGATCGACCCCGCACGCGACCCGATCCGCACCCATCGCGGGATGGGTTATTCGCTGCAACCGTGACGACGGCCTTTTCCTCATGCATATCGGACTGCGCATCTTCTTCGGCTTTTTCCTGATCGTCGGCCTCGCGGCGCTGATCACGCTGCGGGTGTTCGTGCAGGAAGTCAAACCCGGCGTGCGCGAAGCGATGGAGGACACGCTGGTCGACACCGCACAGGTGCTCGCCGCGCTCGCCGCCGACGACATGGCCGGCGGACACATCGGCGACGGCGCGTTCGCCCGGCAGCTCGAAAAGCTGCATGCGAGCCCGGTCGGCGCGGAAGTGTGGGGCATGCGCAAGGACACGATCAGCTACCGCATCTACGTCACCGACGCGCGCGGGATCGTGCGCTACGACTCCGCCGGCGGCGCGGTCGGCCAGGACTATTCGCACTGGAACGACGTGTATCGCACGCTGCGCGGCCAGTACGGCGCGCGCAGCACCCGCTCCGACCCGGATGACGACAGCAGCACGGTGATGCACGTCGCCGCGCCGATCCGCAAGGGCGGCGAGATCATCGGCGTGCTGACCATCGCGAAGCCGAACCAGGCCGTCGCGCCGTTCATCGCGCGCAGCCAGCGCAAGATCCTGCTGTACGGCGCGCTGCTGATGGGCGGCGCAATCCTGATCGGCGTCGCGTGCACGGGCTGGCTGGTGGTCGGCCTGCGCCGGCTGCAGCGCTATGCGCGCACGATCGCGGCGGGCGAACGCGCGGTCATGCCGCTGCAGGGCGCCAACGAGCTCGCGGAGCTGGGGCGCGCGGTGGAAACCATGCACCAGCGCCTCGAGGACAGGCAGTACGTCGAGAACTACATCCACACGCTCACGCACGAGATGAAGAGCCCGCTCGCGGCGATCAGCGGCGCGGCCGAGCTGTTGCAGGAGGAGATGCCGGTGGCGAACCGCCGGCGCTTCGCGGACAACATCCGCCGCCAGGCGGGCCGCCTCGAGCAGATGATCCGCAAGCTGCTGGCGCTCGCCGAAGTGGAGCAGAAGCAGCGCCTGTCGGTGCGCGAGCCGGTCGCGCTGGCGCCGTTGCTCGACCAGCTGCTCGACGATGCGGAGCCGCGCGCGCGCAAGCGCGGCGTGACGCTGCGGCTGGATACGCCGGCCGATGCGCCAGCCGGCCACGTGGAAGGCGATCCGTTCCTGCTGCGCCAGGCGCTCGGCAACCTGCTGGACAACGCGCTGGATTTCGCGCCGCGCGGCAGCGCGGTCACGGTGGCCGCGCAGCGGCAGGCGGCGGGCAGGGCGCCCGTCACGGTCATCCGCGTCACCGACGACGGGCCCGGCATTCCCGACTACGCAATGGCGCGCGTGTTCGACCGGTTCTATTCGCTGCCGCGGCCCGACGGCCAGGACCGCAGCACGGGCCTCGGCCTGTGCTTCGTCCGCGAAGTCGCGATGCTGCACCACGGCAGCATCGCGCTGGACAATCGCCCGGAAGGCGGCGCCTGTGCGACGCTGACGCTGCCGTCGCCGGGCTGAGCGCGCTTCACGTTCGCCACACATTCGCTTCACGCCCGCTTCCGCGGCGCTTCACGCGGCGGGCTCATGCTGACCGGACCCTTTCACTCCGGTATCCGATCGCATGAATCGCATCCTGTTGTTCAAGTCCCTGATCACGGCGTCCCTTGTGCTGCTGATCCTGATCCCGCTGCACCTCGTCGGCAACATCGTGCAGGAGCGCGCGTCGTATCGCGAAGACGCTCTGAAAAGCATCTGGTCCAGCTACGCGGGGCCGCAGACCGTGACGGGGCCGGTCCTCGTCGTGCCGTACACGGAAATCACCCGCGTGCGCGACGACACGGCGGCGGACCAGCCCGATAAAACCCGCCTCCAGACCGAAGCGAAACGCCTGCTCGTGTTTCCGAAGACGCTGGCCGTCAAGGGCAGTCTCGCGACCGACGTCCGCTATCGCGGCATCCACAAGGCGCTCGTGTACGACCTGCAAAGCCGCTGGGAAGGCACGCTCGCGCTGCCGGACCTGAAGCAGCTGCCGCAATCGGCCGGGCACGTGAGCTTTGCGATCGGCACCGCGTATGTCGCGTTCGGCATCAGCGACGTGCGCGGGCTGATGACGCAGCCGGTGCTGGCGTTCGGCGGCAAGCGGCTGGCGGTCGAGCAGGGCGCGCGGCTGCCGAGCCTGCGCCAGGGCGTGCACGCCGACGTCGACCTTGCCGCGTTCGCGGCCGCCGCCGACGGCAACCCGGTGCCGTTCAGCATCGACCTGCCGCTGCTGGGCGCGCAGTCGATCGCGTTCGCGCCGGTGGCCGACCAGAACGATTTCTCGCTGAAATCGGCGTGGCCGCACCCGAGTTTCGACGGCGCGTTCCTGCCGCGCACCCGCACGGTCGACGCCGGCGGCTTCGCCAGTGCATGGAGCCTGACGTCGTTCAACACCAAGGCGCGCGAGCAGATCGCGTCGGGCAGCGGCGACGAAGCGTTCGAAGCGGCATCGGTGTCGCTGATCGAGCCGGTCAACGTCTATCTCAAAGCCGAGCGCGCGACGAAGTACGGCGTGCTGTTCGTGATGCTGACCTTCGCGAGCTTCTTCATGTTCGAGCTCGTGAAGCAACTGCGCATCCACCCGATCCAGTACCTGCTGGTGGGGCTGTCGCTCGCGCTGTTCTTCCTGCTGTTGCTGAGCCTGTCCGAGCACGTCGCGTTCGGGGTTGCGTATCTCACGGCCAGCGGCGCGTGTATCGGGCTGCTCGGCTTCTACGTGTCGTTCGTGCTGCACAGCGCGCGGCGCGGGGCGACGTTCGCGGGCCTGCTGGCGATACTGTACGCGGCGCTCTATGGCCTGCTGCTCTCCGAGGACAACGCGCTGATGCTCGGCTCGCTGCTGCTGTTCGCGATTCTCGCCGGCATCATGCTGCTTACCCGGCACGTCGACTGGTATTCGGCTGGCGCGGCGTGGCAACCGCTGCTCGACAAGCCAGCCGCCGACGGCGCGAAGCCGGATACGCCGGCGTAAGGCGGCCGGCGGGATCGGCCTATACTGGGCGCTTCACCCCGACCGAATCCCGCCGTGCCCCGCAGACCCGCCCCGGATCCGTCGCTCGACGATCCCCGTCCGATCCCGCCGCAGCAACCGGAACTCGAGGATTGCTGCAACAGCGGATGCTCGCCTTGTGTGTTCGACCTGTACGACGAGGCGATGGACTGCTACCGCGAAGCGCTCGCCGCATGGGAGGCGCGCCAGGCGGAACGTACGAAATCCGCGAAACCCGCAAAACGCAATGCGTGCCGCTGAGCGGCGGCGCGCGCGTCACGCCCTCGGATGCAGGCGCCGGTGCAGCGGCCCGAGCACCATCGACAGCAGCACGCACGTCGCCAGTATCGCCACCATCGCGAACATCGACACGCGGAACGCGGGCACATAGTCGAACGCGCCGGGATGCGCGCCGAGCCGCGCGAAGAACACCTCGCCGAGCGTCGCCGCGCCCAACGCCGCGCCGATCTGCCGCACCGATCTGCCGCGTCGCGGTGACCATGCCGGATGCGACGCCGGCGCGCTCCGGCGCCACTTCGGCGAGCGCGATCCGCACGACGGACGGCGGCACCAGCCCCTGTCCCAT
Organism: Burkholderia pyrrocinia; assembly: GCA_001527685.1. Lineage (GTDB taxonomy): Bacteria > Pseudomonadota > Gammaproteobacteria > Burkholderiales > Burkholderiaceae > Burkholderia > Burkholderia pyrrocinia_D. The sequence goes on from LOZU01000030.1 coordinate 131,729, forward strand.
GCCCATCGCCGCGAGGCCGGCGGTCAGCAGCGCGCGGCCGTGACGCAGGCGCGCGAGGTGCTGGCGAGGCAGTTGCTGGTGTGACGCGGCGCCAGCTCTACGCCGCCGTCAATCCTCCGTCCCTTCCACATACGCGCACAGCCCGCGCACCAGCGCGTCGAACGCCGCGCGGCAGCGCGGGTTGTTGCGCAGATCCTCGTGCATGACGACCCACGTCTCCAGCGGCAGCGTGATCTCGTCCGGCAGCACGCGCACCAGCCGTGCGTCGTGTTTCGCGAGCGCGGCCTGGCAGATACCGATCCCGTAGCCGGCCCGGATCAACGCGAGCTGCGCGAGGTTGCTGTCCGTGCGCAGCGCGAACGCGTCCCGGTTCCAGGCCGGCAACGCGCGGGATGCCGCGCGCAGGAACGGCGTCACCGTGTCGAAGCCGATCAGCGCATGCCGCGCGAGCTCGGCGAGCGTCGCCGGCGCACCGTGTTCGGCCACGTAGTCGTCGCGCGCATACATGCCGAGCTCGATGTTGCCGATGCGCCGCGCGACGAGCGCATCCTGCGCGGGCGGCGCCATGCGCACCGCGATGTCCGCTTCGCGCTTCAGCACGTCCTGGATGCGGTCGGTGGGCACCAGCTCGACGACGAGTTCGGGATGGTCGCGCCGCAGCCGCGTCAGGATCGGAGGCAGCACCTCGACGCCGATCACGTCGCTCGCCGAGATCCGCACCACGCCGCTGACGCCGCTCCCGTGGCTGGCGGCCGCGCGCTCGAACGCGGCGGCCGCGCTGCGCAGCGCCTCGGCATGGCCGCACAACGCCAGCGCGGCCTCGGTCGGCAGCAGCCCGGACGGCGAGCGGGTGAACAAGGGCTGGCCGAACGCGGTCTCGAGCGCGGCGACGTGACGGCCGACGGTCGGCTGCGTGGCCCCGAGCGCACGCGCCGCGCCCGACAGCGAGCCCTCGTCCAGCACGGCGAGGAAGGTTCGATAGTGTTCCCAGTTGAGATCGTAGGCCATACGAAAATGTATAGCGGATCGATCATGTTCGGCAATTCCTTGCTACCCCGATGCGGTCCAGAATGCACCGCAGATGAACGCGATTCGGGAGAGCGGCAATGGCAACACAGGTGGACGGGGCGGAACGGCAGGCGCTGGTGCTCGGCGCGACGGGCGGGATCGGCGGCGAGGTCGCGCGGCAATTGCGCGATGCGGGCTGGCAGGTGCGCGCGCTGCGACGCGGCGGCGCGGCGAGCGAGCCGGCAGCGCGCGACGGCCTGACCTGGGTGCAGGGCGATGCGCTCGACCGCGAGGCCGTCACGCGGGCCGCGCACGGTTGCAGCGTGATCGTGCATGCGGTCAATCCGCCCGGCTATCGCAACTGGTCGACGCTGGTGCTGCCGATGATCGACAACACGATCGCGGCGGCCGCGTCGGCGGGGGCGACCGTCGTGCTGCCGGGCACGGTCTACAACTACGGCGCCGACGCGTTTCCGGTGCTGCACGAGGATTCGCCGCAGCATCCGTCCACGCGCAAGGGGGCGATTCGCGTCGAACTGGAGCGCCGGCTGCAGGCGGCGGCCGCGCAGGGCGTACGGACGATCATCGTGCGCGCCGGCGATTTCTTCGGGCCGCGGGCCGGCAACAACTGGTTCTCGCAGGCGCTGGTCAAGCCGGGCCGGCCGGTGCGGGCCGTGAGCCTGCCGGGGCGGCGCGGCGTCGGCCATCAATGGGCGTATCTGCCGGACGTCGCGCGCTCGATGGTGGAATTGATCGCGCGCCGCGACACGCTGGCGCCGTTCGCGCGTTTCCACCACGCCGGGCACTGGGATGAGGACGGCACGCAGATGGCGCAGGCGATCTGTCGCGTCGCGCAGCGGCATGGCGTGCACCCCAGGATGCGGCGCTTGCCGTGGTGGCTGCTGCGCGCGGCGTCGCCGTTCGTGCCGACGCTGCGCGAACTGCTCGAGATGCGCTACCTGTGGCGCGAGCCGATCCGCATGGACAACGCGCGGCTGGTCGCGGCGCTGGGCAGCGAACCGCATACGCCGCTCGATGTGGCGGTCGAGGCGACGCTGGCGGGGTTGGGGTGCGTGCGGTGAGCGAGACCCCGCACGCCCCCCGCATTGCGCCGCGCGCTACACGACCACCGGCAGCACCTCGACCGCATACCGATGCCGCAGGCTGCGCCCGAGCACCGGATCGTGCAGTTCCATCTCGAACGCGTCGCCGTGCGCCATCGCCGCGATCGCGCCGTGCACGGCGACCGTCCCGCCATACATCGCGCAGCGGGCCGGCATCGCGCGCGCATCGTCGAAGCGGCGCCACAGCGTGTCGGGCGCGAGCAGGCCGCTGAGCGCGCCTTGCTGGTAAGCGACACGTTCGCCGCCTGCCGCGACGCGCCACGACCGCATCTCGAGCGTATCCCAGTGACCGGCGACGTCGGCATGCCGCCATGCGTCGCGGCCGAGCGGCTTCGCGCACACCTGCTTCGACACGGCCACGCCGTACGCCTCGACCTCGCGGTCCGTATGATCCGAGCCGAGCGTCACGAGCGTGCCGAGCGGGCTGTCGAGCAGCACGTATTCGATTTCGCCGCCCGAGCGCGCGCCGAGCACGCTGATCGACGCGTCCTGCGTGAGCAGCGCGGGCGCGACCCGATAGAAGCACGGCGTGGACGATGGCGGCGCGACGCCGAGCGCGGCGAGTTCGTCGATGTGCGCGCGGATCGCGTCGGGGTCACGGCCGGCCCAGCCGGCGATGACGACCCGCTCGATCGCGACGGCGACGACCTCCGGCGGGCCGTGACGGGGAATGACGTTGAACGACAGGGGATGCATGCAGATCTCCGTTTGGGGTTCGGGGCAGTCGAACGGCGGCCGCGCGGCGGCGCTCATTCCGCGAGCGGCCGATGCGCGGTTTCGCGGGCGGCAAGCAGCGCGAGCGCGGTCACGACGAGCGCCGCGGTCACATACAGCGAGACCGCGGTCGTCGTGCCGGTTTGCCGGAACAGCGCGGTGATCAGGAGCGGCGCGAAGCCGCCGCCGACGATGCCGGCCAGCGTGTACGCGAGCGACGAACCGGCATAGCGCACGCGCGTCGGGAACTGCTCGGTGACGAACGCCGCCTGCGGGCCATACATCACCGCGTGGATCACGAGGCCGCACGCCGCCGCCGCGACGATGACGCCCGGCCGCGCGGTATCGAGCATCACGAAGAACACGAACGCCCACGCGATGCCCGCGAGCGCGCCGGCCAGATAGACGGGCCGGCGCCCGAAGCGGTCGGACAGCGCGCCGAAGAACGGCACCGCGAGTGCGTTGCACGCGGTGCCGACCATCACCGCCGTCAGCGCGACGGGCCGCGACAGGTTCAGCACGGTGGTCACGTAGGTCAGCGTGAACACGACGATCAGCGCGTAGAGCACGTCGGAGCCGATCCGCACGCCGCCCGCGATCAGCAGCCGGCGCCAGTAATGCTTCAGCACTTCCGCGACCGGGATCTCCGCCGTCGCGTTCGATTCGGCGAGCTGCTCGAATTGCGGCGTTTCGTCGACGCCGTGCCGCAGCCACAGGCCGAAGCCCACGAGCAGCAGGCTGGCTGCGAACGGCAGCCGCCAGCCCAACGCGAGAAAGTCGTCCGGCGACGTGGCGAGCGTCACGAGCGCGATGCAGCCCGTGCCGAGCAGCGTGCCGAACGACGGGCCGACCTGGGTCCACGACGCGGACAGGCCGCGCCGGTTCTGGTCGCCGTGCTCGACCGACAGCAGCACCGCGCCGGCCCATTCGCCGCCGAGCGCGACACCCTGCACGAAGCGCAGCGCGACCAGCAGGATCGGGCTCAGGATGCCGGCGCTCGCATAGGTCGGCAGCGCACCCATCAGCGCGGTCGTCAGCCCCATCAGCACGAGCGTGAGCATCAGCACCGCGCGGCGGCCGATGCGGTCGCCGAGGTTGCCGAACACGAAACCGCCCAGCAGGCGCGACACGTAGCCGACCGCGTAAGTCGAGAACGCGAGGATCGTGCCGGCCAGCGGGTCGACCGACGGGAAGAACAGGCGGTTGAAGACGAGTGCGGCCAGCGTGTTGTAGATCGTGAAGTCGTACCACTCGAGCGACGTACCGATCATGCTCGCGGTCGCGAGACGGCTGTTGCGGACACGGTGCGGCGCACCGGCGGCGGGCGGGGCAAGGGTGCTCATGGTGTTTGTGCGGGTCGTGAGGTGACGGGAGAGGCGGGGCGAACCCGGCGTGTGCGGCAGCGCGCGCGTCGCGGCGGCCTCGCGTGGTCGGGCGCTCAGGCGCTCACGCGCCGATCGCCGACGCGGCGGACCGGTCGGCCGTAGCCGGTTGCGTGATGGCAAGCGGCGGCGCGGGGGGCGCGGCGATGCGCCAGAGCAGGTCGAAGGTGCGGATATCGTCGTGACCGGCAAGCGCAGCCGCCACCCGGCGCGCGGCGTCGGCGTCGCTGCCTTCGATCAGCACGAGCGCGTCGGCGAGCGGCCGGGCGGCGGGATCGCCGATCGGGGCGGAGAGCTCGGGCGCCGCGCGGAACAGCCGCGCGGCGTGGATGCCGGGCTCGCGCACGGCGGCGTCGAATCGCTCGCGCAGCAGCGGCACGTCGATCGGCGCGGGCGGCAGCACGAACATCGCGAGATGCACGCCTTCGCCGTCGCCGGCCTCGATCGTCAGTTCGCCTACGCGCCGCTGCGTGGCCGTCATGCGGCCGAAGTTCGCGAGCGACCACGGCGTCTGCTGCGTGAAGGCTTGATGGTATGCGTCGCTGCGGAACACATCGAGCGCGTCGGTGACGTACAGCGCAAGATACTTGCGCGGCCCGCGATCGGTCGCGCGGAAGCGCCGCGCGTACCGGAAGCCGGGAATCGCGACGCGTTCCTGCATGTGCTCGCGGTCGTACCACGCGTTGAAATCGGCTTCGTGCAGCGGGTCGATGTCCGTCCAGACGCAAAGCTGGCCGTGCGGAAGAGAGGTGCGGCTCATCGCGGGGATTCCTCGTGACAGGGTGCGTGACAGGAACCTCAGTGTCCCGAACACGCACCGCGCGCGTCCAACAAGAAATCAAATTCGCGGTGAACAGGTTTTCTTATGACTTGCGCGGCGTGCGGGCCGTGCGCGTGCTGCGCGTCGCGGTGCGCGTGGCGGATCGCGGGGGCGGCGCGGCCTGTGCGCGCGCTTGCGCGATGGCCGCGCCGTCGTCCGCCACGGACGGCATCGCGCGCGCGACTTCGCTGGCGAGTTCCGCGATGCGCGCCGTGACCGGCAGGCCCTGCGTCCGGTACGACGCGACGAGCGGCAGCGCGGGGAATTCGGGCTCGACGTCCAGCAGTTCGAGCGCGCCTTCCTGCAGCTCGCGCCGGATGATCGCGGGCGGCAGCGCGGCGACGCCGAAGCCGTCGGCGACGAGGCGAATCATCGCGGCGACCGACGTGATGCAGTTGATGCTGGCCGGGCGTTCGACGGCGGCGAACAGCCGCTCGATCGTCGCGTGCGGCCCCGAGTGGCGCGAGAAGCTGATGATCGGGAAGCCGGCCAGCTGCGCGACGCCGAGCCGCTGGCCGGCGAGACCGAGCCGCGGGCTCGCGACCCAGCGCACCGGGAACTCGCTGAGCGGCACGTTGGTGAAGTCGGGCCCCGGCACGGGGTCGGTCTGCAGGATCAGGTCGACGCCGTCCGTGCTCAGCAGGCGCATCAGGTGCCGCGTGGTGTCACTCGTGATCTCGACGTCGAGCCGCGGATAGCGTTCGCGAAGCTGCGCCATCAGCGCCGGAAACCAGCTGTGCACGATCGACTCGATCACGCCGATGCGGATCAGGCCGGCATCGCTCGCCGCATCGATGTCGCGGCGCATTTCGCTGTCGAGCCGCACGATCCGCTCCGCGTAGGCAAGCATGCGCCGGCCCGCCGGCGTCAGCGTGGCCGAGCGCGCGTTGCGGTCGAACAGGCGGACGTCGAATGCCTCCTCGAGCGACGCGATGCGGCTCGACACGGCGGCCTGTGTCGTGTGAAGTTTCTCGGCCGTGAGCCGGAAGTTTTCCAGCTTCGCGAGCCAGACGAAGGTTTCCAGAAACCGGATGTTCATTGAATCCCGATCAGAAAGGCCGCATCGCGCGGACGGTTCGCAGGTCGGATCGATGGTAACGGATTCCGCGCGCGGGACAAGCTGCGCCCGCTGGCCGCGCGCGTGCGCTACAGGCCGGCAAACGCCAGCGTCGGCACGTCGACGCACATCGCGCCGCCATCGGCGACGAGCGTCGCGCCGGTCACGAACGCCGCATCCGGCGACGCGAGGAACGCGCATGCCGCCGCGATCTCGTCCGGATCGGCCGCGCGGCGCAGCGGCACGTCGGCGCTGACGCGCGCATAGGCCGCGTCGAGCGATTCGTCGTGCCGCGCCATCAGCGGCGCCATTTCCGCGTCGGCCATCGGCGTGCGGACCCAGCCGGGGCACACCGCGTTCGCGCGCACGCCGTGCGGCCCGTAATCGCGCGCGAGCGAGCGTGCGAGCCCGAGCAGTGCGTGCTTGCCGACCGTGTAGCCGCACACACCGGGCCCGGCCGCGAGCGCTGCGATCGACGCGACCAGCACGATGCTGCCGCGCTGCGCGATCAGGTCCGGCAGGCAGGCGCGGGCGCTGACGAATGCGGTGTCGAGGTTCGCGTGCATCGCGGCGCGCCACTGCGCGTCGTCGGTCTCGTCCGCGCGGCCGAGACCGTGCCCGCCCGCGCACGCGACGAGCGCGTCGATGCGGCCGAAGCGTTCGGCGATACGCGGCAGGAAGCGGCGCCAGTCGGCCGAGCTCGCAGCGTCGCCGGCCAGCGCAAGGCCGCCCGTTTCAGCCGCCAGCGCGTCGAGCGGCGCCTTGCGCCGGCCGATCAGCACGACGCGGTCGCCGTGCCGCGCGAAGCGGCGCACGCACGCGGCGCCGATGCCGGTGCCCGCGCCGGTGATCGCGATCGTGCGGGGATGCGGGTGCGTCATCTCGCTTTCCTAAGGGTGTCGATCCCGGTCACTGTAGTCGGGGTGGCGGCGCGCGACTATCAGCCGGATGGATGAACAGGGGGCGGGCCGCGATTGCATGGCCCGGAAATCGTCTGTCGAAATGTCGCGTGCGACTGGCACACTGCGCAATTCGACACACGCCGCGTTCGCGCGGCGCGCCGCATTTTGCAAAAACTGACGATCACGCGCCCCCGATCGCTCTATCCTCGATATTTTTGCGATAAGCCGTCAAAGCTCGGCACAATAGCGGGCGGCCGGCACGATCCGGCCGGCACGACGACAAGCAAGGGAGAGTCCACCATGAGACTGGACGACGAAGCAGAAAGCCAGAATGTCGAAGATCGCCGCGGTGGCGGCGGCTTCGGCGGCGGGCGGGCGACGATCGGCATCGGCACGATCGTCATCGCGCTGGCCGCATCGTATTTTTTCGGGGTCGACCCGCGTGTCGTCCTCGAGGGCGCGTCGGCGCTGCAGGGTGCACGGCAGCAGCAGGCCCAGCCGCCGGCGGCGCAGCACGGCGCGGCCGTGAACGACGCCGGCGCGGTGTTCACCCGCAAGGTGCTCGGCAACATCGAGCGGACCTGGGGGAACATCTTCTCGACGCAATTGCACGAGCAGTACCAGCCGCCGACGCTCGTGATGTTCCGGAACGCCACGCCGACGGCCTGCGGCACCGGCCAGACCGCGATGGGGCCGTTCTACTGTCCGGCCGACCGCAAGGTCTATATCGATCTCGGGTTCTACAGCGACCTGCGCAACCGCTTCGGCGCGGGCGGCGATTTCGCGCAGGCGTACGTGATCGCGCATGAGGTCGGCCATCACGTGCAGAACCTGCTCGGCATATCCGGCAAGGTCGACGCCGCGCGCCGGCGTTCGAGCGAGGCGCGCGCGAACCAGCTGTCGGTGCGCATGGAACTGCAGGCCGACTGCTTCGCGGGCGTGTGGGCGAACAACGCGCAGCGCGCGAATCAGCGGCTCATCGAACCCGGCGACTTCGAGCAGGGCCTGAAGACGGCCGCCGCGATCGGCGACGATCGTCTGCAGCAGCAAGGGCAGGGCTATGTGGTGCCGGAGAGCTTCACGCACGGCACGAGCGAACAGCGGGTGTATTGGTTGCGGCGCGGGCTCGAGTCGGGGCAGCTGAGCGTGTGCGATACGTTCGCGTCGCGTTGAAGCGGGCTGCCGGCATTCGCATGCCCCAGTCAACCGCCCCGACGAAACCCGGAGCGGTTCGCACGAAGATGCCTTACTCGGACAGCGTAACCAGGCTCAAGACCCGCGACCTACGCCGCCGCCTTCGCGGCTGACAGAAATGCCTTTCCCGTGGCGATGACCGATAGCGACGGCCCTGCAGCGAGTGAGGCCACGAAATTGATAAAAGCGGTGACTGCCGCGACGGTCGTCGCAATCCGCGCGCTCGTCTTGATTGCATCCGCGAGCGTCCGTGCGCACTGGTTGATGACGTCGACTGCCTGTCCGGAATCGGCCAAGGCGGCCGTCATGTTGTCGACGGTTATCGTCTGAAGTGCCGCAAGCAACGTGTTGGATTGCCCGATCAAGTTGAGTGCCAGCGCCAGCTTGTCGGGCGTCTGGTCGGGGTCCACCGTCAATTGATGGACCTGCGTGCCAATTGCCTGCACATACGAGATGCCGACGTCCTTGATCTGCTGAAGTTCGTCTTGCGTCGGTGAGACGGAGATAGCGGGTGCCATACATGACTCCAGTTTTCAGAATGCCTTCCTGAGCGCTTCGGCGGTGTCGTAAGCGGACTTCGAAAAATCCTTGATTTCTATCGCCACATCCTTCTCGGATGGCGACTGTACGCTGGACTGCGCGGCCTTGAATGCCGGCATGAGCTTGTCCAGAAGGGTGACGTACTGATTCAGCGCGTGCTGCTGAGCCTCGCTTTTGGCCGACATCGCGGCCATCTCCGTCGATATGCTTTCCTGAGCAATTGGCTCGAAGTAGTAGCCCGCCGACTGGAGGACTGAAAAGAGATCCTTTGCCTGGAGTGCAAGCTGCTGATTGGATTTGAGCTGCGTGCCGTAATTGCTTGCCAGCGTTTTAAGGGCGTCGACAACCTTGGCGACACTTTCCGAGCTCTCGTTATTCAGCACGGAGGCAAGCTTGTTTTGACGGTAGGATTGAATGGCTGCCGAATAGATGAGCTTTTGCAGGCTGTCGACCGCCTGCACCTGGCTTGTCGAGATCAGCGAGGATCCGTCCGAGTTCTTGAATCCGGCCAGACTCTGCGGAAGACTGTCAAGGGCAGGGTTGTAGGTAACGAACTGATCCTGCGAAAGGCTTTTCAGGCCCGATGCATAATTCGACAAAGCCTGGTTGAGGAGTTGCAGGGCGGGGGTCAGTTTGTTAATCCGGACGCAATTGTCCTTGACTTGGGCTTGAACGGGTTTCAGCCCGTTGACCAAGCCTCGGGCTGCCTGTTCGACCATCGGATCAATTTTCTGCCCGGTGGTTTTGGCATGCGCCAGGGCAGAAGCGCCAACATTGTATTCCGCTCGAAAAAGCGATTCGAAATCCGTGCATGTGTCGGGCAGGTTCGAGAATACGGTATTCGTCTCGGACGCCACGCTGGAGGCGGAATTCGCGAATGTCGAGACGTTGGACAGGTTTGTGGCGCACCCCGCCAGCAAGCAAGAGATGCCGGCGCACATCCATAATTGAAGTCGCATGTTTTTCCCCGGATCGCGAACGATTCGCTGATTTCTTATTGCGCGGCAGCAATTGAAGCCTGCTCGCTTACGCGTGGTCACGCGGGCGTCTGCGTTGTGTGGCGATGGATTGGGGCAGACGGTACGAAGAAATCTAATACACGGATAAATCTTAAGCAACTGGAATTCGAGCGTTAATTTGAGAGGATCGTTTTATTAATGCTAGCGTTTACTTCACTTGGCGATTTGTATGTAAATGCATACGATGTGACGGCGGAGTGAGGTTCTGCTGATTTGTCCATTGTGGTCAATCGCTGCAATGCGTATTCAGCCGCGGTCAAGTCACTGTGCTCGAAGGCAGACATCCTGTCGCCCCGCCGAGTTGCCGATTTGTGCTCACGCGCGATGCGTCGCTGCCGATAGTCTGCTCCGACATCCGACGCGTTCGCCTGCCAGCCGATGTCCATCACGCCGAATTCATCCCCGCTTTCCGATGCCGCCGCCGCCGACTGGCACCGCGCGCTGCGTGCCTGCGTGGACGCCTTCGACGCATTCGCGACGCCATCGGCGATCGTGTTCTACCGCCTCGACGCGAGCGGCGAGCCGGCGGATTTCGAGCTGTTCGGGATGCCGGAGTCGATGCACCGCACCTATGTCGCCCGTTACCGGATGCTCGATCCGCTGCATCCGTCGCGTTGCGCGGCGGGCGCGGGCGAGGTGGTCACGCTCGCGTCGCAGCTGCCCGACGCGTGCCGCGACGCCTCCGCGTACTGGACCCGCTTCCTGCGCCGTCACGACGTCGCCGACGTGATCGAGATATGGCTGCGCGACGCGGGCCGGACGATCGGCGCATTCTCGCTGCTCCGTTTCGGCGCGGCCGGCCGTTTCACCCCGAGCGAAATCGATGCGCTCGCACGCGTGCAGCCGGTCGCCGAGGCGGCACTGGGCCCGCTGCTGCGCACGCGGCGCGGCATCCACCGGATCGGCTGCGAGGAACGCCTGACCTACCGCGAGGAGCAGATCGCGCGCCTCGTGCGCGACGGCCGCTCGAACAAGGAGATCGCGCGCGATCTCGCGCTCGGCCAGCCGACCATCAAGACGCACCTGATGCGCATGTACCGCAAGCTCGGCGTGTCGAACCGCACCGGGCTGGTCGGTGCGCTGTTCCTGTAGGTGAGGTAGGCGCGGCGGCCCCCACACGCTGCCAATTTGCGCTCACGGCGCGCCGTACCCGCTCGATACAGTGGTGCGACGCCCGCGTGCCACGCACGCGGCCTCGACCCGATACCTTCGAGACGCCCATGACCTCAACGACCTTCGTCGCCGTCAGCGACACCGTGCGCCGCTTCGTCGCGCGCGACTTCGGCCTTTTCATCGATGGCGACATGCAGCCCGCGCACGCCACCGCGCGGCTCGACGTCCACAACCCGGCGACCGGCGAGCGGCTCGCGTCGGTCGCGGACGCCGACGAACACGACGTCGGCCGCGCGGTCGCGAGCGCGAAGCGCGCGTTCGACGCGCGCGTGTGGAGCGGCCTGCGCCCGGCGGACCGCGAACGCATCCTGCTGAAGCTCGCCGATCTCATCGAACGCGACGCCGAGACCCTCGCGCAGCTCGAGACGCTGAACCAGGGCAAGTCGATCCACGTCGCGCGCGCGGTCGAGGTCGGCGCCAGCGTCGAGTACGCGCGCTACATGGCCGGCTGGGCGACCAAGATCACCGGCCAGACGCTCGACGTGTCGATTCCGTTCCCGCCCGGCGCGCGCTACACGGCGTACACGCGCAAGGAGCCGGTGGGCGTGGTCGCGGCGATCGTGCCGTGGAATTTCCCGCTGATGATCGCCGTGTGGAAGCTCGTGCCTGCGCTCGCGGCCGGCTGCACGATCGTGCTGAAGCCGTCGCCGGAAACGCCGCTCACCGCGCTGCGCCTCGCCGAGCTTGCGCTGGAAGCGGGCGTGCCGCCGGGCGTGTTCAACGTCGTCACCGGCGGCCGCGCGTGCGGCGCGGCGCTCGCGGGCGATCCGTCGATCGCGAAGATCTCGTTCACGGGCTCGACCGCGACCGGCAAGCTGGTCGGCGCGGCGGCCGTGCAGAACATGACGCGCTTCTCGCTCGAGCTCGGCGGCAAGAACCCGATCGTGATGCTCGACGACGTCGACGTGCAGCAGGCGCTCGACGGCGTCGCGGCCGGCGCGTTCTTCAACCAGGGGCAGGTATGCGCGGCCGCGTCGCGCATCTACGTGCACCGCAGCCGGTTCGCGCAGCTCGCGGACGGTCTCGCGGGCGTCGCGCAGTCGATGAAGCTCGGGCCGGGGCTCGACACGACCGCGCAGATCAACCCGCTCGTGTCCGCGCAGCACCGCGACAAGGTCGTGCAGCACATCGCGCAGGCGCGCCGCGACGGCCTCACGTTCCTCGCCGGCGGCGCGCCGGCCGACGATCGGCCCGGCTACTTCGTGAAGCCCGCGGTGATCGCCGACCCGCACCCCGACAGCGCGATCGTGCGCGACGAGGTGTTCGGCCCGGTGATCGTCGTGGTGCCGTTCGACGACGCGGCCGATGCCGTGCGGCTCGCGAACGCGTCGCCGTACGGGCTTGCCGCAAGCATCTGGAGCAACGACCTCACGCGCGTGATGAACCTCGTGCCGCAGATCGAGGCCGGCACCGTGTGGGTGAACTGCCATATCCCGCTCGATCCGTCGATGCCGTTCGGCGGCTACAAGCAGTCGGGCATCGGCCGCGAGTTCGGCCAGTACGCGATCGAAGGCTTCACCGAAACCAAATCCGTCTGCATCGCGCACTGACGCGCGACGCGGCCGGTACACCCATCCCAAACCGGAGACTGCAATGAGCTACAACGAAGCGAAGTTCTGGCACCCGATGCTGCACCCGAACGACATGAAGCGGCGCCAGCCGATCCGCATCGTGCGCGGCGACGGCTGCTACGTGTTCGACGAACACGGCAGGCAACTCGTCGACGGCGTCGCGGGCCTGTGGAACGTGAACGTCGGCCACAACCGCCAGGAAGTGAAGGATGCGATCGTGCGCCAGCTCGACGAGCTCGAATACTTCCAGCTGTTCGACGGGATCAGCCACCCGCGCGCGGAGGAGCTGTCGAAGCTGCTGATCGACATGCTCGAACCGGAAGGGATGCGCCGCGTGCTGTACAGCTCGGGCGGCTCGGATTCGATCGAGACCGCGCTGAAGATCGCGCGCCAGTACTGGAAGGTGCGCGGCCAGGCCGACCGCACCAAGTTCATCTCGCTGAAGCAGGGCTACCACGGCACGCATTTCGGCGGCGCGTCGGTGAACGGCAACACGGTGTTCCGCCGCAACTACGAGCCGAACCTGCCGGGCTGCTTCCACGTCGAGACGCCGTGGCTGTATCGCAACCCGTTCACGCAGGATCCCGAGGAACTGGGCCGGATCTGCGCGGAGCTGCTCGAGCGCGAGATCCTGTTCCAGAGCCCCGACACGGTCGCCGCGTTCATCGCGGAGCCGATCCAGGGCGCGGGCGGGGTGATCGTGCCGCCGGCCAACTACTGGCCGCTCGTGCGCGAGGTGTGCGACCGCTACGGCGTGCTGCTGATCGCCGACGAGGTCGTCACGGGCTTCGGCCGCAGCGGCAGCCTGTTCGGCAGCCGCGGCTGGGGCGTGCGCCCGGACATCATGTGCCTCGCGAAGGGCATCTCGTCGGGCTACGTGCCGCTCGGCGCGACCGCCGTGAACGCACGGATCGAGGACGCGTTCGCCGGCAACGCCGATTTCGGCGGCGCGATCATGCACGGCTACACGTACGCGGGCCACCCGGTCGCGTGCGCGGCCGCGATCGCGAGCCTCGACATCGTGCTGAAGGAGGACCTGCCGGCGAACGCGGCGAAGCAGGGCGCGTACCTGCTCGAAGCGCTGCAGCCGTTCGCCGGCCGCTTCGACGCGGTGGGCGAGGTGCGCGGCAAGGGGCTGATGCTCGCGCTCGACCTCGTCGCGGACAAGCAGACCCGCGAGCCGATCGATCCGCTGTCCGGCTATGCGAACGCGGTGGCCGAGGTCGCGCGCGAACACGGCGTGCTGGTGCGCCCGGTCGGCACGAAGATCATCCTGTCGCCGCCGCTCGTGATCCAGCGCGAGCAGCTCGACCGGATCGTCGACGCGCTCGCGGCCGGTTTTGCCGCGGTGCCGTTCGCGTAACGCGGGCGCGCCGCGCGGGCGGCCTTCGCGCCGCCCGCCGGTTTGCCGATTTGAGCTATGTCTAGCTTTTTTGGTTTACGTATTTTGTCGACATCGGACGGTAAATAGGAGACGACGATGTCGGAATGGTCAGGGTATACGAGCACGGCGGGCGACGCGTCCGCCGCCGCGACGGGGGCGCAGGAAGGCACCGTGTTGAAGGCGGGGGCGGTCGGCTTCCCGACCGCGCTGGCGAGCGCCGTCGGGCTCATCATGGCGAGCCCGGTGATTCTCACCGCGACGTCGGGCTTCGGGATGGGCGGCTGGGCGTTCGCGGTCGCGATGATCATCGCGTTCGTGATGATGCAGGCGCAGGCGACGACCTTCGCCGAGGCGGCCGCGATGCTGCCCACCGCGGGCTCGGTCTACGATTACCTGTCGTGCGGGCTCGGCCGCTTCTGGGCGATCACCGGCACGATCTCCGCGTACTTCCTCGTGCACGTGTTCGCCGGCACGGCGGAGACGATCCTGAGCGGCATCATGGCGCTCGTCAACTTCGAATCGCTGAATGCGGCGCTCGAGCAGCACAACAGTTCGTGGCTCGTCGGCGTCGGCCTCGTGATCACGTTCGCGATCACCAACATCATCGGCATCAGGGTGTTCAGCAAGCTCGAGATCGTGCTGACGGCCGGCATGTGGCTGTCGCTGATGATCTTCGGGATCCTCGGCGTGGCCGCCGCGCCGGCTGTGCACCTCGACGGCTGGTTCGGCCGCTCGGAAGTCGGCACGACGGTGCCGGCCGTGCTGTCGCTCGTCGGGATGGCGATGTTCATGTTCGTCGGCTGCGAGTTCGTCACGCCGCTCGCGCCGGAGATGAAGGCGCCCGGCCGCACGATTCCGCGCGCGATGGCGCTCGGCCTCGTCGGCGTCGCGGTCTGCATGTTCCTGTACGGCGCGGCGATCCGCCGCCAGGTGCCGAACGTCGCGGTCAGCGCCGACGGCCTCACGCACCTGCTCGACACGCCCGGCGCGATTCCCGCGTTCGCGCTGCAGGTGCTCGGGCCGTTCGGCCGCGTGTGGTTCGGCATCGCGTTCCTGTTTGCCGGCGCCGCGACGATCAACACGCTGATGGCCGGCCTGCCGCGCATCCTGTACGGGATGGCGATCGACGGCGCGCTGCCGCGCTGCTTCGCGTACCTGCATCCGCGCTTCAGGACGCCGGTGGTCGGCATCGTCGCGGCGGCGGTCGTGCCGATCTTCCACGCGTGGCTGATCAAGGGCAACCTCGACAGCATCCTGCACCTCGTGCTCGCGGCGACCTGCGCGTGGGGCACCGCGTACCTGCTCGTCACCGCGTCGGTCGTGATGCTGCGGATCCGCCGGCCGGACTTGCCGCGCCCGTACCGCTCGCCGTGGTTTCCGCTGCCGCAGATCGTGTCGAGCGTCGGCATCGTGCTCGCGATCTGGTACATCACGCCGCCGGGCATGAACCCGCGCGACATCTACGTGCCGTTCGGCGCGATGCTCGGGCTGACCGCGCTGTATGCGCTGTTCTGGACCGTCGTCGTGCAGCGCCGGCATCCGTTCAAGCCGGTGCCGGTCGAGGACGTGCTGCGCAACGAGCACGTCGCCGGATGAAGGCCATGCTTGCCCGCTGGCGCGCCGCGCCCGGTGCGCCGCCGCCCGGCTATCGGCCCGGCGCGACCGCCGCGCGTGTGCTGGCCGACCTGCGCGCGGCGCGCGACGGCGCGGGCGGCGCGAGCGGCGCGAGCGGGGTGGCGACGCTGCCGAACGGCGTGCGGGTGAGCGCCACCGAGCAGGTCGCACGGCAGTTCCTGATGCACACGGTCAGCGTGCGGATCGCGGTGACGGCGCGCGGCCCGGCCGTGCACGGCAGCGCGCGCGTGCGGCAGACGGGCTGGCTGCGGCGCACCGGCGTGCGCGCGGCGCCGCGGCCCGGGGGCGATCCAGGTTTCGCACGGATCGTCGACGCGCTGCTGGCCGAGCCGGCGCTTGCCGACGCGCTGCGGCCTATCCATTTGGCGGATTGCGCGATCGACGCGCATGACGGATGCTGGACCCTGATCATCATGCCGTTCGGCGGCAGCGAGGTCGTGAACCGGATGCCGTCGTTTCGCCGCTACGTGCGGCTGACGGACGAGCAGGCCGCCGCGCTGTCGGCGGCGTGCGCGGCATTCGATCGTGTACTGCGCGGCTTTTTGCGAAGGTAAGCTGTGGCGTCGCGTGCCGACGCACGATGCCGGCGGCCGCGCGCAAGGGAATCAGGGTTCCACCGGAGGTGCCGATGTTGTTCCAGTCACGCTCGCACGAAGACGTGCACGACCATGGGCTCGCAATCGCGGGCTGGCATCAGGTCTATCGTCAGATGACGCCGGGCCGGTTCAAGGGCACCGTCACGCAGGTGCTGTACGACGATTTCCACTTCTTCCGCGAAACCACCAACCGGCGCGTCGCGCAGACGGGCGCCGCGCCCGCCGGCCGCACGTCGCTCGCGGTGCCGCTGTCGATGCCGCTCGCGGGCACCTTCCAGGGGCAGCCGATCGACGGCTATGCGCTGCTTGCGCTGCGCGCCGGCGAGGATTTCGAGTTCCATACGCCCGAGGGGATGGGGCTCGTCGGGATCAGCGCCGCGTCGGATCTCGTCGACGAGCTGTGCGAGGTCGAGTTCGGTTCGGGCGCGGCCGGCGGGCGCAAGCTGCATCACGTGACGCGGCTGTCGGACGCGCAGGGCGTCGTGCTCGGCGCGCGGCTGTCGGCGCTGATCGACGAAGCGCAACGCAACCCCGGCTGCCTCGAATTCGCGGCGACGCGCCGGATGTTCCGCGACGCGATGCTCGGCATGTTCCTCGACGCGCTCGACCAGGCGGTCGGTGCGGAGCGCCGCGACATCACGCATGCGACCTACAGCGACATCGTGCGCCGGTGCGAGCGGCACCTGCGCGAGCGGCCCGAGGAGCCCGTCACCGTGCTCGAGCTGTGCCGCGCGCTACGCTGCAGCCGCCGCACGCTGCAGACGAGCTTCCAGCGCGTCGCCGACGTGACGCCGGTCAGCTACCTGCGCACGATCCGCCTGAACGCGGTGCGGCGCATGCTGCGCACGACGTCCGCGCAGCAGCTCGGCGTCGGCGAGGCGGCCGCGAGCTGGGGCTTCACGCACCTCGGCTACTTCGCGCGCGAGTATCGCGACCTGTTCGGCGAGCTGCCGTCGCAGACGCTGCGCCCCGTGTGAGCAACACACCGCAACCGTTTGCCGATTTGCGATAGGGGTCCGGAATTTTCGCCGGATAGAGTCCCGTCACCCACATCATCAACCACATCGATTCGCAGAACGAAGCGATGGCCAACAAGGGACGGGAATGACGATCGGACGACGACTGGCCGCGGCGGCGGCAGCAGCATCCTGCGTTCACGCGCACGCACAGACCTCGGGCAGCGTGACGCTGTACGGCACCGTGGATACCGGCATCATCTACTCGACGAACCAGCAGTTCACGCGCGCGGACGGCAGCGTCGGCGGCGGGCATGCGTGGCAGATGGGCGGCGGCAACCTCGTGCCGTCGCGGTTCGGCTTCCAGGGCGCCGAGCCGCTCGGCGGCGGCCTGAACGCGGTGTTCGCGCTCGAACAGCAATTCCTGTCCGCGAACGGGCAGGCGCTGCAGGGCGGCACGGCATTCAGCCGGCAGGCGTGGGTCGGGCTGCGGCAGGACGGGATCGGCACGCTCGGCCTCGGGCGGCAATACGATTCCTATACCGACATGCTCGGCGCATACGTGTCGAGCAACAACTGGTCGACGCCGTACGGTTCGCATCTCGGCGACGTCGACAACCTGAACGCCGCGTTCAACTTCAACAACGCGGTGAAATTCACGAGCACGGATTTCAACGGCCTCACGTTCGGCGGTACGTTCAGCTTTGGCGGGCAGGCCGGCAATTTCTCGGCGAAGCGTGGCTATGCGCTGGCCGTGTCGTACAACCGCGCGCCGGTGTCGCTCGCGCTCGGCTACCTGAACCTGCGGCAGCCGCTCGACGCGGCGCTCGGCGGCGAGAGCGGCTATATCGGCGATTTCGCGTGCAGCAACCCGGGCGCGATGTACTGTCTGCTGCAGGACGCGCGGTCGATGCGCGCGTTCGGCGCGGGCGGCTCGGTGACGTTGGGCGCGGCGACGGTCGCACTGACCTATACGCACACGCGTCTCGACGACAGCACCTATTTTTCGACGAGCGCGCAGCCGCGTGCGCAGGCGTTCACGTTCGACGCCGGCGAGCTGAACGTCACGTACATGTTCACGCCCGCGCTGCAAGGCGGCGTCGCGTACATCTTCAACGCCGTGCATACCGACGGGCGCGGCACGACGCGCTTCCATCAGGTGAACGTCGGCACGAACTACGCGCTGTCGAAGCGCACGGCGCTGTATGCAGTCGCGATCGGCCAGCTCGCGAGCGGGACGGGGCTCGGCACCGATGCGAGCGGCAACGCGGTGAACTACGCGCAGATCCCGGTGCTCGCGAACAGCAACTCGAACCGGCAGTTGGCGGTGATGGCGGGGATACGCGTGAATTTCTGACGCGGCGACGGCGGCGTCACCGGAGTAGGCGCGGCGGAGCGGCCGCCCGAACCGGCGCAAGCCGCCTGCCACAATTCCTTAACGATCGGCGTGAACAATGGCGTTCGTCTCGAGCGGTCCAAGCCGCCCCTTCCGTTGCACACGTGTGCAACGGATCGCCGTTCCACCATCGCGCCCATCGTGAGGAAGACCATGACATTTTTCAGCCGCTTGCGTGCGCTGTCCGCCGCCGTTGCGCTCTCCGTCGTCGCGTCGCATGCCGTCGCCGCGGATCTCGTCATCGCCGGCCGCGACGACATCTACGGCAAGGGGCTGGCCGATGCCGTCGCCGGCTTCCAGAAGCTGCATCCGGGCACCGACATCGAGCTGCTGAAGCTGCCGAACGCGAACCTCTACCAGAAGCTCAAGCTGTCGATGCGCGAAGGCACCGGCGCATACGATCTCGTGATGCTGGACGACACGTGGTCGCCGGAATTCATCGGCAACGGCTGGCTGAAGCCGCTGCCGGCGGCGCTCGCGGACGCCGACCTGGTCGCGTCGACCGTCGCGCTCGGGCGCAACGCGGCGGGCGGGCTGTACGCGCTGCCGGTCGTCGGCAACGTCGAGATGTTTGCGTACCGCAAGGACCTGCTCGCGAAACACAACCTGCAGCCGCCGCGCAACTGGGACGACGTGCTGAAGATCGCGCAGACGCTCGGCGGCGCGGACAAGAGCCTGAGCGGCGTCGTGTTCCGCGGCACCAAGGGCAACCCGGTCGTGACGGGCTTCCTGCCGATCCTGTGGGCGTACGGCGGCGACGTGCTCGATCGCGCCGGCAACGTGACGATCGATTCGCGCGAGGCGCAGGCGGCGCTGAAGACCTTCCTCGCGCTGAAGGCGTTCGCGCCGAAGGACGTCGACGTGTACGGCGCGGCGGAAGTGCGCGACGCGCTGCAGCGCGGCACCGCCGCGCAGGCGATCGAGGTATGGCCCGCATGGGTGCCGGCGCTCGACGATCCGAAGCAGTCGCGCGTGGCCGGCCAGATCGCGCTGCAGGCGCCGCCGGGGCAGACCGCGGGCCCCGCGCCGATGCTCGGCATCTGGCAGATGGCGATTCCGAAGGACGCGCCGCATGCGAAGCTCGCGCAGGATTTCCTCGCGTACCTGACGTCGCGCGACACACAGGCGCGCCTCGCCGCGCTCGGCATTCCGCCGACCCGCAAGAGCGTGTTCGAGGATCCGGCGCTGGTGCGGCAGTATCGCTGGTACCCGGATCAGCTGAAGGCGCTCGAAGCGGGCCGCGCGCGGCCGCGCGTGAAGGACTGGCAGCAGATCGAGAGCATCCTCGGCGACCAGCTGCAGCTCGCGCTGACGGGGCAGGCCGCGCCCGACGCCGCGCTGCGCCAGGCGCGGCAGAAGATCGCGCAGGCGATGGCCGCGGCGGGCAAGTGACGCCCCGCGCCGACGCATTCGACGCGCGCCGCGCATGAAGACGCCAGGCCGCATGCTGCCGTTCGTCGCGCTGCTCGGGCCCGCGCTGCTGGTGCTGGTTGCGCTCGCGCTGTATCCGGTCGCGCAGGTGCTGGTCGATTCGTTCTGCCGGGTCGACTACACGGCGGGCCGCCGCGCGTTCGTCGGCCTCGCGAACTATCGCGCGGTGCTCGGCGACGACGCGTTCGCGGCCGGCTTCGGCAACACGCTGCGCTTCACGATCGCGGCGTCGCTCGTCGAGGTGGCGCTCGGCTTCGGTCTCGCGCTGCTGTTCGTGCGCGCGTTCCCGGGGCGCCGCATCGCGCTGCCGCTCGCGATCCTGCCGATGATGTTGTCGACACTCGTCTGCTCGGCCATCTGGCGCAACTGGCTCAACTTCGACGGCTTCCTGAACGCGCTGCTCGCGACCTTCGGGCTGGACGGCGTGCGCTGGCTGTCGGATCCGCACCTGGCGCTTTGGTCGCTGATGCTCGTCGACGTGTGGCAGTGGACGCCGATGGCGTTCCTGATCGTGCTCGCGGGCCTGCAGTCGATCCCGCAGGAGCTGTACGAAGCCGCGCGCACCGATGGCGCGAGCGAATGGCAGTGCCTGCGCGACATCACGCTGCCGCTTGCCGCGCCGCAGATCGGGCTCGCATTGCTGCTGCGCTCGATCGACACGTTCAAGCTGTTCGACAAGGTCTACGCGCTGACGGGCGGCGGCCCCGGCAACGCGACACAGACGCTGTCGACCTTCATCTACGACACGGGGTTCCGCTTCTTCAACGTCGGGCCGGCGAGCGCCGCGTCGGTGCTGATGCTCGCAGCGTCCGCGCTGCTCGTCTCGGGATACGTATGGCAAACGGTTCGCAAGCGGCGCACGTGACGCCGCACGGCGCGCGCGCCACGCCGCAGCCCGCGCGCGGCCGCGCGGCATTCGCACGGGCCATGCCGTGGGCGCTGCGCGCGCTCGCGCTGGCGGCGCTGCTGCTGCCATGCCTGTGGATGGCGGGCGCGGCCTTCATGCCGACGCTCGAGCGTCTCGATCATCCGCTGCGGCTGTGGCCGGCCGCGCCGACGCTCGCGCATTTCGCGTCGGTCTGGACCAACGGCATCGGCGGCCCGCTCGTCAATTCGCTGCTGGTCGGCTTCGGCACGACGCTGCTGGCGCTGGCGCTCGCGTTTCCGGCCGCCTATGCGCTCGTGCGGCTGCGCTTTCCCGCGCGCCTGGACCTGCTGTTCCTCGTGCTCGTGCTGGCGCTGAAGCTGATGCCGCCGATCACGATCGCGGTGCCGCTGTTCGCGCTCGCGAAGCGGCTGCACCTGCTCGATTCGTCGCCCGGCCTGATGCTCGCGTACCAGCTCTACGCGCTGCCGATGGCGATCTGGATGCTGCTCGCGTTCGTACGCGACGTGCCCGTCGAATACGAGGAAGCCGCGTGCATCGACGGTGCGGGGCTCGCGCGGCGGCTCGTGCAGATCGTGCTGCCGCTGTGCGCGCCCGGCCTGATCGCGACCGCGATCTTCGTGTTCATCGCCGCATGGAACGAGTTCCTGCTCGCGCTGCTGTTCGTGTCGACGCCGAGCCGCTTCACGCTGCCGCTCGCGATCGCGGGCTACGTGACCGAGAACGGCATCGACTGGGGCGACCTGATGAGCGCGGGGCTGATCGCGTCGCTGCCGACGCTCGCGGTCGCGGGGTACGTGCAGCGCTATCTGCTGCGCGGCTTCGCGGGCGGGTTGAAGTGAAGCGGCCGCGTCGCGGCCCGGGTCAACCGCAACTGTGACGGATCACGCGCGTCACCGGCACGACCTGCGTGCGCGACGGGCCGGCGAAAACCTGCATCCGCTCGGCGAGCATGCCGACGGCCGCGTGCGCGAGGCCCTGCGTGTCCTGCCGGAAGGTCGTCAGCGCGTAGCCGTCGTAGGCGGCGGCGGGAATGTCGTCGAAGCCGATCACGCGCAAGTCGCCTGGCACGCGCAGGCCGAAGCGGTGCCGCGCGGTGTCGATCACGCCCAGCGCGAGCAGGTCGGACGAGCAGAATACGCCGTCCGGACGCGCGTCGCCGGCCAGCAGCTGCCGAGCCGCGTCGACACCGCAGGCGTAGGTGTCGGATGGCGTCGCGTGAAACCGTATCGCCGCAGCGCCGTCGGGAGCATGCCGCCGGAGCGCGTCGGCGAATGCGGCGGCGCGCGCGTTCGCGCTGTAGCTCGCCGCGC
The DNA here is from genome assembly GCA_001527685.1 of Burkholderia pyrrocinia. GTDB lineage: Bacteria > Pseudomonadota > Gammaproteobacteria > Burkholderiales > Burkholderiaceae > Burkholderia > Burkholderia pyrrocinia_D. The sequence continues at coordinate 153,830 of LOZU01000030.1, forward strand.
GCGGCCCGACGAACGCGAACCGTCGTGCGCCGGCCTCGGCAAGCATCCGCGCGGCATCGGCGGCGCCGTCCGCGTTGTCGCTGACGACGACGTCCGCGCCCGGCAGGTTCGCCGCGCGGTTGATCATCACGACCGGAATCCGGTGCGCGAGGTACTGGCGCGCGACCGACAGCGGCGGCGACGCGGACGTCATCACCAGCCCGGCGATCCGGTAGCTGAGCAGCCGCTCGAGCGACTGGCGGATCTGGCGCGGGTCTTCCGCGTTCGTCACGAGCGGCGTGAGCGCGCGATGCCCGAGCGCGGCCAGCAGGTCGGACAACAGCCGCGCGCGAAACGGATTCTCGAAGCCCGCGGTGACGACGCCGATCATGCTGCTGCGCTGCGTGATCATGTCGCGCGCGATCAGGTTCACCTGGTAGCCGAGCGCGCGCGCCGCATGCATCACGCGTTCGCGCGTCTCGGGCGCGATGCTCGCCGTCGGCGAGAACGCCCGCGACACCGCCGAGCGCGACACGCCGGCCCGCGCCGCCACGTCGGACGCGGTCACCCACTGTTTTTTCTGTTGGTCTGTCATCGACTCATGATCCATCCGCACTCCGAACCGCGCCTGCCGCTCGCCGACTGGATGTCGGCGCTCGACGACGCGCGAGCGCTGCATACCCTGACCGTACCGGGCAGTCATGACACCTGTGCGTATACCGTCGACGATGCGCTGGTCCACACCCAGGACGCGCCGCTCGACGCGCAGCTGATGCACGGCGTGCGGATGCTCGATATCCGCTGCCGGCACGTGCACGACCGGTTCGAGATGCATCACGGCGGGATCGCGCTCGGCATGACGTTCGACGACGTGCTCGCGACCTGCGCGCGTTTTCTCGCCGCGCATCCGCACGAATGCATCGTGATGTCGGTGAAGGACGAATGGCCGGCGCACGCGTGCCGGCGCAGCTTCGATGCGACGTTCGATGCGCATCGCGCGCGGCATCCGGGGTTGCGCTGGCATGCGGGCGGCGCGATTCCGGCGCTCGGCGACGTGCGCGGCGCGGTCGTGCTGCTGCGGCGCTTCGGGAGCAGCCGTCCGCTCGGCATCGACCTGACCGCGTGGCCGGACAACCAGACGTTCACGATCGATCATCTGGAGGCGGCGTTCGTGATCCAGGACGCGTATCGCGTGCCGGTGGCGGCGTCGATCGATTACAAGTGGCGCGCGGTCGACGCGTTGCTCACGCATATGCCGCCGGCGGAAAGCGGCCGCTGGGCGGTCAATTTCACCAGCGGGACGGGCATGGGCGCGAATCCGTCGGTCGTTGCGCGCGGCAACGGCACGGTGGCTGGGGTTCATGCGCGGCTCGCGAAACGGTTGCGCACGCATCCCGGGCCATGCGGGATCGTGCTGCTCGACTTCTGTCGCGACGACGACTGGCAACTGGTGCGGGCGCTGGTGGCGCACAACGGGCATCCGTTTTCGTAACCGTGTATTACAGGCTCGCGCGGAAAGCGCTGCCATCGGGCCATCGCGAGCGCGACGCCCGCGATGATCCGCAGAAATCCTGAATGTTTATTTGATCGGCCGGCGTATGCTTGATCGTTGAACCGCATGCAATAACGTGATGCAAGGCGGCAGGCCACGGACGGATTGCGCTCGACGCGATGAAAATCATACGAATCGTGCTGTGTCTCGCCATCACGTGTGTGATCGTCATGGCGGGCTTCGCCCTGTTTCAGGATCGTCTCCTCTACTTCCCGGAGCGGGCGGCAGTCGCGGACGTCGTGTCCGGCACGCTGCACGCGTGGCCTTCCCGGGAAGCCTATCGCGGCCTGGTGGCCGAACCGGCCGGGCGCGTTCGCGGTACGGTCGTCGTGTTTCATGGCAATGCCGGCCACGCCGGAGGCCGTTCGTACTACGCGACGGAACTCACCCGCCTGGGGCTGCGCGTGATTCTCGCTGAGTATCCCGGCTACGGGCCGCGCAACGGCACGCCGAACGAGCGCAGCCTGGCCGCCGATGCACAGCAGACGATCGAGATCGCGCGCCGCCGTTATGGCGCGCCGCTGCTGGTCGTCGGCGAATCGCTCGGCACGGGCGTGGCGGCTGAGGCCGTCTCGCGCGAGCGCGACAAGATCGCCGGCCTGATGCTGATCACCCCGTGGGACACGTTCGAGCATGTCGCGGCTTATCACTACCCGTGGCTGCCGGTGAAATGGCTGCTGCGCGACCGCTATGACAGCGCCGCGAACCTGGCGGCGTTCGGCCATCCGGTGCTGGTGGTGGTCGCGGAGCGCGACCGCACGGTGCCCGCGCGCTTCGGCGCGGCGCTGTTCGACACGCTGGCCGACCCGAGACGGCTGGCGGTCGTGCAGTCGGCCGACCATGGCGACTGGGCGGCGTTCGTCGACGACGCCTGGTGGCGTGCCGCGATTGGTTTCCTGCTCGCGTCTTCGCGTTGAACGGCGCGCGCATCAATGAGGTGGACGGATGTGCATCCGCTCGGCGCGCAATGCAAAGTCATCACGTGCAAGGCTGCTGAGCGCATGCTCGAAAGCACCGGGAAGATTGAAGACCCGATCGACGATGCGATCGAGACGAACCGAAGCGCGCGCCGCCTACCGCGTCGCGATCGCCACTGCCGCGCTGGCCATCGCGGTCGCGCTCGTGCGGTTCGCGATCCGCATTGCCTTGCGGCTCGTCAGGAAGCGCCGCGCGCGAGTGGCGACGAATGCCCAGCAGAAGTCGCTCGCCACCAGCACGACGAGCATCGTGACGGTCAGCTCGAACCATGCGAGCACGCCGATATGGCGCAGGTCGACGAGCGTCGGCAGCAGCGCCAGATAGAACATCATGATCTTCGGATTGCCGAGCGTTAGGGTAAATATATAGTAGCAGAATCGCTTGATCATCCCGCCGACGTGCCTATCGGAAGCCCGCAATGAAAAACGGCGCCTTGCGGCGCCGTGTCAGGTCATGCTGTCTGCTGGTCAGGAGAAACTGTCCTGACGCGCAGGAAACCCTGCGCGCACAGAAAGTTTCGATACGATCTGATCGCGATATCCCACACGGCACGCGATACGGCAGGCCCGGCGTCGACCACTTTCCCGTTCTGGTCGAGCACGGCGAGTGTGGCGGGATTGCCGTCAGGAGTCTCGATGCTGAGCCCCTGGAAGCTGACGGCGCTAATCGTGCTAGAAATTGCTGCTGCAATCTGCGTGTCGGCAGTCGGGGCTTCACGTTTCGATTGTTTTTTCGTCATTTTGCATCTCCTGCGCGGCCTGTCACGTGCAATCGCGCGGCATCCGTCGCCTCAAGAAGTTGCGCGAAGTATTCGATGGCGTCAAACGTGTGATTGCAGTCGCCTTCGAATAATTGGCGTGCGCTTTGTTTTGCCGCCCGCACATCCTCGATAGTCAGCGTCAATTCGGGGGTCGTCGCTTTGGTGCGCTTGCTCCATTGCGCGATCGCGTGTTGCTGCGCCTCCCCGCGGGTTCGCTCGTTCGCAACTACGCTCGCATTGCACTCGTAGTTTGTGCATGCGACGCGCGCCTGATAGACCGGCTGCTTGCTGAACAGCGGCTCGCGGTTGATGCCGCTCGACATAATTGCGGTGCGCCCGCAGTGGGCGCACGCCGGCAGGTAGGTGCTAGCTGCGATCTTCAGTTCAAGCGCGTCCGGCTCGAATTGTTCAAGGGGCATTGCGTTCTCCTGCAGCGGCGGTTGCGCGGTCAAGCCGTTCGATCGCGGCGAAGATCAGTCCACCGGCCTTCACTAGGTCTCGACGATGCGTCGTCGGTTTCCACCATTCGGCGGCCCACGGCCATGCCGGAGGCGGATTGCCGGCAGGATATGCGAACGTGTACATCGCGTAGCATCCAGCAGCGCAGGAAAGCTCGTGGTCGCGGTATTTGTCATCGTGCGCTGGCGTCCACCCTTCCTGCTCGACATGGCGCCGCCGTTCTGCAAGCACGTCGCGCGCCGCATCCGTCAGCCCCTCCCGAGCGTCTGCCTGTCCACGAAAAAGCTCGACTTCGAGGCGCAGCACTTGGGCGGCCCGCTCGACGCGCTCGATCGCATTCAGGCTCTCGTCCGGGTCCACCTGGTCGTCGCCGATGAGCGTTGTGTAGACGCTGGCCAGCACCTCCGACAGCCGTTTCGCGACGTAGGCATCTTCGCACCGAGCGTCTGCCTGCTCGGGATCCTGCGGGACCGCCGTGTCACTCCACTTCGGCAGCTCTTGCCAGCCGAGAATCTCGTCGTTCTCGCCCAGAGTCGGCGTGAACAAGGTGTTGAATTCCCCGCTCGGGTCTTCGGCGATGTCGTGCCAGCCGTCCGCGATGAATTCATTGCCGTCTTGGTCGCGCAGTTCATCGGCGTAGTTGTTCGCGTGGCTGGCGGCGAACACGAATACACGTCGATTGTCATGTGCACGCCGCACTGCCACGATGTATTCGCGGTGTTCGCCATCCTTGGTCGGCGGCGTTCCAGTTTTCCAATGCGCACGAGCGTCGGCCGGCGCTGCTTCGTGCTGCTCGACAGGGTATCCACCGAATGCGTGCGCGATGAACTCGGTCAGGATGAAACGATCATCGGCGTTCGGTTCGCGCGAATCGTTGTTCTCGCCGACGATTTCGAAAGTCTCGATCGCCGCGAGTGCGGATTGCGCAGTGATGGGCGCGGCGTGCGCGGTAGAGGATCGCGAAAATTTCGTAGATTGCTGTTGCGTGGTCATAAAAGCTCCAAATGTTCAGTGCGGGTGGCGGGCTAGAACGGCAGGTCCGGATCGTCGGATGGCGGCACGAATACAACGCGACCAGGCTTCAACCGCGGATTGGCGCGCACGCGGATGCGGATCATGTCCTTCCCGGTCAGGTCGCGTACGTCGAGGAGATCGCGGAACGCCTTGTATCTGGCTTTGCTGCGCGTGCTGGCTGTTACCGTGAACCAGGCTTCGTATTCGAACTCGTCGCGCCACGGCGGGAGGCAACGCCACTCGCGCAGTACCGGTGCGTCGACGAGCTCGCCGTATTCGATCTGGTCGACTGGGTGATAGCGGCGCTCCTCTTCGCTCGTGTCGCTGTCGATGACGACGCAGAGATAGTGGCCGTCGGCGTTCACGATGACCCCAGGCTCGCCGTAGCATTTCACCTGCCGGCCGCGCTCGGCCGGCACGCCGTAATGTTTGCGGATGTATTCGAAGCTCATTGAGTGTTCTCCGCCTTTGGGACGGGCAGCGGTCGCACGTGGCCTGTCTTCAAGTTAACGAACGCGCCGCACCACGTCAGGCGCGCATGCCGGAAAAATTCCCACAGGATCGCGAGCCCCTGCGTGACAACGGCCTGGTTGATGAACAACTCCTGCCGCTCGAGCGCCTCGGCGAGGCTGCAACTTGGCGTGTCGTCCTCTGGAATTGAGGTATCGATCAGCTCGGGCAGCACGTCGTACGGCCAGCGCAGCGGCGTGCTGCCGGCGGCGGTCTTTGTGTTGCCAGTCACCTTTTTGTGCGCGCCGAACAGCACCTGTGCGTCGCTCGCTCGGTTGCCGAGGTCCATCACGTAGCAATTCGATGCGCGCAGGGCCGGCTCGAGCCTCGCGCGAGCTGCCGCGCTGTCCACGCACATGATCGTGAGGGCAGGCGCGCCGCGTACGAGCTCGTCCGGGCCGGCGTGCACGGGCCGACCGCACCAGTCGATCCCGAAAAAAGCGTTGATCCGGTGAACGAGTACGACGCTTTTGTGCAGGCCGACGTCGGCGGGGCTAAACATTTGCCGGCCGACGTTCGCGCTACTGATCGTGTCGGCGTCGAACGCGGTAACGTGTAGGCCGGGATGGCCGAGCTCGACGAGCGCATGATTGAGGCGCGCGAGCCCCGTCAACATCTGCGAGCCAGTGCCGCCGCATCCGATCAGTGCAACCGTAACGCGCCGATCGCTGAGATAGCGGGCCGGTGTCGTGTGGTGGGTCATACCGTCCTCCACCATGGCGCGCCGACGTCGCGACCGATCAACGCGGCACACTCAGTGATCGCGCGGCGTGTCGCACGTTCGCGCTCGGACTGCTGCCCGCCGACATCGTGGCGCGCATCGATGTCGTCGTGGGTGAAGTGGCGGAACGCACCCGCGCCCGCGTGCGCGGTTACGTAGTCGGCGAAGTGCGTGACATCGATGCGGGCTGCGCTCGACAACTCGAACGCGTCGGCGCGCGAGGCGATCGAATCGAACGATCGCCAGTCTGCCGTCAGGTGTGGTCTGACGTGGATCGCTGTGAGGTCGCGCACGGTGTAGCGTTTCACTTCCCACCCCGCGGCCTTCGCGGCAAGTTCGAGTATGTCGAGTTGGTTCACGCGGTTTTCTCCGTGGCCGGGAAGAATGCTTGCACCGGGACGCGCAGAGTGATCATCTTGCCGAGAGCGCACAGACGGAATGCGACGCTCGGGTTGCCAGTGCCGACGCCACCAATCACGCCTGCGATTTTTACCTCGCCTGCGTCGTCTGCGTCGTCCGTGGCGCTGAAACCTGCGGGGCCTGCTCCGTGGCTGTGGAGGTCGATCGCGAGGCTCTCGTCATCCGCGAGCGCCGGGCGATTGATGTCGATCGAGATCGGCGTCGAGCTGGTGACTTCAACTTGCCGGTATTCCAGCTCCTTGCGCGTGTCGTTCCAGACGACCCATGCGGCGTGCTCGTTCGGTGCAACCTCGGCAGCCTCGGCTGCGAATCGGCGCAGGTGCGGCTCGGCGGTGCCGAGTCGGCCGAACGCGAATTCGATTTTCTGATCAACGGAGCCATACGGCGGCCGTGGGCCGGCTGCGTCAACGGCGGCAATCTGTTGAATCAGGTGCAGCCAGGGGCGGCGGATCTCGACGAACAGGCCTTCGGCGGCAAGCAGGAAGCGGTGCCCGACGTCGAGCAGCGGCGCGAATTCAGCGTGACGCGGCACGGCGACCACCGGCGCGCTGTCGTACAGTGCATTGTCGAGCGCGATGTTTTCGTCGTCGGCCCGAGCGGCAATCGCACGGTGCTGGCCGGCAGTGACTTCGTCCGCGACGGCGCGCGTGAACGTCGACAGCGCCTTGCCGAGCTGCTCGAGTACGGCGCCAGTGGTCGTTTCGAATTCGGCTTTGATGGTTTCGATTTTGCTCATGGCGATTAACTCCGTTGCGTGATTTTTTTAATGGTGGCGGCGACGGTCATTTCGCTGCTGACGAGCCGCTCGGTGGGAAATTCGGCACCGTCGAGCAGCTTGACCCAGAGGTCGGCGGCACTGCCGCCGTTGATCAGCATCGGGGCGTTCGGGTGCGTGAATCTGCTGCGAAAAAACTCATCGACTTCGTATCGTTCGATTTCTGTCGGCGTGGGGTTGCCTGCAATGTCGACGTTGCCGGTGCAAATCTGGCCGCTCTTGCTCACATTGAAGTAGGGCGCTTGATATAGCTTCGTTTCGGGCGTCGGTCTGCAGTTCTCTGCGAGTGCGAACACATAGCGCGACACCCCTCGGGCAACGAACAGCAGCGTGGGGTGGTGCGTGACCGCTGAGCGCTCTCCGATCGGTGGGCTGGCTGAGAACCAGACTTGACGCTGCACGGCCGGCGTCCACCAAGCGACGACGCCGGGAGCGGTAAAGATCACCCGCTCGTGAACGAATCCTTCATGCCCGACCTGTTTCGATGCCGCGGCGACGAATTCAACCAATTGCGAGCGCGTGATCGATGTGCCGGCCATCAGCGTCGGCACGCCGTCGACAACGCGGGCAGAATGCTTCGTGACGTAGACCTGACTATCGAGTGCGTTCTTGTAAATCAGCAGGGCGGAGTGCAGATCGAGCGACACGTCGCCGTTTCCATAAACATCTACGCGGCTCATACGCGCACCTGTACCTTGACGGGTTCGCCGTCGATATCCGATCCATCGGGCGTCGAGATCAGCATGACCAAATCCGAAACGGCCTTGGCCAGCGTCGCGGTGTTGCGCATGCGATCGAGCCACGTTCCGAGTGCGCGACCATTCGTAGAAATGTGGAGTGCTGCGCACGATTCAGCGTCGCCGCACTGCATTTCGCCTTGCCAGAAATCGTCCAGAATGCGCCCGAGGCCGTCGCCTTGGTCCCAGGCGAGGATCAGGGAATAGTCCTGACAATATTCGCTTGTATCCTTCAGGTCGACGCGGGCAAACGGGCCCCCGGTGGTGATCGTCCGGTGGATCGCGTCGCACGCGTCGATGGCAGCCCATGCGACGAGATTCGTGTCGTAATACCGACGCACCTCGGATGCATCAAGTACGCGCTCGGGCGTTATGGCCCAAGCTGGCGCGCTCGCGAAAAACCCGGCGCGCCGCGGAACGTCGATGTGGTCGAGGAATTCCTGATCGGAAAGCACCGGGTCGCCTGGTACGGTATTCATGTCGCGAAGTTCGGGGAGCGCGGCAACCTCGTCTTTGTTGCAGTGCCAGTACATGTATTCGGCCAAGCTCATTGCCTCATGCGGCGTGCACACGGACGGAAGGTAGTGGTCACAGGCTTCGTACAGAACCGCAAGCACGGTTTGGCCGAGGCCCGGTTGAATCGATTCGAGGCGTCGAATGCCCGAGCCAATGAATCTAATCGGACCGCTTCCCGCCCCTTCCGCCGTCGTGATACGCACGAGCGCGGTGTCGGGCATGTTGCTCGCGTCGGAGATCGCGAGGCTCCAGTCAAACGAACCAATATCGCTGGTGATTTCTTTCCATATGCGCGGCATTGCGTTCAACGCCAAGTCGCTTTCAGTCGATGAGTCGTCGAGCGGCGCGGCGTCGGCTTCGCTAAGCTGTCGGCCGCGAAGCAGCGCCAGCGATAGTCGACGCATGAAATCGGCGTCGTCGCCGATCGTGTAGCGCGTCGGCACTTCAGGCGCGATGCGGGGCGGGGTGAGCGGTGCGGCGATCATGGCAGCAGCGGAACCAGTGTCGACGGCAGGCGCAGGCGTTCGGTCGTGCCGTCGTTGGTTGAGGCAGCGCGCGCCACGCTGCGCGCGAGGGGCGCGTCATACTTGCCGATCGCGGTCGGCAGGCGTTGGCCGTGATTCAGTGTGTCGGTGCGCAAGCGCTTTCGAAGTTCGCGGAGCGTCATTTCGGTTGCGGGCAGTAGTGCGCATGCAGCGCGTTGATGAATGCGACTTCTGCGGCGAGCAGCGGGCAGGCATGCGCGGCGCTGAATCGGTCGAGCTCGGCGAGGTACGCGCGGATCGGCGGAAGAATGCTGACGTCGAGGGCGCGAACCTCATCAAGCTTTTTGCGCACGTCGTCGCAATCGACGGATATGGCGTGGCTAATCGCGAAGCCGACTCCGAAACCTTGGATATAGGTTTTCCCGTCTGGGCTGACGTAGGTTTTGAGCGATACAGGGCGATTGTCGTAAGTGAGGGCGTTGCCCTTCGTGCCTACGGCCCGCCGGAACGTGTAGATGTTGCGGTTGGCCTTGATGACCGGCCCCTCGATTTCGGCGTTCGTCAGTTCGGGATAGGTCTGCGAATAGAAGTCGCGGACCTGCTGCAGCGTGAACGCCGGTGCAGGATCGGCGAGCTTGGCGCCGTTGTATGAGAATTCGCGCGTGAGCGTTTCGATTTTCATTCTGTTGTCTCCCGTCGATTAGTACATGTCGACGCCGGCGTCGGCGGCATCAGCGGGATCGGAATCATGGTCTTCGTGTGCTGCTTCCGGATCGCTGGAACCGGTGATATCCGGGCGATCTTCGGGGCCGTCGAGCGGACCTGAGCCGTCGCTGATGGTCATCTGGCGCGGATCGGTAGCGTTCTCGCCGGCGTTTGCCGGCGGGGTGTCGGCGTCGCCGGCCTTCGAGGCTCTCGGCGGACGCCCGCGGCGTCGCGGAGCGGTGCCGGTCGGCTGACCGGCGCTCGGCGCGGGGAGCGCGGGCGGCGAACCCGATGTGTTCGCGGCGGCACACGCGCGAGCCTGGTCGAGCAGCGACAGCGCGCCGGGCTCGTATGCCTCGACCGCGGCTGCGAATTCGGCGTCGAGTTCTTCGGGCGTCGCAACGAGCGACAGCGGCCAGAGTTCTTTTTTGCCTTTCGCGTTCGGCAGCGGCGTGACGTTGACGCGCAGGTTTTCATCGCCTTCGGCGGTGATCAGGATATTGATGCTCGTTGTTTGCGCGAGCGCGTGCAGTGACGTGAACAGGGACATGCGATTACCTCTCAGGTGAAGTCAGGCCGCGAGGCCGTCGTAATTGCGATCGGCGAAATCGGTATCGCCGGGGTAGCGGTTCGAGCCGTCGGCCCGGTGCCAGCAATAAAGGGAGCCACGCCTATGCGGGAACCAGTAGCCGGCGCAGTCGCAGCGCATGCGCGTCGTGTTCCGGCGATTCATCCAGCGGTCGACGCGGTATTGCCGCCGGTTGCAGGTGCGGCACGCGGGTAGGCGTGTGTATCGGTTGGGATGGCGGCGCAGGCATCGGCGCGCGGTGCAGTGCGTGCAGCGAACATGGCAGCGCGGCATCGATCAATCCTCCGTGTCGCCCGCCTGCAGGCGCTTGATATCGACCCGGTTAACTGCCCGCCGCGTCGCTCGTGCCTCGCGAGCGCGGTGCGATGCCTCGAGCATCGCGCGAATCTCGTCTCGAACAATGGCGAGCTCGAAGTCGCCGACCATCCGTAGGCGATTCCATTCGATGCGCAACAGATAGGCGGGAATTGGCCGCTTTCCCGTGGAGAGGTCACGCTGAACGCTGGTGCGACGCGCTTTCGCGTAAGAGCCGATGGCCCGATCGGCGGTGCGTTCGTCGTCGATGTGGTCGATAAGCAGCGAGAGTGGCTGTCGTGACATATCGGCCTCACGCAGCGCGAGTTGCAATGATCGGCGCGCGGGTCGGCGAGCTGTCGCCATCGGTGGTCCACACCACGCAACCGATGCCGACGGCGAGCCAGAGAAGCACGATTTTCCAGAGGGGCATCGGCTTGTTCATGCGCACCTCAAATGCCGAACGCCGGGGCGATCGCGCTGGCGATCAGGTAAAGCACGACGAGCGCGACGAGCGGGTGCCAGTCGCGAGCCTGCAACGAACGCGATTTAAGCCCGATGAATTCGCTGCGCTGGAACAGGATGGTAAGCATTGGTGCCTCGCCTAGTGCGTGTGCAGCGACAGTGCTGCGACGAGTTGGACTTTAGCGAAACGCGAAAAGCTTGTCTATAGCGAAACGCGAAAACATACGCTAAATTTGCAACGCTGGGCGAGGGTGCGCGACGCTAAGTTGCGGGCCTGGACGCAAAAATGCCCGCACGTCGCGGGCATCCTGACAAAACTGACAGTTGTTGAAAGGGATCTGTCTTTTTGATTAAACTACTGTACATGCATACAGTATTTCGGCGCTAAAGAAGGCGGGGCTGTTGATGAAAGAAGAATCGATTGAATGCCTGCGATGCAGGCCGGGGGACGTTGCGAGGGTTGTGCGGTCGCCCAACGAGGCCCTTATCGGGCGCATCGTTGAGGTGGTGCAGATACATTTCGATGGGAGGTGGGAGTGCGAGCTCGCAGGACCGCCGGTAGTGGGCTTGGCCGACAATGGTGAAGGCCTGATTTTGACTCGCGATTGGTTGTTTCCGGACGGTTGTCTTGAGCCCAGGCCCGGTCATACGCAGACAGCGCTACCCACCCTTGCCGAATCGCTTACTTCCTGATGGAGGAGTGGTCGTCTGTGTCGTCGATTGCGCTAAGAGCCAGCCGATAAACGATTCAACCTGCGCCCGTTGGCCGGGGCTGAGTTGGCTCCAGCCGGCCGGCGGATCGGCGGGAGAATTCGCCGACGCAGCAGCAGAGTGGTCGGTGTCCATCCAACCGACTGGTTTGCCAATGTTCTGTTCGATTTTGCGCGCCGTCATTGCGCGCATACCGCGAGCCCTGCCCGTCTTCGAGTCCTTGGCGCCGTCTCGCAGGTTGGTGAATTGCGAGTGAGACATGCCGATGGCAGCGGCTGCGGCAGCTGGCCCACCATGCTCAGATTCGATGATCTTGAGGTTGTCGCGACGGATTTGGTCGATGTCCTTCATGTCTGCAATTCAATAGCAAAACGCTAAAACCGTATATGCGCGAAACGCTATAGACAAGCCTTTTGCGTTTCGCTAAAGTTGCGGCATGGACCTCAGAACCTATCTCGATGCCGAGCGCGGCCGACTCGTCAAATTAGCCGCCGCCATCGGCGCTCATGCGTCAGACCTTAGCGCATGGGCAAACAAGAAGAGACCCGTGCCGATCCCGTTCGGCTGGCCAATCGAGCGAGAGACCGCCGGTCTCGTCCGGAGAGTTGATCTGTTTTCCGCCGACGTGATTCCCCACGTTTGGCCGGATCTCGCTCAAAAACAGGAAATCGCATGAAGCACCAGTATGCACGTCTAGTCCTGTGGTTGATTCGTCCGGCATTGGAGATGCGTTCGCGTCGCGAGGCGGAATATCTCGCTGCGACGCTTGATTCTCTCTATGCGTCTAATCCGCCCCGCCCACTGGCTCCCGATCTCTTTACTTGAGGCCCGCGTAGGCTTTTGCGCGACTGAAGATGCTGCTGATTTCACTTCGATACTTTTCGCCGAACGACGCCGGTGCGGCCGAATTCCCAAGTTGCCAAATCGAGGAGGAAATCAAATCGCGTTCATATGCATCAAGGAGTTCTTTGCCGTTTGGGTGAGCCTTCGCGGCAAGTGCTAGGGATGCGGCGATCGCAACATTGTGAGCAAGCGTGTTCGCAAGGTTGGTTTCGAAATTTTTTGCTTCTTGTTCGTTCATGAGGGTTCCCCGTATAGGAAAGGTTGTGTGAGAGCTGCCAATTCTATGGCGAGAGCCGGAACCCTCACCCTATAACAATGTCGTGCCTGTCTTAATTACAGGCCGCGACCAATTTAATACTTGCCTATGCGCTCAATTTTTCGCTTTGGCGCCAAATCCCGTAGCTCGCTTCCCGGTTGGTCGCCGCTCCGCTACCTGTTGATGCATTGCCGTAGCCCGATCGCGCATCTCGCATATCGGTACAACGTCCGGTGGGCCGATTGGCTTCAGGAGGCATACATGCGTCGGCTGATCAGCGCCGGACGCGCGCCGGAATTCGAAATCGGTGCGGACGGTCGGGTTAATCCCCGTCGTCGATCGGTAGCAATCCCGCCTTCTTGGCTTGCTTATCGACGTCGTAATAATCAAGGTGCATTGGCCGACGGCAGTCCGGACACCAGACCGGGGGATCGAGTCGGCCGTTGAGCGCTCTTTCGATAGTCTCCTTTCGCACAAACCCACATGCCTTGCACTCGAAATCGTAGGGGTGACTGGTTTCCATAAATTCCGGCTCCGTTGAATGAGTGAGGCAATGGTACGCGATCCGAGTCTTGGTTAACAGGATGAAAAACGGTGAAATTCAAGGATAAAAATGGCTCACCAATACAGCGATTCTGAATGGACCGATGTGCTCTACAAGTCGGTGTCAAAAACACCGGGGAAGGTTGGCGACGCGGCTCGATATTTGAGTCAGCGGCGTGGGATCAACATTACGGGAGAGTCTTTGCGGCACAAGCTGCGCGAAGTCGACGGCGCGCGCATCACGGGTGAGATGTTTGAGATGTTGATCGAGTGGATGCAGGACAAAAATCAGCCTCACGCACTCGACGCACTGCACGCCTTGAACGCACGATTCGGCCTGGTGGCTGGCGCGCCGATCAAGCGCGAGAGCAGCACGGATATCTCGGCGCTTGTGTCGGCCGCGCTGGTGGTCAGTAGCTACGCTGGCCGGTTCGCCGAGGAAATTCACAAAGCTGTTGAGGATGGAATCATCGAGCGGCACGAGGTCGAAGCGATCGAGCGCGCCGCACGCGAAAGTCAGCGTCAAATCGAGATCGCCGTGTGTACTGCACGAGCCCTGGTCGTTAATCCGCGCTAACGCGCTTCCGGAAAATTTGGGGAACCAATGGGCGCCAGTCATGAGGCTGAGGCGCGTGGGGTAATTGCGTCCGTAGAATCCGAGCAGGCGGTGCTAGGCGCGCTCATGCTCGACAATGGCGCATACGATCTGGTCGCCGCAGAGTTGTCCGCGGACGATTTCACGGTCGGTGATCATCGCGCGATCTTCACAGCAATTCAACATCTGATCGTCAGCTCGCGCCCGGCTGACGTACTGACCGTTTTCGAGCAGCTGCGCGCGACGCATGCGAAGGTTTCGGAGCCGCTTCGATACCTCAACGACCTTGTCAATTCGACGCCGAGCTCAGCAAATCTGAGCCGATACGCGGACATCGTTCGGTCGCGTTCGCAACTGCGCGGCGCGGTGCGCGCCGCTCGTGCCGTGATTGATCAATGCCACAACACGAATGGCCGTGAGGCGACCGAGATTATCGATAAGGCGCAGGCGGCATTTCTGCGTCTCTCGGATCGTGGCCAGCGCGCAGCGGACAGTTTCCAGCCAATGCAGCCGGCGCTGACGCGCGTGGTCGAGCGAATCGACGAGCTATTCCACCGTGAGGACCGTGGCGGAATCACCGGAACGCCGACCGGATTTGTGGATTTAGACGGTCGACTCGACGGTATGCACGGTGGGGAGCTGATTATCGTTGGTGGGCGGCCATCAATGGGAAAGACTTCGCTCGCAATGAATATCGCAGAGCATGTCGCGATCGTGTCGAGGTTGCCCGTCGGCGTCTTGTCGCTGGAAATGCCGACCGAGCAGCTGACCATGCGCATGCTGGCGTCGACGTCGCGTATCAGTCAAAACCGGCTGCGTACCGGTCGGCTTGAGGATGACGACTGGCCGCGCCTCACTCGAGGCGTCGAACTGATGGCCGATGCGCCCGTGCACATCCTCGATAGCGCGGCCATCACGCCGTCGAAATTCAAGTCGGAGCTACGTCGCCTATATCGCGAGTGCGGCAAGCTCGGATTGATCGTCGTCGACTATCTGCAGTTGATGTCGGGTGACGGCGGCGGATCGGAAATGCGAGCTACCGAGGTTGCGGAAATATCGCGTGCGCTAAAGCAAATCGCGAAAGAGCTCGATGTGCCGATCATCGCGTTGTCGCAGCTCAACCGTGGCCTCGAAAACCGTCCGAATAAGAGACCCGTCATGTCCGATCTACGCGAATCCGGTGCGATCGAGCAGGACGCCGACGTGATCCTCTTCATTTACCGCGACGAGGTCTACAACCCGGACAGCGCGGACCGCGGAACCGCAGAAATCATCATCGCGAAGCAGCGAAACGGGCCGATCGGCACTGTGCGGCTCGCATTTCAGAACGCAACGACTCGGTTCGAGAATTTTATTTCAGAGCATTAATTATGACGACAATCGCAACCATGTTCCGGTGGCGCAACACCATGGAAAAAAGCGAATTGCCAAGCACAACGAAGCTAGTGCTTCACGCGCTGGCGGGATTCACAAACAAATTCGGTCAGTCATGTTGGCCTGGACTGGATGTGATCGCTGAGCGCGCGGGCCTCGCCGTACGTACAGTGAGCAAGCATCTTCGGATCGCGGTCGGAATGGGGTGGGTGGATCGTTGGAAATCACGCCAACCTCACCGCCGGTGGGCCCATTGTCATTATCGGCTGCGTGTTCCTGATGGAGTCGCAGTGCGGAGTGCCGTACATCCGTCGCTGGAAGGCGGCGACGTCGCCAAGTTGGCGGCACGTGGTGCCAGCAATGCGACCGCGCGTCCAGCCGGCGATGCGGCGACGGCAGGTGATGGGCTCGGCGCCGCGGTCGACGCGGCCACATCGGATGAAAGTTACTGGCACGAGGTGCCAACTAATTACCCAGAGAATGGAAGGTGTAAAAAACCCTCTCTCTCCCATACCTCGGCGGTATACCCGGATGGCGAGAGCGAGAGAGGTGAGGATTTACAGGAAGGCGATGCGACGGGGCTGGCCGAGTGGATGCGTGATCGGCTGAAGGCAGTTGATCCGGGATGTGACGAGCCGAATCTTCGGAGTTGGGCTCACGAAATCAAGCGCATGCGGTCTGATGGTGGGCGTGACGAGCGCGCGATGGTGCGCCTGTTCTCGTGGGCGCTTCGGGACAACTTCTGGAAGCGGATCATCACGTCGCCGCATCGCCTGCAGAAGCACTGGGACGAGGTGCGCCGTCGGCGCAACGCGGCGCTCGAGCAGCCCGCGTCGACGTCCGGAGTCAGTGCTGTGGCACCTGCCGTTGATGATCGGCTCTGCGCGCACGTCGATGCGAACGGCGTGCGCTGCACGCATGTCGCGACGATTCTCGGGATCGGCGTGGCGCGCCGAGGATATTGCCGACATCACGTTGGCTACTACGAAGATTGAGGCGAGGGAACTATGACCATCGAAAAACGATTGGAAAACTGGGTGCGTGCGCAATCGAGTAGCTGCGCTGACGTCGGGACGGGAAGCGGGTTGGTTGCAAGCATCTACTTTCCTTCGGTGCGGGGGCAATCCGTTGATTCGACGCTCGACCTCGCGGACGCCGAGCGCGTCGAGATCGCAATGCGCAAGCTCATGCCGATGGACCGCAAGCTGCTGAAAATGCATTACATCTGGCGTAAGCCACCGTTCTACATTTGTCGTCGGCTGGGCCTGAAGGTTCGACCGACTGACGTGTTCGATTTCGCCCTTGTGCATGCCAAGCGCGCTCTCGCCGAGAGGCTGGTGGAACCGAGGCGTGAGTACGTGTCGATGCGATCCGTGATCGAAAGTTTGAGCGAAGGTGTTGCGCAAACGAAATAGCTGATCTAAACTCCTTTCCACAATTTGATCCGGTTCATACCGAGTGCGCGCGACAGTGGTCGGGTCGCACCGCGCCCGGAAGAATCACGAAGCCTCGACAGCGAAAGCGTCGGGGCTTTTTGCATTGGAGTTCTGAATGCCGAAGAAAGCGCCAACATCATGCCGGCACTTCGGATGTGGTCGACTGCTCGACGAGCCGGGTTACTGCGAAGAGCATGCGCGCGAGTCGATCGGATGGCAGTCCGATCGTGAGCGCGGCAACCGTCATCAACGTGGATACGGCACGCGGTGGGACAAGCTGCGAAAGACGATTCTCAAGCGTGACAACGGGATGTGCCAGCCGTGCAAGCGTGCCGGTCGGTTGCGTGCAGCGAGCATGGTCGACCACAAGGTGAACAAGGCGAGCGGCGGGACCGACGACGAGTCGAATCTCGAGGCGATCTGTCGCGCGTGCCATCAGTTGAAGACCGGCCGCGAGTCGCACGGCGGTCCCAAGGGCTAGGCTCGGCGCTCGCGAGACATCTTCGCGCATCTTCGGCGATTTCACGATTTTTCGGCCCGCCTTCCCGGTGCACCGCCATGGTGCGGGCGGGGGGTGTTTTTCTTGGGCCGAAACCAGCCGGGACCGCCCGTTCAGGGCCAGATTTTCGGCGAGCACTTTTCAGAGAGGGGGGGGTTAAAGAATCTCGCCCATAGAGAGGCTAAAACGAGTCGTGACTCGTTTCGAGTCTCGATTTCAACGGGAGCGCCTCATGGGGCCGATTGATTCGAATGTGATGCCCGGCGCGGGCGTCGAACCTTCTACCGCCTCGAATCGTGTCGGAAAGCGAATCGAGTCGCCGTCACCGCCGCCCGGCGTGCACTTCGAGTCGTCGCATCGCAAGGTGTGGGACTACTTGTGCATGGCACTGCGCGACGAAGGCGTGCCGCACAAGACTGCGGGCGTCGTGCTCGCGATCGTGTGCATTGACTTCGTGCGCTGGGTGAAAGCCGAGCTGCAGCTGCGCGATTTCGAAAAACTCAACAATGGCTCGTTCATGGTGACGACGCCGAACGGCCATGTTCAGCCGCACCAGTTGTACTACGCGGCGAAGGCGCTGAAGGACGGATTGCTGAAATGTCTGCCGGAAGCCTGCCTGACGTTGCCGTCGATGCTGATCGCGAAATCCAAGATGGAGCCGGACGATCCGCAGGACGATTTGTTCGATCAGATTCTGGAGCACGCGCAGTCACATCCGAGCGTCTCGCACGCCTGACGCCGGCCGCGCTGGAGCGGTGGGACGTTGAATACGGCCTGCCGATGCTGCGTGGTGAGATCGTCGCGGGCGAATTCGAGTTCCTTGCGGTGCTTCGCCATTACGAGGATTTGATCGACGCGCCGTCGCGCGGCTATGTTTTCAGTCCGGCGCACGCGTGGCACTGCATCAACTGGATCGAGACAAAGTTCCAGCACATCAAGGGGAAACTGGCGCGGACTCCGCTCAAGCTCGACGCATGGCAGATGTTTTCGACTGCCGTTCGGATGGGGTGGCGTCGCCGCAGCTCGGGGTTGCGCCGCTTTCGTACGAGCTACGAAGAGGTTGCACGGAAGAACGGCAAGTCGACGTGGAAAGCGGGCGAAGCCGACTACCTGTTCCTGATGGATCGGGAGATCGGTGCCGAGGTGTACACGATCGCGACGACCCGCGAGCAAGCAATGAGCGTGTTCAAGCCCGCGCTCGAAAATTACAAGCGGCGGGCGAAGCGCTCGCCGCAGTTCGCGCGGTCGGTCAAGATTTACGATGGCACTAACCAGGAGCGCATCGTAGCTGGCGGCGGCGTATTCAAGCCGCTGCCGGCGAACGCGGAATCGCTCGATGGGCTGAACCCGAGTGCGATCTTTGTCGACGAGCTGCATGCGCATCGCACGCGCGAAGTGTGGGATGTGATGGAGTCCGCTCTCGGTGCGCGCGAGCAGCCGTTCATTGGAGCGATTACGACGTCCGGCTACATCCTCGACGGGATCTGTACTGAAATCCGCGGCTATCTCGTGCAGATTCTGCGCGGAGACATCGTCGACGATACGTTCTTCGGCATGATTTTCACGCTCGACGACGGAGACGATCCGTTCGATCCGGCGGTCTGGCGCAAGGCAAACCCGAGCTTGGGGAGTGCCAAGACACACGAATATATGGTCGCCCAGGCGACCAAGGCTGCGACGTTACCGAGCGCGAAGGCGAACTATCTCACTAAAGACCTGAATATCTGGGTCAACGGTGCGATGAGCTGGTTCGATATTCGTATCTGGGATCTCGGTGGTGTGCCATTCGATCCGCGCGAGCTGCGTGGTCGAACGTGCTTCGGTGGCCTTGACCTCTCGAGCACGCGCGACCTGACGTCGTTCGCGCTTGTGTTTCCGCCCGACGATCTAGATAACGGCGAGTGGTTTGTGCTCGTGTGGATCTTCTGCCCGCAGGCGAAGGTCGACGAACAGTCGCATAGCGACGCGGCGCCGTATGCGAAATGGAAAGACGCGGGCTGGTTGACCGTAACGGAAGGCAATGTGCTCGACTATGCCGCCGTGCGCAGGACGATCAAGGCTGCGTGCAGTGTCTTCGACGTGCAGGAGGTTGCGTTTGACGTATGGAACGCGACGCATCTGGCAAACGAGCTGATGGAAGACGACGTGCCGATGGTTCAGGTGCCGCAGAATTTCAGCGGGTTGACGCCCGGATCAAAACTGCTTGAGCGACTTGTATACAGCAACCGCTTTCGTCATAACGCGAACCCGGTCTATCGGTGGTGCGCAAGCAATGTGTCGCTGCTTCTCGACACGAACGAAAACATTCGGCCGAACAAGAAGACGTCTGAGGGCCGCATCGATCCGATCGTTGCGACCTGTATGGCAATGACGCGCGCGCTTGTTCACCAGCCGGACCCGACGCCGGAAATTATTGTGCTATGAGCATTCCGAACAATGCGGGATCGTCGATCCTCAACGAATGGCGCGCGAAGCGTCAGGCTGAACGCGAGGTGCAGGCGGCGACGGGAAGGTCGATCCCGATCTCGGAAATGGTCGCTGGAACCGAGGGGTATGGGTGGCTCGCGGGCGGGTTGCCGCGTGGTCGGTCAGTCAGCGAGCGCAGTGCGATGGCAATCGGTGCCGTATACGCGTGCGTGAGCTTGATCGGAGGGGCGCTCGGCCAGCTCGTGTTGCAGACCTATACAGTCAACGGCGATCTGTCGACGCCGGTGCGCGGCGACATGTGGCACATGTTGAATGAAGAGATGCACCCGCGTTGGTCGGCGGCGCTTGCATGGGAATTCTCCGCGCAGGCGCTGCTGCTCCGCGGAAATCTGTATATGCGTCTGCATCGACCGTCGATTTTCTCTGCTCAGATTGAGTCGATTGAGCCTCTTCACCCGCTCAACGTCTCGCCGATGCTTCACGACGATCGCCTGATTTATCAAATCGTCAACGTCGACGGCACGACGGAGACGGTGGACCAGGACGACATGATTCACGTGCCCGGTCCGGGGTTCGATGGCCTGCGCGGTATGTCGCAGATCCAGCATGTATTACGCCAGCCCGTCAGCACGGCGCTCGCGTCGAACGAAGTCGCCGAGAACATCCTGACGGACGGTCTGCGGCCTGACATCGTGTTGTCGACGGAGGCGAAGGTCGACCGCGATCAGGTCGATTTGATTCGCGAGCAATGGCGCGAGCGATACAGCGGCCTCGACAATTCCAATGCGCCGGTTGTAATCGGCGGTGGATTGAAGGTGTCGCAGATCAGTATGACTGCGGCGGACGCGCAATTGCTGGAGCGCGAGAAACTGTCGGTCGAAGAGGTTGCCCGCATCTTCGGTGTGCCGCCGTACATGGTCGGCCAGCTGGAAAAGCAAACCAGTTTCGGTAACGGGCTCGAGCAGCTTGGCACCGGATTCGTTCGGTACACGCTCGGCCGTCACATGACGAAGATCGAGCAGGAATTCAATCGGAAAACGGCGGTTCGCGGGAAATCGAAGGTTGCGTACGATGCGACGCCGCTGCTTCGAGGCGATACGAAATCACGATACGACGCGTACCGATCCGCGCTCGGCCGGGCGGGCGAACCGGGCTGGATGTCGAAAAACGAAGTACGGAGGGCGGAAAACCTGCCTCCGGTTGTGGACGGTGACACTCTTTTCAACGGGGCAAAGAATGCAGAACCAGCTTCTCAAGCTGCTGAATGACAACCGGACCGCGCCTCGCAAATTCGAGGTCCGCAACGACGCGAATGGCGACGCGACTATCTATCTGTACGACGTGATCGCTGCGGACGACTGGTGGGGCGGCGTCTCGGCCTCGTCGTTCGTGCAACAGCTTGCCGCGATCACCGCGCCGACCATCCACCTGCGTATCAATTCGCCGGGTGGGGATGTTTTCGAGGCGCGCGCGATGGCGCAGGCGATCCGCGAGCACGCGTCCAGCATCATCGCGCACGTCGATGGCAATGCGGCGAGCGCTGCGACCTTTCTCGCGATCGCATGTGAAAAAGTGATCATGGCCGAGGGAGCGATGTTCATGATCC
Source organism: Burkholderia pyrrocinia (assembly GCA_001527685.1). GTDB lineage: Bacteria > Pseudomonadota > Gammaproteobacteria > Burkholderiales > Burkholderiaceae > Burkholderia > Burkholderia pyrrocinia_D. The sequence continues at coordinate 175,079 of LOZU01000030.1, forward strand.
ACCGCGGCTCGTGTCTCGCGTGGGGAACGGGCGACGATCTGCGCTCGACGGCCGAACTGCTCGACAAGGTCGACGCGTCGATCGTCGCGTCGTACGCAAAGAAAACGGGGCAATCCGATGAGGACATTGTTGCGTGGATGGAGGCTGAGACCTGGTTCTCCGCGGATGAAGCAGTCGAGTTCGGTTTTGCCGACGAACTGGCCGGCACCGATGTGCCGGAGAATTCGAGCCGCTGGAATCTCTCGGCATACGCGAATCATCCGACGGCTCGAACCGAGCCCGCGCCGAAGCCTCAACCGCCGAATCCGGCGCCGACGCCGAAACCGGAGCCGCCGGCTCCGCAGCAGCGTGAAGTAGTGGATGTCTCCGCGCTGCGCAGGCGTCTCGAACTGAGTTCGTATCTCTGACGCCTCCCGCGTCTCAATCCAGGCCGCCTTTACCGGGCGGCTTTTTTATTTCCTACAGGAAACGATATGGCCGTCAATCTCAAGGAACTGCGGGAGCGTCGCGACGCGACCGCGAAGAATCTCAGCGCGCTGATGGACAACCACCAGGGCGACAAGTGGGGTGCCGATCAGCAAAAAGCGTACGACGAAGGCATGGCCGAGATCGAGCGCATCACGGCCGAAGTGAAGCGGCATGAAATGCTGATCGCCCAGGTCGCCGCGAATGCGCTCAACGGCGACACGACCGACTACGCCGGCCAACATGTGAAGAATGGCGGCCAAAGCGAAGAATCGCGTGCCATGCGTGCGTACCTGACGGGCGGCATCTCGGCAATGGCGCAGGAAGACATCCAGCGCATGCGTACGCGTCTGAACCCGGACATTCAAAATGCGATGCGCGTTGCGCCGCAAAATGCGATGTCGACCACGACGCCGGCCGAAGGTGGCTATACCGTAGCGACCGAGTATTACTCGCAGCTGACGCAAGCCCTCAAGCAGTTCGGCGGCATTCTGACCGTCGCGTCGCAATTTACGACCAGTACGGGGGCGTCGATGAACTTCCCTGCGGCCGATGCGACCGCTGAAGAGGGCGAAATCGTCGGCCAGAATGCACCGGTGTCGGCTGGCGATACGCAGTTCGATAACCTTTCGATGGACGTGTTCAAGTACTCGTCGAAGAAGATCGCCGTGCCGTTCGAGCTGCTGCAGGACAGCATGTTCGACATCGAGGGCTATATCAATGGCTTGCTCGCCCTACGTATCGGCCGGATCACGTCGCGTCACTACACGGTCGGCACGGGTGTGAAGCAGCCGACTGGCGTCGTCACTGCGGCCAAAGTCGGCAAGGTCGGCGCCGCCGGCTCGAATGCGATGGTCGGCTATGACGATTTCGTCGATCTCGAGCATAGCGTCGATCCGGCCTATCGCGCCGGCCAGGCCGTGGGCTGGATGATGCACGACGATTCCCTGAAGGTGGTGCGGAAGATCAAGGACGCACAGGGGCGCCCGATCTTCGTGCCCGGCTACGAGCAAGGCAACCCGGGCGGCGCACCCGACCGTGTGCTCAATCGTCCGGTGACGATCTCGCAGGAAATGCCGACGATGGCGGCCGGCGCGAAATCGATCCTGTTCGGCGACCTGTCGAAATATCTGATTCGCCGCGTGATGGACCTGACGCTGTTCCGCATGGCCGACTCGAATTTCATCCTGAACGGTCAAATCGGCTTCGTCGCGTTCAACCGCCAGGGCGGCAACCTGATCGACGTCGGCGGAGCGGTGAAGGCATACCAGAACGGCGCTGCAGCGTAATTGCCGGTCGGCGGGGCGGCATGCTGCCCCCATTCCTAAATAAACGGAGTGTCGAGTTATGGATCCGAATGGATTGCTTGGAGATGTGCCGCCCCGCGCGGCAAGCAAGAAACCGGCGCAGGCAACGTCGCCAGCCCGAGATGCAGGGGTGCCGGCTGTAGTGGCATCGCCGCCGGTGGTGGATGCGCAGGTGACGATTGAGTCTCCCGTGCTCGATCTCGCGCCCGCGGACGCATTGCCGGGCGATTCGCAGCAAGACGTCGATGTCGAGGCGGTACTTCCGGTGCGCGTCCTGTTGAGGTGTGTCTATGGCATGCCGAATGACGTCGTCGATCTGCCCGAGGTCGAGGCGCAGATCGCGACGCGTGCCGGCCAGGTGTGCGACCACCCCGCGTCCGTGGCTTTTGCGCGCGCGCTCCGTCGCTGATCGGGGTAGGAATGGCCGCGAATGTGGTTGTCCCGCCGGATGCCGAGGCGATCTCGCTGGCGGATGCTTGCGAGCATCTGAGGGCTGATATGGGGCAGGAGGATTCGCTGATTCAGCGTGCGATCCTTTCCGCGCGTCGACGTGCCGAGCACGAGCTTGGGCGGCCGCTGTTGCCGCAGACATGCGAAAAGCGGTTCGAGAAATTCGATCGCCGTATGTATTTGTGGTGCGACGTCACCGAGGTTGAATCGGTTAAATACGTCGACGACAGCGGCGTCGAGCAGCTGCTCGAACCGATGTCGTATTTTGTCTCCGGCTCGAGCTTTCTGAAACTCGTTGTGCAAGCTCCGACTGCGCGCGAAGTCGTCGTGCGGTTCAAGTGCGGTGCGTTCACGGTGGAGACGGTGCCGGAGAACGTGGTCGAGTGGATGTTGCTGCAGGTTGGCGCGATCTACGATAACCGGTCTGCTGTCGATAGCGTCCAGACGTATGAAATTCCGGGGCGCTTTGTCGACGGGCTGCTCGATGGTGTGCGGATTTATTCGATCTAGCTATGCGAACCGGAAAACTCAACAGACGTGTCCGTATCGATCGCCTCGATCCTGATGCGCAGGACGAGTACGGTCAGGCCGTGCCCGCGTGGAAATCGCTCGGTACAGTCTGGGCATCGATCGCGCAACAGTCTGGATTGGCAACGATCAGCGGAGGTGCAGAGGTTGGCGAAATGAAGGTGTCTATCCGTCTCCGCTATCGCACCGATCTACACGAAGGCATGCGCGTGACGCTGGTTTCACACGTCAACGGCCAGCCGGTAGACGGCGCGCAATTCAAGGTAGATGCGGTGCTGGTCGATCACGCCAAGCGGGTGCACACCGATTTGGTTTGTCTGGGGGTTGATCGTGGCTAGTGCGGAAACAATCACGACGGCAGCGCTGGCCGAACTTGCGCCGATCAAGGTGTATCCGGACGTGGCTCCTGCTGGAGCGGTGGCGCCGTATGTCGTCTATCAAGCGGTCGGCGGGAAAGCGATTTCTACGCTCGACAACGAGTCGGACGACCTACAAAACTGCCGCATGCAGATTGCCGTGTGGAGTCCGATCAAGGGCGAATCGGTGACGGTAATGCAGGCGGTTCGCAGGGCGCTGATGGCTGCCGGTGGAATTCCGATTGGTGCGCCCGTCTCCGAGTACGAGGCCGGCACGAAGATGTACGGCCGTCGTCTCGATTTTTCAATTTGGTATAGGGAGTAAGCCATATGGCAAGCATTGCGTTTAACGCGCAGAAGACCAAGATTTCCGTGGACAACCAAGCGTCTCCGAGCGGCGCGACACCGACGTGGGTGAAGATCAACGGGGTGAAGTCGATCAGCGGTTTCGACGGTGCCGCAAACGTGATCGATATCACCGATCTGGACTCGACCGCAAAAGAGAAGATGCAGGGGCTGCAAGATAACGGCGATTTTCAACTTGAAGTCAACCGAAACTTCAAGGACCCGGGACAAGTGGCCGTTAAAAAGATGCAGGGCGCACAGGAGACGCGCACTTTCAAAATCGAGTACAACGACGGCAACAAGACGATTCACACGTTTAAGGCCTTCGTCGCCAGCTTCGGCCAGGCGCTGGGTGTGGACGGGGCAGTGACCTCGACCATCAAGCTGACGATCAGCGGTGACGTGGACGAAACGGTCGGCCCGTAACATCTGATCGAAATATAGAGACAACCGGCAGCACGATTCGCATCGTACGCCGTCAATGATTTTACAAGGACTACAAAATGCTTACCCGTGAAATGATCCTCACTGCGCGCGACCTCGACTCGGAAGTGGTGCCTGTTCCGGAGTGGGGCGGTGAGGTTCGCGTGGGCGTCATGGGCGGCTCGGCACGCGAAAAGTTGATGGACGCACTGTCCGAGCCGCGCAAGGTGTCTGAATTCCACGCGCTCATGCTGGCCGGCACGCTCGTTGACGAGAGTGGCGCGCCGATCTTCGGCGAATCCGATCTCGTAGCGATCGCGCGCAAAAACCCGGAAGTGCTCGGCCGCCTGGTCGACGTAGCGATGCGAATCAACAAGATCGGAGCTGGTGCAGTCGAGGCCGAAGAAAAAAACTCCGAAGCCGCCACGAACGCCTCTTCTGGTTCCGGCTCGCCCGCGAGCTCGGAATGAGCGTGCGGCGCTGCCAGCAAGAGGTGAGCAGCGCTGAATTCGCAGAGTGGATGGCCTATTCGCAGATCGAGCGGTTCGGGCCGCAGATGGACGATTTGCGGATGGGCAACGTGGCGGCGGCGATCTACAACGTCAACCGTGACACAAAGACGTGTCCGGATGCATTCGGCCCGGCGGATATTTTCGGATGGATGGAACGGCCGAAAGAAGAGCCGCGAGTGATCGAAGACACCGACGAATACGTGTTGGAGATCGGTGCGCTATTTGGTTCGAGGTTGAAGCGTGCCCCTCAAGATCGAATATCAGAATAAAGATGGCTTCCGCGAATTGCTAAACGGCATGGGTAGGGCGTTTGGCGAATCGACTTTGCGTAAAGCGGCGGCTGCTGGTGCGACGGTCGTGAAAGAAGAGGCGAAGTTTCACGCTCCGCGCGGGCCTCTACCTCACCATCAAGGGCCGCAGAAATTCCCGATCGGTTTCGGCGCCGACAACATCATCGTGGCGTTCAACGAGGAAAAGTCCGTTGACGGGAAGATGGCGACTTACATGGTGACGTTTGCGAAGGATGCGTATTACTTGCGCTTCTACGAATACGGCGCCAGCCAGATGGCCGCGCGCCCATTCTTTCGCCCTGCAATCGAGGCGACGCACGGATTGGTGAATACGCGGATCGATAACGTAATCGAGGAAGAATTGCGCAAGGCCGGCGTGATTATGTAGTGCGGCAGCGCAAGGAATAGACAATGGCGAACGGAACGCAATACAACATCACAGTCAACGCTGATGGCGTTTCGACTGCCCTCGAACGGGCGCAGAATAGCTGGGAGAAATTCTCGGTCGCGGTCGATCTTGCGGGGCAAAAAGCGATCGCGTCGCAGAAGGGGCTTGAGGAGGCGACGCGAAACGGGGCCGCCGAAACGGTGCGAGCGCAGCGCTCGGTCAAATCGTTCATGGAATCGCTCGTCCAGCAGGCCGCAACAGCCGGGATGACGAACGAGCAGATGCTGCAACTGCGTGCTGCCCAGCTTGGCGTTGCAGATAGCGCGGCGCCGCTGATTGCTCAGGCCAAGGCTGCGCGCGAAGCAATGCAGGCGCAGGCTGCGGCTGCTCAGGCATCGGCTGCTGCTCAAATGTCGGCGCAAAGGGAGCTGACGGCGGCGCAAGCAAACTCGCTGGCGCAGCAGACTGCTGCTGCTGATCTGGCGGCGCAGGCTCAGGTCGCGACGGGCGCGCAACGTGATCAGCTGCTGCGGGCATCGGCAGCTGCAGCGGCCGCTCAACAGGCCGCTGACGCTCAGGCTGCGTCGGCTCAGATGCGGTTGAATGCGGCGAACGATGCGGCCGCTTTTGACGCGGCGAAAGCAAAAGAGGGTGCAGACTCACGTGCTGCCGAGTTTGCGAAGTCAGCGGCGGCCAAGGCAAATGCGGATCTGCAACGGGCGCTGGCAACGGGCACCGCGGCCCAGCAGGCTGCCGCGCAACAAACGGCTGCATCTGCCGCGCAACGCGCCCAGGCGGCGATCGCTGCGGCGGCTGCATCGTCATCGGCAGCGCAACAGGCCGCGTCTCAGGCGGCGGCGTCTAGGCAGATCGCGGATCAACAGGCGGTAGCGGATGCAGCGGCGCGCGCGCGTCAGCAAGCGCTTGGCGGCGCTGGTGGTGGGTCGAATCCCAATGGCGGGATCAGCGATGCGCAACGCACGGCCGCTATGCGGATGATGCCGGCGCAATTCACCGATATCGTTGTGCAGTTGCAGGGCGGTGCGAATCCCTTGACGGTCATGCTGCAACAGGGCGGCCAGATCAAGGATATGTTTGGCGGGATTAAGGAAGCCGCCAAAGGAATGGGCTCGTATCTGGTCGGGCTCTTCAATCCAGTCACGCTAGGCGTTGCCGCGGTAATCGGCAGTCTGGTTGCAGTCGGCGCGGCGATGTATGTGGCGCACGACGAAACAAAAAAGCTCAACGCAGCGCTCGCGCTGTCTGGCGGGTATGCGGGCGTTACGGCAGGCCAGATCAACGTGACGGCGCAGTCGCTGTCCTCGCTGAAAGGCGGCGAAGGCGCAGCGGTTGATGTGCTTACGGGGCTCGTAAAAACCGGGCAGGTGGGCGGAGCCGCGATGGAGTCGGCGGGCCGTGCAGTCATGGACTTTGCCCGCGTCTCGGGTGAGTCCGCCGACAAAATCACATCGCTGATGCAGCCGATGTTCGAAGACCCGACCAAGGGTGCAGCAAAGCTCAACGAAACGATGCATTTCTTGACGATCGCGCAATACGATCAGATCAAGGCGATGCAGGAGCACGGCAACAAGGCGGGCGCGCTGAAAGTCGCGATGGATGCGATGGACGCGAGCATTACGTCGCAGACGACGCAGCTTGGCTATCTGGGGCAGGCGTGGCAGTGGGTCAAAGAGCAGGCCAACGGCTTTTGGCGTGCGATGGTCGATTGGGGCAAGACAGATACCGTCGAGGAGGTCGGCAAGAAGCTCCAAAAAGACATCGATGACCTGCAAAAGAGGATCAACACCGAATGGGTCGGGCAAAGCAAGAGCGGATACAAGTGGCCCGGCCAGAAGGCTCAGGAAGAGCGCTTGGCCGCGATGAAGGCGGACCTAGCCAAGCACCAGGAAGAGGCGGGGAAGGCGCAGCGAGCAGCGCAACAGAAGGCTGAGCGCGACCAGGCGGCACTCGACCACATTGCTGCGACGAACGAATCGTTCCGGGTTGCCGATAACGCTGCGAAGCGCAAGAAGAAGATCGATGACGCGAATGCGACGTTCAAGACCCGTAGCGCAGCACTCGACAAAACTTCGCCCGATTACGCATCGAACCTGAAGGCTGCGCAAGAGCTTCGCGATGCAACGATCGCTGCTGCCGAGCACGATTTCAAGGATCCGAAAGCCGCGAAACCGAAGCGCGAGAAAGCCGTAACGAATGACGCCTCGCAGCGGATGATCATCGACGCTGAAAAGGCAACTGCGGCGCTCGACCTGCAACTCAAAACGCAGGAGAAGCTTGGGGAGTGGGCGAAGAAGCGTGCTGAATTCGAGCAGCAGATTGCAGGTATCCAAGCAAAGTCGGAGGGCAAGCGGACAGCTGATGAAAAGGCGCTTTTGCTCAACAAGGCTGCTGTTATGGCGAGTCTCGACGCGGCCGTTGTCAAGGAGCGCGAGGTGCAGTCGCAGGAAAAGCTCAACAAGCTGAAAGAGCGGTCGGCGCAGCTTGATGCGGATATCGCCAGCTATCAGCAAGGCAACCGCGAGCAGTACGACCGCCAGCTTGGTGCGCTCGGCATGGGCAAGGAGCAACAGCAACGCGTCGAGGCGCAGAAAGCGATTTACAAGCAATACCAGCGCGAGACCGAGAAGCTGAACAAAGAGACGGCACCTGAGTTGTTCGGAGGAACTGAGCATCAAGCGGCGCTGGCGAAAATTCAGACTGGGCTGCAACAGTCGCTTGCCGACTATGACGCCTACTACGCGGCGCTGAAAGAGAAGCAAGGCGATTGGATGCTCGGGCTGAAACAAGGATGGGCTGACTATGTCGATCAGCAACAAAACGTGTTTCAGCAAACGGCGAGCATCGTCAACAACGCTACGAACGGAATGGCCGACACGTTCGCTAAATTTTGCGAGACCGGGAAGCTGGATTTCAAGTCTCTGGCTACGTCGATCATTGCTGACATCGCGCGTATGCAGGCGCGTGCAGCGGTGTCGGGGCTGTTCAATTTTGCGGTCGGAGCGGTTTCGTCATTCTTCGGCGGCGCCGCTGGCGGCACGAGTGCGCTGGCCGGGATCGGGGGTGACACGATCGCGGGAAGCGTCGCAGGTTCAACGTCTGGAATGGTTGGCGGAAATGCGTTCGGGTTTCACGCAGAAGGTGGCGTGATTCGTGGCGCGGGCACGGGAACATCCGACTCGATCCCGGCGATGCTGTCGAACGGCGAGTACGTCATCAAGGCATCCGCGGTGCAGCAGATTGGCATCCCGGCGCTGGATGCGATCAACAGCGGGCGCGCAGTGCATTCAGCGGCGCATTTCGCTGCTGGCGGCGCTGTAGGTTCTGCCTCTGCATCTGCCTTCAATCAGCAGGGCGGCGGTATGTCGCTGAATATTCCGGTGACGATCGAGGGCGGGTCGGGCGACGCGTCGCAAGCGATGGCGAGTGCTGAATTCGTGAAGCGGCTCACGCAGATGGTGCAGGGATTGATCGCCGCGGAGAGTCGTCAAGGCGGATCGCTCTGGAAACTCAGAAACAGGACCGGGTAATGACTGACACGTTTAACTGGTCGCCGACTGCGCAGGGCTTCGGCGGCGATACGACGCTGCGTGTTCGAAAAGCCGGCTTTGGCGATGGGTATACGCAGCGCACTGCCGACGGTCTGAACAATCGGCTATCGACGTACAACCTCCGATTCGTCGGGCGCGCGGAGAAGATCGCCGCGATTTTCGCTTTCCTTGATGCGCGCGCCGGAGCGATGTCGTTCTATTGGACGCCGCCGCTTCGACCGCAAGGGCGGTTCGTATGTGAGAAATACACCGAGCCGACGAAGGACGGCAACGTGTACACGATCACGGCTCAATTCGAGCAAACATTCGCACCATAGGGTTCGACATGGCAGAGCTTCAGAAAATCAATCTCGGTACGCCGCCATTAGGGCGCGACGGTGATCCGAATCGGACCGCCCATCAGAAGATGAACGATAACGCCGACGTGCTGGCCGCCCAGGTCGCATTGACGTCGGCACCGATGATTACCACGCCGCAGACACTGACGTCGAAGCACGTCGGAAAGCGGGTGAATATCAGCTTGGCCAAGGCTGGCGCGGTGAATCTGCCGGCCGCTTCGGAATGCGACGCGGACAGTGTCATTCTGCTTCGCAATGTCGGTATGACCGTGGTCGCGACCGGATCAGCAACGGGATCGGGCGATACCGTCGCGCTCTCGCAGTTGAACCCGGGGGAGTCGGCGCTGATGGACACGGATGGCGTGCACGCATGGACCCCCTTGATGCGGGGGCGAACAACTTCAGACAACGAGGCGATCAACGGCAACTTGTCTGTCGGCGGCAGCGTTTCCGTGACTGGGACGATTACAGCATCGGACGGTGTCGTGCTACCGGACAAAACGCGACTGTCCACGTTTATCCCTGAGCCAGTCGCTCAATGCTATCTGACGACGTCCGGCTCTAGTCTTATGCTGACGCGAAAAAACGGGTGTTATCTCACAATTCAGGGCGTCGCACGCATGATTCCCGCGGCGGGTGTAACGCTCGCGGGCTCTGGTGCGACGGCACAAACGCGGTATTTCGTCTACGCGTACATGGCTGGTAACACGATGGCTCTGGAGGCATCCACGACTGGTTACGTGTCGGATGCGGCGACGGGGCTTCCCGTTAAAAGCGGCGACGCATCCCGGACGTTGGTGGGTATGATTTTCTGCCTTCAGGCTGGTACGTGGTTGCAGGGGGCGGATCGTATCGACTGCTTGAGCTATTTCAATCGTGTGCCGCGTCTAGCTAGCGGTATCAATAACGGGGGGCAGGCTCAGGCCGACACCGTATGGGTCGCAATGCCGGTCATGAATTGGTCGGGCGAGACGATTGAGGCGAGCGTGGTGGGGTTCGGTAACACGCCCGGTCCCGGCAACACAAGCAGTGTGTATATCGCGTTCGACGGTAAGGGCGTGGGCGTCGTCCAGCGCTTCTCCAACATCAACGCGAATTTTGCCTTTCCGGTCGGGTTTGCAGTATGTGCGACCCTTGATGAAGGGCGGTACATGTGGCAGCTGCGCGGCATGAACGACGGGCAATTGCTGTCGATGAGCGCCGCGTTCTACGTTCGAACTCGGGGGTGATCATGGCGCTCAAATCAGATATTCAACAACTGGAGCCTGGTCGTCTAATCGAACTGTTCGAAGTGGATTGTTCGGCCATCGGCGGCGACATTCTGCGCTTTCACGGGCACCTGCAGACTGAACCTATCGTGTGGCAGGGGATGGAATACCGGCCGTGGCCGATTCAGGCGGCCGGATTCGAGCGTACATCGGACGCGCGGCAGCCGGCGCCGACGCTGACTGTGGGTGACATCAGCGGAACGATATCCGCGCTCTGCGTTGCGCTGGGCGATCTCGTCGGCGCAAAGGTGTTTCGGCGACGGACGCTTGCGCGGTATCTCGATGCAGTGAATTTCCCGGATGGAAATCCTACCGCGGATCCAAATGAGCAATTCCCCGTCGAGCATTGGCGCGTCGAGCAGAAGAGCGATGAGCAGCCGGGCCAGCAGGTCGAATTTATGCTGTCGTCGCCGCTGGATTTCGGCGGCCAACAGCTGCCGAATCGACAGATCGTTTCGATGTGTCAGTTTCGCTACCGCGGCCCGAACTGTGGGTATGCCGGTACAGCTTGCTTCGATAAGAGCGACAACCCGGTGAGCGATCCGGCGCTCGACCGTTGCAGCATGAAAATCAGTGGGTGTGAGCGACGATTCGGCGTGAACAACCCGCTACCGTATGGCGGCTTTCTCTGCGACACATTCGCGTAGCCGTCGATCAAATTCACTTCTCGGACCCGCCAATCGGCGGGTTTTTTTATGGACGAACGAATCAAGCAAGCGATTGCGGCTCACGCACTCGCGGAGTACCCGCGCGAGTGTTGCGGCCTGGTTGTGCGGTCAGCGACCGGCGATTCATACGTGCGATGCCGAAATATCGCGGCGGCGCCGACGGAGCAATTCGCGCTCGCGCCCGAGGACTACGCCGCAGCGGAAGACGCCGGCGAGATCATCGCGCTCGTGCATTCGCATCCCGGCGCATCGGCGCAGCCGAGCATGGCCGACCGTGCGATGTGCGAGCGCAGCGGCATCCCCGCGTGGATCATCGTGTCGCTCGGTGTGCAGGGCGATGGATCGATTGGCGTCGACGACTGGTGCGAATTCGGTCGGAGTGGCTACGTCGCGCCGCTGTTCGGTCGTGAGTACGTGCACGGCGTGCTCGACTGCTACGCGTTGGTGCGTGACTGGTATCTCGCTGAGCGCGGGATTGTGCTTCCTGATTTCGAGCGAAAGGACGGCTGGTGGGATGACGGTCACTCGAATCTCTACATCGCGCACTACCAGGACGCGGGGTTTCTCGACATGGGGCCGGACGTGACGCTCGAGGCCGGAGACGTGCTGCTCATGCAGATTCGCAGCAAGAACGGCGTGCCGAATCACTCGGGCGTCTATCTGGGCGACGGCATGTTTCTGCACCACATGTACGGTCGCCTGTCGTGTCGCGCCGTCTGGGGGGCGATGTGGCGTGACTGCTGTACGACGGTTCTGCGCCACATGGGGAGGTAGCCGTGAGAGAAAAACTCAGAATCATCAAGTTGTACGGCGTACTCGGAACGCGATTCGGACGGGTTCACCGGCTCGCCGTGTCGTCGACTGCGGAAGCCGTGCGGGCGCTTTCCGTCTTGATCCCCGGCTTTGCGGCATTCCTGACGAGCGCTCGCGACAACGGCCTGACGTTCGCCGTTTTCAACGGTCGACGGAATCTCGCCGAGGACGAGCTCGGCGGACCGGTGGGTGACGACCATATCCGCATCGCGCCGGTGATTATCGGGAGCAAGAGCGGTGGCCTCTTCCAAACGATCTTCGGTGCCGCGCTGATGGCAGTCGGTGCGATTGCTTCGTTTGGATTTGCGCAGCCTTGGGGAGCATCGCTGATGGGGCTCGGCGCCTCGATGGCGCTGGGCGGCATCGTGCAGATGCTCAGTCCGCAGCAAGTCGGGCTCGCCGGCGCGGCCAATAACGGAACGTCGTACTACTTCAACGGACCCGTGAACAGTGCGGCACAAGGCGAGCCGGTGCCGCTTGTTTATGGCGAGATGATCGTCGGATCAAAGGTAATCAGTTCCGGGATTTACGCAGAGGATCAGGCATGAGAAAGCAATACGCCGAGACTGGGCTGATGCGATTGAGCGGTTCGAAGGGCGGCGGTGGCGGTGGCACTGGTAGCGAATCCCCGGATAGCCTCCATTCCATTGCACGCGCGAAGACACTGGACGCCGTTTCGGAGGGCGAGATTGGCGGGCTGATCAACGGGATGCAGACGGTCTATCTCGACGGCACGCCCATCCAGAACGCCGACGGTTCGATCAATTTCCAGAACTACAGCGTCGACTTCCGCACGGGGACGCAGGATCAGGACTATCTCCCGGGATTCCCTGCAGTCGAGCGTGAGATCGGCATCAGCGTGCCGCTGACGTCGGATGCGCCGTGGGTACGACAGGTGCAGAACACGCAGCTTACTGCGGTACGAATCCGATTCGGTGTTCCGGCGCTGCAGCGATCCGACGCCTCGACCGGCAATATCACCGGCTACCGCGTGGAATATGCGATCGATCTGTCGGTCGATGGCGGATCGTATACGCAGGTGCTGGCCGGCGCGTTCGACGGTAAGACGACATCCCTGTACGAGCGTGCGCACCGGATTGAGCTGCCGAAGGCGAAAAGCGGATGGCTCGTCCGTGTGCGACGCATCACGCCGAATGCGCATAGTTCGATGATCGCCGATACGGTCAACGTCGAGGCGATCACCGAGGTGATCGATCGGAAGCTGCGTTATCCGATGACGGCGCTCGTTGGCATGACGTTCGACGCGCGGTCGTTTTCGCAGGTGCCGACGCGTTCGTATGGCGTGCGAGGGCTCATCATCCGCGTGCCATCGAACTACGATCCGGAGACGCGCACGTATTCTGGAGCGTGGGATGGCACGTTCAGGATGGCGTGGACGAACAATCCGGCATGGGTGTTTTACGACCTGTTGCTAAACGAGCTGTACGGTCTCGGCAAGCAGGTCGATGCGTCAATGATCGACAAGTGGGGGCTGTACGAAATCGCCCGCTACTGCGACGTGATGGTGTCGGACGGCAAAGGCGGCCTCGAGCCGAGATTCACCTGCAACTGCGTGATCCAGTCGGCGGCCGACGCGTTCAAGGTTTTGCAGGATCTTGCGGGCGTGTTTCGTGGCATTGCGTACTGGGGGCCGGGGGCGGTCATGGCGTCGGCGGACATGCCGTCCGATCCGGTTTATCTGTACACCGCGGCGAACGTGATCGGCGGCACGTTCAAGTATGTCGGGAGCGAGCGGAAGACACGGTATACGGTCGCGCTCGTCAGTTACAACGATCCAACGAACCAGTACAAGCAGGCGGTCGAGCCGGTGCAGGACGATGATGGGATCGCGCGATACGGTGTCATCAAAACACAGGTGACAGCGTTCGGCTGCACGTCTCAAGCGCAGGCGCATCGCCTTGGCCGCTGGCTTCTGCTCACGTCGCGCTATGAAACCGGCACGGTGTCGTTTCAAGTCGGCCTCGATGGAACGCTATGCGCACCCGGGCAGGTCGTCGCGATTGCTGATCCTCGGAAAGCAGGCCGCCGAATCGGTGGTCGCATCAGGTCGGCGGCCGGCGAAAAGGTCGTGCTCGACAAAGCGCCGTCGGTGGCGCCTGGCGACCGATTCACGGCGATCCTTCCGTCGGGTATTGCGCAAGCGCGGGACGTCAAGTCGGTGGACGGGGACACCCTGACACTGGTTTCGCGGTTCGATGCCGATCCTGTTGCGGACGCGGTATGGATGATCGAAAGCCGCGAACTCGGTGCGCAGCTCTATCGGGTCGTCAGCGTGGAGGAGAGCGACGACGACGGGCTAATTGCCTACACGATCAACGCGACGCAGCACGAGCCGGGGAAATACGCGGCGATCGACGACGGTGCGCAGATTCAGCAGCGTCCAATCACTGTCGTGCCGCCGTCAGTGCAGCCGCCGCCGACGAACGTGCGCCTGTCGACGTACTCCGTGGTCGATCAAGGCATTGCGAAAACGACGATGGTGATTGCGTGGGACGCCGCGGATAAAGCGGTGCGCTATCTCCCGGAATGGCGGAAAGACAATGGCGAATGGGTGAGTGTTGCTGCGACGGGCGGCCTGCAGGTTGAGGTTCCGGGGATCTACCAAGGAATGTATCTGGCCCGCGTGCGCGCGCAAAACGTGCTCAACGTCACGTCTATCCCCGCGGTCGGCGTCGACACGGCCCTGGTCGGAAAGACGAGTCCGCCGCCCGCGGTTACGTCGCTCAAGGCTGCCGGCGTGGTGTACGGGATCGACCTGAGATGGGCCTTCCCGGGCGACGGATCGGCCGGCGACACGCAGCGGACGGAGGTCTGGTATAGCCGCACGCCGAGCCGCACCGACGCAATCAAGATGTCGGATTTTGCGTATCCGCAAGCATCGACGTCGTATCAGGGGCTGGCGGTCGGGCAGGTGTTCTATTTCTGGGCGCGACTCGTCGATACGTCCGGCAACGTCGGCCCGTGGTATCCGTCGACCGGGCCGGGCGTTCAGGGGCAGCCGAGCACTGATCACGACGCCTACGAGGACTACTTTCGCGGCCAGATCGGAAAGTCCGCGTTAGGTGAGAGTCTTCAGGAGCCGATCGATTCCATCACACCACCAATGGCCGGCGACGCGACGACCTACGCGGGAGACGAAACGATGTACGCCGGGGTGTGGTCGATGCAGTCGGCAATCGCCGAGGGCAACCGGGCTATTGCGAAGAAAGTCGAGACAGTCGCCGCGAAATTGCAGTCGGCCTCTGGAACGCTGACGGCGGCGGTGCAAAACGAAACGCAAGCACGTGTCGACGCTGAGAGTGCCATGGCGCAGCAGATCATGACCGTGCAGGCGAAGGCAAACGAGAATGCGGCGGCCGTCCAGACCGTCGCGCAGTCGTACGCCGATCTCAACGGGCGCGTATCTGCTTCGTACCAGATCAAGGCGCAGGTCACGGTAGATGGTCGGATGTACATCGCGGGTATCGGCGTCGGGGTCGACAACAACAACGGTGTCGTCGAGTCACAGGTTCTCGTCTCGGCAAGCCGTTTTGCCGTGATCGATCCGAATAGCGGTGGCGTCCTTGGGGTGCCGTTCGTGGTACAGGGCGGCCAGGTGTTTCTGCGACAGGCGCTGATTGGTGCCGGCTGGATTACGAACGCGATGATCGGCAGCTATATCCAGTCGGACAACTACATCGCTGGCAGGCAAGGGTGGCGGCTCGATAAGAGCGGGTGGTTCGAGATCAATGCGTCGAACGGCAGCGGCAACCGACTTGTGATGGACGGCAGCAGTGTGCGTGTCTATGACGGCAACGGCGTGCTGCGCGTGCGCATGGGGATGTGGTGATGGCGGCAGGACTTCAGATTTATGACGGTGCTGGCCGTCTCATTCTCGACGCGCAGTCGCGGGCAGGGCGCGTGGTTGGCATCGTCCATACCGGCGGAGCGGATGGGAGCGTTGCCGCAAACATGTCCAGTGGTGAGCCGTTCTGGGCCTTTATGCCAGAGCGGATTTTTTACCGTGTTTCGGGTTCCGAGCCTTCTCCAATCGTTTCGATAAATGCCGGTGCGGTTAGCTGGTCCTACAGTCCAAACTACGACGGTTCGAACGCCTATACCCGCGTGCCGGGTTGGATTGTTTTTGGGGTGTATTAATGACGGCAGGCTTTCAGGCATTTACCGATACCGGTCTTTACCAGATTGACGGATCGACCCCGAATTATCAATTGGTGCAGGCGATGACTGCTGATTCTGCTGTTCAGGGTTTGCATCTTGCATATAACGACGTACATACGGATTTCAGAATTACGCTTCCGAGTGTGACGTTCACGTTCGCGGCCCAGGCAGGGCCAATGTACGGGGTGCATGCGTCGGATGGAGTAGGAATCACGCATTGGAGCACCGATCGCAACGACAATGTCTATTCGCTCACGTTCGTCACCGAGCGGCCGTGTACCGTGCGTCTCTTCCTGTTCGATCAGGTGCCTCTCTCGGCCGGGAATTTTGGATTGCAGGTGTTTAACGAGCGCGGTGCGCTAGTTGCTGATTCATCGAGGTCGTTTCTGCGCGTGCTTGATGTCATCTACGAAAAGTACATGGGCGAAGTTGGATGGACGGTTGAGGGTGCGCCGAATCCACCGTGGCACTCAAAATCCTACGGCGTGCCAGTCCTCATTTCGGCGATTTACTCCGCGCATAAGGCGTGGAGCTATAGCGATCCGCCGAAAGTTGAGGTTACGTCGATTCGAGTCGATGGGGGATACGTGTCTTGGGGGACGGCGCTTTACGGCGGCGGAAGGGCGCCGAATTTTTCCGGATTCAGGGAGCAGTACCACTCTCGCTTCATGGTGCTGGATGGAACGGGGATTGTGTGACGGGCCGCCAATGTGGGCGGCCTTTTTCATTACGGGGAACAGATGCGAGCGAGCCCAAGTGAAGTCGCGAGCTACGTGGGGAGCGTTACCGCTGTGGCGTCATCGCTGACGCTGACAGACATCGGCGTGATCGTCGGTATTTTGACGGCGATCGCGACGTTCGGACTTAATTTCTTTTTTATGTGGCGGAAGGACCGCCGCGAACAGCGCGAGTCGGATATGCGCATCATGGAGATGGAGAGGCACGATGGCTGAAATGCCGAAGAAGACGCTTGTGGGTGTGGTGGGGGCTGCTACGGCAGCCCTTCTTTTTTCTATCGTCCCGAAGTTTGAAGGGACGAAGCTGGTTGGCTATCTCGACCCGGTTGGCATCCCGACGAAGTGCATGGGGGACACGACGAACGTCGTCGTCGGCCAGCGGTACAGCGATGCTGAGTGCCGCGAGTCGCTCGAGCGGCAATTGATCGCGCATGCCGAGCCGGTGCTGAAGTGCACGCCGGGTCTGAAAGGACGCACGTACCAGCTCGCGGCAGCGGTCAGCTTCGCTTATAACGTCGGGCCTGCCGCGTACTGCGGTAGTGCGACGGCGAGGCGCTTCAACGCGGGTGACTGGCGGGGCGCATGCCGCGCGATGAACCAATCGGACGCGGGCCGGCCGCAGTGGGTCTATTCCGACGGGCGCGTGCTGCCCGGCCTGGTGAAACGGCGCGCAGAAGAACGCGCGCTTTGCGAACGGGGGCTGTGATGCTTATGGATCCACGCGTTTGGCTCGCCGTCATCCTGGCGGCGATTGTCGGTCTCGCCGGCGGGTATTTCAAGGGGTATCGGGACGCCGACCAATCTACAACCGTCGCTGATCAGGTGCGGCAGATCGGCGACCTGAAGGCTGAACGTGATGAATTTCGCCGCCGATCGGCGGCTCAACAGGAGATTGCTGAAGATGCTGCGAAAAAGCGTGAACAGGCGCGCTCTGATGCCACTGCTGCTGCTTCTGCTGCTGACGGCCTGCGCAAGCAAGTCGCCGTACTCGTCGAGCGTGCCCGCCATCCCGCCGCTGCCGCCGGAAGCCCGGCAGCCGGCGACGCCCTCGATCTGCTTGCCGACTTGCTCGGCAGGGCTGACGCGCGAGCGGGAGAGCTGGCAAGAATCGCTGACGAACGTGGCATTGCAGGGCAGCAATGTCAAAGAGATTACGAGGCACTGACGGAAGGAGCTACCGTGGCGGAAAATTTGCCGGTAAACTCTTCTATTACGAAATGAAAGATATTAACTAGAGCCTGAGACGGAAAATGAAAAAAATCCTTGCAGCACTGGCATTCCCGCTTTGCGTCTCCCTTTCCGCATGCGGTGGCGATGACGGCGGCGGGCCGGCGACGCCCAGTAAGTTCGCCGTCAAGCTGACGTACTCCGGGCGTCCGCTAGTCGAGCAGCAGCAATCATCACGCATGGCAGCAATCAACCCAGCGTCCGGGGCTGTCGAGACTCCGGCAAAGTCTGACGGTCAGGCTACTGTTGACGAGCTTCAGAAGAGGCTCGCCGCGGCCGGAGCCGGCATTACGGTGTATCCGCGGGTGATCGACGGCACGACTCTGCATCAGATTGTGATGTCCGTTAACGACGGCGTTGGGCCGACTGAAGACGAACTGATTCAGTACGGCCGCAATCGAACCAAGTTCGTCGCGGATGAATGGGTCATTCTGAATTTTCAACTTGATGACATGCAAACTAGTCGGAATGATCCGGCTCAGATTGCTGCGATGGCGCAGTTCCGGAAGGATCTTATTGTCTTTCAGAACCGGCTTTCCCTTGAGAACAAGTCGCTCTACAAGATTCTCCCGATCCGTACATGCGAATTGCCGGCAGGGCAGACGGCGGCAGACGGTTTGATTGACACACTCAATAGTGTGCCTGGGAACGGCTATTTGTTCGGGCTGTGGGATGCGCCCGACAAATCGCACATGGGCGCGGACTGCCGCACGCCGGATAAAGAGACTCGCGACGCGCATGTGAACGCGATTGTGACTCGACTGGTCGATAGCTACAACGCGGTCAATCAATACGTGAATGACTGTCGCGCTGATCCGAAGAGTCATCCGGAAGGCTGCGCCGGGTTGTAGTCAGACTTGTCCGAAATGATGCTTTCGGGGTCAGTGTTGGGGTGCTGCGAGTACCGAATCTGATGGGGCGCGCGAGTGATTGTGGCTCTGTAGCGGCAGCACGCAGCCCAGTGGCTTTTGCCGTGGGAACTGTCAGGCACGGTCAAATTTCGATGGCGCCGTGCCACGGCGCCGCCGAGGCCGTTACGATTGTCGTTCCGTCAGACGACAGTACGAGGCTGGGCCGCCGATGTACAACACCCTCTATGTCCCGCTGAATATCGGCACGTGGCAGTGCATGCTGATGCCGCGCCGACAGTACGACACTCGCGACATCGACATTCGGTGGGCCTACCGCCACCGGCGTGACGACATCGAGCGCTACCAATCGGCGTCGATGCGGAGCCGGACCAGTTCGAGTTGGTCGTCCAGTTCAAGTTGGGACCGGCAGCGCGAAGACGAAGCGATCAACCGTCGCTTGCTCGAAGAGGACTGTCGGGCCTTCGACCTCTACTTCCGGCCGAGCTGGGACCTGCGCAGCATCACCGGCGGTCAGGCCTTTGATGCCGTCCGGTCCTTCCTGCGCGAATTCCTCAACGTCGCGCACTGGAACTTGCCGACCGACAATGCCGGAGTCGAGCGTGTACTCCGTAGGGCAGTTGCGAATGGGGATCTGGTGCCGATCGTCAACCGCGACCAGTCGAGCGCCGCGTCTACGTTTCGTTCGGCGCCCGCGCCGTTGCGCTGGCCGCCGATCGGCACAAGCGTTAGCCAGGTTCAACCGGTCTACTACGGCCTGAAAGCGGCAATGCCAAGCGGTGGTGGTTCGTCGGGCGTGACCGCGTCGTCGAATGCTGGAGTCGGCTCGGCGCTGGCTGCGGCCGACGTCGACGCGGCCAGTGCCGGCGACGGCTTCGACTGGCTCGGCGTGGCCGAAACTGTCGCCGGGGCTGCGTTCGGGACTGCGGTCGGCTCGGATGATGGAGGGGACGATACGGCGGACAGCTTCGTCGCGGCTGACGACGAAGGCGGAGATACATCGACACCACTCGGTGACGCGCAGCCGTTCGAGTATGTGGGCGATGTCGAGGGAGATCCCTTGCAGCTTGCGGCTGCGGATCGGGGCGACATGATGGCGTGTGACATCATCCGATCCGAGTGCAAGGGGTCGGTGATGCGGGAGTTCCCTGGGCAGTATCTGAATTCGACGTTGAACGATATTCAGAGCGATGCCGGTGATGGCATCAAGGACGCTCGGAAGGCGCTGAAGCTGCTAAATGACAATCGATTTAAGAAATAGGTGAATTGCGATGGATACGAACGCACTATTCGATCTGCTCGACCGGCTTGATGCCGAGAAGATTCATTACGTCTTGAGCCGCAATCGCCCCGATACGGTGCTGGTTTCGATCACCGTGGTTGGGATGCGCGTGGAGGTGGACGTGTTCCGTGATGGGCACACCGAGGTATGCGTATTCCGGGGCTCCGAGGGGACGGTCGACGACGTCAACCTGCTCGAGCAGATCATCCGAGAGAACGCCAACTGATTGAGGCGCGCATGGCGGTCATGGCTGGCCGCTAAGGTGCCAAAAGGGCTGCTAAACGCACCGCTGCGCGCTGTGCCAAAACTTGCGCTAAGCGGTGCCAATTCTCCCGCGACGTTACATGTGCACGAACTTATATTTCAGAGGGAAGCGGTGGCCCCCCGGCGGGACTTCTCGACAGGTCGAGGTTATCCTCGGCCCGCCACGCACCGGTCTGCCGATCGATATTTAAAAGCCGCATGCCGCCGCGTTTCGTGACGAGCATCAGGCCGATCATGCCGTCGCGCTTCCATCGATCTGCGGCAGCGTCATCAATTGGCGCGAAGCCGCGCTGAAACAGGACAATCTGGCGGAACGTGTCGGCAACGAGCTGGCGCGCCTGCATCCGAGCGCTGAAGTCGAGTGCCAGCGCGCCGTCGACCAATTTTGCCCAGGCCTCGGCCGCGGCAGGGATCTCGTGCGCGGTACTGGCAGCTATCTGGTGTTCAAGCGCTTCGATCTCTCTACGCTGCTGCTCGAGTTCCGCCTCAAGCTCACGCGCGCGCCTCATGAATGCCGCAGGAGCGGCACCATCGTCAGAGAGAAGAGCGTCGGTGACGCGCTGAATTTGGGCTTCGATCTCCGACGCGCGTTGCCGCGCGATGGCCAACTGTGCTGTACGTCGCGCTGTGCCGTCATCGCCCTCGAGCAGCCTTGTCAGGTTGAATTGGTCGGAGCAGTAGCGCATCAGCGCACGCTCGACGACTTCCGAATCGCATGATCCACCAATAGGGCAGCCGGTGTTGTACTGGTACGTCGAACACGATAACCTCCGGATCACACCTTTGGCGCTGGTCGAGCGCCACGTGCCGTTTTGCGATACGACCGCGGCGCCGCAGTAGCCGCACGTCGTGATCGAAAGGCCGGTCAAAACGCTCGGAATTTCGCCTTTTCCTTTCCGTCGGCCGCGCGTATTCATCGCGTCCTGTAGCCCGGCAAATTCGTCCATGCTCAGGATCGGCGGATAGTAGCCTTCCAATCTGAATTCCTCCCCGTCGACCGCGATCGGCTTCTCGCCGATCAATGCGCGGTTTCGCACGATTCGGTACATGTGCGTCGAGTAGTTGCCGGCGTTGCTCACGAACAGGTTCCGTTCGGTCAGGATGCGCGTGATTTCCGTCGAGCCATGGCCTTCGAGGAAAAGGTCGATCATTGTGCGCACCGCGAGTACGCGGTCGGGAACATGCTCGAATTTCCCGTCCTTCCCAAGCTGCACCCAGTGCGGATCCTTGCCGTTGCGTACGATCCCGCGCCACGTGCCTGCCACCCATCCCTCGCATTGCCTGCGGATCGCTGCTTTTACGCGCTTGCTCTTCGTGTCCGATTCTTCGTGCGCACGAATCATCACCAGCAGGCTGTAGACGAGGTCCATCGGCTGCGCTTTCAGCCGTTCGCGGTTGTACTCGCGACCGTCGCTCGCGGTCACGACCGTGATGCCGGCGTTGACGATTTGCGCGAGCTGCGCCTGCGCCTGAATCGGCTCGGCGCGGCTCAAGCGGTCGAGGCCTTCCACGACAAGCACGGAGCCGGGCAGGATCCGGCCGTCCTCAACGGCGCGCAAGAAAACGCCGAGTGCGCCTTGCTTGATGTGACGTTGGTGGAAGGCGGACAGGCCTTCATCGCGCAGCGTCAGTGTTGCGTCAAGCTGCATCCCGTGTTCGGTGGCCCACCGCGCGGCGTATTCCATTTGCCGATCAGCGCTGCTCCCGGCGGCTTGCTTGGGATCAGAGAAACGAAGGTAACTGTAGACCTTGGATTTCGACTGCTTTGTCATGCCATGTCACCGCGTTGCAATGGCGACCGCTGCGCCAGCCATTGCGGCGGCACTGGTGCGGTTGGCGATCTTCATGGCGCGCCGTGTGATGATGAACTTGCGCACGCGCGAAGCGACGAACGCCCACACGCAATCGGCAGTGACGAGCACGGCGAACATCGTCGCGACGAGCTCGGCCCATCCAATCGCGTCGACGTGCGTCAGGTCGATGATCGTCGGCAGTAGCGCGAGATAGAAGAGAACGATTTTCGGATTTCCGAGCGTCACCAGGGCGCCCGCAATGAACATGCGCCAACCGGAGCGATCGCGCGGAATGTCATCTGGTGCCGCGTCGGTCGGCGCGTGCCACATTTTCCACGCGAGGAACAGAAGGTAGGTCACGCCAACGAGCTTCAGCACGAAGAAGCCGGCGGCGAATGTACGAGCGACAACAGCCAGGCCAGCGACAGCGCACGTGAGCCAAACCGCCTCGCCGATCCACATCGCGACAAGGAACGGCAGTACGTCGCGGAAGCCGTTGGTGAGCACGCGCGCGACGAGAGCTGCGACGCTCGGCCCGGGGGTGCCGGCCATCACGATGAGGGCAAGCGCGAATGCGATGAGGCTGGCTGCTGTCATGGCTGATTGTGTCCGAAGGTGCGTAAAATAAGGCTCTGCGCGGTTATGCGGGAATTGTATTTTGCCTTACGCTCGGGTTGCCGAGCGTCACGAGGAGGCCCGCCACGAACATCCGCCACGGCGAGCGCGCGCTCGGCAGCGTTGCGCCGGCAGGGTCGGCCGGCGCGCGCCACATCTTCCACGCGAGGTAGAGCAGGTAGGCCGCGCCGGCGAACTTCAGCACGATGAACAGGCTGCCGAACGCATGCGCAATCACCGCAAGGCCCGCGACCGCGCAGCCGAGCCACATCGCTTCGCCGATCCACATCGCGAGCAGGAACGGCAGCACGTCTCGCACGCCGTTCGTGAGCACGCGCGCGACGAGCGCGGCGACGCTCGGGCCGGGCGTGCCGGCGGAGACGAGCAGGGCGAGGGCGAATACGGCAAGCGCGGACAGCGTCATGGTGGCCTCGTAGGCGGGGCGTTCGATACGTATGAAGATTCGATTATAGTGATGCCCGTTCCAGCCTGCCTACTGCCGACACCATGACCGAACCTGTCCGAATCCGCCTCGCTACCCGGGACGACGCCGCCGCGATGGCCGCCGTGGAAGTCGCCGCGGCACAGCGCTTTCGCGCGATCGGCATGGCGCATATCGCCGACGCCGGGGCGACCGATGCGGCCGCCGTGCGCGTGCGGATCGACGCGGGCCGCGCGTACGTCGCGGTCGATGCGCGCGACGCGTGCGTCGGCTTCGCGTTCTACCGGCTGCTCGACGCGCGCCGGCTGTATCTCGAGGAACTGGACGTCGCGCCGTCGCACGCGGGCCAGCGGATCGGCGTGCGCCTGATCGAGCAGGTGGCCGCGCGCGCGGCCGCGGAAGGGCTCGCGCAGATCGTGCTGTCGACGTTCATCACGCCGCCGTGGAATGCCCCGTATTACCGGCGCCACGGTTTCGACGACATCGACGACGCCGTGCTCGACGACGCGCTGCGCGCGATTCGCGTGCATCACGTGTCGCTCGGCCTCGACGAAACCCGGCGCGTGTTCATGCGCCGCGACCTGCGCGCATGAACACGCGGCCGGCGGTGCTTACGCCGCGTCGCTGAGCGCCGGGTAGTCGGTGTAGCCCGTTTCGCCTTCCGCGTAGAACGTGGCCGGCACCGGCCGGTTGAGCGGCGCGTTCAATTCGAAGCGGCGCGGCAGGTCGGGGTTCGCGATGAACAGCTTGCCCCATGCGATCGCATTGGCGTCGCCGCGTTCGAGCACCTGCTGCGCGGCGTCGGGCGTGAACTGCTCGTTCGCGATCAGCGGGCCGCCGAACGCTTCCTTCAGGCGCGGGCTCAACTCGTCGCCGTTGAACGACTCCCGCGTGAAGATGAACGCGATCTTGCGGCGGCCGAGTTCGCGCGCGACATGGCCGAACGTCGCGGCCGGGTCGGAGTCGCCCATCGTGTGCGCGTCGCCGCGCGGCGCGAGATGCACGCCGACGCGCCCGGCGCCCCACACGTCGATCGCGGCGTCGACCACTTCGAGCAGCAGGCGCGCACGGTTCTCGATCGGGCCGCCATACGCATCGGTGCGGCGGTTGGTGCTGTCCTGCAGGAACTGGTCGAGCAGGTAGCCGTTCGCGCCGTGAATCTCGACGCCATCGAAGCCCGCGGCCTTCGCGTTTTCCGCGCCCTTGCGGTACGCGGCGACGATGCCCGGGATCTCGTCGAGCGCGAGCGCGCGCGGCGTCACGAACGGACGCTCCGGACGCAGGAGGCTCACGTGGCCGCCCGCCGCGATCGCGCTCGGCGCGACCGGCAATTCGCCGTCGAGGAGGACCGGATCGGAGATCCGCCCCACGTGCCAGAGTTGCAGGACGATGCGGCCGCCCGCGTCATGCACGGCGCGCGTCACGCGCTTCCAGCCTTCCACCTGTTCGTCGGACCAGATGCCCGGCGTGCCCGCGTAGCCGACGCCCTGCGGCGTGACCGACGTTGCTTCGCTGATGATCAGGCCGGCCGACGCGCGCTCAGCGTAGTAGCGGGCCATCAGCTCGTTGGGCACGCGCGCGTCGCCCGCGCGGGCGCGGGTGAGCGGCGCCATCACGATACGGTTGGGCAGGGTCAGGTCGCCGAGGGTGACGGGATCGAACAGCGTGGGCATGGCAGTTACCTCTTCACGAAATGCGGGACGGAAGTCTGCATGGACAGTCCGGCCGGGTGGGCTAGAGTTCGCGGCGCAGGGCGTCGAGAAAGGCGTCGATGACGGCCTCGTTGCGCTTGAAGAACGCCCACTGGCCGATCCGGGTCGAGGTCACGAGCCCCGCGCGCTGCAGCGTCGCGAGGTGCGCGGACACCGTCGATTGCGACAGCCCGCAGCGCGCGTCGATCTGCCCCGCGCAGACGCCGTGGTCGTACGGCAGCGTCTGGCTCGGGAAGTGCGCGCCGGGCGTTCTCAGCCAGACGAGGATTTCCCGGCGGACAGGGTTCGCGAGCGCTTTCAGGATCGCGTCGATGTCGAGGTCGGTCGGCATGGGTGGGTATTGTTCAGGCAAATTGGCATCGTCGATGGGCGAATCTTATATCGGAATTTGACGATATGTCGGAAGACACTGGCGTCAATGGGGGTGATAGGTGCCGACATGCAAAAAGGCCGCGGCCGTCGCCCAGGCTTCGATCTTCATCGAGCGCGCTCAACTTCTAAGATGAGAGAGAGCCCTCGGGTCAGGCTGGCTTGCGCAGCCGGGTATACCCGCTTTGACTCGTCGATCATGCATCAATATCCTGCTGATATGTCAGCAACATCCCAGTGACATGGGGATAGGGCATCGAGTCGGGTTCGAGGAGGCATTGTGCGAATGAAAATCAGTTACCGATGGATTGTCGCCATCGTGCTGTTCGTGGCGTACAGCATCCAGTTCCTGGATCGGGTCAAGACGAACCTGCTCAATCCGCTGATCGCGGCCGACATTGGCATGAGCGCGGCCGATATCGGCACGGGCACGTTTCTGATGCTGATCTTCTACGGGCCGTCGCAGTATGTGTCCGGCGTGCTGACCGACAAGTACGGCGCGAAGAAGGTGCTGATCTTCTCGGTGATCTCGTGGTCGTTGATGACCACATGGATGGGGTTTCTGCATAGCCGGAACGAGTACTTCATCCGGATGGCGTTGTTCGGGATCCTGGTCGGTACGGAGTACGTTCCGTCGGCGCGGGTGCTGATGCGATGGTTCAACAAGGAAGGGCGTGCGCGCGCGCAAGCGCTGCTGTCGTGGGCGTGGATCCTGACGCCGGCGTGGGCCAGCATCTTCGCCACGCAGATGGCCGCGCATACGGGGAGCTGGCGCGTGGTGTTCTTCATCTCCGGCGCGCTGGGCGTGCTGCCGTTGTTCCTGATCGCGCTGTTCGTCTTCGACCGTCCCGAACAGTACGCGCGCATCACGAAAGAGGAACTGGCATACAGCTACAAGGACGAGATCGAGTCGGGCGTGCTGGACGGCAAGAACTTCACGGACGTGCAGCACCGGATTCTGCAGGTCAGGAATTTCTCGTTTCTCGATCTGTTCAGGAATCCGGCGTACATCGCGGTGGTGGTAGTGGACGTCGTGATGCAGGTGACCTACTGGGGCGCATCGATCTGGATTCCGCTCTATCTGGCCGACAAGTTCGGTTTCAAGATCCAGGCGATGGGCTACTGGAGTGCGCTTTATTTCGTCGCGGGAGCAATCGGCAGCTTCGTGTCGTCCTATCTGTCGGACAAGGTCTTTCGCGGCAATCGACGCATCATGATCGCGGCCTGCTTCACGGGGCTGGTGCCTTTCGTGCTGACTTTCGCGACCTTGCACAGCGGCAATCAACACCTTCTCGCACTCGCGCTTTGCGGCATGGGTTTCTTCGCGAACATGGCTTGGGGGCCGTTCCTCACGGTGCCTGCCGAGATCTTCACCCCCGAGGTGTACGGCAAGGCGATGGGCTTCGTGAATGGCGTGGGCTACGTGGTTGCGGCCTTCAGCGCGAAGATTTTTGCGTCCCTCATCGTGACGACCTCGGCAGGCAAGGACTATTCGAACGGCTGGATTTTCCTGGCCGGTTGTGTGCTCGTCGGCATCCTGGCTTCGTGGTTCATCCGCGTCGAGCGCGCCGGCGCGACGCCGGCATCGGCCAATAAGGCTGTCACGACCTGACCCACCCCGGAGAAGCAAGCGAGCCAAGACGGCATTTCCGGGGCGGCGCCGCCATGAACGACGCGGCGCACGATGTAGGGAAAAATGAGCTATTTGATTCGGAATGCGAAATGATGGATGAGGCGATGCAAGGAAGATAAGAAAACTGATTTGCAAGAAATCTTAAAAGTATTTCACTTTGGCTTTCGGGTCGAAGGGCGCAGGGTGTGACATGAATATCTTGTTGGTGGAAAGAGACCCGATTCAAGCGTCTGCTGTCGAGACGGCTTTGCAGGCGTCTGATCGAGAAATTTCTCGAGTGAGCACCAATGCTCAGGCCGTGAAGTTCCTCCGGGAGGCGTTGGTGGAGCTTGTGGTGCTGGATTGGCATTCGTCGGAAATTGACGGCCTGGATGTATTGCGTTGGATTCGAACGCATATCGGTGATGAAATTGGGGTGCTGTTCTTGACGGCCAGGGCGCTCGAGGCAGACGTCGTTGCCGCATTGAATGCCGGGGCCGATGACTACATCGTCAGGCCGATCCGTGAAATCGAATTGGCGGCGCGCGTCAATGCATTGTTGCGTCGAAATGCTCGCAGGAAAAAATACACGAATAGAGTTGAAATTGGCGGCTACGTTTTGGATTTGATGAGGCGAACGCTGGCCTTTGATGGGAAATTGGTTGATTTGACGGAGAAGGAATTCATTCTGGCAGGCTGCTTGTTCAATAACCTTGGAAGTGTCGTTCCTCGAGACCTCTTGTCGACGCTGGCGTGGGGCAGGGTGCTGGACGGAACATCAAGGAGCCTCGACACCCATATCTATCGGCTCCGGCAAAAGTTGGCACTCCACTCGGGAGACCGTTTTCAACTGAATTCGGTGTATATGCATGGCTATCGGCTCGATATGAGCGAAGCGTTCTCGGCGATGGCGGATTCTGTCAGCTCCGACAAGAGCGATTCGCTTTAGGAAATCCTGTTTCCCGCTGGCACAAGCTGTATCAGGATGGAAGCTTGCCGGCGGTCAAGACGGGTGCCGTTCAATGCGAAGCGCATCTATCTGAAGCGCGACGACGCCGCCTTCATGCCGGAGCCGGATGCGGCGCTGCTGCATGCAATCCGGCAAGCGCGTTCGTGCATTGCAAGGAGCAGCATTCCCGTTTTCATTCGATGATCTTCGATCATCGCCTTGCGCATGATGGCGAGACACTCAAAAAAACTGCGAGCACAACGTTATTCCGATAAAAAAGCCGCCAATCATGCCGAGTATTCGGCCGGTCAAGGTCGCATTCAGATCTTCATCGAGCAATAATGGATCTCGCCGTGATCGAAGAACCGTCCGGAGCAGAAGCGGTCGTGAGAGAAGGATGCAGCCGGCAACCACGATTGGCATCGCGATCTGCATCGCCATGCTCTCGTAGTGTCCCGAGGGGATGCCAAGATACCGGAGGAGCACCACCACGGCTGCCGTGGTGATTGCGCCCATCAGCGTCCCGTCAATAAGTTTGTCGGTTGAATGCGTATCCATTTTTCTCTTGGTCCTCGCCGATCGCCGCTGCGGCACATCACTTGGAGACGGTTTGGCGAAGGCTGCTGATTGTGCTGCAAGGTGTTTCGTCAAGTCATGCGACAGCAGAATTCAAGGAACGCTTCGCGGGTGTCGCACTTCGCCTGAATAAACCGGAGCGGGTTAATTTTGCTCTGTCAGTCTTTTTACCGTTCTCGGATGTACTTTAAAACGAGCAGCCACTTCATTGACAGTGTGCACCTTCAGCAATTGAATCGCTTGCGCTCGCTGTGCTGCGTCGAGCGCTGGCTTTCGCCCAAGTTTCTTGCCCTGGGCACGTGCGGCGGTTATGCCCGCCCGGGTTCGCTCGCTGATGAAACTATGTTTGAAATGTGCCAGCGCTTCCATCAAGTGGAGTGCCAACAATCCACCGGCAGAGCTTGTGTTGATGAATTCGTTTATCGATGAAAAGGTAATGCTACGTTCATCGAAGCGTCTTATTAAATCGATCAGTTTTCTTGGGGAGTATCCCAGGCGATCGAGTCGCCAGACGACAAGGGTGTCGCCCGGTTGAAGGGTCGCCAGAGCCGAGTCCAGGCCCGGATGGCTGGAGTTCGTATTGGATAGTCCTCGGTCGGTGAACACGTTTTCGCACCCAGACCTGATCAGCGAGTCGACCTGGAGTTGTAGATTTTCCTCGTCCTTAAAGACGCTTGCGTACCCGATGATCACCAGCGTGCTCCTGCAGTGAGTTTAGACCAATTGACACTTTCGATTTCTTCGTGATTCGCAAGGGCCCGCGATCGTGATTCGGACGAGCGGGCTCGGTCGACATCGCCCTGCAGGGATCAAGACCGTTTGCGTCTTGCAGTCGATGGGCTGACGGAACCTGGGTGACAAGCGGATTGAGAGAGGCGGCTACTCGCTATTGTCCGATTCACTTGGGTCGCTCGGTTCCAGGCGGTATCCATGGTTGTAGACGGCGCGAAGCCGAACACCGTTTCCGGGGTTGATGTGCAGCTTGGTTCGCATGCGATAGATATGTGTGTCGAGACTGCGAGATACGTTGTCTCGATCGCGGCCCCATATCGACTTGATCAATGAGTCGCGCGGCACCAGGCGGCCGAAATTGCGAAACAGGGCAACGGCGACACTGAATTCTCTATGCGTCAGCTTGATCGGCTCATCGTTCAGGAACACGGTCTCGGTCGCGATATCGAGACGATAACGACCCGCATTGATCGACGTTGATGTCGAGCTGAACGGATAGGCCCGACGCAGCAACGCGCGTACTCTTGCGATCAGTTCCCGGTGACGGACAGGCTTGACCATGTAGTCGTCGGCGCCTGCCTCGAGCGCCACGACAAGTTGGTCTTCGCCCGCTCTGTTTGTCACAAACAACACGGGAAGCTCTCTGCCGAATCGTGCGCGAATCCAGGCGAGCACTTCCAGCCCGGAAATGTCCGGAAGCTTCCAGTCAAGCAAAACCAGACCGACGGTGTCGGCTTCGAGGAAGCGTATTGCTTGGGCGCCGGTGGTGACGCTATGGACATCAAATCCTTCGCCGGTCAGTACGTCACGGATCAGGTCTGCCTGAGCTGGCTCATCGTCAAGAGACAGGATTCTCTTTGACACCACAGCACTACTCCTTCGGGTTGCACAAATTCGCGAGAGCGGGTCTCACTTCATCTGGCTGCTGGAACTGAAGGCTTGACGTCAGGTTGATCTGTCAAGGCTCGGGGAATTGCAGAGGTCGTACGGATTTGCGCAATAGGATCGCATTTCTGAAAGGCTTATTTGTCAACATTTATGAATGTAAAAAAAGAGGGGAAATGATTAAATGTGACAAAAGTTGTCAATCGCATATGGCTTTTGATCTGCTCCTGGATCCGGCGGTTGTCGAGGTTGCAGGAATGATCCCGGGTTGGCCGGGCGCGCGGGGAGCGGGAATCGCGGTTATTTGAAATGAATTAAAGATTGCTGTCGGTCTTGTCCAATCACGTCGGCGCGCGATTCGCAGCGTTGGACACGCACTTCAACCGGGTGAACCCCGCGCGGCCTAGGGCTGGGCCTCAAGCTGGACATGCCTCAACGCAAACACGATCTGCTCGTCGGCATGGCAGCCGTCAGGGCATGAACCCGCGCGGATCGGTGGTCCCATCGTGCCAGAAATACCCGTTGGCAAATGAGGCCGGGTAGTGGGGCGTGGCCGATCTTGCGAAATGGGGTGGCATCGGTTTTCATTTCTTAAAGATTTTCGTGACAAAAGTTTTCTTTGTGGATTTGTCGGCGAAATATCCTTCGAGCAAGTGGTGCCAAGCTCACGTTGCGAGTCTTTTGACATTCCTCTTTGCGCGATGGCTTGGCTTGATCTTCAAGGCCTGTATTCGGCGGTAGGGCGGGAAATTCGCTCAAAGACCAGGGTTAGTTTGTGCTGCCGGGTAGTGGGTTTCGAATATTTGTGTCCATCGTATCGGTGATGATCAAATTCAGAAAAATGACGATTTTATGAGTTTTTGATTTCGAGAAAATTCACCGTGAAATTTTCGCTGCGCACACTTCAAGCTATTGCTGGATGGGTTTGCTCAGTGGAGCTTGCTTAATCTAAGAAATGCATCGCGTGACCGCGCGGGGGAAAATGAAATGAATAAATCGTATCGAACTATTTGGAATGAGTCCCTCGGCGCATGGGTTGCGGCGTCCGAACTCGATTCGGCTCGGACTAAAGGCGGGCGTACGGGTTCCGCCCGGCTGATTATCGGCTTGTTGCTTCTTGGCGCGGCGCAGGTAAGCAGTGCCGGTACGTATTTGTTCTCTGGCGGCAGCTGTACTAACCCGGCAGCCACTGGGCCGGATGGCATCCGCTCTTATGCCGCTGGATCTAATCCCGCCGATGGTAGCGGCGCTTGGTCGAGCGTCGCCGGATGTGGCGCGAATGGTGCTTCATTAGACGGAGTTACGCTTTTCGGTTCGTATGCTACAGCGGCAGGTAAGGGTGCGGTCGCTTTCGGCATGGGAACTTACGCGGGTCAGTATGCCATTGCGGTCGGCCTGCAGGCCACTGCCTCAAATACCTCGAGTATCGCCATGGGATACAACTCGAGTGCAACTGGTAGTGGCGCGGTGGCAGTAGGGACTACTTCAAGTGCAACTGGTAGTAACACGGTGGCAATGGGAGCGGGTGCGAATGCAACCAACACTCAAGCGACCGCTGTTGGTGCCAGCAGTACCGCATCCGGCTCTGTCGCATCTGCATTTGGATATGGTGCAATCGGAAGCGGTGCGAGTGCAACGGCACTTGGAAATATTGCATTAGCGAGCGGTGTAGCTGCTTTCGCAGAAGGTTTCTCGGCAAGTGCAACTGCGGACCAATCTATTGCGATTGGCACTAAAGCTATCACTGCTACTACGGCCACGTCGGGTATCGCGATAGGCGGGAGTGCTACTACTTCGGGTATTCAGGCGGTTGCCGTTGGTGCCAACAGTACTGCATCCGGTTCTGTCGCGTCTGCGTTTGGCTATGGCGCAATCGGAAGCGGTGCGAGCGCAACAGCACTTGGAAATGTCGCATTAGCGAGTGGAGCAGCCTCTTTTGCGGAGGGATTCTCGGCAAGTGCATCAGGAACCAATGCGATTGGCATGGGCACGTCTGCAAACTCTGCTGCGAGCAATGCTATTACGATTGGCAGTCAAGCTACCGTTGCCGCTGCGAACACGTCGGGCATCGCGATAGGGCGCGGCGCGACCGTGAACGGTGCTTTTGGTATTGCTGCTGGCGATGGCATCACAAGTGGTGCTACCGGGCAGAACGTCGCGATCGGTTCCAGTGGGACGACGGCAAACGGATCAACCGCGGCGGGAGGTGCGGTCGCGATTGGACGGGGGCAGACTGCGTCCGGCAACGGTGCTGTCGCGCTGGGTGATCCGAACGTCGCGACCGGCACGGGCGCGGTGGCCGTCGGTGCGAACAACACGGCGAACGGCCAAGGTGCGATCGCGCAAGGCAACGGCAATACGGCGACCGGACAGGGTTCGGTCGCATTGGGTAATACGTCAACCGCGGGTAGCGCAGGGTCGTTGGCTTTCGGCGACACGGCGAGCGTCGCGGCAGCGGCGACGAATGGCCTGGCACTCGGTTCGGGTGCTATCGTCAGTAATGCGAACGCTGTAGCACTGGGCTCAGGCTCGGTCACGGCCGCGGCGAATCCGACTGCCACCGGTACGATCGGCGGCGTGACATACAACTACGCCGGTACGAATCCGACGAGCGTGGTGAGCGTTGGAGCAGCGAATGCCGAACGGCAGGTGACGAATGTCGCGGCGGGCCGAGTGACGGCGACCAGCACGGACGCGATCAACGGCTCGCAATTGTTCGCGACCAACACGGCGATCGGCAGCTTGTCGACGTCGGCGTCCACCGGCATTTCGTCGGCGAACAGCGCGATTGCGTCGCTGTCCACGTCGACGTCGACGGGCATCAGCTCGCTGTCGACCGGCCTGAGCACGACCAATAGCTCGGTCGCTTCGCTGTCGACGTCCACTTCCACCGGGATTTCGTCAGCGAACAGCTCGATTGCGTCGTTGTCTACGTCGACGTCGACCGGCATCAGCTCGCTGTCGACGGGCTTGAGCTCGACCAATAGCTCGGTCGCTTCGCTGTCGACGTCCACGTCCACTGGTATTTCGTCGGCGAACAGCTCGATTGCGTCGCTGTCCACGTCGACGTCGACCGGCATTTCGTCGGCGAACAGCTCGATTGCGTCGCTGTCCACGTCGACGTCTACGGGCATTGGCTCGCTGTCGACCGGCTTGAGCTCGACCAACAGCTCGGTCGCTTCGCTGTCTACGTCCACGTCCACTGGCATTTCGTCGGCGAACAGCTCGATCGTTTCGCTGTCGACATCGACGTCGACCGGCATCAGCTCG
>LOZU01000031.1:0-2774 GCA_001527685.1 Burkholderia pyrrocinia
CAGAGGCTGGAATGTGTGCGTCAAGCAGCAAGGCAAAGGAAGAAGGAAAAGTTCACGGCGTTGTTCCGTATGCGGTCTTTTAACGACGCCCCTCAGAGATTGGGGGCGGCAGGCATGCTCCATGGCATGAGAGCAGCGTAGTCGTCAGCAGTGGCAGCGAGCGGCAACCTGGTGAACAGCCAGACCAGATAGCGATACGGCTCGACGCCGTTCGCCTTGCACGTCTCGACGAGGGAGTACAGGTTGGCGCTGGCCTGCGCGCCGGCAACCGTATCGGAGAACAACCAGCCCTTGCGGCCGACGACGAACGGCCGGATCGCGTTCTCGCACAGGTTGTTCGAGATCGGCCAATTGCCGTTCTCAACGTAGCGGACCAACTTGGGCCACTGTCCGCTCATGTACTGCAATGCCTTGCCGAGCAGACTCGACGGCACGACGCCCGGCAGATGCTCGATCAGCATACGCTCGATGATGGCGAGTACGCGGGCGCTGTACCGGGCGCGCAGTCGCTGCCGGCATTCAGGCTTCCACTTCGCGGTGCGCGCCTCGGCCGCGAACAGCTTGCCGATCAGCACGACGAAGCGCGTGGCCAGCAGATCCGGCGAGCGTGCCGCCTTCGGCACCGACTCCTCGGCCTTGATGAAGCCGCGGCGCACGTGTGCCCAGCATCCGAGATGCACGAGCTGGTGATCGTGGGCGATGCCGTTGTAGAGCTCGTATCCGTCAGTCATCAGCACGGTGCCAGGCTGCACACCGGCATAGAGCTTCTGCGCATGCTGGGCACCGCGCCCCGGCGAGTACGAGAACATCCGCACCGGTGGTCCCGAGCCGTTGACCTGCGCCCACAGGTAACTCTTCGCCTGCGGCCTTCGTCCCGGCTCCTTCAGCACCTGGAACGTTGTCTCGTCGCCGTAGATCAGGTTCGATTCGAGCAGCGCGTCGCGCATCAGGTTGATCACCGGCTGCGTGGCCAGTCCCACCCGCACCACGCTGGCGGCCAGCGTGTTCGACGAGATGTCGCCGCCGAAGCGACGCAGCAGCGTGGCTTGGCGATACAGTGGCATGCCGTATTGGTACTTGCCGGTGATGATCCACGCCAGCGCGGATTCCGTGAGCAGCCCGCGCGGAATGATACGCGCCGGTGCCGGCGTAACCTTGATGCCGAGGTCGCAGCACGGGCAGGCGTACTTGACCCGCTGGTGCTGAACGACGCGCACCTGTTCGGGAATCACGTCGAGCTGTTCGCTCGTTTCCACGCCGATCTCCACGAGGGCATGGCCGTCATGCGCGCAGAATCGTTCGGACTCGGGCAGTTCGTGCCGTACGGCTTCGCGCGGCAGGTTCGGATCGAGTGGTTTGCGCCCGCGCTTGCCTCGCGTGTGGGCGACGACCGACGTGCCGGGCACGTCCTCCCGCGCAGGCGCGTCGGTAGCCGTCGCCAGCGCCTCGGCTTCGTTGAACAGGCCGAGCTGGTCGGCATGGCGCGCCTCGCTCGAAGCACCGAACAGTTCGTGCTTGTAGGCCCGCAGCTTCTCTTCGGCCAGATCGCGCTGGGCCGTCACGAGGCGAAGCTCACCGCGCAGCGCATCGCGTTCGGCGAGCAGTGCCTGGTATTCTTCAACACTCGGCATGACGGGGCTGTTCGGCATGATCGGTTAGACCATGTCGGCCTCGTGGTGTTCAGCTCATCCGCGCGTAATATCGCTGGGGATGCTTCTGGATCACGGCCAGGTCGATTCCGTCGAGCAGCCAGTGCAACTGCTCGGCGCTGAGCGTGATCGTGTCGCTTCCGCTCGGCCAGATGAAGCGATCGGCTTCGAGTCGCTTGAGCAGCAACCAGAAGCCGTTGCCGCCCCAGCCGAGAATCTTGATGCGATCGCGACGGCGGTTGCCGAAGACGAACAGCGCCGAGGTCATTGGGTTCAGGCGCATCGCCTGTTCGACCAGGATCGACAGCCCGTTGATGCCCATGCGGAAGTCGACCGGATCGCGATGCAGGTAGACCTTCAGCCCTTCGTCGAACCGGAACACGGCAGCCTCCCGAGCATTTGGACGAGCATCGTCAGTTCATCGAAGTTCGCCTGGCTCAACTCCAAGGAAACGCCGTTTGGTAAGTGCACATTCATCGAGAACGAACCGGAACACGGCAGCCTCCCGAGCATCTGGATCACCGTGGCCAGCTCATCGACGCTCGCCTCGCCAAGATCAAACTCGACACCATTCGACAGGCGCACATGTAACGAGAGCGCCATCAACGACGTGTCCGGTGGCAGTACGGGGGAAACGGCAGGCGCTGTCGATGGCGCGGCGACGACAGGGACAAATGCTTGCACTTCACTCACCGGAACACGACGCGTTGGGCCTGGGATGTCGATCGATACGCCGTCTACCACCAGCGGGTCCGGTCTCGTTGGTGTTTGCAGCGTCTGCTGCTGATGGCGTGAGATCCAGCGGCGCAACTGGTTCGGATTGACGTCATGGTCCATGGCCGTCCGGGCGATCGATACCCCCGGCTTCAGGCAAAACTCGACCAGCTCCCGCACGGCATCTTCATCAAATTCCCGCCGGCCATCCCGTCTGCGGCCAACCACCAATCTGCTTCGAAGGTCCTGTTTCTCTGTCATCACGGTCTGAGTGCATGTGTCCACGCGGACACTTAGCATCTGACCTTCTGCCTACCATTGGTAGGGCGTCGTTTATTGACGGCTTACGTTCGACCACCCAGCGCCGTGGCAGAAGCACGAAGCCCTTCTTCGCCTCGGACAATTTGATGA
>LOZU01000032.1:0-2172 GCA_001527685.1 Burkholderia pyrrocinia
TGCAGATCGTACGCCTGCGCCGCCGCGAGCAGCTCGATCGCGAGCACGCGCGTCGCATTCTCGATGATGTCGAGCGCCTTCAGCGCAGCCGGCGTCGCATGGCACAGATGATCTTCCTGCAGCCCCGACGTGATGCCGCCGTCGAGGCTCGCGGGCGCCGCGAGACGCTGGTTCTGCGCGACCAGCGCAACCGCCGTGTACTGCGCGATCATGAACCCCGAACAGGTGCCGCCCGGCGCGGCGAGAAACGCCGGCAGGCCGCTCACGAGCGGATTGACGAGGCGGTCGAGACGGCGTTCGGCGATTGCCGCGACCTGCGCCATCGCGGCCGCGAGGCTGTCCATCGCGAGCGCGATGCCCGCGCCGACCGCATGGGCCTGCGAATGCACGCGCGGCGCCTCGCGCGTGCCCGCGACGATCGGGTTGTCGGTGACCGACGCGAGCTCGCGGTCGACGACGTCCGACGTCGCATCGAACACGTCGCGCGCCGCGCCATGCACGTGCGGAATCGTGCGCAGGCTGAGCGGATCCTGCGTGTGCCGTCCGGCCATCGCGGCCAGCATCCCGCTGTCGGCGAGCGCGCCGCGCATTCTCGCGCCGACCCGCTCGATCCCGTGGGACACGCGCAGCGCGAGCGAACCCGCGTCGAACGCGGCGAGCTGGCCGCCGAGGTTCTCGAAGCTCATCGCGGCGATGCAGTCGGCCCAGTCGAGCAGATGCTCGGCGCGGGCGAGCGCGAGCGCCGCCAGCCCCGTCACGCAGGGCGTGCCGTTGACGAGACTGAGCCCCTCCTTCGCGCCGAGCACGAGCGGCGCGAGCCCGATGCGCCGCAGCGCCTCGCGCCCCGGCAGGCGCTCGCCGCGATAGTGCGCATGGCCCGCCCCGATGCACACGAGCGCGACGTGCGCCATGTGGGTCAGGTAGCCGACGGAGCCGTGCGCCGGCACTTCGGGCAGGCAGTCCGCGTCGAGCAGCGCGACGAGCTGCCGGACGACCTCGACGCGCACGCCCGAATGTCCGTGCGCATAGTTGTTGACGGCCGCCGCGATGATCGCGCGCGTTTGCGCCGCGTCGAGCGGCGCGCCGACGCCGACCGCGTGGCTCATCAGGATGTTGCGCGACAGCGTGCTCTGCTCGCCGGGCGACACGATCACGTCGCACAGTGCGCCGACGCCCGTGTTCACGCCGTATGCGCGAATGCCGCGCGCGACGATTTCCTCGACGAGCCCGCGCGCGGCCTCGATCCGCGCGAGCGTGTCGTCGGCGAGCGCGAGCGTCGCGCCGCCCGCGATTTCCGCAATCTGCCGCCAGTCGAGCGGGCGGGCGGAACGAATGACGGTCATCGTGGCCTCAGTGCGCGGAGCGGTCTTGATGGCTCGACACGAACTGGCGGAACCGTTCGGACTTCAGCCCGCCGAACACCTCGTCCGGCGTGCCGTCCGCGTCGACCTCGCCCTGGTGCAGGAACATCACGCGATTCGACACATGGCGCGCGAAGCCCATCTCGTGCGTGACGACCAGCATCGTGCGCCCCTCCTCCGCGAGCGAGCGCATCACGCGCAGCACCTCGCCGACGAGCTCGGGGTCGAGCGCCGACGTCGGTTCGTCGAACAGCATCACCTTCGGATGCATCGCCAGCGCACGCGCGATCGCAACGCGCTGCTGCTGGCCGCCCGACAGGTGCGCGGGATAGTGGCCGCGCTTGTCGGCGAGGCCGACGCGGGCGAGCAGCGCCTCCGCCTCCTCGACCGCTTCCGCGCGGCTGCGTTTCTGCACGCGCAGCGGGCCTTCGACGAGATTGTCGAGCACCGTCATGTGCGACCACAGATTGAAGTTCTGGAACACCATGCCGAGCTGCGAGCGGATTCGGTCGACCTGGCGGCGGTCGCTCGGATGCAGCTTGCCGTCGCGGGCGCGCGCCATCTTGAGCGTCTCGCCCGCGAGCGCGACCGAGCCGTCGTCGGGCGTCTCGAGCAGGTTCAGGCAGCGCAGGAACGTGCTCTTGCCCGAGCCGCTCGCGCCGAGGATCGAGATGACGTCGCCCTCGTGTGCGTCGAGCGAGATGCCTTTCAGCACGTGATGGCTGCCGAACGACTTGTGGATGTTCCTGACCGACAGGGCGACGGGCGCGGACGTGTTCATCGGGTGCTCCGGAAGGTGGACGGTTCGATC
>LOZU01000033.1:0-2492 GCA_001527685.1 Burkholderia pyrrocinia
GTAAGCGTGCGACTTGTACCGTGGCGGCGGGAGTTGACGGCCGGAGATGTTCGGTTCAGTGAACCGGCGTGGTGCGAGCGGTGGCCGGCAGCAGCGGCACAACGTTCCATGGCAGCAGTTCGTCGATGCGGTTAATCGGGTGATCGGCGATGCGGTCAATGACGTGATGCAGGTAGGCCTCAGGATCGATCCCGTTTAGGCGCGCGGAACCGATGAGACTGTACATCGCGGCCGCGCGTTCGCCGCCGGAATCGGCACCGGCGAACAGATAGTTTCGGCGCCCGATGGCCACCCCGCGCAGCGCGCGTTCGGCCGGCAGGTTATCGATCTCCACCCGACCGTCGCTGCAGTAGTAGACGAGCGCGGCCCAGCGGTTCAGGGCGTACTGAATCGCTTTGCTGGTATCGGATTTCCCCGACAGCGTCAGGAGCGTGGCTTCGAACCACTGCTTCAGGCTGTCGAGTAGCGGCACGGCGTGCGTTTGGCGGATGCGTCGACGCTCGTCAGGTGGTTTGCCGCGGATCTGCGCCTCGATCTGGTACAGCGCGCCGATGCGCTCGAGCGCTTCTGTCGTGATCGGCGACTTCCTCACGACATGCAGGTCGTGCAGTTTGCGACGGGCGTGGGCCATGCAGGCCGCTTCCTGGATTCGCCCGCTCTTGTAAAGCTCGGCGTAGCCGGCAAAGGCATCCGCCTGCAACACGCCCTGGAAGTCAGCCAGGTGACGCTGCGGGTGTTCACCGCGGCGATCCGGCGTATAGGCAAACCAGACTGCGGGCGATTCGGTCGAGCCTGCGGGCCGATCGTCGCGCACGTAGACCCAGAGACGCCCGGTCTTGGTTTGACCATTACCCGGCGCGAGCACCGGCAACGGCGTGTCATCGCCATGGACCTTGATGCCGCCGAGCACGTATCGGCGTAGTGCGTCGACCAACGGGCTGAGCAACGCGCTGACCGAGCCCATCCAGTAGGCCATCGTGCCATGATCAAGCTCGACGCCCTCGCGGGCGTAGATCACGGACTGGCGATACAGCGGCACGTGGTCGGCGAACTTCGAGATCGCGATGTGTGCCAACAGGGCCGGGCCCGGCAGGCCACGATCGATCGGCCGACTCGGCGCCGCCGCTTGCACGATGCAATCGCAGCACGCGCAGGCCAGTTTCGGACGACGATGGCGGATCACTCGGAAGTGGCTTCGCACGAACTCAAGCTGCTCGGATACGTCTTCGCCGAGCGCCTTCAGGGCGCCGCCGCAGTCGGGACAGGCCTCGTGCTCCGGTCGATACTCGCGTTCTTCGCGTTCCAGATGTTCGGGCAGCGGTTTGCGCCCCGTCGCTTCGGCACGTTTGCGGGCGGGCTTCGACTGAACCACCCCGGCGGCGCCTTCGTCGGCCTGCAGATCCTCGAGCCGAAGCTCGAGCTGCTCGATCTCCCGCTCGACCTTCTCCGACTTGCGACCGAACTGCATCCGTCGCAGCTTGGCGATCGTCAGCTTCAGATGCTCGATCTCGATCGCGCGCGACGAGAGCTGCTCGCGCAAATTGGCGACCATTGCCTTGAGCGCGTCGATGTCGTCAGGGAGGTCGGTGGGAGGGGCAGACATGTGGTGAGTTTACACGGCGCGACCCTCGAGCCCGCCGCGCGTAATGAACGTTTACAACGCGCTGCGTGGGCGCGCCGCGTCGATCGGCTGCCGCCAGTCGAATCCCTCGAGCAGGAGGCAGAGTTGGGCGGTCGTCAACGCGACCACGCCAGCATCGGCACGCGGCCAGGCGAAACGTCCCTTCTCGAGCCGTTTCGCCAGCAAGCATAGCCCGCCGTCGCTCCAGTACAGACACTTCAGCAAGTCGCCGCGCTTGCCGCGGAACACGAACACGTGACCGGAGAACGGATCCTTCTCCAGCACGGTCTGCACCTTCGCAGCGAGCGAGTTGAAGCCGCAGCGCATGTCCGTTGTACCGGCCGCGATCCAGATTCGAGCGTTCTGAGGTAGGCCAATCACTTCAAGCAATCCCGAAGAAACTGCTCGGCGCGGTCAACCGACAATCCACGGATGCGCACTCGTCGCTTACCCACTTCGATTTCGATGTCGCAGTTCGCCGGCGCCGTCTCTCTCGTTTCCTCCGCCATTGCGTGCGACGTGGCGAGTTGCGTGGAGAGCACCGGCGCGTCCACCACGGTGACCGGCAGCAATTCCGCGCAGGACATCGGTTCGTCAGCTCTAGCCTGGCGAGCCTCGAGACTTCGCCGGCGCCACTGCGCAACCATATTCGCGTTCAGCCCATGAGATCGAGCAACCTCAGCGATTGAGCGATTCGGGTCGTTCGCCTCGGCCGCCACGCTCTCCCGAAATTCCTGCGTGTAGTTCCTTGATCCGGGTTGCCGGC
Source organism: Burkholderia pyrrocinia (assembly GCA_001527685.1). Classification (GTDB taxonomy): domain Bacteria; phylum Pseudomonadota; class Gammaproteobacteria; order Burkholderiales; family Burkholderiaceae; genus Burkholderia; species Burkholderia pyrrocinia_D. Next base: position 2,388 of record LOZU01000033.1, read on the forward strand.
CTTTGGCCTTCGGTTCCATTAATCTGATTCCCATCACATTTTGATGGGAATCAGATTGCCGTAACCATTCCTCGCGGGAAAGACGGTACTGATCGCACGCTTACG
>LOZU01000034.1:0-419929 GCA_001527685.1 Burkholderia pyrrocinia
GCCGCGATCTTCGCGAGAGAACCGCCGAATTTGCCGACCGCGGTTCGCGCGGCCGATACGATCACTACGTCCGTCATGTTCGATTCCTGCATCAGAGTCACTTTGCTGGTGCGCCGCCGGCTCGCGCCGGTCGGGCCTTGCCTGCCGCCGCAACCGCGTCCGGTGCCGGACGCCAGCGCGCGCGGGTCCGCCGCGGAGAGCGGCGGCCGGCGACGATCACGGCCGGACCCCGCGCGGCACACGCGGCATCCGGCGGCGGGTCGCGCCGGTCGGTGCGTCGCGCCGAAGCGCGACGCGGGGTCACGCCGCCGCTTCGCGCGGGGCCGCGTCCTTGCGGGCGGGGGCCGGCTTGCCGGTGCGCGCCGCTGCGCCAACCGCGTCGAAGCCGCTCTGAGCGGCCTCGATCACCTGGCCCGTTGCCGCGCGCACGGTTTCCGCCGCGACGCTCGCCGCCGACAGCGCCGAATTCAGCGCGGCGACGACCGGCGCCGAACCGGCCGGCGCGTGCTTCGTCAGTTCGCCGAGCAGGTCCTTCAGGCGCTTGTCGTTCTGCTCGTACTGCGCCTGCGCGATCTTCGCGAGTTCGGCTTGGGTCGTCGTCGCGATGTCGAACAGGTGGCGGCCATACGATGCCGCCTTGGTGACCGCCTGCTGCGACGCACCGAGCTGGTGCGTGAAGAACTCCGCCGGGTTCTGCCCGGTGAAGGCGCCCTTCAGGGTGTCTTCGTACTCCGTGAGCGCGGCCTTGGTCGCCTGCAGGTTGAGGTCGACCACGGCCTCGAAACCGCGGAGCGCCGGATGCGCGACAGCGAACCATGCAGCGACGCCGGTCTGGTAGTCGGCAATGAGTTTCTCTTGGGCGAAAACGGACATCTGCACGCTCCTGGTAACAATGCAAGAATTAATGGAGGAAAAAAGCGAAAATCGGACCATTCATCCGATCCTTTATTTATCGCACATCCTTCATTGAATGCGCGAAGTTTAGAGTGCCCATTCTAGAACGATAAATTGTCAATCCAATGGCATTAATGCCTAGGACAAACCCTAACACGCCAAATGCCACGCCGACCGGGTCAGGCGGTAATTTTTTTAGGGGACACGTGACAATCGATTGTATTGAAACGATTTTTCACTTTCTTACCGCATACCATGCACACTGAAAGGGAATATTTACGCACCGCTTATGTTGATTATTCGAAATTGGTGCACGCTTATGCACGACATGTTTATAGATGAAATCGCGCAATGAAATCGATTTTCCGAATTCTTATCGAAATCGTTTTCACATCCATTTTCAAAATCGGGGAATAACGCAAAATGCATTGACCCCGCAATGCGGGGTCATATCCCGCACTGTGTGCGGGTCGCGATGCGCGGCCGCGAACGCGGCGTCAGCCGGCCAGTTCCTGGTGCAGCGCGCGGAATTCCTGCGCGAGCTTGTGGCCCGGCTCGAGATGGATGACGGGGGTCGCCTGCTGGTGCGATTCGCGGATCTTCACCGACGACGACAGCCGCGACGCCAGCACCGGCAGCCCTTCGCCGACCAGCTCGTCGACGAGCCGCTGCGGCAGGCTCGCGCGCGGCTGGAACTGGTTGATCACGATCCCTTCCACCTCGAGCGCCGCGTTGTGATCCTGCTGGATCTCCTTCACGTTCTCGAGCAGCGTATACAGTGCGCGGCGCGAGAAGTCGTCGCAGTCGAACGGAATCAGGCAGCGCTCGACCGCGATCAGCGCGGAGCGCGTATAGAAGTTCAGCGCGGGCGGCGTGTCGATGTACACCGCGTCGTACGCGTCGAGCTCGTTCAGCGCGTCGCGCAGCTTGTAGATCTTGTAGCGGGATTCGAGCTTGCCGTGCAGCGCGTCGAGATCGGGATGCGCGGGCATCACGTCGAGGTTCTCGAACGGGGTCGAATGGATGAACGACGCGATGTCGACCGGCCGGAAGTTGAACGTCAGCGCGGTCTCGAAGAAGTCGGCGACGGTCGGGGCCGTGTCCGCGGCGCGCTCGCCGAGCAGGTACTGGGTCGAGTTCGCCTGCGCGTCGAGATCGATGACGAGCGTGCGCAGCCCTTCGCTCGCGCTGATCGCGGCGAGGTTGCAGACGATCGTCGACTTGCCTACGCCACCCTTCTGGTTGAACACGACACGCCGCATGGTCCCCCCCTCGATCGAAGCGCCAAAACATCAAGCATAGTCGATCAAATATGGCGGCCGCGTGACGTCGCGCGACTTTTGCGTCGTTCGTTGACGTCCGTCATTGCACTGAAAAAGGTGCACGATGCGCACGGCCGTCGCCGGCGTCACGCGATGATCGGCTTGCGGCGCACTTCCGACAGGTAGATGAGGATCAACGACACCCACACGATCCCGTACAGGAACATGAAGCAGGTGGTCCGCACTCGCAGCAGGTCGAGCAGCAGGCCGAACAGGATCGGCAGCAGGAACCCGCCGAGCCCGCCCGCGAGCCCGACGATGCCGGTCACGACGCCCATGTTGTCGGGGAAATCGTCGGCGACGTACTTGAAGGTCGACGCCATGCCGAGCGCGAACACCGCGCCGAGCACGAACGCGAGCGCAACGAAGCCCGCGAGCGGCATCGCGAGATGCAGCGACGCGGTGCCGTCGATCGTGTGGATCACGAAGTCGGTCGCCGGGTACGACAGCAGGAACAGGCAGATCCACGCGACCCACAGGCCCCACCAGGTGACCGCGTGCGCGCCAAAGCGATCGGCGAGCGCGCCGCCGAGCGCGCGCAGCACCGAGCCCGGCAACGAGAAGCCGGCCGCGAACGCCGACGCCGCGACGAGCGACATCCCGTATTCGGCCTTCAGGTACTGCGGAATCCACAGCGACAGCGCGGTGAAGCCGCCGAACGTGATCGAGTAGTACTGGCACAGCCGCCACACGCGCCGGTCGCGCAGCACCTTGAACGCATCGAGCCACGAGCCGCCCCGCTTGCCCGCGCCGGGATCGGGCGCCGACGCGAACCAGAAGATCACCGCCGTGACGAGCAGCGCGAGCGCGTACACGCGCGGCACGAAGCGCCAGCCGTACGTGGAGAGCAGCAGCGGCGTGACGAACAGGTTGACCGCGGCTCCAGACGTGCCCGCGCCGAACACGCCCATCGCGAAGCCGCGCCGCTTCGGCGGGAAGAAGCGCGCGACGTACGGCGTGCCGACCGCGAACGACGCGCCGACGCAGCCGAGGAACAGGCCGATCACGAGAAACTGCCACAGCGCGGTTGCGTAGCTGACGATGTAGACCGGCACCGCGCAGACGACGAGCAGCACCGTCATCACGATGCGTCCGCCGAAGCGGTCGGTCCAGGTGCCGAGCGGCAGGCGCATCAACGCGCCGGTCAGCACCGGCGTCGACGTGAGCAGCCCGAATTCGGTGCCGCTCAGGCCGAGATCGGTGCGCAGCTGCACGCCGAGCACGCCGAACATCATCCAGACCACGAAGCACACCATGAACGCGAGCGTGCTCGCGGCCAGCACCGACCACGCGCGCAGCGGCACGGCCTGCTCTTGCGCGAGCGGGCCGGTATCAGTTTGAGTCGCCATGCATCACACTCCGTTTCAATGGACCAGCGGGCCGTTCGCGCCATCGAGCGCGACGCCCCCGATGCGCGCGTCGCCCGCGAGGATCGCGACGTACTGGCGCATCGCGTTGCGGCGCACCCGCTCCGCGAGGAATGCGGCGATGCGCGCGCCGACTTCGTCGAACGGCACGGCGTCGCCCGGCACGCGGCGCTCGACGCGCACGACATGAAAGCCGAAGCGCGTGTTGACGACGCGCGGCAGCACGCCGAGCGCGTCGGAATCGAACAGCGCCGCTTCGAATTCCGGCACCGTGTCGCCGCGCAGCAGTTGCCCGAGGCTGCCGCCGAGCACCGCCGACGGACAGTTCGACGACGCGCGCGCGACCGCCTCGAACGTATCGGGCGCCGCGAGCACGCCGGCGAGCGCCGCTTCCGCGTGGCCGCGCAGCGGCGCGAGCGGCACGCGGTCGGTCACCGCGAACAGGATGTGGCTCGCGTAGACGATATCGTTGCGCCGGAACCGCGCCGGATGCTGCGCGTAGTAGCGTTCGCAGTCCGCGCGGCTCGGCTCGGGCACATGCGTCAGCTCGCGCTCGAGCAGCGCGTCGAGCGCGGCATCGTCGAGCGGCTCACCTTGCGCGACCAGCGCGAGCGCGACCGCGCGCTGACGCAGCAGCTCGCGCACGACGAGCGCTTGCCGCGCGGCGTCGAGCGGGTCCGCCGCGTCGTCGTGATGCGCGCACTCGGCCGCGATCGCGGCTTCATCGATCGCGACGCCGTTGACGCCGAGCGGCGCCGGTACGCTTTCCGGCAGGGCGTTCATGTCGCCTCCTCAGCGCTTGCGCACGAGCTGGTACGGCCGCAGCAGGTACGCAACCGACGCGATCCCGCTCCAGATGTGCACCATCCGCGTGAACGGCGACACGAGGAAGATCGTGAAGCCGAGCAGGATGTGCAGCCGGTAGGTCAGCGGCACGCCGACCAGCAGGTTCGCGATGTCCGGCCGGAACGTGACGACGCCCTTCACGTAGTCGGTGAGCTGCTCGAACATCGCGCCGTCCATGTGCCGCGTCGACAGCACGACGGTGCCGAGCCCGAGCGCGAGCTGCACCCACAGCATCAGCACGATCAGGAGGTCCGACTTGCGGCTGTTGCGCCGGATGCGCGCGTCGCCGAGCCGCCGCCAGATCAGGATCGTCAGGCCGACGAGCGCCGCGACGCCGGCCGCGCCGCCCGCGACCATCGCGACGAGCTGGTGCCCCGACGCCGACAGGAACGGCGACACGAGCCAGTGCGGCGCGAGAAAGCCCGCGAAGTGCCCGAGCACGACGACGAGCACGCCCCAGTGGAACAGGTTGCTGCCGAGCCGCAGCGCGCCGTGCCGCAGCAGCTGCGACGAATCGCTCTTCCACGTGTACTGCTCGCGATCGAAGCGGATCAGGCTGCCGACCAGCAGCACCGCGAGACAGAGGTACGGATAGAGTCCGAACAGGAATTGATGCAGGGTGTCGTTCATCGCTTTCCCCAGTTGGGCCGCACGCGCATCACGCGCGGCGGGCGGGCCGTTGGTCATAGAAGCGCACGGGTTCCTCGGCGGGCGCAGGTGTCGTCGCGCCGACGAAGCGCACCGGCTCGTCCGCATACGCGGCGTCGAGCGCGCGATAGTCGGCGGCGCTCGGCCGTTCGGCGGCCACGTCGTCGGCGGCGGGCGCGGCGGGCGCATCGGCCGGCACGTCGATCGGCTCGATGCCGGCCAGCGGCAGCAGCGCACCGACCACGAAGCCGTAGTGACTGCCGCGCTTCGCGAGCTGCGCGGCGAGCGCGCGCAGGATCTCGCCCGTCTCGCCGAGCAGGTTGCGCGCGTCCGGCGCGGGCAGCCGCGACAGGTATTCGAGGAACACCGGCAGGTGATCGGGCAGCTCGCCGGGCTTCAGGTACAGGCCGTGCCGCTCGTACATCTGCAGCAGGTCGACCATCGCCTGGCCGCGATCGCGCGATTCGCCGTGCACGTGCTCGAACAGGTGCAGCGACGTCGCTCGGCCGCGATCGAACAGCGCGACGTAGTTTTCCTGCAGCGTCAGCAGGTCGCGTTCGCGCAGGTATGCGAAGAAGCGCTCGAGGCCGGCGCTCGCGGGTTTCGGCACACGCAGGTGGTCGCGCACGTGCGCTTCGATCGAGTCGAGCGCATCGAGCAGCGCGTCGTCCGGATAGTCGAGCAGCGCGGACATCGCCGCGTAGGTCGGATCGGGTGCCGCGTTCATTACGATGCCTCCCGGATCGGAATCGTCTTCCTGCCCTTTCCCGGGCTGAACAGGCTCGCTTCCGAACGGCCGTCCGAGCAGCCGTTGCCGAACGAGAAGCCGCACGACGCGCGCAGGTCGTAAGCATCCTCCGCGTATTCGCGGTGCGTCGTCGGGATCACGAAGCGATCCTCGTAGTTCGCGATCGCGAGATAGCGGTACATCTCGTCGACCTGCGCGAGCGACAGGCCGACCTGGTCCAGCACGCCGGTTGCATCGACGCCGTCGACGTGGCGCGCGCGCATGAAGCCGCGCATCGCGAGCAGCCGTTCGAGCGCACGCTTCACCGGCGCCTCGTCGCCCGCGGTCAGCAGGTTCGCGAGGTAGCGCAGCGGAATCCGCAGCGATTCGACGTCCGGCAGCCAGCCGTTCATGCCGAGCGCGCCGCTGTTCGCGGCGGCGTTGATCGGCGACAGCGGCGGCACGTACCAGACCATCGGCAGCGTGCGGTATTCCGGATGCAGCGGGAACGCGATCTTCCAGTCGATCGCCATCTTGTAGGCCGGCGAGCGCTGCGTGGCGTCGAGCCACGCGGCCGGCACGCCGTCGCGCTCCGCCTGCGCGATCACCTCCGGGTCATGCGGGTCGAGGAACAGCGACAGCTGCGACGCGTAGAGGTCGGTTTCCTTCTCGACGCCGGCCGCCTCGCCGATCCGGTCCGCGTCGTACAGCAGCACGCCGAGATAGCGAATCCGCCCGACGCAGGTTTCCGAACACACGGTCGGCTGGCCGGCCTCGATGCGCGGATAGCAGAAGATGCACTTCTCCGCCTTGCCGCTCTGCCAGTTGTAGTAGATCTTCTTGTACGGGCAGCCGGATACGCACATGCGCCAGCCGCGGCACTTGTCCTGGTCGACCAGCACGATGCCGTCCTCCTCGCGCTTGTAGATCGAGCCGGACGGGCACGACGCGACGCACGCCGGATTCAGGCAGTGCTCGCACAGCCGCGGCAGGTACATCATGAAGGTGTTCTCGAACTGCCCGTAGATCTCCTTCTGCACGTTCTCGAAGTTGACGTCCTGCGCGCGCTTCTCGAACTCGCCGCCGAGGATCTCCTCCCAGTTCGGCCCCCACTCGATCTTCTCGAGCCGCTCGCCGCTCACCAGCGAACGCGGCCGCGCGACCGGCATCGCACGCGCGTCGCCGGCCTGCTGCAGGTGCGCGTAGTCGAACGTGAACGGCTCGTAGTAGTCGTCGATCTCCGGCAGGTGCGGGTTCGCGAAAAGCTGCGCGAGCAGCCGCCACTTGCCGCCTTGGCGCGGCTCGATCCTGCCGTCCGCGCGCCGCTTCCAGCCGCCGCGCCAGCGCGCCTGGTTCTCCCAGTCCTTCGGATAGCCGATGCCCGGCTTCGTCTCGACGTTGTTGAACCACGCGTATTCCATCCCGGCGCGGCTCGTCCACACGTTCTTGCAGGTCACCGAGCAGGTATGGCAGCCGATGCACTTGTCGAGGTTCAGCACCATCGCGATCTGTGCGCGTACCTTCATGACGTTTCTCCAACACGAACGTTCGGCGTGGCGGCTTCGCCGTCGAGCCAGTCGATCCGGTTCATCTTGCGCACGACCAGGAACTCGTCGCGATTCGAGCCGACCGTTCCGTAGTAGTTGAAGCCGTACGACAGCTGCGCGTAGCCGCCGATCATGTGCGTCGGCTTCAGCGCGATGCGCGTCACCGAGTTGTGGATGCCGCCGCGCGTGCCGGTGATTTCGGAGCCCGGCGTGTTCACGATCTTCTCCTGCGCGTGGTACATCATCACCATCCCGGCCGGAATCCGCTGGCTCACGACCGCCCGCGCGCACAACGCGCCGTTCGAGTTGAAGCATTCGATCCAGTCGTTGTCGGCGATCCCGATCGCCTTTGCGTCGTCTTCCGACATCCACACGATCGGCCCGCCGCGCGACAGCGTCAGCATCAGCAGGTTGTCCGTGTAGGTGCTGTGGATCCCCCACTTCTGATGCGGCGTGAGGAAGTTCAGCACGCGCTCCGGGTTGCCGTTCGGGCGCGTGCCGAGCATGTGCGCGTAGCTGCCCGTGTCGATCGGCGGCTTGTATGCGCACAGCGCTTCGCCGAACGCGCGCATCCACGGATGATCCTGGTACAGCTGCTGGCGGCCCGTCAGCGTGCGCCACGGCACCAGCTCATGCACGTTCACGTAGCCCGCGTTGTACGACACGTGCTCCGATTCGATCCCGCTCCAGGTCGGCGACGAGATGATCTTGCGCGGCTGCGCCTGGATATCGCGGAAGCGGATCTTCTCGTCCGCGCGCGCGGCGGCCAGATGCGTGTGGTCGATCCCGGTGATGCCCGACAGCGCGCGCCACGCCTTCACCGCGACTTCGCCGTTGGTCTCCGGCGCGAGCGACAGGATCACCTCGGCCGCATCGAGCGCGGTGTCGATGCGCGGCCGGCCCTGCGTCGCGCCCGCCTCGCTCACCCGATAGTTCAGCTCGCGAGCAGCTTCACCTCGTCCTTCGTGTCCCAGCCGATCCCCTTGCCGCTGTTGCCGAGCGTGTCCATCAGCGGCCCGAGCGACGTGAAGCGGCGGTACGTGTTCGGATAGTCGCGCTCGACCACCGTCACCGCCGGCATCGTGCGGCCCGGCACCGGCTCGCACTCGCCGCGCTTCCAGTCACGCACGTCGAACGGCTGCGCGAGCTCGGCCGGCGTGTCGTGCGCGATCGGCGCGAGCACCACGTCGCGCTCGACGCCGAGCTGGCCGTCGCACAGTTCCGAGAAGCGCTTCGCGATGCCCTTGAAGATCTCCCAGTCGCTCTTCGACTGCCATGCCGGATCGACGGCCGCCGACAGCGGATGGATGAACGGGTGCATGTCGGACGTGTTCATGTCGTCCTTCTCGTACCAGGTCGCGGTCGGCAGCACGACGTCCGAGTACATGCAGGTCGTCGACATCCGGAAGTCGAGCGTGACGAGCAGGTCGAGCTTGCCGCGCGGCGCGTCGTCGCGCCACGTCACTTCTTCCGGGCGCGGCCCGCCGGTGGCGCCGAGGTCGTCGCCCTGCACGCCATGCGTCGTGCCGAGCAGGTGCTTCAGGAAATATTCATGGCCCTTGCCGGACGAGCCGAGCAGGTTCGAGCGCCACACGAACAGGTTGCGCGGGAAGTTCTCCGGAGCATCGGGGTCCTCGCACGCCATCTTCAGCGCGCCCGACTTGAATTGCTGCGCGACGTCGGTGCCTGCACGCGCCGGGTCGGCGAGTTGCGCGCCGACCCGCAGCGGGTTCGCGCCGAGCTGCGGCGCGGACGGCAGCCAGCCCATCCGCTCCGCACGCACGTTGTAGTCGATCGGCGCGCCATGGAACTGCGTCTTGTCCGCGAGCGGCGACAGCAGCGCGGCCGGGTCCATCGTGTCGTAGCGCCACTGGTCGGTATGCGCATAGAAGAACGACGTCGCGTTCATCTGCCGCGGCGGGCGGGTCCAGTCGAGCGCGAACGCGAGCGCGGTCCAGCCCGTCTGCGGGCGCAGCTTCTCCTGCCCGACGTAATGCGACCAGCCGCCGCCCGGCTTGCCGACGCAGCCGCACATGATCAGCATGTTGATGATCGCGCGGTACGACATGTCCATGTGGAACCAGTGGTTGATCCCCGCGCCGATGATCACCATCGACTTGCCCTGCGTCTTGTGCGCGTTCTCCGCGAACTGCCGCGCCACCGCGATCACGTCGGCGCGCTTCACGCCGGTGATCGCTTCCTGCCACGCGGGTGTGTACGGCAGGTCGTCGTCGTAGCTCGCGGCCACGTCGCGGCCGCCGAGGCCCTGGTCGAGCCCGTAGTTCGCGACGAACAGGTCGTAGACGGTCGCCACCAGCATCTCGCCGTCGCGCGTCGCGATGCGGCGCACGCCGATCCGGCGCGACAGTTCCGACTGGTGCGGCGTGTGGTTGAAGTGTGCGTGCGGCTGGTTGCCGAAGTACGGGAACAGCACGTCGACCACGTCGTCGTGCGCGGCCACGCACGACAGCCGCGGCGCGAGCGCCGCGCCTTTCGACGTTTCCGCGCGCAGGTTCCACTTGCCCTTGTCGCTCGCATCACCCTTGTCCTGCTGCCCCCAGCGGAACCCGACCGAGCCGACCGGCACCGCGAAGTCGCCGGTCGCGTCGTCGATCATCACGCTCTTCCATTCCGGCAGCGCGGCCTCGCCGAGCGCGTCGTCGAAGTCCGACGCGCGCACGAGCCGCTCCGGCACGTAGCCGTCGCCGTGCGGCACGAGCCGCACGAGGCACGGCATGTCGGTGTAGCGCTTGCAGTAGTCGATGAAGTAGTCGCTTTTCCCGGCTAGATGAAATTCCTTGAGAATCACGTGCCCCATCGCGAGCGCGAGCGCCGCGTCGGTGCCCTGCTTCGGATGCAGCCACACGTCGCCGAACTTCGCGCCTTCCGCGTAATCGGGGAATACCGACACGACCTTGGTGCCGCGATAACGCGCCTCGACGAGGAAGTGCGCATCCGGCGTGCGCGTCTGCGGGACATTGGAGCCCCACATCATGATGAACGTCGAGTTGTACCAGTCGGCCGATTCGGGCACGTCGGTCTGCTCGCCCCAGGTCTGCGGCGACGCGGGCGGCAGGTCGCAGTACCAGTCGTAGAAGCTCAGGCACACGCCGCCGATCAGCGACAGGTAGCGCGAGCCGGCCGCGTACGACACCATCGACATCGCCGGGATCGGCGAGAAGCCGACGACGCGGTCGGGGCCGTGCCGCTTCACCGTGTAGACGTTGGCCGCGGCGACGATCTCGTTGACCTCGTCCCAGCTCGCCCGCACGAAGCCGCCGAGCCCGCGCCGGCCCTGGTACGCACGCCGCGCGTCATCGTCCTCGACGATCGCGCGCCACGCGTCCACGGAGCCAAGCGTCTTGCGATGCGCGCGCCACTGCTTCACGAGCGCGCTGCGCACCATCGGATACTTGAGCCGGTTCGCGCTGTACAGGTACCACGAATACGATGCGCCGCGCGAACAGCCGCGCGGCTCGTGGTTCGGCATGTCGGCGCGCGTGCGCGGGTAGTCGGTCTGCTGGGTCTCCCACGTGACGATGCCGCCCTTCACGTAGACCTTCCACGAGCACGAGCCGGTGCAGTTCACGCCATGCGTCGACCGGACGATCTTGTCGTGTTGCCAGCGCTTGCGATAGCCGTCCTCCCATTTCCGGTCCTCGTCGGTGACGGCGCCATGTCCGTCGGAGAACTGAGTTCTTGTCGTCGTGAAATAGCGCAACCGGTCCAGGAAATGGCTCATGGGGGATCTCGTTTCCGGTCTGTCGGCAGACCCTGGTCATTTAAGGAGGCCGAATCGCCGTTGCGAGGGCGAATTCATGCCGCATCGGAAATGCCGGGCATTTCGATGTCGTTGATTGACAGGGGAATTATTGCGATCTTCGATGCGGCGCGTGTTGATCCACGTCAGGTGGCGCGGCACTGCAGCGCGCTTGATCTACGTCAACGTGCGGCATGTTTCGGCATGGCAGCACCCGGATCGGGCTGCCGGCCCGGACGGGCTCGACACATGCGCTTCAGTTTCGAGAAATGGATCCGTCGATGCAATTGATCGAATATTCGAAACGACCAACTGGTGTCGCGCCGGCGCCCGCTCGCGTGGCGGACGCCCGCTTCAACGGGGCAACGATCGTGCGCGCGGCCTGGTGCCGCCGCACATCAAGCTGGCTACACGTCAGTCCACGCGCCGCTGCCCTGCTGATACTGGATCACGCCGTTGTTGAGCCGCACCCGCAGGTTGCCGTCCGGCAACTGCACCCAGGTCGTCATGTCGAGGCTCTGCATCAACCCGGCGAAGAAGTCCTGCAATTGTTGCGACTGGCTGGCCTGCCACAGGTCGATGCGCCCGAGGCACGCGCGCAGGTTGCCGCTCTGCTGCATGATTGCGTCGACCTGTCCGGCCACGTTCGACGCCGGATCGTAGACCGGCGTGCCGTCGCCACTGACGATCGACAGGTGGATCGCGCGCACCGACGTCGGCTGGCCCGGCGTCTGCTCGACGAGCGCGATGCAGCTCGTCATCGCGCCGAAATTGATTTCCGTCGCATCTCCCCAGATGCGCTCGCCAACCGCCAGCGGCGCGGGGCCTTGTACGTTCTGAACGATGTAGGGCATGGGTTCCTCGCATGACTCGATGGGACTGCCAATGCATGGCGGGGCCGCGACGCGCCCGCGAAAGGCGCACGTGCATGGGATCCCGCCGCTCACATCCCGAATCCGGCCTGACGGCCCGCTCGGGAGCCCGCGACGCCGCCGCGGGCCGCCCACGCGCGCACCGGTTCGCAACCTGCCGGCCGGCACGCGCGTGGCATTCGTCGATCACGTTCTCTTTTCGTCATCCCGATACAGCAAGCTCGTATCGAGGTCGGGCGCCGGGCCGCCGCCGATCGCGAACACCGCGTGATCCGCCGCGCTCACGACGTCGGGTGTGTGGATCGTGCGATCGACGACGGCGCCGTATTGCAGCGGCGGCTCGTTCCCGTCCAGCGCGCGCCCGGCGCCGCTCAGCGCGAACGCATGGTGCGGCGGCGAATGCAGGCTGGTGTCGCCGATCGGCTGCGCGGCCGAGATCTCGAATGCGACGACGAGGATCCGCGGATCGTTGTTGCTGCCGTGATAGCGGATCAGCGTGACGTTCGGCGCGGCGCCTGCCGCCGTATGGTGATACAGATCCCCGCTTGCGGCGATACATTTCTGCCAATACTCGTAGACGCGGATCCCGCTTGACGCGTAGTTTCCCGGAAACTGGACGGCGGCCAGCAATTCGGTGCGGCTGTCGGATTCGAAGACGAGATTCTTTTGCCTTGCCACCTGGGCCCAACGGTCGATCGGCCCGAATATCTGCTCCGCCAGCCAGCGGTGATCCGCCGCATGCTGATATTCGTGATTCTCGATGTGATCGAAGAACGACTTGACCGATGGCGCGGGCAGCAGATAGACGATGCCGCTCGTGTACTGCGTCGCATCGGGCAGAGCGGTAGCGAAGCGGTCGGGGAACTGGCGCTTGAATTCGCGGCACAGCGTGAGCACCCGGTCGATCGGATAGGCTTTCGATTTCCAGCCGAGACGGACATTGCTGTTGACGATGTACTGGTCGCCGGGCTTCGGCGGCAGCTCGATCCGCCATGAGAAATCGTGGTCGTGCACCGCGCCGACCGACGCGCGGTAGCCGCCACCGGGGCCGCTGCTCGGCGTGATCGCCACGTCGTGCAGCGGAATGGTCCGGGGCGGCGCGGCGCCGAAGCGGGTCCTGCGCTGCAACGCCACGGTTCCCATGTAGCTCGGCTCGGTATATCCCAGATCGAAACCGGCACCGGCGCTCTCGACGAATTGATCGGCAGGACTACTATTGGTATTGACGACGACGGGATCGTGAAAAATCAAAGGCATGATGAACTCCAGCGCCAACATGGCGATTGACATGCGTCACTTCAGGGAAATACGCCGGCGTAACGTTCGAATTCATTTTTTGCGCCGGGAGAACGGACGTCAATCGACCGGATTTCACTGGCGTCATTGCCCGGGACGTTCGTCATCCCGGTTCTCGCCGCCGTCACGCGCATGCAGCGCGGCGCCCTTGCCGGAAATTCCGGCAGGACCGCTGCAGGGACGAACCATGCGCAGGGCCGATGAAATCAGCCGTCGCGCATCGCCGGCTGCGTGTGTCGGGTCGGCGTTTGCTCCTCGTGGTAATGCGGCCGCGTTGTCGCACCCTGCATCACATCCGCGTTGCCGAGGATCGTCTCGGTGAGCAACGCGCTCTCGCCGCCCTGCAACCGGCACGCCAGCGCCGAATTGCGATTGCCGTGCAAATTGACGACCGCCCGCCGCGCATCATGCTGCGAGGCGCCGGCAGGAAGCGGCTCGGGAAAACGTTGCGGCGGCAAGACCAGTGCATCGCCCGGTGCGAGCCACAGGTCCGCCAGACTGATCTCGTGCACGTAAGGCCGCCAGCGGGCAACGCTGATCACCAGCGGCACGCTGCGATGACGCGAGAAGAACACGTGCGGAAAGTCGTGGTATTCGAGGTCGGTCGGGTTGTACGTCAGCAGTTCGCGTCGCCTTCCGAGTTCGAGATACGGCGACTGGTGGCCCGCCCATTGGCCATACGTGTATTGCCCGCATACGAGCCCGTCGTATTCGAAACGGATGCACTCGCCGGCGCGCAGCAGGGTCATGCCGAACGCCTGCGCCGTCGCCTGCGTGGCCCAGAGCGGCTGATACTCGACGCGTTCGGCATGGAAATCGAATTCCTTGATCGGGTAGCCGCCGTCATGCGTCGGGATCCGCTTTTCACGCCAGCCGATGCCGGTGTACCGGGCGCCCATGTCCAGCAGCGGGTCGTCGGGCGCAGGCGCAATCTCCGTGCCTCGAGGCTGCGCGTACTGCTCGCATCGCCCCTGATGGTTGTAGAGGTAGGGAAACTGCTCGCAGTCGAGCGGGTAGGCCTCGCCGTCGGCGATGAACAGCACGGGGTCGAGATAGGGCGCAGGCATGGAAGATCCCGGGACATGAACTGGAATGACGCGAAGCGCGGCATCGCCGCGCTTCGCAGATGATACGCACCGGCTCACCGCCGGTTGCCGGGCGTTACCCCTGGAGGTTATCGAACACCCGCAGCGACCAGAGCATGTAAGGCTGCATCCAGGGCCTGACCGCCGCCGATGTGCCGACCTGAGTGAGGTCCAGGTGCTGGCCGTGGTGATGCACCAGCAGGAAATGCGTCGTCTGGTCACCACGTACATCCCAGATCACGTCGTCCTGCTGCTGGCGATCGTCGTCACCGAACGGAAACAAGCGGCAATCGCTGCGATCGGCCGCCATCCCTTGCAAGCAGGCGCCCGTTTCGAAATTGATCAGGACGTGCGAATTCTTGATCTCCGGATAAGGCCGCGACCACCGAAGCAGATACCAGTATTGCCCGAGATACGTGTCGCCGTCGGGCATTTTCTGCCCCGGCTTCACCATCTCGATACGGGTCTTGTCCTGCGTGCCCGACGCCAGGGCCAGCTTGTCCCCGTCGACGTTCTGGATGGTATGCAGCTTGGTGTTGGTCTCCTCGCGGAGGCTCGTGATCAGCATGTGGGTCTTCTCCGCGCTCTCCGCGATGAAGCGCGCCGAGACCCGCACGGTCGGGCGAATATTGTTTTGATGTGGGGTGCCGAAGCCCGCGACCACGAAATCCGTGACTTCCGGCAACAGCCCCCTGCCCGCCAGCACATACGTCATGCCTGCAATGCCGCACGGCCGCATGTCCTGGACGAGCTTGCGCCAGCGTTCCAGCGTCTGCATGCTCGCGCCATGCAAAAGCAACTGTGCATGCATCTTGCTTGACGGGAAATAGCGCGAATCGCGAGGCCAGCGCTCGGTTGCGAGCAGCACCATTTCATGGTGATCGGTGACGCCGGCCAGCAGGTTCGCCGCGCGTTGCCAGAATGCGTCGAATGCGTCGGAGCCCGCGTCTCGCCGCGGCGCATCGAGCTTTTCGTCGACACGCACTTTCCGGTCCTTTCCGACGATCACGACATGCAGTGCGGGGGCGCCGCCCTGGCTGGCGCGCAAGCGCGGGCCACCCGCCTGCGTCGACGTGCTCCGCACCGAGATATACGACTCTTGCCAGTCGGCCAGAATCGTCGCCTCGTTCTCTAGATACCATTCCCGGGCCCGCAACAGCGCCTTCGCCTGCTCTTCGCAGCGCTGCGGCACGAATTCGTTGATCGGCCTCAACACCACGTCCACGACCCGCGGCGCCTTCGACAGGCTTTTGCGCCAGTTCTGGAAATCCGCATGGCAATTGGACGGCTGGGTGTAGTCGAAGCGGATGCCCGCGTCGCCGCCCGACGTCTTGAGGATCGCGTGCTGCGATTTCGCCTGGTTCTTCGTTTCCTCGCTGATCGACGTCGACGCGTTCGCGACGAACGTGCCGTACCCGAGCGAAACCGATGCGCTCAGGTCATCCTTCTTCGTCACGGACGCTTTGTCGACCAGGATGGAATAGGTCAGGTTTCCGCCGACCGTGACCGCGGTCACCACGTCCGTCCCGAAGTCCTTGAAGAACTGCACGAACTTGTCGATGTTGCCGAGATCCTCGGCGAGCTTGGGCAGCGCTTCCACCCTGCTGACGAAGTCTCCGTGCAGATTCGATTCGATGTTCTTGACCTGCAGCGTCCAAAGCCGCTCGGACTGGCTGTATACCGCCGCGTAATGCTCGTTGAGAACGGATACCTGGCGGGAGAAGGTCGTATCGAACCCGCCGGAAAACATCCCGTAACTCCCTTTTGCATTGGCTTTCAGGCTGCTTTTATGGTGATATTCGGCGCTCGATTCAAACGTATGGATTTCCGTCGTGCTGCTGGTATCCCGCGTGAATTCGACACGGGCGCCCATCGTATAACCGATGCCGTCGATCGTCTTCGTCTGCTCGTCGACCTTGGCATCGAGCACGCGATTCAACTCGACCACGCTGCTCGCCCAATTCAGTGCATTCAGCCCGCAGCCGAGCATGTTGATGCCGCCCACGACATCCCGTGCTTCCGGTTTCGACAACGCTGCATCCTTGATACGGTCATTCATGATATTCCCCGTCATGGCTTTAATAGGATCCGCAACGTGCATGCCCCCGGGTTGCGGAATTGGAACAGCAAAGCCAGTCTAGAAGCCGCCCGAATCCCCGGCAGTATCAGTTCGGTATCAGCTTCACGCGGTTAATTCGCGGCCCGCATTCGTCGCCCAAACGCATCAAGCGACCGCAGTACAATGGCGCATTACGCGCCATGCGCCTGTCTGGTAAGCCATTGCGCCTTCTTTCATTTTTCTTTCGACGATGCGAGAAGCTGCTTTTACCGTGCAGGACGGTCGGGTACTGCTCGATCCCGGCGTGCTCAAAAACCTGCGCAAGACGCAAGGCTTCAGCCAGGAAACACTCGCCTATGCGTGCCTCGATCGGCGCCTGTGCGTGTCGGTGGCGTCGATCAAGCGGGCCGAAACCGGCAAGCCGGTGCTGTACCGTACCGCGCGTCATCTGGCGAGCATGTTCGGCGTCGAGATCGACACGTTGATCGGCCGGGTCGGCGCGGCAGCCGGCCAGAACGAAAAGCGCACGGAACCGGCCCCGCCCGCCTCCCGATCCGCGGACCTGCCGGGCGAGGAAGTCATTCGCTACGGCGTGGTGCTGCACTTCGCACCCCTCTCCTCGGTAACGCTGCTGGAACTATCCGCGCTGATCCGTCAATTCGGCGGAGAGTCACAGCATGACACCCCTATGACCGCGTGCTTCGGCATGTCGCTCGCGCACGGCAGCGACAGCCGGCGCGCGCTGCTCTGCGCGATGGCGCTGTTGCGCGCCCGATGGGTCGATGTCCGTCAACCACTCGTGCTCGAGCTGCAGCGCTGGGGAGAGCCGATCGGGCCCCTGCCGCCGAGCGAACTGCTCGGCCCGCTAAAGGTTCATGTCGCTCAAACGCTGGTGGAACAGCTGTTGCCGTGGTTCGAATTCTCCAAGGCCACACCGGTTTCGCCGCGATACCGGACGTGCCTGCGGGTTCGGGAGTCGGGCGAGACGACTTTCCGCGGGATGGCGGGACGATCCGTCGAGGTGCTTCAGTTTCGCGCCGTGCTCGATGCCGTGCTCGAATGCCAGGATGGCCACGTGATCTACGTCCGCGGCATGGCGGGCATCGGCAAGACGCGGCTGCTCGAAGCCTTCCGCGAGATGGCGCGGCAGGAAGGCTTTCTTTGCCACGACGGCGCCTTCCATGATTTCGGCGTCGACAACGGCTCGATGCCGCTCACGCAACTGGTGTGCAGCCTGGCCGCGTTGCCGGCCGGCACCGAGCCGGGAGACACCCGCTACGCACCGATGGCCGCCGTGGCGTTCGAGAACCTGCAGTTGCCGGCGGAATGGCGCGTCTTCCTCCAGGCGTTGCTGGCGGTGACGCCCATCGACGCGGCACAACGCCTGCGCTATGCGGAGATGAGCGATCGCGAGCGCCACGACGGGTTGCGCTCGGCGATCGGTCATTTGATGCTGCGGCAGGCGATCCAACGCCCTTTACTGATCAGCATCGAGGATCTGCATTGGGGCGACCCTCAGACGCTCGCGCTGCTGGGCAAGCTGATCGCGGCGACTGGCGATGCCCCCATCGTCTGGTTGCTGACTTCGCGCCAGGAAGGCGCCCCGCTCGACGCGATGCTGCGGCCCAACCTTGCCTCCGCGCTGAGCGTGCTCGATCTTGCGCCGCTGCGGCCGCGTGAAGCCGTATCGCTGGCCGCGCAGTTCGCCGACGTCGATCCGGCCTACCGCGCCGCCTGCATCGAGCGCGCGCAAGGCAATCCACTTTATCTGACGCAGTTGCTGGCCAACCACGAAAGCGAGTTTCCCGACAGCCTGCGTCACCTCGTCCAGACGCGCGTCGACCGACTGTCGCCCCCGGCGCGCAATGCGCTGCGCCATGCCGCCGTGTTTGGCCACCGTTTCGAGCTCGCGTCGCTGCGCCGCGCACTCGGCGACCCTGCCTACGTGCCGGAGCAGGAGGTTCGACAAATGATGGTCAAGGAAGTCGATGCCGGCGCCTATGCGTTCGTGCACGACCTCGTCATGCAGTGCGTGTACGAGAGCATCCCCGCCGCCGCGCGTCAGCGGCTGCATCGCGCGGTGGCCGCGCTGTACGCGGACACCGACCTCGCCCTGCATGCGCAGCATCTGGCGCGCTCGGGCGATGCAGGGGCATGCAGTGCGCTGCTGGCGGCCATGCGCGAAAAGCTCGCCGCCTATCACTACGCACCGGCCCTGGAGTTGAGCAGGCTGTGCGAGGGTTTCGCGACGCACGCTGCCGAACGTCATCAGCTTGCGTCGCTGCGCGGGCAGGCGTGCGCCGGCCTTGGGCAAATGAACGACGCATGCGACTGCTTTCAGGCCGCGCTCGATCTCGCTGCTTCGCCGGCGGCGCGCATCGAGGGTGTGCTCCGGCTCGCGCCGGCGCTCAACGCGCTCGATCGCCTCGCAGACGAAGAGCGGTTGATCGAGGAGACGTTGCCGCTCGCCCGCGCGATCGACGCGCATGCCGAATTGGCGCAATTGCTGCAGTTGCGCGGCAACATTCATTTTCCACAGGGCGATTACGTGCTGTGCCGGCAGTTGCATCGCGAAGCACTGCACCACGCGAGACGGGCCCGGCATGCGCAGAGCGAGGCCCAGGCACTGAGCGGGATCGGCGACTCGTACTACGCTCAGGGGCGGATGTGGCGAGCCTATGCGATCTACGATCGGTGCATCCGGCGTTGCGAACGGCACGACGTTCCGCATGTCGCCGCCGGCAACCTCGCGGCACGCGGTTCGGCAGCGTCATATCTCGGCCTGCACGAGCAGGCATTGAGCGACTGCGAAGAGGCCGTTGCGCGCAGCGCCCATATCGGCAACCGGCGCGCCGAAGTCTTCGCGCGCCTCACTTCCGCATGGGTGTTCGCCGACGTCGGGCAGGACGAGCAAGCCCAGGAGGCGGTAGAGCGTGCGCTCGCACTCGCCCGGCAAATCGGCACGAGCCGCTTCGAGCCGATGCTGCTGGAAACGGCGGCCCGACTGGCGCTGCGTCGCGGCGACGAACCGCTGGCCTGGCGATTGATCACGCAGGCCGCGGCCCTGGTCGAGCAGTTGCACCTGCAACGCTATATCGGGCCGTGGGTGCAAGGCAGCATCGCGCTGATCGCACCGGAGCCCGCGCTGCGCGAGCGCGCGCTCGCCAAGGGCGCAGCGCTCCTGACGCAGCGGTGCCTCGCGCATAACGCGCTGCGCTTCCATCTCGCGGCGGCCGAGCTCGCTTTGCTGGAAAGGCAGCCCGGGCGCGCGCTGCAACATGCGCAACACCTGCAGGCGCTGGCCGCGCGCGAGCCTTATGCGTGGATCGATCACCACGTGCGCATGATCGGGCACGCCGCGCGGTGGCTCGAGACCGGCTCCGCCGATACGCTGCGCAGCCTGGCCGCGCACCGGCAATCGGGAATCGCTCATGGCTTCGCCGCGACGATGCCGAAATGGGGCGCGGCAGTGCCGCTTTGACTGCCGGTCGCGGTGCGATGTTGAATTTGCTGCGGGGAAAAAGAAAAACCCCGCCATGAGACGGGGTTGATCCATACAGCTTTCGGTTGCGAGCGCTTAGAACGGTTAGCGGAACATACCACGGCAAAATTCTTCGGTAACCAGTCGATTCCTCACTAATCGCGACTATCCACCGATTGAATTTCGTAAAAGCCACATCGAGAAGTGTAGCGGAAGTCGGCTTGCAAACCACTTCCGCTGCCCTTGCTAGCAGCTATCCGCAGAACTACTGTCGTCGACGCGAAGAAAGTCGGATCTCGGCATCCGATTTGTTTCGAGTAGCCGCGAAGGTAATGTCTCACGTCACGCACCTTGTTGGGGCTTGAAAAGTAGATCGATCAATACGCATTGCGCCACCCAGATGATCAAAGCAAAAGAAACTCTTACCCTAGTCAGCACCGATTCCGATGCCACATCGTTGCAGGCCAGTAGCCACACGCAGAGCTCAGAAAGTTTGCAGACATATTCTCGAGAGGCGCGTCAAGTCGTCCAGGCCGCAACCAATGTGTCCGGCAACCGACAAAACGCCCTCGTCTGGTATCGCAGCGAACAGCTTTCGCCCTTTGATTACAAGACAGCTGAACGGCTTGTGGCTGAAGGACATATCGATGACTTGCTAGGCTACATAGCGTCGCTTGAGACTGGTTCGACTGGATGAGGCGACGGTCATTTGTTGCAAGCCCGCGAGACAACGGCTACACATAGACGCCGCGATTCGTCCGTCCGGCTCGTGATCAGCGCCCTGATCCACTGGCCGGCACGCAACTGAATCAATCCGTTTCTGGGAACGATTCGTGGAATGCAAGCCAGTCCGCAATCTACCTTCCGGAAAGCTGCCGCGCAGTTTCAGGGCCGATCAACCACTCACTACCATCCTCGAGACGGGCAGTAAGCGGGCCAAGCTGGTTCAATATGAGCGGACGTCGCATCGCTTCCACAACCGCAGAGCAGTCGGGATGAACCCTGCGAATTGCCGCATCGGCTTCTGCGATCCATCGCTGGCGCTGCTGAAGCCCGCTTTGCAGGCTCGCGTCTTCGCCTGTCTCGACTTCGAGGATCGAAGGGTTTCTGGCCGACGCATTGAGAACAAGCCGCGTCAGTTGAGTGGCGTGGCCCAGGTCCAGTTCAACGACAGAGCCTTTGTGCGATAGTCTCGATCGCACCTTGTACAACTTTCCGACTGCTCTGGCCTGCCGCCTCGCTTCGGCTTCGCTTCCACCGAGGGAGACCACCGCGCGCCTGACAAGGGTCCGAATGGCTGCGCCATGCGACTCGTCCTTCAGACCACCCAAGGCACTCAGCAGCCCCGGGTCATCGAACCCTTCTGCTTCCGCTTCGACCAGTTTCTGATCAATCCATTCTGCTGCAGCGCCGCTGCGCTTTGCGCGTGTGGCCAGGGCATCGAGGATGGTCAGTTGCGCTAGAAATTGCGAGCGCTGTAAAAAATCGTACTGCGATGTGATAAACAACTCCAGCGCAGCGAGCACCCGATCATCGTTCACGGGCGGGCTATCCTCAAGCGTGCGTTCGAGCATATCCTGCGCGCTCCAGCTGCATGACCCGGCCGGGTCGTTCCATGCCGGAACCGGTGACAGATGGACGGGAATCAGGACTGGCACCGCACCATCATAGGCCGCGGTTGACGCGACATCCGGGTCACCGCCGGGAATGCGGAAGTTCGCGCCCATGTTCATCGCAACGACGGGCAGCCGCGCGCGCAGGTCGGCGAGCAGGTTTCGTGCATCACCCTCGGGTAGGGGATCGAAGAGGAGCCACTGCTTGATCACCAGCGCATTCGCCGTCACGAAGGAGATGTACGGCTCACGTTCAAACAGCCGCGCGCGGCGGCCCCGCACTGTTATGCACCGATCGGGCGGTGCTTCGAGCAGCATGCCGGGCGTGGTTTCGAGTGGAACGTGCAGCCAGTATTGTTCGGACCGTGACATAGTGCTTTTTTGACAAGTGCGTCGGAGGCCGTTCATCGCGCCTGACGGCCAAGGTGGTGTGTGCTAGATGGACTGGTTTCCGTTTTGGAGCCACGGCGCATGCACTACATATCCTCCAGCAGTTTCGGTTTACATCCGGCAATGATGTCATGCTCGACTGGCGGCGCATCGAGATTGAGGCAGCGGTTGCGCCGGCAACAGACTACGGCGTGCCCAGCATACGGCTAGTTATTTATTCTCGAACATGCATTGCGCCTGGTCCTCGGTGAAGGGAGCAAGCGAAAGCGTTCGCTTTGGCCCTGGGAACAAGGCACGCCACGCGTTGCGCAGACGCAGGGCGAAATTCGATCTCTCTGCTTCAGGCTCCAGCACCGACCGAACGGCATGCCACGTTTCTCGTTTCATACGGATGCCGCCGTTACTGTTCCAATTACCGTTAGGTTCTGCGCGTATATCATAAAAAAGAGGAAACAGGTATTTAAGGAGGAAACCGGCGACCCAGGGATATTCGCGTACGCCCGCGTGGAGATAGAAGTTGCTCCAACGATAAATCTTCCACACGTCGTGAATGTCGACCGCAAATTCAATATCGCGCTGCCGGTTTTGTATGGCTTCAAACAACTTGCTCAGGTCGATCGGGATACGTTCGTCCGGTCGACTCGCGTTCACGTAACCTGAAATGCCGAAGGCATAGCGCAGACGCAGTTCGATAGCCGTGCGGAGTACGGCGACAGGAATGTGGGGCGCACGATCGGCATGTGTCATCCCGGAGTAGGTGCCGTAGATAATTTGCTCGGTACCTTTAAATACCTCGAAGGGCGTCTCGACCTTGCGGCTCCACGCTGCAAAGTACGTTGGCACGCCCGTAACGCAAGCAGCAGCAGACTCAAGAAGAGGAATAGCAGACCGCATGATGTCGATGAGTGCTCGGTGCAACGTATGCACAGCCGCTGCTTCGGCGAACAACTCCGCCTGCGGCACCGTCGCGAATTTGTCGATCGTGTCGCAATAGTGGGTCGCTTCAGCATCAAGCATTGTGAGCTGGGCACGATAGTACGAAGCGTCTTTCAGCATCTCCGTTCTATCCGTGATCGAAATCATGAGCCCCGCGCGTACCGCCTCGGTCGCACTCATGGGGGTCAACCGAGGTGTGGCGGGCGCTCTACGCGCATTCGGGTGCTTCGGTTTTGGCGTCAAAATGGCGCCACCCATTTCGGTCCAGAGCCAAGGAAGTGCTTCATTGCGCACCCACCCGCTCAATGCGATGAGGTTTTCCCTTGTGTCGGCTTCGAGTGCCTGGTACCTGCGGTAATACGCGTCCTTATCCATCTAGCAGTTCGTTCCCGTTATTGTCTTCGTTAGTCAGGGCTGGCCTATCCGTGCGCTCGATACTGCGCATTACCCGTAGACCGCCTTGATTGTGTCACCGTTGCAACCGTGGATGTGTGATCCCGCGCTGGCGCCGCAGAATTGTTGGCCGTCATCCGGGCACCTGCTGGACGCCTTTACGCATGCGAAAACCGCACAATACGGGTCAGCCCGGGACACTTTCGGTTTCACGCTTGCTCGGGCCTGCGCGACTAGAACAGCGCCGCCGCGGCCAGCGCCTCGCCGAAGTGCGCGTCGGTACCAGCCGGACACGCACCGCTGGGCGGCATGACCGGCTCACGGGAGTCCGTGAGACACAGACCCAGCGTAACCCCATCGGGCAGCGTCACCTTGCGCAGTTGGCCGTATGGCAGATCGGCCGTGCGCACCACCTGTTCGGTATGTTCGGGCATCGGTGCGACGGCCGCCGGGATCGACATGGTTGTCGTCATGGTCGAAACCGGCAGACCATTCGTCAGGGTCTGGGTCGGGCCGACGTTGTACTCCGTCTGGAGTGTGACCGTGGCACCGGTTGCCCCGACCTGCAGGAGTGTCACGCGCGCCACCGGTTTCACAATGCCTTGGCGGCAAACGCCCGTCGCCGCATCGCATGCACGCACGGCAAACATGTCCGGGACCACCTGCCAGAAGCGACCGACCGTGATTCTCTGGGTGACGAGACCACCGCGGACGGGCTCACCCGGAGTCGATCCGGCGAACGCGTCAACGAGCGTCGCCCACACGTGGGGCTGGACGGCGTCCTGCTGCACCGTCGAGCAGGCTGCAAGGCCGCCCACAGCGAGTGCGACCAGTGGCGTGAGCGCGAGGTGCAGGGCTGTTGCGACGGCGGGTCTTTTCGCAGCGATCCCGGGTTGCTGCGGCTGCGAAGCGTCGTTGATGATGCGGTGAGCCTGAAGGCGTTTCAGTTTTTTCATTGCCATTGCGTTTCGATGCCCTTCGTGGGCGGCTCCTGTTGGGGTAAGGACGACAACTGGGAGGAAGGTGAGATCGCGGCCGAATCCGATAAGCCAGATCGTGGCTCCCCGCGCTCCGCAGGTCGAAATGGCAGCGATGTCGATGACGAGCCAGACTTTCTGTACTTCTATCCTGGGCCATAAACCGGCTTAGCGAAATGGGAGTTCCGACCACTCGACGCCGACCCTTACCCTTCTGTGCCGCACGGGCACTGGGAGGCACGCGCTCGTCCGGAGCTGGCCCCCTACCAAGGATGGGTCTATGACCGCACAAGGCAAGTTCGCCGTGAGTCGAAGAAGAGGATCATTGCCTTGTGGAACGACCAAACCTTTCGCAACTTTGCTATATGGAAGCCATCAGGTTTCACTTGGACCTCTTCCCCTATGACGGAGACTGGAGGGTTGAAAATCCCCTCCGCTTACCAAGATGTCGATGAAGGCTAACCCCGGCACTATATGCCGGGGATGCTTACGCTTTGTCAGCGCTTTCTATCCTTATTAGAACGCGACTTGCGCTTTTCCTTTGGGACTAAGGGCTTTCCAAACAGGTGCATGGTCTGGCCGATGGCACCCATGATTCGGGAGACTTCCTCATGCTGGTTCGGGAAGATCGTGTCGCTGGGCTCGGGAGTAGGCGTTGCCGATTTGTCGTAAACGAGGATCGCTTTATTAGTCTTCTTGCAAGCAAAGATCACCTTGTTGAACGGAAATTTGGCAGCGTGGAAGAGATAGCTGGCCATGGGAATGTAGTAATCCTCAAATCCGGCATGGCGAGCCGTTATGTATTCGCTGGTAGTTATGAGAACCGACTCGGCATAGATGCCGGCGGCCATGTACGCGTCATGCTTGGCCGCTTTAGAAAGAGCCTGTCCAGCGAGGTAGTCGCGCGTAAGGTCGACCTTCATGCTTTTGATCGGCCGGTCGATCAATGGATCGCCAGACACCATGCGAGTGAGCTGGGCATCAACTGCTTCCGCCCCATGGGTTTTGTCGTTCCAGTATTGCTTATCGTCAGCGCGATCTAGAGATGTGATCTCCACTGCAACACGGCGGTCGTTTTCCAGCACTAACGCAGCGTCAGGCCTGTCAGTCTGCGCCGGATCAGTACACAGCTCGCCGTATAGTTGCTTCAACAACGGTATAGCTACGGCGAGGACGGCACGCTCTTCGTCAATTTTCGTGGTGTTGGCCATATTGATAACCTATAGAAAATCCAGGGGTAAAGCAAAGGCAGAATACATTTTCCGGATTCCCCTGAAGGGGTTAGTGCCCTGCCCCTTTTCTCGGAGGTATCCGGAATTTCGTGTGTGAGGCGGGTTAAAACTAAGATTCCGATGCTAAAGCGCTCAGGGTAAAGCAGCGCGAACTGGGTCATCGAGCTCTTCCAATCGTGCCGTGAGCCAGTCCACTTGGCAATGACGTTGCGCAGTGCTAGCCAGATCAGTTTGAGTGCGGCCTCGTCCGACGGGAAGTGGCCGCGCGCCTTGATGATTTTGCGCAGTTGCATGTGCAGCGACTCGATCGCATTGGTCGTATATACAATTTTTCGGATATCCGGCGCGAAGGCGAAGAACGGAATGACTTGCTCCCAGGCTCGCCGCCAGAACATCGCGATCGGCGGGTATTTCGTGCCCCATGGGCTGGCGTCGAACACCTCCAGCGCCACGGCCGCCGCTTCGGCGGGCTTACGACGAGTTGCCTATCCTGACACCCTCAGAAACTCCAGTCATATGAAGCAGCCAGGTACGATGTTGACTCTGCCTCTGCTGCCCCATGGCGACTGACTTCGCAATAGCGCCGGGCGATCCTCAAATGACCAGTCCCCGGCTATGTCGCCCAGTTACCTCAAGGGAAGAGCATATAAGGAGGTTTCGAGTACCGCTGCCCCTTCGTCAGCCCAGTCGTATCGAGCCCGTAAGTTCGGAGAATCCAGCGCGATTCACCACCCGGCTCTCCCCCGACATCACTACGCCCGTGCAAGGCTAATCGATTGTTTACCAGCAAAATGTCGCCGGGTTCGACGACAGCAGAGGCGCAATGCTGGAGGCAAGCGGCTGCGAATGCGGCGTTAGCATTGGCGGCGGCGGGCTGCTCGTCTTCATCGACGCGTATGCTGCTATGGCTGTAGCGAACCCAGGTCTCGTCACCCACGTCCAGCAGAATCTCCGCCTCGTCGATGCCATGCTCCTCTCCGAGGATAAGCTTCATTCCTGGAATAAAGGTCGTTTGTGAGCGGATGCCGAACTGCTGCTTCTTCAGTTCTTCAATCTGATCGCCAGAGAGGTCCGCCAAGACCTCACTCATCGGCATAACTGTCGTGCGAACACTATCAGGATTACGCAAGCCAGAGAGGCAGACGAAGTCCGGCGAGGGAGCAATATCAGGATTATTCACATCGACTTGCCCTCGAAAAGGAAAGGTCACTGCATCAGTGTGCCCCCTCATCCCGCCCTTCGACTTGTCTGCACTACGCCCGTCTCCTGGGAGAACGACGAGATTTACGAACAACTCGCCATCATTTTCGGAACCATAGGATACGGTCTCCATACCCAGCGCACCCAAGGCGACGATGGCAGACACACGAGCGATCAGCGTACCCTCCGCATCCGGAACCGGGACAAAACCCTGTGGAGTCTGAGGCAATTGCCCCTGAGCAAAGACCTTGGGAAGCATCACAAACGGTGCCGCCCAGAGACTTGCAGACAATGCGTCGAAGTCGCGCCCCGTACTCTCCTGATAGCTTTCCCGCACTGCCGCGGACAACTCAGCGACCAGCTTCGCAGGCGCATGTAATGCATTGCTCGCCTGCTCGAGCGAATGTTGGTTCTGCCGCCAAGCGTTCACCACCGCCCGAACGGCGGATGCGTATTCAACGGAAATCAGATGAGCCCCCGTACGTTGATATATAATTGATACACGACTATAGTACTAGTAGACCCTCAGCCCAAGCGAGCCAAACCATGTCGTCCGAGATTGCTTCCCGAGTAGTGGCAGAACGTTCTGCCCGGATGGTTAGAGAATTTGCCGCCTTGGTCGAGTCCATATTTCGAACCATCGAGTTTACTGCAAGCGCCAGCAATGATCGCGTCACTTGCTCGGTTACGCTGCCTGATAACAAAAGACTGCGCAGAGACGCACGAGATACCGATCAAGCAGCACGGAACTTGCTAGTTGCGCTGACAAACGAAATTCTAAATGCGAATGGGGTCGAACAGTGGCACTCCGGATACCAGGTCATTCTTGAACAAAACTCCACTCAAGACGCGGAGGGCAAAATGCAACTCAACGAATGCGAAACTACGCCATCGAGAACAAAGGAACGCCAGGAAACGATTGGCGTCAGCACCACATCCTCTCTGCACAACGCAATCGGCTCGCTTGCGCAGGAGCGCGGTGAATCAATCGCAGCAGTTGCGCGTGGCATGCTTACGAATGGCTTTGAGGATTTCGAGACACGAGCCTTTACGGAAAGTCAGAGTTGCTTGCTGGCGAGCTTCGAATCAAAGCTCGCAACATACAGCGAAGGCGAGAACATGCAATGGATGGTCCGCGTAAATCGAAGGTTAGCTACACGTATTAAGTTGTCCGCGAAGGAATTTGGAAAATCTGCGTCACAGATGGTTGCCATGTGCATGACTGATGCGCTGATCAAACAGTCTGCAATTGCACCAGGTGTCGCTGCGCCAACCGAACTCGAGTCCGCAAAGGCAATCGTCGGGAAATACAAGGGGCCGGCCGCCCGTAAGCTTGCAGAAGACATTGGTCTTGGCAAGCGTGGCCCCCTTTTAAGCGGCGTCCTCTCGGGTAAAACAGCCGCGCCTCGAGCGGTGCTTCGCGCACTATCTTTGAAACTCAAAGTGCCGATGACTCTCCTTCAACAGGTTTTCAACGAGTCCTTTCTCGCCGCTCCCGTTCCCGCGTTCAAGGCTGAAGATGGGAAACCTCAAGTAAGGCTCACGCAGCAATCGTGGCAGGACGCGGTAAGGTCGCTGAGTTTGCCTGATGAAGATGCGTCGGCACTCCTCGAGTTCGCGGACTAATCAATCCAATGAATCCTTTTGACAGAGCTCGCGCTGAAGCGCTGATCCTGAGACAACGGCTACTGACACATTGCCACGCTCCCACACCGACAAGCCACGAGCTTCTGTCAGCCGTTGAGGATGAGCTTGAATTGGCGATTGAGAGCGTACCCGCTAACTATCCCGCCCTTGGCGGCGGCGCTGCGGTTCTCGACCGCCCTGAGTGTTATATCTACGTCCGCGACGATGTCAGCGACGCTGAGTTTGCCTACCTCGTCGCACATGAACTCGGTCATTGGATTCTTGATGCTGACAAACCACAAATCAGCATTGCACACCTAAAGTCGATAGCCGTAGCGCCTGAAACGCCGGCCGTAGCAAAGGTGGAAGCATACGGCGCTCGCGAACGACAGGAGCTGCAAGCGAACGTTTTCGCACGCGAGTTACTGCTTCCGCGAGATGTCGCCAAAGTACTTTGGGAAGCTGGCTCGGGTAACCATCAAATATCAAAGGAACACATTCTTCCTTTGGAGGTCGTACGACTGCAGTTGTTAGATAGCGTTCTACTCCCGCCCTATACGCCGCCCCCGGCAAAGTCACTTCCTACGCCCAGCAAAGACCAACTAGATGCGGCGACGGCTAAAGAGCGATTCGTAAACGTTGTTGCTGGACCCGGCACTGGCAAGACGACAACTCTCGTTCATCGCGTCCGACACTTGATTGAAGAGCTGGCCGTTGAACCCAGCCGAATCCTCGTTCTTACCTTTACGAACAAGGCAGCGTCTGAGCTGGTGGAACGGTTACGCAGCGTTGGCATCTCTCGGGCCGGCGAAATTTGGGCAGGAACCTTTCATGCATTCGGCCTAGAGTTCTTACGGAAATATCATCAACACTTTGATCTCGACCCCGACGTCTTGGTGGCCGACAAACTCCAACAGCTATCGCTACTTGTAAAGAACCTTCCACGCATCGAGTTGAAGTATTACCTGCGCGTGGAAGATCCGTACGAGTGGCTAAAGACGGCTGTCACCTGCATACATCGACTCAAGGAAGAACTCGTTAGTCCTGTTGAGTATCGAGCGCGAATTCAAAGTCTTGGGCCGGCAGATGAGGCTCTTCGCCTAGAGCGCGAGGACATTGCGACGCTCTACGAATTGCATGAGCGCATCTTGCACGATTCACGAATGGTCGATTTTGTGGACCTGGTAGCTAAGCCGGCAACGAAGATCCGGGATGCGAGACATAGCGTCTCTGAGCTTGCTGACCATTTCGAACACGTGCTGATAGACGAGTATCAAGACGTCACCGAGGCAATGGTGGCACTGGTGCGCCAGCTTGCCGTAAATGCCCAATCGCTCTGGGTCGTGGGGGATGTACGTCAGGCAATTCATCATTGGCGCGGAGCATCGGTCAAAAGTCTACTGAAATTCGAGAATGCATTTAAAACTGCCGGTGACTCGTCGACAGTCAAAAAGTGCTCGTTGGATGCCAACCGCCGGAGTTCAGCGGAGATTCTCGACCTCGTTAGTCAGGCTGGTCGCGTTCATGTATTGGAATCGCGCTTACCGTTGGATGAAATGCATGCCGTCAACGGGAAATCAGGTCTGCATCCCGAACTAATTGAATGCGCCTCGCGACCGGCGCTCGCAGCAGCGGTAGCGCACGAAATCAAAGAGCTCCAGCAGTCGGGCATCAGCCTCCGGGAGCAAGCAATACTCTGCCGCAAGACCGCTGACGTCGAGTTCGTGGCTGCACACATGCGCGCGGTCGGCGTACCGATTCTATACATCGGGGAACTCGCACACCGACCGGAAGTAAAGCTGCTGCTATGTCTAATGCAGCTCCTTTGCGAACGCGCACCTAGATCCCTGGTTGGACTAAACAATGTCGCTGGCATTGCGATGCCCATGAGCGACATTTCCATTCTGCTTAATCAGTCAGCTGGACAGATTGCGTGGCAGCGAGGCCGATGGCTTGGCAACGCTCCTGACGCATTATCGCCGGTGGGCGTGTCAGCAAGCCTACAACTCAAAGCACTTCTTTCAGGATTTTCTCGCCATACGAACCCCTGGGATTTTGTGTGCGACATCTTACTGGATCGCAGATTCGGACTGCCTCCAAGTTACGACAATTCGCTCGAAGCACAAACAACAAGGCTCGCACTGTGGCAATTTGCTTATTCGGTCCGCAATGGTGACGGCGACATGCGCCAAGCGACCTTGTCTCGGTACCTGCTACGCCAGCAGCTGAGGCAGCGCATTGGCGACACCTATGGAGATCGCGAACTCCCGCTTGAGGCCTCAACCATGGACGCCGTGCGACTGATGACAGTTCACGGGAGCAAAGGACTCGAATTCGAGGCCACACATATCGGATACATCGATGCCGATTCTTATGGCGAAGACGCCCCAACTTGGAACATCGATGAGTCAATGCTCACGCTCGTTCCTCCAGCGGTACTCGGTAGTAGCGACAGCGAACATCAGTTCGAGACTGCTGTGGAGCGTAACAACCTGTTTTACGTTGCGCTCTCGCGTGCCAAGAAGCAGTTGCAAATCTACGAAAACGTCGAATACTCCGGGAAAGCCCGCCTCAAGCAACTCACGGCTGACACTTCCAAGTATGTGAGCAGAAATGCGGACATCTCTACTGCGGCACGGACTGTGTCAACGGCCACGGAAAATGCGTCCACTGCACTCTCCGTCAAATTTGACGAGTTCGAAACTTATATTCGTTGTCCGCTTCAGCATCACTACCGCCACCACCTAGGACTGCCCCACGAACAGGAGATGGAAGCGGCGCTGCGCGCGCGATGGGCGGTATTCGACACACTCGAGGAATACGCTCGAAGTAAGACTCCACCGAAACAGGTATTCCACGACGCTTGGGATCGTTATCAGCTTCCGCGAGAGCAAGACGATCCACAACTCATGCGAGATGCAAAGACCGTATGCAGGCGCGGCCTCATCGTTATCAACCAACTCAGCGGGACATTCGCTGAAGGATTCGTTGCCAAACTCGGAAGCCTCAGTATCGAATTACCGTGGGTTATAGAGACCGGAACAGGCGCCGCTGCACGACTTCATCTCGTACGCTTCTCGCCACGCGGTGCCTCGACCACCGCGTCATACCTGAGGCCACTACTACGAGGTATCGCGGGACGACGCCCCACACCTATGGTCATGCACACGCTGGTAGCAGAAAACATCGTCGAGGTACCGATTAGTCAACGACCGGACACTACAACTGCCTACAAATCGGCTGGAAAGATGTGCTCTGGCCTGGTCGTTGCCAGCCCGGGGCGACAATGCAGTAGGTGTGGCTACCTAACAATCTGTCCATCTAGGCCCAAGTAACGGAACGGGCCCTTGGCGGTTCAACGACATTCATGAGGCGTGACCTGCCCCCGGTGGGTGTCCGGCACCGATCAGCCAGCGCAACTAGCTCATTCAGGGACAGGAAAATCTGATCGCTCGCTCTTAAGACAAGGTCAATGCGATGATCAGAGAGAAATTGAAGTATCAGGCCGAGCGCTTCGACCCTGTGACGAATGCTCGCACGTCGGAGCCCACGAGCACGTAGCTTGGCTAGCATGTATTCCAGAATCTCTGGTACCGGCAGCCCAACCGGATCTCCGTACACCAAAAACGGAACGCGTTCGCCGCTTTCAAGACGAACTTCACGAATTGCGTATCGGGTCACGCTAGGCTCCACTCGACGAACGGAGCTCATTTTTTACCGATTAGGCGTGTTCCGCCTAGATCGAAAAATGTGCAAACGAAAAAAAGACCCGAAAATCCGGGCTAAATCATTGATTTAGCTCGAAAATTCGGGTCTATCCTTACACTAGGAACTAACGTTCCTCCTAGAACGGAATATCGTCGTCCATCTCGTCGAACCCGCCGCCAGCCGGCGCGCTCGGACGGCTCTGCGCGCCGCCGCCGCTACCACCGCCACGCGCCGCGCCGCCGGCACGACCGCCACCGCCGCCGCCGCGTTCCATCTGCTCGCCACGGCCGCCACCGCCGCCGTAGCCACCACCGTAACCGCCTTCGTCACCACCACCGCCGCCGCCGCCCGAACCGCCGCGGCCGCCGAGCATCTGCATCTGGTCGGCGACGATTTCGGTCGAGTAACGGTCCTGGCCGTCCTGGCCTTGCCACTTGCGGGTGCGGATACGGCCCTCGATGTACACCGACGAACCCTTCTTCAGGTATTCGTTGACGATTTCCGCGAGGCGGCCAAAGAACGCGACGCGATGCCACTCGGTCATTTCCTTGAAATCGCCGCTCGCCTTGTCCTTGTAGCGGTCGGTCGTCGCGAGACGGATGTTCGCAACCGCGTCGCCGCTCGGCAGGTAACGGACTTCAGGATCGGCGCCGAGATTGCCGACGAGGATGACCTTGTTGACGGATGCCATGTGTTTCTCCAATAGATTCGATGCCGGGCCGCTCGCGGATCACGTCGAGCCAGCCCGCCGGGCAGCCCGGCAAGCCCCGCCGATGCGAGCCCGGATAAGGGGTCAGGCCTTGCGCGGCGGCGCTTTCATGCTGGCCGCGATTATAAGCCACGCGGCGACGAGGCCCGAACAGGCAAAAAACACCGTGTTCGCCCCCCCGTGCTTCAGCAGCCAGCCGCCCACGACGCCGCCGAGCGCGAGCCCGATCGATTGCGTCGTGTTGTACACGCCGGTGGCCGCGCCCTTGCGCGAACCCGGCGCGAGCTTCGACACCAGCGAAGGCTGCGACGCCTCCAGGATGTTGAAGCCCAGGAAGTAAATGAAGAGGATCGCCGCCACCATCAGGATGGTATGCGGCGCGCTGCCCAGCAACAATTGGCCGATCAGGATAGCCAGGATGCCGCCGAGCAGCACCGGCTTCATCTTGCCCCGTTTTTCCGCGACGATGATCGCCGGCACCATCATCACGAACGCGAGCCCCATCACCGGCAGGTAGACCTTCCAGTGCGACGCGACCGGCAGCCCGCCGTCGACGAGCAGGCGCGGCACGACGAGGAACAGCGCGGTCTGCGTCGCATGCAGCACGAGCACGCCGAAATTCAGGCGCAGCAGCTCGACGTTGTGCAGCACCTCGGCGAACGGCGCGGGTACATGCACGGGCTTCGCCGCATCCGGCACGACCCACAGCACGACACCGATCGCGAGAATCGACAGCACGCCGACGACCGCGAACAGCCCGTTCATCCCCACCCAGTGGAACACGATCGGCGCGCCGACGATCGCAACCGCGAACGACACGCCGATCGACCCGCCGACCATCGCCATCGCCTTGGTGCGGTTCTGCTCGGAGGTCAGGTCGGCGATGAACGCGAGCACCGCGGACGACACGGCGCCCATCCCCTGGATCACGCGGCCGACGATGATCCACGTGATGTCGTGCGCGAACGCGGCGACGAAGCTGCCGATCGCGAAAATCACGAGGCCGGTCGCGATCACCGGCTTGCGGCCGAACTTGTCGGACGCCCAGCCGTAGAAGATGTAGAGCAGCGATTGCGTGACGCCGTACGCACCGAGCGCGAGGCCGACGAGCAGCACGTTGTCGCCGCCCGGGATGGTTTTCGCGTAGACCGAGAACACCGGCATGATCATGAACAGGCCGAGCATGCGCAGCGCGAAGATCGCCGCGAGCGACGTGGTCGCGCGCAACTCGGGCGCACTCATGCGGGAAGACGTGGCGGACGGATTGGACATCGGGAATGAATTTCGAATGATCGGAATGGCCACCCGGCGGCGGGCGGCGGGAGATCAGCGCCGTGGCCCGGGCGATCGGCCGGGCGCGGCGCGAGCCGTCGGCAAGCCGCTGCGGCGCGCGAAAGGCCGTGTGGCGCGGCGGCCATCCCGGCGTGCGCGGCCGCCTTGCTGACAGCTGCTGCAAAGGTCGGGAGCCCCGAACGACGGTCTCGAAAAGCCGTTATAGTAGCAGGTTTGGTTCCCCTCCTTTTTGCCAGGTTCATGGAACAAATCCGTATCCGTGGGGCGCGCACCCACAACCTGAAGAACGTCAATCTCGACCTGCCGCGCCACAAGCTGATCGTGATTACCGGGCTGTCCGGGTCGGGCAAATCGTCGCTCGCGTTCGATACCCTTTATGCCGAGGGCCAGCGCCGCTACGTGGAAAGCCTGTCCGCGTACGCCCGCCAGTTCCTGCAACTGATGGAGAAACCGGACGTCGACCTGATCGAGGGCCTGTCGCCCGCGATCTCGATCGAGCAGAAGGCGACGTCCCACAACCCGCGTTCGACCGTCGGCACGGTCACCGAGATCCACGACTACCTGCGACTTTTGTACGCACGGGTCGGCACGCCGTACTGCCCGGACCACGACATCCCGCTGGAAGCGCAGAGCGTGTCGCAGATGGTCGACGCCGCGCTCGCGCTGCCGGAGGACACCAAGCTGATGATCCTCGCGCCGGTCGTCGCGGATCGCAAGGGCGAGCACGCCGAGCTGTTCGAGGACATGCAGGCGCAGGGCTTCGTGCGCTTTCGCGTGCGCTCGGGCGGCGGCGCCGCGAACGAAGGCGTCGCGAAGATCTACGAGGTCGACGCGCTGCCGAAGCTCAAGAAGAACGACAAGCACACGATCGACGTCGTCGTCGATCGTCTCAAGGTGCGCCCGGACATGAAGCAGCGCCTCGCCGAGTCGTTCGAGACGGCGCTGCGCCTCGCCGACGGCCGCGCGATCGCGCTCGAGATGGATACGGACCGCGAACACCTGTTCAGCTCGAAGTTCGCGTGCCCGGTCTGCTCGTACTCGCTGCAGGAGCTCGAGCCGCGGCTGTTCTCGTTCAACAACCCGATGGGTGCGTGCCCGGAATGCGACGGCCTCGGCCAGATCACGTTCTTCGACCCGAAGCGGGTCGTCGCGCACCCGTCGCTGTCGCTCGCCGCGGGCGCGGTGAAGGGCTGGGACCGGCGCAACCAGTTCTACTTCCAGATGCTGCAGAGCCTCGCGGCGTTCTACGATTTCGACATCGACGCCGCGTTCGAGGATCTGCCCGAGAAGATCCGGAAGGTGCTGCTGTTCGGCTCCGGCAAGCAGACGATCCCGTTCTCGTACATCAACGAGCGCGGCCGCACGACGATCCGCGAGCACGTGTTCGAGGGGATCATCCCGAACCTCGAGCGCCGCTACCGCGAGACCGATTCGGTCGCGGTGCGCGAGGAGCTGTCGAAGTACCAGAACAACCAGCCGTGCCCGTCGTGCGACGGCACCCGGCTGCGCCGCGAGGCGCGCCACGTGCGGGTCGGCACCGGCGACTACGCGCGCGCCATCTATGAAATCAGCGGCTGGCCGCTGCGCGACGCGCTCGGCTATTTCGACGGGCTGTCGCTCGAGGGTGCGAAGCGCGAGATCGCCGACAAGGTGATCAAGGAAATCGTCGCGCGCCTGACCTTCCTGAACAACGTCGGCCTCGACTACCTGTCGCTCGAGCGCAGCGCGGAAACGCTGTCGGGCGGCGAGGCGCAGCGCATCCGGCTCGCGTCGCAGATCGGCTCGGGCCTGACCGGCGTGATGTACGTGCTCGACGAGCCGTCGATCGGCCTGCACCAGCGCGACAACGACCGCCTGATCGCGACGCTCAAGCACCTGCGCGACCTCGGCAACTCGGTGATCGTCGTCGAGCACGACGAGGACATGATCCGCACCGCCGACTACGTGGTCGACATGGGCCCCGGCGCGGGCGAGCACGGCGGCGTGGTGGTGGCCGAGGGCACGCCGAAGCAGGTGCAGGCGAACCCGCAGTCGCTGACCGGCCAGTACCTCGTCGGCAAGCGCACGATCGAGTATCCGGACGAGCGGATCGGGCCCGATCCGGAGCGGATGCTGCGCATCGTCGACGCATACGGCAACAACCTGAAGCACGTCGATCTCGAACTGCCGGTCGGCCTGCTGACCTGCATTACCGGCGTGTCGGGCTCCGGCAAGTCGACGCTGATCAACGACACGCTGTACCACGCAGTCGCGCGCCACCTGTACGGCTCGTCCGCCGAACCGGCGCCGCACGAGGCGATCGAGGGCCTCGAGCACTTCGACAAGGTGATCAACGTCGATCAGTCGCCGATCGGCCGCACGCCGCGCTCGAACCCGGCCACCTATACGGGCCTGTTCACGCCGATCCGCGAGCTGTTCTCCGGCGTGCCGACCTCGAAGGAGCGCGGCTACGATCCGGGCCGCTTCTCGTTCAACGTGAAGGGCGGCCGCTGCGAGTCGTGCCAGGGCGACGGCGTGCTGAAGGTCGAGATGCACTTCCTGCCGGACGTCTACGTGCCGTGCGACGTCTGCCACGGCAAGCGCTACAACCGCGAGACGCTCGAAGTCCAGTACAAGGGCAAGAACATCAGCGAAGTGCTCGACATGACGGTCGAGCACGCGTACGCGTTCTTCAACGCGGTGCCGGTCATCGCGCGCAAGCTGAAGACGCTGCTCGACGTCGGCCTCGGCTATATCCGCCTCGGCCAGTCGGCGACGACCCTGTCGGGCGGCGAGGCGCAGCGCGTGAAACTGTCGCTGGAGCTGTCCAAGCGCGACACGGGCCGCACGCTGTACATCCTCGACGAGCCGACCACCGGCCTGCACTTCCACGACATCGCGCTGCTGCTCGAGGTGATCCACCGGCTGCGCGACCAGGGCAACACGGTCGTGATCATCGAGCACAACCTCGACGTGATCAAGACGGCCGACTGGGTGATCGACCTCGGCCCGGAAGGCGGCGCGGGCGGCGGCCAGATCATCGCGCAGGGCACGCCCGAACAG
This sequence comes from Burkholderia pyrrocinia, assembly GCA_001527685.1. Classification (GTDB taxonomy): domain Bacteria; phylum Pseudomonadota; class Gammaproteobacteria; order Burkholderiales; family Burkholderiaceae; genus Burkholderia; species Burkholderia pyrrocinia_D. The sequence continues at coordinate 37,024 of LOZU01000034.1, forward strand.
GTCGCGAAGACCAAGGCGAGCTTCACCGGCAAGTACCTCGCGCCGCTGCTCAAGCGCACCGCCCGGAAAGTCGCGGCGGGCTGATCCCGCCCCGCATCGCGCGCGGCCGGACGGCCGCGCGCCCCTCCCTTCCCCCGCATCGGGCCGCGGCGGCCCGCCGCGCGCCGCCGTTTTCCCTTCTCGCTTTCACCTCTTCCAAACGCCCGGTTTTGGCCCAAAATGACGGCTATACTTTACGGTCGTAAGGTTCGCTCGCGCGCACCGACCTGGTGCGGCGCGAGGCGAACGCCGCCCGGCCGACCGCTCTGCATGGGGCCGGAGTAAGCGCTAAAGCGCCAACTCCGGCCGACAAGGAATACACGATGGAAAAGCAACAAGAGTCGCCACGCGACGGGCAAAACAAGGAGCCGCACCTGCGCAGCGTCCGGCTGACGAGCGACTTCAGCCTGCCGAAGCTGTCGGCGATCGAGATCGGCAGCTACCTGCTGGCGCTCGTCGCGATGGTGCTCGTCCTCGAGCTGAAGCTGCTCGGCGGGCTCCTGGCCGGCCTGCTCGTGTACCAGCTCGTCCACACGATCGCGCCGGTGATCGAGCGCCACACGACGAGCCAGCGCGCACGCTGGGTCGCGGTCGTGCTGCTGTCCGTCGCGATCGTCGGCGCGCTCACGGGCCTGACGATCGGCATCATCGAGCACTTCGAGCACACGGTGCCGAACCTGCAGAGCCTGCTCGGCCAGCTGATGCAGATCGTCGAGCAGACCCGCGCCCGCACGCCGGCCTGGATCGCGAACCTGCTGCCGGTCGACGTCGAGCAGATGAAGGCGAAGGCCGCCGTGCTGATGAACGCCCACATGGACCAGCTCCAGCAGAGCGGCAAGAACGTCGCGCGCGGCTTCGGCCATGTGCTGTTCGGGATGATCATCGGCGCGATGATCGCGATCGCGGTCGAGCACAACAAGCCGCGCATGCCGCTGTCGACCGCGCTCGTCACGCGCGTGTCGCGCTTCTCCGACGCGTTCCGCCGGATCGTGTTCGCGCAGATCAAGATCTCGGCGATCAACGCGTTCTTCACGGGCATCTACCTGCTCGTCGTGCTGCCGGTCTTCCACGAACGGCTGCCGCTGTCGAAGACGCTCGTGCTCGTCACGTTCATCGTCGGCCTGCTGCCCGTGATCGGCAACCTGATCTCGAACACGCTGATCGTCGCCGTGTCGCTGTCGGTCAGCATGGGCACCGCGATCGGGTCGCTCGTCTTCCTGATCGTGATCCACAAGCTCGAATACTTCCTGAATGCGAAGATCATCGGCAGCCAGATCGAGTCGCGCGCATGGGAGCTGCTGCTCGCGATGCTCGTGATGGAAGCCGCGTTCGGGCTGCCGGGCGTGATCGCCGCGCCGATCTTCTATGCGTACCTGAAACGCGAGCTGCATGCGCTGCGGCTGATCTGACCGCTGGCCACGCGCCGCCGCACGCGACAAAAAAACGCCGCGCCCGTTGCCGGGCGCGGCGTTGTCGTTTCGGGCCTCGATTCGGGCCGTGAAGCGCGGCTCAGCGGAACACGACGGTCTTCGTCCCGTTCAGCACGATGCGGTGCTCGACGTGCCACTTCACCGCGCGCGCGAGCGTCACGCACTCGACGTCGCGGCCGATCGCGGTCAGCTGGTCCGGCGTCATGCTGTGGTCGACGCGCTCCACTTCCTGCTCGATGATCGGGCCTTCGTCGAGGTCGGTCGTCACGTAGTGCGCGGTTGCGCCGATCAGCTTCACGCCGCGGTCGAACGCCTGGTAGTACGGCTTCGCGCCCTTGAAGCTCGGCAGGAACGAATGGTGGATGTTGATCGCGCGGCCCGCGAGGCGCTCACACATGTTCTGCGACAGGATCTGCATGTAGCGCGCCAGCACGACGAGGTCGGCCTGGTGCTCGTCGATCACTTCCAGCACGCGCGCTTCCTGCGCGGCCTTCGCGGCGTCGGACGAGCCGCCGACCAGCGGGAAGTGATGGAACGGGATGTCGTAGCTCGCGGCGAGCTGGTAGAACTCCTTGTGATTCGACACGATCGCCGGAATTTCGATCGGCAGCTGGCCCGTGCGGTAGCGGAACAGCAGGTCGTTCAGGCAGTGGCCGATCTTCGACACCATGATCACGACGCGCGGCTTGACCGCCGCGTCATGCAGCTCCCAGCGCATCGCGAACTGCTCGGCGAGCGGCGCGAACTGCGCGCGCAGCGCGTCGAGCGCCGTCGTGGCGTCCGCGCCGTTGCCGTCCTGGTCGAAATGCACGCGCATGAAGAATTCGCCGGTGCGGCTGTCGCCGAACTGCGCCGAATCGATGATGTTGTTGCCGCGCTCGAACAGAAAGCCCGAGACCGCGTGAACGATGCCGTGCCGGTCGGGGCACGACAGTTTCAGGATAAAGCTGTGATCGGCCGACATGACCGTTACTCCCTTCGTTTCCGTATTCGTGAAATGGCCCGCGCCGGGCCGCCGGGCCGCCGGACAGCCGCTCAGGCCACCGGCGCGAACAGCGCGTCGATGCCCGCCGCGTCGCCGGCGGCGAGCCAGCGGTGGCGCAGCAGCGTGTCGAGCATCGCGAGGCTCGCGTCCATCGTCGCCTGGCCGTCCCGCAGCCAGCCGACCACCTCGGGCACGCCGGCCAGCAGGTGCTCGGCGACTTCGCCGTCCTGGTTGTGCGGCGCGAAGTCGCGCGGCAGCGGCAGGTCGTAGACGAAGATCAGTTCGGACTGCGTCCCTTCCGGCAGCGAGCACAGCACCTGCACCGCGCGGCCCGCGATCGCGCGCGCCGCCAGTTCCGGCGGAATGCCCGCTTCCTCCCAGCACTCCTTGGCCAGCGTCTCGTGAACGCCGAGGCCCCAGCCGATGCCGCCCGCGACGACGTTGTCGAGCATGCCGGGGTCGGTCGCCTTGGTTGCACTGCGGCGGCCGAGCCACATCTGCGGCGCGTCCGATGGAGCCGCATATTCTACGATGCCGTTCAGGTGCACCGCATAAGTCTGCGTGCCGAAGAAGCGCGACGCGGCCCGTTCGATGTACGCGAGCGGCGGATCGTCGAAGCGGTTGCGGATCGCATAGATCTCGTCGCGCCAGCCGGGAATCGCGCCCTCCGCCGCAAGCGCGCCGATCGCGCTCGCGAGCGCCATGCTGCGCGCGTCGACCGTGTCGTAGCGGCCGGACAGCACGACGCGGTCGTCCGACAGCTCGAACACGTCGGGCCAGCGGGCGAGCCGCGCGACGTCGGCACGGCGCACCCAGCCCACGGCCACGCCGGCGATCACGAAACGCAGGTGCGCGGCCGGGTCGAAGCGGCGCGCGGCGGCGATGCAGGGAAACGTCATCGGCCGCTCCGTCAGTCCTTCAGCGCGACGCGGATGCCGATCGCGATGAACGTCGCGCCGGCGATCCGGTCGAGCCACACGCCCGCCTTCGGCCGGCGCTTCAGCCACGTGCCGATCGCGCCGGCGCACACGCCGAACAGCGAGAAGACCACGGCCGTCTGCAGCATGAACAGCGCGCCGAGCTCGAACATCTGCAGCGTCACGGGCTGCGCGCCGTGCGGATCGACGAACTGCGGCAGGAACACGACGAAGAACAGCGTGACCTTCGGGTTCATCAGGTTGCCGATCACGCTCTGGCGGAAGATCGACCACAGCGGCTGCGGCGCGCGCTCGTGCGCGGTGGCGAGGCCCTGGCTGCGCAGCGCCTTGATGCCGATCCAGATCAGGTACGCGGCGCCCGCGAGCTTCAGGATCTGGAACGCGACCGGCGACGAGCGCAGCACCGCCGCGACGCCGAGCGCCGCGAGCGTCGTGTGGAACGTCACGCCGGCGGCAAAGCCGAGCGCGGCGACGAGGCCGGCCGCGCGGCCTTGCGAGATGCCGCGCGCGAGCACCTGCAGGTTGTCCGGGCCGGGCGCGAACGTGATCGCGATCGACGTGGCGAGAAACAGCATGAAATTCGGCATCGTGGCCTCGCTTGGTGGGCCGGCGCTCAGTGGCCGGAAAACTCGGTAACGGTATACACAGGCAGTCCTGCATCGCGCAGCAGCGCCGAGCCGCCGAGATCCGGCAGGTCGATGATCGCCGCGCCCTCGACGACGACCGCGCCGAGCCGCTGCAGCAGGTTGCGCCCCGCCATCATCGTGCCGCCGGTCGCGATCAGGTCGTCCATCACGATCACGCGGTCGCCCGGCCGGCACGCATCTTCATGGATCTCGACGGTCGCGCTGCCGTATTCGAGCTCGTACGACTCGGAGCGGGTCTTGTACGGCAGCTTGCCGACCTTGCGGATCGGCACGAAGCCGACGCTCAGCTCGTACGCGACGATCGGCGCGATGATGAAGCCGCGCGCGTCGAGGCCCGCGACGTAGTCGAGCTTCGCGTCCACATAGCGCTCGACGAACAGGTCGACCAGCACGCGCAGCGCCTTCGGGCTCTGCAGCAGCGTCGTAATGTCGCGGAACTGCACGCCCGGCTGCGGCCAGTCGGGCACCGTGCGGATCTGGCTGTGGATGAAGGCGGCGGGGTCGAGCGGTGCGCCCGACGGCGAATGCGGCATGGAACTCTCCGAAAAAAACGGTGCGCGACATTTCGGGCACCGTTCTAAAAATACGGGTCAGGTTATGAATCGCTGCTCACGCGGCGGCGGCCGGCGGATCGCGCCGGTGGCGCGACAGGCGCTCCTCCGCGAGCGCCAGCGCTTCGGGCAGCCCGCGCAGCACGACGATGTCGCTCGCGCGCAGCTTGGTCTGCGGGTCCGGCTCGACGCCGCGGATGCCGTGCCGGCGGATCGCCGTGACCTCGAGCCCGAGCGCGAACAGCCCGATCTCCTCCAGCGAGCGCCCGACCGCGTCCGCGCGCGCATCGACCGGCACCGATTGTAGCCGCACCTGCTCGTGGTCGTCGTCGTCCGCGTCGTCGGCGCCGCGGAAGTAGCCGCGCAGCAAGCTGTAGCGTTCGTCGCGCATCTCCTCGACGCGCCGCACGACCTTGCGCATCGGCACGCCCACCAGCACCAGCGTATGCGACGCGAGCATCAGGCTGCCCTCGACGATTTCGGGGATCACCTCGGTCGCGCCGGCGGCGAGCAGCTTCTCGAGATCGGCGTCGTCGACGGTGCGCACGATCGCCGGCAGCGTCGGCTCGAGCTCGTGAACATGGTGCAGCACGCGCAGCGCGGACGGCGTGTTCGCATAGGTGATCGCCACCGCCGCCGCGCGGTGGATACCGGCCGCGAGCAGCGACTCGCGGCGCGCCGCGTCGCCGAACACGACCGATTCGCCGGCCGCCGCGGCCGCGCTCACGCGGTCGGGGTCGAGGTCGAGCGCGACGTACGGAATGCCTTCCTGCTCGAGCATCCGCGCGAGGTTCTGGCCCGCGCGGCCGTAACCGCAAATGATCACGTGGCCGCGCTGCTTGAGGCTTTGCGTCGCGATCCGCGTCATCTGCAGCGACTGCTGCATCCATTCGGTCGACGACAGCCGCATCACGATCCGGTCGGCGTTCTGGATCAGGAACGGCGCCGCGAGCATCGACAGCAGCATCGACGCGAGGATCGCCTGCAGCAGCGTCGAATCGACGAGGTGCCGGTCGAGGATCAGGTTCAGCAGCACGAAGCCGAATTCGCCGGCCTGCGCGAGGCCGATGCCGGTGCGCATCGCGACGCCCGGCGTCGCGCCGAACAGCCGCGCGAGCCCCGCGATCATCGTCCCCTTGAACAGGATCTGCCCGATGAAGAAGCCGATCACGAGGAGCGGATGCTCCCAGATCACGCGCGGATCGAGCAGCATCCCGGTCGTCACGAAGAACAGGCCGAGCAGCACGTCGCGGAACGGCTTGATGTCCTCCTCCACCTGGTGGCGGAACGGCGTCTCGGAGATCAGCATCCCCGCGATGAACGCGCCGAGCGCGAGCGACAGGCCGAACTTGTCGGTGAAGAACGCGGCGCCGAGCGTGACGAGCAGCAGGTTCAGCACGAACAGCTCCTGCGAGCGGCGCCGCGCGACCACGTTGAGCCAGCGGGTCATGAAGCGCTGCCCGACGATCAGCAGCAGCGACAGCGCGATCACGATCTTGACGGCCGCGAAGCCGAGCGTCAGCGCGAGATCCTTCGACGATTCGGCGCCGAACGCGGCGATCACGATCAGCAGCGGCACGACCGCGAGATCCTGGAACAGCAGCACGCCGAAGATGTTGCGGCCGTGCTCGGTCTCGATCTCCAGGCGCTCGGCGAGCATCTTCGACACGATCGCCGTCGACGACATCGCGAGCGCGCCGCCGAGCGCGACGCTGCCCTGCCACGTGACGTGCATCCAGCGCTCGAACAGCATGCCGAGCAGCACCGCGAGCGCGAGCGTCGCGACCACCTGCAGCAGCCCGAGGCCGAACACGAGCCGCTGCATCGCCCGCAGCTTCGCGAGCGAAAACTCGAGGCCGATCGAGAACATCAGGAACACCACGCCGAATTCCGCGAGATGCTCGGCCCGCTCGAGGTCGGCCGCCACGCCGAACGCGTGCGGGCCGACCACGATGCCGACGGTCAGGTAGCCGAGCATCGGCGGCAGGTTCAGCGAACGGAACACGACGACGCCCACCACGGAAGCAAGCAGCAGCAGGAGCGTCATTTCGAGTGGGGACATCACGGGCAAAGCGTCCTCGTTCGTCGGGGCCACGGCAAAGCGGGCGCGGCATGGTGGCGGGAGACAGGCGCCATCGGACGGGTCCGAAGGGCCGGCGCGGCGAACAAACGCCTTTGCTATACTCCGCGCATGATAGCGAAAATCAATGATGACCGGGCGCTCGCGCTCGCCCGCGACGTGCTCGACATCGAGGCGGACGCCGTGCGCGCACTGCGCGACCAGCTCGACGGCGGCTTCGCCCAGGCCGTCGCGCTGCTGCTCGGCTGCCGCGGTCGCGTGGTGGTGTCCGGAATCGGCAAATCGGGGCATATCGCCCGCAAGATCGCGGCCACGCTGGCCAGCACCGGCACGCCGGCGTTCTTCGTCCACCCGGCCGAAGCCAGCCACGGCGACCTCGGGATGGTGACGGAAGACGACGTGTTCGTCGGCATCTCCTACTCCGGCGAGTCGGAAGAACTCGTCGCGATCCTGCCGCTCGTGAAGCGGATCGGCGCGAAGCTGATCGCGATCACGGGCCGCGCGGAATCCAGCCTCGGCACGCTCGCCGACGTGAACCTGAACGCCGCGGTGTCGAAGGAAGCGTGCCCGCTGAACCTCGCGCCCACCGCGAGCACCACCGCTGCGCTCGCGCTCGGCGACGCGCTCGCCGTCGCGGTGCTCGACGCGCGCGGCTTCGGCTCCGAGGATTTCGCGCGCTCGCACCCGGGCGGCGCGCTCGGCCGGCGCCTGCTCACCTACGTGCGCGACGTGATGCGCACCGGCGACGAAGTCCCGCTCGTCGGGCTCGACGCAACGCTGTCGGACGCGCTGTTCCAGATCACCGCGAAGCGGATGGGCATGACGGCCGTGGTCGGCGCCGACGGCAAGGTCGCCGGCATCTTCACGGACGGTGACCTGCGCCGCGTGCTCGAACGCGACGGCGATTTCCGCAAGCTGCCGATCGCCGACGTGATGACGCGCCAGCCGCGCACGATCGGGCCGGACCACCTGGCGGTCGAAGCTGTGGAACTGATGGAGCGCCACCGGATCAACCAGATGCTGGTGGTCGATGCCGACGGCACGCTGATCGGCGCGCTGAACATGCACGACCTGTTCTCGAAGAAGGTGATCTGATGACTGCTCCGCTGTCCGCGGCCGAACGCGCGAGCCGCGTGAAGCTGATGATTTTCGACGTCGACGGCGTGCTGACCGACGGCGGCCTGCTGTTTACGGCCGCCGGCGATGCGATGAAGTCGTTCAATTCGCTCGACGGCCACGGCGTGAAGCTGCTCGGCGAGGCCGGCATCGCGACCGCGATCATCACCGGCCGCCGGTCGGAGATCGTCGCCGCGCGCGCGAAGGAAATGAAGATTGCGCACCTGTTCCAGGGCGTCGAAAACAAGCTGACCGTGTTCGCTGAACTGACCGCGTCGCTCGGCCTCGCGCCCGACGCGTGCGGCTACATGGGCGACGACTGGCCCGACCTGCCGGTGATGCTGCGCTGCGGCTTCGCCGCCGCGCCGGCGAACGCGCACCCCGAGGTGATCGCGCGCGCGCACTGGGTGGCCGAGGCCCGCGGCGGCCACGGCGCGGTGCGCGAGGTCTGCGACACGATCCTGCGCGCGCAGCGCCGCTACGACGCGCTGCTCGCGCAAGCCTGCGGAGCCTGACGGATGAACACGCATTTCCGCTGGACCCAGTTGCTGCCGCTTGCCGCGGTGGCCGCGCTCGCGGGCATCACGTGGTGGCTGCTGCAGGCGACGCTGCCGCAGCCCGGCGACGGCCCCGCGCAGGCGAAGCGCCACACGCCCGACTACTTCGCCGACAATTTCTCGGTGACCGAGCTCGACCAGTCGGGCACGACCCAGTACCGGCTGACGGCGGACAAGCTGATCCACTACGAAGACACTGAATCGAGCGACCTGACCGACCCGGCGATGCGCGCGTTCCAGCCGGGCAAGCCGGTCGTGACGACCACCGCGAAGCGCGGCACCGTCAACGGCGACGTGTCGATCGTCGACCTGTACGACAACGCGCGCATCCTGCGCGCCGCCGGCGGCGGCGATCCGCAGATGCAGGCGGATTCCCAGCATTTCCGGATCCTCGTCAATGATGATGTGATCCAGACCGAAAAGCCGGTTAAACTTCAGCGCGGCCTGTCGCTCGTCAACTCGACCGACGGCATGAAGTACAACAACGTCACCCGGGTCATCGAGCTTTACGGCAACGTGCGCGGCACGATCGCCGCGCCGGACGCGTCCGGCGGCTCGAAAGGTCAACCCAAGTAACTCATCCCACGCGTGACTGCATGAACGAATCGTTCCCGTGTCAGATTTACGGCGGCGCCCGGCGCGCTGCCCGCGCCGCGCTCGCCGCGACGCTCATCGCCCTCCCGCTCGCCGGGCTGGCGCCGCTCGCCCATGCCGAAAAGGCCGACCAGGGCAAGCCGATCAACGTCGAAGCGGACAACCTGACCTACGACGACCTGAAGCAGGTCACCGTCGCGACCGGCAACGTCGTGATCACGAAGGGCACGATCGTCATCAAGGGCGATCGCGTCGAGGTGAAGCAGGATCCGGAAGGCTACCAGTACGCCACGTCGTACGGCAGCGGCAAGAAGCACGCGTCGTTCCGCCAGAAGCGCGAAGGCCTCGACGAATACATCGACGGCGATGCCGAGCGCATCGACTACGACGGCAAGCAGGACCTGACGACCCTCACGACCGCCGCGACCGTGCGCCGCCTGCAGGGCACGTCGACGATCGCCGACACCGTGCACGGCAGCGTGGTCACCTACGACGGCCAGCGCGACTTCTACACCGCGCGCGGCGGCAAGGACGTCGCGGCGCCGGGCAACCCGAACGGCCGCGTGCGCGCGATGCTGTCGCCGAAGAACGGCGGCCCCGGCGCGCTGAACGGCGCGCCGGCCAAGCTCGCGCCGTCGAACACGCTCCAGGGGGCGCCGGGCCAATGAACGCGTTACCGAACCGCCAGCCGGCCGGCACCAGCAGCTCGCTCGTCGTCCGCAACCTGAAGAAGCGCTATGGCTCGCGCACCGTCGTGAAGGACGTGTCGCTCGACGTGAAGAGCGGCGAAGTCGTCGGCCTGCTCGGCCCGAACGGGGCCGGCAAGACCACGTCGTTCTACATGATCGTCGGGCTCGTGCCGCTCGACGCCGGCGAAATCTCGCTGAACGGCAGCTCGATCAGCCTGCTGCCGATCCACAAGCGCGCATCGCTCGGGCTGTCGTACCTGCCGCAGGAAGCGTCGGTATTCCGCAAGCTGACCGTCGAGGAGAACATCCGCGCGGTGCTCGAGCTGCAGCATGGCGAAGACGGCAAGCGCCTGTCGAAGGACGCGATCGCGAGCCGCACCGAAGCGCTGCTCGACGAGCTGCAGATCAGCCACCTGCGCGAGAATCCGGCGCTGTCGCTGTCGGGCGGCGAACGCCGTCGCGTGGAAATCGCCCGCGCGCTCGCGACCAACCCGAGCTTCATCCTGCTCGACGAGCCGTTCGCGGGCGTCGACCCGATCGCGGTGCTCGAGATCCAGAAGATCGTCAAGTTCCTGAAGCAGCGCAACATCGGCGTGCTGATCACCGATCACAACGTCCGCGAAACGCTCGGCATCTGCGACCACGCCTACATCATCAGCGACGGCTCGGTGCTCGCGGCCGGCGCGCCGAGCGAGATCATCGAGAACGAAAGCGTGCGCCGCGTGTATCTCGGCGAACACTTCCGCATGTAACCCGCCGAAACGGACGCGCCCTGCCCGGCCATGCCGCGCGGGGCCGCGCCCCGTTTCGCCGCCGGGCCGGCGCCGCGCGTAATCGCGGATGCCCAATGCGGCTGGGTCGTGGCACACTCCGGGTATGACTCCCTCTCTGCCATGAAAGCCAGCCTCCAACTCCGCCTGTCGCAACACCTGGCGCTGACACCGCAACTGCAGCAGTCGATCCGGCTCCTGCAGCTGTCCACGCTCGAGCTCCAGCAGGAAGTGGCGATGGCGGTCGCCCAGAATCCGCTGCTCGAGAACGACGACGAATGGATCGCGAGCCCGCTGCGTGTTGCAGCGGACGGTTCGCTGATCGCGCAGACGCCGCCCGCGCCGAGCGCCGAACCGACGTCGAACGGCACCAGCCAGACCGGCGAGCGCGCGGAGCGCGACGAGCCCGCCGCCGCGGATGAATACGACGGCTACGCCGCGGGCGACGGCGGCGACGGCCCGCAATGGAATCTCGACGAATACGGCCGCGCGAGCGGCGCGTCGGACGACGACGACCTCCCGCCCCTGCAGGTGCAGGAAGCGTCGACGTCGTTGCGCGACCACCTGTCCGCGCAGCTGCGCGTCACGCAGGCGGGGCCGCGCGACCGCGCGCTCGTGATGTTCCTGATCGAATCGCTCGACGACGACGGCTACCTGACCGCGACGCTCGACGAAGTGCTGGCCGACCTGCCGGCCGAACTCGAAGTCGACTGCGACGAGCTGAACGCCGCGCTCGCGCTGCTGCACAGCTTCGACCCCGCCGGCGTCGGCGCGCGCACGGCATCCGAATGCCTGAAGCTGCAGTTGCTGCGGCTCGATCCGTCCCCGACGCGCACGCTGTCGCTCGAAATCGTGTCGCAATACCTCGAGCTGCTCGCCGCGCGCGACTTCACGCGACTGCGCAAGCACCTGAAGGCATCCGACGATGCGCTGCGCGACGCGCACGCGCTGATCCGCTCGCTGGAGCCGTTCCCCGGCGCCGCGTACGGCAAGGCCGAAGCCGACTACGTCGTGCCCGACATCATGGTGAAGAAGGTGGGCCAGGGCTGGCAGGCGGAACTGAATCCCGAGGTCGTGCCGCGCCTGCGGATCAACAACCTCTACGCGAACATCCTGCGCAACAGCCGCGGCGATCCGTCGGCCGGATCGCTCAAGCAGCAGCTTCAGGAAGCACGCTGGCTGATCAAGAATATCCAGCAGCGGTTCGACACGATCCTGCGTGTCGCGCAGGCTATTGTCGAACGTCAGAAGAATTTCTTTGCGCACGGCGAAATCGCCATGCGCCCCTTGGTTTTGCGGGAAATAGCTGATACGCTGGGCCTACACGAGTCGACTGTCAGCCGTGTGACAACCGGGAAGTACATGCTGACCCCGTTCGGGACGCTTGAATTTAAGTACTTCTTCGGATCGCACGTCTCGACCGACACCGGTGGCGCCGCCTCGTCGACGGCCATCCGTGCCCTCATCAAGCAACTGATAGGAGCAGAAGACCCAAAAACGCCACTTTCGGACAGCCGCATCGCCGAGCTGCTGGCAGAACAAGGATTCGTGGTCGCGCGCCGCACGGTTGCGAAGTACCGCGAAGCCCTCAAGATCCCGGCAGTAAATCTGCGCAAGTCTCTTTAAGCCTGCTGCCTGCCCGGCGGCAGGCGTGTTCCGGCCGCCGCGCATCGGCGGACAAGCCGGGCGACCTGTCCGCAGTCAGCCGCATCGCGCGGCACGGGCAAGTCGGCCGGATGCCGCATCGAAGCGGACTGGTGGTCACTCGCTTGGAGAAGCACTATGAACCTGAAGATCAGTGGACATCATCTCGAAGTCACGCCTGCAATTCGCGAATACGTGATCACCAAGCTGGACCGGGTGCTACGGCATAGCGATCAGGTGATCGATGGCACTGTGATCCTCTCGGTCGACAACCACAAGGAAAAGGACAAGCAGCAGCGCGCGGAAATCAATCTGCATCTGAAGGGCAAGGATATCTTCGTCGAAAGCGCAAACGGCAACCTGTACGCGGCAATCGACCTGCTGATCGACAAGCTGGACCGTCAGGTCGTCAAGCACATGGAGCGCCTGCAAACGCATGCGCACGATCCGATCAAGCTTCAGCCGGCTGTCGAGCAGTTCGAGCAGATCGAACTGCCGCCGCAATAAGCGCTTTACCGCACCGCACGCCGCCCGGTTCGCCGGGCGGTTTTTTTGTCCGCCGCCCGCGCGCCGGACGCGCGGACAGCGCCGTGCACGGGCCGCCACGCGCACGCCATGCGCGCGGCTGTGTTCTATAATGCTCCGGTTATTGCCGGGGGGCGTTGGGTACGGTCGCCGTGCCTTGCAGGTCTCCATCGCCAAACGCCTTGATATCGCCAAACATGGAAAATCAGTCTGCCGCCGCGAGGAGACCCCAGGCCGCCCAATCGCCTGCCAACATGAATCGCCTAGCCAAAATCCTGCCCCTAGAGAACGTCGTCATCGACCTCTCCGTCACCAGCAAGAAACGCGTCTTCGAACAAGCCGGGCTCATGTTCGAAAATCAGAACGGCATCGCCCGCAGCACCGTCACGGACAACCTGTTCGCGCGCGAGCGCCTCGGTTCGACCGGGCTCGGCGAAGGCGTCGCGATTCCGCACGGGCGCATCAAGGGCCTCAAGCATCCGCTCGCCGCGTTCGTGCGGCTTGCCGAGCCGATTCCGTTCGAAGCGCCCGACGGCCAGCCGGTTTCGCTCCTGATCTTCCTGCTCGTCCCCGAGCAAGCCACCCAGCAGCACCTCGAGATCCTGTCGGAAATCGCGCAGCTGCTGTCCGACCGCGACGCGCGCGAGCGTCTGCACAACGAAACGGATCGCACCGAGTTGCATAGCCTGCTCACTCAGTGGCAACCTTGAGTTGATCCGGGCGGTACATTTTCCCGAACCAGGCGGCCCGAGCCGCCCCGGGCCGCCCGGCGCCGGCCCGGCATGGCGACGCCCGTCGCCGCGCGCGTGCACCGGCCCATTGGAGTGACGGACTCATGGATACGTCCAGCATCAACGCCCAGAGCATCTTCGACGACAACGCCGCCACGCTGAAGCTCAGCTGGCTGACGGGGCATGAAGGCTGGGAGCGCGGTTTTTCCGCGGATACCGTCGCCAACGCGACGTCGAGCGCCGACCTCGTCGGCCACCTGAACCTCATTCACCCGAACCGGATCCAGGTGCTCGGCGAAGCCGAGATCGACTACTACCAGCGCCAGACCGACGAGGACCGTTCGCGCCACATGGCCGAGCTGATCGCCCTCGAACCGCCGTTCCTCGTCGTCGCCGGCGGCGCCGCGGCCCCGCCCGAGCTGGTGCTGCGCTGCACGCGCTCGTCCACCCCGCTGTTCACGACGCCGATGTCGGCCGCCGCGGTGATCGACAGCCTGCGCCTTTACATGTCGCGCATCCTCGCGCCGCGCGCGACGCTGCACGGCGTGTTCCTCGACATCCTCGGGATGGGCGTGCTGCTCACCGGCGACTCGGGCCTCGGCAAGAGCGAACTTGGCCTCGAGCTGATCAGCCGCGGCCACGGCCTCGTCGCCGACGACGCGGTCGACTTCGTGCGACTTGGCCCCGATTTCGTCGAAGGGCGCTGCCCGCCGCTGCTGCAGAACCTGCTCGAAGTGCGCGGCCTCGGCCTGCTCGACATCAAGACGATCTTCGGCGAAACCGCGGTGCGGCGGAAGATGAAGCTGAAGCTGATCGTGCAGCTGGTGCGGCGCCCCGACGGCGAATTCCAGCGCCTGCCGCTCGAAAGCCAGACCGTCGACGTGCTGGGTTTGCCGATCAGCAAGGTCACGATCCAGGTCGCGGCCGGCCGCAACCTCGCGGTGCTCGTCGAGGCGGCGGTGCGCAACACGATCCTGCAGCTGCGCGGCATCGACACGCTGCGCGACTTCATGGACCGCCAGCGGCTCGCGATGCAGGATCCGGACAGCCAGTTCCCCGGCAAGCTCGTGTAACCCCCTCACCGGCCGATCGCGCGGCGCGGGCGCGTCGTGCCGGTGCTATGATGAAACGTCAGGAATTTCAGCCCCCCATGCGCATAGTTCTCATCACCGGCATTTCCGGCTCCGGCAAGTCCGTTGCGTTGAACGCCCTGGAGGACGCGGGCTACTACTGCGTCGACAACCTGCCGCCGCACGTGCTGCCCGAGCTGGCCCGCTACCTGGCCGACGAAGGCCGGCAGCGGCGGCTCGCGGTTGCGATCGACGCGCGCTCGAGCGCATCGCTCGACGAAATGCCAGGCCTGATCCGCGCGCTGTCGCGCGATCACGACGTGCGCGTGCTGTTCCTCAACGCGAGCACCCAGGCACTGATCCAGCGCTTCTCCGAAACGCGCCGCCGCCATCCGCTGTCCGGCTCGCCGTCGCACGATGCCGACGTCGGCCTGCTGTCGTCGCTCGAGGAAGCGATCGAGCGCGAGCGCGAACTGGTCGCGCCGCTCGCCGAATTCGGCCACCAGATCGACACCAGCAACCTGCGCGCGAACGTGCTGCGCACCTGGGTCAAGCGCTTCATCGAGCAGAAGAACGACGCGCTGATGCTGATGTTCGAATCGTTCGGCTTCAAGCGCGGCGTGCCGCTCGACGCGGACCTGATGTTCGACGTGCGCGCGCTGCCGAATCCGTATTACGACCACGAGCTGCGCCCGCTCACCGGGCTCGACCAGCCGGTCATCGCGTTTCTCGACGCACTGCCGATCGTCCACCAGATGATCGACGACATCCATGCGTTTCTAACGAAATGGCTGCCGCACTTCCGCGAAGACAATCGCAGCTACCTGACCGTCGCCATCGGTTGCACCGGCGGCCAGCATCGCTCGGTCTTCATCGCGGAAACGCTCGCCTCGCGCCTCGCGGACCAGGCGAACGTGATCGTGCGGCATCGTGACGCGCCGGTGGATGTCGGCGCGTCGTCGCGGCTCGTGACCGAGGTCGAAAGACCGTAGCGACGCCGCTTCTCCGTCAGCGCGCCATGTCCTCTCTCTCTACCACCCTGCTCGACCTGCCGCTGTTTCCGCTGCATACGGTGCTGTTTCCGGGAGGCGTGCTGCCGCTCAAGGTGTTCGAGGCGCGCTATCTCGACATGTCGCGCGCGTGTCTGCGCGACAATGCGCCGTTCGGCGTCTGCCTGCTGAAAAGCGGGCCGGAGGTCGCACAGGAAGGCGCGGTGTCGGTGCCGGAAACGATCGGCTGCATGGCGCGCATCGTCGAATGCGACACCGGCGAATTCGGGATGCTGTTCCTGCAGGCCATCGGCACGCAGCGCTTCGAGCTGCTGTCGTATCGCGTCGAAGCGAACGGGCTGATCGTCGGCATCGCGGAGCCGCTGCCCGACGACATCCCGCTCGAAGGCGAGCAGGCGCTCGCGCAGTTCGGTGCGTGCGCGGAGGTGCTGGAGCGCATCATCGAAGCGCTGAAGCAGAAGAACGAACCCGACAAGCTGCCGTTCTGCGAGCCGTTCCGGCTCGACGATCCGAGCTGGGTGTCGAACCGTCTCGCCGAACTGCTGCCGCTCGACCTGCGGGCGCGGCAGAAGCTGATGGAGTTTCCCGACGTCGGCGCGCGCATCGACGCCGTGCATCACGTGCTGAACCGGCACGGCTGGCTCTGAGCGCCGGCCCGGCCGCGCGGCGTTACAGCAGCGACCCGCTCAGCGCATCGAGCAGCTTGCGCACCGGCGCGGGCACGCCATACGCGTCGAGTCCGCCCAGCGGCACCCAGGCTGTCTGCGCATCCTGCGCGACGCATTCGCCGCCGCCATCGCCCATCTCGCTCAAGCGCGGCTCGATCTCGAGCTTGAAATGCGTGAACGTGTGCGTCAGCGGCGCGAGCGGCACCGGGCCGCCGCCGCCGAAACCGCGCGCGCGCTCGGCGAGCGCGGCATCGCCGTCGGCCTCCGGCAGGCTCCACAGCCCGCCCCAGATGCCCGCCGGCGGGCGCCGCTCGAGCAGCACCGCATCGCCGTCGCGCAGCACGAGCATCCACGTCTTGCGCGTCGGCACCTTCTT
The DNA here is from genome assembly GCA_001527685.1 of Burkholderia pyrrocinia. Classification (GTDB taxonomy): domain Bacteria; phylum Pseudomonadota; class Gammaproteobacteria; order Burkholderiales; family Burkholderiaceae; genus Burkholderia; species Burkholderia pyrrocinia_D. Next base: position 53,444 of record LOZU01000034.1, read on the forward strand.
CTTCGGCCGCGCGGCCGGCAATTCGCGCTGCCGGCCGGTGGACTGCGCGACGCAATCCCCCGCGAACGGGCATCGCGCGCAATCCGGCTTGCCGCGCACGCACAGCGTCGCGCCGAGATCCATCAGCCCCTGCGTGTATGCGCTCACGTCGGCCGCGTTCGCCGCATCGGGCAGCAGCGATTCGGCGAGCGCCCACATGTCGTTCTCGACGCGCTTCTCGCCCGGAAAACCCTCGACGCCGAACACCCGTGCGAGCACGCGCTTCACGTTGCCGTCGAGGATCGTCGCGTGCGCGCCGAACGCGAACGACGCGATCGCCGCGGCGGTCGAGCGGCCGATGCCCGGCAGTTCGGCGAGCCCGTCCGGCGTCGACGGAAACGCGCCGCCGTGCTCGGCCGCCACCACCTGCGCGCAGCGGTGCAGGTTGCGCGCGCGCGAGTAGTAGCCGAGGCCCGCCCACAGCGCCATCACGTCGTCCATCGGCGCAGCCGCGAGCGCGGCAACGTCCGGAAAGCGCTCGAGAAAGCGCAGGTAATACGGCACGACGGTCGATACCTGGGTTTGCTGCAGCATGATTTCCGACAGCCAGATGCGGTATGGGTCGCGCGTGTTCTGCCACGGCAGGTCGTGGCGCCCGTGCGTGCGCTGCCACGCGATCAGGCGCGTGGCGAACGTGCGGTGCAGCGGCGTGACGGGAAATGGAGGGGGAGCGGTACGGGGCGGCTTCAAGATGGCAAGTGGGTGGCGAAAGGTTTCAACGCTGGCACGTCGGACAGTAGTAGGTCGAGCGCTGGCCCTGCACGATCTGCCGGATCGGCGTGCCGCATACGCGGCAGGGCTGGCCCGCGCGATCATAGACGAAGCAGTCGAGCTGGAAGTAGCCGCTCTCGCCGTTGCTGCCGACGAAATCGCGCAGCGTGCTGCCGCCGCGCTCGATCGCGTCGGCGAGCGTCGCGCGCACGGCGTCCGCGAGCCGCTCGTAGCGCGGCAGCGATACCTTGCCCGCGGCGGTGGTCGGCCGGATGCCGGCGCGGAACAGGCTCTCCGACGCATAGATGTTGCCGACGCCGACGACGATGTCGCCGGCCAGCAGCGCCTGCTTCACCGCCACCGTGCGCCCGCGCGTGCGCGCATGAAGCAGCGCGCCGGTGAACGCCGGCGAGAACGGCTCGACGCCGAGGCTCGCGAGCAGCGGGTGCGCATGCACGTCGCCCGCCTCGCGCGGATGCCACAGCACGGCGCCGAAGCGGCGCGGGTCGCGAAAGCGCAGCACGAATTCGTCGAAGATCCAGTCGATGTGGTCGTGCTTCGCCGCGGCGGGCGGCATGCCTGCCGTCGGCAGCACGCGCAGCGTGCCGGTCATGCCGAGATGCACGATGAACCAGCCGGCGTCGACTTCGAACAGCAGGTACTTGCCGCGCCGCTCGACACCGAGCACCTCGCGCGCGCGCAACTGCTCGGCGAGCCCGGCCGGCACCGGCCAGCGCAACATCGCGGTACGCACGTCGACGCGCTCGACGCGGCGGCCGGCGACAAAGGGTTCGATACCCCGGCGGGTGACTTCGACTTCTGGCAACTCTGGCATGTTCTGCGGGTCTCAATGCGGATAGACACGATCGTGCGTGTATTGTAGCGAGCGCGTTACAATCGGCTGAAACATCGAACGGATTTCCATGACCCTGCCCTCGAAGCTGCTTCAGAAGCGCCCGGCCGCCGCACGCGGCTGGCGCGCCTTCCCGGTCCGCCGCGCGCTTGGCGCCGCGCTGATCGCCGCATGGACCTTCACCGCGCTGCCGGCCCATGCGCAGGATCCTGCGCCGGACGACGCCGCGCAGCAGGGTACGTTCGATCATGTGCTGCCGGACGAGAAAAAGGATCTCCCGAACCTCGCGCTGACGAGCCAGATCGTCTACCAGGTGCTCGCCGCCGAGGTCGCGCTGCAGCGCAATCAGCCCGCGCCGGCCTACCAGACCTATCTCGCGCTCGCGCGCGACACGCGCGATCCGCGCATGGCGCAGCGCGCGACCGAAATCGCGCTCGCCGCGCAGAGCCCGGCCGACGCGCTGTCGGCCGCGAATTTGTGGCGGCAGTATGCGCCCGATTCGAATCGCGCATCGCAAGTCGACGCCGCGCTGCTGGTGCTGGCCGGCAAGCCGGCCGACGCGCAGCCGATGCTCGCGCGCGAGCTCGCCCGCGCGACCGGCGAGACGCGCGGCCCCGCGATCCTCGCGCTGCAGGCGCTGCTCGCGCGCGGCTCGGATCGCGTCGGCGGCCTCGCGGTGCTGAAGGACATGCTGAAGAACGACATGGGCCGCCCCGAGGCGCAGCTCGCGATCGCGCGCCAGCAGCTCGCCGTCGACGACAAGGACGGCGCCGCGCAGTCGCTCAAGCAGGCGCTGCAGATCCGCCCGGATTACCTGCCCGCGGCGCTGATGCTGTCGCAGATGGGGCCCGCGGAGCGCGCGGCCGGCATCGTGTCGTTCGAGAAATACGTTCAGCAGCATCCGAAGTCGCGCGACGCGCGGCTCGCGCTGTCGCAGCTCTATCTCGCCGACGACCGGCTCGACGACGCGCAGAAGCAGTTCGAGACGATGCGCAAGCTCGACGCGAAGGATCCGACGCCGCTGATGGCGCTCGCGCTGATCAAGATTCAGCAGAAGAAACTCGACGACGCGACGGGCTACCTGAAGCAGTACGTGCAGCTCGGCGAGAAGCAGCCGAATGCCGACGTCGGCCAGGGCTACATCTACCTCGCGCAGATCGCGATCGACCAGGGCAACGACGCAGCTGCGTCGCAATGGCTCGACAAGGTCGACCAGACGAGCCAGCACTACCTGCCCGCGCAGATCACGCGCGCCCAGCTGCTGCAGAAACAGGGCAAGACCGACGAAGCGCGCAAGGTGCTCGACAACCTGCCGGTTTCCGACCCGCGCGACGCGGCCGTGATCGCGCGCACCGACGCGTCGATCCTGTTCACCGCGAAGCGTTTCGGCGAAGCGGAGACGCGCCTGTCGCGGGCGGTCGACGATTTCCCCGACGATCCGGACCTGCGCTACGACTACGCGATGGCGGCCGAGAAAACCGGCCACTACACGACGATGGAAAAGCAGCTGCGCGAACTGATCCGCACGCAGCCCGACAACCCGCAGGCATACAACGCGCTCGGCTATTCGCTCGCCGACCGCAACCAGCGCCTGCCGGAAGCCAGCAAGCTGATCGAGAAGGCGGTCGCGCTCGCGCCGAACGACGCGTACATCATGGACAGCCTCGGCTGGGTGAAATTCCGGATGGGCGACTCGGCCGGCGCGACGAAGGTCCTGCGGCACGCGTACGACCTGCAGCCGAACGCCGAAATCGGCGCGCATCTCGGCGAGGTGCTGTGGAAGAGCGGCGCGCAGGACGAGGCACGCACCGCGTGGCGCGCCGCGCAGAAGCTTGAGCCGGACAACGAGACGCTCGTGCAGACGCTCAAGCGCCTCCAGATCAACGGCCTCTGATGCGCGTGTTCCCGACGCTTCTTCCGTCTTCGCGCGCGACGCGCGGCCTCGCCATGGCCCTCGCGGCCGCCGCGGCGTTCGCGCTTGCCGGCTGCGCGAGCACCCCGCCGTCGGCAGGCACGCCGTCGAGCGGTGTGCTGCAGACGAGCACGACGCACGCGTATCACGGCCGCTTCGCAGTACAGTACAGCGACCGCCTCGGCCGGCCGCAGAACGTGTATGGCAACTTCGACTGGCAGGAGCAAGGCGACGACGTGTCGCTCGAACTGCGCAGCCCGCTCGGCCAGACGCTCGCGATCGTGAAATCGTCGCCGCGCGCGGCCTCGCTCGAACTGCCGAACCGCCAGCCGCAGTTTGCGCCGGACGTCGGCGAACTGATGCAGAACACGCTCGGCTTCGCGCTGCCGCTCGCCGGCCTGCGCTACTGGCTGCAGCCGACGCCTGCGCCCGCGACCCCGGCGCAGACGGTGCGCGACCCCGGCGACGGCACGCGCATCAAGCAGATCCGTCAGGACGGCTGGACGATCGATTACGTCGCCTACGCGGACGCGCCGGCCACCGGCGTGAAGCGCCTGAACCTCGTGCGCGCGACACCGCCGCTCGACATCAAGCTCGTGCTCGACCAGTAAGCACCCGCCTCCAACCCGATACGACACAAGCATGACCGATTCGACCCGCTCGCTGCGCAACTGCCTCGCGCCCGCGAAACTCAACCTGTTCCTGCACATCACCGGCCGCCGCCCGAACGGCTATCACGACCTGCAAAGCGTGTTCCAGCTGTTGAACTGGGGCGACACGCTGCACTTCACGCTGCGCGACGACGGCAAGGTCGCACGCGCGACCGACGTGCCGGGCGTGCCCGAGGAAAGCGATCTCGTCGTGCGCGCAGCCCGTCTCCTGAAAGACCACACGGGGACGGACGCGGGTGTCGACATCGAGATCGACAAGCGGCTGCCGATGGGCGCAGGCCTTGGCGGCGGCAGCTCCGACGCGGCAACGACGCTGCTTGCGCTGAACCGTCTGTGGGGGCTGAACCTGCCGCGCGCGGAACTGCAGGCGCTCGCGGTAAAACTCGGCGCCGACGTGCCTTTTTTTGTTTTTGGGAAAAATGCGTTCGCAGAGGGTATCGGAGAAGAATTAGCTGAGGTAGAATTGCCGACTCGCTGGTTCCTGGTTGTGACGCCGCGTGTTCATGTCCCGACTGCTGAAATTTTTTCAGATAAGTTGTTGACAAGAGATTCGAAGCCAGTCACAATTACGGACTTTCTTGCACAGCAAAGCAGCGACGCAGGATGGCCAGACAGTTTCGGCCGGAATGACATGCAGCAAGTTGTGACAAGTAAGTACGCGGAAGTTGCGCAGGTGGTCAAATGGTTGTATGATGTGACCCCCGCGAGGATGACCGGCTCTGGATCAAGCGTGTTTGCCGCGTTTCGCAGCGAACAGGAAGCAGAAGCGGCGAAAGCCAAACTGCCCGCCGGCTGGAACGGCGCAGTTGCCGAGAGCCTGAACGAGCATCCGCTCTTCGCTTTCGCGTCATGAAGTTTTACTTTGTCGGACGTCCTACCGTCCGGCGGAGTTGTCAGTTAAGTGTAGGGGAGTCGCCAAGTTGGTCAAGGCACCGGATTTTGATTCCGGCATGCGAGGGTTCGAGTCCTTCCTCCCCTGCCAAAAATTTTCCCGCATTTTCCCGCCCAAGCCCGAAGCAGGTGCATGATGAGCAGCCATGACGGCCTGATGGTTTTTACTGGCAACGCGAATCCCGCGCTTGCTCAGGAAGTCGTCAATATCCTTGGAATTCCCCTCGGCAAGGCAATGGTCAGCCGTTTCTCCGACGGCGAGATCCAGGTCGAGATCCAGGAAAACGTGCGCGGCAAGGACGTCTTCGTCCTGCAATCCACGTGCGCGCCGACCAACGACAACCTGATGGAACTGATGATCATGGTCGATGCGCTGAAGCGCGCATCCGCCGGCCGGATCACCGCAGCCATCCCCTACTTCGGTTATGCCCGCCAGGATCGCCGCCCGCGTTCGGCGCGCGTTGCAATCTCGGCGAAGGTCATCGCGAACATGCTGGAAATCGCCGGCGTCGAGCGGATCATCACGATGGATCTGCACGCCGACCAGATTCAGGGCTTCTTCGACATTCCGGTCGACAACATCTACGCCACGCCGATCCTGCTGGGTGACCTGCGCAAGCAGAACTACTCGGATCTGCTCGTCGTGTCGCCGGACGTCGGCGGCGTGGTCCGCGCCCGTGCACTCGCGAAGCAGCTCAACTGCGACCTCGCGATCATCGACAAGCGTCGCCCGAAGGCGAACGTCGCCGAAGTGATGAACATCATCGGTGAAGTCGAAGGCCGCACCTGCGTGATCATGGACGACATGGTCGACACCGCCGGCACGCTCTGCAAGGCAGCGCAAGTGCTGAAGGATCGCGGCGCAAAGCAGGTGTTCGCCTACGCGACGCACCCGGTGCTGTCGGGTGGCGCCGCCGAGCGCATCGCCGCATCGGCGCTCGACGAACTCGTGGTCACCGACACGATCCCGCTGTCCGCGGAATCGCTCGGCTGCTCGAAGATCCGCTCACTGACGAGCGCGAGCCTGCTGGCCGAGACGTTCTCGCGCATCCGCCGCGGCGATTCGGTGATGTCGCTGTTCGCGGAATCCTGACCGGATACCGTCAAGCAAAGCATGCGTAGAAAGCGAAGCGGCAACGCTTCGCTTTTTGCACAATCGGCCGGGACTCACGAAACCCCGGCCGTTTCATCAGGGGCCGCCACATCGACGGCCCCGTTTTACTGCCTGGTCGCGGGCAGCAAATGGAGAAACACATGAAAGTCGTCGCTTTCGAGCGCCAATTGCAAGGTACGGGTGCGAGCCGCCGCCTGCGTAACGCCGGTAAGACCACGGGTATCGTCTACGGTGGTGAAGCAGCGCCGCAAATGATCGAACTCGATCACAACGCCCTGTGGCACGCGCTGAAGAAGGAAGCCTTCCACTCGTCGATCCTCGACCTCGAAGTGGCCGGCGCGTCGCAGCAAGTCCTGCTGCGTGACGTTCAGTACCACCCGTTCAAGCAACTCGTGCTGCACGTGGACTTCCAGCGCGTCGACGCGAAGAAGAAGCTGCACACCAAGGTGCCGGTTCACTTCGTGAACGCCGAGACGAGCCCGGCCGTGAAGCTGTCGAGCGCAATCATCGCGCACGTCGTGACGGAAATCGAAGTCGAGTGCCTGCCGGCCGACCTGCCGGAATTCGTCGAAATCGATCTGGCGAAGATCGAAGCAGGCCAGTCGCTGCACGCGAAGGACATCGTGCTGCCGAAGGGCGTTGCGCTGACGTCGCACGTCGAAGCTGAAAACCCGGTCGTCGCGTCGGCAGCCCTGCCGGCTGGCGCCGTGGCGGACGCGGCTGAAGGCGAAACGCCGGCTGCGTAAGCGCCCTCTCGATCCGTTTTCCGAAACGGTCGACGCAACCCGCCGCGGCTTGCCCGGCGGGTTTTTCTTTTTTGCGCCCAGGCGGCCCGCCGCCGCCATCGAAACGTCATGATCAAACTGATCGTCGGCCTCGGCAATCCCGGGGCGGAATACACCGCGACGCGCCACAACGCCGGCTTCTGGCTGATCGACCAGTTGGCCCGCGAAGCAGGCGCCACGCTGCGCGACGAGCGCCGCTTCCACGGCTTTTACGCGAAAGCCCGCCTGCACGGCGAGGAAGTCCACCTGCTCGAGCCGCAGACGTACATGAACCGCTCCGGCCAGTCGGTCGTCGCGCTTGCGCAATTCTTCAAGATCCTGCCCGACCAGATCCTCGTCGCGCACGACGAGCTCGACCTGCCGCCCGGCACCGTCAAGCTGAAGCGCGGCGGCGGCAGCGGCGGCCACAACGGCCTGAAGGACATTTCCGCGCACCTGTCGTCGCAGCAATACTGGCGGCTGCGGATCGGCATCGGCCATCCGCGCGACCTGATCCCCGAAAGCGCGCGCGCCGGCGCGAAACCGGATGTCGCGAACTTCGTGCTGAAGCCGCCGCGCCGCGAGGAGCAGGACGTGATCGACGCGTCGATCGAACGCGCGCTCGCCGTGATGCCGATGGTCGTCAAGGGCGAGCTCGAGCGCGCGACGATGCTGCTGCATCGCAACGGCTGACCCGCTGCCGGATATGCGCGGCCGCACCGTGCCGCGCATGACCTCGAACCCGCACCACGTGGCCCGCATGAGGTAATCTCGACGTTTTACCTGTCAGGAGCCACGCGGTGAGCCGTTACTGGAGCGACGTCGTTCAGCAACTCGTGCCTTACGTGCCGGGCGAACAGCCCGCGCTCGCGCACCCGGTCAAGCTGAACACCAACGAGAATCCCTATCCGCCGTCGCCGCGCGTCGTCGCGGCGATCGCGCACGAACTCGGCGAGGCCGGCGACTCGCTGCGCCGCTATCCGGATCCGCTCGCGCGCCAGCTGCGCGAGACGGTCGCCGCCCATCACGGGCTGTCGCCCGACCAGGTGTTCGTCGGCAACGGCTCCGACGAAGTGCTCGCCCACACGTTCCAGGCGCTGCTCAAGCACGACCGGCCGCTGCGCTTCCCCGACATCACGTACAGCTTCTATCCGACCTATGCGCGGCTGTACGGCGTCGCGTACCAGGCGCTGCCGCTCGCCGACGATTTCTCGATCCGCGTCGACGACTACCTCGGCGATGCGGGCTGCGTGCTGTTCCCGAACCCGAACGCGCCGACCGGCCGCGCGCTGCCGCTCGCGGACATCGAGCGGATCGCCGCCGCGAATCCGTCGTCGGCAGTCGTGATCGACGAGGCCTACGTGGATTTCGGCGCGCAGTCGGCCATTTCGCTGATCGACCGCTACCCGAACCTGCTCGTCGTGCACACGACCTCGAAGGCCCGCTCGCTCGCGGGGATGCGGGTCGGCTTCGCGTTCGGCCATGCCGGCCTGATCGACGCACTGAACCGCGTGAAGGACAGCTTCAACTCGTATCCGCTCGACCGTCTCGCGCAGGTCGCGGCGCGCGCGGCCTACGAAGACGACGCCTACTTCGACGCGACCCGCCGGCGCGTGATCGACAGCCGGACGCGGCTCACGCGGGCGCTGGAAGAACTGGGGTTCGACGTCGTGCCGTCGGCCGCGAACTTCGTGTTCGCGCGCCATCCGGCGCATGACGCCGCCACGCTCTCGGCGCGGCTGAAGGAACGGGAGATTTTCGTGCGGCACTTCAAGCTGCCGCGGATCGACCAGCATCTGCGCATCACCGTCGGCACCGACGCCGAGTGCGACGCGTTCGTCGCGGCGCTGCGCGACCTGTTGGGCTGAACGGGCGGGAACGGCCCGGGCGGCTCGAGCCGCCCGGCCCTTGATTACGTCACGACGCGTCGTCGCCCTTCGCGGCGACCAGGACGTGGTACTTCTCCATCAACTGCGCGTGCGTTTCCGCATGCTGCGGATCGCGCGGAATGCATTCGACCGGGCACACCTGCTGGCACTGCGGTTCGTCGAAATGACCGACGCATTCGGTGCACTTGCCCGGGTCGATCACATAGATTTCCGGGCCCATCGAAATGGCGCCGTTCGGGCACTCAGGCTCGCACACGTCGCAATTGATGCACTCGTCGGTAATCATCAAAGCCATACTGATCTCACTTCATCGGGCCCGTGGCCGGCTTCCCGGGGAAACCGGCCGGCGCCGCTTCACGCGGCCGGGCCCCAGCCCATTGCGGCCACTTTGTCCGTCAACCGCTTCTCGACCGACGGGAACACGAACTTGCTCACATCTCCGCCCAACTGAGCGATTTCGCGCACGATCGTCCCGGAAATGAACTGGTACTGATCCGACGGCGTCATGAACATCGTCTCGACGTCCGGCAGCAGGTAGCGGTTCATCCCCGCCATCTGGAACTCGTATTCGAAATCGGACACCGCGCGCAGGCCGCGCACGATCACCCGCGCGTTGTTGGTGCGGACGAAATCCTTCAAGAGGCCGGTGAAACCCATCACCTTCACGTTCGGGTAATGGCCAAGTACCTCGTTCGCAATCTCCAGACGTTCTTCCAGCGAGAAAAACGGCTTCTTCGCGCGGCTGTCGGCAACACCGACCACCAGCGTATCAAAAATGCTCGACGCACGCCGCACGAGGTCTTCGTGGCCACGCGTCAGCGGATCGAACGTACCCGGATACACGGCGACTACCATGTCGCTCCTCCTGTCATCAAGCAAATGGGGGTGCAGCCGTGCGACACGCACGCCACTGCCGAGCTGGACGCGCGTCGCCATGCCGGCGCGGCGCCTCGTTGGGAACGCGCATTATTCATCATTTTCGCGTCGCAGCAAATGATAGTGGACCGCACCGGCCTTGCCGTGCTTCACGACCTGCCAGCCGGCGAGCGCGTCGTGCGCGGCCGGGTCGAGCGCGTCGCCCGTTTCGACGTAGAGCGCGCCGCCCGGCGCGACGAGCGGCGCGGTGAGCGCGATCGCGCGCGCGAGCACGGCCGCGTCGCCGAACGGCGGATCGAGGAACACGACGTCGAACGCGCCCGGCGTGAGGCCGGCCGCGAGCCGCAGCGCATCGGCCTCGGCGACTTCGACGGTGCGCGCGCCGAGCTTGTCCTTGATCGCGCGCAGCTGCTGCGCGGCGCGCGGATGGCGCTCGACCATCACGACGTTCGCCGCGCCGCGCGACGCGGCTTCGAAGCCGAGCGCGCCGGTGCCGGCGAACAGGTCGAGGCAGCGCTGCCCGTCGAGATCCTGGCCGAGCCAGTTGAACAGCGTCTCGCGCACGCGGTCGGGCGTCGGGCGCAGGCCGTCGAGGTCGAGCACCGCGAGCGGCGTGCGTTTCCAGTCGCCGCCGATGATGCGGACGGCGTGCGGCTTGCCGCGGCTGGTGGAGGCCGCTGGGCGGCCGGAGGATGAACGGGACATACGGAAGGAATATCGACGACGGGGGAACGGGCGCACACGGGGCGCGCCGCCAGACAGGCGCACGTTACCACAGCGGCGGCGCGTGCTGCCGCAGGCGCCGCGCTGCGCCTGATAAAATGCCGGGTTTCGGCCGTCGCGCGCGCGGCGGCCCGCACGCAGTCCGCGCCGCCAGCGGCGACGGCCTGCCCTCTTCCCGACGCCAGACCATGTTCAGTTTCTTCAAACGATTCAAGAAAACGCAGGAGCCGACTCCCGCGGAATCGCCGTCGGCCGCCGAGCCGCTGCCGGACGCGCAGCCCGCCTCCGCACCGGCCGATGCGCCGGCCGCGAGCACGCCGCAGCCGGCGCCGCAGCCGCCCGCCCCCGCGCAACCGGCCGCGCCGGCCGTCGTGATGACGGTCACGTCGGCCCAGAACGGCCGCGACGAAGTCGTCGAGACGGTCGAGATCGTCCCGCCGCCCGTGCAGGACGCAGGCGCGAAGCAATCGTGGCTCGCGCGCCTGAAGTCCGGGCTCGCGAAAACCGGCTCGAACATCACCGGCGTATTCGTCAACACGAAAATCGACGAGGACCTCTACGAGGAACTCGAAACCGCGCTGCTGATGTCCGACGCCGGCGTCGACGCGACCGAATACCTGCTCGGCGCGCTGCGCGAGAAGGTGCGCGCCGGCCGGCTCACCGATCCGCAGCAGGTCAAGGTCGCGCTGCGCGACCTGCTCGTCGAGCTGCTGCAGCCGCTCGAGAAATCGCTGATGCTCGGCCGCGCGCAGCCGCTCGTGATGATGATCGCGGGCGTCAACGGCGCCGGCAAGACGACCAGCATCGGCAAGCTGGCCAAGCACCTGCAGAGCTTCGACCAGTCGGTGCTGCTGGCCGCCGGCGACACGTTCCGCGCGGCCGCGCGCGAACAGCTGACGATCTGGGGCGAGCGCAACAACGTGACGGTCGTGCAGCAGGAAAGCGGCGATCCGGCCGCGGTGATCTTCGACGCGGTCAGCGCCGCGCGGGCGCGCGGCATCGACGTGATGATGGCCGACACGGCCGGCCGCCTGCCGACGCAGCTGCACCTGATGGAAGAGCTGAAGAAGGTGAAGCGCGTAATCTCGAAGGCGCACGACGGCGCGCCGCACGAGGTGCTGCTCGTGATCGACGCGAACACGGGCCAGAACGCGCTCACGCAGGTGAAGGCGTTCGACGACGCGCTCGGCCTGACCGGCCTCATCGTCACGAAGCTCGACGGCACCGCGAAGGGCGGCATCCTGGCCGCGATAGCGCGGCAGCGCCCGGTGCCGGTCTATTTCATCGGCGTCGGCGAGAAGGTCGAGGACCTGCAGCCGTTCAGCGCAGAGGAATTCGCGGACGCGCTGCTCGGCTGAACGCCGCGCGACACCGTCCCGCATCGAGGGCGCCGTTCAGATGACGGCGCCCTTTTTCATGCGCGCGCGGCCCGCGTCACTCCGCGTCGGGCTGCGCGCCCGGCGCGGCCGCCTTGAACGCGTCGAGCGTCATCGCGTGGTCGTAGATGCGCTGGATCGTCGGGAAACCCGACGTGTCGATCGAGAAGCGGTTCGCGTTGAACACCTGCGGCACGAGGCAGATGTCGGCGAGCGTCGGCGTATCGCCGAAGCACAGCCGGCCGGTGCGCGGATCGTTCGCAAGGCGCGCCTCGAGCGTCCCGAACCCGGCCTCGATCCAGTGCCGGTACCAGTCGTTCTTCGCCTCTTCCGGCACCTGCAGCATGTGCTTCAGGTACTTCAGCACGCGCAGGTTGTTCAGCGGATGGATCTCGCACGCGATCTGCAGCGCGATCGCCCGCACGTAGGCGCGGTCGGCCGGCTGCTTCGGCAGCAGCGCCGGCTCGGGATGCGTTTCCTCGAGATACTCGACGATCGCGAGCGACTGCTGCAGCTCGGCGTCGCCGTCGATCAGCGTCGGCACGAGCGCATCCGGATTCAGCGCGCGATAGTCGTCCTTCAGTTGCTGGCCGCCTTCGCGCAGCAGGTGCACCGGCACGTAGTCGAACGGCAGCTGCTTCAGGTTCAGGGCGATCCGCACGCGGTACGACGCGGAACTGCGGAAATAGCTGTAAAGCTTCATCGGATGTCTCTCGTTGTCTCGTGATCGGCCGGCGAGCGCGCGATGCGCGTCGCACGCCGGGCCGGCCGCCGGGGCCGGCGCGCGCATGGCCGGGCCCCATGAGTGTAGCGCGCCGCGACGCGCCCGCGCGCTTGCCAGAACCGCGCACATGCGATACTCAGGGGGTTCCTCACATCACTTCCGCGCGGCCCCGACGCCGGCCGCGCCGACACGCTTCGATGACCGCTTCCCACGATCCCGCCGCCCACGCGACCGAGCCGTTCCACTGCGCCCGCTTCATCAAGGAAATCGGGCGCGGCCCGCACGGCGCGCGCGCCCTGTCCGCCGAGGACACGTTCGAGCTATATCGCGCGATGCTCGACGCGCGCGTGTCCGACCTCGAGCTCGGCGCGATCCTGATCGCGTATCGCCTGAAGGGCGAGAGCGCCGACGAGCTGGCCGCGATGCTGGCCGCCGCGCATGCGTCGTTCGAGCCCGTGCACGTGCGCGACAGCGCGTTCCGCCCGGTGTCGATCCCGAGCTACAACGGCGCGCGCAAGCAGCCGAACCTCGTGCCGCTGCTCGCGCTCCTGCTCGCGCGCGAAGGCGTGCCGGTGCTCGTGCATGGCGTGACGCGCGACCCGGGCCGCGTGACGAGCGCCGAGATCTTCGCGACGCTGTCGATCGCGCCGTCGGCGTCGCACGACGCGATCGAGGACATGCTCGCCGAACGCCGCGTCGCGTTCGCGCCGATCGACGCGCTCGCGCCGCGGCTTGCGCGCCTGCTGGCGATGCGCAGCGTGCTCGGCGTGCGCAACTCGACGCATACGCTGGTGAAGATCCTGCAGCCGTTCGCGGCCGCGGGCCTGCGGCTCGTCAACTACACGCATCCGCCGTACCGCGACAGCCTCGCGCAGCTGTTCCGCGACCATCCGGATGCCGCACGGGGCGGCGCGCTGCTCGCGCGCGGCACCGAGGGCGAGGCCGTTGCCGACACGCGCCGGCAGGTGCAGGTCGACTGGCTGCACGACGGCGTCTGCGACACGCTGATCGAAGCGGAGCGCGCGTCGGCCGACGCGCCGCCGGTCGCCCTGCCGGAATCGCGCGATGCGGCGACCACGGCCGCGTGGACCGACGCGGTGCTGCGCGGCGAGATTCCGGTGCCGGAGACCGTCGCGCGCCAGGTCGAGACGATCGTGCGGATCTCCCGCGTCGACGCGTGAGCCCGTGCCGGCGCGGCGTGCCATCGTCACCTGGCCACGCGCCGCCGGCCCCGTCCGACACCCCGCATTTGACACGCGCACGCATCCTGGCATAGAGTTGTCGCCATGCGTTCCTTTCCGAACACCCTCCGAATTACCTCCGGCCGCCTAGCGCGGCCGCTATCGCTACGACTAGCCTAAGGCTGTCGTAGCGCCGTGTGCTGTCCGCACGGTCCCTCCCAGCAGTTCCTCGCAGCACCCCTCTCGCAGTTTTTACAACCGAAGTCGTCAGCATTCGTCCGTCTATCCGTCGGCCGATTCGCGAAGATCATCCGCATCCGCAGCGTGCTCACGCGCCACGGTGCGAGGCAGCGTCAACCGTCGCGCCTGCCGCCCGTCTTCGCTCGCGACTGTGACCCGAGGTCAAGAAGATGAAGCGCAACCCGCAAGACAAGTACCGTCCGTTCGAGCCCGTCCGCATCAACGGCCGCAAGTGGCCGACCCGCACGATCGAGCGCGCGCCGGTCTGGATGAGCACCGACCTGCGCGACGGCAACCAGTCGCTGATCGAGCCGATGAGCATCGAGCAGAAGCTCGAGTTCTTCGAGATGCTCGTCGCGATCGGCTTCAAGGAGATCGAAGTCGGTTTTCCGTCGGGGTCGCAAACCGACTTCGATTTCGTCCGCAAGCTGATCGACGAGAAACGCATCCCCGACGACGTGACGATCGAAGTGCTCGTGCAGTCGCGCGAAGACCTGATCGCCCGCACGTTCGACGCGCTCGAAGGCGTGCCGCGCGCGATCGTGCACCTGTACAACGCGATCTGCCCGTCGTTCCGCCGCATCGTGTTCGGGATGTCGAGGGACGACGTGAAAGCGCTCGCGGTCGACGGCACGCGCCTCATCAAGGAACACGCGGCCGCGCGTCCGGACACGCGCTGGACCTTCCAGTACTCGCCGGAAACCTTCAGCATGACCGAGCTGTCGTTCGCGCGCGAGGTGTGCGACGCGGTCGCGCAGACCTGGCGGCCGACCCGCGAGCACAAGATGATCGTCAACCTGCCGGCGACCGTCGAAGCGGCCACGCCGAACGTGTTCGCCGACCAGATCGAATGGATGGACCGCAACCTCGGCTATCGCGACAGCATCGTGCTGTCCGTGCATCCGCACAACGACCGCGGCACCGCCGTCGCCGCCGCCGAGCTCGCGCTGCTCGCGGGCGCCGACCGCATCGAAGGGTGCCTGTTCGGCAACGGCGAGCGCACCGGCAACGTCGACCTCGTCACGCTCGCGCTCAATCTCTACACGCAGGGCATCGACCCGGGCCTCGACTTCTCCGACATCGACGCGGTGCGCCGCATCGTCGAGCGCTGCAACCAGATTCCCGTGCATCCGCGCCACCCGTACGCGGGCGACCTCGTGTTCACCGCGTTCTCGGGCTCGCACCAGGACGCGATCCGCAAGGGCTTCGCGCAGCAGCGCCCCGATGCGATCTGGGAAGTGCCGTACCTGCCGATCGATCCCGCCGATCTCGGCCGCAGCTACGACGCGGTGATCCGCGTGAACAGCCAGTCCGGCAAGGGCGGCGCGACGTACCTGCTCGAGCGCGGCATGGGTTTCACGCCGCCGCGCCGCGTGCAGATCGAATTCAGCCACGCGGTGCAGACGCTCGCCGACGCGTCCGGCGAGGAAGTGACGGGCGACGCGATCTGCGCGCTGTTCTCCCGCGAATTCTTCGAGACCGACGGCCCCGCCGCGCGCAACGGCAACGGCGCGCGCTGGCAGAACCGCGAGGTCGCCGGCGCGAGCGCAGCCGATGCGACGCCGGAACACGCGGCACGGCATGCGGCGGGCGCCTTCGCGGCCGCGGCGCGCGTCGCGATCGAGGTCAGCGCGTGCGAACACGCACGCACGTCGGACGGGCGCATCGCGGTATCGGTCGGCTGCCGGGTCGGTGACGCGCCGCTGCGGCACGGCGTCGGCGTGCATGCGGAGGCGGCGGCGGCCGCGCTCGACGCGGTGATCAGCGCGATCAACCGCTCGGCATGGCATTGCGCCGACCGCCGCGCGGCGGCATGACGGTTCGCGTCAAGGTTTGAAGAAGGGCTGGCAAATGGTGCAGGACCACCCGCGCGGCAAGCGATCCGTGCTGCACGGGAAATGAAGAAGCGGCTCAGAAGGCCGCTTCGGACGGGACACGAAAAAGAGCGCCACGCGCGTTCATGTCTCGGTCGCGCACCGCGTCGCCTGCCAGGCCAGCAGACGCCAGCGCCCCTGCTCCTGCGTCTGCACGGCGGTGTACGCAATCGGAAACACGAGCCCGCCGTTGTTCGTTTCCATCTCGATCAGCGCCCGCCCGGTGACGAGACAGGTCTCGTCGCCGACGGGCAGCACGTCCTGCGACTGGATTTCGATCTGACGATAGCGGCGACGGCCGGCGGCGATCGCGTCGATGAACTGCTGCTTGGTTTCCCGTTTGCCGTTGGTGTGCACGTAGAACACCTTGTCCGACAACAGCGCGTCGAGCGCCTCGCCGTCGCCGTCCACCATCGCCCGGAACCGATCGCGCTCGAGCGCGCGGATCGCATCGACCACCTTCGCCATCGCCATACTCCTCGGCAACGCGCCCGCCGTGCGCGGGCGTACGGATCAGAAGTTGTACTGCACGTAGAGTTGGTGGAAATTTATACCAGGATTCGGCTCTTTGATACCCGCGTTAGACACATGTTGAAAACGGTAGCCGACCTGATACTGTTGCCGTTGCCCGAATTGCAGGCCGACGCCCCCCATCGAGGCGAACTGGAACGCGGTCGCCACCGAGAAATTCGTCGAAATGGTCGGATGTGACAGCAGGCGCACGCCCGCGCCGGCTTCGACGTAAGGCCGAAGCGCGCCGGCGCTCTTGATGAAGCGGATCACCGGCGTCGCGCCGACTTCCCAGATGCTCGTGTGAATGTTGCCGTTCGTATGCCAGTAGCCGACGTGGCCTTCCATCACGAACGCGAAGTGCCAGCCGCCGATCTCCCACCAGGTCCAGTCCGGATCCCAGACCACGCCGAGGTCGCCCTTGTCGATGCCGTGGCGATCTGAGAACCCGCCCCCCGCCTGGATCCCCCACCGATCCGCAAACGCTGCGCCGGAACCGCCCAGCAACGACGCCGCCAGGGCCGCGTGCAACGCAAGCCGGCAAGCCCGCCGACCGCTGTCGTTCTTATTGTTCATCTGACACCCCAACTTTGTAGGTTGAATGGAGCCAGCCACCGGACGGCCGGACTCGAGCGAACAGAATGGTATGGTAAAGGACTTTTTCGATCGGCATCGTAAAGCGAAATGGTTTGCTTCCGAATCTACAAAAATCGGAATCGCCTGCTTTTTCTCCTGAAAAACAACGGGTTACGGAACTTGCCCGGATTCGAGCGGTCACGCCTAAAGCTATCAACCCAGCAAGATCGATAGGGAAACGGGAACTCCAAAGCCCGTACCTCCTCTAAGGAATTAGCACTCAGTTGGCGGGAGTGCTAAGATTGACCGCGGAATCATCCGAGACCGGGGTTCATCCCTGATTCCAAAGGAGTTTTCTTAAGTGAGCAACGCACTGACCCTTCCGAACACCCTGAGCCCGGCGTCTGCTAAGGCCGAATCGGCAGGCTCGCTGGCGCTCGCAACTTATTCGATGTTGCCGGGCCAGCTGGGCAACATCGACGCCTATATCCAGGCAGTCAATCGTATCCCGTTGCTGACGGCCGAGGAAGAACGCCAGTACGCAACCGAATTCCGCGAGCAGAACAACCTCGACTCGGCCCGCCGCCTCGTGCTGTCGCACCTGCGGCTCGTCGTGTCGATCGCGCGCAACTATCTCGGCTACGGCCTGCCGCACGGCGACCTGATCCAGGAAGGCAACATCGGCCTGATGAAGGCCGTGAAGCGCTTCGATCCGGCGCAGAACGTGCGCCTCGTGTCCTACGCGATCCACTGGATCAAGGCCGAGATCCACGAGTACATCCTGCGCAACTGGCGCATGGTGAAGGTCGCGACGACGAAGGCGCAGCGCAAGCTGTTCTTCAACCTGCGCAGCCACAAGAAGAGCATGCAGGCGATGACGCCCGAGGAGATCGACGGCCTCGCGCAGGAGCTCAACGTCAAGCGCGAAGACGTGACCGAAATGGAAACCCGCCTGTCGGGCGGCGACATCGCGCTCGAAGGGCAGGTCGAGGACGGCGAGGAAAGCTACGCGCCGATCGCGTATCTCGCCGATTCGCACAACGAGCCGACCGCCGTGCTCGCCGCGCGTCAGCGCGACATGCTGCAGACGGACGGCATCGCGCAGGCGCTCGACGCGCTCGACGCGCGCAGCCGCCGCATCATCGAGGCGCGCTGGCTGCACGTCGACGACGACGGCTCGGGCGGCTCGACGCTGCACGACCTCGCCGCCGAATTCGGCGTGTCGGCGGAACGCATCCGCCAGATCGAAGCGAGCGCGATGAAGAAAATGCGCACGGCGCTCGCTGAATACGCGTAAATCCCGCCGATTTAAAATCGTTTCACCGAAAACCGCTGCCCGCCCGGCAGCGGTTTTTTTTCGCCCATAAATTGACCAATTCAATCGGGTATTTACCAAAACGCGGCCTGTTCCGCCGATGCTTGATCCAGGTCAAGTTTCGACGAACCCTTCGCGACGGTCCGCCGCAGCGCAGCACTCGGCACGTCGCGGGCGCCCTCTTAAAATTGATACGTCAGGCGCAACAGGATTAAATACTGCTTAACGGCCGTCATCAATCCGACGTAGAGTCGCCCCAAACCTGCTTTAAACCGATTCAGGATAATGGCCTTGATCTCGATCGATAAAAAGCCCGCGCCCACGGCCGGCGCGACCGGCTGGCGCGGTCGTCTCGCCGCGTGGGCCCGCGGCCCGACACTCGCCCGCGACATCACCATCGTGCTGCTTGTCAAGCTGGCCCTGCTGATGGCGCTCAAATACGCATTCTTCAATCACCCGCAGGCCAGGCACATGTCGCTGCCGCCTGCCGCCGTCGCCGAGAAGCTGCTCTCGGTGCCGGCCCCCGCATCTACCGAGAGAGACCATCATGATAAGTAGCGAAGTCGTCGATCTGTCGCGTCTGCAGTTCGGCATCACGGCGCTCTACCACTTCCTGTTCGTGCCGCTGACCCTCGGTCTGTCCTGGCTGCTCGTGATCATGGAAGCCGTGTACGTGATGACCGGCAAGCAGGTCTACAAGGACATGACCCAGTTCTGGGGCAAGCTGTTCGGCATCAACTTTGCCATGGGCGTGACCACCGGCATCACGCTCGAATTCCAGTTCGGCACGAACTGGTCGTACTACTCGCACTACGTCGGCGACATCTTCGGGGTGCCGCTCGCCGTCGAAGGCCTGATGGCGTTCTTCCTCGAATCGACGTTCGTCGGCCTGTTCTTCTTCGGCTGGAACCGCCTGTCGAAGGTCAAGCACCTGATGGTCACGTTCCTCGTCGCGCTCGGCTCGAACCTGTCCGCGCTGTGGATCCTCGTCGCGAACGGCTGGATGAACAACCCGGTCGGCGCCGAGTTCAACTACCAGACGATGCGCATGGAGATGACGAACCTGTTCGACGTGCTGTTCAACCCGGTCGCACAGGTGAAGTTCGTGCACACCGTGTCGGCGGGCTACGTGTCGGCCGCGATGTTCGTGCTCGGCGTGTCGTCGTGGTACCTGCTGAAGAAGCGCGACACCGACTTCGCGCTGCGCTCGTTCGCGGTCGCGGCCGGCTTCGGCCTCGCGTCGACGCTCTGCGTCATCGTGCTCGGCGACGAATCGGGCTACACGACCGGCGAAGTGCAGAAGATGAAGCTCGCGGCGATCGAATCCGAATGGGAAACCCAGCCGGCGCCCGCGGCGTTCACGCTGATCGGCATTCCGAACCAGAAGGAAGAGCGCACCGACTACGCGATCAAGATCCCGTACGCGCTCGGCCTGATCGCGACGCGCTCGGTCGAAGAGCCGGTGGTCGGCCTGCGCGATCTCGCGAAGCTCAGCGAGGCGCACATCCAGAGTGGGATGATCGCGTACGGCGCGCTGCAGAAGCTCAAGCAGGGCGACACCAGCGCCGCGACCCGCGCGCTGTTCGACCAGCACAAGCAGTATCTCGGCTACGGGCTGATGCTCAAGCAGTTCACGCCGACCGTGACCGATGCGACGCCTGAGCAGATCAAGGCCGCCGCGAAGAAGACCATCCCGCCTGTCGCGCCGGTGTTCTTCTCGTTCCGGATCATGGTGTTCCTCGGCTTCCTGTTCGTCGCGACCTTCGTCGCCGCGTTCTGGTTCTGCGCGCGCCGCGAGCTGCTGCAGGACAACCGCCGCTGGTTCCTGCGCTATGCGGTGTGGGCGATTCCGCTGCCGTGGATCGCGATCGAATTCGGCTGGATCGTCGCCGAACTGGGCCGCCAGCCGTGGACGATCGCCGGTGTCCTGCCGACGCACCTGTCCGCATCGAGCCTGACGCCGACCGACCTGTACCTGAGCCTCGCCGGCTTCATCCTGTTCTACACGGTGCTGTTCATCATCGAGATCACGCTGATGTTCAAGTACGCGCGCCTCGGCCCGTCGTCGCTGCATACCGGCCGCTACCACCACGAGCTGGCCGCCGCCACCGAGCGCGCGTCGGCCTGATGTCGCACGCGCAAACGAAACCGCACAAGGAATCGCTATGGACTATGCAACTCTCAAGCTGATCTGGTGGCTGCTCGTCGGCGTGCTGCTGATCGGCTTCGCCGTCACCGACGGCTTCGACATGGGCGCGACCGCGCTGCTGCCGTTCCTCGGCAAGACCGACGAAGAGCGCCGCATCATCGTCAACACCGTGGGCGCGACCTGGGAAGGCAACCAGGTGTGGCTGATCACCGCCGGCGGCGCGATGTTCGCCGCGTGGCCGCTCGTCTACGCTGCGTCGTTCTCCGGCTTCTACTTCGCGATGCTGCTGGTGCTGTTCGCGCTGTTCTTCCGGCCGGTCGGCTTCGACTACCGCAGCAAGCGGCCCGACCCGCGCTGGCGCGCGGGCTGGGACTGGGCGCTGTTCGTCGGCGGCTTCGTGCCGGCGCTCGTGTTCGGCGTCGCGTTCGGCAACCTGCTGCAGGGCGTGCCGTTCCAGTTCGACACGGACCTGCGCGTCAGCTATCACGGCAGCTTCTGGGCGCTGCTGAACCCGTTCGCGCTGCTGTGCGGCCTCGTCAGCCTGACGATGCTCGTCGCGCACGGCGCCGCGTTCATCAAGATGAAGACGGACGGCGTGATCGCGCGCCGCGCGTCGGTCGCGCTGCGCGTGTCGGCGTTCCTCGCGGTGGTGCTGTTCGTGCTCGCCGGCGTGCTGATCGCGTCGTATGTCGGCGGCTATCACATCACGCGCGCCGCGCCCACCGACACGGTCGCGAACCCGCTGCTGAAGGACGTCGCCGCCGGCTCCGGCCTGTGGCTCGCGAACTACGGCGAGTATCCGTGGATGGTCGCGGCGCCGATCGTCGGCATCGCGGGCGGCGTGCTTGCACTGCTGCTCGCCGGCTCGCAGCGCGAGAAGACCGCGTTCTTCTGCACGGGCCTGATGGTCGTCGGCGTGATCCTGACCGCGGGCTTCTCGATGTTCCCGTTCATCATGCCGTCGTCGCTCGACCCGAGGAGCAGCCTGACGGTGTGGGACTCGACGTCGAGCCACATGACGCTGCAGGTGATGCTGTTCGCCGTGATCGTGTTCCTGCCGCTCATCCTGCTCTACACGAGCTGGGTGTACCGCGTGATGCGCGGCAAGGTCACGCCGCAGGCGCTCGAGGAAAACAAGCACTCGATGTATTGAACCCGGCCGGGGCGCGCACGCGCCCCCGCCCCCCGTTTCGCAAGGAGTCGGATCATGTGGTACTTCAGCTGGATTCTCGGTATCGGCGTCGCGCTCGCGTTCGGCATCGTCAACGCGATGTGGCTCGAAGCGCAGCCGAAGGGCGTCGGCGCGCGCGGCGACCGGACGTAGCGCCGGACGCCACGCCGTCACACCGGACACAACCTCGCCTCGGCGAGGTTTTTTTTCGTCCCGGCGCGCCACGCCGGCACCCCGTTATCTCAAAATCAAATGCCAATCTGGAACCAAATTAATACCACTTGAATACCATTCAAAGGTTTCATATGATCTTTCTCGCGGCCGCTCACAGGCCGCGTCCACTTGGGTGGAGGAGACATGAAGGATCCCCGCTTGGCCCGCTCCGGCGCCTCGCCGAGCCGTCGACGTCCATTGGCTGACGGCGCGCCGCTCGCCGCGCGCCGTTCATGAAGCCGCGCGCGCACGGTCGCCGGGCCGACCGGCACGCCTGTCCCGAACCCGATCCGTAGCGCCGGCCCCGCGCACGGCATCCGCACGTCGCGCTTCCCCCGCCCGCGCGCGGCCCAGCCTTCCCCGGCAGCTTCCTTGAAAGACCCGATCGCAGCGACGTCATCCCCCGGCGACGCACTGCCGAGCCTCGCCGAACTTTTTCCAAGGAATTCCCATGAATCGAATCCTGCCTTCCCTGTGCGCCGGCCTGCTGCTGGCAGCCACGCTGCCGCCGGGCGTGGTGCGCGCGCAGTCGCCCGCGACGCCCGGCGCCGTTGCCGCGGCATCCGCGAACGCCGCCCGGCCCGCGCAGACGCCCGCCGCGCTCGCGGCGCTGCTGTCGAACGGCCTCGCGCTGCGCGTCGCCGTCGACAACAATCATGCGGCGTCGGCCGGCGTGCCGTGCGCGGACCTCGGCGCCGACTGGGCCAGTTGCGCAACCGGCCGCCTGATCCTGCAGAACCGCGGCCACCAGCCGATCGCCGACGGAAACTGGAAGCTCTACCTGCACAGCATCCGCCGGCTGCTGCGGATCGATCGCCCGGGCTTCGCGCTGCGCCGCCTGACCGGCGACCTGTACGAGCTGACGCCGCAGCCGGGCGCGCTCAGGCTCGCGCCGGGCGAACGCATCGAGCTGCCGTTCGTCGCCGAATACTGGCTGCGCCGCTACAGCGACGTGATTCCGCGCCCGTACGTGGTCGTCGACGGTGCGGCGCCCGCGGTGCTCCGCTACAACGACACCGACGACGAGCTGCGCTACGTCGAATCGCTGCCCGCCGACGCGCAGAGCAATTCGCCCGGCAATGCGCCGCCGGTCGCCGCGCGGCCGGACGCCAGCCGTGCGCTGCCGAGCGTGAAGCGGCAGCGCACGCTCGACGGCGCGCTCGAGCTGCGCGGCATCGACCTCGCGCTGCCGGAGCTGCCGGCCGCCCAGGTCGCGGCGCTGCGCGAGCGCGCGGGCACGCTCGGCCTCGACGGCGCGCGCGTGCCGGTGTGGGGCGTGGTCGCGCCGCGCCGGCTGCCGGCCGACATCGCGACGCCCGGCGGCTACCGGCTCGCGATCGGCCCGCGCGGCGCGTTCATCGAAGCCTACGACCGCGCCGGGCTCTACTACGGCGTGCAGACGCTCTTCTCGCTCGCGCCGGCCGGCGGCGGCTCGATCCCGGCGATGCTCGTCGAGGACGCGCCGCGCTTCGTCCACCGCGGCATGCACGTCGACCTCGCGCGCAACTTCAAGCATCCGGCGACGCTGCGCCGCCTGATCGACCAGATGAGCGCGTACAAGCTCAACCGGCTGCACCTGCACCTGTCCGACGACGAGGGCTGGCGCATCGAGATTCCGGGCCTGCCCGAGCTGACCGACGTCGGCGCGCGCCGCTGCCACGATCCGTCCGAAACGCGCTGCCTGCTGCCGCAGCTCGGCTCCGGGCCCGACGACCGTTCGGGCGGCGGCTACCTGACGCGCGACGACTACATGGCGCTGCTGCGCTACGCGGCCGACCGCTTCGTCGAGGTGATTCCGGAGATCGACATGCCCGCGCACTCGCGCGCGGCCGTGGTGTCGATGGAGGCGCGCTATCGCCGCCTGCACGCGGCCGGCCGCGAACAGGAAGCGAACGCGTACCGGCTGCTCGATCCGCAGGACACGTCGAACCTGCTGACGGTGCAGTTCTACGACCGGCGCAGCGACCTGAACCCGTGCGTGCCCGGCGCGCTCAACTTCGCGACGAAGGTGATCCGCGAGATCGCGTCGATGCATGCGGACGCGCGCGTGCCGCTGCGCACCTGGCACTACGGCGGCGACGAGGCGAAGAACATCCTGCTCGGCGCGGGCTTCCAGCCGCTGAACGGCGCCGATCCGGGCAAGGGCCGCGTCGATCTCGCCGCGCAGGACAAGCCGTGGGCGCGCTCGCCCGCGTGCACGGCGCTGCTGCAGCGGGGCGAGGTCCGCTCGATCGACGAGTTGCCGACGCGCTTTGCCAAGCAGGTGAGCGCGGTGGTCGACGCGAACGGGATCGGCACGATGGCCGCGTGGCAGGACGGCATCAAGCACGCGAACGGTCCGCAGGACTTCAGCACGCGCAACGTGATGGTGTCGCTGTGGGACACGATCTTCTGGGGTGCGTCGGACAGCGCGCGCGACCTGAGCGCGAAGGGATACCGGACGGTGCTCGCGCTGCCCGACTACCTGTACTTCGATTTCCCGTACACGCTCAATCCGCGCGAGCGCGGCTATTACTGGGGCTCGCATGCGACGGACGAGTACAAGGTGTTCTCGCTCGCGCCGGACAACCTGCCGCAGAACGCGGAAGTGATCGGCGACCGCGACGGCAATCCGTTCGAGGTGACGGGCACGGGCGCCGCGCCGCGTCTCGAAGGGATCCAGGGGCAGGCGTGGGGCGAGGTGATGCGCAACGACCGGCTGCTCGAATACATGGCGTATCCGCGGCTGCTCGCGCTCGCCGAGCGCGCGTGGCACAAGGCCGACTGGGAGCTGCCGTACGCGGCGGGCGTGCGCTACAAGCTCGGCGACACGCATCACGTCGACATCGCCGCGCTCCAGCGCGACTGGGCGGGCTTCGCGACGCTGCTCACGCAGCGCGAATTGCCGAAGCTCGAGCGCGCGGGCATCGGCTATCGCAAGCCGACGTTCACGCTGACGAACCCCTGAGCGGTGGCCGGGGCGCACGTCGCGTGCGTCCCGGCCGCATCGGCGGCCCCGCGCACGACATTCCCCCTTCCCCCTTCCCCTTCCCCCACTCCCGCCAAACGAAAACGGCTTGCGAAGATCGCAAGCCGTTTGTCCTTCCCCACCCGCCGGCGCGAACCCGTCATGCGGATTCGCGCCGGCGCCTGCCGTATCAGGCCGGCTGGGCCGCCGCGCCGCCGCCCGCCGACGGCAGGCGCGCCGTGAGCTGCTCCGCATAGCGCGACGCGGCCGGACCGCAGACGATATGGAACGTGTCGAGCGCGACCCACGCGACGTCGAGCGCCGCGAGGCGCGCGCGGTCGACCGACGACGGGTCGAGCACGACGACGCGCAGGCGCGTGGTCGCCACCGCATCGAGCGCCGCGATGTTGGTCGCGCCGCCGAACACCGCGAGCCAGCGCGCCGGATCCGGATCGAGCGGACCAGCCGCGCCGCCGGTATTCGCGGCGGCCTGCGATGCCGCTGCGCCGCCCACGGCCGCCGTGGCCGCGCCGCTGCCGATCGCAGCCCGCATTTCGTCGGCGATGATGTCGGCCTCCGGCCCGATGATCACCTGCACGCTGTTGCCGCCGCGCTTGAGCACGCCGCGCGCGCCGATCGCCTTCAGGTCCGCTTCCGACACCTTCTCGGGGTCGGCGACGGTCAGGCGCAGGCGCGTCGTACATGCATCGACGACCGACAGGTTGCCCGCGCCGCCCAACGCGGCGATGTAGCGCTGCGCGCGCGGCGCGGTAGCGCTCGCGGCCGGCGCGACGTAGCCGCCCGACTGGTACGACTCGGCCGCACCTTCGGCCGTCGCCGGCTCGCGGCCCGGCGTCGCCATGTTGAACTTGCGGATGAAGAAGCGGAACAGCCCGTAGTACGCGATGCCGTATGCGATGCCGAGCGGGATCGCGACCCAGCCCTTCGTCGACAGCCCGTAGTTCAGCACGTAGTCGATCCCGCCCGCCGAGAACGTGAAGCCGAGCTTCACGCCGAGCAGCTGGCAGATCGCGAGCGACAGGCCCGTGAGCACCGCGTGGATCACGTACAGCACCGGCGCGAGGAACATGAAGCTGAACTCGATCGGCTCGGTGACGCCGGTCAGGAACGACGTGAGCGCCATCGAGAACAGCAGGCCGCCGACCACCGCGCGGCGCTCCTTCGGCGCCTCGTGCAGCATCGCGAGACACGCGGCCGGCAGGCCGAACATCATGATCGGGAAGAAGCCGGCCATGAACACGCCCGCGCTCGGATCGCCCGCGAAGAAGCGGTGCAGGTCGCCGTGCACGATCTCGCCGCCGGCAGCCGGCGTGAAGTTGCCGAACACGAACCACGCGAGCGAGTTGATGATGTGGTGCAGGCCCGTGACGAGCAGCAGACGGTTCAGGAAACCGAACACGAACGCGCCGATCGCGCCGGCGGTCGTGAGCCACTGGCCGGCCGCGTCGATCGCGTGCTGGACCGGCTGCCACACGTAACCGAACACGATGCCGAGCACCACGCATACCAGCCCGGTGATGATCGGCACGAAGCGCTTGCCGCCGAAGAACGCGAGGTAGTCGGGCAGCTTGATGTCCTTGTAGCGGTTGTACAGCAGCCCCGCGACGACACCCGCGATGATCCCGGACAGCACGCCCATGTTCAGCTTCGGGTCGATGTCCTTCATGATCGCGGTTTCGATCAGGTAGCCGATCGCGCCCGCGAGCGCCGCGACGCCGTTGTTGTCCTTCGCGAAGCCGACCGCCACGCCGATCGCGAACAGCAGCGGCAGGTTCTCGAAGATCGCGCCGCCCGCATCGGCGATCATCTTGATGTTGAACACGTCCGGCTGGCCGAGCCGCAGCAGGATGCCGGCAACCGGCAGCACCGCGATCGGCAGCATCAGCGCGCGGCCCAGGCTCTGTATCTTCAGAAACGGATTCCCGTCCATTCAGTCCTCCAATCCTTGTCTCTTCGTTGACGTAATTGCTCTCGTAGTGGATGTGCGTTGCTGCTGAAACGGCACGCGAGTCCCCGCCGACGCTCAGTCGAGCGGCCAGATCTCGCGGCTTGCTGCTCTTACCGCCTGTGCCGAATCGAGCGCGAGCAGATCCTGCGCGCGCTGGCGGCACAACTGGTAATCGAGACGGCGCACGCGCGCCTTGATGCCCGGCACCGACACCGGATCGACCGACAGCTCGGTCACGCCGAGGCCGACGAGGATCGGCACCGCGAGCGGATCGCCGCCGAGCGCGCCGCACACGCCGACCCACTTGCCGTGCTGCTGCGCGCCGCGCACCGCGATGTCGACCAGGCGCAGCACCGCCGGGTGCAGGCCGTCCGACTGCGCGGCCAGATCGGCCTGGCAGCGGTCCATCGCGAGCGTGTACTGGGTCAGGTCGTTGGTGCCGATCGACAGGAAATCCGCATGCTGCGCGAGCTGGTCGGCGAGCAGCGCCGCCGACGGCACCTCGATCATCACGCCCACCTCGACCGGCTCGGTGCGGCCCATCGCCTGCGCGAATGCGTCGATGCGCTTCCTCAGCCGCACCAGCTCGCCCGCGTCGGTGACCATCGGCAGCAGGATCCGCACCGCGCCGAACGGCTTCACCGCGAGCAGGCCCTGCAACTGGTCGTCGAGCAGGTCCGGGCGCACCTGCGCGAGCCGGATCCCGCGCAGGCCGAGCGCCGGGTTCGGCTCGGGCGGCAGCGTCAGGTAGTCGACTTCCTTGTCCGCGCCGACATCGAGCGTGCGGATGATCGCGGTGCGGCCCTGCAGCGCGTCGACGATCGACTGGTAGCTCTGCTGGTGCTCGAGCGTGGTCGGCGCCACCTGGCGGTGGATGAACATCAGCTCGGTGCGCAGCAGGCCGACCGCGTCGGCGCCGTTGTCGACCGCGGTGTTCGCGTCGTCGAGCGTCGCGATGTTCGCGGCCACCTCGATCGCGCGGCCGTCGGCCGTCGCCGCGGCTTCGCCCGCGGTGCGGCGGTTCGCCTCGCGCACGCCGGCCAGGCGCTCGCACTCGTGGCGCGCGCGTTCGACGTCACGCGCGGTCGGCGCGTGCTCGAACCGCCCGCCGCTCGCGTCGACGACCACCTGCGTGCCGTCCGGAATCGCGTACAGCGCGTCGCCGACCGCGACGAGCGCCGGAATGCCGAGCTGGCGCGCGATGATCGCCGCGTGCGACGTCGCGCCGCCGCGCGCCATCACGAGCGCCGTCACGCGTTCGCGATCGAGCGACGCGAGATCCGACGGCGTGAATTCCTCGGCGGACAGCACCGCCTCGTCGGGCAGCACGCGCGCCGTGCCGCTCGTATGGCCGAGCGCGCGCAGCACGCGCTTCTCGATGTCGCGCAGGTCGGCCGCGCGTTCCGCGAGCAGCGCGTCGTCGAGCTTCGACAGCGTGTCGATCTGCGTGCGGATCGTCGCGCGCCACGCGTGGCCCGCGCTCTTGCCGAGGCTGATCAAGTCGCGTGCCGCGTCGATCAGCGTCGGATCCTCGAGCAGCACGCGATGCACCGCGAAGATCCCCGCCTCGCCGACCGCGCCGCGCTGCGACGCGCTGCGCACCGTGTCGTCCAGCTCCGCGTCGACGGCGGCGAGCGCCTTGTCGAGCGCGCGGCTTTCCGATGCGGGCGTGCCGCTCGCCTGCTCGGGCGGCGTGATGTCGGCGTCGTCCCAGCGCACCAGCGCGCCGACGGCGATGCCCGGCGCCGCGCACACACCCGCGAGCGTGTTCGGGGCCAGCGGCGCGCCGGCGCTGCGCGCGACCGGCCGCGGCGCGGGCGACAGCGTGCGCGCCGGCTTTTCCTCGACTTCGCCGTGCGCTTCGCGCAGCAGCTCGTGTGCGACCGCATCGACCGCCTGCTGCGCGTGCGCGCCGCGGCCGACCAGCTCGATCGTCGCCAGTTCGCCGGCGCCGAGGCCGAGCAGCCCGACCACGCTTTCGATCGGCGCCTTGCGGCCGTCGAAATACACGTCGACGTGCGCGTCGAGCCCGCGCGCCGCCTCGCGCGCCCGCGCGGCCGGCCGCGCATGCAGGCCGCCCGGCTGGGTCAGCTGAATCGCGCGGCGCGCCTCGTTCATCGCCGCGGCGCCCGCCTCGGCGGCCTGCACGGCCGCCTCGCCCTTGCCGCGCAGCGTGAGGAGCGGCGTCTCGCCCGCCGTCGCGACGCCTTGCGCACGCGCGACGACCTCGAATGCATCGGAATTCGCGATCGCGATCACCGACACGAGGCTGTGCGCGCTGCGCGCGACCGCGTCCTGGTCGAACTCGATCAGCAGGTCGCCGGCCGCGACGCGCGCGCCGGCTTCGACGCGCGCGGTGAAGCCCTGCCCGTTCAGCTCGACGGTGTCGATGCCGATGTGCAGCAGCACTTCCGCGCCCTGCGGCGTGGTGATCGTCACTGCGTGGCCGGTGCGCGCGAGGTGCGACACGACGCCGGCGCACGGCGCGACGAGCTTGCCGGCGAGCGGGTCGATGCCGATGCCGTCGCCGAACATCCCGCCGGAGAACACCGGATCGGGCACGTCGGCCAGCGGAACGATCGGCCCCGTCAACGGGGCAAGCAGAACGATCTGATCGTGGGTGGGGCTCTTCAACTGGGACTCCTCGGCGCGTCTCATCGGCGTTCTCGGCTCATCAATGCGTTTCGGTGACTTTGTTCAGGTGGCGCGGCGTATCGGGGTTGCGGCCGCGCGCGACGGCGAGATCCGCCGCCATCACGTAGAACGACAGAATGGCGGCGATCGGGTCGAGCGCCGGGTGGGCGGACTGCGCAAGCGGTAGCGTCGTGCCCGATATGCCGGGCGTGCCGGCAGGCGCGGCGAGCAGCACCGCGGCGCCGCGCGCGCGCATGTCGGCCGCGAGCTGCAGCAGGCCCGCCTGCTCCGGCCCCGGCGGCGCGAACACGAGCAGCGGGTAGTCGCGGTCGATCAGCTCCATCGGGCCGTGACGCACCTCGGCGCTCGAGAACGCCTCGGCCTGGATGCCGGAGGTTTCCTTCAGCTTCAGCGCGGCTTCCTGCGCGATCGCGAGGCCGAGGCCGCGGCCGATCACGATCATCCGTTCGACGCCGGCGAGCGCGGCGACGGCCGTCGACCAGTCGAGCGAACCCGCCTGCGCGAGCACGTCGGGCAGGCCGCGCAATGCGGCGACGAGCGCGGCGTCGCGCTGCCAGAACGCGACGATCTGCGCGGACAGCGACAGCATCGCGATGTAGCTCTTGGTGGCGGCCACCGACAGCTCGGGGCCGGCCAGAAGGGGCAACTGGTGCTCGCACGCGTCGGCGAGCGGCGACGGCAGCACGTTGACCGCCGCGACGGTGCGCGCCCCCGCTTCGCGCAGCGCGGCCATCGTGTTGACGAGATCGGGGCTCTGGCCCGACTGGGAGAAGGCGAGCGCCAGCTGGTCCTGCACCTTCAGCGGCGCCTGCTGCAGCGTCGCGACCGACATCGGCAGCGACGCGACCGGCACGCCGAGGCGGCTCATCGTCAGGCTCGCGAAGTAACTGGCGGCATGGTCCGAGCTGCCGCGCGCGACCGTCAGCGCGACGGCCGGCGGATGCGCGAGCAACTGGGCGGCGAGCGCCTCGACGCGCGCGGTGTCGGCCAGCTGCGCGGCGACGACCTGCGCGGACTCGCGCGCTTCGTTAAGCATATTCGACAATCGATTCTCCTTCGACGTAGGTCGCGGTGAGGTTCAGGTCGCGATCGAACACGACGACGTCGGCCCACGCGCCGCGCACGAGGCGGCCGCGATCGGCGATACCGAGGTAGTCGGCCGCGTAGCGCGACATGCGGTTCGACACGTCGGCGATCGGCAGGCCGAGCGACACGAGGTTGCGCAGCGCCTGGTCCATCGTCAGCGTGCTGCCGGCGAGCGTGCCGTCGGCGAGGCGCACGCCGCCGAGGCACTTGGTCACGTGCTGGCTGCCGAGCCGGTATTCGCCGTCGGGCATGCCGGTGGCCGACGTGCTGTCGGTCACGACGTACAGGCGCGGGATCGCGCGCAGCGCCGCGCGGATCGCGCCCGGATGCACGTGCAGCAGGTCGGGGATGATCTCCGCGTATTCGGCATGCGCGAGCGCCGCGCCGACGAGGCCCGGGTTGCGGTGGTGCAGCGGCGACATCGCGTTGAACAGGTGCGTGAAGCCACACGCGCCGTGCTTGAGCGCGGCGACGGCATCGTCGTAGGTCGCGAGCGAGTGGCCGAGCTGCACGCGCACGCCGCGCGCGGCCATCTCGCCGATGATCTCGATGTGGCCGGCGATTTCCGGCGCGAGCGTGACGACGCGGATCGGCGCGATCGACAGGTACTTCAGCACCTCGTCGAGCACGGCCGACACGGCCGCGTCCGGCTGCGCGCCGAGCTTGCCGGGGTTGATGTACGGCCCTTCGAGGTGCACGCCGAGCACGCGCGCGCCGCCCGGCGTGCGGGTGCGCGCGACGCTGCCGAGGTTGCCGACGACTTTCATCAGCTCGTCGCGCGGCGCGGTCATCGTCGTCGCGAGCAGGCTCGTCGTGCCGTATTGCGCGTGCGTGCGGGCGATCGTCTCGATCGCGTCGCCGCCTTCCATCACGTCGGCGCCGCCGCCGCCGTGCACGTGCAGGTCGATGAAGCCGGGCAGGATGTACGGCGCGTCGTTCTTCGCGGGGTCGGCGGGCGTGCCGTCGAGCGCGGTGATGCGGCCGTTCTCGCAGTCGAGCGAGCCGTGGAGCCAGCCGTCGGGGGTCAGTATGTTGCCAGTCAGCATGACGTTCTCTTGATGATCGGGTGACGCGGCAAACCGCGTCGCGAGTTCCGTAATCCGTTGCGTGCATCGCGTGCCGCGCGCCGCGCGCCGGCGCAGTGTCGCGCGTCAGCGTTTCAGCTCGGCGACGAAATCGTAGTAATCGTCGCGGCAATACGATTCGGTGACTTCGATCGCGCGCTCGTCGGCGCCGTAGCCGATGCGCGTGATCACGAGGAGCGCCGCGCCCGGCGCCACCGCCATCCATTTCGCGATTTCGCGCGTCGCGTTCACCGCGCGAAAGTGTTGCAAGGCGCGCACCACGACCGTGCCGCGCGCTTCCAGATAGTCGTACAGCGACGCGCCGAGCGCCTGCGGATCGGGCACCACCGCGGCCGGCAGCGTCGAGTGCTCGACCGCCATCACGATGCCGTCCGCGCGGCGCAGCCGCTCGAGCCGCGCGACGGTCGCGCCGGGCGCGAGGCCGAGATGGATGATCTCGTCGCGGCTCGCGGCGCGCAGCGCGCGCGACAGCCACACCGAATCCGGCCGGAAGCCGCGCTGGCGCATCTTCGCGGTGAAGCCGACCAGGCGCGACAGCGGATCGGCGACGCGCGGCGTGATGAAGCTGCCCACGCCGCGCGCCCGCGTGATCAGGCCCTGCTCGACCAGCAGCGCCAGCGCGCGCCGGGCGGTGATCCGCGACACGCCGACCGACGCCGACAGCAGCCGTTCCGACGGCAGCGCCTCGCCGGCCTGCCACGCGCCGCCGTGGATCGCGTTCGCCAGGTTGCGGGCGAGCTGCAGATAGAGCGGGGTGTCGCGGCACGGATCGGGCGCCAGTTCGGACCAGCCGGTTTCCATGAGCCTCCAGGGGTCGGGCGACGGACGCGGGCCGTCGGAAAGTGAACGCATTATATAACCACAATAATACCAGTCAACGAACTGGTATTAGCCTCGCGAAAATCGCTGGAAGCCTTGTCACGCAAGCGTTTTAGCTGTGGCAAAGCCTTTGTTTACAAAGGAGTACGGGGTAGGGATTTACCCGAGGTGGTATGCAAAGGGCCAATTCCGCAGTGCGGCCGGGCTACCGGATCGTGACGAAAATGAGACCGGAATAGAACCAGTTGCATGGACTGGTATGCACCGCGCGCGGGTGTGTTTGTGTACGTCAGTGGAATTCGCGGCTCGACGTGCGCAGGCCGCCGAGCAGCGGCGTCAGGTCCTCGAAATGCTGCGCGACGAGGTGCCGCACGTCGCTCTCGACCTGCCAGACGCCCGACGCCGCGAGCAGCCGCGAATCGAGCGTCTCGCGGCGCTGCCGCGCGAGCAGCTCGGGCCGGACGATCACGTTCACGCAACCCGTTTCGTCCTCGAGCGTCATGAACATCACGCCTTTCGCGGTGCCCGGCATCTGCCGCGCGATCACGAGCCCGCACGCGCGCGCGAGCCGACCATTGCGGCGGTCGCGCAGCTCGGCCGCGGACGACAGCCGCTGCGCGCGCAGCACGGGCCGCAGCAGCGCGACGGGGTGGCGGTTCAGCGTGAGGCCGGTCGTGTGGTAGTCGGACAGGATGTCGTCGGCCTCCGACGGCGCGCCGAGCGCGGGCCGCTCGGGCTCGTCGATCGGCGCGGCCGCGAGCAGGTCGCGCTCGGGCGCGGCGGCGACGGCCTGCCACAGCGCATCGCGGCGATGGCCGGCCAGCGTCGCGAGCGCGTTCGCGGCGGCCAGCGCCTCGAGATCGCGGCGTTCGAGCTGTGCGCGGCGCGCGAGCGCATCGACGCGCTCGAACGGCCCCGCCGCGCGCGCGGCCTCGATCCGCCGCGCGGCCGCCTCGCCGAGGCCGCGCACGAGCGACAGGCCGAGCCGCACCGCGGGCCGGCCGTGCGGCGGCGCGTCGCCGGGCAGCGCTTCGAGCGACGCCTCCCAGCCGCTCACTGTCGCGTCGACCGGCAGGATCGTCACGCCGTGGCGCTTCGCGTCCTGCACGAGCTGCGCGGGCGCGTAGAAGCCCATCGGCTGGCTGTTCAGCAACGCAGCGAGGAAGATCGCGGGCTCGTGGCATTTGAGCCAGCTGCTCGCGTATGCGAGCTTCGCGAAACTGGCCGCGTGACTCTCGGGAAAGCCGTATTCGCCGAAGCCCTTGATCTGCTCGAAGATCTGCTCGGCGAATTCGCGCGTATAGCCGCGCGCGAGCATCCCGTCGACGATCTTGTCGTGGTACGGGCCGAGATCCCCCCGGCGCTTCCACGCGGCCATCGCGCGCCGCAACTGGTCGGCTTCGCCCGGCGTGAAGCCGGCCGCGACGATCGCGATCTGCATCACCTGTTCCTGGAAGATCGGGATGCCGAGCGTGCGTTCGAGCACCTTCTCGAGCGCCTCGCTCGGATACGTGACCTCGCCCTCCTCTTCGCCGGCCACGATCCTGCGCCGCTTCAGGTACGGATGCACCGCGCCGCCCTGGATCGGGCCGGGCCGCACGATCGACACCTGGATCACGAGGTCGTAGTAGTTGCGCGGCCGAAGACGCGGCAGCATCGACATCTGCGCGCGCGATTCGATCTGGAACACGCCAACCGTATCGGCGCGGCAGATCATGTCGTAGGTCGCATCGTCCTTCTGCGGAATGTGTTCCAGCGAGAACGGCTTGCCGTCGGGCAGCGGTGGCCCGCGCCACGCGGTCATCAAGTCGAACGCGCGATGCAGCGCCGACAGCATGCCGAGCGCGAGCACGTCGACCTTCATCAGCTTGAGCGATTCGAGATCGTCCTTGTCCCACTGGATCACGCGTCGCCCGTCCATCGCCGCGTTCTCGACCGGCACGAGCCGCGTGAGCTTGCCGCGGCTGATCACGAAGCCGCCCGAATGCTGCGACAGGTGGCGCGGAAAATTGAGCAGCCGCCCCGCCAGTTCGGCCCACGCGCGAATCAGCGGCGTGCCGGGATCGAGCCCGGTCGTCGCGAATTGCTGCAGCAGGTCTCGGCTGCCGTCGAACCAGCGATGCCCCTTCGCGACGCGGTCGATCAGCATCGGATCGACGCCGAGCGCCTTGCCGGTTTCGCGCAGCACGCCGCGCGGGCGATACGTCGATACGGCGGCCGCGAGCGCCGCGCGCTCCTTGCCGTATTTTGCATAGATATGCTGAATCACCTCTTCCCGGCGCTGGTGCTCGAAGTCGACGTCGATGTCGGGCGGCTCGCCACGTTTCTCGCTGATGAAGCGCTCGAACAGCATCGTGCTCTGGTCGGGACTGACCTCGGTAATGCCGAGGCAATAGCAGACGACCGAATTCGCCGCCGAGCCGCGGCCCTGGCACAGGATGTCCCGGCTGCGCGCGTACTTCACGATGTCGTAGACGGTCAGGAAAAACGGCTCGTAGCTCAGCTTCGCGATCAGCGCCAACTCGTAGTCGATCCGTTCCCGGACATGCTCCGGCACGTCTCCGGCATAGCGACGGCGCGCGCCCGCCCGGGTTTCCTGTTCCAGATAGCTCGTCGGCGTATGCCCTTCAGGCACGATCTCGTCGGGATATTCATAGCGCAGCGAGTCGAGTTCGAAATGACACGCATCGAGCATCGCACACGTCTGCGCAATCTCCTCCGGCGAGAACAGCTTCGCGATCCGGTTCCGCGCACGCAGATGCTGCTCCGCGTTCGGCGCGAGCGCATAGCCGCATTCCGAGACCGGCAGCCCGACGCGGATCGCCGTCATCACGTCCTGCAGCGGCTTGCATGACCGCTTGTGCATCGTCACGTCGCCGAGCGCGACGACGTGCACGCCGCGCCGCTCGCCAGCCTCCCGAATCTCCTCGCGCTGCGCGCCGTCGAGCGCGCGCTGCAGTTGCACGAGCCCGAGCCGCGCGTGCTCGCCGAACGTCGCGCGAAACCATGCGACCTGCGCATCGAGCACGTCCGCGCGCACCGGATACGCGGGCACGAGAATCGCAAAGCAGTCGGGCATCCCGCGCAGATGCGCGAATTCCCCTGATGGCGCCGACAGCATCCTCGACGTCAGCCGGTAGGTGCCCTTCGGCGCGTTCATGCGCCGCCACGAAATCAGCTCGGACAGGTTGCCGTAGCCTTCGCGGTTCCGCGCGAGCAGCACGAGCCCGAACGCACCGGGGCCCGGATCGTGGCCGGGCGCGACGTCGTCCGGCGTCACGTCGAAATACGCGCCGATGACGAGCGGCAGCCCTTTCGCCTTCGCCGCGACATGCATCCGCGGCGCGCCCGCGAGCGAGCATTCGTCGGTGATCGCGATGCCGCGATAACCGAGGTCGAACGCGCGCTCGACCAGTTCCTCCGCATGCGACGCGCCATGCAGGAACGAGAAATTCGAGCGGCAGAACAGCTCCGCGTAATCGGGCAGCAACTTGAATTCCGCAACCATCACCACTCACCCGAACAGGCCGTGCAGGAACCAGCGCGGTTCGGCCTGGCTCCCCGAGCGTTCCCTGAACACCCAGTAGCACGCGCCCGCCTCGTCCTGTGCAACGAAGTAATCGCGTGCCGCCAGTTGACCGTCGAACCACCCCGCCTCGATCCGCTCGGGCGACGACATCATCCTGAGCGGCGTATGGAACACCGGCCGGTTCTCGCGCACCAGCAGCGGCTGCGGCTCGGCCAGCAGCCACGCGGGGCGCGGCGGCACGGCCGGCGGGCCGCCCGCCGGCTTGCCGGCCGGCGCGTCGAGCGGCAGCCAGCGGTTCGCGGCCTCGGGCCGGTGATCGGCGACGGGCGCCGCGCGCAAGACGTTCTCCGCGCCGAGCCGCGCGACCAGCAGCTCGAACAGCCGCGCGCGCGTCTCGCGCGTGCCGCCCGGCTCGGGGAACAGATCCTCGGCCGGCGGCGCGACCGACTCGACGCGCGTGGCCGCCACGCGCACCGCGATCACCGCGGCCGACAGCTCGACCCGTGCGAGCCGCTCGCCGAGCAGCCGCATGAAATGCGCGTCGTCGCGCACGGGCGACGCGAACGCGAGCTCGAGCAGCGTCGGCGGCACGGCCTGGCGGCCGCGCTCGTGCTCGAGGCCGACCGTCATCGCGGCGAGCGACAGCTGCCGCGCGGCCAGCCAGCCGCACAGCTGCACGACGAGCCGCCGCGCGGCGAACAGCACGGCCTCCGCGTATTCGACGCGCTCCGGCAATTCGAGCCGCACGTCGAACACGGGCGGCACCGCCATCCACGCAAGCGGCTCGACCGCGTCGCCGTACGCGCGATCGAGCGCGGCCAGCAGCGCGGGACCGCAGCGGCGCTGCAGCCCCGCGCGCGGCAGCCCGCGCAGATCGGCGAGCGTGCGGCAGCCGAGGCCGTCGAACCAGCCCGCGTACGGACGCGCGTCGGGCAGCAGCACGCACGGCAGCGCGTCGAGCGCGCGGACCAGCGACGCCTGGCGCGCGACGCGCCGGCGCATGCGCCCGCGGCCCGCCGCGGCGCGCGCGAGCAGCCACGCGCCGCGCCCGGTCGGCGCGGCGGACAGGCGCGCCGCATAGCCGAGCGCCGCGAGCGTCGCACGCACCTGGCGGCACAGCGACGGCAGCCCGCCGAACAGGCGCAGGCTCGGGCCGACGTCGACGACGAGCGTCGCTTCGTCGTCGAGCGCGACGCACGGCGAGAAACGCAGCAGCGCGAGCGCGACCGCGCGCAGCGCGTCGGCCTCGCGCGCGGGATCGCGTTCGACGAGCTGCGTGTCGGGCGCGAGCGTCAGCACGCCGCCGCGCTTCATGCCCGCGCGCACGCCCTGCCGGTGCGCGGCCGCGTCGGCGATCAGCACGACGCCCTGCTCGAGCACCGCGCAGCCGGCGCCGCCGTCAGACGGCGGCGGGGCGCACACGTCGAGCGGCAGACGCGGCAGATGGATGCCGAGCAAGACGCGCATAGCGGCTCTCCACGATAGGCGATGGCAGGTCGAGCACGAGCGGCTCGCTGCGCGCGGGCCCGCGCCGCTTGACGATGTCGATCGACACGCCGCCCGGCACCGGATGCAGCACGGCGCGCAGCACCGCGGGCGAAGGCTGTCGCGCGGCCGGCAGCGGGCGCAGCATCACGAACAGCGTGTCGCCCATGCGGGCGGCCGCGAGATGCAGGCGCCGCAGCGCATCGGGCCGCGCGTCCTGCCAGAGCAGCAATGCGCCGCAGCAGCCTGTCTTGAGCGCCTGCTCGGCGGCCCACAGCGCGTCCGTGCGGCTGCCGGCGCGCAGCCACAGCAGCGCGTCGGCCGGCACGCCGAGGCCGGCGAGCGCGCTCGCATGCGGCGACTGCGGCGGCGCGACGAGCGCAAGCGGCCGCCGCGCGCTGACGGTGCGCGCGAGCGCGGGCGCGAGCAGCCGCATTTCGCCGCAGCCCGGCTGCGCGGCCAGCAGCTCGACGAGCCCGCCGACCGGCCAGCCGCCGCCGGGCAGCTCGGCGGACAGCGCCGCGAAACCGGTCTCGATCGTGCGCGGGCCGCCGCGCGCCAGTTGCGAACCGCGCCAGAGCGTCGGATGCAGGGATTCGGGAGAAATGGAGGATGCGAGCATGACGCCACCCACAACTGTATGGATATACAGTATATGGCAATGCTCGCGCGCCGCACAGTGCCGGCGGAAAACCGGCCTTTCGTCAGAGGAGAGACGCGGCGAATGACGGCCGGAGCGGCCGGCCGGATCGCGCGGATCGGCCGGGGCCGCACGCCGCCCCGGCCGATCCGCGATGACGCGCTACCCGAGCAGCAGCGCGTCGTCGTCGAGCTGCTCGTGCCGCACCTTCTCGAACATCTGCAGCAGGTCCGGCACGTCGAGCCCGCGGCGCGCATCGCCCGACACGTCGAGCACGACCTGCCCCTGGTGCAGCATCACCGTGCGATCGCCGTAGTCGAGCGCCTGCCGCATGCTGTGCGTGACCATCATCGTCGTCAGCTTGCTTTCCGCGACGATGCGCGCGGTCAGCTCCAGCACGAACGCGGCCGTCTTCGGGTCGAGCGCGGCCGTGTGCTCGTCGAGCAGCAGGATCCGCGACGGCCGCAGCGACGCCATCAGCAGGCTCACCGCCTGCCGCTGGCCGCCCGACAGCAGGCCGATCCGGTCGGTCAGCCGGTTCTCGAGGCCGAGGTTCAGCAGCCGCAGCTTGTCGCGGAACAGCTCGCGCGACGGCCGGTCGAGCGCGGCCCGGAAGCCGCGCCGCGCGCCGCGCGCCATCGCGAGCGCCATGTTCTCCTCGATCGTCAGCGCCTCGCAGGTGCCGGCCATCGGGTCCTGGAACACCCGTGCGACGAGGTGCGCGCGATCCCACGCCGGCTGGCGCGTGACGTCCGCGCCGTCGATCGCGATGCGGCCCGCATCGACCGCCTGGTCGCCGCTGATCGCATTGAGGAAGGTCGACTTGCCCGCGCCGTTCGAGCCGATCACCGCGACGAACTGGCCGTCGGGAATCTCGAGCGACAGCCCGCGCAGCGCGCGCGTCTCGATCGGCGTGCCGGGGTTGAAGGTGAGCTTCAGGTCTTGTGCGGACAGCATGTCATGCCCCTCCGTTCTTGCGCGCGAACAGCTTCTTGCGCGTCGCCGGCAGCACCAGCGCGATCGTGACGAGCGCGGCCGTCACGAGGTTCAGGTCCTGCGCCTTCAGGCCGATGAATTCGCTGTTCAGCGCGAGCGCGATGAAGAAGCGGTAGACGATCGCGCCGAGCACCACCGCGAGCGTCGTCAGCACCAGCCGCCGCGCGGGCAGCAGCGTTTCGCCGATGATCACCGCGGCCAGCCCGATCACGATCGTGCCGATCCCCATCGAAATGTCCGCGCCGCCCTGCGTCTGCGCGAAGAGGGCCCCCGCGAGCGCGACGAGCGCGTTCGACAGCGCCATTCCGGCGAGCGTCGCGCGGCCGGTGGCGATGCCCTGCGCGCGCGCCATCCGCGGGTTCGCGCCGGTCGCGCGCATCGCGAGGCCGAGCTGCGACGAGAAGAACCAGTCGAGGCCGAGCTTCGCGACCACGACGACGATCGCGAGCAGCGCCGGGCGCAGCACGTAGTCGGGCAGCCAGGCGGGCTGCAGCACGGTGAACAGCGTCGGCTCGGTGATGAGCGGCACGTTCGGCCGGCCCATGATCCGCAGGTTCACCGAATACAGCGCGATCATCATCAGGATGCTGGCGAGCAGATCCATGATCTTCAGGCGCACGTTGAGCCAGCCCGTGACGAAGCCGGCCAGCGCGCCCGCGACGATCGCGAGCCCGGTCGCGGCGAACGGGTCGAAGCCGGCCGAGATCAGCGTCGCGGCCACCGCGCCGCCGAGCGGGAAGCTGCCGTCGACGGTCAGGTCGGGGAAATTGAGGATGCGGAACGAAATCAGCACCCCGAGGGCGACGAGGCTGAAGATCAGGCCGATCTCCAGTGCGCCCAGAAACGAGAACAGAGACATGATGGGGAATCCTGTTGCTTCCCGGCCGGACGGATGCGGCCGGGCGAAACGGAGAGGCGGCCCTGGTAAGGGCCGCCCGTCCAGCGGTTTCGTTCAGGCCCGGTCGGGGCCTTCGAGCCCAGCGTTCGGCCGGCGACGGCTTACTTGATGACCGTCTTCGCTTCCTTGACGAGATCCGGCGCGAGCGTCGCGCCCTGCTTCGCGGCCGCGCCCGTGTTCACGAACAGTTCGAGGTTGCTGCTCGTCTCCGATGCGATCGCACCCGGCTTCTCGCCCTTCAGGATCCGCGCGACGACCTTGCCGGTCTGGCGGCCGAGGTCGCCGTAGTTGATGCCGAGCGCCGCGATGCCGCCGCGCTTCACGCTGTCGGTGTCGCCCGCGACGAGCGGGATCTTCGCCTCGTTCGCGACCTTCACGAGCGCCTCGTACGCGGACACGACGTTGTTGTCGGTGTTCGTGTAGATCACGTCGACCTTGCCGATCAGGCTCTTCGCGGCCGGGCCGATGTCGACGGTGCGCGGCGCGGCCGCTTCCTTGAGCGTCATCCCCTGCTTCGCGAGGATCGCCTTGAGCTCCTTCACGACGACGACCGAGTTCGCCTCGCCCGGGTTGTAGACCATGCCGACCGTCTTCGCATTCGGCACGACACGCTTGATCAGCGCGACCTGGCGGTCGAGCGGCAGCTTGTCGGACACGCCCGTCACGTTGGTGCCCGTCGGGCCCCAGCCCTTCACGAGCTGCGCGGCGACCGGATCGGTGACGCCCGAATAGACGACCGGCACGCTCTTCGTCGACGCGACCACCGCCTGCGCGGCCGGCGTCGCGATCGCGACGATCACGTCGGGCTGGTCGCCGATGAACTTGCGCGCGATCTGCGCGGCGGTGCCCGTGTTGCCCTGCGCGCTCTGGTATTCCCACTTGAGCTTGTCGTCGCCGTAGCCTTCGGCCTTCAGCTCGGCGCGCACGCCGTCGCGGATCGCGTCGAGCGCCGGGTGGTCGACGATCGACAGCACCTTGACGGTCTGCGCGTGGGCGGCGCCGGCCAGCGCCAGCGCGACGACGCCTGCCGTGATCGAACGGATGGCGAAATTGTTGAAACGCTTCATGGGCGTGTCTCCCCGTATTCTCGGTTCTGGTTGATGGTGTCTCCGCTGCGGCCAGCGCACCTGCGAAGGTGCGCGGCGGCGAACGCGAGCATACCATTTCCGCAGACTACACCCTGACCCGCGCCTTACATGGCCGGCGGTCACCTTGCCATGCTTTCGGCGGCCCGATCCCGAGCGCAATCCGGGCTCGATGAAATGCCCGTGCAATATCGATTTTCGTCCGGCACCAATCTCAAAATAAAATTGAATGAGAATCGTTTACATTTGTATAACGCTGCACTAGGATTTGTTTGCCTTGGCCAGGGCTTGTCGGTTCCATTTTTCGCAACCAATTGCGAGGTACATATGCAGCGCATTCATGACGCAAGCAATCGCCCGGAACGAAATCCCAACCATGCACGGCACGATGTCGATTTGGATAAACCGATCGAGATCTCACTCAGGGCAATCCCCTTTCAGATTCATGAAACCCGGGAAATCATCGAAATCGTCGAGGGTTATCAGACTTCAAAAGAAACACTGCACGCGTCCTTCGGCGCCCGCACCACGAAGTGCTGCGTGACAGGCACCTGCATGATCTGGCATTAACGCAGCATGTTTCATGCTCGCCCGAATTCGGGCGAGCAAATCGATCAAATGGGTGACAAAATCAAAATCATCGTACATTTCGAAGCGGAAAAAATCGCCTCGCACGCGATTACGACGCTATATGAACGCGTCCATTTCGGCAAATCACACGATTATCTGGCCACCATGGATTTTCGAAAGCGATTTCTCGGCGGCACGAATATA
This sequence comes from Burkholderia pyrrocinia, assembly GCA_001527685.1. GTDB lineage: Bacteria > Pseudomonadota > Gammaproteobacteria > Burkholderiales > Burkholderiaceae > Burkholderia > Burkholderia pyrrocinia_D. Next base: position 95,184 of record LOZU01000034.1, read on the forward strand.
TTTGCCGCATTTGCCACAACGCTTACCGGCGAACTGACCGGAATGGTCAGGGTATTCAGTGACGATACGTTCGTCACTTATATCGCGGAAATTTGCGTCGCCCCCGATCTGCAAAGACAAGGTATCGGCACGGCACTCATGAAGGCCGTCGTCGACCGCTTCCAACATACCGCGATATTTGCGGACGCCTTTGTTGGATGCGAGAAGACGTTTGCCGAAGCCGGCATCACGCCGAAACCCGAACTCATTGCCTGCAGCCGGGCACCGGGACCATTAGGCCATGAAAGTACCTAGCCCCGAATTCACCTTGTGCGACGAATTGGCCCTGCTTGTCGAACAAGCCGTGCATTCGCTCGGTCCGCAAGGCAGTTGCGACGGCGACAACACCGCTCGCCTGATCCTGGACGATCTCCTTGCATACGTACGGCCGTTCAACCATGTTCGATCTCGACCACGCAAGGACAGGCGCGATGCATTGGGAATGCCGCGAGAACGCGTTCCTCGGCACCTTCCTGCGTTGCCGGGCGCGAAATGTTCACCGCTATCTCAGGCGCGTCGCAACGATCGCATCGCTGCCCGCGATCGCAGGCCAACACCGGCCAGTCGAACTTTCCCTCCTCGACGGCGACTCGCATCGCGGCGGAGAACGTCCGGTACGCATCGATACCGGGAATCGTCGCCATGTCGTGAAACATACCGATCCCCGACTCTACGAGATCTTCGCGAAAACAGTGGACGTCGTCGAAGCAAGCGCGTCGATCGGGCTTCGGTATCCGTCGCTTCAGATCGACGACGAGACGCACGCGTGGCAGGTACTCCCGTTCCTCGACACAGGAACACGCAGCGATTCGACAGAGACGGAACAACGGCTGTACATGACGCGTCTCGGTGCGGTAACGGCCATTGCCTACTTCCTCGAGTTGACCGACATTCATCTGGAAAACCTGATCGTCCACGACGGCATGCCGGTCATCGTCGACATGGAATGCATGTTTTCCGGTTTTTCCGATGGCGCACGCACGCCTCGACAAAGGCTCATGTCCACGGGATTGATCGCCCCGCAGGCCGGGCTTTCATCCATTGCCGGCGGCAACCAGCCATCCAGGGAGATAGGCGGGCACCTGCGCAACGATGGCAGGTTCGCGTATTTTCAGTCCAAGCGAACGACCGCCCATCGATTGAAAATCGGCGATAACCTCTACTCCGATCCCCGGGAATACGTCGACGAAATCGCCCATGGTTTCGAGACGGCATTACACATTCTCGCGGCCAAGCGCACGATGCTCGCCGACATGTTGTGCGATGAACGATACCGGACCTGCACGACGCGATTCGTATTTCGGCCGACAGTGCATTACAAGTGCTACCTCGAACTACTGTTTACGCCCGCCGACATCAGCCGGCAACGATTGCAGCATGCGCTGTTCACCGACCTGTTCAAGCTTCCGACGTACGACGATGATGGCCGCATCGACACACGGAAAGGCGAGACGCACGATCTCCTGAACGGCGACATCCCTTATTTTTCGCTCAACGGCGAAGCGCCGTACGTAATGCACCAGACCGGAAAGATGAGTTCGGCGAACGCGCGCTTTTCGACGAGCCGCAGAATCAGGCGCGCCCTCGCCGGATTCGATACGGCCGACTTCCCCGTGCTGGCCGATTCAGTTCGCCAGTTCGTCAGGACCGGGAGGATCGATCCTTGATATCCAGATACCTGCGCCGCGCGACACGGGATTTCGTGTCGACCTTCGATCGCCGCATGACGCTGCGCCTGACAGCAATCATGCTGTCCGTCATATTGAGTTCCGCGGCGATCAGCCTCGCACCGATCTTCCTCGCGAACCTCATCGACAGCACGAAATCTTCCCTGGCCGCACACGACCTGGGCCTTCTCGTTCTTCTTTATATCGCCGCACGATTCGGCGGCCAAATACTGGTCGATCTTCGCTGGCTGATCGTCAACCCGTTTCTCTATCGTCTGTCCTACAGGCTGGCGGTGCTGATGGCAACGCGTATCGGCAGAACTTCCAGCTATGACGTTCGCATGGCCGATAACACCGAGGCCATCACCCGACGTGTCGCCATCGTCTCGAAAATGCAGACGGGATCGATGGGAGTCGCCTACAGCGTGTTGTCCGGCTTTCTGCCGGCAATTTGCGATCTGGTCGTTGTCATCGCCGCGGTCTCTACCCTTGCGGGCGACGTCTTTCCCCATATGCTGATAGCAGCCGTCGCAATACTGGCCCTTTCGGTAAAGTTCATGAGGCGCACCGAACTGGATCGCGCCGCAGTCGCCAACGATGCGGACAACGACGTGTTCGCCCAATATGGCGGACTGATTTCCAGCGCCAAACTGATTCACGAATACGACGCGCTTGCCTTTTTCCAACAACGGCTGCGATTTGCGATCGACACGTCGATGGTCGCGCACAACAGGCTGTTCCTGGTCAAAAGCGTACGTGGCATCGCGGTGACGCTCGCCACGGCGATCGCCTATCTGATCGTCCTGCTCGTCGCCTCCGGACGAATGGCCGATGGCCAATTCGGCGCAGGCGAGATCTTCTTGCTCGCGACGTTTCTTGATCGATTGGTTCAGCCCATGACCAACCTGTCCAATTCGGTCAACGGGTTTCAAAACGGTATCGTCGCGATGCGCAACGGCTACGACGAGCTTGACTCCCTCGATCGCGATTGCGCTCGGACGAATCCGGGTATTACCGCGACGGATCCGTCCGGGCTGACGTTCAGTGCCGCCCGCCGTGCGCCGACAGACGCCAACGAACCGGTTGCGTGTCGCGGCGACCGCGTTCATGTCACCGGTAAATCCGGCTCGGGTAAATCGACGTTTCTGGCCCAGGTGTATGCGGCGGCGCAAGCCGGGCGCCGTGGGAACGCCGTGTTGTTCCTGCAAGCCAACCCCGAAATCGTCGATGGCACGGTAAGTGAAAACGTTCGATTAGCGGATGAATCGATTCCTGAAGCCGACGTCATCGAATCGCTCGACCTATGGCGCATGCACGCAGGCCGTCACATCGATCCTGACGAAAGCGCGCGCTCACTATCGCTCGGGGAACGGCAATTCATCGCCATCGTGCGCGCGGTGCTCAGAAAGCCGGACATACTGATCGTCGACGAAGCGCTCAATTCAATCGATGCTTCGTCCGAGGACGCGGTCCTCCGTTATCTGCAGCGCTCGCTTCCGGAGACAACCCTTTTCTTTGTCAGCCATCGCCCGCTCCATGGCATCGAGCCCGATTTCAGCGTCGAGTTCGGGGAACCACGTGGTGCCGCAAAACTCGTGTTCACCTAGATCACGATCGCCCGGTGTCGCCGTGCCCATGACGATCCGAAATCGATCCGTCGCCGATGCGCTATGCTGGTCGTGCCATCCAACCGACGGGAGCCAACATGTCGTGGACTGTCCGCTCGATCGCGAGCATCGTCGCGCTGGCGATGCCGGTCGCCGCGTCCGCGTTGACCGACGGCTACGCTCAATACGACGACTGCGTGCTGCTGTCGCTGCGCGACAGCTGGAACCCCGCGGCGGCGCGCCTGATCCGGCAGTCCTGCGATGCGCTCTATCTCAACAACGCGATGCTGCTGCCGCGCGAAAGGCGATACCACGAGTGCATCCTGCAGTCGCTGCCCGGCGTCCGGGACAACGTCGCGATCCGGGAGATCCTGACGATCTGCTCGCGGCGCGGCGAGATGTGACGCGCCGCGCCCGCGCATGAAAAAAGGGCCTGCTTGCGCAGGCCCCGTTCGGCATTCCGGAATCGATCCGGCGCGTTCAGAACGACGCGACCATCGAGCCCTTGAACTGCTTCTTGATGAATTCCTTCACTTCCGGCGACTGGTACGCCTTGACCAGCTTCTTCACCCACGGCTGATCCTTATCCTTCGCGCGCACCGCGATCAGGTTCGCATACGGGCTCGTCAGCGCTTCGAGCGCGATCGCGTCCTTGGTCGGCTGCAGGTTCGCGGCGAGCGCGTAGTTCGTGTTGATCACGGCCGCGTCGACGTCCGACAGCACGCGCGGCAGCTGCGCCGCGTCGAGTTCGGAGATCTTCAGCTTCTTCGGGTTGTCGGCGATGTCGAGCACCGTCGCGTTGTTGCCGCCGGTGCCGGCGCCCGCCTTCAGCTTGATCACGCCTTGCGCCTGCAGCAGCAGCAGCGCGCGGTTCTCGTTCGACGGATCGTTCGGCACCGCGACCTTCGCGCCCGGCTGCAGGTCCTTCAGCGCCTTGATCTTCTTCGAGTACACGCCGATCGGCGAGATGTAGGTCAGGCCCGCGCTGACGAGCTTGTAGCCGCGCTGCTTCACCTGGCTGTCGAGGTAGGGCTGGTGCTGGAAGCTGTTCGCGTCGAGGTCGCCCGCGTCGAGCGCCGCGTTCGGCTGCACGTAGTCGTTGAACTCGATCACCTTCACGTTCAGGCCTTCCTTCTCCTTCGCGACCTTCTGCACGAGTTGCCAGACTTCCGCGTCCGGGCCGGCCACCGTGCCGACCTTGACCACCTTGTCCTCGGCGTGCGCACCCGCCGACATCGTCAGCGCGGCGCCGGTAGCCAGCACGGAAAACACTTTCAGGAGACTGCGACGCTTCATCTGTTTCTCGCTTTCATTCGATCTAAAAAGGGCGCGATGCGGGTATCCACCGACTCGCAGGAAAGGGGCAAATGGTGTCACAGGATCGGCGGGAAGTGAAATACATCCCGTTCATATGGGTATGCGCCGGATCGGGGCATGCGGGGCGCACACCGTTCACCGCACATCACACCGCCACGGCTTCGGCCGCCGGCCGCGCGAACGCCGCGCCGCCGCCCACCCGGAACGCCCCCACCGTGTCGCGCAGCCGCGCCGCCTGCTCCTGCAGCGACGCGGCGGCCGCGGCCGCTTCCTCGACGAGCGCCGCGTTCTGCTGGGTCACCTGGTCCATCTGCGTGACCGCGCGGCCGACCTGCGTGATGCCGCTCGCCTGCTCCTCGGACGCCGCCGCGATCTCGCCCATGATGTCCGTCACCCGCGCGACCGCCTGCAGGATCTCGCCCATCGTCGTGCCCGCCTGGCCGACCAGCGTCGAGCCGTTGCGCACCCGCTCGACCGATTCGCCGATCAGCGCGCGGATCTCCTTCGCGGCCGTCGCGCTGCGCTGCGCGAGCGAGCGCACCTCGCCCGCCACCACCGCGAAGCCGCGGCCCTGCTCGCCGGCACGCGCCGCTTCCACCGCGGCATTCAGCGCGAGGATGTTGGTCTGGAACGCGATGCCCTCGATCACGCCGATGATGTCGGCGATCTGGCGCGAGCTGTCGTCGATCTCGCCCATCGTGCCGATCACGCGGTTCACGACGTCGTGGCCGGCGCGCGCGATGTCCGACGCGTTGTTCGCAAGCCCGCTCGCCTGCCGCGCGTTGTCGGCGTTCTGCTTCACGGTCGCGGTGAGCTGCTCCATGCTCGCCGCCGTCTCTTCCAGCGACGCGGCCTGCTCCTCGGTGCGCTGCGACAGGTCGTCGTTGCCCGACGCGATCTGGCGGCTCGCCGACGCGATCGATTCGGCCGACTGGCGGATCCCGCCGATGGTCGCCTGCAGGCGGGCCTGCATCGCGTGCATCGCCGCCATCATGCTCGTGCGGTCGCCCGCGCGCACCGGCACCGGCTGCGTGAGGTCGCCCTGCGCGATGCGCGCGGCCAGCGCGGCGGCTTCGTCCGGCTCGCCGCCGAGGCTGCCGCGCACGTTGCGGATGATCACGAACATCGCCGCGGTGATCACGAGGCCGATCACGAGCACCACCGCGAGGTGGCCGAACAGCGTCTCGTAGTACACCGTGTCGATGTCCTTCACGAACACGCCGCTCGAGATGTTCCAGTCCCACGGCGCGAAGCGCGTGACGTAGCTGATCTTCGGCACCGCGGTCTCACTGTGCGGCAGCCGCCCGCGATATTCGGCGAAGCCGTGGCCGTTCGCCTTCGCGGCATTCAGGATCGTGACGAACAGCGGCTTGCCGTCGGGGTCGAGGTAATCGCCGACCTGCGTGCCGACCAGCTTCGGCAGCGTCGGGTGCATCAGCACGACCGGCTTCGAGTCCATCACGAACACGTAGCCGGATTCACCGTAGCGCATCGCGGCGAGGCTCGCGAGCGCGTCGCGCTTCGCGTCGGCCTCGGGCAGCGTCCCGGCCTGCGCGAGCGCGTGGTACGACTTCACGATGCCGGCCGCCGCCTCGACGAGGTTCGCCATCCCTTCCTTGCGCTCCGCGAGCATCGTCGCGCGCGTCTCGATCGCGCTCCATGCGCCGACGCCCAGCAGGCCAATCCATACCAGCGCAAGCGCGAGCCACAGCTTGCGGTTCAAACTCATTCTGCTCATCGTGCGTCCCTTGTTGTCGATGTCGATGGGTAACGCAACGCGCGCGCGAACGGCCGGTCGCGCGCGAACGATTGCAGACGTAATGACGGCAGCCAAGCTTGCAACTTGAATACAGCACGGGGCGGCGGCGCGACAGGCGGCGCAGGCTGTGCTACAAGATCGCCTTGCCGGCGCATCGCGTCCCGGCGATTTTCCGAGACCCGCCATGTACGTCATCGACATTCACTACACCGCGTCGCTCGAGCGCATCGACGACGCCCTCGAGCGCCATCGCGCGTATCTGCAGCCGCTGCTGGACAAGGGGATCTTCATCGCGGCGGGGCCGAAGGTGCCGCGCGACGGCGGCATGATCCTCGCCGCGCGCATCGATCGCGACGCACTCGAAGCGATCCTGCAGACCGATCCGTTCGTTACCGAAGGGCTCGCGACCTACCGCGTGACCGAATTCCGGATGACCCGCGCGGCGCCGGGCTTCAACCTGCCGGCGCTGCCGTAACGCGCCGCGCGCGTGAAGGGAAGAGAAAGAAGAGGAAGAAGACGCGGGACGGCAGGCGCCGTCCCGGCATGCGCGACTCAGTCGAGCAGCAGTTTCAGGTCGTGCACCCACGGGCCGGGGCCCTGGCCGTCGCGCACGAAGAGGCGCAGCTTGCCGTTCGGATCGAACACGTAGCTCGCGGCGGTGTGGTCCATCGTATAGCTGCCGGGCGCCTTGCCCTGCACCTTCGCGTAATACACGCGGAAATCCTTCGTCACCTTCTTCAGCTGCGTATCGTCGGCCGGGCGCAGGCCGATGAACGACGGATCGAACGCCGGCACGTACTGGCCGAGCAGCGGAGGCGTGTCGCGCTCCGGATCGACGGTGACGAACAGCACCTGCACGCGCTTCGCGGCATCGGGCCCGAGCTGCTTGAGCGCCTCGGACAGTTCGGCCATCGTCGTCGGGCACACGTCCGGGCAGTGCGTGTAGCCGAAGAACATCACGACGGCCTTGCCCTTGAAGTCGCCGAGCGTGCGCACCTTGCCCGCCGTGTCGGGCAGCGCGAAATCGCTGCCGAACTGGGTGTTGCCGGTGATGTCGAGATTCTGGAATTTCGGCGCGTTGTCGCACGCCGCGAGCAGCAGGGCGCCCGCGAATGCGCAGGCAAGCAGCCAGCGTTGGCGCGCGCGGCGCCCGAACCATGAATGAAGCATCGCGTTCAAACCGTACGGTTAGGCGCCGAGCAGCGGGCGCGCATAGTGGTCGACGAGCAGCGCCGCGAACAGCAGCGACAGGTAGACGATCGAGTAGCGGAAGGCCTTGCGGGCCAGGTCGTCGGAATAGTCGCGGTAGATCTTCCACGCGTACGCGAGAAATACCGCGCCGAGCAGCACCGCGCTCGTCAGGTAGACGGCCCCGCTCATGCCGGAGATGAACGGCATCAGCGCGACCGCGAACAGGATCACCGTGTAGAGCAGGATGTGCAGCCGCGTGAACTGCTCGCCGTGCGTGACGGGCAGCATCGGCAGGCCCGCGTTCTCGTAGTCCTTGCGGCGGTACAGCGCGAGCACCCAGAAATGCGGCGGCGTCCAAACGAAGATGATCAGCACGAGGATCCACGCGTCGCCGGGCACCGCGCCCGTCACCGCGGCCCAGCCGAGCGCGGGCGGCATCGCGCCGGACGCGCCGCCGATCACGATGTTCTGCGGCGTCATCGGCTTGAGCAGCAGCGTGTAGATCACCGCGTAGCCGACGAACGTCGCGATCGTCAGCCACATCGTCAGCGGGTTCGTGAACGTGTAGAGCGTCCACGCGCCGACGCTGCCGAGCACGCCCGAGAACAGCAGGATCTGTGTGGTGGTGATCTCGCCGCGCGCGGACGGGCGCCACGCGGTGCGGCGCATCATCGCGTCGATCTTTTGCTCGACGAGACAGTTGATTGCAAACGCCGCGCCCGCCAGCAGCCAGATGCCGACGGTGCCGCCGACCAGCACCTTCCACGGCACCATGCCCGGCGTCGCGAGGAACATGCCGATCACCGCGCAGAACACCGCGAGCTGCGTGACCCGCGGCTTCGTCAGCGCCATGTACTGGGAGAACCGGCTACCGGGCGATCGGGAAAGGGTGCTTTGCATGGGAACGGTCACGCCGCGGCGGTATCGCGCGCAGGCAGCGCGACACGGCCGGGGCGGCTTGAAAGGATGCGAAAGTTTAACATGACGACGAGCAGCAGCAGGATCGCGGCACCCCCGTTATGGGCCACGGCGACGGGCAAAGGCCACTGCAATACGATATTCGTCAAACCCGTCACGAACTGCAGCACGACCACCAGCAGCACGCCGTTCGCGGGCCGCCGCAGCGATTCGAAGCGGCGCATCTTCAGCGCGAACGCGACCAGGTAGGCGACGACGACGAACGCGAACGTGCGGTGCGTCCAGTGGATCGCGACGAGCGCGTCCTGCGTGATCGCTTCGCCGTCCCTCGTCAGGCCGAGCGCTCGCCACAGATGGAAGCCGTGCTCGAAATCCATCGGCGGAATCCACTGGCCGTTGCAGGTCGGGAAGTCGGTGCACGCGAGCACCGCGTAGTTGGTGCTCACCCAGCCGCCGAGCGCGATCTGCACGACGAGCAGCACGAGCGCCGCGAGCGCCGCCGCGCGATAGCGCCCGGCCTCGGGATCGTACGACGGCAGCGGCGTCTGCCGCGCCGCGAGCCAGCCGAGCGTGCCGAGCAGCATCAGGCCGAGCAGCAGGTGGATCGTGACGATCACCGGCTGCAGCTTCATCGTCACCGTCCACGCGCCGAACGCGCCTTGCACGAGAATCAGCAGCAGCAGGCTCGTCGGCCACCACGGCGACACATGCAGCGGCCGGCGGCGCAGCCGTGCGGCCCACGCGATCACCGTCTGCGCGATGATCAGCACGCCGATCGCCATCGCGAAATAGCGGTGGATCATCTCGATCCATGCCTTCGTCATGCTGACGGGGCCGGTGGGCATCGCCTGGTGCGCGGCGGTGATCGCCGCGTGCGCGATGAACGGCGACGACGTGCCGTAGCAGCCGGGCCAGTCCGGGCAGCCGAGGCCCGAATCGGTCAGCCGCGTGAAGCCGCCGAACATCACGAGATCGAGGGTCAGGAACGTGGTGATCCACACGAGCTTGCGGAACTTGTCGTCGTCGGCCTTCACCCACACGTACGACAGCGGCAGCAGCGCGATACAGAAGCCGATCAGGCCGAGTTGCAGTAGATACGACATCGGATTGCCTCGTTGTCTCGCCTTAGCCGATGCTCGACCACTTCAGCAACTTCGTCACGTCCGCCTTGATCTTGCTGGGGTTCGGGTCCTTCGGGAACCGCATCATCAGGTTGCCGTTCGGGTCGACCAGGTAGAGGTGGTCGGACGCCTGCGTGCCGGCGTCGGCCGGCAGCCACGCGGCCACGGCCGCCGGATCGGCGACCAGCCGGCGCGTGTCCGGATACGCGGCGCTCACCTTCTCCGGCACCTGGCCCGCATCGCTGCGCAGCCACACCATCGTGAGCCGGTGGCGTTCGCCGGCCTGCGTCACGCGCACCTGGCGCATGAAGTACAGCTTCTTCGCGCATGCGTCGTCGCACGCGCTGCGGTCGGTCATCACGAACAGCCACACGCCGCGCAGCGACGCGAGCGGGATGGTCTTGCCGGTTTCGTCGGTGACCGTCAGGTTCGCCGGGATCGGCCGCTGCGGCTCGACCAGCGTGCCGTAGTTGGTCGAACCGCCCTTCGGCTTGATCACGTAATAGGTGAAGTACGACGCGACCATCGGCGCCGCGCAGACGAGCCCGAGCAGTACGAGCATCCAGCGGCCGCGCTTGCGGGCCGCCGGCGAGATCGGCTCAGCGGCCGGGCCCTGACGGGGAGATTGCATGGACAAATCAGACCTCTCGAAACAAACCCGCGGCATCGCCGCGTACGGACATCGCGCCGCTCATGCGCCGGACGACTTCTTCGCCGCGCGCCGCGCCGCGTACAAGCCGAAACCGAGCGCGGCCGCCGCCATGCCCCACCACTGAAACATGTAACCGTAATTGCGCTCGACGCCGGTCGTCGGCGCCGGCCAGTCGCGCACCAGCTTGTCGCCGCCGTCGCTCGTCTGCTGGATCACGAACGGCTGCAGCGGCAGGCCGGTTTCCTTCGCGAACGCGGCGACGTCCAGGTTCTGGCGAATCTTCTGGTGCGCCGCCGAGCCGCCTTCGCCGAGCTCGAACGCGCGCGACGCGTCGGCGCGCGCGATGCCCTCGACCTCGACGTCGCCCGCGGGCGTCGCGAACGGCTCGATCGCCGTGCGATCGGCGATGTTGCGCGGCAGCCAGCCGCGGTTGACGAGCACGTAGCCGCCGCCCGTGAGTTTAAACGGCATCACGACGTAAAAGCCCGGCTGGTCGTTATACGGCCGATTGTCGAGAAACACCGCGAGCTCGGGCATGAACCGCCCCGTCGCGCGCACCCGGTGGAATTCGATCGACGCGAGCGGGATCGGCTGCGCGCCGACCGTCACGGGCGCCGCGTGCTCGTAGCGCACGATGCTCGCCTCCAGCGCCTCCTTCTGGTGCGCGCGGTCGCGCTGCCAGAAACCGAGGCGGATCGTCACCGCGACGACCGCGAGAATCAGCAGCGCGGGCAGCCAGCGGATCTTCATCGGGCCGCCCCCCAGGCACGCTCGCGCAGGCGAAGTGCGATAATTATCCCCTTCCTTTCGAATTGCCGTCGTCCGGTAAGCGTCATGCACATCCTCGTTCCCATCGCCTTCGTCCTGATCATCGCCAGCCTCGCTTCGGCGCTGTATTTCATGATGCACGACCGTGGCAACACGAAACGCATGGCCTGGTCGCTTGCCACCCGCGTCGGGCTGTCGATCTCTCTGTTCGTGTTCATCCTGTTCGCGAACTGGATGGGCTGGATCCATTCGACCGGCATTCCGATCGGCCGCTGACGCCCCCGCTTGCCGCCGCCGTGACATTTCGCCGCACAGCCGCGCCACCAAGCAAAAGCGCCGCCTGACTGAGTCGCGGCGGCGCCCGGGTGACGCTGGCTGCCGGCAGCGCATTCACGCCGCCCGGCTCCCACATACACGAACGGCCCGCGCATCGCTGCGCGGGCCGTGTTTCATTTACAGCCAGTAGACGACGACGTACAGGCCGAGCCAGACGACGTCGACGAAGTGCCAGTACCACGCGGCGCCTTCGAATGCGAAGTGGTGTTCAGGCTTGAAGTGGCCGCGGATCATCCGCACCAGCACCACCGCGAGCATCGTGCCGCCGAGGAACACGTGGAAACCGTGGAAGCCCGTCAGCAGGAAGAACGTCGAACCGTAGATGCCCGAGCCGAGCGTCAGGTTCAGTTCGTTGTACGCGTGGAAGTATTCGAAGCCCTGCGTGAACAGGAAGCAGACGCCGAGCACGAGCGTCGCGGCCAGCCATGCGATCGCCTTGTTGCGGTGATTGTCGCGCAGCGCGTGGTGCGACACCGTCAGCGTCGCGCCCGACGACAGCAGCAGTGCGGTGTTCAGCGTCGGGATCGGCCACGGGCCCATCGTCTTGAAGTGGCCGGCGAGCAGGGCCGGGCCTTCGTTCGGCCACACGGCGGAGAAATCCGGCCAGATCAGCTTGTAGTCGAGGCTGCCGAGCTGGTGCAGCGCGATTTCACGCGCATAGAACAGCGCGCCGAAGAACGCACCGAAGAACATCACTTCGGAGAAGATGAACCAGCTCATGCTCCAGCGATACGACACGTCGACGTTCTTGCCGTACATGCCGCCTTCCGACTCGGCGATCGAATCGCCGAACCAGTGATACAGCGTGAAGAGGAACCACAGCAGGCCGAGCAGCGCGGTATACGGCGCCCAGTCTTGACCGTTGAGCCACAGTGCGAACGATCCGAGCATGACCAGCAGGCCGCAGGCCGCGCTGATCGGATGCTGCGACGGATGCGGCACGAAATAGTACGGGGTCTGGTTTTGACCGCTCATGCTTGATTCTCCACTTCAGTCCAATTTGTGTACCGGAAACGGCTCCGGCTTTATTTCTCGCGCGGCGCGACGGCCACCGCTCTTTCCTTCACGGAACGCCACGGCGTTCCGCATCACATTCCTTGCTTGCCGCCGGCCTCAGCCCACGACGGCGCGCACGATCAGGATCAGCACGCCGATGAACACGCCGGCCGCGATCAGCGCCACGATCAGCACGTGCAGCGGATTCAGCTGCGTCGCGTCCGCCTCCAGGTCGCGCCGCTTGCGCACGCCGAAGAACGACCACAACACCGCCTTCAGCGCCTGGCCGAACGAGCCGCTCCGCTTGACCTCCGTCATCGCCCCGCCTCCATCATCATGCACCCGGCTTCGTCGTGCCGGACTGCGTCGCCGTGCCGGCTGCCGCCTGCGCCGGCGTATTCAATTCGAAGAACGTGTACGACAGCGTGATCGTCTTCACGTCCTTCGGCAGCTTCGGATCGATCACGAACACCACCGGCATCTTGCGCGACTCGTTCGCGGCCAGCGTCTGCTGCGTGAAGCAAAAGCACTCGATCTTCTTGAAAAACTCCGTCGCCTGCTTCGGCGCGTAGCTCGGGATCGCCTGTGCGACGACCGGACGGCTCTGGCCGTTCGTCACGTCGTACACGATCGTCGTCAGCTCGCCCGGGTGCACGTCGAGGCTGTTGTGCTCCGGCTTGAACCCCAGCGGGCCGCGCGCGTTCGCATCGAACTCGACCGACACGGTACGGCTGGTGTCGATCTGCGTGTTCTTCGCCTCGCGCTCGCTCACGTCGCGCTGCAGCAGGTTGTTGATGCCGGTGATCTGGCAGATCGCACGGTACATCGGCACGAGCGCGAAACCGAAGCCGAACATCAGTCCGGCCACGACGATGAGCTTCATCAGCATCGAGCGGTTGAACGCGCGATCGACGGCCCCGGACTCCTGCTTCGACATACGACGGCTTCCTCGCTACGGCGTCAGTGAGTGGACAGCCACCACTGCTTGATCACGACACCCACAAAAAAGACGGCGGCGATCACCAGCAGGGTCAGGCCGAGCCGCTTGTTGCCCGCGCGGATCTGCTCGGGCGTGCGTCTTTGTTGTGGATTCCGGTTCATCTGAATAGGGCTGTTGAACGCTCCGCCTCGCCTGCCTGCGAGGGCAGGCGAAGGCGGAACATCCGGTGAAACTTACTCGACGTGCGGCGGTTGCTCGAACGTGTGGAACGGAGCCGGGCTCGGCACCGTCCACTCGAGGCCCGTCGCGCCATCCCACGGCTTGTCGGCCGCCTTCTCCAGCTCGCCGCCGCCACGGTACGCCGGCAGCACGACCGCGAACAGGAAGTACACCTGCGCGAGACCGAAACCGAACGCGCCGATCGTCGCGACCTGGTTGAAGTCGGTGAACTGCGCCGGGTAGTCCGCATAGCGGCGCGGCATGCCCGCGAGACCGACGAAGTGCATCGGGAAGAACGTCAGGTTGAAGAAGATCATCGACGCCCAGAAGTGGATCTTGCCGCGCGTCTCGTTGTACATCCAGCCCGTCCACTTCGGCGCCCAGTAGTACCACCCGGAGAACAGCGCGAACAGCGAGCCGGCCACCAGCACGTAGTGGAAATGCGCCACCACGAAGTAGGTGCCGTGGTACTGGATGTCGAGCGGCGCCATCGCCAGCATCAGGCCCGTCAGGCCGCCGAACGTGAACACGAACAGGAAGCCGATCGCGAACAGCATCGGGGTTTCGAAGGTCATCGAGCCGCGCCACATCGTCGCGAGCCAGTTGAACACCTTCACGCCCGTCGGCACCGCGATCAGCATCGTCGCGTACATGAAGAACAGCTGGCCGGTGACCGGCATGCCGGTCGCGAACATGTGGTGCGCCCAGACCATGAACGACAGGATCGCGATCGACGCCGTCGCGTACACCATCGAGCTGTAGCCGAACAGCGTCTTGCGCGCGAACGCCGGGATCACCTGCGACACGATCCCGAACGCCGGCAGAATCATGATGTACACCTCGGGGTGGCCGAAGAACCAGAAGATGTGCTGGTACATCACCGGGTCGCCGCCGCCTGCCGCGTTGAAGAACGACGTGCCGAAGTGGCGATCGAACAGCACCATCGTGATCGCGCCTGCCAGGACCGGCATCACGGCGATCAGCAGGTACGCGGTGATCAGCCACGTCCACGCGAACATCGGCATCTTCATCAGCGTCATGCCCGGCGCGCGCATGTTCAGGATCGTCACGACGATGTTGATGCCGCCCATGATCGACGACGCGCCCATGATGTGCACCGCGAAGATCGCGAAGTCCATGCCCGGGCCCATCTGCGTCGACAGCGGCGCATACAGCGTCCAGCCGGCGGCCGTCGCACCGCCCGGCGCGAAGAACGAGCCGACCAGCAGGACGGCTGCGACCGGCAGCAGCCAGAAGCTGAAGTTGTTCATCCGCGCGAACGCCATGTCGGACGCGCCGATCTGCAGCGGAATCATCCAGTTCGCGAAACCGACGAACGCCGGCATGATCGCGCCGAACACCATGATCAGGCCGTGCATCGTCGTGAGTTCGTTGAAGAACTCCGGACGCATGATCTGCAGGCCGGGCGTGAACAGCTCGGCGCGGATCGCGAGCGCCATCACGCCGCCCGACAGGAACATGATGAACGAGAACAGCAGGTACAGCGTACCGATATCCTTGTGGTTGGTGGCGAACAGCCAGCGCCGCCAGCCCTGCGGGGTTTCGTGCGCGTGATCGTCGTGCGCGTGGCCCGCGGCTACGTCGTGCCCGATGCTAGACATGAGAATCTCCTAATGCGAATACGTCGACAAACACAGCGACACGTCAGGCCGCCGGGCCGATCTCGACACGCCGGGCTTCCTTCGCGTCAGCCCCGCCCGTGATCGTTTCCGGCTTTTTCAGAATGATGTGGTCTTCCGCCACGCCCGCCGCCTTCAGCGCATCGCGCACGGCTTGTGCACGCTGCTTGGCGAGGTCGGCGTTTGCGCCGGCGGAGCCCGACTTGTCGGTGAAGCCCGACAGCGCAAGCTTCGCGTCCGGATGCGCCTTCGCATAGTCGGCCGCTGCCGCGATCGCCGACTGTGCGTCGGCCGGCAGCGTGCTCTTGCCCGTTTCGAAGTAGATCGTCGACAGCGCGGCCGATGCCTGGGCTGCGCCCGACGCGGCCTGCGCCGGCGCCGGAGCCGCTTCGGCCGGTGCCGCCGGTGCGGCGCCTGCGGTGTCTTCCGGCATCTTGCCGTTACGCGCGTCCGCCACCTGCTTCGGTTGCAGCAGGTCGTTCTTGTGGTTGCCCCACGAATTGCGCTCGTAGGTGACGACCGAGGCGATGTCGAGGTCCGACAGCGACGCCCACGCCGGCATCGCGCCCTTGCCGTGCAGCACGCGATCGAGGTGCGCGGCGATCGGGCCGTTCGCGATCGGGCTGCCGTCCATCGCCGGGAACGCGCCGAGGCCCTTGCCGTTTACCTGGTGGCAGGCCGCGCAGTTCGCCTTGTAGACTTCCTCGCCATGCGTGACGAGTTCGGCCACCGTGTAGATCCGGTGCGGATCGACCGTGGCGCCGGCCGTCTTGGCCTTCTGCACGGTGACCCACTTGGCGTAGTCCTCGTCCGACAGCACTTCGACGACGACCGGCATGTACGCGTGCTCCTTGCCGCACAGCTCGGTACAGAACCCGCGGAAGGTGCCGACCTTCTCGGCCTTGAACCACGTGTCGCGCACGAAGCCCGGGATCGCATCCTGCTTCACGCCGAACGCGGGCACGTACCACGAGTGGACGACGTCGTTCGCGGTCGTGATGATCCGGACTTTCTTGTTGACCGGCACGACGAGCGGGTTGTCGACTTCCTGCAGATAGGTGTCGGTGATGGCCTTCTTGCCCATCACTTCGTCGCGCGGGGTCGACAGCGTCGACAGGAAGCTGATGCCCTCGCCCGGGCCCTTCACGTAGTCGTAGCCCCACTTCCACTGGTAGCCGGTGACCTTGACCGTGAGATCGGCGTTCGTCGTGTCCTTCATCGCGACGACGGCCTTCGTCGCCGGCAGCGCCATCAGCACGACGATGATGAACGGCACGATCGTCCAGATGATTTCGACGGTCGTGCTCTCATGGAAATTGGCGGCCTTGAAGCCTTTGGATTTGCGGTGCGCGAAGATCGAATAGAACATCACGCCGAACACGCCGATGAAGATCACCGTACACAGGATCAGCATCATCGTGTGGAGATCGTAGAGCTCCTCGGCGATCTTCGTGACAGGCGGCTGAAAGTTGATCTCGTTGACACGGGGGCCGCCCGGGCTATCACCGACCGCCTGAGCGGCACCGGCAAAGAGCAATCCGCTGCATGCCAGCACGCCCGCGAGGGCTCGCTTGATTGTTTTCATAGCATCCTTACCCAAAATTTCCATTCAAACCCTCCCCCGTCGCAAGCCGCGTGCGCCGCGCCGGCCGCTCCGCTCAGCCGCAGCGCCGGAGCGACACGCGCAGTTCGTCGGCGAACTGCGCGCGCTTGTGCTGCGCGAGATGCTGCCCGATCACAACGGTCTGCCCGCGCGATACCAGCCGAATCGGATCGCGTGGCGTCGCGCCCGCCTCGACCCGCACCCAGCGCGGGTTGAATTCGATCTGCGTGAACCGCTCCGCATCCATCCGCTCGATCACGAGCCGGTGCGGAAACAGCCTGATGCGCTCGTAATCGACCGCATGGCGCGCATACACCGCAAACGCGAACCCCACCGCCAGCAGCTCGATTCCGGTGAACGGCATGACGAGCCATGCCCCCTGCCACATCAGCATTGCCGCGATCGCCAGCGAGAAGCCTGCGAGCGACGCGTAAAACAGCACGAACTGGCGCGGCGACACCGAACAGTTGCGCTTCATGAGCCAGTCCTCGAGGACCGGTTCCGGAACCGCCGCTTCCGCCGAAACATTCGCTGCTTCCATCGCCGCCTCACGCGAATGGCATGCGATGCATGCCTGCATCGGACTCGCCACCCCGTATTGCGGGGACCCCGGGGCGACAAGCTGACGCATTATAGGCGGGTTCAATGGCATCCACAAGCAAGCGACTATCGCCCCGCAAGCCAAGCGCGACAAGCTTTCCGGCCATTTCAGGGGCCTTTTCGACCCCGCTTTGCGCCGCTAATTTCAGACATAACAAAACCCCTCTTTACCGCTTCAGCGATTCTTCGGACGCCCCTTGCCGATGTCCTCGAGGCGCACGATGCCATGCCCTTCCGCGGTCGTGCGCGGCACGGCCTTCCACGCATGCCCGTAGATCACCTCGAAGGTCAGCGGGATCGTGCCGTCCGCGCGCCGGCGTGCGTCGAGCGCATCGCCGAGCGCCTGCCGGAAGCGCCGCGACGCGCCCCACGGCGCCGCCCGCTCGAACGGATAGGCGCCCCAGCGGCGCACGTCGGCCAGCAACGAATCGGGGGATTTGTAGGTGACGGTCAGCACTTCCTGATCCATCACGGGGATCTCGAAGCCGCTCTCGACGAGCATGTCGCCGAGGTCGTGCATGTCGACGAAATCGATCACGCGGGCGGCGGCGGGCGCGAGGCCGAGCGCCGCCTCGGCATCCGCGCAGGCCGCGCGCAGCTCGCGCAGCGTGTCGGGGCCGAGCGTGCTGAACATCAGCAGGCCGTTCACGCGCAGCACCCGCTGCCACTCGGGCAGCACCGCGTCGGGGCGCGAATGCCAGTGCAGCGCGAGGTTCGACCAGATCAGGTCGAACGCGCCGGCCGCGAACGGCAGCGCGGAGAAATCCGCCTGCGCGACGCGCGGGCCGCGCTGGCCGAGCGCCTTGCCGAGCGACGCGGGCAGCCAGCGGCGCCAGCTCGCCTGCTCGACCTCGCGCTGCCCCGCCCGCGCGAGCATCGCGCCGGACAGGTCGACGCCGAACACCGGCGCCTCGGGAAAGCGCGCGCGCAGCGCCGGCAGGTCGTCGCCCGCGCCGCAGCCCGCGTCGAGCACCGCCACCGGGCTCACCTTGATGTATTCGAGACGCTCGCACATCCGGTGGGCGATCTCGCGCGGCAGGAACGCGACCGCGTCGAACGCGGCTGCGCGGCGGTCGAAGATCCGCCGCAGGCGCCTGGCGTCATAGACCGGACGGCTGGATGAGGTCGAAGCTGGGGACATGTCGGGCAAACTCTCGAAGAGCCCGAAGTATACTCGCTCGCCCCGAAGCCTTCATTGAGACGGGGTCCGGGAGCCATTTCGATGAATCGCCAGCCGTTTTCCCCGTCGATGCGCGTCGTTATGTCGCAGGCCTGCGCACTGGTCGCGCGGCTCGCGGCGATCGCGCTGCCGAACCGCTGCGCGCTGTGCGGCAATATGTCACAGCCAGTGATCTGCGCCGATTGCGACGCCGCGTACTGGAATGAAGCGCGCGTGCGCTGCGTTGTCTGCGCGGTGCCGCTCGCCGCCGGGCAAGTGCGCCGCGCGGCCGGGTACCGATGCGACGCATGCCGCGCGACGCCGCCGCCGTTCGATGCGACACTCGCGCTCGCCGACTACCGGGCGCCGCTCGACGGCCTCGCGCGGCAGCTGAAATTTCACGCGCGGCTTGCGCTCGGCGCCGAATTCGCGGGCCGCCTCGCGCGGCTGATCGCCGATGCGCACGATGCGGGCGGCACGAGCGCCTTCGACGTGATCGCGCCGGTGCCGCTCGCGCGCGGCCGGCTCGCGTCGCGCGGCTACAACCAGGCGTGGGCGATCGCGCGGCCGCTCGCCCGCCGGCTCGGCGTGACCGCCGATGCGGCGCTGCTCGCGCGCGTCGCCGACACCGCGCCGCAATCCCGGCTCGACCGGCGCGCGCGGCGCGACAACGTCGCGTCGGCCTTCGCGGTGGCCGGTAACGTCACGGGCCGCCATGTCGCGCTCGTCGACGACGTGATGACGTCGGGCGCGACGCTGTCCGCCGCGGCGCTCGCGCTCAAGGCAGCGGGCGCCGCACGCGTGACGAATCTGGTTGCGTTGCGCACCGCGAGGGATTAATTAGAGAGAAACCGGCCGCCCGCACGCGGCCCCGAAGTTCAATCACCGAAGAATCATGTTCAACGTCGTCCTCGTCGCCCCCGAAATTCCGCCGAACACCGGCAACGTGATCCGCCTGTGCGCCAATACCGGCGCGCGGCTGCACCTGATCGAGCCGCTCGGCTTTCCGCTCGACGACGCGAAGATGCGCCGCGCGGGCCTCGACTATCACGAATATGCGGACATGCGCGTGCATCCGGACTGGGACGCGCTCGTCGCGGCCGAAGCGCCCGATCTCGCGCGGATGTTCGCGTTCACGACACGCGGCTCGGGCCGCTTCCACGACCACGCGTTCCGGCCGGGCGACTGGTTCGTGTTCGGCTCCGAGACGCGCGGCCTGCCCGCGCCGCTGCTCGAGCGCTTCCCGAACGAACAGCGCGTGCGCCTGCCGATGCGGCCGGGCAATCGCAGCCTGAACCTGTCGAACACGGTCGCGGTGGTCGTGTTCGAGGCGTGGCGGCAGGCCGGCTTCGAAGGCGGCGCCTGACACCCGCGCGCGCCGGCAGGCAGCCGGCGCGAACGCGCGCTATCGGCGCGCGAGCCGCGCGCGATACAGCTCGTAAATGTCGGATGAAAAGCACGCGAACACGACGCGTGCGAGGTTCGGCGCCTGCGGCAGCATCTCGACGACCGTATCGACCGCGATATCGACCGCCTGCGCGGCCGGATAGCGGTAGATCCCGCAACTGATCGCGGGAAACGCGAGCGACGTGCACGCGACCTCCTCGGCCAGCTCGATCGCGCGCCGGTAGCACGACGCGAGCATCTCGGCTTCGTTCTGCGCGCCGCCGTGCCACACCGGGCCGACCGCATGAATCACGTATTTCGCCGGCAGCCCGTGGCCGCGCGTGAGTTTCGCGTCGCCGGTCTGGCAGCCGCCGAGCGTGCGGCATTCGGCGACGAGGCCCGGGCCGGCCGCGCGATGGATCGCGCCGTCGACGCCGCCCCCGCCGAGCAGCGAACTGTTCGCCGCGTTGACGATCGCGTCGACCGCGAGCGTCGTGATGTCGACGACCTGCGCGTCGAGCGTGGTGGAACCGATCTGCAGCATGACGCCCTCCTCGAACGCCGGAGATGGTTCAAGCGTAATCCGCTTTGCGCGGCAACGCGACCGCCGCGCTACTCCGCGCGCGCGTCCCGCCGCAGCAGGCCGCTGACCGCGTCGCGCGGCGCGACGCCGTCGAACAGCACGCTGCACACGGCTTCGGTGATCGGCATCTCGAGCGACTGCGCGCGCGCGATCGCGAGCACCGCCTGCGCGCAGCGCACGCCTTCGGCGACATGCCCGAGCGCGCCGAGGATATCGTTCAGCGAACGCCCGGCGGCCAGCTGCAGGCCGACCGTGCGGTTGCGCGACAAGTCGCCCGTCGCGGTGAGGATCAAATCGCCCAAGCCAGTGAGGCCGGTAAAGGTTTCCGCGCGGCCGCCGAGCGCGACGCCGAGCCGCGACATTTCCGCGAGGCCGCGCGTGATCAGCGCGGCGCGCGCGTTCAGGCCGAGGCCGAGGCCGTCGGCGATGCCGGTCGCGATCGCCAGCACGTTCTTCACCGCGCCGCCGACTTCGACGCCGACCACGTCGTCGCCCGTGTAAATGCGCATCGCGCCGTGATGGAACGCGGCGAGCGTGCGCTCGCGGCAGCCGGCCGACGCGCTCGCGACCGTCAGCGCGACCGGCAGCCCCTGGCCCACCTCGCGCGCGAAGCTCGGGCCCGACAGCACGCCGTTGCTGCGCTGTTCCGGCAGCTCGGCGGCGATCACCTGGTGCGGCAGCAGATGCGTATCCGCCTCGAAACCCTTGCAGACCCACACCACGTGCGCGGGCACGCAGCCTGCGTCGCGCATCGCGCGGCACAGCGCGCGCAGGCCTGCGACGGGCGCGCCGATTACACACAGCGCGTCGTCCGCGGCGCCGTGCGCGAGCGCCGCGGCGAAATCCGCGTCGTAGCGCAGCGCGTCGGGCAGCGCGATGCCGTCGAGATAGCGGGAATTTTCGTGCCGGGCCTGCAGCCCGGCGATGAGCGCGGCGTCGCGCGCCCATAGAAGCGTGTCGTGCCGCGCGGCCAGATGGCCCGCGAGCGCGGTGCCCCATGCACCGGCGCCGAGAACGGCTACTTTCATACCCAGCACCGGTCCTTGCTCGTCCCTCAGTTCAGCGTCGAGCCGTTCGGCGCGCCGGCCGCACCAGCCTGTTGCTGCTGGAGCTGCGCGAGACGCTGCTCGTACAGCGCCTGGAAGTTGATCTCGGCGAGGTGGATCGGCGGGAAGCCCGCGCGCGTGATCGCGTCGGCGATGTTCGAGCGCAGGTACGGGAACAGGATCGTCGGGCACGCGATGCCGACGAGCGGGTCGAGCTGTTCGTCAGGAATGTTGCGAATGTCAAAAATGCCGGCCTGCTTCGCCTCGATCAGGAACGCGACCTTGTCCTTCACCTTCGCGGTCACGGTGCCCGACACGACGACTTCGAACACGCTTTCCGCGAGCCGCTCGGCCTTGACGTCGACTTCGACTTCAACCGACGGCATGTCCTGCTCGAGGAAGATCGCCGGCGAATTCGGCTGCTCGAGCGACATATCCTTCAGGTAGACGCGCTGGATGTTGAAGAACGGTTGGTTTTCGACGTCGGACATGTTGTTTCCCTAAATGTGGTGACGGGGCGGCCGGCCTGTGCCGGCCGCCCCGGTTGATCCTGCGCGCGTGGCCGCGCGACCGGCGGCCATTCTGCCCTAATCAGGCAGCTTGCAGAAGCGGCACGAGGCCGCCGGCACGGTCGAGCGTCGACAGATCGTCGTAGCCGCCGACGTGCGTGTCGCCGATGTAGATCTGCGGCACCGTGCGGCGGCCCGTGCGCGACATCATTTCCTCGCGGCGCGCGGGATCCTTGTCGATCAGCACCTTCTCGATCTGCTCGACGCCGCGCAGCTTCAGGAGCCGCTCGGCCTGGACGCAATACGGGCACACCTGGGTGCTGTACATGACCACTTTGTTCACTTCGCTGCTCCTTGTTTGACGACCGGCATCCCGGCCTGCTGCCAGGCGGCGACGCCGCCCTCGAGCACGTGCACCTCGGCATAGCCCGCCGCCTCGACCGCGCGCGCCGCCTTCTGCGACTGCTGGCCGTTCTGGCACACGAGCAGCACGGGGGTGCTCTTGTTCTTCGCGAGCTGCGCGATCTTCGCGCCGATCTCGCCGGCCTCGACCTGGCGCGCCGACGGCAGGTGGCCGGACGCGAATTCGGTGGCCGGCCGCAGGTCGATCACGACGGCGTTGCGGCGATTGATGAGCTGGGTCGCCTCCGCGGCCGACAGGCCGCCACGGCCGCGGCGCAGCGCGGGCCAGGCGAGGAGGCCGCCGGACACCAGCAGGATCGCGATGAGGGCCAGGTTCGTGTAATCGGTAAAGAACGTCACGGAATTCCGCCGGAAAAAGAGAAATCGGAAAAGGACAATCCGGCCATTATAAAATAACCGACTTGCGCGATGGCGAGCCCGCACTCGGGCGCCGCGCGGCGCGCACCGCTTCCTTCACTACCGACCGCAAGCATCTATGTACAAGCTCGTTCTCATCCGCCACGGCGAATCGACGTGGAACAAGGAAAACCGCTTCACCGGCTGGGTCGACGTCGACCTGACCGAACAAGGCTGCAACGAGGCCTACCAGGCCGGCGAACTGCTCAAGGAAGCCGGCTACACGTTCGACATCGCGTATACGTCCGTGCTCAAGCGCGCGATCCGCACGCTGTGGCACGTGCAGGACCGCATGGACCTGATGTACCTGCCGGTCGTGCACACGTGGCGCCTCAACGAACGCCACTACGGCGCGCTGTCGGGCCTGAACAAGGCGGAAACGGCCGCGAAGTTCGGCGACGAGCAGGTGCTCGTCTGGCGCCGCAGCTACGACACGCCGCCGCCCGCGCTCGACGCGACCGACGAGCGCGCGCCGTACGCCGACCCGCGCTACGCGAAGGTGCCGCGCGAGCAGCTGCCGCTCACCGAGTGCCTGAAGGACACGGTCGCGCGCGTGCTGCCGTTGTGGAACGAGTCGATCGCCCCGGCGATCAAGGGCGGCAAGCAGGTGCTGATCGCCGCGCACGGCAACTCGCTGCGCGCGCTGATCAAGTACCTCGACGGCATCTCGGACAGCGACATCGTCGGCCTGAACATCCCGAACGGCGTGCCGCTCGTCTATGAACTCGACGAGAACCTGAAGCCGATCCAGAGCTACTACCTGGGCGACCAGGACGCGATCGCGAAGGCGCAGGCCGCCGTCGCGAAGCAGGGCAAGGCGGGCTGATCCCGCCCCACGGCCGCGCCGGCTTCGCGCCGCGCGCGGCCGGCCCGCGCGAACCTCGTTGCCCGCAGGCGGTCGAACCGGTTTCGCCGCGGGTTTCATCCCGTTGCGGACCGTTCCACTGGCAAGTCGGACGAACAGTTATACTTGTTCGCTCCATCCCCGCTACCGCCACGCGCTTCCCGACCGCACCAGACTCACTATGCGAATGAAATTGAAGAACATCGGCCTGATTGCCGCGGGCCTCGCCACGGGCGTATTCGCCACGCTGCAAGTCTCGGCGTCGGCCGAGCAGACCGTCACGGCGCCGCTTCCCCTCGACCAGCTCCGCCTGTTCGCGGAAGTGTTCGGCCAGATCAAGCGCGAGTACGTCGAGCCGGTCGACGACAAGAAGCTGCTGACGGCGGCGATCAAGGGCATGGTGTCGAGCCTCGACCCGCATTCGTCGTTCCTCGACAAGACCGACTACGAGGAGCTGCAGGAGCAGACGAAGGGCCGCTTCGCCGGTCTCGGCATCGAGATCTCGCAGGAAGACGGCCTCGTCAAGGTGATCTCGCCGATCGAGGATACCCCCGCGTTCCGCGCCGGCATCCGTCCGGGCGACCTGATTACCCGCATCAACGACAAGCCGGTGCGCGGCATGACGCTCGACAAGGCCGTCAAGCAGATGCGCGGCGAGCCGGGCACCAAGGTCACGCTGACGATCTTCCGCAAGAGCGACGACCGCACGTTCCCGATCACGGTCACGCGCGCGGTGATCCGCGTGCAGAGCGTGAAGATGAAGATGCTCGACCCGGGCTACGCGTACATCCGCATCACGAGCTTCCAGGAGCGCACGACGCCCGACCTGGCCTCGAAGCTGCAGGACATCGCGCGCCAGCAGCCGAACCTGAAGGGCCTGATCGTCGACCTGCGCAACAACGGCGGCGGCCTGCTGCAGAGCGCGGTCGGCGTCGCGGGCGCGTTCCTGCCGCCGGATTCCGTCGTCGTGTCGACCAACGGCCAGATCCCGGATTCGAAGCAGGTCTACCGCGACACCTACGACAACTACCGCCTGCCGTCGTTCGACGGCGATCCGCTGAAGGCCCTGCCGCCGGTCTTCAAGACCGTGCCGATCATCGTGCTGACGAATGCGTATTCGGCGTCCGCGTCGGAAATCGTCGCCGGCGCGCTGCAGGATGCGAAGCGCGCGACGATCATGGGCAAGACGACGTTCGGCAAGGGCTCGGTGCAGACGGTCCGCCCGATGACGGCCGACACCGCGCTGCGCCTGACCACCGCGTACTACTACACGCCGAGCGGCCGTTCGATCCAGAACAAGGGCATCACGCCGGACGTGCCGGTCGACCAGTACGCGGACGGCGATCCGGACGACGTGCTCGTGACGCGCGAGGTCGACTACACGAACCACCTCGCGAACACGCAGGATCCGAACGAGAAGAAGGAGCAGGAAGAGCGCGAGCAGCGCCGGATGGATCAGCTGCGCGTCCTCGAGGAGCAGAACGACAAGAAGACGCCGGAACAGCGCCAGAAGGATCGCGACCGCAAGCCGATCGAGTTCGGCAGCGCGGACGACTTCATGATGCAGCAGGCGATCGCGAAGCTCGAAGGCAAGCCGGTTCAGGCGTCGAAGTCGCTGCTCGCCGAAAGCACGAAGAGCGCGACCGGCAAGTCGGCCGCGAAGGCTGCGCCGGCATCGAAGGCGGCCGCACCGAAGCCCGCGTCGGCCGCGCAGTAAGCGCCGGCCGGCATCCGACGGGCCATCGCGGGAACACCGCGATGGCCCGTTTTTCATGCGCGCCTAAAATAGGCGGATACCGCTTCGCACTGCATCACGCCGGCTCCCAGCTCATGAACGACGATCAACTTCTCCGCTACTCCCGCCACATCCTCGTCGACGAAATCGGCATCGAGGCGCAGCAGCGCTTCCTCGACGCGCATGCGATCGTGGTCGGCGCGGGCGGCCTCGGCTCGCCGGCGGCAATGTATCTCGCGGCGTCCGGCGTCGGCACGATCACGCTGGTCGACGCGGACACGGTCGATCTCACGAACCTGCAGCGGCAGATCCTGCACGCGACGGCCTCGGTCGGGCGCAGGAAGGTGGAATCGGGGCGCGACACGCTCGCGCAGCTCAACCCCGAGGTGACCGTGCACGCGGTGGCCGAGCGCGTCGACGACGCGTGGCTCGACGTGCACGTGCCGCAGGCGAGCGTCGTGCTCGACTGCACCGACAACTTCGCGACCCGCCACGCGATCAACCGCGCGTGCGTCACGCATCGCGTGCCGCTCGTGTCGGGCGCGGCGCTGCGCTTCGACGGCCAGATCAGCACGTTCGACTTCCGCGACCCGGCCGCGCCCTGCTATGCATGCGTGTTTCCGGAAGACCAGCCGTTCGAGGAAGTCGCGTGCGCGACGATGGGCGTGTTCGCGCCGATCGTCGGGATCATCGGCGCGATGCAGGCGGCCGAGGCGCTGCGCGTGATCGGCGGCATCGGCACGACGCTGAACGGCCGGCTGATGATGCTCGATGCGCTGCGGATGGAATGGACGACGATGAAGATCGCGCGCCAGGCGGATTGCCCGGTGTGCGGCGGCCCGCACTGACGAACGCGACGCACACGCCCGCGCGGGCGTGTGCCTGAATCAAGACCCGCTTACGCGGCCGCGTCGGCGCGCGGCTCGGCGACCGACAGGCGCTGGAGCGCCGACTGCACTTCCTCGGGCTCGAACGCCGCGAGCACGTCGGCGGTCGGCTTCTCGAGCGCCTTCAGGTGCGCGCGCAGGATCTCCTGCTTCACGACGAGCAGCTGGCTCGGATGCATCGAGAACTCGGTGAGCCCCATGCCGAGCAGCAGGCGCGTGAGCGCCGGATCGCCCGCCATTTCCCCGCATACCGACACCGGCACGCCCGCGCGCTTCGCCTCGCGCAGCGTGTACGCGATCAGGTGCAGCACCGCCGGATGCAGCGGATCGTACAGATGCGCGACCGCGTTGTCCGCGCGGTCGATCGCGAGCGTGTACTGGATCAGGTCGTTGGTGCCGATCGACAGGAAATCGACACGCTTGAGGAACAGCGGCAGCGCGATCGCCGCGGCCGGAATCTCGATCATCGCGCCGACCCGCACGTTCGGATCGTACGCGAGCCCCGCGTCGTCGAGCTGGCGCTTCGCCTCGCGGATCAGGTCGAGGGTCTGGTCGATCTCCTGCGCATGCGCGAGCATCGGGATCAGGATCTTCACCGGCCCGAACGCGGACGCGCGCAGGATCGCGCGCAGCTGCGTGAGGAACATCTGCGGCTCGGACAGGCTCCAGCGGATCGCACGCAGCCCGAGCGCCGGGTTCGGCGCGGTTTCGTAGCCTTCGTCGAGCGCCTCGAGCGGCTTGTCCGCGCCGACGTCGATCGTGCGGATCGTCACCGGCATGCCCTTCATCCACTCGACCGCGCGCCTGTACGCGGCGAACTGCTCTTCCTCCTCCGGCATCGACTTCTGGTGCATGAACAGGAATTCGGAGCGGAACAGCCCGACGCCGACCGCGCCCGCCTCGACCGCCGCCTTCGCGTCGTCGGGCAGCTCGATGTTCGCGCACAGGTCGATCTTGGTGCCGCACAACGTTTGCGTCGGCGAGAACTTCAGACGCTGCAGCTTGCGTTGCTCCAGCGCCTTCTCGGACTGCCGGTACGAATATTCCTCGAGGACGATCGGCGCCGGATCGACGATCACGATGCCCTGGTCGCCGTCGACGATGATCAGGTCGTCCTGGCGGATCAGCGCGCTCGCGTGCTGCACGCCGACCGCCGCCGGAATGCCGAGGCTGCGCGCGACGATCGCCGTATGCGACGTGCGCCCGCCGAGATCGGTGACGAATGCCTGGAACGACTGCGTCTTGAACTGCATCATGTCGGCCGGCGCGATGTCGTGCGC
This sequence comes from Burkholderia pyrrocinia, assembly GCA_001527685.1. Lineage (GTDB taxonomy): Bacteria > Pseudomonadota > Gammaproteobacteria > Burkholderiales > Burkholderiaceae > Burkholderia > Burkholderia pyrrocinia_D. The sequence continues at coordinate 122,805 of LOZU01000034.1, forward strand.
GACGACGATCATCTCCTCCGTGCCGTTCGCGGCCGCGCCGTCGAGCGCCTGCGAAGCCGACGGCGCACCGGCGAGCGCCTTCAGCACGCGCTCGACCACCTGCTCGATGTCGGCCTTGCGCTCGCGCAGGTATTCGTCCTCGATGTCGTCGAAATGGCGCGTGAGCAGATCGAGCTGCTCGGTCAGCGCCCACTCGACGTTGTAGCGGCGCGTGCGGATCAGGTCGATGGTTTCCTGCACGAGCATCGCGTCGCTCAGGATCATCGCGTGCACGTCGATGAATGCGCCCACTTCGCTCGGGGTGTCGTCGGTCAGGTCCGCGCGCAGCGCCTCGAGCTCGCGATGCACCGCCTCGAGCGCCGTGCGGAAGCGCTCGACCTCGGCATCGATCTGATGCGCGTCGATCAGGTAATGCGCGACGTCGAGCGCCGCGGGCGCGATCAGATACGCACGTCCGATTGCGATACCACGTGAGACGGGAATGCCATGCAGCGTGAAGGACACGCGCACCTCCTGTGTACATGAAAAGCCGCGGCACACCGCTGCGATGCGCTTATGACCCCGGATACCGATTATAAATTCCGCACCCCCCGGCTGACTGCATGCAGTGCAGCATTGCGAGGATCGCATCAATCCGGCCGACGAAAAAAATGCCGCGGGATCCGCGGCATTTTCGCTGGAAACGGCAACGATTCCGTGTCGCGGGTCACTGCCCTTCGCCGAACTTGTCGGCGATCAGCTTCAGCAGCGCGTTCATCGCGTCCTGCTCGTCCGGCCCCTCGGTCTCGATCGTGACCGTGCTGCCGATGCCTGCCGCGAGCATCATCACGCCCATGATGCTCTTTGCGTTGATCTTGCGCCCGTTGCGCGTCATCCAGACTTCGGACTGGAAATTGCCGGCCAGTTGCGTGAGCTTGGCCGATGCGCGCGCATGCAGCCCCAATTTATTGACGATGGTGGTTTCTTGTTGAAGCATGGTTCTCGGTCGGTCGAGGCCGCCGGCGGCGCCCGCCGGCGAAGGGTCTAAAACGGGGAACGCATTGCGCTCAATGCGACTCGGTGCGCGGACACGGTTCCGGCGGAATCGGCGCGCATTGGCCGCAGCCGGCTTCGGACGGCGGCGGCGGCGTGCCCGCCGCGACTTCGTGGACGCCCTTCGCGCCGCCGGACAGCGCCTTGTCGACGAGCTTGTCGAGCGGCATCGTGCGGTAGCAGACCGCGCGCACCAGCATCGGCAGGTTGACGCCCGCCAGCACCCGCACGTTCGCGACCTTCGCGAGCTGGCCGGCGATGTTCGCGGGCGTCGCGCCGTACATGTCGGTCAGCACGAGCGCGCCGTTCTCTTCCTTGAGCCGCGCGAGCTCGGCGTGCGCGAACGCCATCACCTGGGCCGGATCGTTTTCCGCGTGCACGTCGATGCAGCCGATGCGCGCGGGCACGCCGCCGTAGATGTGCGCGATGCAGTCCCGCAGCGCGGTGGCGAGCGGCGCGTGCGCAATGATCAGAATCCCTGCCATGTCAGCCTCCGCAAGGCCGCCCCGGGATGGCTGGCCGCCCGTGCCGGGCGCAGCGAACACAGCGAGCGTGGGGGTCGTTTCATTTCAACCTTGCAACAAGTTCGGCCCGGCCGCCGGGCCATCGGCGCGTCCAAACGCGGCGCCGGGCGAGCGGGCATTGTAGCAGGCCGGTCAACGCTTCCCGGCGGCGGGGGGCCTGCGCGGCCGCCGCCGGGGTTGCGCGCAACGCGCGGCCTACGCGGCCGCGCGCTCCAGCGCGTCGATGAACATCGCGGCGACGTCGAAGCCGGTCTGCTCCATGATTTCGCGGAAGCAGGTCGGGCTCGTGACGTTCACCTCGGTCAGCCAGTCGCCGATCGCGTCGAGGCCAACCAGCAGCAGGCCGCGCGCCGCGAGCACCGGCGCGACCGTCTCGGCGATCTCGCGGTCGCGCGCGGTGAGCGGCTGCGCGACGCCGAGCCCGCCCGCGGCGAGATTGCCGCGCACCTCGTTGCCCTGCGGGATCCGCGCGAGCGAATACGGCACCGGCTCGCCGCCGATCAGCAGGATGCGCTTGTCGCCGTCCTTGATCTCGGGGATGAACTTCTGCGCCATCACCGTGCGCGCGCCGTCGTGGCTCAGCATCTCGATGATCGAGCCCAGGTTCATGCCGTCCGGCTTCACGCGGAACACGCCCATCCCGCCCATCCCGTCGAGCGGCTTCAGGATCACGTCGCCGTGCTCGGCGTGGAACGCACGCAGGCGCTTCGCGTCACGGGTGACGAGCGTCGGCGCGACGAACTGCGCAAACTCGCCGATCGCGAGCTTCTCCGAGTGATCGCGGATCGACTGCGCCCGGTTGAACACGCGCGCGCCCGCGCGCTCGGCCAGCTCGAGCAGCCAGGTCGACGTCACGTACTCCATGTCGAACGGCGGATCCTTGCGCATCAGCACCGCGCCGAACGACGCGACGCGGCGCGACTCGACCGCGCCCGCCTCGTACCACGGCCCGCGATGCAGGTCGTTCAGGTCGCCGACCAGCGTCACGCGCTGCACGTCGGCCTCGACGGCGGAACCCGTCCACGCGAGATGGCGCGGTTCGCACGCGTACACCGCATGCCCGCGCCGCGCGGCTTCCGCCATCATCGCGTAGGTCGAATCCTTGTAGATCTTGAAGCGCTCGAGCGGGTCGGCGATAAAGAGAATGTCCATGCGGGTCCTGTCGTTGCGGTGCCGGCGCGGCGGCCATTACACCTGGATGGCTTCCGGATCGGTCTTTTCCAGTTCGATCGACGACGCGATCAGCGACAGCCGCGCGACGACGCCGTACATGTAGAACCGGTTCGGCGGCGCGGCGCCCGGCTTGGCGCCCGCATCCGGCAGCGCGGTGTGCTCGAAGCCGAGCGGCACGTAATGCATGCCCGGCGCGTTCAGGTTCTGGTCGCGCTCGCGGCCGCCGTGCGTGCGGTAGAAGCCGCCGACCACGTAGCGGTCGATCATGTAGACGACCGGCTCCGCGACTTCATCGCCGATCCGCTCGAACGTGTACACGCCTTCCTGCACGATCACGTCGCGCACCGCGAGCCCGGCCTTCGACTCGGCCATCTGCGCGCGCTCCGCCTTCGTCATCCGGCCGATCTCGGCCGCGTCGTGCACGGTCATCACGCCGCGCCCCGCGGTGCCGGCGTCGGCCTTCACGACGACGTACGGCTTCTCGCTGATCCCGTATTCGCGGTACTTGCGCGCGATCTTCTTCAGCACGCCGTCGATCGCGTCGGCGAGCGCCTGCTCGCCTTCATGCCCCTGCCAGTCGACGCCCTCGACGTGCGCGAAGTACGGATTCACCATCCACGGATCGACGCCGACCATCTTCGCGAACTTCTTCGCGACGTCGTCGTAGCACGAGAAGTGCGTCGACTTGCGGCGCACGGCCCAGCCCGCGTGCAGCGGCGGCAGCAGGTACTGCTCGTGCAAGTTTTCCAGCACGCCCGGGATGCCGGCCGACAGGTCGTTGTTCAGCAGGATCGAGCACGGATCGAAATTCTTCAGGCCGAGGCGGCGCTGCGAACGCTCGAGCGGCTCGAGCACGATCTTCTGGCCGTCGGCCAGCGTGATCGGCGTGATGTCGGAGATGCTCGGGTCGAGCGAGCCGAAGCGCACGTTCAGGCCGGCCTGGCGCATGATCGTCGCGAGGCGCGCGACGTTTTCCAGGTAGTACGCGTTGCGGGTCGGCAGCTCGGGAATCACGAGCAGGTTCTTCGCGTCCGGGCAGATCTTCTCGATCGCGGCCATCGCCGCCTGCACGGCGAGCGGCAGCACTTCCGACGGCAGGTTGTTGAAGCCGCCCGGGAACAGGTTGGCATCGACGGGCGCCAGCTTGAAGCCGGCGTTACGCAGGTCGACCGAACAGTAGAACGGCGGCGTGTGCTCCTGCCATTCGAGCCTGAACCAGCGTTCGATCGCAGGCGTGGCGTCGAGGATCTTCTGCTCGAGTTCGAGCAGCGGACCGTTGAGCGCCGTAACGAGGTGGGGAACCATGAATCACTCGCGAGCGGGAGAATGAAGATTGTAGAGCAATTGCTTTGCCCATTTGGGGATTGTTCCCGGAATCGCAAGGATTTGGAGGAAGTTTCTGGCTATTGACCTGATAGCGCGCAGGGTTATCCGCTGCCGGGCACCGTTGCAGGAGAAAAAAAACCCGCCGGGAAGGCGGGCCGAAGTCGCTGCGCTCATTCGTTGCGGGGGCAGCGTCGCGGCCGCCCGCCGTCCATCGTTCCGGCTTATTCGACGTGCTCGCCGTGGAGAATCACGTCGAGGCCTTCGCGCTCTTCCTCTTCCGACACGCGCAGGCCGATCGTCAGGTCGATCAGCTTCAGCAGGATGAAGCTCAGCACGCCGCTGTAGACCAGCGTGATCAAGACGCCCTTGGCCTGCAGCAGCAGGCTGCCGTCCGCGCCGCCGATGTCCTTGACCGCGAATACGCCGGTCAGCAGCGCGCCCAGGATGCCGCCCACGCCGTGCACGCCGAACGCATCGAGCGAATCGTCATAGCCGAGCTTCGACTTGAGCCACGTCGCCGACCAGAAGCAGACCACGCCCGCCGCAATGCCGATCACCAGCGAGCCCGTCACGCCGACGAAGCCGGACGCCGGCGTGATCGCCACGAGACCCGCGACCGCACCCGACACGATGCCGAGCACCGACGGCTTGCCCTTCGCGACCCACTCGGCGAACATCCAGCCGAGCGCCGCGCAGGCCGTCGCGACCTGCGTCGTCAGCATCGCGAAGCCGGCACGGCCGTCGGCGGCCACCGCCGAGCCCGCGTTGAAGCCGAACCAGCCGACCCACAGCATCGACGCGCCGATCATCGTCAGCACCAGGTTGTGCGGCGCCATCGATTCGCGGCCGTAGCCGACCCGCTTGCCGAGCACGAGGCACGACATCAGGCCCGCGATACCCGCGTTGATGTGCACCACGGTGCCGCCCGCGAAGTCGAGCACGCCGTCGGCCGACAGCCAGCCGGTCGGTTCCCAGACCATGTGCGCGACCGGCACGTAGACGATCAGCGACCAGAGCGCCATGAACACCAGCATCGCCGAGAACTTCATCCGGTCGGCGAACGCGCCGCAGATCAGCGCCGGCGTGATGATCGCGAACGTCATCTGGTAGACGAAGTAGACCGATTCCGGAATCGTCGTCGCGAGGTGGCTCACGGTCAGCGTGGTCGCCTTGTCGCCCTTCACGTAGTTCATCCCGTGCAGGAACACGCGCGACAGGCCGCCGATGAAGCCGTTGCCCGGCGTGAACGCGAGGCTGTAGCCGACGACCGTCCAGAGCACCGTGATCAGCGCGGTGATCGCGAAGCTCTGCATCACGGTGGCCAGCACGTTCTTCTTGCGGACCATGCCCGCGTAGAACAGCGCGAGGCCCGGGATCGTCATGAACAGCACGAGCGCGGTGGACGTGAGCATCCACGCGGTGTCGCCGGCGCTGATCTTCGACGAATCGACGGAGAACGGCGCGGTGGGCGCGGCAGGCGCGGCCGGGGCCGACGCGGCGGCGGCGGCCGAAGCATCGGCGGCGCCCGACGCCGGGGCGGCTGCGGCAGCGGCGGAAGCCGCGGCCTCCGGCGCGGCCGGCGCCGAAGCGGCCGGGGCGGCGGCTGCCGACGCGTCGGCGGCGCTTGCTGCAGGCGCGGACGCGGCCGCGGCGGACGCCGCGTCATCCGCGAGCGCCGGGCCGACACCGGCCGCGATCAGCGAGCCGGCCATCAGCAGGGACATCAGAAGTTTGCGCATCTTGGGTTTCCTCTTGTCGCTCGTCTTGTCTATTTACAGCGCGTCAGCGCCTGTCTCCCCGGTGCGAATCCGGATCACCTGCTCGATCGGCGTGACGAAGATCTTGCCGTCGCCGATCTTGCCGGTGCGCGCGGCCCGTTCGATCGCCTCGACCGCCTGGTCGACGAGATCGTCGGACACGGCGGCCTCGATCTTCATCTTCGGCAGGAAATCGACCACGTATTCGGCGCCCCGGTACAGCTCGGTGTGCCCTTTCTGGCGGCCGAACCCTTTCACCTCCGTCACCGTAATGCCCGAGACGCCGAGCGCCGAGAGCGCCTCGCGCGTCTCATCGAGCTTGAACGGCTTGATGATTGCGGTAATGAGTTTCATGAAGTCCTCTCGCTGGGTTGTCCCGTCGAATTGGTTGGATGTGTAGCGGACTCTCTCCAGCAACTCGCATGCCAAGTCCGCTGCGGGCACGCACGAAACCGCGCGGCGCGGCCCGCTTCGGCGGCGAAAAGACGCGAAAGCCCGGCCGAACGGCCAACGTGGGCCGTGTTCTCTGGCGCCGGGCGAGGATCGTTGCTAGAGTGCACGCACGCCCCGGAACACGGGGACTGTCACCCGTGCGGGCGCCGTGCCCGGAAATCGCGCGCCGCGCGCACCATTTCCGGTCATGCGTGCATCACGGGCACGTATGCAACTGAAGATGCACATTTTTTGTGCAATGAAGGGGAATCACATGAAGCAACCCAGCGACGTTTTCAACGACCTGCAGTCGCGCGTCAGCGACCTGCTGAAAAACTCGCCGGCCAAGGATGTCGAGCGCAACGTGAAGGCCATGCTGTCGCAAGGCTTCTCGAAGCTCGATCTCGTCACCCGCGAGGAATTCGATACGCAGGCGCAGGTGCTCGCCCGCACCCGCGTGCGTCTCGAGGAACTGGAAAAGCGCGTCGCGGAGCTCGAGCAGAAGCTCGCCGCTTCGCAAGCCTGACGTACCAGCCTGGCCTGCAAGCCTGACCCGCAGGCCCGACTGGGCACAGGCGCGACCGGCGGGCCGCTTCCCGCGGCCCGCCGATGCCTGCGCCAGCCCACGTAGCCCCCCGTCGTTCTTTCATCCGCGCCACGCCGGCAAGCGCGCACCGATCACTCCCCTTTCCGCGACAGGCGGCCCGCAAGGCATGCCCGTCCGCCCTACAGGAGCCTCGCCATGTCGCTTGCCGTGGTGCGCAGCCGCGCACCGGCGGCCGGCCGCGCGCCGGACGTCACCGTCGAAGTCCATCTCGCCAACGGCCTGCCGTCGTTCTCGATCGTCGGCCTGCCCGATCTCGAAGTCCGCGAAAGCCGTGAGCGCGTGCGCGCCGCGCTGCAGAACTGCGGCTTCGAGTTCCCCGTGCGCCGCATCACCGTCAATCTCGCGCCCGCCGACCTGCCGAAGGAATCGGGGCGCTTCGACCTGCCGATCGCGCTCGGCATCCTCGCCGCGAACGGCCAGATTCCGGCCGACGCACTGCCGGGCCGCGAATTCGCCGGCGAGCTGTCGCTCACCGGCGCGCTGCGGCCGATGCGCGGCGCGTTCGCGATGGCCTGCGGCGTCGCGCGCGACCGGCACGCTGCCCCCGCCGATCGGGCGGCGCCTTCCCGTGAGCCGGAGCTGTACCTGCCGCTCGACAGCGCCGCCGAAGCCGCGCTCGTGCCGGGCGTGACCGTCTACGGTGCAGCCGACCTGCCCGCGCTGTGCGCGCACCTGACCGGTGCGCCCGACGGCCGGCTCGCGCCCGTCGCCGCGCCGCTGCTCGATGGCCGGCCCGCGGCGGCCGCGCCCGATCTCGCCGACGTGATCGGCCAGCGCGGCGCGCGGCGTGCGCTCGAAGTCGCGGCGGCCGGCGGGCATCACATGCTGATGATCGGGCCGCCCGGCGCGGGCAAGTCGATGCTGGCCGCGCGGCTGCCGGGGCTGCTGCCGCCGCTCACCGACGACGAGGCGCTGACGTCGGCCGCGCTGCTGTCCGCGAGCCGCATCGGCTTCTCGCCCGCGCAGTGGCGGCAGCGGCCGTTTCGCTCGCCGCATCATTCGTCGAGCGCGGCGGCGCTGGTCGGCGGCCGCAACCCGCCGCAGCCGGGCGAGATCACGCTCGCGCACCTTGGCGTGCTGTTCCTCGACGAGCTGCCGGAATTCGACCGGCACGTGCTGGAAATGCTGCGCGAGCCGCTCGAGGCCGGCCGCATCACGATCTCCCGCGTGGCGCAGCAGGCGGACTTCCCCGCCGCGTGCCAGCTGATCGCCGCGATGAACCCGTGCCCGTGCGGCTGGCACGGCGATCCGTCCGGCCGCTGCCGCTGCTCGCCGGACGTCGCCGCGCGCTACCTGCGCAAGCTGTCCGGGCCGCTGCTCGACCGCATCGACATCCAGATCGACCTGCCCGCGCTCACGCCGGCCGAGCTGGCGGCGCGCACACCGACACCCGGCGAACCGAGCGCCGCGGTCGCCGCGCGGGTCGCGCAGGCCCGCGCGCGGCAGCTCGAACGCCAGGGCAAGACGAACCACATGCTGAGCGGCCGCGAAACCGACGACCTCGGCCGGCCGACCGACGACGGCGAGCGCCTGCTGCGCGAGGCCGGCGAGCGGTTCGGCTGGTCGGCGCGCGCGTATTACCGGGTGCTGAAGGTCGCGCGGACGATCGCCGACCTCGCCGGCGACCCGCAGCCGAACGCCGCGCAGATCGCCGAGGCGATCCGCTACCGGCGCGCGCTGACCGCGCTCTGAGGACAAAATCCGGCTGTCAAGACTTGACTTATGCACAATTCCGCGCCAGCGGGCGCGGATTGCATCACCGCCGTGAATATTCGATGGCGGCCGCGCATGCCATTGTTTTTATTGATTTTTCTCAAGCGCTGCACGCGCGGGCAATCCGTTCCGGCGGCCGTCCGGCGTGGCTTCGACGCGCATTCCGACCACTTTTCAACAAAGTTATCCACACGCGCTGTGGATAGCCCAAAAACCCCCGCAAAATCCGGCAATTAGCGAACAATGCTGCGAAGCAACTTGCAGTTTCACGGCACGCTCGCCCGCCGGCCTCAGTCGAGTTTCAACGATCCGAAGAATTGATCGAGCTGCTCCTGCGCGAGCGGCGCGTCGGAGATCACGACCGCTTGGTACGCATGCGTGCCGCGCGCCACGAGCCGGGCCACGATCGTCTTGCGCGCGCGCTCCGGCCCCGCCGCCGCGCCGGCCAGCCGCAGCTCGAGCCCGTTCACCGCGCCACCCGCCGCGAGCGGCACCGGCACCGAGGCCGTCTGCGGCGCGCCGTCGAGGTTGCGGGACAGCCCGCCGCGCAGGTAGTCGAGCGCCGCACGCCGGGTCTCGTCGCGTGCGTCGGGCAGCATCACCGTGCCGACAGCGAACACCGCGCCGTCGACGTGCGCCGCCTGCATCCGCATCGTCATCGGCGTGCCGCCGATCGCGACCGCATGCTCTTCGACGGTCGGCTTCGCGGGCAGGTCGATCGTATAGCCGGCGTCGTTGTGCAGCGTGCGCCAGTCGAAGGCCGGCGAGCACGCGGCCAGCGCGGCGCTCGCGCAGACGAGTGCGGCGAAGTGCCGCAGCGGACGAAAAAGGGGACGCAGCGAATCGGGAAGGACCTTCGGCATGACGTGGATCGACACGGGCAAAACGTGCATTATGCGTCGAACCGCAACGCCGGGATGCGTGGCGGCCACCGGTGCGCGCGCCGCATTCGCGCTAAAATAAGCGCCGAATTTCGACGTGTCCGGCCCTGTCCGGCGTCATGACCGTCCTTCGAGAGCCCGCAGATGAACTCCACGCCTCCTTCCCCCAGCCGCCGCGCGAGCCCGATGCGCTACGTCGCGGCCGTCGTCGTCGCGGCCGCGATCGCCGTGGCCGGCTTCTTCGCGTTCAGCGGCAAGTCCAGCGCGCCGGACGCGACCTTCACGCTGCTGTCGGGCCAGAAGATCTCGACCACGGCCGACCTGAAGGGCAAGGTCTACCTCGTCAACTTCTGGGCGACGAGCTGCGCGACCTGCATGCAGGAAATGCCGCAGATGGTCGAGACCTACAACCGTTTCAAGGGACAGGGCCTGGAATTCGTCGCGGTCGCGATGAACTACGACCCGCCGATGTACGTCGCGAACTACGCGCAGACGCGCCAGCTGCCGTTCAAGGTCGCGCTCGACGACGGCAGCGTCGCGAAGCAGTTCGGCAACGTGCAATTGACGCCGACGACCTTCGTCGTCGACAAGGACGGCAAGATCCTGAAGCGCTACGTCGGCGCGCCGCAATTCGCGGAGCTCGACCAGCTGCTGAAGCAGGCGCTCGGCAACGCCGCCTGAGCCGCGCAGCGCGGCGCCGCGTTTCCACGGCAGCCGCGCCCGCTCCCCGCAACGGACCGCATAACCGGGCACGCCCGGCTCAGCGGTCCGTTTCTCCTTTGGCCGACAGGCCGTACCGCTTCATCTTCTCGTAGAGCGTCGCCTTGCCGACGTGCAGCCGGTCTGCCGTGGCCGCGACCGCGCCGCCCGTCTGGTTCAGCGCCTCGGCGATCACCGCGCGCTCGAACTGCTCGATGCGCTCCTTCAGCGTCTGCTCGTTCGCGTCGTCCTCGTCCGCCGCGCCCGCGTCCTGCGGCATGTCGGCGACGCCGAGCACGAACCGGTCGGCCGCGTTGCGCAGCTCGCGCACGTTGCCGGGCCAGTCGCGCTGCATCAGGCTCGCGCGCTGCCGGTCGGTGAGCACCGGCGCCGGGCGGGCGTAGCGCACCGCCGCGTCGAGCATGAAGTGCTCGAACAGCGGCACGATGTCCTCGCGGCGCTCGGCGAGCGGCGGCAGCGCGATCGTCACGACGTTGAGGCGGTACAGCAGGTCGCGCCGGAACGTGCCGGCCGCGACCAGCTCGCTCATGTCGCCCTTCGCGGCCGCGACGACGCGGCAATTCACGCGAATCGGCTGGTTCGAGCCGAGCCGCTCGAGCACGCCGTCCTGCAGCACGCGCAGCAGCTTCACCTGCAGCGCGAGCGGCATGCTTTCGATCTCGTCGAGGAACAGCGTGCCGCCGGACGCGTATTCGAGCTTGCCGACCCGGCGCTTCGCGGCGCCCGTGAACGCGCCCGGCTCGTAGCCGAACATCTCCGATTCGAACATCGGCTCGGGCAGCGCGCCGCAGTTCACCGCGATGAACGGCTTGTCGCGGCGCGGCGACAGCTCGTGCAGGCTGCGCGCGATCAGCTCCTTGCCGGCGCCCGTGTCGCCGTTGATGAGCACCGACGCATCGGTCGGCGCGACGTTCGCGATCAGCCGCCGCACCTGCTCGATCGCCGGGCTGCGGCCGATGATGCGCGGCGCGACGACGTTCTGCCCGGCCAGCTCGCGGCGCAGCGCGTGGTTCTCGAGCACCAGCTCGCGCCGCTCGAGCGCGCGCCGCACGGTCTCGATCAGCCGCTCGGCCGCGAACGGCTTCTCGATGAAATCGTAGGCGCCGTCGCGCATCGCCTGCACCGCCATCGAGATGTCGCCATGCCCGGTGACGAGGATCACCGGCACGTCGGGCACGCGCTCGCGGCACTGCGCGAGCAGGTCGAGCCCGCTCGCGCCGGGCAGGCGGATGTCGCTGACGATCACGCCGGCGGCGTCGCCGACGATCGCCTTCTCGGCGGCCTCGGCCGACTCGAAGCCGGTCACGTCGAACCCCGCCAGCTGGAGGCTCTGCACGCTCGCGCGGCGCACGAGCGCATCGTCTTCGATATAGATCACTTGCAGCCGGTTGGCCATCGTACTTGCTTGCTCCTGATGGGTGCCGCGGCGCTCGGCGCGCGCAACGGGCGCGCTCAGCGCGAGCCCGCCTGCTCGGACACGGAGTCCGGATGATGCGTGCGCGCGCGGCGCAACGTCAAGACGAACAGCGCGCCGCCGGCCGGCGCGTTGCGCGCGGTCAGCGAGCCGCCCGCGTCGCTCGCGATCGACGACGAGATCGCGAGCCCCAGGCCGAGCCCGCGCCCCATTTCCTTGGTCGTGAAGAACGGCTCGAACAGCCGCGGCAGCAGGTCGGGCGGGATGCCCGGGCCATTGTCGCGCACCTGGATCGCGAGCGTCGCGGCGGACGCTTCGATCGCGACCTCGATGCGCGGGGCCGCCGCGCGCGGCGCGGCGGACGACGCGACCGCGTCGAGCGCGTTGCCGAGCAGGTTGATCAGCACCTGTTCGAGACGCAGATCCTCGCAGCGCGCGACGAGTTCCGGATGGTCGTTCGCGAGATCGAGCGGCGCGGCGCGCGATGGTTCGCCGTCGCCGTCGCGCAGCGTCAGCACCAGCTCGACGCCGCGCAGCCGCTCGCCGAGCAGCGCGAGCACGCTGCGCAGCGCGCGCACGACGAGCGCCTGTTCGTTGCGCGGCCGCGCACGGCCGACGAACAGCTTCAGCTGGTTGGTGATCTTGCCCATCCGCTCGGTGAGCGCGGCGATCGCCTCGAGGTTCTCGCGCGCGGCCGCCTGCTCGCCGCGGTCGAGCAGCACGCGCGTGTTGTCGGAGAAGCTACGCAGCGCGGCGAGCGGCTGGTTCAGCTCGTGCGTGATGCCGGCCGCCATCTGGCCGAGCGCGGCCAGCTTGCTCGCCTGGATCAGCTCGTCGTGCGCGGCGCGCAGCTCCTGCTCGGCGCGGATCCGGTCGCCGACTTCCTTCTGCAGCTGCCCGTTCGCCTGCGACAGGTCGGCCGTGCGTTCCTCGACGCGCCGGTTCAGCTCCGCGTACGCCTGCTGCAGCAGCGCGCGGCCGCGGATCATCTCGCGCACGCGCGCGCGCCGCATCCGCCAGTAGAACGCGAGCAGCGCGACCGACACGAAGCCGAAACCGGTGACGATCGTCGCGTTGCGCGCGTCGGCGTCGACGGGCGCGATCGGCGCGAGCGTGACGAGCTGCCAGTCGGGCTCGCCGATGCGGCGCTGCGTCGCGAGGTAGCGTGGCGCGCGGCGGCCCGGCCCGAGGCGCACGACCTGCGCATCCGCGCCGAGCTGCCGCTCGACCCGCAGCGGCAGCGGCGTGACGGGCTGCTGCGCGTACTGGCGGGTGGCGTAGATCGACGCGGCGACGGGGCCCGGCAGCGGCTTCAGCGTGTGGTACTTCCACGCCGGCACCGACGACAGGAACACGACGCCGTGCTCGTCCGCGACGACGAGCGGCTCGGACGCGTCGGCGCCCTGGAACCATTCGAGATTGAGCTTCACGACGACGACGCCGACGATCCGGCCGTCGCGCCACACCGGCTGCGAGATGTAGTAGCCGGGGTCGCGCGAGATCGTGCCGATGCCGAAGAAGCGGCCGACGCGGCCGTTCATCGCGTCGATGAAATACGGGCGGAACCGGTATCCGATCCCGATGAAGCTGTCGGGCGCGCGCCAGTTGCTCGCGGCCACGCACAGGCCGTCCGCGCCGACGAGATAGGTGACGGTCGCGTGCGCGTGCTGGTTGAGGTCTTCGAGATAGCGGTTTGCGCGCGCCGCGTAGTCGGCGCGCTTCGGCTCGGCGAGCAGGTCCTGCACGAGCGGGTGGCTGCCGAGCAGGTACGGCAGCGACTCGTAGCGGTCGAGGGTGCTCTTCAGCGCGTTGGTGGTGCGATCGACGCGCACCGCGGCATTGCGCTGCAGTTCGTCGATCCCGCGCTGCCAGGTGAAGGTCCACGTCAGCGTGCACGCCGCGACGAGCGCGACGGCAAGCGCGACGAGGACCAGCAGGCGGCGCTTCACGGTGACGGCTTCCTGACGATGCGGATCGTCTATTGTGTCATAGCCGTCTGCACCACCACCGCCGCCGCCGCGCGGCGCGCCGCCCGCGGGCGGCGCCCCCTGCTCCTTCATGACGTCAGACGCCGGCCGTCTCGGTCGCGGCGACTTCGCCGCCGCCCTTCAGCGCCTGGCGCAGCTTGTTGCGGTCGAGCTCCTTCTCCCACGCGGAGACGACGACCGTCGCCACGCCGTTGCCGACGATGTTGGTCAACGCGCGGCACTCGCTCATGAAGCGGTCGATGCCGAGGATCAGCACCATGCCCGACAGCGGGATGGTCGGCACGACGGCGAGCGTCGCGGCCAGCGTGATGAAGCCCGCGCCGGTCACGCCGCTCGCGCCCTTCGACGTCAGCATCGCGACCGCGAGCAGCGTGAGCTGCTGCATCCACGTCAGTTCGATGTTGGTCGCCTGCGCGATGAACAGCACGGCCATCGTCATGTAGATGTTGGTGCCGTCGAGGTTGAACGAGTAGCCGGTCGGCACCACGAGGCCGACCACCGAGCGCGAGCAGCCCGCCTTCTCGAGCTTTTCCATCAGCTGCGGCAGCGCAGCTTCCGACGAGCTCGTGCCGAGCACGATCAGCAGCTCTTCCTTGATGTAGCCGATGAAGCGGATGATCGAGAAGCCGGTGAAGCGCGCGATCGCGCCGAGCACGACCAGCACGAACACGACCGAGGTCAGGTAGAACGTGCCGATCAGCTTGAGCAGCGGCACCAGCGAGCCGACGCCGTACTTGCCGATGGTGAACGCCATCGCACCGAACGCGCCGATCGGCGCGAGCTTCGTGACGATGTGCACGATGCCGAACAGCACGCGCGTGATGCCGTCGATGAAGTCGGTGACGACGCGGCCGCGCTCGCCGAGGTGCGCGAGCACGCTGCCGAACAGCAGCGCGATCAGCAGGATCTGCAGGATCTCGCCCTGCGCGAACGCATCGACCATCGTGTTCGGGATGATGTGCATCAGGAAGTCGACCGTCGACTGGCCGTGCGCCTTCGCCGCGTACGATGCGACTTCCTTGCCGTTCAGCGTTGCCGGATCGATGTTGAAGCCGACGCCCGGACGCAGGATGTGCGTCGCCGCGAGGCCCAGCAGCAGCGCGAAGGTCGACACGATCTCGAAGTAGAGCAGCGCCTTGCCGCCCACGCGCCCGACCTTCTTCATGTCCTCCATGCCGGCGATGCCGGTCACGACCGTACAGAAGATGATCGGCCCGATCACCATCTTGATCAGCTTGATGAAGCCGTCGCCGAGCGGTTTCATCTCGGTGGCAAGCGACGGATAGTAATGACCGAGGATCACGCCGACGATGATGGCGAAGATCACCTGCACGTAGAGCACTTTGTAGAAGGGTTTCTTCTTCACGATGATTCCTGATGAAGGGTAGATGAGCCGGTGGAAACGGCGTCACGCGCGCGGGCGAATGCCAGGGGAAGTCACTCGCCCGCGCGGCTGCCGTGCCGCAACAAGCGATGCCTCAAGACATCCGGGGGAGGAGGAAGGCGTCGGTCATCGGTTGTCTCCTTGCTTGCTGTAGTAGTTCGGCCGAGGGTGGCCGTGCCTTTTATATTGCAAGGTCGATGCCAGCCGCACGAAAGCATTCAAGCTATTGTTTTCAATGTATTTATCACAATGCGGCAGACAAGAAAATCCGGGTTTCCGGAAATCCGGAATGCATCCGTCCGGCAATCCGGACGGATGCATCGCTTCATCAGACGATTCAGTGGCGCACGGCCGGGCCGGCCAGCACGCCCGTCTGCGCGTAGAACTCCTGCCGCGCGAACGCGTCGCGCTCGCGGCGCGCGCGCTCGCCGCGGTCGGCCAGCGAGCCGACGACGATGCCGGCGAACGCGAGCGGCACCGACACGAGCGCCGGGTTGTCGAGGAACACCGGCGCGTGCGCGTGGTGCAGCACGTCGACCCACACCGACTTCGACAGCACCGTGAGCCCGACCGCCGACGCGAGGCCGAGGCTGCCGCCCAGCACCGCGCCGCGCGTCGTCATCCCGCGCCAGAAGATCGACATCGCGATCACCGGGAAATTCGCGCTCGCCGCGACCGCCGCGACGAGGCCGACCATGAACGCGACGTTCACGTGCTCGAACAGGATCGACAGCCCGATCGCGACCGCGGACAGCACGATCGTCGCCGCGCGCGAGATGCGCATCTCCAGCCGCTCGTCCGGCTTGCCGCGCGCCCACATCTGCGCGTACAGGTCGTGCGAGATCGTCGTCGCGCCGGCGAGCGTGAGGCCCGCGACCACCGCGAGGATCGTCGCGAACGTGACGGCCGCGATGAAGCCGTAGAACCAGTTGCCGCCGACCGCCTGCGCGAGCTTCACCGCGACCATGTTCGAGCCGCCGAGCAGGTCGCGCGTGAGATTGAACGAACCGTTGGCGCCGAGCTTGAAGAACTCGGGATGCCGCGCAAGCAGCACGATCGCCGAGAAGCCGATCACGAACGTCAGCAGGTAGAAGTAGCCGATGAAGCCGGTCGCGTAGAGCACCGACTTGCGCGCCTCCTTCGCGTTCGGCACCGTGAAGAAGCGCATCAGGATGTGCGGGAAGCCGGCGGTGCCGAACATCAGCGCGATGCCGAGCGACAGCGCGTTGGCCGGATCGCGGATCAGCTTGCCGGGCGCCATGATGCCGAGCGCGCCCGGATGCACGGCCACCGCGCGGCGGAACATCGCGTCGATGCTGAAGCCGAATTCGCCGAGCGCGAGCAACGCGAGCAGCGTCGCGCCGCACAGCAGCAGCACGGCCTTGATCACCTGCACCCAGGTGGTCGCCGTCATCCCGCCGAAGAACACGTACACCACCATCAGCACGCCGACGATCAGCTCGGCCGTGCCGTACGACAGCCCGAACAGCAGCTGGATCAGCTTGCCCGCGCCGACCATCTGCACGACGAGGTACAGCACGACGATCGTCAGCGAGTTGGCCGACGTCAGCAGCCGGATCGGCCGCTGCGCGAAGCGGTAGGCGACCACGTCGACGAACGTGAACTTGCCGAGGTTGCGCAGCGGCTCGGCGATCAGGAACATCACGAACGGCCAGCCGACGAGGAAGCCGATCGAATAGATGAGCCCGTCGAAGCCGAACATGAACACCATCCCGGAGAGGCCGAGGAACGACGCGGCCGACATGTAGTCGCCGGCGATCGCGAGGCCGTTCTGCAGGCCGGTGATGCCGCCGCCGGCCGTGTAGAAGTCGCGCGTGGAGCGCGTGCGGCGCGCGGCCCAGCGGGTGAGCGCGAGCGTCGCGAACACGAACGCGAAGAACATGCCGATCGCGACGGGGTTCAGTTCGACCTTGTCGGGCATCGGCCCGGCGACGGACACCGCGTGCGCGGCGGCGGGAACGAGCGCCATGCAGGCGGCGCCAAGAGCGGACAACGAGCGATGCATCGCGGCCTCCATCACGAACGTTCGAGGATCGCGTCGACCGCCCGGTCGAACGCACGGTTCGCGCGCAGCACGTAGCACGCGGTCAGGGCGATCGCGACCAGGATGATCGCGACGCCCGCGGCGACGCCAGCGGTGATCGTCGCGCCCGCGTACAGCGGCGCCGCGAGCACGCGCGGCGCGAGCGCGACGAGCAGGATGAAGCCGTAGTACGTGGCGATCATCAGCGCCGTCAGCACGAAGCTGAAGCGGCGCCGCGCGCTCACGAGCTGCTGGTAGTCACGGCGCGCCGTGACCTGTTCGATGACGGAAAGCTCCATGGTGTCTCCTTTGTCGACCAGAGTTGGCGCTTTAGCGCTTACTCGGGTCCCATGCAAGGCCCCTCGTCGTTTCGCGAGGGTTGTCGTGTAGTCGATCGGCGCGCGATCCAGCCCGCCCGCGCCGCGGCGGCACAAATCGATTCAGACCACGCGCTGCGCGCGCAGCTTCGCGACGTCGTCCGCCGACAGCCCGAGCCAGCCGCCGAGCACGTCGTCCGTATCGGCGCCGAGCACGGGCGGCGCGCCGCGCACCGGCAGCCGCGCGCCGTCGAAGCGGTACGGCGGCGCGAGCACGTCGACGCCGCCCGCGACCGGATGCGGCTGGCGCGTGACGAGCCCCGCGCGGCGTGCGCGCTCGGACGTCAGCGCCTCGTGCAGGCCGAGCACTTCGCCGCACGGAATGCCGGCGCCGGCAAGCCCGGCCAGCAAGGCCGCGCGCGTTCGGCTCGCGAGTTCGCGGCGAATCTCGGGCAGCAGCCCGGCCCGGTTCTGCGAGCGGCCGAGGTTGGTCAGGTAACGCGGGTCGGCCGCGAGATCGGGTCGCCCGATCACGTCGCAGAACCGCGCGAACTGCGAATTGGTGCCGACCGTGATCACGAGCGGGCCGTCGGCCGCGTCGAACACGCCGTACGGCACGATCGACGGATGCGCGTTGCCGTAGCGCGGCGGATCCTGCTCCATCAGCAGCGCGTCGAGCCCGTAGTACGCGGTGATCATCAGCCCGCAGTCGAACAGCGCCATCTCGATGCGCCGGCCGCGGCCGGTCGCGTGCCGCTCGTACAGCGCCGCGAGGATCGCCTGCGCCGAATACATCCCGGTGAACAGGTCGACCGCCGCGACGCCGAACTTCAGCGGCGGCTGGTGTGCGTCGCCGTTCAGCGCCATCAGCCCCGCCTCGCCCTGCACGACGAGGTCGTAGCCGGGACGGCCCGCTTCCGGGCCCGAACGGTCGTAACCCGAAATCGCGCAATGCACGAGGCGCGGGTTCAGTTCGGCCAGCGCGTCGTAGCCGAGGCCGAGCTTCTCCGCGCCGCCGAACTTGAAGTTGTGGATCAGCACGTCGGCCTGCGCGGCCAGTGCGCGCGCGAGACGCTGCCCGTCCGCCGTCTGCAGGTCGATGCAGATCGACCGCTTGCTGCGGTTCACGCTGTTGAAATAGGTCGTCTCGGTGTCGCCGATGCGCAGGCCCCAGTCGCGCGTATCGTCGCCGCGCGCCGGATGCTCGACCTTGATCACTTCCGCGCCGAAATCGGCCAGCACCATCGCGCTCCACGGCCCGGCCAGCACGCGCGAGAAATCGAGCACCTTGACGCCGGCGAGCGGCAGCGCGGGTTGCGTCGCGTTGTCCATCGTCGTCTCCTCCAGCTTCTGTTTATTTATTGCTTCGACAGCGCGATGTAGCGCGCGAGATGATGATCCTCGTCGCCGAGCTGGTGATCGATCATCACGAGGCGCTTCGCGTAGTGCGACAACGGCAGCTCCCACGTCATGCCGATCCCGCCGTGCAGCTGGATGCTCTCCTCGGCGACGAGCGTACCGATCCGGCCGATGCTGACCTTCGCCGCGGCCAGCGCGCGCTCGCGCACGGCATGCGGCGCATCGAGCTGCGCGGCCGCGTTGATCACCGCCGAGCGCGCCTGCTCGACCTCGAGCAGCAGGTCGGCCATCCGGTGCTGCAGCGCCTGGAAGCTGCCGATCGGCATGCCGAACTGCTTGCGGGTGCGCAGGTAGTCGAGCGTGTGCGCCTTCGCGACGTCCATCGCGCCGAGCGCCTCCGCCGACAGCGCGAGCAGGCCGTAGCCGAGCACGCGTTCGAGCAGCGCCGCGCCGCCGTGCGGATCGCCGAGCGCTGCGTCAGCCGGCAGCGCGACGCGGTCGAAGCGCACCTCCGCCGCGCGCCCGCCGTCGATCTTCCGGTAGTCGCGCAGCGACACGCCGTGCGCATCGGCCGGCACGACGAACAGGCGGATGCCGTCCGCATCGTCGTCGTTCCCCGCGGTGCGCGCGGACACGACGAAGAACGCGGCCTGCGCGCCCTGGTCGACGACGCCCTTCGCGCCGCTCAGCACCCAGCCGTCGCCGGCCTGTTCCGCGCGCGTGCGCACGGTGGTCAGTTCGTAGTGCGAGCCCGGCTCGTCGTGCGCGAACGCGGCGCTCGCGCTGCCGGCGATCAGCGCGGCGAGCCGCTCGCGCTGCGCGTCGCCGCCGGCGAGCGCGAGCGCGCGGCCCGCGAGCAGCGCGCCGAGGAACGGCTCGACGACGAGCCCGCGCCCGAGGCATTCGAACACGACCGAGATGTCGAAACCCGCGCCGCCGAAGCCGCCGTCGGCTTCATCGAACAGCGCGCCGATCGCGCCGAGTTCGGCGAAGCGTTCCCACATCGTCCGATCGAAGCCCTCCGCCGATTGCGCGATGCGATCGCGCACCGGAAACGCGTACTGCTCGGCGATGAAGCGGTTCAGCGTGTCCGCCAGCATCCGGCGGTCTTCGGTATGTCGAAAGTCCATGTGTGCTCCTTACAGCCCGAGCATCATCTTCGCGATGATGTTCTTCTGGATCTCGTTCGAGCCGCCGAAGATCGACAGCTTGCGGTTGTTGAAGTACTGCAGCGCGGCGCTCGCGGCCTCTTCCGGCCCGACCGGCTCGCCGTCGTAGTCGGCGTCGAGCGCGGCCTCGACGAACGGCTGCGCGTACGGCCCCATCGCGCGCCGCATCAGCGACGTGATTTCCTGGCGGATCTGCGTGCCGCGGATCTTCAGCATCGAGCTTTCCGCGCCCGGCGCGCCGCCGCCCGCGACCGCGGCCAGCACGCGCAGGTTGGTCGTCGTCATGTTCTCGAGCTCGATCTCGACGCGGGCGACGCGCGCCGCGAAGTACGGATCGTCGGCAAGCGGCCGGCCGTTCTTCTTCACCTTCGCCGCGACCGCGCGCAGCCGGTCGAGCGCGGCCGTCGAGAAGCCGACGCCCGCGATGTTGGTGCGCTCGTAGGTGAGCAGGTATTTCGCGTAGGTCCAGCCGCGGTTCTCGTCGCCGACGAGGTTTTCGGCCGGCACGCGCACGTCGGTGAAGAACACCTCGTTCACCTCGTGCTCGCCGTCGAACGTGACGATCGGGCGCACCTCGACGCCGGGCGTGTTCATGTCGATCAGCAGGAAGCTGATGCCCTCCTGCTTGCGCACGTCGGTCGCGGTGCGCACGAGGCAGAAGATCATGTTCGCGTAGTGGCCGAGCGTGGTCCACGTCTTCTGGCCGTTGACGATGTAGTGGTCGCCCTGGGCGTCGATACCCCGCACCGCGCTCGTCTTCACCGCCGCGAGATCGGAGCCCGCGCCCGGCTCCGAGTAGCCCTGGCACCACCAGTCGGTGCCGTCGAGGATGCGCGGCAGCCAGTGGCGCTTCTGCGCTTCGCTGCCGTACTTGATCAGCACGGGCCCGAGCATGCTCACGCCGAACGGCACGATGCGCGGCGCGCCGGCGAGCGCGCATTCGTGGTCGAACAGGAACTTCTGCGCGACGCTCCAGCCGGGGCCGCCGTACTCGCGCGGCCAGTGGTTCGCGAGCCAGCCGCGCGCATTGAGGATCGCGTGCCATTCGCGCATGTCGTCGCGCGTCAGGTGCAGGCCGCCCTTCACCTTGCGCGAGATGCGCTCGGGCAGTTGGTCTTTCAGGAAGCGCTGCACGTCGGCGCGGAACGCTTCTTCTTCGGGCGTGAAATCGAGATCCATGGGTTCTCCGTAACGAATTCGGGGCAGCGCGTCAGTCGACGCGGTTCAGGCTCGCGAAGGTCTCGCCGCGCTCGACCAGCGACACGATCAGCGGCGACGGCTTCCAGAACAGCGGATCCTCGTGCGCGAACGCGCGCAGGTCGGCGAGCACGTTCGCGAGCCCGACCGTGTCCGCGTAATGCATCGGGCCGCCGCGATGGCGCGGGAAGCCGTAGCCGTGCAGGAACACCGCATCGACGTCGAGCGGCCGCAACGCGATCTTCTCGTGCACCACGTTCGCGCCTTCGTTGATCATCGCGGCGAGGTAGCGGCGCAGGATCTCGTCGTCGGTGAACGCGCGCGGCGTCACGCCCTTCTTCGCGCGTTCTTCGGCGACGATCGCGTCGACCTCGGGATCCGGCGTGCCGACGCGCGCGCCGTCCGGATACAGGTAATAGCCGCGCCCCGTCTTCTGGCCGAACCAGCCGCGCTCGCACAGCCGGTCGGAAATCCCGACGTAGCGCGCGCGCGGATCGCGCGTCGCCGCGCGGCGCTTGCGGGTCGCCCAGCCGATGTCGCCGCCCGCGAGGTCGACGACCTGGAACGGCCCCATCGGGAAGCCGAACGCGCGCACCGCGCGGTCGATCTGGTACGGCGACGCGCCGTCTTCCATCAGGTAGTCGGCCGCGGTGCGGTAGACCGCGAGGATCCGGTTGCCGATGAAGCCGTCGCACACGCCCGCGCGCACCGGCGTCTTCTTCAGCATCTTCGCCAGCGCGAACGCGGTCGCGACGACCTCCGGGCTCACGCACGCGGGCACGACGATCTCGAGCAGCTTCATGATGTTGGCCGGCGAGAAGAAATGCAGGCCGATCACGTCGCCGGGCCGCTCGATGCTCGCGGCCAGCCGGTCGATGTCGAGATACGACGTGTTGGTCGCGAGCACCGCGCCCGGCTTGCACGCGCGCGCGAGTTCCGCGAACACCGCCTGCTTGACGTCCATGTCCTCGAACACGGCCTCGATCACGACGTCGGCCTGCGCGAGCGCGTCGTACGACGTGCTGCCCTTCAGGCGCGCCAGCCGCGCCGCATGCGCGGCGGGCGTCATGCGGCCCTTCGCGACGAGCCCGTCGTAGACCTTCTCGACGTGCGCGCGGCCGCGCGCGAGCGACGCGTCGTCGCGCTCGATCATCGTCACCGGCAGCCCGGCGTCGAGCGCGGCGACCGCGATGCCCGCGCCCATCGTGCCGCCGCCCACCACGCCGATCCGCTCGACCGGCCGCGCGCTCGCGTGGCGCGCCTCGGGCGCCTTCGCCGCCTCGCGCTCCGCGAAGAACGCATGCACGAGGCCCGCGCGCTGCGGGCTGTCGACACACTGCAGGAACAGGCCGCGTTCGAGCGCCATCCCCGCATCGAACGACTGCGTGAGCGCGGCCTCGACCGCGTCGACGATCTTCGCCGGCGAGAACAGCCCGCGCGATTTCCTTGCGAGCTCGGCGCGCGCCGCGTCGATCGCCGCCTGCGCGGCGGCGCGGTCCGCCAGCCCTTGCGCGTCGCGGCTGCGCCGCGCGGGCGCGCCGAGCGACAGCAATTCCTGCACGTACGCGAGCCCTTCGGCGAGCGTGTCGTCGCTGTGCGCGAGACGGTCGACGAGGCCGAGCGCGAGCGCCTCGTCCGCGCTCGCATGGCGGCCGGACAGCATCAGGTCGAGCGCGGCCTTCGCGCCGATCAGGCGCGGCGCGCGCTGCGTGCCGCCCGCGCCGGGCAGCAGGCCGAGCGACACTTCGGGCAGGCCGAGCTTCGCGCCCGGCACCGCGAGCCGGTAATGCGCGGCCAGCGCGACCTCGAGGCCGCCGCCGAGCGTCGCGCCGTGCAGCGCGACCACCACCGGCTTCGCGCTCGACTCGATCCGCTCGCACACCTCCGGCAGCGACGGCGGCACGGGCGGCTTGCCGAACTCGCGGATGTCGGCGCCCGCGATGAAGTTGCGCCCCGCGCCGACGATCAGCACCGCGTGGATCGCGGCGTCGGCCTGCGCGGCGTCGAGCGCGTCGGCGAGGCCGCGCCGGACGTCGGCGGACAGCGCGTTGACGGGCGGATGGTCGAGCGTGACGACCAGCACCTTGTCGCGCCGTTCGCGCGTGACCGGGCCGGTGTCGGGGGAGGGGGAGAGGTTCACCGGGGCACCTGCGAGGCGGGAAGGGTCACCGGCCGGACGCCGGGCATGACACGATTCTCGATTGATCGAGATTCATTGACAATTCCCTCGCGCTTTTACAAGCTGTCAAATCCGGCTTGACACTGAACGCTTGCGAACCGTTAAACGGGACAGATGAGGAGACCTCGGGCATGGACCTGAACGCGCTGACGCTGCTCGTCGAGATCCTCGACGCGGGCAATCTCAGCAAGGCCGCGCAGCGGCTCAAGATGAGCCGCGCGAACGTGAGCTACCGGCTGAACCAGCTCGAGCGCTCGATCGGCCAGCAGCTCGTGCGGCGCACGACGCGCCGCATCGAGCCGACCGAGATCGGGCTGAAGCTGTACGAGCACGGCCGGCGCATCCGCAACGAGCTGCTCGCCGCGCAGGAATCGGTGACGACGCTCGGCCAGGACCTGCAGGGCCGCGTGCGGCTGTCGGTGCCGAGCGGCTACGGGCAGCTCGTGATGTCGGACTGGCTGCTCGCGTTCAAGCGGCTGTATCCGGGCATCGTGCTCGACGTCGTGTTCGAGAACCGCGTCGAGGATCTGGTGCGCGACGAGGTCGACATCGCGATCCGCGTGATGTCCGAGCCGCCGCAGAACCTCGTCGCGCGCGACATGGGCGCGGTGCGCTACGTCGCGTGCGCATCGCCCGCGTTCGCGGCCGCGCACGGGATGCCGGCCGGGCTCGACGCGCTGTCGGACGCGCCCGTGATCACCGCGACGGTGATGGGCCGCCAGTTGCGGATCGCCGCGTATCTCGGTGACGAGCGCCACGAGGTGCTGCTCGAGCCGACGCTGATCTCGGAGAACTTCCTGTTCCTGCGCCAGGCGATCCTCGCGGGGCTCGGCGTCGGCATCGTGCCGGACTACGTCGTGCATGACGACGTGCGGCGCGGCGCGGTCGTCACGTCGCTCGACGCGTACCGGCTGTCGATCTTCGGCACGCACATGTACATGCTCTACATGCCGAACCGCCACCACACGCGGGCGACCGCGACCTTCATAGAGTTCATCCTCGAACAGGCCGGAATGACCGGCCGGGGCGGCCCGGACGCGCTGCGTCAGGGTTTCCGGTCGGATGACAATGCGCTTGCGGCGCGGCGACAATAGCGCGCCGCCGGAGCGCGTCGGCCGATGCCGGCTTGGGGCGCCCATGCCCGCCGCTCCGTTTCAGGTTTCCGCATTCACACCTGCCGAGGGTTCAATGTCCGACCGGATTCGCCTGCGCCCGCGTTCGTGGGCGATGCTCGCCGCCGCCGCGCTCGTCGCGTTCAATGCCGCCTGCACGTCCCCCGCACCGCCCGCCGGCGCGGCAGCCGCGCCCGCCACGGCCTCTGCCGCATCGGCCTCTGCCTCCGCCGTCGCACCGGTCGCGCATGTGCCCGAACTGTCGTCCGGCTGGATCGACAAGCCGGGCTGGACCGCGCAGCACTACATGGTGGCCGCCGCGAATCCGCTCGCGGCGCAGGCCGGCTACGAGATGCTGAAGGCGGGCGGCACCGCGATCGACGCGGCCATCGCGACGCAGATGGTGCTCGCGCTCGTCGAGCCGCAATCGTCGGGCATCGGCGGCGGCGCGTTCATGCTGTATTTCGACGGCAAGGCCGCGCAGGCGTACGACGGCCGCGAAACCGCGCCGGCCGCCGCGACCGAGCGCCTGTTCTACGGCCCGACCGGCCAGCCGATGAGCTTCTACGAGGGTGTCGTCGGCGGGCGCTCGGTCGGCACGCCGGGCGTGCTGCGCATGCTCGAGGCCGCGCACCGCGCGCACGGCCGGCTGCCGTGGCGGCGCCTGTTCCAGCCGGCGATCCGGCTCGCCGAGCACGGCTTCACGATCAGCCCGCGGCTCGCGACGCTGATCGCAAGCGACAAGTACCTGATGAAGGATCCGGCCGCGCGCGCGTATTTCTACAACCCGGACGGCACGCCGAAGCCGGCCGGCACGATCCTGAAGAACCCGCCGCTCGCGGCCGTGCTGCGCCAGGTCGCGGACCACGGCGCGAACGCGTTCTACTCGGGCGCGATCGCGCGCGACATCGTCTCGAAGGTGCGCCGGCATCCGACCAACCCGGGCCTGCTGTCGCTGCAGGATCTCGCGCGCTACAAGGCGAAGGTGCGCGAACCGCTGTGCACCGACTACCGCCGCTCGGTGGTGTGCGGAATGCCGCCGCCGTCGTCGGGCGGCCTCGCGATCGCGCAGATGCTCGGCATCCTCGAGGCGATGCCCGACTGGCAGCAGATCGGTGCGCAGAAGCCGGTGCGCAACGACGTCGGCTTCGAGCCGACGCCGTTCGCCGTGCACCTGTTCAGCGAGGCCGGCCGCCTCGCGTATGCGGATCGCGCGCGCTACGTCGCGGATCCGGATTTCTCGCCGCTGCCGGGCGGCAACTGGGCGAGCCTGGTCGACAAGACCTATCTCGCGCAGCGCGCGCGCCTGATCGGCGACGGCAGCATGGGCGCCGCGCAGGCCGGCACGCCGCAGGGCGCGACGCTCGCGCTCGCCGACGACCGCAGCCCCGAGCTGCCGTCGACGTCCGACCTCGCGATCGTCGACCGTGACGGCCATGCGCTGTCGATGACGACAAGCGTCGAGGACGCGTTCGGCTCGCGCATGATGGTGCGCGGCTTCATGCTGAACAACCAGCTCACCGATTTCTCGTTCGTGTCGAGCGAGAACGGCCGGCCGGTCGCGAACCGCGTGCAGCCCGGCAAGCGGCCGCGCTCGGCGATGTCGCCGGAACTCGTGTTCGACAGGAAGACGCGGCAGGTCACGCTGGCGGTCGGCTCCGCGGGCGGGCCGGCGATCATCAACCACGTCGCGAAGGCGCTGGTCGGCGTGCTCGACTGGGGGATGACGATGCAGCAGGCCATCGCGCTGCCGAACTTCGGGTCGATGAACGGGCCGACGCAGCTCGAGCGCGGCCGCGTGTCGGACGCGCTCGTCGACGGGCTGAAAGGGCGCGGGCACGACGTGCAGGTCGTCCCGATGAATTCGGGGCTGCAGGGCATCCAGCGGCTGAACGTCGAGGGGCGCACGGTCTGGTTCGGCGGCGCAGACCCGCGGCGCGAAGGAATCGCGATGGGGGATTGACGGGCGCCTCGTCAGCGGCGGCGCGCGCGGAAGGTCGCGCGCCGCCGTCCGTCTGCATCACACGTGCCGTGGATCGGTCATCCGCGGCCCGCGCCTTCCATCGCCGGCCAGCCTCCCCCTCCCTGCCTGCACGGCCATGTCGCCGCCAGCGACGCGTGATGACGCGTCCCAAAAACAATCACGTAATTTCGTAACCGTCTGATCGACGGCTCATTCAACGAATCGTATATTCGCCCGAGTCGAGGCCAGCCGATACGACTGTGTCGTCACCGGCGGCGGCATATCGCGCCTGCTCCATTCGGCGAATCGCACCTGCGTCGCCCGGCCACCTCGCGCACGATACCAATAAATCAGGATTACTATCGATATGACCAATCTCTTCGCCATCGCTTCCGACATTCCGCATCCAGGCCGCCGCGTTCCGATGACGCGGAAACGCACGCCTGTCGTCAGACTCCCGGCACTCGCGCTCGCGCTCGCCGCGCTCGCGCCGGTGTACAGCCACGCCGCCGATCTGATCCTGGACAACCTGGTCGTCATGGGCGGTAGCAGCGGCCAACCCAGCGCGACGAGCCCCGGCTCGATCGCGATCGGCGCGGGCGCGAACGCAAACGGCGAAACCGGCGCCGACAACTCGGCGATCGCGATCGGCGCCGAATCCGTCGCCGACGGCCGGGCCATCGTCGCCGTCGGCCAACAGGCGAACGTCCACGGCGACCGTTCGAGCGCACTGGGGATGTCGTCGAGCGTCAATGCGAACTGCGGCCTCGCACTCGGCGCGGACGCGAAGGTCAGCGCACACGGCGCGGTCGCACTCGGCCAAGGCAGCGTCGCGGACCGCACGAACACCGTGTCGATCGGCGTTGCAGGCAGCGAGCGCCAGCTCGTCAACCTCCGGGCCGGCACGCGCGACACCGACGCGGTCAACCTGTCGCAGCTCAAGCCCGTCGTCGGCGCGCTCGGCGGGGACGCCGGCGTCAACGCGGACGGAAGCATTCGCGGCCCGAGCTACACGATCGGCGGACAAACGTTCGGCAACGTCGGCAGCGCACTGACGAATCTCGACGGCCGCGTCACGACGATCGACGGGCGTGTCGCGACTGTCGAAACCAACACCACGTCGCTGCGCGTCGACGTCGACGATCTGAACGCACGGATCAATGACGGCGCGACCAGTCTCGTTCGACAGGATCCCGCGAGCCTCGCGATCTCGGTCGGCGCGGACAAGGGCGGCACGTCGGTCAGCATCGCCGGCGCGGACGGCACGCGCGTGCTGACCGGGCTGTCGAACGGCGTCGGCGATGCCGACGCCGTCACGGTTGCGCAACTCAAGGCGGCCGGCCTGATCGATCCGTCCGGCAAGCCGCTCGGCGCGATCGTCTACGACGACCTGACGCTCGGCCGCGCGACGCTCGGCGGCCTCGGCGGCACGCTGCTCGACAATGTCGCGCCGGGCACGGTTGCGGCGGGGAGCATGCAGGCCGTCAACGGCGGGCAGCTGTTTACGATCCAGCAGCACATCGACTCGCTCGACACGCGCCTGTCGAACATCGAGCTGGCCGGCCCCGGCACTGCGCCGCCGGCCGGCGAGCACGGCAACCAGCTGGCACAGCTCGGCGACGGCTCGGGCGCGACCGGGTCGAACTCGATGGCACTCGGGCAAGGCTCGAATGCGTCCGGCGAAAACAGCCTCGCGCTCGGCAACAACGCCAGTGCGTCAGGTCAAGACTCGGTCGCGATCGGCACGAATTCCGTCGCAGACCGGGACAACACCGTTTCCGT
Organism: Burkholderia pyrrocinia; assembly: GCA_001527685.1. Taxonomy (GTDB): domain Bacteria; phylum Pseudomonadota; class Gammaproteobacteria; order Burkholderiales; family Burkholderiaceae; genus Burkholderia; species Burkholderia pyrrocinia_D. The sequence goes on from LOZU01000034.1 coordinate 150,878, forward strand.
CGGCGCACCCGGCCAGGAGCGGCAGATCACCAGCGTCGCGGCCGGCACCGCGCCCACCGACGCCGTCAACGTGCAGCAACTGAACGACCAGATCGGCAGCGTGCGCTCCGACATGGATCACTACCGGCGCGACGCAAGCGGCGGCATCGCGTCCGCCGTCGCGATCGCGAACCTGCCGCAGGCGTCGCTGGCGGGCGAAAGCATGGTCTCGGTCGCGGGCGGCACCTACAGCGGCCAGTCGGCCGTCGCGTTCGGCCTGTCCACCGCGACACGCAACGGCCGCTGGGTGATCAAGGCATCCGGTTCGACCAACACCCGGGGCACGGTGGCGGTCGGCGCAGGCGCCGGCTATCGCTGGTAAGCCGTCAACCTGATACAACAAGGGCCGGGGTTCGCTCGACGCGAAACCCGGCCCACACTCGTTTCCACCCGCCTATCCCCGTCCCTTCCACGGCACGACCCGCCGCTCGACCCACCGCATCGCGAGATCGAACAGCCACGCGATCGCGCCGATGATCAGGATCCCCATCACGACGAGGTCCGTACGCAGGAAGCTCGACGCGTTGAGCACCATCTGCCCGAGCCCGGCCGTCGCAGCGACCATCTCGGCCGCGACGAGCGTCGTCCAGCCGAAGCCGATCGCGATCCGCAGCCCGGTGAGGATTTCCGGCAGCGCGGCCGGCAGCACCACGTGCCGCACGATCTGCGCAAAGCTGCCGCCGAGCGAATACGCAGCATTGATCTGCTCGACCGTTGCGGCCCGCACGCCCGCGCGCGCCGCCATCGCGATCGGCGCGAAGCATGCGAGAAAGATCACGACGAGCTTCGCCGTTTCGTCGATGCCGAACCAGATCACGACGAGCGGCAGGTAGGCGAGCGGCGGCAGCGGCCGGTAGAACTCCAGCAGCGGATCGAGCACGCCGCGCGCGACGCGGCTCACGCCCATCAGGATGCCGGCCGGCCCGCCGAGCGCGGTCGCCAGCACGAACGCGCCGAACACGCGCGCGGCGCTCCACAGCAGGTGCTCGGACAGCGGCAGGCCGCCCTGGATGCGCCCGTGCCACGCGTCGACGAACGCGGCCCACACGGCTTCCGGCGCGGGCAGGAACAGCGGCGGCAGCCATTGCCGGTGCGTCGCGACCCACCACAGCACGGCCAGCGCGGCGACCGTCGCCGCGCTCAGCGCGCCCGTCTTCCCTTGCCCCGGCAGCCGGTAGCGGCGCGATGCGCGCGCGGGCCGCGCGGCGGCACGCCGCGGCGCGACCGTGCGATCCTGCTCGAAGCCTGCGGCCGTGCGATCGGCCGCCCACGAATCCTGCGTGCTCATCCTGTCCTGCCTGTGCAAAGTACCGTTCCGACTGCGCCCGACGGACGCGCCTTGTCGCGCGAATTCGCGCATCAGGCCGCCGCCCCGGCCGTCTCGTCGCGATGCAGATACGCGATCAGCCGCTCCCGCCATGCGATGAAATCAGGCGACGACTTCACCGCACGCGCATCGCGCGATTCGACATAGCGGCGCGCGAACGGCAGCGCGAAGGTCTCGGCGATGCGGCCCGGCCCCGGCGTCATCACCACGAGCCGCGTCGCGAGAAACAGCGCCTCCTCGACGTCGTGCGTGATGAAGAACACCGTCTTGCCGGTGCGCGCCCACACGTCGAGCACGAGCGCCTGCATCGTGCCGCGCGTCATCGCGTCGAGCGCGCCCATCGGCTCGTCCATCAGCAGCACGCGCGGATCGCTGGCCAGCGCGCGTGCGATGCCGACGCGCTGCTGCATGCCGCCCGACAATTCGTACACGCGCGCCTGCGCATGGCGTTCGAGCCCGACGAGCGCGAGCATCTCCCGCGCGCGCCGCGTGCGCTCGGCCTTCGGCACGCGCGCGAAGCGCAGCCCGAGCGCGACGTTGTCGAGCACGTCGAGCCACGGCAGCAGCGCGTATTTCTGGAACACGACACCGCGGTCCGCGCCGGGGCCCGTCACGGTCACGCCGTCGACGCGGACTTCGCCGGTCGTCGGCGCGACGAAGCCGGCCATGCAGTTCAGCAACGTCGTCTTGCCGCAGCCCGACGCGCCGAGCGCGACGACGAACTCGCCCGACTCGAGCGTCAGGTCGACCTGCGCGAGCGCCTGCGTCGTCGGCCGCCCGCGCTCGCCCGGATAAGCCACCGATACCTGTCGGACTTCCAGCGTGCTCATGTCTGTCGCTCCGCGATGCGTGGCCGCACGTTCAGCGCGCGGCCTTCTGCACGAACTGCGGATCGACGCCGACCGAGTAGTCGGCGAGCACCGTCTGGATCGTGCCCTGCGTCTTCAGGAACGCGGCCGTCGCCGCGAGCGACTTCGCGGCGCCCGATTGCGCGCCGCCGCCGAGCCACGTCGGCGACGCCTGCTCGGCGGGCGTCGGGAACGCATAGAGTGCGAGGCTCGCGGGCACGTCCGGCGCGTTCGCGCCCGATACCTTCGCGACGGCCGCGACCTGCGGCGAGCCGAGCTTCCAGGCGGCGGCATGCGCGCGGTAATCGGCGTCGGCGGACGCGAGCACCTTCACGAAGCGCGCGACGAACTCGGGGTTGTCGCGCGCGAACTTGCGGCTCACGACGAAGCCGTCGAAGGTCGCCTTGCCGCTCTGCTTCGCGACCTGGCCGGACGTCGTCAGCACCGTGCCGGACTGCTTGACCTTCGCGAGCACCGGGTCCCAGATATAGGTTGCGTCGATGTCGCCGCGCGTCCAGGCGGCCGCGACTTCGGGCGGGCGCAGGTTGACGATCTTCACGTCGTTCGGGTTGACGCCCGCGGCCTGCAGCGCGACGAGCGTATGGAAGTGCGACGTCGACACGAACGGCACGCCGATCTTCCTGCCCTTGAGCGCGGCGACGTTCATCACGCCCGAGCCGTTGCGCGCGACGAGCGCCTCGGCGTCGTTGATGTTGTCGAGAATCCAGAACAGCGAGATGTCGAGCCCCTGCGACAGGCCGGCCGCGATCGGGCTCGAGCCCGCCTCGCCGAGCTGCACCGAGCCCGATGCGAGCGCGCGGATCACGTCCGCGCCGCTGTCGAGCTTGCGGAACCTGACCTTGTAGCCGGTCGCCTTCTCGACTTCGCCGCTCGCCTGCGCGTAGCGCCACGGCACGACCATGTCCTGGTACGCGATCACGACCTCGCGCGATTCGGCGTGCGCCGCGCCGAGCGCGGCAAAGGCGGTCAGCGCGACGACGGCGCGGCGGACGAAGCTGAAACGGGACATGCGGCTCTCCTTCGGAATGCGGGGAATGCGTCGAGAGAGCCGACTATAGGGGGTTTGCGCGGGGCGGGAGCGAACTTATCCTGCGAAGCTATCGATGCCGCTTCCGCTTTGCTTTCCACGCTGGAGTGGATCGCGCGTCCGGTCGGGTGGCGATTGTCGTGCGGGGGCGCGGGCCGCTGCCGCTAGCCCCCTCGGCAACTTCAGCAAGCCCGCCACTTAACAACCCCGCACCGGGCTATAAACTCGTTTAAGCCCCCCATCAGGGCGCTTTAATATAAGCCCGAGGACGCAGCCACGTCGCGACTTCGGCATACCACGCGCGGCAACGACAACACCCGTGGGAAGCATCGGCTTCCGGACAAGATTCATGTTCCATCGGATTCGGCCGACACTCAATCCGCCATTCGGCCAGTTTCCCGCACGCAAACAAAAAGGCCCGCATCGCTGCGGGCCTCATCGATCGAACGGCAAGAAAGCGACGACACTCAGACCACACCGGCCCCATGCGCCTGCAGGTCCGCGTGATAGCTCGAACGCACCATCGCGCCGACGGCCGCGTGCGTGAAGCCCATCTTGTACGCCTCTTCCTCGTACATCTTGAAGGTGTCCGGATGCACGTACGCGCGCACCGGCAGGTGGTGCTCGGACGGCTGCAGGTATTGGCCGATCGTCAGCATGTCGACGTCGTGCGCGCGCAGGTCGCGCATCACCTGCAGGATTTCCTCTTCGGTCTCGCCGAGGCCGACCATCAGGCCCGACTTCGTCGCGACGTTCGGATGCAGCGCCTTGAAATCCTTCAGCAGCTTCAGCGAGTGCGCGTAGTCCGAACCGGGGCGCGCTTCCTTGTACAGGCGCGGCACCGTCTCGAGGTTGTGGTTCATCACGTCGGGCGGCGCGGCGTTCAGGATCGAGATCGCGCGGTCGAGACGGCCGCGGAAATCCGGCGTCAGGATCTCGATGCGGGTTTCCGGCGACTGCTCGCGCGTTTCGCGGATGCACTCGACGAAGTGGGCGGCGCCGCCGTCGCGCAGGTCGTCGCGGTCGACGCTCGTGATCACCACGTACTTGAGCTTCAGCGCGGCGATCGTGCGGGCCAGGTTCTTCGGCTCGTCCGCGTCGAGCGGATCGGGGCGGCCGTGGCCGACGTCGCAGAACGGGCAGCGGCGCGTGCACTTGTCGCCCATGATCATGAACGTCGCGGTGCCCTTGCCGAAGCATTCGCCGATGTTCGGGCAGCTCGCTTCCTCGCACACGGTGTGCAGGTTGTGCTCGCGCAGGATCGTCTTGATCTCGTTGAAGCGCGAGCTGCCGGTGGCCGCCTTCACGCGGATCCACTCGGGCTTCTTCAGCTTCTCGATCGGAATGACCTTGATCGGGATGCGCGCCGTCTTCGCCTGCGCCTTCTGCTTGGCGGTCGGATCGTAGGCAGGGGTCGTCGCGGCCGAATCAGCCGGTGCGGGGGAAGCGGTAACGTCAGTCATTCGAATGTTCCAGTGCCTGCGGCTTGTCGGCGGCCGCGGATGCGCCGTCGAGGTTGGCGATCAGACGGCGCACCAGCGTGTGCGCGACGTCGTTCCAGTCGGCGGCAACCTCGAGGCTCGCCATGTCGACAGTTTCCAGTCCGGCATAGCCGCACGGGTTGATCGCAAGAAACGGGCGCAGATCCATCTTCACGTTCAGGCACAGCCCGTGATAGCTGCAGCCGTTGCGGATCTTCAGGCCGAGGGCCGCGATCTTCGCGCCTTCGTGCACGCCGGATGCCACGTAGATGCCCGGCGCGCCCGCCTTGCGGACCGAAGCGAGATTATACGCCGCGAGGGTTTCGATCACGGCCTCCTCGATCTTCGTCACGAGCGTGCGCACCATCAGCTTGCGCCGGCGCAGGTCGAGCAGCAGGTAGACGACGATCTGGCCGGGGCCGTGGTAGGTGATCTGCCCGCCGCGGTCGACCTTGACGAGCGGCACGCCGCTGTCGGCCACCAGCAGGTGGGCCGGGTCGCCCGCCTGCCCGAGCGTGTAGACGGGCGGATGCTCGACCACCCAGATCTCGTCGCCGGTGTCGGCCGTGCGCGTATCGGTGAACGCGCGCATCGCGTCGAAGCTCGCTTCGTACGACTCGACGCCGCGCCAGCGGATCGTGACGACCGGCTGGGCGACCGGCTGAACCGGCTGGGCTGCAACGGTGGCGGGCGAATCGGAAGCGGCGACAGGCGTGGACACGATGAAAACCGGCGGGACGGACATGGGCGGTAGTTTACCGAAAACCCATGGGTCTCGCCGGCAATGGAAAGGGACGGATCATCGGCATCCGTCCCCGGCAAGGCGCGGGCGCGTCAGACGGTGCGCCAGCCGTCGTGGAGCAGCGCGGCGACGCGCTCGCGCAGCTTTTCGAGGCCCTTGAGCGCGATCTCCTTCGGCGGCCGCGCGACCGAGAACGCGACGCAGGCGCTCTGCCCGCCCTCGGCGCTCAGCCACAGCCGCTCGCCGCGGCGCAGCTTCAGCGTCTCGCCGTCCGCGAGGAAGTAGTCGTCGACGTCGTTGCTGCGCGTCGCCCACACCGGCCCGCACTGGACCGTCAGCCGGGTGCTGCGCTGCACCTTCATCGGGACGGTTTCGCCAGGGGGGATTTCGAACGTGACGCTTGAAGAGATTTCTTGCATGATCCACTCCGCCAAAAAATGCTTCGATGGCTACAATCGTAGTCATCTACAGGCGTCCGACCAAACGACCAATTTTCACGTCGATGTGAGGAAAATTAGCAAATGGACCTGCGCCAGCTCCCCGCGCTGAACGCGATTCGCGCATTCGAGGCGGCCGCCCGCCACGAGAATTTTTCGCGCGCCGCCGACGAGCTGTTCGTCACGCACGGCGCGGTCAGCCACCAGGTACGCGCGCTCGAGGACGAGCTCGGCGTGCAGCTGTTCACCCGCAACGGCAAGCGCCTGTGCCTGACCGACGCCGGCAATCGCTATGCGCAGCAGATCCGCACCGCGCTGATGATGCTCGCCGACGCCACCCGCGAGGTGCGCGCGAGCGACCGCGACCGGCGGCTCGTGATCTCGATGCTGTCGTCGTTCGCGGCGCGCTTCGTGACGCCGCGCATCGGCTCGTTCATCGAGCGGCATCCGGAAATCGACGTGGAACTGCAGTCGACCAACGCCATCACCGATTTCGCGCGCGACGACGTCGACCTCGCGATCCGCTTCGGGTTCGGCACCTATCCGGGGCTGTACGTGGAGCCGCTGCTCGTCGAGGTGTTCTTCCCGGCCTGCGCGCCGACGCTGAACGGCGGCGTGCTGCCGAAGACGCCGGCCGATCTCGTGCGCTACAACCTGCTGCGCTCGGACGACGAGCTGTGGCGGCCGTGGTTCGATGCAGCGGGGCTCGATACGCTGACCGAGCCGAAGCGCGGGATCCTGTACCAGGATTCGTCGAACCTGCTGCAGGCGGCGATCAACGGCCAGGGCATCGCGCTCGTGCGGCGCTCGCTCGCGGTGCACGAACTGCTGCAGGGGCGCCTCGTGCGGCTGTTCGACATCGACGGGCCGAGCCCGTGGAATTACTACTTCGTGTGCCCGCCGCCGCTGCTGAGCACGCCGCGCGTGCAGGCGTTCCGGACGTGGATACTGCAGGAAGTCGCCAGCTTCAAGCTGCTGTGCGACGAGCTGGACGCGCGTCGCGCGGCGGAGAAATCCGCCGCGTGAGCGCAAGAGGAAGGCTGGAGGGGGTCAGAGCACGACCTTGACCATCGGATGGCCGGTCAGCGCGCGGTAGATGTTGTCGAGCTGCTCCTGGCTCGTCGCGCGCACGGTGATCGTCAGGCCCGTGTAGTTGCCGCCGCTCGACGCGCGCTCCTCGATCTTCTCGAGGTCGATTTCGTTGTCGTGGACACTCACGACCTTGAAGATCGTGTCCTTGAACTCCGGGTGTGCCTTGCCCATGATCTTGATCGGGAAATCGCACGGGAACTCCAGCAGCGATTCCTTCCGGGTATCGATCGCGCCGGTCAGCTCGACGGTTTTGGACGGTTCGCTCATCACTTTCTCCGGGTTAGGTCAAACTGTTCAAACTCGCGCGCCTTCGCGCGCTGGTACGCGTCGTACAACGCCGCGAACACCGGGCCGGGCTTGCCGCCCTGCACCGGCAGATCGTCGAGCGACGTGACGGGCAGCACCTCCTTCGTCGCGGACGTGATCATGATCTCGTCGGCCGCGCGCAGCTCCACTTCGCTGATCTCGCGCGCGACGAACGGGATTCCGCATTCGTCCGCCAATTCCTCGAGCAGCGCGTAGCGAATCCCCTCGAGGATCTTGTTGCTGCGCGGCGGCGCGACCAGCTCGCCGTTCTTCACGATCCACACGTTCGACGACGAGCCTTCGGTCAGGTTGCCGTCGCGCAGCTGCAGCGTCTCGAACGCATCGTGCTCGGCCGCATGCTGCGCCATCAGCACGTTGCCGAGCAGCGAGATCGACTTGATGTCGCAATGCAGCCAGCGGCGGTCCTCGGCGGTCACGCAGCGCACGCCCTTCTCGCGTTCCGCCGCGGACGGCACGCGCAGCGGGCTCGTCATCATGAACACGGTCGGCACCGCATTCGCCGGGAACGCATGGCCGCGCTTCGCGACGCCGCGCGTCACCTGAATATAGACGAGCGCGTCGCCGGCGCCGAGGCCGTCGGCGTTCGCCGCGACGACGCGCTCGATCAGCGCGCGCCAGCCCGCATCGTCGTGCGGGTTGTCGATGCCGATCTTCTTCAGGCTGCGCGCGAGCCGCGCGAGATGCTGCGCGATCCGGAACGGCACGTGCGCGCCGTCGTGCGCGTAGACGGGCACGACTTCATACACGCCATCGCCGAAGATGAACCCGCGATCGAGCACCGGCACGCGGGCTTGCGACAGCGGCACCAGCTCTTCCTGCGACGAGACGCTCAGGTAGACGATCGATTCGAATTCGGGTTGGCTCATGGCAATACCAGATGGGGATGAAGTCGTTAAAACAAAGGCCGCGATCCGCTTACTTCTTCTTGCTGAACATCAGCAGGATCGAGTCCCAGATACGACCGAAGATACCCGCTTCGGGCACCGCCTGCAGCGCGACGACCGGGAACTGCGACAGCGTCTTGCCGTCGGCGACGATCTTCACGGTGCCGACCGGCTGGCCTTCCGCGAGCGGCGCGATCAGCGGCGCGTTCACCTCGACTTCGGTCTTGACCTTGTCGCCGAGGCCGCGCGGCACCGTCACCCACTGGTCGGCCTTCACGCCGACCTGCGCGGTGTTCTCCTTGCCCTTGTAGAGGCGCGGCGTCGAGATCGCCTGGCCGCCCTTGAACAGGCGCACCGCGTCGAACGCGCTGTAGCCGTAGCTCAGCATCTTCATGCTGTCCTGCGTGCGGTCGCTTTCCTTGGTCTCGCCCATCATCACCGCAACCAGGCGGCGCGACGCGTCGGCCGCGCCCGGCATCGGCCGCTTCGCCGACGAGATCAGGCAGAAGCCGGCCGCCTGCGTGTGGCCGGTCTTCAGGCCGTCGACCGTCGGGTCGAGCCACAGCAGCCGGTTGCGGTTGCCCTGGCGGATGTTGTTGTACTTGAATTCCTTCTCCGAGAAGATGCCGTAGTACTGCGGAAAATCGCGGATCAGGTGGGCGGACAGCGTCGCGAGATCGCCGGCCGTCGTGTAGTGGTTCGGGTCGGGCATGCCGTTCACGTCGGCGAAGTGCGTGCCCTTCATGCCGAGGCGCTTGACCTCGTCGTTCATCATGTTGATGAACTGCGCCTCGCTGCCGCCGACCAGCTCGGCGAGCGCGATCGCCGCGTCGTTGCCGGACTGGATGATCATCCCGTACACGAGATCGTGCACCGACACCGGCTTGTTCGCCTCGATGAACATCCGCGACTCGTCGCGGCCGACGCGGCGCACGGCCTCGCTCGGCGTGACGATCTGCTCCATCGAGATCTTCTTCTTGTCGAGCGCCTCGAACACGAGGTACGCGGTCATCAGCTTCGTCAGCGACGCCGGCTCGACGCGCTCGTCCGCATTGCCCGATGCGAGCACGGTGTTGCTGGTCGCGTCGACGAGCACCCACGAGCGCGCGTTCACGCCCGGCGGCGGCACCGCGCCCGGCATGTAGGTCGCGGGGGCGCCGGTCGCTTCGGGCGCGGCGGCCGGCGCGGCATGCGCGGCCCTGGCCTTGGCGGCCGGCTTTGCCTCGGCGGCGACGATCGTCGACGCGAGCGCGACGGGCAGCATCACGCCGAGCGCGACATTGCGCACGGCCACGCTGAGGGTGGTGGAGGAAGCGAGGGACTTGAGGCCTTGGGAAGACAGACGCATGATCGATTCAGGCTGATGGCAGAAAGTGCGGCGCGCAACACGCGCCGGTTGAATGGCATGGCGGCGGGCGTTTCGGCCTGCGCCTGAATCGTCAGGCGATGCGAAACGCGCCGGTTGGACTCGTGCGGGCGCATTCGGTTCGCGGCCGTCGGCGAGCGGGCGCGACGGCGGCGAAACGAGCGCCGCATGGGCCCGGCCGGGCCGCGGGCGACGCGAAATCCGGCCATTATACGTGGCTGCGGCAGGCGTTTTCGTGAATGCGGCGCGGTTCCAACGCATGCCGGCCGCGCGGCGATCGCGCCGCCGGGATGCGCAGGACGTCTATCGAAGGGAGATGAAAGGCACGCGCAGGCGGCGTGCAAGTCGCTGCTTGACGCGATTGAGGGGCGATGCGAGCCGCCCGCCCCCGTGCCGCGGCGAAGCGCCGCTCAGCGCCACGCGTCGACGACGACGCGCTTCAGCACATGCAGCTTGCGATGGAAGAAATGCTCGGCGCCGGGAATCACGACGACCGGCAGCTCCTGCGGCCGCGCCCAGTCGTAGACGGACGCGATCGGCACCGTGTCGTCGGTCTCGCCGTGGATCACGAGCGTGTTCTCCGGCACGTCGGCGACCTGCCAGCGGCTCGCGGCCGTGCCGACGAACACCATCCGCTCGATCGCCTGGCCCGCGTCGCGCAGCCGCTTGGCGACGTGCGACAGCACGAAGGTGCCGAACGAGAAACCGGCCAGCACCAGCGGCAGATCCGCGAGGCCCGGCTGCGCGCGCATGTGCGCGAGCACCGCGAGCAGGTCGTCGGCCTCGCCCGTGCCGTTGTCGTGCACGCCCTCGGTCGCGCCGACGCCGCGGAAGTTCGACCTGTAGACGATGTAGTTGAGCTGGACGAGCGTGCGCGCGAGCGTCTGCGCGACCTTGTTGTCCATCGTGCCGCCGAACAGCGGATGCGGATGCGCGACGAGCGCGATGCCGCGCGGCGCGACGCTGCCGTCGCGCACCGCGTCCGGCAGGTCGACGGCGATCTCGATCTGGCCGACCGGGCCGGCGATCAGCGATTTCTGCGTATGTACGTTCATGCGTCGGGCCGGCTCGCTCAGATCTTCAGGCGTTCGACGACCTGGCCGTCGCGCAGGTGCGATTCGACGATCTCGTCGATGTCGGCCTTGTCCACGTACGTGTACCAGGTGCCTTCCGGGTAGACGACCATCACGGGCCCCTCCTCGCAGCGGTCGAGGCAGCCCGCCTTGTTGATGCGAACCTTGCCGGGCCCCGCGAGGCCGAGCTCCTTCACGCGCTTTTTCGCGTATTCCTGCATGGTCTGCGCGTCGCACTGCGCGCAGCTCGGGCGTTCGGCGCCGGGTTCGCGCTGGTTCAGGCAGAAGAAGACGTGGTGCTGGTAGTAGGAATCCATGATGGTGACGGCGAGCAGGCCGGCGGCAAGGCCGGGCCGGCGGTGGCAGGAGAATGGTGCGGACGATTATAGCGAGCGGCGCGCGCGGCTGCCCGCCCCCGCCGCGCCCCGGCCCGTCAGCGGCGCCGCGCGGCCGGCAGCCACGCGCGCTCGACGCGCTGCCCGAGCCAGATCAGCGCCGCATAGGGCCAGATCCACGCGAGCCAGCGCGCGATGCTGTTGAAGTGCAGGTAGCGGCCCTGGCGCCAGCCCGACAGCGTGTAGTCGAAGAACGGGTTGACCGGCAGCAGGTTCACGAGCGCGACGCCCGCGCACAGCGCGGCGGCCGCGAGCGCGGCCCGCCACGCGCCGGGCACGTACAGCGCGACGAGCGCCGCCGCGAAGCCGAGCTCGATGCCGAGCCGCGCGCCCGGCGTCGCCCACACGACGACGAGCCCGGTGGCCGACTGCATGTACGTCGCGGCGGACTTCAGCACGAGCGTCGCGGCGACGAACGCGATCAGCAGCCGCACGCGCGGCGCGCGCGGCCGCATCGCGAGCGACGCGACCGCGAGCGCCGGGAACAGCATCAGCCCGCCGAGCACGGCTTCCCACGCGGAATCGGACAGCCAGCCGTCGACGTGCTGCGGCCAGTCGGTCACCTGCCACGCGGCCGGCAGCCACGCGAGCAGCGCGTCCTGCATCGATACGTCGGCGCGCTCCCACAGCGCGACCGGCCAGTCGCCGATGCCGAACAGGAACGGCGAAGGAAAGAGGATCGCGAACGGCCACAGCGCGGCCAGCAGCAGCGGCGTCGCGCCGTCCGCCTCGAACCACGCGAAGCGCAGCCGCCGGAGCACGCCGCGCTCGAGCAGCGCGCCGGTCGCCGGCGCGACGAGCGCCGCGCCGAGCAGTGCGCCGAGCGCATTGGCCGCGAGATCGAGATTCGACGCGACGCGCGTCGGCAGATAGGTCTGCAGCGCCTCCATCGACGCCGACAGCAGCGCGCCGAGCGCCGCGGCGATCAGCGTCGCGCCGACCCCGCGCCAGCGGGGGTGCAGCGCGAGCACCGCGAGCGCGCCGAACGGCAGGTAGCCGAGCACGTTCGTGACGACGTCGAACGCGGTCACGTAGCGCTGCATCGGCGCGAACAGATAGTCGAACGGCCCGATGCCGAGCGCGACCCAGCCGTCGAACGGATACAGCGACGCGTAGACGATGAGCACCGCGTAGGCGGCACACGCCTGTCGCGCCAGCGTCGACGCGCGGTGCGGGCCGGGCGCGCTCATCGTGAACGCGGCACGCGCGTCACGGCGTGCCCGCGTAGGCCCGCATGCCGACCCATGCGGCGATCTGCGCCACCAGGTCGTCGCTCGCCGTCGCGAGCGCCCGCGCGCCGCCGGCGGCGTCGGGCGTGCTCGACGGCGCGCGCGCGACGAACGTACGCTGGCCGAGCACCTTGCCGTCCAGCGTGAGCGTCGCGCGCGCGGTGACCGCGCCGTGGCTCTGCGACTCGCCGTCGAACACCTGCTCGAACTCGTTCAGGTCGATCTTGAGGGTCGGCGCGCGCACGCCGTCGGAGCCTTCGAGCACCGCGCCGCGCGACGACAGCGCGCTGCGCAGCCGCTGCGTGAGCAGTTGCGCGGGCGGCGCGGTCCAGCGGCTGTCGCGGTACACGGCGGTGCGCTGCGCATCCGCGTACGCGAGCCGGTACACGAACTTGTCGGAATCGAGCGCGTCGGGCGCGGCGACGTCGAGCACCTTCAACGCGGGGCCCGTGCCGGCGGTCGCGATCGAGGCGGCCGGGCCGAGGTCGTAGCGGATGTTCGACAGCGCCGCGCGCTCGCCGGCGCAGCCGGCGGCGAGCGTGAACGCCAGCACCGCCAGCGCGGCCGCGGCCGGGCGCAGCGCACGGGCAAGGGTTCGGGACATGACGTGTTCCTGCATGAAGGTTCTCGGTTCGATGTCAGTGAGCGGCCGTGGCGCCCGGCCACGCAAAGCCCGCCTCGCCGGGCCCGGGCGCGGCGCCCGGGGCGCCGAACAGCAGGCTGCGCGGATTGCGGCCGAGCTCGCCCGCGACGTCCTTCAGCTGCCGCGACGCGTCGCCGACGCTCGCCGCCAGCGCGTTGAAGCGCGGCAGCGTGTCGTACTGCACGCGCGCGTTCAGCTCGTTCAGCGCGACGCCGATCTGCTCGGCCGCCGTGCCGGCCTTGTTCAGGTTCGCGACGAGCGGGCCGTTCGGCTGCAGCATCGTGCTCGCCGACGCCATCGCGCGGTTCACCTCGCGCATCGTCGACGGCAGCTCGGCCACCGCCGGCGCGAGCTGCTTCGACAGCGTCGTCGCGCCGTCCGCCGCGTGCTGCAGGCTTTCCGCCGTCGCGCGCAGCTGCTCGCGCATCTCGGGCGACATCAGCGCGTTCGCGCTCTGCGCGGCCAGTTCGAGCTGCCGCAGCAGCACGTCGCCGCGCTGCTGGATCTGGTCGAACAGGCTCGGATGCATCGGGATCTGCGCGACCGACTTCGACGACGACGGCAGCGGCGACAGGTCGCCGCCCGTGTCGTCGAGCTGCACGAACGCGATGCCCGTCACGCCCTGGAAGCCGAGGCTGCCGAACGTCGACTGCGTGATCGGCGCGGTCTTGTCGACCAGGATACGGATACGGATCTGCCCCGGATGCGCGTGGTCGAAGCCGATCGACTGCACCTTGCCGACGTCGAGGCCGCGAAAGCGCACCGCCGCGTCCGGGAACAGCCCGGTGACGTTGGTGCGCGCGATCAGGTCGTACGGGATGCGCACGGTGCGGTCGACGTTGAACCAGAACACCGCGCCCGCGATCACGAGCGTCAGCGCGATCGTGAACAGGCCGGCCCAGAATGCATGCGATTTGTTTTCCATTCGCGGGTTCCCTTCTGACTACAGCTCGACGCTCGACGGCGCCGGTTCGAGGGCCGCCTTCGGCAGCTTCGCGCGCCGCTCGGGCGGCAGCGCCTGCAGCGCGCGCCGGCCGCGCAGCCCCAGAAAATACTCGTGGATGAACGGATGGTCGACGTTCGCGGCCTCCTCGACCGGCGCGGCGACCAGCACCTTGCGGTCGGCGAGCACCGCGACGCGCGTCGACAGCGCGACCATCGTGTCGAGATCGTGCGTGACCATCACGACCGTCAGCCCGAGCGTGCGGTGCAGCGTCGCGATCAGCTCGACGAATTCCTCCGACGCCTGCGGGTCGAGCCCGGCCGTCGGCTCGTCGAGGAACAGCAGCTCCGGCTCGAGCGCGATCGCGCGCGCGATGCCGACCCGCTTCACCATCCCGCCCGACAGCGCGGCCGGCATCTTCGACGCATGCTTGCACGGCAGCCCGACCATCTCCAGCTTCAGCATCACGATGTCGTTCAGCAGGTCGGGCGGCACGCGGCCCAGCTCGCGCAGCGGCTGCGCGACGTTGTCGAACACCGTCATCGACGAGAACAGCGCGCCCTGCTGGAACAGCATCCCCGAGCGGGTGCGCATCGTGCGCGCGGTGGCCGCGTCGATCTTCGAGGTATCCGCGCCGAACACCTTGATCGTGCCGGACGTCGGCCGCTCGAGGCCGAGGATCTGCCGCACCAGCGTGGTCTTGCCCGAGCCCGAGCCGCCGACGATCGCAACGATCTCGCCGCGCTTCACGTCAAAATCGAGCTTCTGGTGCACGATGTTGCGCCCGTAGCGCTTGGTCAGGTTGCGCACCTCGATCACGAGCTCGTCGGGAGGCTGCGCGCCGGCCGTCGCGGCGCCGGCTGCCGGTTCGATCGGCGTGTTCATCCCAACCCCACGTTCTGGAACAGCATCGCGAACACCGCGTCGGCGAGGATCACGACCGTGATCGACGTGACGACCGACGTCGTCGTGCCTTCGCCGAGGCTCTGCGAGTTCGCCTTGATGCGGAAGCCGAAATGGCACGCGACGAGCGCGATCAGCATTCCGAACACCACGCCCTTGCCGAGGCCGATGTACAGGTTCGCGATCGGCACGACGCCCGGCAGCGAGCGCACGAAATAGTTGAAGTCGATGCCGAGCGCGAGCTTCGCGGCGAGCGCGCCGCCCGTGAGCGCGACGATGTTGGTCCACATCACGAGCAGCGGCATCGCGACGCCGAGCGCGAGCACCCGCGGCAGGATCAGCCGCAGCCCGTGCGGAATGCCCATCACGCGCATCGCGTCGAGCTCCTCCGTCACGCGCATCACGCCGATCTGCGCGGTGATCGCGGAGCCCGAGCGGCCGGCGACGAGGATCGCCGACAGCACCGGCCCGAGCTCGCGGATCACCGACAGGCCGAGGATGTTCACGATGTAGCGGTTCGCGCCGAACATCTGCAGCTGCTGCGCGGACAGGTAGCTCAGCACGATGCCGATCAGGAACGCGACCAGCGCGGTGATCGGCAGTGCCTGCGCGCCCGCGCTGTAGATGTTCGCCGAGGTTTCCTTCCATGGCATCGTCTTCGGCCGGCGCAGCACCGACAGCGCGTCGAGGATCACGCGGCCGAACATCGCGACGCCGCCCTGCAGGTGCTCCGCGAACGTGAAGAGCGCCTGGCCGAGGCGCGTGACGGGATCGAAGCGCACGACGCGCTCGGGCGCCTCGCGCTGGCTGTCGAGCCGCTCGATGCGCTCGAAGATCGTGCGCTGCGTGTCGGTGAGCGCGATGCCGGACGGCAGGCTGCGGCCCCACACGCGCCACAGCGCCTGGCCGCCGACGTGGTCGAGCCGTTCGATCGCGGACAGGTCCCATGCGCGCACGTGCTCGCTCGCCAGGCCGGCGACGCGGCGCACGACGCCGCGATTGCGCGCCAGCGCCAGCGCGGTCCACTGCCCGGACAGGCGCACGGTCGGACCCTGGCCGCCGGCGTCGACCGACAGGCCGGGAGGGGTTTCGAAATCCAAGGCGGCTTGTTTGCAATAGGATGACAGCGGCCATTGTAGCGAACCGCCCGCCGCCGCGACGTGAGGATTTCCGCCGGGGCGCGCCGGCCGCCGGACGCGCCCGCGGCCGCCCCGCCACGGGGTCGCGGCCCGCCGCCTTCCGGCGCGCCATCGCGCCCCTTTCATTCCTTCGTCACGAATCCTTTCGATACTCTCACGCGCCGCACCGCAGGCCGTCGGCGCGCGCACCGCTTTCCGCGGCGGACCACGACAACACAGAACACCAACCAGGACAACCGATGCGACTCCCCTCGCTTCTCCGCCATCGCGCGCCGGCAGCCGCCGCGCTCGCGAGCCTCGCCTTGCTCGCCGCCTGCAACGGCGACGACATCACCGCCCCGCCCGCGTCGCAGGCGCCCGCCGGCACGAAGGCGACCCTGGCGCTGCTCGAGACGACCGACCTGCACACCAACGTGCTGTCGTATGACTATTTCAAGCTTGCGGCCGACAACTCGCTCGGTTTCGAGCGCGTCGCGACGCTGATCGCGCAAGCGCGCGCGCAGTATCCGAACGCGCTGCTGCTCGACAACGGCGACACGATCCAGGGCACCGCGCTCGCCGACTACCAGGCGCTCGTGAACCCGGTCGGCTGCGACCAGACGCTCGCGATCTACAAGGTGATGAACGCCGCCAAATTCGACGGCGGCGGGATCGGCAACCACGAATTCAACTACGGGCTGCCGTACCTGTCGCAGGTGACCGGCAACACGTTCGACGTCGACGGGCTGCCCGCGCCGGCGCAGCAGAAGAAGTGCGCGGGCCCGGCGTTCCCGCAGGTGCTCGCGAACGTGATCAGCGCGCGCACCAACGCGCCGCTGTTCACGCCGTACACGATCCTCACCCGCACGGTGAGCGCGACCGCGCCGGACGGCACCACGGTCAGCGCGCCGGTGAAGATCGGCATCATCGGCTTCACGCCGCCCGCGATCATGAACTGGGACAAGCGCTGGCTCGACGGCAAGGTCTACACGACCGGCCTGAAGGAAACGGCCGAGAAGTACGTGCCGGAGATGCGCGCGAAGGGCGCCGACCTCGTCGTCGCGATCTCGCACGGCGGGCTCGACAACTCGGCGTACTCGCCGACGATGGAGAACGGCAGCTGGTGGCTGTCGACCGTGCCGGGCATCGACGCGATGCTGATCGGCCACTCGCACCAGGTGTTCCCGGATGCGAACAGCACCGTGCCGCAGTTCAACCTGCCGGGTGTCGACAAGGTCAAGGGCACCGTCAACGGCGTGCCGACCGTGATGGCGAACTTCTGGGGCAAGCACCTCGGCGTGATCAAGCTCGGCCTCGCATTCGACGGCAAGACCTGGAGCGTCGACAAGTCGCAGACCACCGTCGAGGCGCGCCCGATCCAGAACGCCGACAAGAGCTATGTCGCCGCCGATCCGTCGGTCTCGGCCGCGATCGCCGCCGAGCACCAGGCGACCATCAACTACGTGAAGACGCCGATCGGCTCGACCGACTACCGGATGACGTCGTATTTCGCCGACGTCGGCGATCCGGGCGCGATCCAGATCGTCAACGAGGCGCAGGCCGACTATGTGAAGACCTACGTGCAGGCGAACCTGCCGCAATACGCGTCGCTGCCGGTGCTGTCGGTCAGCGCGCCGTTCAAGAGCGGCTTTGGCGGCGGCAACGACTTCACCGACGTCGCGCCGGGCGCGCTCGCGATCAACAACGCGGCCGACCTGTACCTGTACCCGAACACCGTGTACGCGGTGAAGGTGAGCGGCGCGGACGTGAAGAACTGGCTCGAGACGGCCGCGAAGCGCTTCAACCGGATCGATCCGACGCAGGCGAGCGTGCAGAAGCTCGTCAGCAGCTTCCCCGGCTACAACTTCGACATGTTCACGTCGCCCGACCTGACCTACGAGATCGACGTCACGCAGCCGGTCGGCAGCCGGATCAGGAACCTCGCGTACAAGGGCGCGCCGATCGACCCGAACGCGCAGCTGATCGTCGCGACCAACAACTACCGCGCGAGCGGCGGCGGCAACTTCCCGGGCCTCGACGGCAGCAAGACGATCTTCGCGTCGCCGGACGCGAACCGCGACGTGCTGATCGCGTTCATCAAGAAGCGCGGCGCGATCACCCGCGCGGCGGACGGCGCGCAGCGCAGCTGGCGCTTCACGAAGCTCGCGAGCTCGGTCGCGCACGTGCAGTTCGCGTCCGCGCCGAACCGCCTCGCCGACGCGGCGGCAGCCGGCCTCGTCGGCATCACGCAGGTCGCGGCCGACGACGGCTCGGGCAAGAACCTCGCCACCTACGAGATCGACCTGACACAATGAGGCACGCAATGCGACCGATCCGCACGATGCGGCCCGCCGAGGCGGGCCTGGCCGGCGCCGCGCGGCGCCTGCTGCGCGTGAAACTGCCGCCGGCCGCGCTGCTCGCGGCGATGGCGGCGCTCGTGGCCGCCGCCGTCGCGGCCGGCGGCTGGCGCGGCGCCGGCCCCGCGCCGAGCACCGCGCAGCTCGACGAATGGCAGGCGATGGTCACGCAGGCCGCCGAACCGCATGCGCTCGCCCGGCTGCGCGACCTCGCGCGCGCGGGGTCGGGCGGCGCGCAGGCGGCGCTCGGCGTCGCGCTCGCCGAGGCCCGCGAGCCGGGCCTGCGCGACGAAGGGCGCGGCTGGCTCGAAACCGCCGCGCAGGGCGGCGACGCAACGGCCGCGCGACGCGCGCAGTTCGCGCTCGGCAAGGCGCTGCTGCTCGGCAGCGGCGGGCAGCCGAAGGACTATGCGCGCGCCCGCGCGCTGCTCGGCGAGGCGGCCGGGCACGGCGATCCGGCGGCGGCCTACTACCTCGGCCTGATCTACCGCAGCGGCTACGGCACGGCCGCCGATCCGGCGCAGGCGGCGCGCTGGTTCGAGCAGGCGTCGCGCGCGGACATCCCGGCTGCCGACTTCATGCTCGCGAACGCGTA
This sequence comes from Burkholderia pyrrocinia, assembly GCA_001527685.1. Lineage (GTDB taxonomy): Bacteria > Pseudomonadota > Gammaproteobacteria > Burkholderiales > Burkholderiaceae > Burkholderia > Burkholderia pyrrocinia_D. The sequence goes on from LOZU01000034.1 coordinate 169,725, forward strand.
TCGCGACGGCAGCGGCGTGCCGCGCGACGAATCGCGCGCGCTCGCGCTATACCGGCGCGCGGCCGAGCACGAGCTGCCGGAAGCGGTGCAGACGCTCGCGATGGCCTACCGCAACGGCGAACTGGGGCTCAAGCCCGATGCGGACGAATTCCATGCGCAGTGGATCGAGACCGCGCATGCGTTGAAGCATCCGGTCGTCGCGCCGTGACAGTGCTCCTGCACGCGCGAGCGCGAGCCGACGGAACGGCGGCGACCTGACCCGCATGACCGGACGCCCCGCGCATCGATCGCCCCGCAGCGGGTCGATCGCGGGGCGCGGCCGAGCGTGCCGGCCACGGTGCCGCGATCCGATCGATCCGCATTGGTCGGGATGCGCGCGACGATGCCTTAACATTACCGCCTCACAATAAAACCTGAGAGGACCGCATCCATGTCGCATCGCCTGTCCGGGCTTCGCGCTGCCCTCGGCGCCGTCGCTGCCGCCCCGTTCGTTGCGCTCGCCGCGCCGCCCGCCCACCCCGATATCTTCAACGCCGCGATCTGCAAGCCGCCGTTTACGTCGGACCTCATGAGCACGATCTACGACACCGTCAAGGCCACCGATCCGAAGCCTGACGAGTCGATGCTGGGCGCCGCGGTCTTTCGTCTGCCGGAGCCGATCCGCCGGGACGGCTTCACGACGCAGCACGTCGTGTTCACCAGCACCGGGATCGGCGTGCTCGTGGAAGGCGAAGTCGCCGGCCAGCTCGCGCAGCGCTACCAGCTCGCCCCCGAGAAGGGCCACCTGCTGGGCGCGTCGTCCGTCGGCTATTCGCGCCGGCTGACGGCCCGCGGGCCGGGTGGCGCGCTGATCCTCGTGTCGGCCCGCCAGGGCCCGGCGCTGAAGGGCAAGACGCTGCTTGCCTGCGAGATGACCTCCGAGGAAGACATCAAGGCGCTGGAGCAGATGGAAAAGAAATAAGCCGCGCGGCGGCGCCCCCGCACCCCGGCGCCGTGCGCGCGCGGGCCGCCGTGCCGCTGCACGCGCGGCTTCGCCCCCTGTGGCTACAATAAGCGCCATGAACGCCCCCACCTCCTCCGACACGCCCGATTCCGGCGACGCGCACATCGCACGCGGCCGCCTCGAGGCGCACCTGGACGCCACGCCGCGCGCGTGGCCGCTCGACATCGTCGCCGCGACCGGCTCGACCAATGCCGACCTCGCCGCGCGCCTGAAGGCGCTGCCGCGCGCCGCGAACGCGCTGCCCGCGCCGCTCGTGCGCGTCGCGTTCGAGCAGACGGCCGGCCGTGGCCGGCAGGGCCGCCCGTGGTTCGCGCAGCCCGGCAACGCGCTGCTCTGCTCGGTCGGCTGCATCGTGCCGCGCCCGGTCGACGCGCTCGGCGGGCTGAGCATCGCGATCGGCGTCGCGCTCGCCGAGGGGCTCGCGGCGCTGCCGCTCGACGGCCGCTGCGGCGTCGCGCTCAAGTGGCCGAACGACCTGCTGCTGACCGCCACCGACGCCGGCACGCAGCGCATCGTCGGCAAGCTCGCCGGGATCCTGATCGAAACGGTGTGGACGACGGCCGACGCGACCGCCGTCGTGATCGGCTTCGGCGTCAACGTGCGGGGCGCGGAAACCGTCGCCGCGCAGGTCGACGCGCAGCGCGCGCGCGAAGCGTCCGTCGCGGGCGCGCTGCCGCCGGCCGCGCTGTCGGCCGCGTGGTCGTCCGCGAACCTCACCGATGCGCTCGCCGCGGCGCTGAACGCGCTCACGCCCGCGCTCGCGCAGTTCGCGGCCGACGGGCTCGCGCCGTTCCTGCCGCGCTGGCATGCGCGGCACGCGTACGCGGGCCGCGAAGTGGTGCTGCTCGAGCAAGGCGTCGAACGCGCGCGCGGCATCGCGACCGGCATCGACGCGGCCGGCCAGCTGCTGCTCGACACGCCCGCCGGCGTGCAGGCGATCGCGGCCGGCGACGTGTCGCTGCGCGAGGCGCAATGAGCGAACCGGTCCTGCTGATCGACGCCGGCAACAGCCGGATCAAGTGGGCGCTCGCCGACGCACGACGCGCGCTGGCCGAGACCGGCGCGTTCGGCCATGCGCGCGACGGCGGCGGCGATCCGGACTGGTCGCAGCTGCCGCGCCCGCGCGGCGCGTGGATCTCGAACGTCGCCGGCGCGGACGTGGCCGCACGGCTCGACGCGCTGCTCGACGCGCAGTGGCCGGGCCTGCCGCGCACGACGATCCGCGCGTGCGCGGCGCAGTGCGGCGTGACGAACGGCTATACGACGCCCGACCAGCTCGGCAGCGACCGCTGGGCCGGGATGATCGGCGCGCACGCGGCGTTTCCGGGCGAACATCTGCTGATCGCGACGTTCGGCACCGCGACGACGCTCGAGGCGCTGCGCGCGGACGGCCGCTTCACGGGCGGGCTGATCGCGCCGGGCTGGGCGCTGATGATGCGCGCGCTCGGCACGCACACGGCGCAGCTGCCGACGCTGACGACCGACATCGCGAGCGGCCTGCTGGCCGGCGCGCAGGCGGCGCCGTTTCAGGTCGACACGCCGCGTTCGCTGTCGGCCGGCTGCCTGTATGCGCAGGCCGGCCTGATCGAGCGCGCATGGCGCGACCTGAACGACGCGTGGCAGGCACCGGTGCGGCTCGTGCTGGCGGGCGGCGCGGCGGACGAGGTCGCGCGCGCGCTGACGGTGCCGCATGCGCGGCACGACGCGCTGATCCTGTCCGGCCTCGCGCTGATTGCCGAGGAATCCGCCGCGAACGGTTGATGCCGGCCGCCGGCGCGCGTGCCGCGCGCGGGCTGGCCGGCCCGATGGAATGACGAAAGGAGTGTCGACGATGCTGCGCTGGCTGATCGCTGTTCTCTTTCTCGCCAACATGCTCGCGCTCGTGATGACGCGCGGGGTGTTCGGGCCGCTGCCCGCGGCCGGCCCGCGCGAGCCGGAGATGCTGCTGCGGCAGGTGCGGCCCGACGCGCTGCGCGTCACGCCGCTTGCGCAGGCGTCCGACCAGGCCGTCGTCGGCGGCCCGATCGCGCCGCCGGCCGTGGCCGCGCAGCCGCTCGCGGCGTCCGCGCCTTGACGCCGCCGGCTAGGGCCTGTTCACGCTAATAACGGGCTTGCGAACGTGCCTTGCCGGCTGCAGTGCAAGAAGCAAGGAGCGCCGTTTGGCCGAGCCAAACAAGCGACGCGCGACGCCGCAATGCGGCCGGCAAGGCACGTTCCCGTGATTAAAAAAATTCCATAGTGGGGCTGGCCGCCAGAAGGGGCGATCGCCGCGTCATGCTCCTTGCGAATACGCCCGGTATTCGCTGCGTCCCATTTCTTGCGCTCGCCCCTTCTGGCGGCCAGCGCAAGCCCGTTATTAGCGTGAACAGGCCCTAGGGCTGCTGCGCCCGCACCTTCTTCAGCAGCGCGGTGGTCGAGCGGTCGTGCTCGAACGGGATCGCGAGCGCGCGGCCGCCCCAGCCGCGCACCAGCGCGGATTCCGGCAGCGCGTCCATGTCGTAGTCGCCGCCCTTCACGAGGATGTCCGGACGAACGGCCCCGATCAGCGAAACGGGCGTCTGCTCCTCGAACTTCACGACCCAGTCGACGCTTTCGAGCGCCGCGAGCAGCGCCATCCGGTCTTCCTCGCGGTTGATCGGCCGGTCGTCGCCCTTGCCGAGCATGCGCACCGACGCGTCGCTGTTGACGCCGACGATCAGGCACGCGCCGAGCGCCTTCGCGTCGGCGAGATAGGTGACATGGCCGCGATGCAGGATGTCGAACACCCCGTTCGTGAACACGACGGGCGACGGCAGCGATGCGCGCAGCGCGACGAGGGCATCGCGGGTGATCAGCTTGCGTTCGAAAGTGGCGGGCATGATGGATGGGTGACTGGCAGTATTGAACGGCGTGCGCGGTGCGCAAAACGCCCAAGAAAAAGCCCGCCGGACAGGCCGGGCGGGCTTCGTGTCGCGGGCGCCGCCGGCCGGGCCGGCAGGCGCGGCGGCGTCAGGCCGGCTGGGCGGCCGACGAACCGTTCTCGGCCTGCAGGCGGACGGTGACTTCCTTGCGATACCGGTTCAGCTCCTGCGCGGTGGCAAACGTGCGCTCGAACAGGATCGACAGGTTGTGCAGGATGCGCTCGACGACCTTCTTCTCCCACTCGCCGTCGAAGCGGATCTGCTCGTCGAGCCAGCGCTCGAGCCACTCCGGATCGGGCAGGCGCGACTGCACGGTGTCGCGCGGGAACAGCGCCTGGTTCACGTGCAGGTTGGTCGGGTGCAGCGGCTTCTCGGTGCGGCGCGCCGACGCCATCAGCACGCCGATCTTCGCGAACGCCGCACGCGCGACGTCGCCGCAGTTCGACAGCGCCTTCTTCATGTAGCGCAGGTACGCGCCGCCGTGGCGGGCTTCGTCACGCGAGATCGTTTCGTAGATGTGCTTGATGACCGGCTCGGTGTGCCAGTCCGCCGCGCAGCGGTACCAGTGGTTCAGGCGGATCTCGCCGCAGAAGTGCAGCATCAGCGTCTCGAGCGGCGGCGCCGGATCGAACTCGAAGCGCACCGCGTGCAGCTCTTCCTCGGTCGGCACCATTTCCGGCTTGAAGCGGCGCAGGTATTCCATCAGCACGAGCGAGTGCTTCTGCTCTTCGAAGAACCACACGCTCATGAACGCGGAAAAGTCGCTGTCGTGCTGGTTATCGCGCAGGAACATCTCGGTCGCGGGCAGCGCCGACCATTCCGTGATCGCGTTCATCTTGATCGTCTTCGCCTGCTCGTCGGTGAGCAGCGAAGCGTCGAACTTGTCCCACGGGATGTCCTTCTCCATGTCCCAGCGGACGGCTTCGAGCGACCTGTAAAGTTCCGGATAAAGCATGGTGTTCATGATGGTCCCACCCCTGTTCTGCGCAATGCGACTTCCCTAAACGTGACCGGTGCAGCAAATGCGCATGGCGATGCGCTTTTTGCAACCAAGACTCTAATTTTACGCGTGAAACCGGCCCCCGGACGCATGTTGCGCGCCGGCAGCCGCGCGGCCGCGTCAGCCGCACGTGGGGCAAGCTGCGCGCCGCGCTCCGCTCGAACGGAACCGGCCGCGCTTGCCTGAGTGGGGGCCGGCGCTGGCCGGCTTCGCTGGCGAGCCCGTCCGCAGCCCCTTGCGGGGCGCCCGATCGGCAGGCTGCTCGATATGGTTTATTCGGCGGCGGCCATGATATCACGCGTGCATGACGGTTCCGCGACCGGTTTCCGGTCGATTCCCGACGGCCGCCATGCGGCGATCCGTCGCGCCCCCGCGCCGCGAAAATGTTGCCAAACGCGTCAGACCCGCATTTCCCCGGCCGCCTGTCCGTCGGGCGACGGCGCGCTCGCGCCGTCCGCGCGCGCGATCCAGCCGGCCAGCGTGTCGCGCCGCGCGCAGCCGTCGCGATAGCCGAGCTCGATCAGCTCGCGCGCGAACGCCTCCTCGAACAGCAGGTAGCTCGCGAACGACGCGCCGGCGGGCTGGCTGCCGCCGACCGCGCCGAGCAGCCCGCGCACGCTAAGCGGCAGCTGCTTCAGGTGCTTCGCGGCGATCAGCTCGATGCGCTCGGACGGCGCGATCGCCAGCACGTCGACGTGCCGCCAGCCGCTGTCCACTTCGACCTGGTGCGGCAGGTGCGTGATCATCCGGTTGATGTGCTCGATGCGCTCGATGTCCGAGCCGATCGAGTCGAGGAACACGCTCGCGAGCACCTGCTGGCCGATCTGCGCGAGCGACGGGTAGCCGCGCACGAAGCCGCCGCCGTTCACCGGAATCTCCGGCCGCGGGTCGGCCGCGCCGACCACCACGATCCGGTCCGCGCCGAAGTGGATCGCCGGCGACAGCGGCGCGATCTGGCGGATCGAGCCGTCGCCGAAGTACTCGATCTGGCCGTCGAGCACGAGCGGCACGGCCGGAAACACGAACGGAATCGCCGACGACGCGAGCAGGTGCGAAGCCGACAGGTCGACGAGCCGCGCGGTGCGCTGCGCGCGCCGCCACGCCTGGATCGGCTCGGCGGCCTGGTAGAAGGTCAGGTGGCGGCCGCTCGAATAGCTGAGCGCCGTGATCGCGAGCGCGTGCAGCGTGCGCGCCTCGAGCATCTGCTCGATCCGGTGGAAGCTCAGCTCGCGCTGCAGCAGGTGCGCGAGCGGCGCGTTGTCGAGCAGGCCGCGCGGCGAGCGGCGGGCCGCCCAGCCGAAGCTCATCGCCGCGAGCCAGCGCGCGCCCGCGGCGGCAATGCCGAGCCAGTCGGTGCGGTACACGTAGTCGGCGCGCAGGTGCTCCCAGAACTCGAGCAGGCGCCGCACGCCGTGCGGGAAATCGTCCGCGTGGCTCGCGATCGACGTCGCGTTGATCGCGCCGGCCGACGAGCCGCACACCACCGCGAACGGCAGCGTGCGCCGCTGCGGATCGGCGTCGAGCGCGATTTCGGCCAGCGCCTTCAACACGCCGACCTGATACGCGGCGCGCGCGCCGCCTCCCATCAGTACGAGCGCGAGCCGCATCGTTCGACCTGCTACACGGGCCGCCGCGCCGCTATGCCGAGCGCTTCGGCGGACGGCTCGCCGGCGTCGACGCGGCGGCCGCGCGCGCCGCGGCCGAGCCGCCGGGCTTCGCGCGCTTCGCGGCGGGCTTGCGCTTCGCAGCCGGCGGCTCGGCCGCATCGGGCGGCGCCGCGGCCGGCGCGGCGGGCGGCTCGCCCGGCTGCGCCATCGCGAGATTCGCAAGCTGGCTGAACTGCGCCTGCAGCAAGTTCCACCAGCCGGCCGGATCGAACGCCGGGTTCTGCGCGGCGGCATCGCCGTCGGCCGGCGCCGCCGCGGCTTGCGCCCCGGCCTCCGGCGCAGCGTCGGGCGACGCGGCGGCCGCCTTCGCCGCCGCGACCGCGGCCTCCTCGGCGGCCGACATCGAGCTTTGCGCGAACGCGCCGAACGCGCGCAGCGTCGCGAGCGTCGCGCGCTGCACCTCGAGCGCCTGGATCGCGGACTGCAGCATCCCGAGGTTCAGCTTCAGCCATTGCTCGACCGCGCGCAGGTCGGTGATGCGCTTGTCGAGCTCCTCGACGTTCGTGAGCGGCGCCATCATGTCGGACATGCTCGCGAGCGACGGCGGCAGCCCGGGCGTCGCGCCGGGGAACGCGGCCATGCCGCCGAACGGCGTCAGGCGGACCATTTCCCACATCCGGTCGAGCATGTCGGCGGGCTGGAAGCCGGCAAAGCCGGAGAAAGGATTGGAGCCGGTGTTATCGGTCGTCATGCGGGCGTCCTGGTTGACTGGGGGAGCGCGGCGGCCGCATCGCACGGCCGCCCGGATCGATCATAGCGCGCGTCAGAACGGCGCGTCGCCGGGGAATGCGGGCGGGCGCCGTTCGCGCAGCGAGCGGATCCCCTCCTGCACGTCGGGCCCCGAGAAGCCCATGAATTCGAGCGCGAGCGACGCGTCGAAGGTCGGCCCGGCCGAGCGCAGCCAGTTGTTGAGCGCGTACTTGGTCCAGCGGATCGCCGTCTGCGAGCCGTGCGCAAGCCGCTCCGCGACCTCGTATGCCTTCGGCAGCAGGTCCGCGTCGTCGACCGCGAGCGACACGAGGCCGATCCGCTCGGCCTCCTCGCCGCTCACCGGTTCGCACAGCAGCAGGTAGTACTTGGCCTTCGCCATCCCGCACAGCAACGGCCATACGATCGCCGCGTGGTCGCCGGCCGCGACGCCGAGCCGCGTATGGCCGTCGATGATGCGCGCGGTCTTCGACGCGATCGAGATGTCGGCGAGCAGCCCGGCGACGAGCCCCGCGCCCACCGCCGGGCCGTGCATCGCGGACACGATCGGCTTGCTGCAGTTGATCACGTTGTAGACGAGGTCGCGCGCTTCGCGCCAGACCCGCGCGCGCACGTCGAAGTCGTTCGCCATCTGCTCGACGAGCGCGAGGTCGCCGCCCGCCGAGAACCCCTTGCCCTCGCCGCGGATCACCGCGACGCGCGTGTCGGGATCGCGATCGACGTCGCGCCAGATGTCGGCCAGCTCGCGATGCATGCGTTCGTTCGCGGTCGCGAGGCCGCTCTTGTTCGCGCCCTCGCCGCTCATCACGATTTCGAGGATGCCGTGCGGCTGGCGCCGCACCTTCAATGCTTCGTAACCGCCATACGCGGCGAGATCCGACATGCGCAGCTCCTTGCGTAAGACCCATGAATCGAGTGTAGCGAAGCCCGTGCGGGCAAACATCGGGCGAAACCCGGCGCACGGGACGCAACCGGGTTGCGCCCGCGCACCGCCTGGTCACATCAGGCCGCGCCGTCCGGCGGGGCGACCGACTGCTCGATCGCGCCGAACACCGACTTGCCGGCGTCGTCGAGCATCTCGATCTTCACGGTGTCGCCGTAGCGCATGAATTCGGTCTGCGGCTTGCCGTGCTCGATCGTCTCGAGGCAGCGCTTCTCGGCGATGCAGCAGTAGCCGCGCTTCGGATCCTTGTTCGACACCGTGCCCGAGCCGACGATCGAGCCCGCGCGCAGGTTGCGCGTCTTCGCCGCGTGCGCAACCAGCTGGCCGAAGTGGAACACCATGTCGGTGCCCGCGTCCGGCTGGCCGACCTTCCTGCCGTTCCAGTGCACGATCATCGGCCGGTGCACGCGGCCGTCGCGCCAGTGCTCGCCGAGTTCGTCCGGGGTGACCGCGACCGGCGCGAACGCGGTCGCCGGCTTGCTCTGGAAGAAGCCGAAGCCCTTCGCGAGCTCGGCCGGGATCAGGTTGCGCAGCGACACGTCGTTCGCCAGCGTGACGAGCCGCACGGCCTTCAGCGCGTCATCGGGCGACACGCCCATCGGCACGTCGCCGGTGATCACCGCGACTTCGGCCTCGAAATCGATGCCCCACTCCTCAGCGCGGCAGATCACGTCGTCGCGCGGCCCGAGGAAATCGTCGCTGCCGCCCTGGTACATCAGCGGATCGGTCCAGAATTCCGGCGGCATCTCGGCGCCGCGCGCGCGGCGCACCAGCTCGACGTGGTTCACGTATGCGGAGCCGTCCGCCCACTGGAACGCGCGCGGCAGCGGCGCCATGCAGTTGGCCGGATCGAACGGGAACGCATGGCGCGCGCGCCCGTGGTTCACCGCGTCGTACAGGTCGCGCAGCTGCGGCGCGTAGAACGCCCAGTCGTCGAGCGCACGCTGCAGCGTCGGCGCGATCGCGTCGGCGATCGCCGCGGTGTGCAGGTCGCGCGACACGACGATCAGCTGGCCGTCGCGCGTGCCGTCCTTCAGCGAAGCAAGTTTCATAAGGGGAATCTGCCGGTGTAGTGACGATGGAAGGAATCTATTTTACGATGGTGAATCCGTGCGGCGCGCCGGCCTTGCGCGCGCCGCGGCCGAATCGACCGTTGCCTCCTCATCGCGCGCCGCGCACCGTTGCCCCATGCCCGCCAGCCAGCTCCCCGACGACGATCTCGCCGAACCCGACACCGCCGACGACGCCACCGGCGAGAACGGCGAGAAGGTCCGTTCCGGCATCCAGTCGATCGAGGTCGGTTTCCGCCTGCTCGACGTGCTGACGAGCGAGCCGCGCGCGATGATGCTGCGCGATCTCGCGCAGCGCGCGGGCATGAGCCCCGCGAAGGCGCACCGCTACCTGGTCAGTTTCTCGCGGCTCGGCGTGGTATCGCAGGATCCGGTGTCCGGCCGCTACGAGCTCGGCGGCTTCGCGCTGCAGATGGGCCTCGCGCGCCTCGCACGGGTCGACGGCGTGAAGCTCGCGCGGATCGCGCTGACCGAGCTGCGCGACCGGCTCGACCAGACCGTCGGCATCGCGGTGTGGGGCAACCAGGGGCCGACGATCGTGCACTGGATGGAATCGAGCCACCCGGCGAAGGCGTCACTGAAGCTCGGCGACGTGATGCCGCTGCTCGGCTCCGCGACAGGCCTGCTGTTCGCCGCGTACCTGCCGCCCGGCAAGACTGCCGCGATGATCGAACGCGAGCTCGCCGACACGCACCGTTCGCCGCATCACGGCGGGCCGCGCTCGCGCGCCGAGGTCGACGCGGTGCTCGCCGACGTGCGCGCGCACCAGGCCGCGCGCGTCGAAGGGATGCTGCTGCCGACGATCCACGCGTTCTGCATGCCGGTGTTCGACGCGGTCGGCGAGCTCGCGCTCGCGATCATCGCGCTTGGTCACGAAGGCGCGTTCGACATCGCGTGGGGCGGCGAGATCGATACCGCGCTGCGCGCCTGCGCGCAGAAATTGTCGTACGAACTCGGCTATAGTCCGGACGCGCGCGACGCGTGACGCGCGCAGCACGCCGTGCGAACGCGCGGCGCCTCCGACGGTCGGAATCCTGACGAGACCCGAAGCCCGGCGTGCACGTTGCACGCCGGACGACCCACGACCGCCCCGACTTCCTTGCCGCCCGCCGATGCCGCACGCCGACGCCCGCCCCCGCCCTGCCCCACCCCGCCACTGGCTGCGCGCGGGCGTCGCGCTCGTCGTCGTGCTGGTGCTGCACGCGCTGGCCGCGCTGTGGTTCACGCGCCACCGCGAGCCGTTCACGCCGCCCGCGCCAGACGCGGTGCCCGTGCAGATCGAGCTGCTGAAGCCGCAGCCGATCGAGCGGCAGCCCGCGCCGAAGCCGGTCGAGAAACCGGCTGCGCCATCCCCCGCGAAACCCGCCGCGTCGCCCCGCCCGGCGCAGCAGGAACCGGTGCTGACGTCGACGCAGACTGCCGCGCAGGGCGAGCCGCCGGCCGCGGCCGCGCCTGCGGACACCGGGGCAACCGGCGCGTCGGCGGCAGCGGCCGGCGGTGCAAGTGGCGCAAGTGGCGCGACGACGCCGGGCCCCGCATCGAGCGGCGTGAAATTCGCCGCGCCGCCGTCGGGCGATCTCCAGTACGACAGCTTCTTCAACGGCGTGCAGAATTCGATCGGCACGATCCACTGGCGTACCGACGGTCAAACGTATGAGCTGTCGGTGTCGATGCCCGTGCCGTTCGTCGGCCCGTTCCGCTACCGGAGCCAGGGGCGCATCGACGCGTTCGGCATCGCGCCCGACCGCTATGTCGAACAGCGCGGCAAGCGCCCCGAGGACATCGCGATCTTCAACCGCGACCTCAGGCAGGTGGTGTTTACACGCACGCCGAACAACGTGCCGCTGCCCGACGGCACGCAGGACCGCTTCAGCATGCTGATGCAGCTCGCGGGTCTCGTGCGCGGCAAGCCGGACGCGTACAAGCCGGGCGTCACGCAGCAGTTCTTCGTCGTCGACAACAACAGCGGCGAGACCTGGCCGATCGCGGTGATCGGCGACGAGCAGGTGCAGACCGCCACGGGCTTCATCGCGACGCGACACTTCATGCGCCTGCCGCGCCGCGAAGGCGACACGCGGCGCATCGACATGTGGCTCGCGCCGTCGCTCGGCTGGCTGCCCGCGCGGCTCGTGCAGACCGAACCGAACGGCTCGCAGATCGAGCTGCTGTGGCACGGGCAGCTCGCCGCGCCCGAGATGCCCGCCGCAGCGGCGCCAGACGCCGGCAACGCCCCGCCTGCCGCGCCGGCGCCGGCCGAACCGGCCGCATCGCCTGCGCCCGCATCGACATCGCCCGCGCCTTCGCCCGCTGCATCGCCTGCGACGACGCCCTGACACGCCGCCCCGCGAATCGGCAATTTCGACCGATATTCCACTGCCTAAAGAGTCGCGGTCACGCGCCGTAAAATAGGCATGACACTCTTTAACAACTATTTCGGTACACCAACCCACAATAGGAAACGTTTCTGAGGTATCGGCTTCTAACCGAGACACCCCGAGCAACGGGAGCGGGGTGTGCAGCGCAAGCCCCTTGAAACCGGCGCAGCCTGCCCCACGTATGGGGACAACAAGGCCAGATGCCACTGCGAAGAGGAGTGCCGCCATGCAAATGATCTACAACAGCCCCAACTACTGCGTCGTCGAGTTCCCGCCGCAGGTCGGCCACCACGCAATGAATTCGGGTGGCTACGAAATCGTCGACAAGAACGCGCAACGCGAGATCTTCATCGACGGCGAGCTCGCCGCCCGGTTTCGCGAGCACGTCAAGCAGCTGATCGAGGATGAGCCGTCGCTCGACGAGGTCGACGAATTCCTCGGACAGTTCGACAGCCTGATGACGCAACCGGTCGTCCTGCACTGACGGCACCCGCCCGGCGCCGCATGCCGGGCTCACCGCACGCGGCGCGCGGTTCACCAGCGCCGCCCCGAGCACTCCGATCCCGCCCCCGCCCGGCCAGCCGCGCGGGGGTTTTTCATTGGGCGCGCCGGCGCCCCCGCCGCGCGCCGCGCCACGCCGGGCGATGCATGGCCGCACCGGCTACAATGGCGTTTTTCCCGATTCGCCGTGCCTCCGCCATGTCTGCGCCCTCCCCCGTTCTCACCGCTTCGTACACACGCGGCGCCCAGCTGCCGGCGCTGCTGCAGCAGCGCATCCTGATCCTCGACGGTGCGATGGGCACGATGATCCAGCGCTACAAGCTCGACGAGGCCGCGTATCGCGGCGAGCGCTTCAAGGATTTCGCGCGCGACGTGAAGGGCAACAACGAGCTGCTGTCGATCACGCAGCCGCAGGTCATCCGGGAAATCCACGACCAGTACTTCGCGGCCGGCGCGGACATCGTGGAAACCAACACCTTCGGCGCGACGACCGTCGCGCAGGCCGACTACGGGATGGAAGCGCTCGTCGTCGAGATGAACGTCGAATCGGCGCGGCTCGCGCGCGAATCGGCCGCGCAATACGCGACGCCGGACAAGCCGCGCTTCGTCGCGGGCGCGATCGGGCCGACGCCGAAGACGGCGAGCATCTCGCCGGACGTCAACGATCCGGGCGCGCGCAACGTCACGTTCGACGAGCTGCGCGACGCGTACTACACGCAGGCGAAGGCGCTGCTCGACGGCGGCGTCGACCTGTTCCTCGTCGAGACGATCTTCGACACGCTGAACGCGAAGGCCGCGCTGTTCGCGCTCGACCAGCTGTTCGAGGATACCGGCGAGCGCCTGCCGATCATGATCTCGGGCACCGTCACCGATGCATCGGGCCGCATCCTGTCCGGCCAGACGGTCGAGGCGTTCTGGAATTCGCTGCGCCACGCGAAGCCGCTCACGTTCGGCCTGAACTGCGCGCTCGGCGCGGCGCTGATGCGCCCGTACATCGCCGAGCTCGCGAAGCTGTGCGACACCTACGTGTCGTGCTACCCGAACGCGGGCCTGCCGAACCCGATGGCCGAGACGGGTTTCGACGAGACGCCGGACGTCACGTCGGGCCTGCTGAAGGAATTCGCGCAGGCCGGGCTCGTGAACCTCGCGGGCGGCTGCTGCGGCACGACGCCCGAGCACATCGCCGAGATCGCGAAAGCCCTCGCCGAAGTGAAGCCGCGCCGCTGGCCGAGCCAGTACAGCGACGCCGCCTGACCCGACCGCCCCACGTCCTTCATCACCAGAATTCGCACCGCCATGACCGATCACATGATGCGCCTTGCCGGCCTCGAGCCGTTCAACGTCACGCCCGGAACGCTCTTCATCAACGTCGGCGAACGCACCAACGTCACCGGCTCGAAGGCGTTCGCGCGGATGATCCTCAACGGCCAGTTCGACGAGGCGCTCGCCGTCGCGCGCCAGCAGGTCGAGAACGGCGCGCAGGTGATCGACATCAACATGGACGAGGCGATGCTCGATTCGAAGGCGGCGATGGTGCGCTTCCTGAACCTGATCGCGTCGGAGCCGGACATCGCGCGCGTGCCGATCATGATCGACTCGTCGAAGTGGGACGTGATCGAGGCAGGCCTCAAGTGCGTGCAGGGCAAGGCGATCGTCAACTCGATCTCGCTGAAGGAAGGCGAGGACGCGTTCCGCCATCACGCGAACCTGATTCGCCGCTACGGCGCGGCGGCCGTCGTGATGGCGTTCGACGAGCAGGGCCAGGCCGACACGTTCGCGCGCAAGACCGAGATCTGCAAGCGCTCGTACGACTTCCTCGTGAACGAAGTCGGCTTCCCGCCGGAAGACATCATCTTCGACCCGAACATCTTCGCGGTCGCGACGGGCATCGAGGAGCACAACAACTACGCGGTCGACTTCATCGAGGCGACCCGCTGGATCAAGCAGAACCTGCCGTACGCGAAGGTGAGCGGCGGCGTGTCGAACGTGTCGTTCTCGTTCCGCGGCAACGACCCGGTGCGCGAGGCGATCCACACCGTGTTCCTGTACCACGCGATCCAGGCGGGGATGGACATGGGCATCGTCAACGCGGGCCAGCTCGGCGTGTATGCCGATCTCGACGCCGAACTGCGCGAGCGCGTCGAGGACGTGATCCTGAACCGCCGCGCGGATTCCACCGACCGCCTGCTCGAGATCGCCGACAAGTTCAAGGCGGGCGGCGCGAAGAAGGAAGAGAACCTCGAGTGGCGCAACCAGCCGGTCGAGAAGCGGCTCTCGCACGCACTCGTGCACGGCATCACGACCTTCATCGTCGAGGATACCGAAGAAGTGCGCGCGAAGATCGACGCGGCGGGCGGTCGCCCGATCAACGTGATCGAAGGCCCGCTGATGGACGGGATGAACATCGTCGGCGACCTGTTCGGCCAGGGCAAGATGTTCCTGCCGCAGGTCGTGAAGTCCGCACGCGTGATGAAGCAGGCCGTGGCGCACCTGATCCCGTTCATCGAGGAAGAGAAGCGCCGGCTCGCGGAAGCGGGCGGCGACGTGCGCGCGAAGGGCAAGATCGTGATCGCGACCGTGAAGGGCGACGTGCACGACATCGGCAAGAACATCGTGTCGGTCGTGCTCCAGTGCAACAACTTCGAAGTGGTCAACATGGGCGTGATGGTCCCGTGCAACGAGATCCTCGCGAAGGCGAAGGTCGAGGGCGCGGACATCATCGGGCTGTCGGGCCTCATCACGCCGAGCCTCGAGGAAATGGCGTACGTCGCGTCGGAAATGCAGCGCGACGACTACTTCCGCGTGAAGAAGATTCCGCTGCTGATCGGCGGCGCGACCACGTCGCGCGTGCACACGGCCGTGAAGATCGCACCGAACTACGAAGGCCCGGTGGTCTACGTGCCGGACGCGTCGCGCTCGGTGTCGGTCGCGTCTAGCCTGCTGTCCGACGAAGGCGCGACGAAGTACCTCGACGAGCTGAAATCCGACTACGAGCGCATCCGCGACCAGCACGCGAACCGGAAAGCGCAGCCGATGGTCACGCTCGGCGAGGCGCGCGCGAACAAGACCCGGGTCGACTGGGCGAGCTACCAGCCGGTCAAGCCGAAGTTCATCGGCCGCCGCGTGTTCAAGAACTACGACCTGAACGAGCTCGCGAACTACATCGACTGGGGCCCGTTCTTCCAGACCTGGGATCTCGCGGGCCCGTACCCGGCGATCCTGAACGACGAGATCGTCGGCGAATCGGCACGGCGCGTGTTCTCCGACGCGAAATCGATGCTCGCGCGCCTGATCCAGGGCCGCTGGCTGACCGCGAGCGGCGTGATCTCGCTGCTGCCGGCGAACACGGTCAACGACGACGACATCGAGATCTACACCGACGACTCGCGCTCCGAGGTGCTGCTCACGTGGCGCAACCTGCGCCAGCAGAGCGTGCGCCCGGTGGTCGACGGCGTGATGCGCCCGAACCGCTCGCTCGCCGACTTCATCGCGCCGAAGGAATCGGGCGTCGCCGACTACATCGGCATGTTCGCGGTGACGGCCGGCCTCGGCGTCGACGTGAAGGAAAAGCAGTTCGAGGCCGACCACGACGACTACAGCGCAATCATGCTGAAGGCGCTCGCCGACCGCTTCGCGGAAGCGCTCGCCGAGGCGATGCACGCGCGCGTGCGCCGCGAGCTGTGGGGCTATGCAAGCGGCGAGGCGCTCGACAACGACGCGCTGATCGCGGAAAAGTACGTCGGCATCCGGCCGGCGCCCGGCTATCCGGCGTGCCCGGACCACCTCGTGAAGCGCGATATGTTCGAAGCGCTTCATGCGGACGAGATCGGCATGAGCGTCACCGAGTCGCTGGCGATGCTGCCGGCGGCGAGCGTGTCGGGCTTCTACCTCGCGCACCCGGACAGCACGTATTTCTCGGTCGGGAAAATCGGGCAGGACCAGCTCGAGGACTACGCGCAGCGCATGGCGCTGCCGCTCGACGACGCGCGCCGCGCGCTCGCACCGCAGCTCTGATCCGCACCGGCGGGCGGCGCGCGCCGCTCTTTCATCCGACGAATGGCCAGCAAAAAGCCCGCTCGAAAGCGGGCTTTTTGTCGTGCCGGCGGCCGGCGAAGGTCAGAAACCCCAGTGCACGTCGGCCTGGCCGGCCTTCGCTTCACGCAGCATCGACAGGAACGGCGCGACGCGCTGCGCGATGCTCGGCGGCACTTCGTGGTGCGCGTGGTCGTCCTCGTCCTCGTGGAAATGGCCGGCATGCTCGGCACGCTCCTGCTTCGCCTGCGTGACGGCATCTTCCAGCTTCGCGATCGCGTGATCCAGCTCGTCGTGGGTAATCACGCCGCGCTCGCCCAGCTGCTTGCCGACGAGACCCAGCACATACACGGCGAAATCCTTCAGCACGTCGAGATCCTGTGCCGCCTTGCTCTTGAACGTAATCATGACAATTCCCTTATATCTTGTTCTGCCCGCCGCGCGAGATCGGGGGAACGCCGGCAGACCGGCGTCCGGCCTCTCGGGAACGGGCCGCCTGAGCGGCATATTAGCACCTGTTAAAATTCTGCGATCCCTGAAACGCGCGCTCGAAAAGCGCGCCGGCGCGCCGCGCTTCCCGGCCGCCACCAACGAAGCCTTCTACCAGCATGCTGCCAGCTCAAAAACAGACCCTCGAAGCCCTGCTCGCGGATAGCGTCAAGCAGGTCGCACACGCCCTGAAAGGCGACGACGCCGCGTCCGTCGCGCCCGCGATCACGCTCGAGCGCCCGAAGGTCGCGGCGCACGGCGACGTCGCGTGCAACGTCGCGATGCAGCTCGCGAAGCCGCTCGGCGCGAACCCGCGCCAGCTCGCCGAGCAGATCGTCGCGGCGCTCACCGCCCAGCCGGGCGCGCAAGGCCTCGTCGAGGCCGCCGAGATCGCCGGCCCGGGCTTCATCAACCTGCGCCTGACGGCGGCCGCCAAGCAGGCCGTGATCGCCGCGGTGCTGGCCGAAGGCGGCCGGTTCGGCACGTCCGAGCGCGAGACGGGCAAGCGCGTGCTGCTCGAGTTCGTGTCCGCGAACCCGACCGGCCCGCTGCACGTCGGCCACGGCCGCCAGGCCGCGCTCGGCGACGCGCTCGCGAACGTGATCGCGAGCCAGGGCTACGCGGTGCACCGCGAGTTCTACTACAACGACGCCGGCGTGCAGATCGGCAACCTCGCGATCTCGACGCAGGCGCGCGCGCGCGGCCTGAAGCCGGGCGACGCGGGCTGGCCGGAAGCCGCGTACAACGGCGAGTACATCGCCGACATCGCGCGCGACTACCTGAACGGCGAGACGGTGGCCGCGAAGGACGGCGAGCCGGTCAAGGGCGCGGGCGACATCGAGGATCTCGAGGCGATCCGCAAGTTCGCGGTCGCGTACCTGCGCCACGAGCAGGACATGGACCTGCAGGCGTTCGGCGTGAAGTTCGACCAGTACTACCTCGAATCGTCGCTGTACAGCGAAGGCCGGGTCGAGAAGACGGTCGACGCGCTGATCAAGGCCGGCATGACCTACGAGCAGGAAGGCGCGCTGTGGCTGCGCACGACCGACGAGGGTGACGACAAGGATCGCGTGATGCGCAAGTCGGACGGCACCTACACGTACTTCGTGCCGGACGTCGCATACCACGTGACGAAGTGGGAGCGCGGCTTCAGCAAGGTGATCAACATCCAGGGCTCGGACCACCACGGCACGATCGCGCGCGTGCGCGCCGGCCTGCAGGGGCTGCACATCGGCATCCCGAAGGGCTACCCCGACTACGTGCTGCACAAGATGGTCACCGTGATGCGCGACGGCCAGGAAGTGAAGATCTCGAAGCGCGCGGGCAGCTACGTGACGGTGCGCGACCTGGTCGAATGGTCGGGCGGCGCGGCGCCGGGCCAGGAACAGGCGCCCGACCTGCTCGACGAGGCGACCATCACGCGCGGCCGCGACGCGGTGCGCTTCTTCCTGATCTCGCGCAAGGCCGACACCGAATTCGTGTTCGACATCGACCTCGCGCTGAAGCAGAACGACGAGAACCCGGTCTACTACGTGCAGTACGCGCACGCGCGGATCTGCTCGGTGCTCAACGAGTGGAAGTCGCGCTACAACGGCGACGCCGCGCAGCTGCCGGGCGCCGACCTGTCGCAGCTGTCGAGCAAGCAGGCCGCCGCGCTGATGCAGAAGCTCGCCGAGTATCCGGACATGCTCACGCACGCGGCGAACGAGCTGGCGCCGCACGCGGTCGCGTTCTACCTGCGCGACCTCGCTGGCGAATTCCACTCGTTCTACAATGCGGAGCGCGTGCTGGTGGACGACGAGGCGCCGCGCACCGCGCGCATCGCGCTGCTCGCCGCGACCCGGCAGGTGCTCGAGAACGGCCTGGCGATGCTCGGCGTGTCGGCACCCGCCAAGATGTAAGCCCCGCCCGAGCGGGGCACACAGGCCGCGGCCGCGCCCGCGGCAGGCGCGCCTGCCGCGGCCTTTTCACGATTCTTTTTGCAGGTAACTCAAGCAATGGCACAACCACGCCGCACTTCGAAACAATCGAAACAAGCCGGAGGGACATTTCTTGGAATCGTGCTGGGCCTGATCGTCGGCCTTGCGATCGCCGTGGTGGTGGCGCTCTACATCACGCGTTCGCCGTCGCCGTTCGTGTCGAAGGTCGCGCCGCCGCCGGCCGACACCGGCGCGAGCCAGCCGCAGCAGTTCGACCCGAACCGCGCGCTGCAGGGCAAGACGCCCGGCCAGCCGGTGCCGCAGGCCGCGCAGCCGGCGCCGCCGAACACCGCGCCCGGCCAGGCCGCGAACCAGACCCAGGGCGGCCTGCTGCCCGAGCCGCAGATCGTCGAAGTGCCGCCATCGGCCAACGGGTCGAATGCATCGAACGGGTCGACCAGCTCCGGCCCGAATGCGTCGAATGGCTCGCCGAATAATGGCTCGTCGAACAACGGCGTCGCCGTCGCACCGAAGCCGGCCGACGTGACCCCGCCGCCGAAGAAGCCGCAGCCGGTCGAGAAACCGCAGTCGAACGCGAACACTAACTCGAACGAAGACGAACTCGGCCGCTTCGCCGCGCAGAAACAGGCGCAGCAGGCCCAGAAGGCGCAGCAGCAGATGGCCGCGAACACGCCGAAGCCGACGTCGTCGGCCGCCGCCGCGAACAACGGCGCCGCCGCGAAGCCGCCGGCCGCGAACGACGCGAATACCGGCTACTTCCTGCAGGTCGGCGCCTACAAGACGGAAACGGACGCCGAGCAGCAGCGCGCGCGCCTGGGCTTCCAGGGCTTCGAGTCGAAGGTGTCGAAGCGCGACGTCAGCGGCGTCACGTATTTCCGCGTGCGCGTCGGCCCGTTCTCGAAGTTCGAGGATATGAACTCGGCACGCCAGCGCCTGTCCGATGCAGGAGTCGATACGGCGGTGATTCGCTTCACCAAGCAGTAAGACCGGCCGGGCGGCGTCACGCCGCCCCGTTTCGTTTCGCTACCCGAGCAACTGATTCGACGTTCACAACATGAAAAAACTGCTAAGCACGCTTCTCCTGTCCCTCGGCCTCGTGGCCGGTTTCGCGCAGGCCGCGCCGGGCGCCCCGGTCGCCGGCAAGGATTACGAGGTCATGAAGTCGCCGCAGCCGGTGTCCGCGCCGGCCGGCAAGGTCGAGGTGATCGAGTTCTTCTGGTACGGCTGCCCGCACTGCTACGAGTTCGAGCCGACGGTCGAGGCCTGGGTGAAGAAACAGGGCGATAAAATCGAGTTCAAGCGCATCCCGGTCGCGTTCCGCGACGATTTCGTCCCGCACTCGAAGTTGTTCTACGCGGTGTCCGCGCTCGGCATCTCCGAGAAGGTCACGCCGGCGATCTTCAACGCGATCCACAAGCAGAAGAACTACCTGCTGACGCCGCAGGTGCAGGCCGACTTCCTCGCGACGCAGGGCGTCGACAAGAAGAAGTTCATGGACGCGTACAACTCGTTCAGCGTGCAGGGCCAGGTCAAGCAGTCGGCCGAGCTGCTGAAGAGCTACAACATCGACGGCGTGCCGACGATCGTCGTGCAGGGCAAGTACAAGACGGGCCCGGCCTACACGAACAGCCTCGAAGGCACCGCGCAGGTGCTCGACTATCTCGTGAAGCAGGTTCAGGACAAGAAGCTCTGATCCCCGCCCCGACGCCGGCATGACTACTCCGCTGAAGGTCTTCATCACCGGCGCGTCGAGCGGCCTCGGCCTCGCGCTGGCCGAGGAATACGCCCGCCAGGGCGCAACGCTCGCCCTCGTCGCGCGGCGCACCGACCTGCTCGATGCGTTCGCGCAGCGTTTCCCGTCGCTGTCCATCACCGTCTATTCGGCCGACGTGCGCGATGCCGATTCGCTCGCGGCGGCCGCTGCGGCGTTCATTGCCGCGCACGGCTGCCCGGACGTCGTCATCGCGAACGCGGGCATCAGCCAGGGCGCGGTGACGGGCCAGGGCGACCTCGACACGTTCCGCAACGTGATGGATATCAACTATTTCGGCATGGTCGCGACGTTCGAGCCGTTCGTCGGCCCGATGACGAGCGCGCGGCACGGCACGCTGGTCGGCGTCGCGAGCGTCGCCGGCGTGCGCGGCCTGCCCGGCTCCGGCGCGTACAGCGCGTCGAAGTCGGCCGCGATCAAGTATCTCGAATCGCTGCGCGTCGAGCTGCGCCCCGCGGGCGTCGGCGTCGTGACGATCGCGCCCGGCTACATCCGCACGCCGATGACCGCGCACAATCCGTACCGGATGCCGTTCCTGATGGATGCCGACCGCTTCGCCGCGCGCGCGGCCGAAACGATCGCGCAGCAGCGCCCGTTCCGCGTGATTCCGTGGCAGATGGGCGTCGTCGCGAAGGTGCTGCACGTGTTGCCGCGCTGGCTCTACGACCGCCTGTTCGAAAAGGCGCCGCGCAAGCCGAAGGCGAACGCGCACTGAGCGAACGGTCCGGCCCCGGCCGGACCGCGCTCGATCGCAGCGCCACGCGCCCGCTGCCCTCCTCCCCTCTCCGCCTTTCGGCGCACAAACGGCCGTTCCGTCGTCATCGCAGCCGTTTTTCGCTCAACTCGCCGCGTTCCGTCGCCTTTTTCCACGCGGCGCGCGCTTTGACGGTATGCTATCCGCCAGCCGCACCGCCTTCGGGCGGCGCATTTGCATTCCGTCATCCAGCAAAAAACACACGCCACGTGGGAGAACCTATGCACGTCAAGCTGTTCGCCGCGGTCGCCCTGGCCGCGGCCCCCGTCCTTGTCGCCGCCAAGCCGCTCACCGTCTGCACGGAATCGAGCCCGGACGGTTTCGACGTCGTGCAGTACAACTCGCTCGTCACGACCAACGCATCGGCCGACGTGATCTTCAACACGCTGGTGTCGTACGACGAGGCCGCGAAGAAGGTCGCGCCCGCGCTCGCCGACAAATGGGAAGCGAGCCCCGACGGCCTGACCTACACATTCCACCTGCGCCCGAACGTCGCGTTCCAGACCACCGACACCTTCAAGCCGACCCGCCCGCTCGACGCGGACGACGTCGTGTTCACGTTCGGCCGGATGCTCGACGACAGCAACCCGTGGCACAAGGTCGCCGGCGCGAGCGGCTTCCCGCATGCGCAGTCGATGGGCCTGATCAAGCTCGTGAAGTCGGTGTCGAAGGTCGACGACAGCACCGTGAAGTTCGTGCTGAACGAGCCGAACGCGACCTTCGTGCCGATCCTGACGATGGGCTTCGCGTCGATCTATTCGGCCGAATACGCGGACCAGCTGCTCAAGGCCGGCAAGCAGGCGGACCTGAACGCGAAGCCGGTCGGCACCGGCCCGTTCGTGCTGAAGAGCTACACGAAGGACGCGCTGATCCGCTACGACGTGAACCCGACCTACTGGGGCGCGAAGCCGAAGGTCGACCGGCTGATCTACGCGATCACGCCCGACCCGTCGGTGCGCCTGCAGAAGGTGAAGGCGGGCGAATGCCAGATCGCGCTGTCGCCGAAGCCGCAGGACGTGCTCGCGGCGAAGAGCGAAAGCGCGCTGAAGATCGTGCAGACGCCCGCGTTCATGACGGCGTTCGTCGCGCTGAACTCGCAGAAGAAGCCGCTCGACAACGACAAGGTGCGCCAGGCACTGAACCTCGCGTTCGATCGCGCGAGCTACCTGAAGGTCGTGTTCGACAACACCGCGACGCCCGCGAACAACCCGTATCCGCCGAACACGTGGAGCTACGCGAAGGACGTCGCGCCGTATGCGTACGATCCGGCGAAGGCGAAGCAGCTGCTCGCCGCGGCGGGCTTCCCGAACGGCTTCTCGACGACGATCTGGGTGCGCCCGACCGGCAGCGTGCTGAACCCGAACCCGAAGGCCGGCGCGGAACTGCTGCAGGCCGACCTCGCGAAGATCGGCGTGAAGGCCGAGGTCAAGGTGATCGAATGGGGCGAGCTGATCAAGCAGGCGAAGCTCGGCCAGCATGACCTGCTGTTCATGGGCTGGGCCGGCGACAACGGCGACCCGGACAACTACCTGACGCCGCAGTTCAGCTGCAACGCGGTGAAGTCCGGCATCAACTTCGCGCGCTACTGCGATCCGCAGCTCGACAAGCTGATCGCCGACGGCAAGGAAACCGCCGACCAGGCGAAGCGCACGAAGCTGTATGAAGCCGCGCAGAAGATCATCCACGACCAGGCGCTGTGGATTCCGCTCGGCTATCCGACCGCGGCGGCGCTCACGCGCGCGAACGTGAGCGGCTATCGCGTGAGTCCGTTCGGACGGCAGAATTTCGCGACGGTGTCGGTGCAGTAACCACGCGTGGCGCGCAAGCGACGGCGTTGACATCCGTCGCTTGCGACCCGCACACCCCGCTTGCTACACTCCGCTCCTATTCCTCATACCGGACGCCAGCCAAAGTGAACAACTAAGCCTTCCCAAAATGTTTTCGCCGCCGTGCCACGCACGCCGCGCGAAGGTCTTCATGCATTTTCGGAGGTGCTTATGGCTGCAGCCACGCCCACCGGCGCGCTCGTCGCGCTTCATCACGTTTCCTTCCGCTTCGACGACGGCTTCGCGCTGTTCGATTCGCTCGACCTCACCATCGATCGCACGCCGACCGGCATCGTCGGCCGCAACGGCATCGGCAAGAGCTTGCTCGCGCAACTGATCGCGGGCCGCCGCGCGCCGAACGCGGGCACGATCGACCATCACACGCCCGTCGTCTACGTCGCGCAGCAGCACGACGATGCGCGCGGCAGCGCGCAGACCGTCTCAGAACTCGCCGCGCTCGACGCGCCGCTCGCGGCGCTCGCGCGTCTCGCAGACGGCCATGCAGAGCCCGACGACTTCGACCTGATCGGCGACCGCTGGGACCTCGCCGACCGGCTGCGCGCGGCACTCGACACCGCGGGCCTGCACGATGTGCAGCCCGCGACGCCCGCGCAGACGCTGAGCGGCGGCCAGCTCGCGCGCGTGGCGCTGATCGGCGCGCTGCTGTCGGACGCCGGCCTGCTCGTGCTCGACGAACCGACCAACCATCTCGATGCGCCGGGCCGCGCGTGGCTGCGCGCGGCGCTCGACGGCTGGCGCGGCGGCCTCGTCGTCGTCAGCCACGATCGCGCGCTGCTTGCCGGCGTCGGGCGGATCGTCGAACTGTCGCCGCAAGGCGTGCGCGCATACGGCGGCAACTACGCGTTCTATCGCGCGCAGCGCGACGCCGAGCACGACGCGGCGCAGGCCGCGCTCGACCATGCGCGCACCGAGCGCGGGCGCGCCAGGCGCCGCCTCGAACAGGAACACGACACGATCCAGCGCCATGCGGCCGGCTCGCTGCGCGATGCGAAGACGGCCAACCTGTCGTCGATGGCGCGCGAGAGCCGCAAGGGCGCGGCGCGCAACATCATGGGGCAGGTCCGGCGCCATCAGCACGACACCAAGACGGCACTCGACGAGCGCGTGCAGCAGGCGGCCGCGCGCGTCGACGCCGACGCGCCCGTGCTCGTGTCGCTGCAGGGCACCGAGGTCAGCGCGCGCCGCCAGCTGTTCACGCTCGAAGGCGCGCAACTGCCGTGGCGCGTGGCGGGTAACGCGGGCGCGATCACATGGTCGGCAAGCGGCCCCGTGCGCATCGCGCTGACCGGCCCGAACGGCTGCGGAAAATCGACGCTGCTGCGGATGCTCGCGGGCGAGCTCGCGTCGCGTTCAGGCGAATGCGCGACGCACGTCCCCGCCGCGTATCTCGACCAGCGGCTCGCGCTGCTCGACCCCGACCGCTCGATCGTCGAACAGCTCGGGCTGCTCGATACGCCGCTCGCCGAAGGCGACCTGCGCAGCCGGCTCGCGTTGCTGCAGCTCGATGCGGTGCGCGCGACGCGGCCGGTGCGGCAGCTGAGCGGCGGCGAGCGGCTGAAGGCCGCGCTCGCATGCGCGTTGTGGCGCGGCACGCCCGCGCAGCTGCTGCTGCTCGACGAGCCGACCAATCATCTGGATCTCGAATCGGTGCGCGCGGTGGAAGCGGCGCTGGCCGGCTTCCCGGGCGCGCTCGTGGTCGCGTCGCACGACACCGCGTTTCTCGCGGCGCTCGCGCCGACGCACACGATGCAATGGCATCGCGACGGGTGGCGCTACGAGCCCGTCGCGTGAGACGCACGTCATCGTGACGGGTCCGCGCCGTCGTCGCTCACGAACAGCCGCTTGAAAAGCCGCTCGGATTCCCGCAAGCCTTCGTCGGTCATGACGACCAACTTCGCCTTGTTGACGGGATCGCCGATCAAACCGCGTTCATGCAGCCTGTTCAGCACCTCCCAGTCGAAACTTTTCCAGGCACGATTGTGGTCGTGCAGGGTCAGGTAGAGAAGCGCAAGGACTGCGTCGTCGATTGCGGCATTGTCGACTTTCATCGCATGTTCCATCCCGATCGTTCGATGCCCCCGGTCACCCGGTCGACGCGCCGAGCGTTGCGAGCCGCTTGATGAAGTTCCGCTTCGCGCGATATGTCTTCCGTATCGCTTCGAGCTCCACGTCGAATTCCGTTTGCTGCCGGCGCGCAGCGCGCAGTGCGGAGATCTTGCGCACAACGTCGAACGCGTCGTCGTAGCGCGCATTGCCTGCACCCTGCTCGACCGCGACCGGCAACAGCCGATGATAGAGCGCGATCGCGTCGTCGGGATGCGTCTTCGCGCGCGCGGCCGCCATCTCCGGCCAGACCTCTGTCGCCACCGGACCGCCGCAGAACGTGTCCCAGGCCGCATCGTCGTCCTTGTCAGCGAGCAGCAGCTTGACGAGTTCGGTGCGCGGCGACGGCTGCCAGCGCCAATGCGTCTTCGCGCTCGCCTTCGAGGTCTCCGATTGTTGCGCCAACGTCCGCAAATGCGCGATCGCACGTTCGCGCACGAAATCACGGCGCTTGGTTTTCGTCGCGACCTTCATCAACGCGGCGAATTCGTTGGCCGTCGAATTGCGCTCGAAGCGCTGCCACGCGAGCGCGTCGGCCCGGTCGAAATCGCGCCGGCGCAGATACTCGCCAATGCAGAAGCCCACCAGACGATCGTTGTGCGGGTCCTTCGCTTCGCGCATCCCGCGTTCGGCCCACGCCAGTCCTTCGTCGAAACGGCGGTGTTCGGCACACAGCTCCGCGATCTGCGCGAATCGGTAGGATGCCGACAGGTCCTTCGACCAGATGCGGATCAGCGCATCGACATCGCCATCGTGCTCCGCCAGCGATTCCATCGCGTGCTCGAGATTCAGGCGCGCCGAATCGTACGCGCGTCGATCGTCGCGGCCCGCCGGAAGTGGCGGCAACGCAGCCCAGCCCTGCTCGACGAGCGCCCGATACCGTTCCACTCCTTCGCTGCCGAGCGGTTCCGCATAATTCGGCAGCACGTCGTAGAACGTATCCCAGTGCCCGTCGGCCTGCAGGCGAAACAGACGTTCGGCGAGCTTCACCGGGTCCGGCCGGGTCCGACGGCACGCGTCGAGATGCAGGTCGGCCAGCTCGCCAATCCCGGGCGCCACGCTGCCGTCCGAGTCGTCGATCTGTTCCAGGCTCGCTTCCGCGTGCGCGATCGCGAGTTCGGCAAGCTCGACCACGTGCGCGGCATGGGGGCCCGCCAGTTGCCGGCGCAGCATGTCGGCCAGCTCGAAGAGATTTTCTCCATAGACGTGCGCCTCGTCCCAGCCGAGCGGCCGGGCAACACGCGCCAACTGGCGGACCGCAGCCCTCAAGCTTGCGACATCGCCGGCAGTCGCGGCGCGCGCGTCGAACAGCAACCTGTCGCGCAAGGAACGATCGCGCTCGGCTGCGTCGAGCAGCACGTTCCGCAACGCGTCCGCGTCAAGCGTCGACAGATAGTCGCGAATCAGCTCCGCATGCGTCTTGCGCTTGCGTCGCGGACGCGCCGGCTCGGGCGCCTCGTCGTGAAATACCTCGTCACCGCTGTTTTCGAGCCACGACAACGCGACGGCCACCGCGTGCTTGCAGAACGCGCCCTCGTCGCCTACCGGGCAATTGCACGCGTAGTCCAGCGTACCGTCGTCGCCTACGGCGAATTCGACGCGGTAGCGATACGTGCCGCGCACGGTCGCAGACAGCTCGCCGTCGTGCTCGGTCAGCCGCGAGACAGCGCCGTCGTGGAAATAGGCCTTGCCGCGCTCGAAGGATTTCGGGTCGGCCAGCGCCCGGAGTTCCGCGAGCGTGATGACGTCGGCAAGAGAGACATGGCGTGGCATGGATCGCGATGGGTACTCAGATCGAAGTCGATCATTGTACGAAAGCGCCGGGCGGGCCTCCGTCGACGCACAGGCTCACTGCCGCGCATAGCGGATCACGCCGTCCGCTCCCTCGCTGCGCACGAGCTCGCCCGCAAGCCACAGCAGGTTCAAGTGCGCGATCGCCTCGCCGAGCGCGAACGTCATCTGGTGGATGTCGAGCTCGCGGCGGCGGAACATGATCGGCACGATGTCGGCCGCGCTCGCCGGCTGCTCCGCACACGCCGTGCGCACCTCGTCGAGGCGTGCATCGTGGTGCGCGCGCAGCTGCGCGATGCGCGTGCGCACGCCGCGGAACGGCTTGCCGTGCGACGGCAGCACGAGCGTATCGGCGGCCATCGTCTCGTAGCGGCCGAGCGATTCGAGGTACAGCGCGAGCGGGTTCGCCTCCGGTTCGAGATCGAACACCGACACGTTCGTCGAGATGCGCGGCAGCACCATGTCGCCGGAAATCAGCAGCCCGTCGGCCTCGCTGTAGAGCGCGCAATGTTCAGGCGAATGGCCGTAGCCCGTCACGACGCGCCACGTGCGGCCGCCGATCGTCACCGGATTGCCTTCGCGCAGGCGGCGATAGCGCGGCGGCACCGACGGCACGAGGTCCGAGTAGTAGCTGCGGCGATTGCGCAGCTTGTCGAGCGACACCGGATCGGTAAGGCCGTGGCGCGCGAAGTGATCGGCCGCCGCCGCGCCGCCCGCGTTCGAGCCGTTGCCGGCCGCCATCAGGCAGCCGAACATGTATTCGCCGAGCGTCATCCACAGCCGCACGTTCCAGCGGCGCTTGTCGCCGCCTTCGCACAGCCAGTTCGCGAGGCCGAAGTGGTCGGGGTGGCAATGCGTGACGATCACGCGCAGCACGGGCAGCCCGTCGAGGTGCGACTCGAAGATCTGCTCCCAGTGCGCGCGGATCGCATCCGACGCGATCCCGCAATCGACGATCGTCCAGCCGGCCTGCCCGTCGATCTCGTCGCGCAGCAGCCACAGGTTGATGTGGTCGAGCGAGAACGGCAGCGGCATGCGCAGCCAGCGCACGCCGGGCGCGACCTCGAACGTGTCGCCCGCGGCGGGCAGCGTGTCGGCGAAGGGGTAGTCGAGTTGGTGTTCCAGTGCGTTCATCGGTGGGGGCGTCTCGTCGTTATCGGTGCGGCCGGCGGGTGCGGCCGGCGTGCGGCGGGGGCCGCCGCGGGCGTTCGGACGATTCTATCGCTCAATCGCGGCAGGCGTGATCCCGCGGGCCCGCCCGTCAAAAAAAGTTCGTGCCACAATCCGTTCCGTACCCGTATCTTTACGCGAAGATGCCCCGAACGGCGCCGAACGCCACGCAACACGCCGCCTGACGCGCTGCCCGCGCCCGGCCGCGGATGCGCTGGACACGCGTTCCGGACGCTAAAATGTCGGGTGCTTACAGCCCCCTGAGCGAGCCTGCACGCCATGAATCACTTCCCCAAACTGCTGTCGTCGCAGATCGGTTTCGACGTCGCGCAGACGATGCTCGAAAACTTCGACCGCCACTACCGGATCTTCCGCGAAGCGGCCGTCGGGGCGAAGACGCTGTTCGAGCACGCCGACTGGCACGCGCTGCAGCGGCTCGCGCGCGAGCGGATCACGTCGTACGACGATCGCGTGCAGGAATGCGTCGAGGTGCTGGAAGACGAATACGACGCGGAGAACATCGACGACGAGGTGTGGCAGCAGATCAAGCTGCACTACATCGGTCTCCTGACCTCGCACCGCCAGCCGGAATGCGCGGAGACGTTCTTCAATTCGGTGTGCTGCAAGATCCTGCACCGCTCGTACTTCAACAACGATTTCATCTTCGTGCGCCCGGCGATCTCGACCGAATACCTCGAGAACGACGAGCCGGCCGCCAAGCCGACCTATCGCGCGTACTACCCGGGCACCGACGGCCTCGCGGTCACGCTCGAGCGCATCGTCACGAACTTCCAGCTCGAGCCGCCGTTCGAGGATCTCGCGCGCGACATCGCGTGCGTGATGCAGGCGATCCACGACGAATTCGGCCGCTTCGACGAGGCGACGAATTTCCAGATTCACGCGCTGTCGTCGCTGTTCTTCCGCAACAAGACCGCATACGTGATCGGCCGCATCATCAACGGCGACCGCATGCTGCCGTTCGCGCTGCCGATCCGCCACGTGCGGCCGGGCCTGCTCGCGCTCGACACGGTGCTGCTGCGCCGCTCGCAGCTGCAGATCATCTTCAGCTTCTCGCACTCGTACTTCCTCGTCGACATGAACGTGCCGTCCGCGTACGTCGACTTCCTGTGCACGATCATGCCGGGCAAGCCGAAGGCGGAGATCTACACGTCGGTCGGCCTGCAGAAGCAGGGCAAGAACCTGTTCTACCGCGACCTGCTGCATCACCTGTCGCATTCGAGCGACCGCTTCATCATCGCGCCGGGGATCAAGGGCCTCGTGATGCTCGTGTTCACGCTGCCGTCGTTCCCGTACGTGTTCAAGCTCATCCGGGACCAGTTCCCGCCGCCGAAGGAAACGACGCGCGCGCAGATCATGGAGAAGTACCAGCTCGTGAAGCGCCACGACCGCCTCGGGCGGATGGCCGACACGCTCGAGTATTCGAGCGTCGCGCTGCCGCTCGCGCGGCTCGACCACGCGCTGTTGCGCGAGCTGGAGAAGGAGGTGCCGTCGCTGCTCGAATACGAGGGCGACAACCTCGTGATCCGGCACCTGTACATCGAGCGCCGGATGATCCCCCTCAACCTGTACCTGCAGAACGGCAGCGACGCCGAGGTCGAGCACGGCGTGAAGGAGTACGGCAACGCGGTGAAGGAGCTGATGAAGGCCAACATCTTCCCCGGCGACATGCTGTACAAGAACTTCGGCGTGACGCGCCACGGCCGCGTCGTGTTCTACGACTACGACGAGATCGAGTACCTGACCGACTGCAACGTGCGCCGCGTGCCGCCGCCGCGCAACGAGGAGGACGAGCTGTCCGGCGAGCCGTGGTATTCGGTCGGCCCGCACGACATCTTTCCCGAAACCTACGGGCCCTTCCTGCTCGGCGATCCGCGCGTGCGCGACGTATTCTTGAAGCATCACGCCGATTTCTTCGAGCCCGCGCTGTGGCAGGCGAGCAAGGACAAGCTGCTGCAGGGCGAGCTGCCCGATTTCTTTCCGTACGACGCGTCGCTGCGCTTCTGCGTGCGCTACCCGGACCGCTTCGACGCGACGGACGACGCCGAGGACGACGCGCAGCGCGCCGCCTGACGCGCCCCCTAACCGAACGTTTTTCCGCACCCGGAAACCCAACCCGATGAACACCCAAGACCACCCGCTCTCGCACCTGTTCGACAACAACGACGCCTGGGTCAAGCGCAAGCTCGCCGACGATCCCGAGTTCTTCACGCGCCTGGCCGACCAGCAGGCGCCGGAATACCTGTGGATCGGCTGCTCGGATTCGCGCGTGCCGGCGAACCAGATCATCGGCCTGCCGCCGGGCGAGGTGTTCGTCCACCGCAACATCGCGAACGTCGTCGTGCACACCGACCTGAACTGCCTGTCGGTGATCCAGTTCGCGGTCGACATCCTGCGCGTGAAGCACATCATGGTGGTCGGCCACTACGGCTGCTCGGGCGTGAACGCGGCGCTGCACAACCGCCGCGTCGGCCTCGCCGACAACTGGCTGCACCACGTGCAGGACGTGCGCGAACGGCACGCCGCGCTGCTCGACGAATGGCCGGTGGGCGAAGCGCGCTATCGCCGCCTGATCGAGCTGAACGCGATCGAGCAGGTCGTCAACGTGTGCCGCACGACGATCGTCAACGACGCGTGGGCGCGCGGCCAGTCGCTCACCGTGCACGCGCTCGTGTACGGCGTGCACGACGGCCGCATGCGCGACCTCGGCATGGCCGTGTCGAACCCCGACACGCTGCACGACACCTATCGGCGCGCGGTGGCCGCGCTGACCGCGCGCGGCGAGCACTCGCCCGGCAACGACATGGTCGCGGCCGATGCCGCGCACCTGACCGAGGTCGCGCAGGCCGTCGCGAACACGCTGAAGCCCTGCGCGGACGCGGAGTAAGCCGCGCGGCGCCGGCCTCGGCCGCGCGCGCCGCACGGAATCAGGAGACGCATCATGACCGCTGTTGATCACGAGGATCCGATCGTCATCGTCGCCGCGGCGCGCACGCCGATCGGCGGCTTCCAGGGCGACTTCGCGTCGCTCGCCGCGCCGCAGCTCGGCAGTGTCGCGATCGGCGCGGCGCTCGCGCGCGCCGGCCTCGCGCCGGAGCAGGTCGACGAAGCGGTGATGGGCTGCGTGCTGCCCGCCGGCCAGGGCCAGGCGCCCGCGCGCCAGGCCGCGCTCGGCGCGGGCCTGCCGCTTGCCACCGGCTGCACGACGGTCAACAAGATGTGCGGCTCCGGGATGCGCGCGGCGATGTTCGCGCACGACATGCTGCGCGCCGGCTCGGCCGGCGTGATCGTCGCGGGCGGCATGGAAAGCATGACGAACGCGCCGTACCTGCTGCCGAAGGCGCGCGCCGGCTACCGGATGGGCCACGGCCAGGTGCTCGACCACATGTTCCTCGACGGCCTCGAGGATGCGTACGACAAGGGCCGCCTGATGGGCACCTTCGCCGACGAATGCGCGGCCGACTACGCGTTCTCGCGCGAAGCGCAGGACGCGTTCGCGATCGAGTCGCTCGCCCGTGCGAAGCGCGCGAACGTGGACGGCTCGTTCGACTGGGAACTCGCGCCCGTGACGGTGCCCGGCCGGCCCGGCGGGAAGGACGACACGGTCGTGTCGCGCGACGAGCAGCCGTTCAAGGCCGATCCGTCGAAGATCCCGCTGCTGAAGCCCGCGTTCGGCAAGAACGGCACCGTCACCGCCGCGAACGCGTCGTCGATCTCCGACGGCGCGGCCGCGCTCGTGATGATGCGCACGTCCACCGCCGCGCGGCTCGGCGTCGCGCCGATCGCGCGCGTGGCCGGCCATGCGACGTTCGCGCAGGCGCCCGCGAAGTTCACGACCGCGCCGGTCGGCGCGATCCGCCGCCTGTTCGAGCGCACCGGCTGGCGCGCGGCGGACGTCGACCTGTACGAGATCAACGAGGCGTTCGCGGTCGTCACGATGGCCGCGATGAAGGAGCACGGGCTGCCGCACGACAAGGTCAACGTGAACGGCGGCGCGTGCGCGCTCGGCCACCCGATCGGCGCATCCGGCGCGCGCATCCTCGTCACGCTGATCGGCGCATTGCGCGCGCGCTCGGCGCAGCGCGGCGTCGCGAGCCTGTGCATCGGCGGCGGCGAGGCGACCGCGATGGGCATCGAACTCGTCTGACCAAATCGCAATCCCGCAAGGAGCGGCGAATATGAAAACCGTACTGATCGTCGGCGCATCGCGCGGCCTCGGCCGCGAATTCGTCCGGCAATACCGGCGCGACGGCTGGAACGTGATCGCCACCGCGCGCGACGACGCGTCGCTCGCCGCGCTGCGCGAGCTCGGCGCGCACGCGCATGCGCTCGACATCGCGCAGCCCGAGCAGATCGCCGCGCTCGGCTGGAAGCTAGACGGCGAGCGGCTCGATGCCGCCGTCATCGTGTCGGGCATCTACGGGCCGCAGACCGAAGGCGTCGACACCGTCACCGCCGAGGATTTCGACGCGGTGATGCACACCAACGTGCGCGGGCCGATGCAGCTGCTGCCGATCCTGCTGCCGCTCGTCGAGGACGCACGCGGCGTGCTCGCGGTCGTGTCGAGCCGGATGGGCAGCATCGGCGAGGCGACCGGCACCACCGGCTGGCTGTATCGCGCGAGCAAGGCCGCGCTCAACGACGTGCTGCGCATCGCGTCGCTGCAGACGCGCCACGCGGCGTGCGTGTCGCTGCATCCGGGCTGGGTACGCACCGCGATGGGCGGCGCGCAAGCCGCGATCGATCCGGAGACGAGCGTGACCGGCATGCGGCGCGTGCTGGCCGAGGCCGCCGCCGACATCGCGCTCGCGAACGGGCGCTTTTTCCAGTACGACGGCATCGAGCTCGCCTGGTAACAATTCCTCGTCGTTAATTCACTTTTCGCATGACTTTGTCCCGACCTGATGCGTGCCCGTGCGGCGGCGCGTCCCCCGCCCCTGCCGGCCGCGCGCCCGCCCCTCGCTACGCCGCGTGCTGCGGCCGTTTCATCGACGGCGGCGAAACCGCCGCCACCGCGCTCGAGTTGATGCGCTCGCGGTACAGCGCCTACGTGCTCGGCGCGACCGACTACCTGCGCGCGACGTGGGATGCGCGCACCTGCCCCGCCGATCTGGATGCCGACCCCGCGGCCCCCGACGCGCCGCGCTGGCTCGGCCTCGCGGTGAAACACCACGCGCAGGCCGACGAACGCCACGCGGAGGTCGAGTTCGTGGCCCGCTACAAGGTTGGAGGGCGCGCATACCGGCTTCACGAGACCAGCCGTTTCGAACGCGACGAGCACGGTTTCTGGCGCTATGTCGACGGCGATGTAAGCGAGCGCTGACAAATACTTGCTGTGTCAGACGCCGGGTAATTCCTGCATTGCACAACCCAAAATTGTCAGGCTACGATGAGCCTCGGTTTGGTCAGTTGCACGGCAGGGCAGACGAATGGCGTTCAGCAAGGTACTGGTGGGATGGGTGGCGGCCTGTACGCTGTCGGCCGCGCTGGCCGATACGCTGCCGCACGCCGGTACCCCGAGCGGGCCGCTCGCCCGTGCCGAACGCTTCGACTACGGCGATTCGCGGCTGCCCCAGGTCGCCGCGGACCTGAACGAACAGGTCATCCGCATCCCGGCCGACGCGTCGGGCACCGTCACCCTCGAAGCCACGTTGTTCAAGCCGGACGGCCCCGGCCCGTTCCCGCTCGTCGTGTTCAACCACGGCAAGAACCCCGGCGATCTCCATCAGCAGCCGCGCAGCCGGCCGCTCGCGTTCGCGCGCGAATTCGTGCGCCGCGGCTATGCGGTGATCGCGCCGAACCGCCGCGGCTTCGCCGGCTCGGGCGGCACCTATCAGCAGGAAGGCTGCGACGTCGCGAAGAATGGTCTCGCGCAGGCGGCCGACGTCGACGCGACGGTCCGCTACATGGCACGCCAGCCGTACGTCGACGCATCGCGCGTCGTCGTGGCCGGCACGTCGCACGGCGGGCTCGCATCGATCGCGTACGGCACCGAGGCGGCGCCCGGCGTGCGCGGCATCGTCAATTTCTCCGGCGGGCTGCGCCAGGATCTGTGCGACGGCTGGCAGCGCAATCTCGTCGACGCGTTCGACCAGTACGGCGCGCGCACCGCGGTGCGGTCGCTGTGGCTGTACGGCGACAACGACTCGGTGTGGACGCCGGCGCTCGTCGCGCAGATGCACGACGCATACGCGTCGCACGGAACCCAGGCGCAATTCGTCGATTTCGGCCGCTACAAGGACGACGCGCACCGGCTGATCGTCGATCGCGACGGCGTGCCCGTCTGGTGGCCGGCCGTCCATGCGTTCCTCGCCGAACTGAACCTGCCGACCTCGGTGCGCTATGCGGTCGCCAACCCGCACGAGCCGAAGGCGACGGGCTTCGCATCGATCGACGCGGTCGACGCGGTACCGTTCCTCGACGAAGCCGGCCGCGAAGGCTATCGCCGCTTCCTGCACCAGCATCCGAGCCGCGCGTTCGCGGTGTCCGACGAAGGCGCATGGTCGTGGGCCGAAGGCGGCGACGATCCGATGGCGCTCGCGCTCGACAACTGCGCGAAGCAAGGCGCGGGCGCCTGCCGGCTGTATGCGGTGAACGACCACGTCGTGTGGAACACGCAGGCGTCGCAGACCGCGGATAACGGCGAGCGCGACGACGATGCGCACGCCACGCGCGCGCTCGCGGCGCGCTGATCGCGCGTCCGGCTGATTCGCCCTTCTCTCCCCCATTCATCCCCTTTTGCGAACGCGCAGATCGCGTGATTCGTCGGACGTGAACCTGAAATGTCCGATCGATCGCGGCGTCGATATCGGCGAACGGATCCGTCACGCATTTCCCGTTCGGTCGACCCCGCATACCGTCCGCCCCGCCCCTTCTTCCCCCGCTTTCTCCCGCCCGGCGCCGCGCCGGACCATGATTTTTTTCTGTTGGGGGGTGTCACTCGAACGTCGTCATCTGCATGCATTTCGGCCCTTCTCGCGAGTACCGCCCCGAGCCGCCCCGAACTGCGCCGAACCCCCGCCCGGCAAGGCTGTGCGGCGTTTGTAACCACTAGTGCATCGAAGCGCGGAACACGCTAATCTCAGCGCGTTTTTCGTGTTTTGCATGCCGCCCGGACGGCCTGCATTGCCGTCATCCCATGCGGCCGCGACGCATCCCCCGATGCCACGCGCCGCGCGTTTCGCCCCGGAGCCGTTTTGAGTACGCAAGCGACCGACGCCTGGGTCGCGCGCAGCCTGCGCGCGGTCTGGCACCCCTGCACCCAGATGAAGCACCATGAGCGGCTGCCGCTCATCCCCGTCGCGCGCGGCGCGGGCGTGTGGCTGTACGACCGCGACGGCCGCCGCTACTTCGACGCGATCAGCTCGTGGTGGGTCAACCTGTTCGGCCATGCGAACCCGGACATCAACGCCGCGCTGAAGGAGCAGCTCGACACGCTCGAGCACGTGATGCTCGCCGGCTGCACGCACGAACCGGCGATCGAGCTCGCCGAGCGGCTCGCCGCGCTCACGCAGCACACGCTCGGCCATGCGTTCTTCGCGTCGGACGGCGCGTCCGCAGTCGAGATCGCGCTGAAGATGAGCTTCCACGCGTGGCGCAATCGCGGCCACGCGGGCAAGCAGGAATTCGTCTGCGTCGCGAACAGCTATCACGGCGAGACGATCGGCGCGCTCGGCGTTACCGACGTCGCGCTGTTCAAGGATGCGTACGATCCGCTGATCCGTCACGCGCACGTCGTCGCGTCGCCCGACGCGCGCCTCGCGCAGCCGGGCGAGACGGCCGCCGACGTCGCGGGCCGTGCGCTCGCCGACGTGCGCCGCCTGTTCGTCGAACGCGGCGGCAAGATCGCCGCGCTGATCGTCGAGCCGCTCGTGCAGTGCGCGGCCGGCATGGCGATGCACGATCCGTCGTACGTGCGCGGGCTGCGCGCGCTGTGCGACGAATTCGGCGTGCACCTGATCGCCGACGAGATCGCGGTCGGCTGCGGGCGCACCGGCACCTTCTTCGCATGCGAGCAGGCGGGCGTCTGGCCCGATTTCCTGTGCCTGTCGAAGGGCATCAGCGGCGGCTACCTGCCGCTGTCGCTGGTGCTGTCGCGCGACGAGATCTTCGCGGCGTTCTACGACGACGACACGACGCGCGGCTTCCTGCACTCGCACTCGTACACCGGCAACCCGCTCGCATGCCGCGCGGCGGTCGCGACGCTCGACCTGTTCACGCGCGACGACGTGCTCGCCCGCAACGCACGCAACACGGCCACGCTGCGCGACGCGCTCGCGCCGCTCGCCGCGCACCCGCAGGTTCGCCACCTGCGCGAGCGCGGCACGCTGTTCGCATTCGACGTCGCGCTCGACGGCGACGCCGCGCGCGGCTTCTCGCGGCGCTTCTTCGAACGCGCGCTGGAGCGCGAGCTGCTGCTGCGCCCGATCGGCACGACCGTCTACCTGATGCCGCCGTACGTGATCGACGACGCCGACATCGCGTGGCTCGCGCAGCGCACGCGCGACACGCTCGACGCCACCCTCGCGGAGACCGCCCGATGAGCCTCATCGACACCCTGCAACACGGCCTCGCGCAACTCGACGCGCAAGGCCTGCGCCGCACGCGCCGCACCGCGGACACCGCGTGCAACGCGCACATGCACGTCGACGGCCGCGCGATCGTCGGCTTCGCGAGCAACGACTACCTCGGCCTCGCCGCGCATCCGGCGCTCGTCGCCGCGTTCGGCGACGGCGCCCAGCGCTACGGCTCGGGCAGCGGCGGCTCGCACCTGCTCGGCGGCCATTCGCGCGCGCACGCGCGGCTCGAGGACGAGCTCGCCGGCTTCTGCGGCGGCTTCTCCGATGCGCCGCGCGCGCTGTACTTCAGCACCGGCTACATGGCGAACCTCGCCGCGATGACCGCGCTCACGGGCAAGGACGCGACGATCTTCTCCGACGCGCTGAACCATGCATCGCTGATCGACGGCATCCGGCTGTCGCGCGCGAGCGTGCAGGTCTACCCGCATGCGGACATGGCCGCGCTCGCCGCGCTGCTTGAAGCGTCCGACGCGCAGACCAAGCTGATCGTCAGCGACACCGTGTTCAGCATGGACGGCGACCTCGCGCCGCTCGCCGAACTCGTCGCACTGGCCGAGCGCCACGGCGCGTGGCTCGTCGTCGACGACGCACACGGCTTCGGCGTGCTCGGCCCGCAGGGCCGCGGCGCGCTCGCGGCCGCGGCGCTGCGCTCGCCGCACCTCGTCTACGTCGGCACGCTCGGCAAGGCGGCCGGCGTCGCGGGCGCGTTCGTCGTCGCGCACGAAACCGTGATCGAGTGGATGATCCAGCGCGCGCGCAGCTACATCTTCACGACCGCCGCGCCGCCCGCGGTCGCGCATGCGGTATCCGCCAGCCTGAAGGTGATCGCCGGCGACGAAGGCGACGCGCGGCGCGCACACCTCGCCGCGCTGATCGAGCGCACCCGCGCGCTGCTGCGCAACACGCGCTGGCAGCCGGTCGACTCGCACACGGCCGTGCAGCCGCTCGTGATCGGCAGCAACGACGCGACGCTCGCCGCGATGCGCGCGCTCGACGCGCAGGGCCTGTGGGTGCCCGCGATCCGGCCGCCGACCGTGCCGGCCGGCACGTCGCGGCTGCGCATCTCGCTGTCGGCCGCGCATTCGTTCGACGATCTCGCGCGGCTCGAAAATGCGCTGGTCGCCGCGAGCGAGGCTGCGGCATGAACCACCCCCACGCTCACTTGCTCTGCATGGGACCGGAGTACGCGCTGAAGCGCTACTCCGGATCGACACGTTCGCTGCCCCCCGAGGGCGCGGCTGCCTTCCTTGGGGCGGCCCGGCGGGAGGCGGCATGACCGCGCCGCTTTCGCTGTTCGTCACCGGCACCGACACCGAGATCGGCAAGACCTTCGTGTCCGCCGCGATGCTGCACGGCTTCGCGCGGCGCGGCCTGCGCGCGGCCGCGCTGAAGCCGGTCGCGGCCGGCGCGTACGAGCGCGACGGCGTGTGGCGCAACGAGGACGCCGACCAGCTCGACGCGGCCGCGAACGTCGTGCTGCCGCCGGAACTGCGCACGCCGTTCCTGCTGAAGGCGCCCGCGGCACCGCACATCGTCGCCGCGCGGGAAGGCGTGACGCTCGACATCGATACGATCGTCGCGTGCCATCGCGAGGCGATCACGCGCGCGGATATCGTCGTCGTCGAAGGCGCCGGCGGCTTCCGCGTGCCGCTCGACGACACGCACGACATGGCCGACCTCGCGGTCGCGCTCGACGTGCCGGTCATGATGGTGGTCGGCGTGCGGCTCGGCTGCATCAACCACGCGCTCGTCACCGCCGATGCGATCGCCGCGCGCGGCCTCACGCTCGCCGGCTGGGTCGCGAACCACGTCGATCCGGCGATGTCGTTCCCGGACGAGAACGTCGCGACGATGCGCGACTGGCTCGCCCGCGAGCACGGCGCGCCGCTCGTCGGCCGCATTCCGCACCTGAGCCCTGCCGTACCCGAATCCGCCGCGGCGATGCTCGACATCGCCGCGCTCGTCGACGCGCTGCGCGCCGCGCAGCGTTGATCCCCCCCATTTCCCCGCACCCAGGACAAACCATATGACCCAAGCCCAGACCGCCGCCGTGCAAGCCGACGCGATTCCCGTGGCCGCCCCGAGCGCGCAGCGCTGGCGCGTCGCCGACGTCGTCGCGCTGTTCGAACTGCCGTTCAACGACCTGATGTTCCGCGCGCAGCAGGTGCACCGCGAGCACTTCGACGCGAACGCGGTGCAGCTGTCGACGCTGCTGTCGATCAAGACGGGCGGCTGCGAGGAGGATTGCGGCTACTGCTCGCAGTCGTCGCACCACGACACGGGCCTGAAGGCCGAGAAGCTGATGGATGTCGACGCGGTGCTCGACGCCGCGCGCGCCGCGAAGGCGAACGGCGCGAGCCGCTTCT
This sequence comes from Burkholderia pyrrocinia, assembly GCA_001527685.1. Taxonomy (GTDB): domain Bacteria; phylum Pseudomonadota; class Gammaproteobacteria; order Burkholderiales; family Burkholderiaceae; genus Burkholderia; species Burkholderia pyrrocinia_D. The sequence continues at coordinate 208,752 of LOZU01000034.1, forward strand.
GCATGGGCGCCGCGTGGCGCAACCCGAAGGAGCGCCACATGCCGGCGCTGACCGAGATGGTGCGCGGCGTGAAGGAGATGGGCCTCGAGACCTGCATGACGCTCGGCATGCTCGAGGACGAGCAGGCGAAGGAGCTCGCCGACGCGGGCCTCGACTACTACAACCACAACCTCGACACGTCGCCGGAGTTCTACGGGCAGATCATCTCGACGCGCACCTACCAGGATCGCCTCGACACGCTCGACCGCGTGCGCGACGCGGGCATCAACGTGTGCTGCGGCGGCATCATCGGGATGGGCGAGTCGCGCCGCGAGCGCGCGGGCCTGATCACGCAGCTCGCGAACCTGAACCCGTATCCGGATTCGGTGCCGATCAACAACCTGGTGGCGATCGAAGGCACGCCGCTCGAAGGCACCGCGGCGCTCGACCCGTTCGAGTTCGTCCGCACGATCGCGGTGGCGCGGATCACGATGCCGAAGGCCGTGGTGCGGCTGTCGGCCGGCCGCGAGCAGCTCGACGACGGGCTGCAGGCGATGTGCTTCCTCGCCGGCGCGAACTCGATGTTCTACGGCGACCAGCTGCTGACGACGAGCAACCCGCAGACCCAGCGCGACCGCGCGCTGTTCGAGCGCCTCGGGATTCGGTCGAGCGACGCCGAGCAGATGGCGGTCGAAGCGGCGCCCCGCCACGCGTGTACGCCGGCCGCGAATTGACGCGCCGTCCGGCACGCGGGCGCGGCGGCCGGATGCCGCACACGCCTGCATGCCGGACGCCCGTTCATTCCGGCTTTGCCGCCGGTTCCGCCGCTTCGGCCGATTCCGGCGCGCTTTGGGCCGCTGGCCCGGAAGCCTCCGCCGGCGGCGCCTCTTCCTTGATGACATAAGACGGGTCGCGCACCCAGCGGCCCAGGTCCTTGCTGACAGCAATGGCCGTGCGGTCGAGAATCGAGCACGTGCCCTTGAATGCACCCCACACGCCGCCGATCGACCAGCGTTTGATCGTGGCATGGCGGACGACCTTGCCGCCTTCCAGCAGGTCCGCGCTTACTGTCAGCGCCTTGGGGCCGCTCCACGCGCCGCCGCCTACGCCGAACACGTTCACGATCTGCAGCCGCAGCGTCGTGGCATCGGCCGCGTCGGCTTGTGACGCGAGAAGGCCATCGCCCTTCCTGTTGTTCCTTCGAAGCACGTCGCCGACATGGCGCGTCAGCAAGTCCTCGATGTGGCATTCGTCCCTGACCTGCTTGATGACGCCGGCATCCGGCGCGTAGGTCACCGGGGTTTCGAGCAGAACCGGATTGGCGGCAAAGGCGGAACTGGCTGACAGGGTCAGGCCGAGGAGCAGCAGACGTTTCATCGTGTGTCGAGTCGAAGTTGAGCGGTGCCCGCCGTCAACCGGCAACGGGCTGGGCGGCGCCGACCATAGCACGCCCGCGATGCGACGCAAAGGCGATCTGACAAAGCCTCACCATCCGCGCGGACGCGCCGGACTCGATCCTCGTCACCCCGCCGCATCGAGCGACGCCCGCACCTTCGCGACGAGCCGCTCGTCGACCGGCGCGAGCACCTCGCCGCGCGGCCGCACGCCCGAGCCGAAATGCACCGCGCGCACGCCAGTCGTGCGCACGAAATCGCCGACCGCGTCGGCGGTCAGCCCCGAGCCGGCCAGCACCGTGCACGCCGAGCCCTCGGCGCGCCGCACCATCCGCGCGATCGTCGCGGCCGCGTCGAGCACCGACGGATGGCCGCCCGACGTCAGCACCGACGTGACTTGCGGCACGCCCAGCAGCGCGTCGAACGCGGCATTCAGGTCGCGCGCGACGTCGAACGCGCGATGGAACGTGAGCGCGCGCCCGTCGGCGGCGGCGGCAATGCGCGCGAGCGCGCCGAGATCGATGTCGCCGCGCGCGTCGAGCGCGCCGAACACCACGCCGTTCGCGCCCGCCGTGACCGCCGCGCGCACGTCGCGCTCGATCACCCGGAGGTCGTCGGCGTCGTAGACGAACGAACGGCTGTGCGGCCGCACGATCACGTTGACGGGAATCGGCACCGCGGCCACGACGGCCTCGACGAGGCCGACGCTCGGCGTCAGCCCGCCTTCGCTGATCGCGGTCACGAGTTCGAGACGGTCGGCGCCCGCGCGGGCGGCGGTTTTCGCATCGCCGACGGTCGTGGCGATCACTTCGAGCAGGACGGAAGAAGCGGCGGTTCGGATCATCGGCGGCTCGCGAATCGTAGGAGGATTCGTGCATCCTAGCCGACCGGCGCGGGCAACGCCAAGCCGCCCGCCGGACGCTTCACCGCTAGCCCGCGCCCGCGTCCCCCTCCTCGTCGCCCCAGTCGAGATCCCCGCACAGCACGCGCAGCGCGTCGCCGACACGGATCGCGACCGACAGCGTCACGCACGGCTGCGCCTCGTTGATCGACAGGTACGGCCGCGTCACCTGCACGCGGCCCGGCTCGGCGATCGCCGCGCGGAAATACGGCCGCCGCAGCCAGTTCGCGCCCTGCGCATCCGCGAGCGGCAAAAAGCGCGCCTCGCGGGTCGCGCGATCGGCGCGCAGCACGACGTTGCGGCCCGCCTGCCGGCCCTGCCCGTCGAGCAGGAAGCAGCGCGCCGCGTCATCGAGCGCGAGGAAGTTCCAGCACACCTCGTCGAGCGGCTCGCCGGCCGCGAGGCGCTCGGCCGCGCGCTCGAACGCACGCAGGTACGGCGCGAGCCGCTGCGCGTCGCGCCGCTCGCGCGCGTCGGCCTGCTGGCGGTAGCGCTCGGTCAGCTCGCCGATGCACGCGGTCGCGGCCGCGCTGTCGGGCAGCCCGGGCGCCGGCCGGCCGAAGAAATAGCCCTGCACGAAGTCGGCCTCGCACGACAGCGCGATCTGCGCCTCGTGCTCGGTCTCGATCCCTTCGACCAGCACCAGCTTGCCGGCCTCGTGCAGCAGCGTGACGAGGCCGTGCAGGATCGCGGTGAGCCCGGTGCGATGCGCGGCGTGCGACAGCATGATCCGGTCGAGCTTCACGATGTCCGGGTTGAGCTGCCAGATCCGCTCGAGGTTCGAGTGGCCGGCGCCGAAATCGTCGAGCGCGATCAGGAAGCCATGCGCGCGGAATTCGCGCACCGCATCGGCAAGCCGCTCGTGATCGTCCGCGCGCTGCTCGAGCACCTCGAGCACGACGCGGCGCGGCGGCATGCCGAGGCGCTTCAGGTTCGCGAGCAGCGCCGCGGCCTGGAACGGTTCGGTCAGCACGCCCGGATGCACGTTCAGGAACAGCCATTCGCGCTCGGCGCCGAGCAGCGCGAAATTCTCGAGATGCAGCGCCTGCGCGAGCCGGTCGAGCTGCAGCAGCTCGCCGTGGCGGGCCGCGTCGCCGAACACGTCGAGCGGCGACACCGGCCGGTCGAGCGTGTCGTGCGCGCGCAGCAGCGCTTCGTAGCCCACCGCGCGCTGGTGCGACAGGCTGAAAATCGGCTGGAACACGGTCGTGAGCGTCAGGTCGTGATGCTGCGTCGCGAGACGCTCGAATCCGGACGTCACTTCCCGCTCGAAGCGGTACGGCGACGCCGCGGCCGGACGCTCCTGTTGCACGATCGTCATACCCTCCTCCTGATGCTGGCGAACGCGGCGGCTGACGGACGGGACGGCACGCGATTGGTCATGGTGAATAAGCCCTCGGATTTCCGGTTGTTGTCGCGGGTTGTCGTTGCTTGTCGGTCAGCATCAAGCAAGCTCCGTGCGCACCGGGCCCCGCCCCGCCACGCCGCCTCGCGCGGCCGACGCACCGATATGGCGCATCCCGCGCGCACCAATCCGGTGCGCACGCACCGGCGCTCGAGCGCAGCCGCCACGTCGGCACGCTACACTCCGTACGGCCGTTTCATTCCCCGCTTTCGACGTATCGATGGAAATCGTCTTCACCGTCCTGATCCTGCTGCTCACCGTCGCGCTGTCCGGCGCGATCACCCGCGTGCTGCCGTTGCGGCTGCCGCTGCCGCTGATGCAGATCGCGTTCGGCGCGATCCTCGCGTGGCCCGCATTCAACCTGCACGTCGCGTTCGACCCGGAAATCTTCATGCTGCTGTTCATTCCGCCGCTGCTGTTCGCGGACGGCTGGCGGATTCCGAAGCGCGAGCTGTACCTGCAGCGCCGCGCGATCCTGATGCTCGCGTTCGGGCTCGTCTTCATGACGGTACTCGCGGTCGGCTATTTCGCGCATTGGCTGATTCCCGAGTTGCCGCTGCCGATCGCGTTCGCGCTCGCCGCGGTGCTGTCGCCGACCGACGCGGTCGCGCTGTCGGGCATCGCCGGAAAGGGCCGGATCCCGCCGCAGCTGATGCACATCCTCGAGGGCGAGGCGCTGATGAACGACGCGTCGGGCCTCGTCGCGCTGAAGTTCGCGGTGGCCGCCGCGCTGACCGGGATGTTCTCGCTGCGCGACGCGTCGGTGACGTTCGTGATCGTCGCCGCCGGCGGGCTCGCGACGGGCGCGGCGGTGTCCTGGCTGTTCAGCGTGCTGTCGACGCGCTTCCTGAACGCCGAGCAGGAAGGCGATCCGGCGCCCGGCATCGTGATGACGCTGCTCGTGCCGTTCGCCGCCTACCTGTTCGCCGAGCACCTCGACCTGTCCGGCGTGCTGGCCGCCGTGTCGGCCGGGATGATGATGAACTACACGAGCTTCTCGCGCAAAAGCACCGTCGCCGCGCGCGTGCGCGCGGAAAGCACGTGGGCGATGATCGAGTTCGTGTTCAACGGCATGGTGTTCATCATGCTCGGGCTGCAGCTGCCGCACATCATCGGCCGCGCGCTGGTCGACGCGCACCATACGAGCGACGCGCTGGTCGGCCGGATGATCGTCAACGTGCTCGCGATGATCGTCGCGCTCTATGCGATCCGCTTCCTGTGGGTCTGGCTGCTGCGCTGGATCGCGAGCCGCCGCGCGGCGCGCCACGGCCTCGCCGGCACGATGGCGGGGCTGCGCACGATCGCGGTGATGACGGTCGGCGGCGTGCGCGGCGCGGTGACGCTCGCCGGCGTGCTGTCGATCCCGGTCGCGCTGGGCGACGGCACGCCGCTCGCCGGGCGCGACACCGCGATCTTCATCGCGTCGGGCGTGATCCTCGGTTCGCTGTTCGTCGCCGTCGCCGGCCTGCCGCTGCTGCTGCGCGGCGTGCGCTCGACGCGCAACCCGCACGAGGAGGAGGAGCGCACCGCGCGCGCGGCCGCTGCCCAGGCCGCGATCCGCGCGATCGACACCGCGCACGACGCGATCTCGGTCGACCTCGACGAAACCGGCTCCGCGCGCTGCGCGGACATCGCCGCGCGCGTGATGGAGCAGTACCGGCGCCGCCTCGCCGCACTGTCCGACGGCGACAAGACGCCGCGCGCGGAGGCCAAGCAGTCCGAAAGGATGGAATTGCAGATGCGGATCGCCGCCGTTCGCGCGGAACGCTCGATGCTGTACAAGATGCGCGGCGATCACAAGATCTCCGACGAGACGCTCTCCAAGCTGCTGCGCGAGATCGACCTGTCGGAAACGGCGCTGTCGACGCGCAAGAAGGGGTTGGTCTGAGGTTGGCCTGACCGCTGCCGGCTGTGCCACGACGACCGCGCGCAAGCCCGAATGCAAAACGGCGACGCCCGCTGCCGGGCGTCGCCGTCGTTCCGTGTGCGGGCCGCGTTACTTCGCGACCACCACCGGAATCCCCTTCAGCGTGCCTGCGCCCTTCACCTCGTCGAGCGCGTGCTGCACCGCCGCGCTCGTCGCCGCGTCGACGCCGAGCTGCAGCGCCAACTCGCGCTCCGCGCGCTTCACGCCGGCGAGGTTGCGCAGCTTCACGTGGCCGAAACCGCGCACGCGTGCATGCAGGTCGGCGAGCTGCGCGACGCGCGCCGCGTTGTCGGCCGTCGTCGCGGCGAGCGCGCGGGCCAGCGTCGTCTCGTAGTCGTCGGCGAGCGCACGCTCCATCCTGCGCTCGACGGTGCGGCCGAACGGGTCGAGCCACGTGCCGCGCAGGCTGCGCACGCGCGCGAGCACGCCGAGCACCGGCCACATCCACTGGCCGAACACGCGCTTGGTCGGCACGCTGCCGTCGCGGCCCGCCTTCGCGACCGTCGGCGGCGCGAGGTTGAACTTCACGCGATAGTCCTGCCCCGGCACGCCTTCGAACTGCGCTTCGAGCGCGGTGCGGAATGCGCCGTCCGCGTACAGGCGCGCGACCTCGTATTCGTCCTTCACCGCGAGCAGCCGGTAGAAGGTCGTCGCGACCGCGCGCGTGAGCGCATCGTCGCCCTTCGCGCGCGCGGCGTTCACCAGCGTGCGATAGCGCTCGACGTAGCGCGCGCCGCCGTAGGCATCGAGGCGCGCTTCGCGATCCGCGACCAGCTCGGCGAGCGTCTCGGGCGCGGCGTGCGTCGCCACCGCGTGACGCGCGTTCCACAACGCGTCGAGGCCGGCCGGGTCGCCCGCCGCCATCCGGCCGATCGAGAACGCGAGCTTGTTCATCGGCACCGCGACGTTGTTCAGCTCGATCGCGCGCATCATCGCCGCGAGCGACACCGGCACGAGGCCGAGCTGCCATGCGAAGCCGAGCATCAGGATGTTCGCGCCGATCGAGTCGCCGAGGAACTTCGCGGCGAGCGCCTGCGCGTCGCAGCTCGACAGGTAGCCGTCGCCGGCCGCGTGATGCATCTTCTCGAGCAGCGCGTCCGCGTGCAGGTTCGCATCGGGGTTCTGCACGAACGACGCATTCGGGATCCGGTGCGTGTTGACGACGATCCGCGAGCGCTCGTGGCGCACCGTCTGCAGCGCGTCCGCGCTCGCGCCGACGACCATGTCGCACGCGAGCAGCACGTCCGCCTGCTGCGTGTCGATGCGCACCTGGTGCAGCCACTCGTCGCGCGCGGCGATCCGCACGAACGACAGCACCGAGCCGCCCTTCTGCGCGAAGCCCATGAAGTCGAGCACCGACGCGCTCTTGCCCTCGAGGTGCGCGGCCATGCTGACCAGCGCGCCGACCGTCACGACGCCGGTGCCGCCGACGCCCGTCACGAGCATGTCGAACGGCGCCGCCTCGAGATGCGTGGCCGGCACCGGCAGCGCGCCGACGCGCGCGGCGAGCGCCGCCTCGTCGAACGCCGCGCCCGCGGCCTTCTTCAGCGCCGCGCCTTCGACCGTCACGAAGCTCGGGCAGAAACCGTTCACGCACGAGAAATCCTTGTTGCACGACGACTGGTCGATGCGGCGCTTGCGGCCGAGCGACGTCTCGAGCGGCTCGACCGACAGGCAGTTCGACTGCACGCCGCAATCGCCGCAGCCTTCGCACACCGCGTCGTTGATGAACAGGCGCTTGTCCGGGTCGGGGAATTCGCCTTTCTTGCGGCGGCGGCGCTTCTCGGCCGCGCAGGTCTGGTCGTAGATCAGCACGGTGACGCCCGGCGTCTCGCGCAGTTCGCGCTGCACCGCGTCGAGTTCGCGGCGGTGGTGGAACGTCGTGCCCGTCGGGAACAGCCCGTGATGGCCGTCGTACTTCTCCGGCTCGTCGGATACCACGACAAAGCGCGACACGCCCTCCGCCTCGACCTGCCGCGCGATCTGCGGCACCGAGATGCTGCCGTCCACCGGCTGGCCGCCCGTCATCGCGACCGCGTCGTTGTAGAGGATCTTGTAGGTGATGTTCGCCTTCGCGGCGACCGCCTGGCGGATCGCGAGGATCCCCGAGTGGAAGTAGGTGCCGTCGCCGAGGTTCTGGAACACGTGCTTCGTGTTCGTGAACATCGCGTGCGCGGCCCAGTCGACGCCCTCGCCGCCCATCTGGATCAGCCCGGTCGTGTCGCGCTCCATCCACGACGCCATGAAGTGGCAGCCGATGCCGGCCTGCGCGATCGAGCCTTCCGGCACCTTCGTCGACGTGTTGTGCGGGCAGCCCGAGCAGAAATACGGCGTGCGCTTCACCGCGTCGGCCTCGTTCGACAGGATCTGCGGCGCGACCAGGTCGACCACGCGCTCGCGGCGGTCGAGCGCCGGCTTGTGGCGCGCGAGCCATTCGGCGAACACCGGCAGGATCCGCGACGGCCGCAGCTCGCCGAGCTCGGACAGCAGGCACGCGCCTGCGGCGTCGTGCTTGCCGAGCACGCGCGGGCGGGCGCCGTCCGTGCGGTTGTACAGGTAGTCCTTGATCTGCTGCTCGATCACCGGGCCCTTCTCTTCGATCACGAGCACTTCCGACAGGCCGTCGACGAAGGTTTCGATGCGCGTCATCTCGAGCGGGTACGACAGGCCGACCTTGTAGATCCGCACGCCGGCCGCTTCGAGATCGGCGATGGTGAGGTCGAGCCGGCGCAGCGCTTCCATCAGGTCGAGGTGCGCCTTGCCGCAGGTGACGATGCCGACGTTCGCGTGCGCGGCCGGCGCGATCCACTTGTCGATGCTGTGGGTGCGCGCGAAGTGGCGCACCGCGTCGAGCTTCGCCGCGAGGCGCGCCTCGATCGTGAGGCTCGGCAGGTCGGGCCAGCGGTTGTGCAGGCCGCCCGCGGGCGGCGTGAAGCCGGCCGGCGCGGGCCAGTGCGTGCGCAGCGCGTCGAGGTCGACGGTCGACCCCGATTCGACCGTCTCCGAGATCGCCTTGAAGCCGACCCACGCGCCCGAGTAGCGCGACAGCGCCCAGCCGTACAGGCCGAATTCGAGCATGTCGGCGATGTTCGACGGATTCACGACCGGCATGTGCCACGCCATCATCGCGAAGTCGCTCTGGTGCGGCATCGACGACGACACGCAGCCGTGGTCGTCGCCCGCGACGACGAGCACGCCGCCATGCGGCGACGAGCCGTACGCGTTGCCGTGCTTCAGCGCGTCGCCCGCGCGGTCGACGCCCGGGCCCTTGCCGTACCACATCGCATAGACGCCCTCGACGGTGCGCTCCGGGTCGGCCTCGACGCGCTGCGTGCCGAGCACCGCGGTGCCGCCGAGTTCCTCGTTGATCGCGGGCAGGAAGCGCACGCCGCTGCCGTCGAGCAGTTTCTTCGCCTTCCACAGCTGCTGGTCGACCATGCCGAGCGGCGAGCCGCGGTAGCCGCTGACGAAGCCGGCCGTGTTCAGGCCCTGCGCGGCGTCGGCCGCGCGCTGCATCAGCAGCAGGCGCACCAGCGCCTGCGTGCCGGTCAGGAAGATCCGGCCGCGCGTCGCGGTCAGGTTGTCGGTCAGACGGAAGTCGGATAGGGCGGGCGTGCCGTCGATGGGCAAGCGGGCGGTCATGGGGACGTCTCCTGATTTTCTGCTGTTCTGATCGCTGCCCCGACGCGGGTCGGGCGACGCCTGTGCCGGCGGCAGCGGAATGGCTCTATTTTTTCGCGCGGAAAGGAGAATGTTTTTTCTTATCTTGCTCGGGCGGTGCTGTGGTGAGAAAAACTACGCATCATTTGCCCGGGATTTGAGAGAGATTTCGCGCTTGGCGGCTGTGTGGCGGCTGTGTGGCGGCTGTGTGGCGGCTGTGTGGCGGCTGTGTGGCGGATCGAGTGTGGGTCTGGGTGCCTGGGCGGTTTGCCGTGGAAGCGGGGTGTGAGCGAGGTAGCCGGCCACGGCGACGGGCCGCCGCTCGCGCACCGCGGGACGCGGGTCCGGGCGGCCGGGGCGGGCATCCTCACCGTTGGATTGCACAGGGTTTCGATTTGTCGGGAGAGGCGGATATCCACAATGGATGTGCGGCTCGACGCGCGTGATCGGGCGCTCACGCTCACCGTTGAAATGCACAGGGCTTCGAGTCGCTTTGGATGTCGGGGATCGGCATCCGACCCGACGCTTTTTCGAGGCGGCGGTCGCGCTCACCGCTAAAATCCACAGCGCGCCGAGTGGCGTCGGAGGGCGCATATCCACATTGGAGTCGGCAACGCGTTCGATCGGGTGCCGACACTCACCTTCCGAATTCACAGCGTTTCGAGTGGCTCCGAAGGCTGGATATCCACATCAAATCCGCCGACGCGTTCGATCGTTGTTTCACTCTCACCGTTAAAATGCACAGCGCGCCGAGTGGCTCCGGTGAATAGATATCCACACCGGGATCGCCAACACGTTCGATCGCATGCTCGCGCTCACCTTCGGAATCCACAGCGTTCCGAGAGACCCGGGCGGTTGGATATCCACACCGAATCCGCCGACACGCTCGATCGTCGCTTCACGCTCACCGTTAAAATACACAGCGTTCCGAGTGGCTTCGGAGGATAGATGTCCACTCCCGAATCGGCAACACGTTCGATCGCGTGCTCGCACTCACCTTCGGCATCCACAGCGTTTCGAGTGGCCCAGGAGGTTGGATATCCACACCGAATCCGCCGACACGCTCGATCAGCGCGTCGCTCTCACCGTTAAAATGCACAGCGTGCCGACTGGCTTCGGAGGGTAGATATCCACATCGGAATCGGCAACAAGTTCGATCGCGTGCTCACACTCACCTTCGGAATCCACAGCGTTCCGAGTGACCCGGGAGGTTGAATATCCACACCAAATCCGCCGACGCGCTCGATCGTCGCTCCACGCTCACCGTTAAAATACACAGCGTTCCGAGTGGCTTCGGCGGATAGATGTCCACACCCGAATCGGCAACAAGTTCGATCGCGTGCTCACACTCACCTTCGGCATCCACGGCGTTCCGAGTGACCCGGGAGGTTGAATATCCACACCAAATCCGCCGACGCGCTCGATCGTCCTTCACGCTCACCGTTAAAATACACAGCGTTCCGAGTGGCTTCGGCGGGTAGATATCCACACCGGAATCGGCGAAATATTCGATCCCGCGCCCGCACTCACCGTCGGATTTCACAGCGATCCGACTCGTTCCTGAGGCCGGATATCCACGCCCGGTTCAGCGACACGTCCGATCAGTCGCCCGCGCTCACCGTTGAATTCCACAGCGTTTCGCGTCGTTTCGGCGGCGGATATCCACAACCGAAAGCGCGGCATTCGCCGCGCCCGATCGCGACGCCCATGAGCGCCGGCGCACCGGCTTCGCGTCACCACCCATCCCATCCGGTCCACGCCTGCGCTCCGGCGCCGTACTTGTTCAGCTTGGCCGCCAGCGCGACCGGCATCGCCATCAGGCCCAGCCCCTGGTCCGGATGTCCGCCGCCGAAGGCGTTCGACGTCGCCGACGCAAAATGGTCGGTATAGATGATGTTGATCTTCGGGTCGCGTTCCGGGTGATACGACCAGCTGGGAACCGGGTTGAGAGGATCGCGGACCAGGAACCGCTTCAGACGCGGATTGACGTCGTTCGCCGCGCGATCGACGATGCTGGTCATCATCGATCGTCCCCAATACGTGCAAGTCCACGAGAGCAGGTGCAGCGTGCCCGGCGCACCGCCCACCGGATTCGCGGCGTAGTCGATACCGAACTGCGCGGGCGCGATCGCGCGATCGCCGCGCTGCGTCAGCCTCCTGTACTGCGTGGCGGCCATTTCGTCCACACCGCTCGCGTTCGAATACTGGTCGAACAGGGTCAGGCTGTTCGCCGCCTGGTTGATTGCATATTTGTTGATGAGGAAGAACCCTCTCGGCAAGGTCAATGCCCGGTTCGTAAGATACGTCTCCCGGCCCTGGTCCATCGCGCCGTCATAGAGAATGGCCACCCGGGATTTCACGGAACGATCGCCGGGATTGACGAGGAGCTGTCCGTAATCGGCGTCGAACAGGTTGATGTTGTCGTCATCCGTCGCGCTGTTCTGCGTGTACTGCACCAGCCGGTCGCCGAGCGTATTGCTCAGGTAATCGATGAAGCGGGCGTGCATGTCGTCGGTCCACCCGCCATTGAAATGCGAGATGTTCAGAATGACGAGTTCGCAATCCGCCGCTCGAATGGTCGTGAAGTAGTTGATGATCGCGCGCAGGATATTGTCGAACGAGTCCCCCCCCCCCAGTAGGGCACCCCATGGTAGGTCCAGTAGGTCCCGTTGCGCGCGATCGCGGGGCGCAGGTCGAAATAGCGTATGCCGCCGGCGAGCTGCGCCGCCATGTCCGCGGTTTGCGTGCGCGCCATGCGCGCCAGGCGCATGGAGTTCACGTAGCAGCCGCTGTCGTGCGTACCGGGAATCGTGATCGCGCTCAACGGCCGGTTCTGCAGGTAGTTCGCGAAGAGTTGGGTCATCCACATGTCGATGTCTCCTCGTTCAGTTGTTCACGATGGTCAACGCATTCAGGTAGGCCCCGTCCTTGCCCGAAACGAATTGCAGCAGCCTGAATGCGTTCGGCGGCGTGCATTGCACGTCCGCATGGACGATCACGTCCGACAGATGGCAGTCCTCGGCGATTTGCAGATAGTCCTTCGCGCTCTTGCCGTCCGGATCGGACAACGCCGCCGGAGGCGCCTTCGCGTCGCACTGATTGATCTTCGCGACGATGCTGGCCGACTTCTGCTGATCGAGCGGCACCGTGAAGGTGACGACGATCACGGCCGACCCGGCGCTCCCCGCGACCACCAGTTCCTGCGATACGGATTGGCGCGACGGCAGCGCAATATTCTGGAAGGCGGGCGCGTTGCCCTTCCCCCAATCCGACGCATTGGCGTAGGTCGCGCTCATCGACATGTCGTGGGGCGTGGCGTTCTCGATGACCAGGCTGGTCTTGTAATCCTGCGGAATCGGGTTGGACAGGGGCATGGCAAACGTCCTTTGCATGGGGCCGGCGTACCCCGCCGGGGAGACCGGCAGGCATGCGTTCGGGTGAGCTGTCCGGTGCATCCACTTTGTGTTGCGCGCATCGGTCTGGACAATGTGGCAGACGTCATGCGAAGGGCGAAACGGAAGGCCCGTGACGACGAGGCCATTCATCGAGCCGAGCGATAGACAGGACTTATTTGTTAACTAGTTTTTTTATAACTAGTTATCTTTACCATCCTTTATCTGTCGTCGTTCAATGGCATGCCGGCCGCACCTGGCCGGCCGCACCTTGCCGGCCGCCACTGTCCCAACCTTCCCCGCTCGGGTACGCTTGACCATCGACCGACACCGACACGCGGAGGCGCGATGAAGCTCTACTACTGGCCGAAGACCCGGGCGTTCCGGGCGCTGTGGATGCTGGAGGAAATCGGCGTCGACTACGCGCTGGTACCGATCGACCTGCGCTCGCACGAACAGGGCAGCGACGCGTTCGTCCAGGTCAATCCGATGGCGAAGCTGCCCGCGCTCGACGACGGCAGCGTGCCGTTCGCCGAATCCGGCGCGGTGCTGCTCTACCTCGCCGACCGCTTTCCCGACGCGCAGCTCGGCGTCGCGCCCGACCATCCGCTGCGCGGCCGCTTCCTGCAATGGCTGTTCTTCACGCCCACCTGCCTCGAGCCCGCGATGGCGGAAAAATTCACCGGCGCATCCGGCAACCCGGTTGCATTCGGCTGGGGCAACATCACGCGCGTGCAGCGCGCGCTGGCGCAGACGCTCGCACACAGCCCGTGGCTCGTCGGCGAGCACTTCACGGCCGCGGACCTGCTGCTCGCCAGCACGCTGAAGATCGCGTTCGACGCGCACCTGCTGCCGCACGAAGGCGTGCTCGGCGACTACGTCACGCGCGCAGAAGACCGCGACGGCTTCCGCCGCGCGGTGGCGATCGAACAGCGCGAAGCGGCGCGGCTGCTGCATCCGTGACGGCCGCCGGCCTGCCGGCCCGGCAAGCCGGCCGCGCCGCCGGCTTCACGCGGCCGGCCCCGGCGCGCCTTCCGGTGCCGACACCGTCGCGCCGGGCGTACCGGCGTCCGCATGGCCGTCGACCGGCACGACCTCGTGGAAATGGGTGTAGTCGATGTGCGTGATGCCGCCCTCGTCGCGCATCAGGTCGACATAGCGGTAGAACCAGCGGATCTCGCCGTGCAGCCACGAATGGCGCGCCTGCATCACCTGCGAGGTCGTCTCGTCCGAGCCCTCGATCGTGATCAGCAGCGATGCGTCGCGCGCCTCGAGCGATTCCGCCGTCTCGCCGAACAGCGGGCTCGTCTCGTCGATCACGTGCATCAGGTTCCAGCCGAGCAGGAAGATCGGGTGCTCGCTGCGCACGAGCGGCAGGTCGTGGATCTTGCGCAGCGTATAGCCCTCGTGCGTGCCCTCGACGCGCATCAGCCGCAGCTTCGCGCGCGCCTCGGCGATCACGTTCTGGCGCGCGTTCGCCACCCGCACCATCAGCGTCATGCGGCCGTTCAGCGGCCGCACGATCGCGTAGCGCGCGAACAGGATCTTCGCGCGCGGCCGCGAAAACCGCGCGAACACCAGCCCGGTGGCAAGCGCGATCCCCGACATCCCGATGAAGATCTCGAGCGTCGCGACGACGTGCGCGTAGACGGTCTGCGGATGCATGTCGCCGTAGCCGACGGTCGCGAGCGTCTCGACGCTGAAGAAGAACGCGCCGCCGAAGCCGGCCGGCGACTGGTTCGCGATCGGCGCGGTGCCGAGCATGTACAGCGTCGCGAAGCAGCCGTTGATGAACAGGAACAGCACCGCGAGCGACAGGAAGAATGCCGGCCAGCTCACCGTCAGCGCGCGGTGGTACAGGTCGCGCCAGCCGAGCGGCGGCATCCCGTAGGCGATCACGTGGCGGGTGCCCGACCAGATCTTGCGGCCGCGGCCGCGGTAGGGAGCGGAGGAAGGATCGACGTTCATCGCACGGCGCCGAAAGCGGGAAAGCGCTGAGCGTAGCACGCGGGTCGCGGCGCCGGACACCCGCGACGCGGCCGGGCCCGGCAATGCGCCGGATAGCGCCTAATATGGATTCAATCCCCGCGCGCGGGCCCGATGCATGCCGCCGCCGGGCGAACGGTTGCGCCCGCCACGGACCGGCCGGCCAACAACTCGGGAGACGTCATGGCAACCCCGCACGATCCTCAGCGCCGTCACCTGTTGCAGGCTGCCGCCGCGGGCGGCCTGCTCGCCGCCGGCAGCGGCTGGCCGCGCCGCGCGCTCGCCGCCGACGCGGTCACGCTGCCGTTCGAGAACGGGCTGCGCGAGCTCACGCGCGCGTTTCCGCAGAAAGGCGAGATGCTGCTCGTGCGCACCCGCCCGCCACTGCTCGAAACGCCGTTCCCGGTGTTCGACGACGGCGTGTTCACGCCGAACGACCGGTTCTTCGTGCGCTGGCACCTGGCCGACATCCCGACGCGGATCGACCCCGGCGCATTCCGGCTCGCGGTGCGCGGGCACGTCGACCGGCCGCTGGAACTGAGCCTGCGCGATCTCGTGCGGGGCTTCGCGCATGTCGAGGTCGCCGCCGTCAACCAGTGCGCCGGCAACTCGCGCGGCTTCTTCAAGCCGCGCGTGGCCGGCGGCGAATGGGGCAACGGCGCGATGGGCAACGCACGCTGGACGGGCGTGCGGCTGAAGGACCTCCTCGAACGGGCCGGTGTGAAGGCGGGCGCGGTGCAGGTCCGCTTCAACGGCCTCGACGCCGGCGTGCTGCCCGCCACGCCGGACTACATCAAGGCGCTCGACGTCGATCGCGCGCGCGACGGCGAGGTGATCGTCGCGTTCGCGATGAACGGGCAGCCGCTGCCGCTGCTCAACGGCTTCCCGCTGCGCCTCGTCGTGCCCGGCTGGTATTCGACCTACTGGGTGAAGATGCTGAACGACATCGAGGTGATCGACCGGCGGGACGACGACTTCTGGATGGCGACGGCCTACCGGATCCCCGACACGCCGCACGCGAGCATCCAGCCCGGGCAGGCCGGCGTGAAGACCGTGCCGATCAGCCGGATGGTGCCGCGCTCGTTCATCACCAACCTCGCCGACGGCGCGGTGATCGTGCTGGGCCGCGCGCAGACGGTCCGCGGCATCGCGTTCGGCGGCGACACGGGCGTGCGCCGCGTGCTGTTCTCGCATGACGGCGGCGCATCGTGGGTGCCTGCGCGGCTCGGGCAGGATTACGGCAAGTACAGCTTCCGCCGCTGGGAAGCCCGGTTCACGCCGCAGCGCGCCGGGCCGGCCGTGCTGCAGGTCAGGGCCGTCAACGACGACGGCGTCGAACAGCCCGACGCGCCGAACTGGAACCCGTCCGGCTACATGCGCAACGTGGTCGAAGCGACGAATGTGATCGTCGCGTGAGGAGCCGCTCATGACGAAGACGTGTGCCGCGCTGCTGCTCGCGGCAATGACGTGCGCGTGGAGCGCCGCAATGGCCCAATCGGCCCAGTCGGCCCGACCGCCCCGCGCGGTGCCCGCCGTGCCCGGCTCGGCAGTCGAGGTCGCGTTGCCCGGCGATACGCGGAAGTTTCCGCCCGGCCCGGGCGACGAGCTCGCGAACCTGCACTGCCTGGTCTGTCATTCGGCCGGCATGGTGACCCGCCAGCCGCCGCTGTCGTTCCAGGAATGGAAGGCGGAAGTCATCAAGATGCGCGCGGTGTATGGCGCGCCGCTGCCGCCCGACGCGATCGACGACCTCGCCCGCTACCTGACCGCGATCAACGGGAAGCCGTGATGCACCGCGGCGGCGGCATGCCGGCCGGCTCGGCGGCCGGCGCGCCGCGTCGGCCCGGCGTCACTTCCGGTCGACGATCACCTGGTCGAACGTGCCGCCGTCCGCGAAGTGCGTCTTCTGCGCGTTCGCCCAGCTGCCGAAGACCTGTTCGACGCTGAACGTCTTCAGCGGCTTGAACTCGGCCGCGTGCTTCTTCAGCACGGTCGCATCGCGCGGGCGCAGATGGTGCTGCGCGATGATCTCCTGCGCCTGCGGCGTGTACAGGTAGGCCAGATACGCCTGCGCGACCGGCTTCGTGCCCTTCTTGTCGACCACCTTGTCGACGACCGCGACCGGCGGCTCGGCGAGGATGCTCGCCGTCGGATACACGGCGTCGAACTGCGCGCCCGACGCGCCGCTGTCCATCAGCGCGACCTCGTTCTCGAACGTGACGAGCACGTCGCCGATGCCGCGCTGCGTGAACGTCGTCGTCGCGCCCCGGCCGCCGGAATCGAGCACCGGCACGTTGCGGAAGATCGCCTTCTCGAACGCGAGCGCCTGCTCGTCGGTCGCGCCCTTCTGCTTCTGGTAGCCCCACGCGGCGAGATACGCGTAGCGGCCGTTGCCCGACGTCTTCGGGTTCGCGATGATCACCTGCACGCCCGGCTTCGCGAGATCGCTCCAGTCCTTGATCGCCTTCGGGTTGCCCTTGCGCACGAGGAACACCATCGTGGTGGAGTACGGCGAGCTGTTGTCCGCGAAGCGGGCGCGCCAGTCCTTCGACAGCAGCTGGCCGCGCTCGGCGAGCAGGTCGATGTCGTTCGGCTGGTTCATCGTCACGACGTCGGCCTGCAGGCCCTGCAGCACCGACAGCGCCTGCGCGCTCGACGCGCCGTGCGACTGCTTGACCGTCACCGTCTCGCCCGTCTTCTGCTTGTAGGCGGCGATGAAGCCCGCGTTGATGTCCTTGTACAGCTCGCGCGTCACGTCGTACGACACGTTCAGCAGCGACGTGTCCGCATGCGCGGCCGTCGTCGAGACGACGAGCGCCGCCGCGCCCGCCAGCAGCAGCCGGCCGATCCCCTTCGTATTTGCCATCGTTGAAATGCCCCGCTTCCAGTGGTTGATGCGTGACGGCACGCGCACGCGCTGTCATCGAAACGTAATCGGCCATTCTAGCGGCCGGCCGCGCGGCCCCTTCCAATCTGTCGTGGAAAGCAAAGCAGGATTTCTGCTAACCGGGCGGCGGCCGCTCGCACGCGCGGCCGCAGGGATGCTAAGATCGCCGCTCAGCCCACTTCACGGTTCATCCATGTCCGATGTCCTGCGCTCGCACCCCATCCTTGCCGCCGTCGCGGCAGGCGCGCGTGCGGCCGGGCTGAAACTGAAAAAACGACTCCTCGACTGACGGGGATGTTGCGTCCCGTCAGGCGAATGCCGGACGGGATGCCCGCAGGTCGTTTTTCTCTCCTCGCTCGCATGCCTCGTTCCGGCACCTCGCCGGCGGAACGGTTCCCTCCCATACCGATTCCACAAGAGGCTTTGCATGCAAACACGTTTCGAAGGTATCTGGCTGCCGCTCATCACGCCGTTTCACGCTGGCGAGGTCGATCACGCGGCGCTCGCGCGGCTTGCCCGCCGCTATGCGGCGACCGGCATCGCCGGCTTCGTCGCCGGTGCGACGACGGGCGAAGGCGCGCTGCTCGATGCGTGCGAACAGGACGCCGTGTTCGCGACGCTGCGCGACGCGGCGCCGGACCATCCGATCGTCGTCGGGCTGACCGCGAGCGCGACGCATTTCGCCGCGGCCCGGGCGCGCGAGATCGCGGCACTGCGTCCGGACGGCCTGCTCGTCACGCCGCCCGTCTACGTGCGGCCGACGCAGGACGGGATCCGGAGGCACGTCGAGGCGGTCGTCGAAGCCGCCGGCCTGCCGGTGCTCGTCTACAACATCCCGTACCGCACCGGCGTGAACGTCGAGCTGGACACGCTGCAGGCGCTCGCGCGCGACACACGCGTCGCGGGCGTCAAGGAATGCGGCGGCAGCCTCGAGCGGATGACGCGCCTCGTGCACGAGACGCCGCTCGCGATCCTGTCCGGCGACGACAGCCAGAATTTCGCGGCGCTGTGCGCGGGCGCGCACGGGACGATCGCGAGCAGCGCGCACCTGCTGCCCGAGTGGCACGTGCGCCTGTACACGCTGCTGCGCGACGGCAGGCTCGCCGACGCGCGGCGGCTCTCGGTCGCGCTGCAGCCGCTCGTCGCGGCGCTGTTCGCGGAGCCGAACCCGGCGCCGGTCAAGGCGCTGCTGGCCGCGCAGGGCTGGTGCGAGGACGGCTTGCGGCTGCCGTTCGTGCCGGCGAGCGACGCGCTGCGGGTGAAGCTGGATGCGCTGCATGCGGAGCTGAAGGTGTCCGCGACGGCGTAGGATGTCGATCCCGAAACTGTTTCAAACCGTCAGGATTCGGGACGAGCCGTACTGCGCGAGATGGCCATCGGCCGTGACAAGCAACAGCGGCTCGCACCACGCCTGCGCGACGAGCAACCGGTCGAACGGGTCGCGATGATGGTGGGGCAGGTTGCGCACGGCCGCTCCGTGCGCGGCCCGAACGGGCAGCTCGTTGTACTTGCTCGTCTTGATCGCATCGACCAGCCGATCCACATCGACGTCCAGCTTTCCGTTTCCGGCCTTGATCGCCACTTCCCAGATGCTCGCGCTGCTGATGAACACTTCATCGGCGGCGGAGATCAGCCTGCGCGCGCGAACGCTCAGTTTCGGATCATTGGTCCACATCCAGAGAAAGATGTGCGTGTCGAACAGCAGCCGCATTACTTCCCTTCGAACGCATCCAGCAGGTCGTCGGGAAGCGGCGCATCAAAGTCATCGGCGATCCATATCTGCCCCTCGAGGAGGCCGAACTGATGGATGGGCTTGAGCGGCACGAGCCGGACCGAGGGCTTGCCGTCCTGCGAGATCACGACGCGTTCGCCGGCGATCGCAGCATCGACGAGCCGCGACAGATCGAGTGCGGCATCGTGGAGATTGGCGTTCTGCATGATGGACTCCATTGAGGGACCACCATTCTCACGGGATTCGTCCAGCCGATCCAGTCAGCCGAACGGTCAACCGAACGCCTGCCGGCCGATCGCAGTCAGGCCGCGAACGCCGCAACCGGCGTTTGCGCCGCCGTGGCCACCGCCTGCGTCATGATCCGCGCGAGGCGCTCGACGGTCGGCGTCGCCGACGACGCCCGGCGCAACAGCATCAGCGGCAGGCTCGGCAGTTCGGGCAGGCCGAGCGGCGCGGCGTCGAGCAGGCGCACCGTCGCGGGCAACCCGTGGTGCGAGCGCACCGTCAGCCCGAGGCCCGCCGCGGCGGCGGCCCACAGGCCCGCGAGGCTCGGCGTCGTGAACGCGACGCGCCATGGCACACCCGCGCGATCGAGCGCGTCCGTCGCCGACGCGAAGAAGCGGCACGGCCGGTCGAACATCACGAGCGGCAGCGGGTCGTCACGCGTGTAAGCGAATTGCGCGCCCGCGTCGCCACCCCCGGCCGCACCTAAGCCGGCCGTCCCGATCCACCGCATCGGCACGCGCGCGATCTCCTCGCTGCCGATCCCCGTGCGCGCGACGAACGCCGCCGACCCGGGATCGCCCCACACCAGCGCGAGGTCGAGCTGGTTCGCGGCGAGCCGCTCGAGCAGGTCGGCGTTGCGCGCGACGCGCGCCTCGATCCGCACCTGCGGGTGTGCACGCGCGAAGCGGCCCAGCACGCCCGGCAGGATCGCTTCGCCGAAATCCTCCTGCAGGCCGATCCGCACCCAGCCGTCGAGCGTCGCGCCGCGCACGGCGGCGGCCGCCTCGTCGTTCAGCTCGATCATCCGCCGCGCGTAGCGCAGCATCGCGTCGCCGGCATCGGTCAGCGCGAGCCCGCGCCCCGCCTTGACGAACAGCGGCGCGCCCGCCTGCTCCTCGAGCTTGCGGATCTGCGCGCTCACCGCCGACGTCGAGCGCGCGACCCGATCCGCCGCCTTCGCGAAGCTGCCGAGATCCACGCCGGCCACCAGGCTGCGCAGTGCGGCGATGTCGAAGTTCGGCTGGGCCGTCGCCGCTTCGCCCGGCACGGGCTGGGCCAGCCGATCCGCCTCCGCCGCACGCACCTTCGACTTGCGCGCCTTTTCCGCGCCCCCGGGCGTCACCTCGTTTCGCGACATCTCAACCATCCCGTTTTATCGAACGATTCATCAAAAACTTTCCGATTTTCAGGATGAATGTACGGCGCGAGACTGTGACCGTCAACGTCACTTCCCGATCCCGCCATGGATACCTGCGCCACCTTCGTCCGCCCGTCGCCCGCACCCGCCGTGCGCGGCCCCGCCCACCGCTGGCGCGTGCTCGCCGCCGGCGTCGCCGCGAACATGAGCTTCTCCGCCGCGGCGACCGGTGTCCCGACCACGGCCGTCTGGATGCGCGCCGACTATCGCCTCGACAACGGCGCGCTCGGCATCGTGCTCGGCGCGCTCGGCCTCGGCGTCGCGCTGTCCGAGCTGCCGTGGGGCATCGCCGCCGACCGCTTCGGCGACCGCCGCATGCTGCTGTCGGGGCTCGTCGCGACCGCCGCGATGCTCGCGCTGATGGCCTGCGCGCTCGCGCCGTCCGCGCATGCGGTGCCGCCGCTCGCGCGGGTCGCCGCCGCGCTGTTCGTCGTCGGGCTGCTCGGCGGCAGCGTCAACGGCTCGAGCGGACGCGCGGTGATGCGCTGGTTCGGCGAAGGCGAGCGCGGGCTCGCGATGAGCATCCGCCAGACCGCCGTGCCGCTCGGCGGCGGCGTCGGCGCGGCGCTGCTGCCGTCGCTCGCGTCGCACGTCGGGTTCGGCGCGGTATTCGGCGCGCTCGCGCTGCTGTGCGCGGGGTCGGCCGCGCTCACCTGGCGCTGGCTGCACGAACCGCCGGACAGCCCCGCCGCCGCGCCCGCGCACGCGCACGCCGCCGCCCATCCCGCGCCGCGCGGCCGCTCGCCGCTCGCGAGCGGCCCGGTCTGGCGGATCGTGCTCGGCATCGGCGTGCTGTGCACGCCGCAGTTCGCGGTGCTCACGTTCGCGACCGTGTTCCTGCACGACCACATCGGGCTCGGCCTCGCGGGCATCAGCGCGGCGATGGTCGCGCTGCAGGCCGGCGCGATGGCGATGCGCGTCTGGAGCGGCCGCCATACGGACCGGCGCGGCAACCGGCGCGCCTACCTGCGCGGCTCGGTGCTCGTCGCGGTCGCGTCGTTCGCGCTGCTCGCGGCCGCGACCGCCGCGCATCCGCAGGTGCCGCGCGCCGCGATCGTCGCGGTGCTGGTGTTCGCGGGCGTCTGCGTGTCGGCGTGGCACGGCGTCGCGTACACCGAACTCGCGACGCTCGCCGGCGCGAACCATGCCGGCACCGCGCTCGGGATGGCGAACACCATCGTCTACCTCGGCCTGTTCGCGACCCCGCTCGCGATCCCGCCGCTGCTCGCGCATGCGTCGTGGAGCGTCGTCTGGCTCGCGGCCGCCGCGTGCGCTTGCGCGACCTGGCCGCTGTTTCCGCGCCCGGCGCGGGCGTGAGCCGCACGGGCCGCGCGAACGACGGCGGCGCCTGCGCGACGCGCGGCGCCCGCCGGCCGGACCAAGACGTCAGCGCCCTTCCCGTGCCAGCGCGCGCTGCGCGGCCGGCCGCGCGGCGACGCGCTGCGCGTGCGCGCTCCACGCGGTATGCCACGTCATGTCGAGCCCGATCGCGGCGCCCCAGCGATACAGCACGAGCAGAAACGGATCGACGATCGAATGGCCGCCCGGCTCCGCCCAGTCGCGCCCGTCGGACAGCGCCGCCTCGATCGTCGCGTTCGCCGCGTCGATCACCGCGCGTCCGTGCGCGCTGATCGCGCCGTGCACCGACGCATCGTCGATGAAGCGGCCCGGCCGCCACAGCGCGCCGTAGCCGACCCCATGCACCCAGCCGACGAGCCACGCGAGCCATTCCTGGCAGCGCGCGTCGCGCAGCGGATCGTCGAGCGGCAGCAGCCGCGCGTCGGGATGACGGCGTGCGAGATAGCCGAGGATCGCGGGCGTTTCGGTGAGCACGCGCGGCTCGCCGGGAATCGCGAGCGCCGGCACGCGCGCCTTCGGATTGATCGCGAGATAGTGCGCGCGCAGGTTGTCGCCCTGCGCGACCGACACGATTTCCGTGTCGAACGGCGCACCGGTTTCCTCGAGCGCGATGTGCGCGGCGAGCGAACACGCGCCGGGCGAATAGTAGAGACGATAGGCGTTCATGTGGATGGTGCCATGCAGGCCGTGTGGAAGATGGCTGCGAGTGTAGGAACGCGGCGCCGCTACCGGCAAACGATGAATTGTCGTGCGCAGGCATGAGTGTTACTAATACCTGCCATGCGACCCATCCATCTTCCCCCGCTGCAGACGCTGCGCGCATTCGAAGCCGCGGTGCGGCTGCACAGCTTCACGCGCGCGGCCGACGCGCTCGCGCTGACGCAAGGCGCGGTGAGCCAGCACATCCGCGCGCTCGAGGCGCAGCTCGGCTATCCGCTGTTCACGCGCGAGCGCGACGGCGCGACCCCGACCCACGCCGCGCATGCGCTCGCGCTGCAGGTTCGCCAGGGCCTGAGCGTGCTCGAACGCGCGTTCGAGCCAGCGCGCGCGCCGCGCGGCCGGACACATGCGCGCGCCGTGACGCTCGACGTCAGCGTGCTGCCGAGCGTCGCCGAACGCTGGCTCGCGCCGCGCCTGCCGCGCTTCGCGGCCGCGCATCCGCACATCGACATCGCGCTGCATCCGGATCCCGCGCTCGCCCCGCTGCGCAAGCGCGACCGCATCGACGTCGCGCTGCGCTACGGCCCCGGCACGTGGCCGGGCGTCGTCGCCGAGAAGTTGATGAACGAGACCGTGTTTCCGGTCGCGAGCCCCGCGTACCGCAATCGCGACGGCATCGCGCCGCGCGCGCCGGCCGACCTCGTGCGCGCGACGCTGCTGCGCCATCCCGCGCAGCCGTGGGAACCGTGGTTCCAGGCCGCGCGCCTCGACCTCACCGAATCCGCGCGCGCACCGCGCTTCACCGATGCGAACGCGCTGATCGACGCAACGCTGCACGGCCGCGGCGTCGCGCTCGCGCGCCGCTCGCTGATCGAGCCCGAACTGGCGGCGGGCACGCTCGTGCGCGTGTCGACGGTCCGCATCACCGACGTGTACGCGCACTACGTCGTGTGGCGCCCCGATCACCCGAAGGAAGCGGCGATCCGCACCTGGCTCGACTGGCTGCGCAGCGAAGTGCGCCGCCGCACGCCGCGCCGTTGATACGCGCCGCCGAAAGCCTTTCGTCACCGCGTCGAAAGCGTTTCGAGATCACGCCGCGGTCGCAAACGATTCACCGAAACGCCTCATCGGTTCGTCATACTGGCGGACGATCGACATCAGCCCTTGCAGGAGACATCCGATGCGCCGCCTTGCCACCGCCCTCGCCCTGTGTGCCGCAGTGTTCGCCGCCGCCTGCAGCGACGACGCTTCGCACGGCACGCATGCGGCCGACGGTGCGCAACCGGGCAGCGCGTCGGCCGGCTCCGCGAGCGCGTTCAACCGCGCCGCGCCCGGCGACAGCGCCGCATCGGGCGCCGCGCCGCTCGCGCCGCCCGTCGTCCACTATCCGCCGGACGACGACGAAAGCGGCAAGCCGGCCACCGGCGCGTCGGCGGCGTCAGCAGCATCGGCCGCGGGCTGATCCGCCGTTTCCGTCCCCGTTCGCAGAGCCGAGGTGAAAAACATGACGTCATCCAGCCGCCGCCGTTTCCTGCACACCGTCGCACAATCCGCGGGCGCCGCCGTCGCCCTCAACGCGTTCCCCGAATCGATCCGCCGCGCGCTCGCGATTCCGGCCGCGCGCGGCACCGGCACGATCCGCGATGTCGAGCACATCGTCGTGTTCATGCAGGAAAACCGTTCGTTCGACCATTACTTCGGACACCTGCGCGGTGTGCGCGGCTACAACGACCGCTTCCCGATTCCGCTGCCGAACGGCAAGCCGGTGTGGAACCAGCCGTCGAAGGCCGATCCGACGAAACCGGTGCTGCCGTTCCGGCTCGACACGAAGACGACGAGCGCGCAATGCATCGGCGCGCTCGACCACTCGTGGGCGAAGACCCACGCGGCGATCGACGGCGGCCGCTACGACCAGTGGCCCGCGAACAAGACCGACATGACGATGGGCTATCACGTGCGCGAGGACATCCCGTTCCACTACGCGCTCGCCGATGCGTTCACCGTGTGCGACCACTACTTCTGCTCGCTGCCGGGCCCGACGCACCCGAACCGCGCGTACCTGATGACCGGCACGATCGATCCGACCGGCAAGTTCGGCGGCCCGCTGCTCGACAACGCCGACTACGTCGACGGCGACCTGCCGCCCGCGTACCAGCTGCTGTCGTGGCAGACCTTCCCCGAGCGGCTCGACGCGCGCGGCGTGTCGTGGCAGGTCTACCAGCAGGGCCTGACGTGGGCCGATCCGGTCAACGGCAACTACGGCACAAACATCCTGCAGAACTTCGAGAACTTCATCCACGCGCAGCCGGGCTCGTCGCTGTACCAGCGCGCGCAGACGGTGCGCACGCTCGACGACCTGAAGAACGACGTGATCAACGACCGGCTGCCGCAGGTGTCGTGGCTGCTGCCGCCCGCGGTGTTCTCCGAGCACCCGAAGTACACGCCCGCGTACGGCGCGAACTACACGTCGCAGATCCTCGACGCGCTCACCGCGAACCCGGACGTGTGGCGCAAGACGGTGCTGTTCATCATGTACGACGAGAACGACGGCTTCTTCGACCACATCGTGCCGCCGCAGCCGCCGACCTCGGCCGCACAGGGCGCGTCGACGGTCACGACCGACGGCGAGCTGCACACCGTCGTGAACCCGGGGCGCGGCGGCAGCTACACGGCCGACGGCCTGCCGTACGGCCTCGGCCCGCGCGTGCCGATGACGGTCGTGTCGCCGTGGACCAAGGGCGGCTTCGTGTGCTCGCAGGTGTTCGACCATACGTCGGTGATCCGCTTCATCGGCGCGCGCTTCGGCGTCGACGAGCCGAACATCACGCCGTGGCGGCGCACCGTCTGCGGCGACCTGAGCGCCGCGTTCGATTTCCGCACGCAGGACGCGACGTTCCCGCCGCTGCCCGACACGAGCCAGTACCGTTCGATCGCCGACCAGCAATGCACGTCGCAGCCCGCGCCGACCGCGCCGGCGCAGCCGACCCCGATCGACCCGCAGGAGCCGGGCGTGCGGCCGGCCCGAGCGTTGCCGTACGAGCTGCACGCCAATGCGAGCGTGGCCGGCGCGGCCACGCTGCGCATCGAGTTCGCGAACCGCGGCGACCAGGGCGCGCACTTCGCCGTCTACGCCGCGAACCGTACCGACGGGCCGTGGCGCTATACGGTCGGCGCGCACCGCACGCTGCACGCGGAGTTCGACCTGGCGACGACGCACGGCGCCTATGCGTTCTCCGTGTACGGCCCGAACGGCTTCGTGCGGATGTTCTCGGGCAACGCGTCGGCCGCGACCGCGCACCGTCGCAACCGTGCGCAGCCGGAGGTGAAGGCCGGCTACGACGTCGCGAACGGCAACCTGTACCTGAAGCTGCGCAATCACGGCACGGGCCACGTCACGCTGACGCTCGTCGACAACGCATACGGCGCGCCGGCGCGGCAGGTGACGCTGCATGCGGGCGACGAGCGCGTCGAGCAATGGCTGCTCGCATCGAGCCACCAGTGGTATGACGTGACGGTGAGCGACGGCGCGAACGGCACGTTCTCGCGGCGCTTCGCCGGCCACGTCGAGAACGGGCGGCCGAGCTATTCGGATCCGGCGGCGGTCACGCCGGTCACCGCGTAGCGGCCGCTCGAGCCGCTTCCAGCGCAGTGCCCTGCAAGGCGGGCATCGGCCCGCGCCGCAGGGCGTTGTTCATGATGATGGATGCCATAGCGGCCTCGCGCACGGCGAACCGTCCCGCTTGAGAAACGGCGACGCACCAGCCTCCGGCCGCGTCAGACCGCGTGCGCCAGCACCCCGCCGGCGACGGCGGCATCGAACTCGCCCGCCTCCTCGTGAAAGCGCAGCGGCGCCGCGCAGTGCACGAGCGTGTCGACGAAATACTTCGCGCGCGGCCACGGCCCGAAGCCGGCCGCGGTGTTGATGTGGCCCGCGTCGCCGAGATTGACGAACGCGCTGCCGAGCCGCTGCGCGAGCGCGCGGGCGTCGCCGAGCGACATCCACGGATCGGTCTCGCTGCCGATCACGATCGACGGCACCGGCAGGCGCCGCGCGTCGAATGCGCCGGCGAACGTGAATTTCAGCGGACTGGCCGGCGCGACGAGCAGCACGCCGGCCACGTCGCCCGCATGCGGCCAGTGCGCGAGCGCATGCGCGGCGGCCAGGCAGCCGAAGCTGTGCGCGGCGAGCACGAACGGGCCGCGCTCGCGCTCGAGCAGCGCGCGCACCGAGTGCGCCCAGCCTGCAAGATCCGGCGCATCCCAATCGTCCTGCTCGACCCGCAGCGAACGCGGGAACTGGCGCTCGAGCCAGGTCTGCCAATGTGCGCCTTCGCTCCCGTGCAGGCCGGGGACGGTGACGAGCCGCGGCGGCCAGGCCGATTTGCTGCATGCGCGCATGATTGCCCTCGCTAGCTTGAAGACGAGGCCCGATTGTGGCGTGCCGCGCGCGGCGGCCGAACCAATATTTTGTGCTTTGCTTTTCCGCCGGCGGGATCGCACCCCGGATCGGGCACCGGCCACGGCGACGCAACCGCCCGCGAAACCGTAGAATGTGAGCTTCCAGAAAGGAGACACCCGATGCCCGCTAAGCCCGCCGGCGCGCTGCGCCCGTTCCACCTCGCCTTTCCGGTGTCGAGCCTCGCCGCCGCCCGCGCGTTCTACGGCGGCCTGCTCGGCTGCCCGGAAGGCCGCAGCTCGGAGCATTGGGTCGATTTCGACTTCTTCGGCCACCAGCTCGTCGCGCACCTCGCGCCGGACGAAACGGGCGCGAGCGCGGTCAACCCGGTCGACGGCGACGACGTGCCGGTGCGCCACTTCGGCGTCGTGCTGTCGATGGACGAATGGCACGCGCTCGCGGACAAGCTGAAGGCCGCGCACACCCGCTTCGTGATCGAGCCGCACATCCGCTTCAAGGGCGAGGCCGGCGAGCAGGCGACGATGTTCTTCCTCGATCCGTGCGGCAACGCGCTCGAGTTCAAGGCGTTCGCCGACATCGGCCAGCTGTTCGCGAAGTGACGGCATGAAGGTCCTGTTCTACTCGCCGCTCCAGGAAGCCGACGCATGGCGCGCCGAGCTCGCGCAGGCGCTGCCCGAAGCCGACCTGCGCGCGTGGCAGCCGGGCGATGCGGCCGCCGCCGACTACGCGCTCGTGTGGCGCGCGCCGTGCGAGCTGTTCGCGCCGCGCGACGGCCTGCGCGCGATCTTCAACCTCGGCGCGGGCGTCGACGCGCTGCTCGCGCTCGAACGCGCGCAGCCCGGCACGCTGCCGCGGCACGTGCCGCTCGTGCGGCTCGAGGATTCGGGCATGGCGCAGCAGATGGTCGAATACGTGACGCACGCGGTGCTGCGCTACCTGCGCCGCTTCGACGAATACGACGAACTGCAGCGCGCGCGCCAGTGGCGCGTGCTGGAGCCGCACCCGCGCGCGAGCTTCACCGTCGCGGTGCTGGGCCTCGGCGTGCTCGGCGCGCAGGTCGCGCAGGCGCTCGCCGGCCTCGGCCTGCCGGTGCGCGGCTACAGCCGCGGCCCGAAGCGGCTCGACGGCGTGGCGACCTATGCGGGCGCGGCCGAATTCGACGCCTGCATCGACGGCGCGAAGGTGCTCGTAAACCTGCTGCCGAGCACGCCCGATACCGACGGCATCCTCGCCGCGCGCACGTTCGCGCGGCTCGCGCCGGGCGCCTACGTGATCAACGTCGCGCGCGGCGCGCATCTCGTCGAAGCCGACCTGCTCGACGCGCTCGCCGGCGGCCGCATCGCCGCCGCGACGCTCGACGTGTTCCAGCATGAGCCGCTGCCGGACGACCATCCGTTCTGGCGCACGCCGCGCATCACGATCACGCCGCACAGCTCCGCCGAGACGCTGCGTGCGGAAGCGGTCGCGCAGATCGCCGGCAAGATTCGCGCGTTCGAGCGCGGCGAACCCGTCAGCGGGATCGTCGACGTCGCACGCGGCTACTGATTCGCGAATTTCAAATACCAGGAGACAGCCATGACCTTCCCCACCGCCGTCAAGATCGTCGAAGTCGGCCCGCGCGACGGGCTGCAGAACGAAAAGACCTTCGTGCCTACCGACATGAAGATCGCGCTCGTGGACCGCCTGTCGCGCGCCGGCTTCCGCAACATCGAGGCCGCGTCGTTCGTGTCGCCGAAATGGGTGCCGCAGATGGCCGACGGCGCCGACGTGATGGCCGGCATCGAGCGGCGCGCCGGCACGATCTATTCGGTGCTCACGCCGAACCTGAAGGGCTTCGAGGGCGCGCTCGCCGCGCGCGCGGATGAAGTGGTGATCTTCGGCGCGGCGAGCGAGGCGTTCTCGCAGCGCAACATCAACTGCAGCATCGCCGAGAGCGTCGCGCGCTTCGAGCCGGTCGCGAAGGCCGCGAAGGACGCGGGCCTGCGGCTGCGCGGCAGCGTGTCGTGCGCGCTCGGCTGCCCGTACCAGGGCGACGTGCCGGTCGCGTCGGTGGTCGACGTGGTCGAGCGCTTCGCGGCGCTCGGCTGCGACGAGATCGACATCGCCGACACGATCGGCGTCGGCACGCCGCAGCGCACCCGCGAAGTACTCGCGGCCGTCACCCGCGTGTTCCCGCGCGAGCGCGTGTCGGGCCATTTCCACGACACCTACGGGCAGGCGCTCGCGAACATCTACGCGGCGCTGTTCGAGGGCATCGGGATCTTCCACGCGTCGGTCGCGGGCCTCGGCGGCTGCCCGTACGCGAAGGGCGCGACCGGCAACGTCGCGACCGAGGACGTGCTGTACCTGATGCAGGGCCTCGGCATCGACACCGGCATCGACCTCGCGCAGGTGGTCGCCGCCGGCGAATTCATCTCGAACGCGATCGGCCGCGCGAACGTGTCGCGCGCCGGCCGCGCGCTGCTCGCGAAAGCGCAGAGCGCGGCGGACGCTTCGACCTGCGCCTGACCTGACTTTCCACGGATTCCCCCCATGACGACACCTGCTTCACTCGACTCCCTCCCCGACTCCGCGCGCCGCGTCGCGATGCTGCTGCGCGAGCGCGGCCATGCGAAAGGCATCGTGATGCTCGCCGAAACCGGCAAGACGTCCGCCGAAGCGGCGGCCGGGCTCGGCTGCTCGGTCGCGCAGATCGCCAAGTCGATCCTGTTCCGCCGCCAGTCGGACGGCGCGCCGGTGCTGGTGGTCGCGAGCGGCTCGAACCGCGTCGACGAGAAGAAGGTCGCCGCGCGGGTCGGCGACGTCGGCCGCGCGGATGCGAAGTTCGTGCGCGACAACACCGGCTACGCGATCGGCGGCGTGTGCCCGATCGGCCATCTGGTCAAACCCGTCACGCTGATCGACGCCGACCTGCTCGCGCTCGACAGCCTGTGGGCCGCGGCCGGCCATCCGCACGCGGTGTTCAACCTGTCGCCGCAGGAGCTCGTCGCGCTGACCGGCGCGCCGGTCGCCGACGTCGCGCTGCGGGAGACCGCATGAGCGACGTGCAGGAAAGCGCTGTCCCGTCGCCGTGCACCGGCGTATGCCGGATCGATCCGCGCACCGAATGGTGCGCGGGCTGCCTGCGCACCCGCGACGAAATCAAGGGATGGCGCGCGTCGGACGACGACGCGAAGCGCGAGGTGCTCGCGCGGCTCGACGCACGGCGCGCGCACGCCGCCTGACGGCTGCGCATAAAAAAATGCCGTTCAGCCTGACGGGCGAACGGCATCTCGAATCGGAATCCTGTGAACGTGATCAACGTCACAGGTCGCATCATACGAGTGCGGCCGGTGCATCGCATCGGGTGTTTCCCTACAACTTCTTACAGCGTGTTTCACGCATGCCGTAGCGGCCCCGCAGCGGCACCGTAGCGGCCCCGTTTCAGCTTCCCGCCACCGCCCGGCGCGCCGGCACGATCCGCCAGCCGAGGTTGACGCCGGCCGCCGCGAGCAGGATCAGCAGCGCGCCGAGCACCTGCGTCCACGCGAGCGTCTGCCCGAACGCGGCGCGGTCGACCGCGATCGCGACCACCGGATAGACGAACGACAGCGCACCCGTCATCGCGGTCGGCAGCTTCTGGATCGCGCCGTACAGCAGCACATACATCACGCCCGTGTGCACGATGCCGAGCACGACGAGATCGAGCCATTGCGCGGGCGACGCGGGCAGCGTGTCGAACCGCGCGAACGGCGCGAGCATCGCGACGCCGAGCCCGACCTGCAGCAGCGCGAGCAGATGCGGCGGCGTGCCCTTCAGGTGCTTGGCGATGATCGACGACACCGCGTACAGGAACGCCGCGCCGAGCGCGAGCGCGACGCCTTCGAGATACTCGCCGGGCACCGCGAGCACGGCCGGCTCGACGCGCACCACGCACACGAGGCCGACGAACGCGAGCAGCAGCCACACGACGGTCGACGCGGTGATCCGCTCGCGGAACACGAGCGCGCCGAGCGCGACCAGCATGAACGGCTGCGTGTTGTAGACGGCGGTCGCCATCGAGATCGACGCGCGCGAATACGCGGCGAACAGCAGCAGCCAGTTCGCGACGATCGCGACGCTGCCGGCCGCGGCGAGCACGAGCATGCGCGGCGAGAACAGCGCGCGGCGCAGGAAGCCGAATGCCGCACAGACGAGCGCGAGCGTCGCGCCGCCGAACACGCAGCGGAAGAACACCACATTGGCGAGCGGCTGGTGCGACGACATCACGAGCCAGCCGATCGTGCCGGACATCAGCATCGCGACGACCATCTCGGCGGCGCCGCGGCGAATTTCGTTCGAAGCCATGGAAGGGTCCCGTCTGGAGGAATCGATGACTTCGATTCTAGGAACTTGCTTTCGCGATCTCCACGACTAAACTGAAGCCAATCCGCCGTTTCACCTTCGAAAGCAAAGCCATCATGACCAAACGCCTTACCCCGCCTGCGGTCGCCGCGCTCGACGCGACCGACCGCGCGATCCTCGCCGCGCTCGCCGACGACGCGCGCCTCGCCACCAGCGAGCTGGCGCGGCAGATCGGCCTGTCGGCGCCCGCCACCGCGGATCGCGTGCGGCGGCTCGAGGCGCAGGGCGTGATCGCCGGCTTCACCGTCGAGCTCGACCCGCGCGCGCTCGGCTACACGCTGCAGGCGATCGTCCGCGTGAAGCCGCTGCCCGGCCAGCTGCACCTGGTCGAGGAATTGCTGCGGCGCATTCCCGAATTCGTCGAATGCGACAAGGTGACCGGCGACGACTGCTTCATCTGCCGGCTCTACCTGCGCTCGATCGAGCAGCTCGACGGCATCCTGTCCAAGGTGACGGAGCGCGCGGAGACGAGCACCGCGATCGTCAAGTCGACGCCGGTGCCGCGCCGGCTGCCGCCGCTCGCGGACGACGGCCCGGCGCACCGCTGACGCGGGGGCTCAGGCCGCTCAGGCCGCCGGATCCCGCGCCTCGAAGAACGCCAGCATCTCGTCGATCAGGTCGACCGGCGCCTCTTCCGGAATGTAGTGCCCGCAGTCGAGCGCGCGGCCGCTGACGTCGCGCGCGACATGCCGCCATTCGTCGAGCGGATCGAAGCAGCGCGCGACGATCCCGCGCGCGCCCCACAGCACGCGCAGCGGGCACGCGACCTTGGTGCCGCGCTCCAGGTCGGCCTGGTCGTGCTCGAGATCGATCGTCGCCGACGCGCGGTAGTCCTCGCACATCGCGTGCACGGCGCCCGGCTGCGCGAGCGCCGCGCGATACGCATTCAGCGCCTCCGGCGCGAACGGCGCGAGGCCCGCCGAGCGGTTGCCCATCACGCGCTCGATGTACGCGTCCGTGTTGCCGCCGATCAGCGTCTCCGGCAGCGGCTCGGGCTGAATCAGGAAGAACCAGTGGAAGTACGCGGTCGCGAACGCGCGATCGGTCTTCTCGTACATCGCGAGCGTCGGCGCGATGTCGAGCAGCATCATCCGCTCGACCGCGTCGGCGTGATCGAGCGCGAGCCGGTGCGCGACGCGCGCGCCGCGGTCGTGCGCGCACACGTAGAAGCGCTCGAAGCCGAACTGGCGCATCACCGCGACCTGGTCGGCCGCCATCGCGCGTTTCGAATACGGCGTGTGCTGCGCGTCGCTCGCGGGCTTGCCCGATGCGCCGTAGCCGCGCAGGTCGGTCGCGACCACCGTGAAATGATTCGCGAGCGTCGCGGCGACGCGATGCCAGATCATGTGGGTTTGCGGATGGCCGTGCAGCAGCAGAAGCGGCGGCCCCGCGCCTCCTTTGACACCGAAGATGTCGGTGTCCTGCACCGTTACGCGAAACGGCGCAAACGCCTCAAACGACATGGTTTGTTTCTCGTTGGTTTGTTATAGGGAGCTATTGTAGGAGCGCGTTCGGCACCGCACAGCGACGTGGATACCCGAATTCGTAGAACGAGAGCACTCCCTCGATTGCCGGCTCCCGACGCGATTTGATACGCTCGCATACAATCGCACGATCGTTCGTATTAATATGGAGCGCCGGCCTTCCCGGGGCGGCGACACCGGATACACTCGAAGCGCCATTCGCGCCGCCGCGCACGATCGTTTGGATGAGACCCGCGCAAGCACCGAAGCATGACGCCGGTCGACAATTGGAGACTTCACATGGCACTGCCCGCCGTCCTGCAGCATCTGACGCTGCCCGTCATCGCGTCGCCGATGTTCATCGTCAGCTACCCCGAACTCGTGCTCGCGCAATGCAAGGCGGGCATCGTCGGCTCGTTCCCGGCGCTCAACGCGCGCCCGGCCGAACTGCTCGACGAATGGCTCACGCAGATCCAGGCCGAGCTCGCCGACCACAAGGCGAAACACCCCGATGCGGTGATCGGCCCGATCGCGGTCAACCAGATCGTCCACCAGTCGAATGCGCGGCTCGAGCACGACATCCGCGTGTGCGTCGACCACCAGGTGCCGATCTTCATCACGAGCCTGCGCGCGCCGTCGCGCGAGATCGTCGACGCGGTGCACAGCTACGGCGGCATTGTGCTGCACGACGTGATCAACCTGCGCCACGCGCAGAAGGCGCTCGAGGCGGGCGTCGACGGGCTGATCCTCGTCGCGGCCGGCGCCGGCGGCCACGCGGGCACGACGTCGCCGTTCGCGCTCGTCGGCGAGGTGCGCCGGATCTTCGACGGCCCGATCGTGCTGTCCGGCGCGATCGCGAACGGCGGCTCGATCCTCGCCGCGCAGGCGATGGGTGCCGACCTCGCGTACATGGGCACGCGCTTCATCGCGACCCAGGAAGCGCACGCGATCGAGGACTACAAGCGCGCGATCCTCAACGCGAAGGCCGCCGACATCGTCTACACGAACCTGTTCACCGGCGTGCACGGCAACTACATCCGCGAGAGCATTGAGAAGGCCGGGCTCGATCCGGACGCGCTGCCGGAATCCGACAAGACGAAGATGAACTTCGGCGGCGACAAGACGAAGGCATGGAAGGACATCTGGGGCGCGGGCCAGGCCGTCGGCCTGATGGACGACCTGCCGAGCGTCGCGATGCTGGTCGAGCGCCTGAAGCGCGAATACGACGACACGCGGGCGCGGCTCGGCATCGCGCGCTGACGCGGCGCACGGCGCGCGGCGTGCGGCGTGCGCCGCGCGACACCGAAAGCGCCGCACCAAGCAAAAAAGCGCGAACCGTCGCCGGCTCGCGCTTTTTTTGTCCGCGGAGAAAACGCCGCTCAGCCCGTGCGCTTGATCCGCGTGATCGGCGTCACGCGCAGGCGGGACTCGATCGACGGGCACAGCGACTGATTCTCGAAGCGCGCGGCGAGGAAATCGACGAACGAACGCACCTTCGCCGACACGTGGCGGCGGCTCGCATATACCGCATAGATCGGCAGCTCGCGCGGCGGCACCGCGTCGAGCAGCACCGGCACCAGACGCCCGGCCTCGAGATCGTCGCCCACCACCTCGGTGCCGAGCAGCGCGATGCCCGCGCCGCCGAGCACGGCCGCGCGCAGCCCTTCCAGGTGATTGACGATCAGGTTGCCGCCGAGCGTCACGCGCGACGCGGCGGCCGCTTCGGTCACCATCGAATCGAGCACGCTCGCATTCGTGTCGCGCCGCAGGTAGTTGTGGTGCGCGAGGTCGGCGATCGTCCGCGGCGTGCCGCGCTTCTCGAGATAGTCGGGCGACGCGACGAGCAGGATGTGCGCGGTCGCGATCTGCCGCGCGACCAGCGACGACGACTTGAGCCCGCTCGGCGCCGCGCGCACCGCGACGTCGTAGCCTTCGTCGATCAGCTCGACGACGCGGTCGGACAGCGTGATCTCGACCGTCACGTCCGAGTAGCGGTCCGCGTAATCGGTGACCGCCTGCATCACGTGCCGCAGCCCGAACGCGGACAGCGACGTCACGCGCAGCCGGCCCTGCGGCACGACGCTCGCGGCGCCCACTGCCTGCCCGGCTTCGTCGAGCTCGGACAGCGCCTGGACGAGGCGTTCGTAGTATTCGCGCCCTGCTTCGGTGGGCGCGACGCGTCGGGTCGTACGATGCAGCAGCCGCGCGCCGAGCTGCTGCTCGAGATGCATCACGTGCTTGCTCGCCATCGCCGCCGACATCTGCATGCGCTCCGCCGCGCCGACGAAGCTGCCCACTTCGACGACGTAGCGAAACACATTCATGCTGACGAGGGTATCCATCGAACTAGCTCGCAATTGAAATGAAACGTGCAATTACGAACTAGGGTAACAAAGGCCGGGAAACCGAAAGGTCAACAATAGCAAAACGGCGCCGCAAAAAGCGGCGCCGCTCTTGATGAAAAACAGGGGGCGACCCGCTCGCCCGCGGGGTCAGAACTTCGCGCGGATGCCGGCGCCGAACGTGTTGCCGTTCGACAGCCCGCTGATGTGGTCGTTCATGTACGCGGTGTAGAGGTCGGTGCGCTTGGACAGCGGGTAGTCGTAGCCGAGCGCCCAGGTCTGGCGCGTCTGGTTCAGGCCGCCGGAATCGCGCGAGTACGCGTACGACGCCATCGCGCAGCCCGGGCCGAGCGGCACCGTCACGCCGCCCTGCGCGGTGTTCACGTGCCAGCTGCCCGCGACCTGGTCGTTCTTCGTATACATATATTGGCCGAACAGCTTCACGAACTTCAGGTCGTAGGTCGCGCCGACCTGCGCGATGCCCTGGCTCTTCATGCCGGTGACGAGCGCGCTGAGGTCGCGCGGGCCGTTGTTGAAGTTCACGTACTGATAGACGGCGGTGGCCGCGAACGGGCCGCTCGCATAGTTGAACTGCGTGCTCCACTTCTTCGCGCCGTTGTCGCCGGCCTGGTTGCCGAACGCGTACATCGCGCCGAAGTTCAGGCCGCCGAACGCCGGCGACGTGTACGACACCGCGTTGTTCCAGCCCGAATCGCCCACCGCGCCCTGGTCGCTCGGATAGGTCGGGAACGTGCCGAGGCCGAGGAACGTGTGATAGACCATCGGCGAGAACACGTACGAGTCGAAGAACGGGTTGAACAGGATCGTCGACAGGAACAGGTGCGTCGTCAGGCGGCCGGCCGTGACGGTGCCGTACGGCGAGCTGACGCCCACGTACGCGTTGCGCGCGAAGAAGGTGTCGCCCTGGAAGCGGCCGAACTGGCCGTTCTGCGCGCGGAAGAAGCTCTCGAGCGTGAAGATCGCCTTGTAGCCGCCGCCCAGATCCTCGGTGCCGTGCATGCCCCAGTACGACGTCGACATCCCGCCGCC
Organism: Burkholderia pyrrocinia; assembly: GCA_001527685.1. Classification (GTDB taxonomy): domain Bacteria; phylum Pseudomonadota; class Gammaproteobacteria; order Burkholderiales; family Burkholderiaceae; genus Burkholderia; species Burkholderia pyrrocinia_D. Next base: position 245,112 of record LOZU01000034.1, read on the forward strand.
GGACACGCCCCATGCGCGGTCGCTGCCCGGGAATTTCGTCGCGCCGACCCATTCGTCGACCTGGCCGTAGAGGGCGACGTTCGACTGAGCGTGAGCGGGAACGGCGGCGACGCAGGCAGTGGCCGCGATCAACGTGGCGGACGTGCGCGACGCACGGCGGGCGAATGCTTTCATGGGATCTCCAGGTATTGTCGAAAAGAAATCGGGCGGCGCGAGCGTTGTTATGTGAGCCGATGCTTGCGTCGTGCAGGGGCGCAGCCATCTTTACGGATCAATAGTCCGGTCAAAAATACGGGCGCTTATTGCGGGTATAGCGGCGGCATTAACTTCGCAGGGGCAAATCGGCAGGCTGGCGAGGCGCGGCGGCGGCGCGCGGGGTCGTCACGCGGCGGCACGGCGCGCGTCATGCGCGAGGCCGGGCGGGAAGATAGCGCAATGCAGCAGGAAAATCAGCGGAAATCTGCGCGCGACTGTGGCGAATTCGCATCAGCCGGCGGGGGACGGAACGCGAGCGCGTTCAGTTTCGGTAGAACGGCGAGAAATACGGCGAATGTGCAGGCTCGTCCTGCGTGCGAGGCGGCGGCATCGGCCGGCCGCCGCGCTCCTCGTTGTAGCGGGCGACGTCGGCGCGGATCGACCCGGCGCGCAGCGGCACGTTGCCGCCGCCGGGCGGACGCGGCACCTGCCGCGCGTCGGCGCTGATCGGGCGATACGGGCTTTGTGCGGCGTAGTGGCCGTACGACGGCGTCGGCCGCAAGCCCCAGCGGGGGCCGTAGCCGTTCACGCCCATCCGCGGGCCGCCGCCCGCCTGCGGCGCGTGACGCCACATCGGGTAGCCGCCACCGGGTGACTGACCGGATGCGCGCAGCCCGCGATCGCCACCGCCGAAGCCGTGCCCGCCATGCGGCGGCTGCGCGAGCGCAAGCGGCACCAGCAGCGCGCAGAGCACGCCTGCCACCCATCGTCCGATCTTCCGTTTCACCCGATCCGTCATCGTTCAGAGCCTGATTTCGCTTGCCCGCCGGCCGGTCCGGGCCGGGCGCAAGGCTTTCAGCAGTAATTTATGAGCGGGGCGAAAGTGTGTCGAGCCAAAAAGTGTTAGGCCTGGGGCATCGGTGTAACACCATGTTACTGCTAGGTTTTTCGACCTCGGGGACGGATCGTCGCAGCACATTCTTCTGCCGTTTTCGTCATTGGCGCGAAGCGCGAATCCGGCCCCGCCTCATTCGGGGGATTCATCAATCGATTCATACAATGAATTTGTGTATTGAATGCGCAGCCCGGACAATACGGCCATCCGCGCGCGTGCGCGGCCTCCCCCTGTCGCTCCGATCGAGATCCCGATGGCCCGCCCCCGCTACCTTCCCGACAACTTCACGCTCGCCCTCGTCGGCACCGTCGTGCTCGCGAGCCTGCTGCCATGCCGCGGCGCCGCCGCGCACGCGTTCAACTGGGCGACCAACATCGCGGTCGGCCTGCTGTTCTTCCTGCACGGCGCGAAGCTGTCGCGCGAGGCGGTGGTCGCCGGCGCGACGCACTGGCGGCTGCACGCGGTCGTGCTGCTCAGCACCTTCGCGCTGTTCCCGCTGCTCGGCCTCGCGCTGAAGCCGGTGCTGCAGCCGCTCGTCACGCCGGCGCTGTACGCGGGCGTGCTGTTCCTGTGCACGCTGCCGTCGACGGTGCAGTCGTCGATCGCGTTCACGTCGATCGCGAAGGGCAACGTGCCGGCGGCGGTCTGCGCGGCGTCCGCGTCGAGCCTGCTCGGCATCTTCGTCACGCCGGCGCTGGTCGGGCTGATGATCGCGACGCAATCGGCGGCGACCGCATCGCCGTGGAGCACGGTCGGCAGCATCGTGATGCAGCTGCTCGTGCCATTCGTCGCCGGCCAGCTGCTGCGGCCTGTGATCGGCGGCTGGATCGAGCGCAACCGCGGCGTGCTGCGCTTCGTCGACCAGGGCTCGATCCTGCTCGTCGTCTACGTCGCGTTCAGCGAGGCGGTCGACCAGGGGCTCTGGCACCAGATCCCGCCGCGCGCGCTCGCGGGGCTGCTCGCCGTCAACCTGCTGCTGCTCGCGATCGCGCTGCTGCTCACCGCGTTCGTAGCCAGGCGGCTCGGCTTCAACCGTGCCGACCAGATCACGATCATCTTCTGCGGCTCGAAGAAGAGCCTCGCGGCCGGCGTGCCGATGGCGAAGGTGATCTTCTCCGCGCACGCGGTCGGCGCGATCGTGCTGCCGCTGATGCTGTTCCACCAGATCCAGCTGATGGCCTGCGCGGCGCTCGCGCAGCGCTGGGGCGCGCGCAACCTGAGCGACGAGCGCGACGACGCGGCCGCCGCGCCTGCCCAGGGCGCGCTGAACGCCGGCAAGCGCTGACGCGCGCGGGGCCGGAACGATTCCCGGCGCAGGCGGCGAAGCGTGCCGCCTGTCACGCCCGCCGATCCCGCCGCGCGCGGCGATGCACCAACACGGCGCATCGCGTCACGAAATCTTCATTCAATTCTCCCTGCGCGGTGCCGTTAAGCCGGGCGTTCCGTCGATTCGGCCGCCCTGCCATGTCCGCCACCTCCGCCGCCCCCGATGCCGCCCGAACCGCGCGCCTGATCGCGGATCGCGCGCTCGCCGCCGTGTTCCAGCCGATCGTCGACCTCGGCTCGGGCACCGTCATCGCCTACGAAGGCCTGATCCGCGGGCCGCGCGGCACCGACCTCGAGCCGCCCGCCGCGCTGTTCGCGCAGGCCGCGCGCGAAGGCGAGACCGTCGCACTCGAGCACGCGGCCGCCCTCACCTGCCTGGACGCGTTCGCGGCGCTCGGCTGCGACGGCAAGCTGTTCCTCAATTTCAGCGCGGGCGCGATCGTGCAGCTCGAGCGCGCGCAGATCGCCGCCGAGCGCATCGTGATCGAGCTGACCGAACAGCACGCGAGCCCGGACCTCGCGCACGTCGGGCCGGCCGTCGCGACGCTGCGCGACGCGGGCATCCAGTTCGCGCTCGACGACTACGGCACCGCGAACGCCAGCATGAACCTGTGGCTGCGCCTGCATCCCGACGTCGTGAAGATCGACCGCTTCTTCATCCACGACATTGCGCGCGATCCGCTGAAGTTCGAGGCGGTCAAGGCGATGCAGCATTTCGCGCACGCGAGCGGCGCGAAGCTGATCGCCGAGGGGATCGAGCACGAGCGCGACCTGATCGTCGTGCGCGACATGGGCATCGGCTGCGTGCAGGGCTTCCTGCTCGGCCGCCCGCTCGCGCAGCCGGCCCGCGTGGTCGCGCCGGCCGCGCGCGACGCGATCCGCGCGCGGCACATCGCGGTGTTTCCGGGCGCGACGCGCGCCGCGCGCCCGAATGGCACGATCGCCGCGAAGATGCTCGTCGCCGCGCCGGCGCTGCCGCGCGACGCGACCAGCAACGAAGTGCTCGACCTGTTCAACCGGATGCCCGAGCTGCACGCGGTTGCGCTGGTCGAGCACGAGCGGCCCGTCGCGCTCGTGAACCGCCGCGGCTTCATCGACCGCTTCGCGCTGCCGTACCACCGCGAGGTGTTCGGCAAGAAGCCGTGCCTGCAATTCGCGAACGACGCGCCGCTGATGATCGAGAACGCGACGAGCGTCGAACAGCTCGCGATGCTGCTCGCGAACAACGACCAGCGCTATCTCGCGGACGGCTTCGTGATCACCGAGCACGGCCGCTACGTCGGGCTCGGCACCGGCGAGAGCCTGGTGCGCGCGGTGACCGAGATGCGCATCGAGGCCGCGCGCTATGCGAACCCGTTGACGTTCCTGCCCGGCAATATCCCGATCAGCGCGCACATCGACCGGCTGCTCGAGCGCGACGCGGGCTTCCACGCGTGCTACGTCGACCTGAACCAGTTCAAGCCGTTCAACGACCAGTACGGCTACTGGCAGGGCGACGAGGTGCTGAAGTACGCGGCGACCGTGCTCGCCGGGTGCTGCGACCCGCAGCGGGACTTCCTCGGCCACGTCGGCGGCGACGATTTCCTGGTGCTGTTCCAGAGCGATGACTGGCATGCGCGCGCGGCCGCCGCGATCAGCCGCTTCAACGAAGGCGCGCAGCGCTTCTACACGCAGGCCGACCATCGCGCGGGCGGCCTGCGCGGCGAGGATCGCCACGGCAACCCGGCGTTCTTCGGCTTCGTGACGATGGCGATCGGCGCGGTCGGCGTGCCGGCGGGCGCCTACCGCGCGATCCGCTACGGCAGCGACGAGATCGCGTCGGTCGCGGCGCTCGCGAAACGGCGCGCGAAACAGCAGCCCGACGGGCTCGCGGTGGTCGATCTCGACGCCGGCCGCGCGGCGCTGCTCGCGCGCGGCGAACCGCCCGCGACGCCGCACTGATCCGCCCGCGCGCGGCGACCTTGCCTTTTACTGCGCCTGTTTAGTATTTTTAGTAAATGCGTTCGCGCAGATTAGTGCTTTAAATCAACGGATTTACGGGTATTCCCGGTGAATCCGGCACGAATTTCACGAAGCGTTTTACTATACAATCGCCGTCACCCTAAACAAATCCGGATCCCGAACGATGGGCACGACCATTCGCGACGTGGCGCGGGCGGCAGAGGTCTCGATCGGCACCGTATCCCGCGCGCTGAAGAACCAGCCGGGGCTGTCCGAAACCACCCGCGCGCGCATCGTCGAGATCGCGCGGCGCCTCGGCTACGATCCCGCGCAACTGCGGCCGCGCATCCGCCGGCTCACCTTCCTGCTGCACCGCCAGCACAACCGCTTTCCCGCCAGTCCGTTCTTCTCGCACGTGCTGCACGGCGTCGAGGACGCGTGCCGCGAGCGCGGCATCGTGCCGACGCTGCTGACGGTCGGCCCGAACGACGACGTGCTGCGCCAGATGCGCCCGCACGCGCCCGACGCGATCGCGGTGGCCGGCTTCATCGAACCGGAGACGATCGAGGCGCTGGCCGCGACCGGCCGCCCGCTCGTGCTGATCGACCTGTGGGCGCCCGGGCTGCGCTCGGTCAACATCGACAATGCGACCGGCGCGGCGCTCGCGATGCGTCACCTGCTCGCCACCGGCCGCACCCGCATCGCGTTCATCGGCGGCTCACCCGCGCACTACAGCATCACGCAGCGCGCGATCGGCTACCGGCGCGCGTTCTTCGAGGCGGGGCGGCTGTTCGACCCGGCCTACGAAGTGACGATCGACGCGGGACTCGACCCGGACACCGGCGCCGCGCGCGCGATGCAGCAGCTGCTCGACGCGCCGGGCCCGCGCCCCGACGCGGTGTTCGCGTACAACGACGCCGCCGCGCTCGCCGCGCAGCGCGTGTGCGTCGCGCGCGGGCTGCGGGTGCCGGCCGACATCGCGGTTGTCGGCTTCGACGACATTCCCGCCGCCGCGCACGCGAGCCCGCCGCTCACGACGCTCGCGGTCGACAAGGAAGCGCTCGGCCGCCGCGGCGTCGAGCTGCTGCTCGCCGATTCCCCGGAACACACCGAAATCTGGCTGCCCGTCGAATTGATCGTGCGGGCCAGCAGCCAGCCCGCCGCGACGCCGGCCTTCGACACCACGCTCACCGAATCATGACTACGCCCCCGGTCCAACCCAGCCCGGCGACGCCAGCCGCGCACGCGCACCCCGCCCCGTTCGTCGCGAGCTTCCGCGATCCGTCGTTCCTGCTGTCGCACGTCGAGGACACGCTGCGCTTCTACGCGCCGAACGCGCTCGACCCGACGGGCGGCTTCTACCACTACTTCCGCGACGACGGCAGCGTGTACAACCGCACGTCGCGCCATCTCGTCAGCAGCTGCCGGTTCGTCTTCAACTACGCGATGGCGTACCGCCATTTCGGCGATCCGCGCCATCTCGAGTACGCGCGCCACGGGCTGCGCTTCCTGCGCGACGCGCACTGGGACGACGCGCTGCATGGCTATGACTGGGAACTCGACTGGCGCGACGGCGCGAAGCGCGCGACGCTCGACGGCACGCGGCACTGCTACGGCCTCGCGTTCGTGCTGCTCGCGGCCGCGCACGCGACGATGGCGGGCATCGACGAGGCGCGGCCGCTGATCGCCGCGACCTACGAGCTCGCCGAGCACCGCTTCTGGGATGCCGCCGCGGGCCTCTACGCGGACGACGCGACGCCGAACTGGATCGTGTCGAGCTACCGCGGCCAGAACGCGAACATGCACATGACCGAGGCGCTGCTCGCCGCGTACGAGGCGACCGGCCACCTCACCTACCTCGACCGCGCGGAAAAGCTCGCGACGAACATCACGCAGCGCCAGGCGGCGCTGTCGGGCGGGCTCGTGTGGGAGCACTACCACGCGGACTGGTCGGTCGACTGGGACTACAACAAGGAAGACAGCTCGAACATCTTCCGGCCGTGGGGCTTCCAGCCCGGGCACCAGACCGAATGGGCGAAGCTGCTGCTGATCCTCGAGCGGCACCGCCCGCTCGACTGGCTGGTGCCGCGCGCGGCCGAGCTGTTCGACGCGGCGCTCGCGCACGCGTGGGACGCCGATCACGGCGGGCTCTGCTACGGCTTCGGCCCCGATTTCACGATCTGCGACCACAACAAGTATTTCTGGGTGCAGGCGGAAACCTTCGCGGCGGCCGCGATGCTCGGCGCGCGCACCGGCGGCGAGCGCTTCTGGGACTGGTACGACGAGATCTGGCGCTACAGCTGGGCGCATTTCGTCGATCACCGCTACGGCGCGTGGTTCCGGATCCTCACCTGCGACAACCGCAAGTACAGCGACGAGAAGAGCCCCGCCGGCAAGACCGACTATCACACGATGGGCGCGTGCTACGACGTGCTCGCGACGCTGTCGCGCGCGGCGCGCAGCGAACCGACGCAATGACCGACCACGCCTTTCCGGCGTTCGTGTCGGCCGGCGACATCCTGACCGACATGGTGCGCACGGACGACGCGCACTGGGCGTCGGTGCCGGGCGGCGCCGGCTGGAACGTCGCGCGCGCGGTCGCGCGGCTCGGCGTGCCGAGCGCGCTGGCGGGCGCGATCGGCGAAGACTGCTTCTCCGATGCGCTGTGGCGCGCGAGCGACGCGGCCGGGCTCGACCTGCGCTTCCTGCAGCGGGTCGCGCGGCCGCCGCTGCTCGCGATCGTGCACGAGACGCGGCCGCCCGCGTACTTCTTCATCGGCGACGCGAGCGCGGATCTCGCGTTCGACCCGGCGCGGCTGCCGGCCGGCTGGGCCGCGCACGTGAAATGGGCGCACTTCGGCTGCATCAGCCTCGTGCGAGAACCGCTCGCGGGCACGCTCGTCGCGCTCGCCGCCGAGCTGCACGCGCGCGGCGTGAAGATCAGCTTCGATCCGAATTACCGGAACCTGATGACGGCCGCGTACCGGCCGACGCTCGAGAAGATGGCCGGCCTCGCCGACCTGATCAAGGTCTCGGACGAGGATCTCCGGCACCTGTTCGGCGGCAGCGAAACCGACGCGATCGCCACGCTGCGCGGAATCAATCCGCGCGCGGCGCTGTTCGTCACGCGCGGCGCGGAGGCCGCGACGCTCATTGCCGACGGCGACGCGCACGAAGCGCGCCCGCCGCGCGTCGAGGTCGTCGACACGGTGGGCGCGGGCGACGCGTCGATCGGCGGAATGCTGTTCAGCCTGATGGCCGCACCGCAGCGGCCGTGGCGCGAGCACCTGGCGTTCGCGCTCGCGGCGGGCGCCGCCGCGTGCCGCCATACCGGCGCGCACGCGCCGACGCTCGACGAAGTCGTCGCGCTGATCGAACGCTGAGATTGCAGGCGGCCGCCGGCCGCCCCCATGCACGCGGCGCTGTACATGTTGCGGCGCGGTGCTACGATGAAGTGTCCTTTTGCGGGAGAGGCATCATGGACACCAACACGTTCACGAAGGGCATCTACACGGCGAAGGCGCATACCCGGCACGCCGGCAACGGCAAGTTCCAGGGCTACGTGATCCTGAGCCGGGACGAAGGCGAGACGCCGGACAACACGGTGTACGACGTCGGCAGCACGAGCACCAACGAGGAAGAAGCGTTCAACGAAGCGAAGGCGCTCGCCCATCGCATTCTCGGCGAGATCGAGCTGTGACGCGCGCGCCGCCCTCGCGTCAGACGAGCCGCGCCACCATCGACACCAGCATCGTGATCACCAGCGTCGACATGAACGGGAACGGGTAGCGCCGCCCGCCGAGCGTCAGCGTCACGTCGCCCGGCAGCCGCCCGACGCCCAGCCGGCCGAGCCACGGCCAGCAGCGCGTGAGGATCATCACCGCGACGAACGACGCCATCAGCCAGCGCAGCATCGGCGGGGCCTGTCAGAGCGCGTGCGAGCGGTCGCCGCGCGCGAACGCGTCGAGCGTGCCGTCGATGCCGCGCGAGAACGCGATCACCTTGAACAGCTCGCCCATCTCCGCCTCCGAAATCAGCTTCTGCACCGCGTTCGCCGCGGGCAGGAACTGCGCGGCGTCGGACGGATCGATCTCGGCGAGCGCATCGGTGATGCCCGCGTTCAGCAGGAAGCGCGCCTGCGACGTGTAGCCGAGCAGGTCGGCGCCGGTGGCGACGCCCGCGTCGTAGATGCCCGTGAATTCGACGTGCGCGGTGATGTCCTGCAGCCCCGGATAGAGGAACGGATCGTCGTGCGCGCGATGGCGGTAGTGGCACATCAGCGTGCCGCGGTCGCGCTGCGGATGGTAGTACTCGTGCGCGGGAAAGCCGTAGTCGACCAGCAGCACCGCGCCGCGCGCGAGCATCGTGCAGACGGTGCGGGTGAACGCGAGCGCCGCCTCGTGCGTCTCGGTGACGTAGCCGTCGGCGGCGTCGAGCGCGGCCAGCGCCGGCGGCACGTCGGCCGGCGCGGCCGGACGGTCCTCGAACACGAACGCCTGGCGCGCGTCGAGCGCGACGCCGCGCTCGCGCCACGCGCCGTCCGCCTTCGCGAACAGCCGCACCGGCATCGCGTCGAGCACCTCGTTGCCGACCACGACGCCGTCGAACCGCTCGGGCAGCGCGTCGAGCCAGCGCACCTTCGCCGCGAGGCCGGGCGCGGCGGCCGCGATCGTGTCGCGCTGCCGCTCGCGCAGTTCGCCCGAAAGGTCGACGATCAGGTAGTCGTCGAGTTCGGCCCCGAGCGCGTCGAGCGCCGCGAGCAGCCCCGCCGCGAGCTTGCCGGTGCCCGCGCCGAACTCCATCACGCGGCGCGTGCCGCTCGCCGCGAGCGCCTGCGCGACCGGCCGCGCGAGCGTCTGCGCGAACAGCGGCGACAGCTCGGGCGCGGTGACGAAATCGCTGCCGTCCTCGGCGCGCCGGCCGAACTTGCGCGCGCCGCCGCTGTAGTAGCCGAGGCCGGGCGCGTACAGCGCGCGCTCCATGAAGCGGGAGAACGGCAACCAGCCGCCAGCCGCCGCGAGCTCGCCGCGCAGCTGCGCGGCGAGGGTTTCGGACTGCGCGAGCGCGTCGGGGCCGGGAGCAGGTAAACTAGCGGGTTCGTGAGCTTTCGGGTTCATCCCGGCATTGTAAATGACCGTTTCAGCCGATACGTCGAGCGCACGCGTGGTGCTCATCGCGGGCGCCATGGACAGCGCCGCCGACGCAGCGTCGATCGGGCGCGCGCTGGCCACGGGGTTCGCCCGGCGCGGCTGGGACGTCGCGCTGCAGCGCGGCCGCGACGCGCTGCCCGCGGCGGCCGACGCGCTCGTCGCCGAGGTCGGCGCGCTCGGGCGCCGCGCGGCCGTGCTCGATGCCGATCTGACCCTCGAAGCCGAGGCCACCGGGCTCGTCGCCGCGTGCGGCGCGGCGCTGGGCCGCCCGGCGTGCGTCGTGTTCCACGGCGCGCCGGCGGGCGCCGACGACGCGCACACCGTGAGCCACGCGTCGCTCGCCGCCGCGCTCGCGCGCAACGTCGCGGCGCCGCTCGCGCTGGCCCGCGCGCTCGCGGACGCGACGCCCGACGCCGCGCGCGCGGACGAAGCGCGGCGCGCGTGCGCGATCCACGTGCTGGACCAGGCGCTGTTTCACCCGGCGCCCGGGCAGCTGTCGCACGCGCTGATGCAGGCCGCGCTGCACCGCGCGACCGCCGCGCTGGCGCTGTCGCTGGCGCCGAAGGTGCGGGTCGCGGCGCTGGTGCGCGGGCGGGCGCCGCATGCGGACGACATCGCGGCGGCGGCCTGTTACCTCGCGGACGCGCCCGGCATCACCGGCGCGACGCTGACCGTCGACGGCGGCGAGCACCTGGCGGTGCCGCCGGCCGCCGGCCCGAATGAACCGCGCGGGCGCACGCCGTGATGGCCGCCGCCCGCGCCGCTTTGCGTGCGCGCACGCCAATTTGACTGGAACGACCATGCATTCCGCCCTCCTGCACCCCCGCCTCGCGGATTGCCGCAGGCTCTACCTGCGCGACTACGAGGTGCATATCAACATCGGGGCCTTCGAGCACGAGAAGCGCGGCGAGCAGCGCGTCGTCATCAATGTCGACCTGTTCGTGCCGCTCGCGCGCTCCACCCCCGTCGACGACCGGCTGCACGAAGTCGTCGACTACGATCTGATGAAGCAGAGCGTCGCGCAATGCGTGTCGCGCGGCCACATCCACCTGCAGGAAACGCTGTGCGACGCGATCGCCGCGCACCTGCTGGCGCACGACGCCGTGCGCGCGGTACGCGTCCGTACCGAGAAACCGGACGCCTATCCGGACTGCGACGCCGTCGGCGTCGAGGTCTTTCGCATCAAGGACGAGGAGCGAGCATGAACGCCCCCCATACCCCCCATTTGAATGATTCGGCGGCCGCTGCCGCATCGGTCGACGCCGGCCGCCCGGCGCTGACGCGCCGCGAGCAGAAGGAAGCGTACGAGAACAACAAGCTGTTCAAGCGCATCGTGCGCCAGGTCGGCCAGGCGATCGGCGACTACAACATGATCGAGCACGGCGACAAGGTGATGGTCTGCCTGTCGGGCGGCAAGGACAGCTACGCGATGCTCGACGTGCTGCTGCGCCTGCGCGAGCGCGCGCCGATCGACTTCGACATCGTCGCCGTGAACCTCGACCAGAAGCAGCCGGGCTTCCCGGAGCACGTGCTGCCCGAGTACCTGACGCAGATCGGCGTGCCGTTCCACATCGAGAACCAGGACACCTACAGCATCGTCAAGCGGCTCGTGCCCGAGGGCAAGACCACCTGCTCGCTGTGCTCGCGGCTGCGCCGCGGGATCCTGTACCGCGTGGCCGGCGAGCTCGGCGCGACCAAGATCGCGCTCGGCCACCACCGCGACGACATCCTGCAGACGCTGCTGCTGAACATGTTCTACGGCGGCAAGCTGAAAGGAATGCCGCCGAAGCTGCAGTCGGACGACGGCCGCAACGTCGTGATCCGCCCGCTCGCGTACGTGAAGGAAACCGACCTGGAGAAGTTCGCGGAGCTGCGCGAATTCCCGATCATCCCGTGCAACCTGTGCGGCAGCCAGCCGAACCTGAAGCGCGCGGAAATGAAGGCGCTGATCCGCGAATGGGACAAGCGCTTCCCGGGCCGGGTCGACAACATGTTCAGCGCGCTCGCGAACGTCGTGCCGTCGCACCTGATGGATACGGGCCTGTTCCCGTTCGCGTCGCTGCGCGCGAGCGGCCAGCCGGACCCGCAGGGCGACATCGCGTTCGACGAGGAGCCCTGCTCGACGGGCGACGACGCCGCGACGGGCGCGGCCAAACCGATTTCGATCGTCCAGTTCGACGACCTGTAAGCCGCCGCCAGCCCCGTTCGGCGGGGCTTGGCGGGCGGGGTGCCATGTTAGAATGATCAGCTTCGAACTCTTCAGACAGCTGGCGCCATGAATATCGTGATTTTGGCGGCAGGCACCGGCAAGCGCATGCGTTCCGCGCTGCCGAAGGTGCTTCATCCCCTGGCCGGCAGGCCGCTCCTCTCCCACGTCATCGCCACCGCGCGCGCGCTGCAGCCGTCCCGGCTCGTGATCGTCGTCGGTCACGGCGCCGAGCAGGTCCAGGCGGCCGTCGCCGCGCCCGACGTGCAGTTCGCGGTGCAGGCCGAGCAGCTCGGCACCGGCCATGCGGTGCGCCAGGCGCTGCCGCTGCTCGATCCCGCGCAGCCGACCCTCGTGCTGTACGGCGACGTGCCGCTCACCCGCGTGTCCACGCTCGAGCGCCTCGTCGACGCCGCGCGCGACGGCCGCTACGGCATCCTGACGGTCACGCTCGACGATCCGACCGGCTACGGCCGCATCGTGCGCGACCCGGCCGGCTTCGTCACGCGCATCGTCGAGCAGAAGGACGCGTCGCCGGACGAGCAGAAGATCGCCGAGATCAACACCGGCATCGTCATCACGCCCACCGCGCAGCTCGCGATGTGGCTCGGCGCGCTGAACAACGACAACGCGCAGCGCGAGTACTACCTGACCGACGTCGTCGAGCTCGCGATCGAGGCCGGCTTCGAGGTCGTCACCGCGCAGCCGGACGCCGAATGGGAAACGCTCGGCGTGAACAGCAAGGCGCAGCTCGCGGAGCTCGAGCGCGTGCACCAGCGCACGCTCGCCGATGCCCTGCTCGCCGACGGCGTGACGCTCGCCGATCCGGCGCGGCTCGACGTGCGCGGCATGCTGCGCTGCGGCCGCGACGTGTCGATCGACGTGAACTGCGTGTTCGAAGGCAACGTGACGCTCGCCGACAACGTGGCGATCGGCCCGAACTGCGTGATCCGCAACGCGTCGATCGGCGCGGGCACGCGCGTCGACGCATTCACGCACATCGACGGCGCCGAACTCGGCGCGCACACGGTGATCGGCCCGTACGCGCGGCTGCGCCCGGGCACGCAGCTCGCCGACGAGGCGCACGTCGGCAACTTCGTCGAGGTGAAGAATGCGGTGATCGGCCACGGCTCGAAGGCGAACCACCTCACGTATATCGGCGACGCCGACATCGGCGCACGCGTGAACATCGGCGCCGGCACGATCACCTGCAACTACGACGGCGCGAACAAGTTCCGCACCGTGATCGAGGACGACGTGTTCGTCGGCTCGGATACACAGCTCGTCGCGCCGGTGCATGTCGGGCGCGGCGTGACGATCGCCGCGGGCACGACGATCTGGAAGGACGTCGCCGACGGCCTCCTCGCGTTGAACGAGAAGACGCAGACCGCGAAGAGCGGCTACGTCCGCCCGGTCAAGAAGAAGAGCTGAACACCCCGCGGGCGCCGTCGTTGCGCCCGCTTCGACTTACAGGACTGTTTCCATGTGCGGCATTGTCGGCGCAGTTGCGCAACGTAATATCGTTCCGGTGCTGATCGAAGGTCTGCGGCGCCTCGAATACCGTGGCTACGATTCGTGCGGCGTGGCCGTGCTCGAGCCCGGCGCGCCGAAGCGCGCGCGCAGCGTCGCGCGCGTCGCCGACCTCGACGCGCAGGTGCGCGAATCGCACCTCGAAGGCACGACGGGCATCGCGCACACGCGCTGGGCCACGCACGGCGCGCCGGTCACGCACAACGCGCACCCGATCTTCTCGTCGAACGCGCTCGCGCTCGTCCACAACGGCATCATCGAGAACTTCGAGCCGCTGCGCGACGCGCTGCGCGCGAAGGGCTACGAATTCGTGTCGCAAACCGACACCGAGGTGATCGCGCACCTCGTGCACAGCCTGTATCGCGGCGACCTGTTCGCCGCCGTGCGCGAAGCGGTGCAGCAGCTGCACGGCGCGTATGCGATCGCGGTGATCCACAAGGATCAGCCGCACACCGTCGTCGGCGCGCGCCAGGGCTCGCCGCTCGTGGTCGGCTACGGCAGCGGCGAGAACTTCCTCGCGTCCGACGCGCTCGCGCTCGCGGGCAGCACCGATCACTTCACGTTCCTCGAGGAAGGCGACGTCTGCGAGCTGTCGCTCGACGGCGTGAAGATCGTCGACCGCCAGGGTGCGGTGGCCACGCGCGAAGTGCGCGTCGTCAGCGCGTACGGCGGCGCGGTCGAGCTCGGGCCGTACCGGCACTTCATGCAGAAGGAAATCTTCGAGCAGCCGCGCGCGATCAGCGACACGATCCCGCAGGCCGACGCGTTCGACGCGACGCTGTTCGGCGACGCGGCGCCCGCCGCGTTCGCGGACATCGACAGCCTGCTGATCCTCGCGTGCGGCACCAGCTACTACTCGGGCCTCACCGCGAAATACTGGCTCGAATCGATCGCGAAGATCCCGACCCAGGTCGAGATCGCGAGCGAATACCGCTATCGCGAATCGGTGCCGAACCCGCGCCAGCTCGTGCTGGTGATCTCGCAATCGGGCGAGACGGCCGACACGCTCGCGGCGCTCAAGCATGCGCAGTCGCTCGGCCATACGCATACGCTCGCGGTCTGCAACGTCGCGACGAGCGCGATGGTGCGCCTCACCGAGCTGCAGTTCCTCACGCACGCGGGCACCGAGATCGGCGTCGCGTCGACGAAGGCGTTCACGACGCAGCTGGTCGCGCTGTTCGTGCTGGCCGCGACGCTCGGCAAGCTGCGCGGCCATGTGGACGCCGCGCAGGAAACGGAATACCTGAAGCAGTTGCGCCACCTGCCGGCCGCGCTGAACAGCGTGCTCGCGCTCGAGCCGCAGATCATCGCGTGGTCGGAAGAGTTCGCGCGCAAGGAAAACGCGCTGTTCCTCGGCCGCGGGCTGCACTACCCGATCGCGCTCGAAGGCGCGCTGAAGCTGAAGGAAATCTCGTACATCCACGCCGAGGCGTATCCGGCGGGCGAACTGAAGCACGGCCCGCTCGCGCTCGTCACGGAAGCGATGCCGGTCGTGACGGTCGCGCCGAACGACACGCTGCTCGAGAAGCTGAAGTCGAACATGCAGGAAGTGCGCGCGCGCGGCGGCGAGCTGTACGTGTTCGCGGATGCCGACACGCACATCGTCAACGACGAGGGCCTGCACGTGATCCGGATGCCGGAACACTACGGCCAGCTGTCGCCGATCCTGCACGTCGTGCCGCTGCAGCTGCTCGCGTATCACACGGCCTGCGCGCGCGGCACCGACGTCGACAAGCCGCGCAATCTCGCGAAATCGGTGACGGTGGAGTAAGCCGCGCGCCAACGACGCAACAGACGGAGCTAGCATGGTGAGACTGATCGGAAGCGGATTGCTGGCACTGGCGTTCACGACGCCAGGCTGGGCCGCCGACCATTACGTCGAGGTGTGGAATCCGCCCGAGGCGCGCACGGCCGCGCCGCGCTCGCCGGCGGCGCACACCTCCGACGCGCACGCGACCGCCCCCGCGAAGCATGCCGCCGCGCAGCAGAAGACGGCCCTGAAGCCACACAAGCGCCACGTCGCGCCAGCCACGCAGACGCTGAAGACGGGCGCGCACCGGATGCCGGCGCCCGGCGCCGCGCCCGCCGCCACGCCGGCCGCGCGCCCCGTCGCCCAGCCCGCACCGGGCCGGCTGACGGTGATGCAGCCGGATACGCAGGATTCGCCGCATGGTTTATCCTTCACCGACATCCCGCGCCAATACACGCCGGACGGCAACGTGCTGCGAGTCGGCACGCGCAGCGGTCCCGCCGAGGTGACACGATAATGGAAGCGCAGACCTACCACGGCTACCAGATCTGGGGCCACGCGATCCTGCAGCAGGACGAGATCATGCAGCCCGAGCGCTTCGCGGCGAGCGGCACGATCACGCAGAACAACAAGCTCGTCGAAGCGTCGAGCGTGCTCGGCGTGTTCGACACGGAAGACGAAGCGCGCGCCGCCGGCCTCGAATGGGCGCGCGCGTGGATCGACAACCATCGCTGAACGATCGGGCCGAACGGCACCGCGTGATGCAAAAAGGGGCGTCAGCCGTAAGCTGACGCCCCTTTCTTGCATTCGAGCCCGCGAACTCAGGCGGCTCGCCGCGGCGGCGGGATCGCACGCTGCGGCCGGCCGACGAGCCGGGTCAGCACGATGATCGCGACGAGCGTGCCGACGTAAGCGGCGATCTGGATGCCCGCCGGACGCGCCGTATAGCCGATCAGCGTATGCAGCGCCTTGCCGACGAGGCTCGTGTCCTTGAGCAGCCAGGCCGTATCCCACACCGCATCGCCCCACGACGGCACGAGCCCGGCCGCCAGCAGGAAGCCCGCGCACTGGCTCGCCATCCCGGCCGCGAGCAGGATGATCAGGCCGTTGGTCACGGAGAACAGGCGCTTCATCGGAATCCGCAGCAGGCCCGCATACATCGCGTAGCCGAGCCCCGCGCCGCCGAGCACGCCCAGCAGCCCGCCGGCGATCATCTGCGGGGTCTGCCCCGGGTCGCCGGCCGCGATCCCGTACAGGAACAGCACGGCCTCGGAGCCTTCGCGCAACACCGCGACGCCGACGACGATGGCCAGCCCCGTCAGCGGCTTGCTGCCGGCCGCGACGGCGCGGCCGACCTCGGTCATGTGCACCGCCATCTCGCGGCCATGCTTGCTCATCCAGATGGTGTGCCACGCGAGCATCAGCGTCGCGACGAACATCACGCCCGCGTTGAACACCTCCTGCCCCATCCCGGACGCCCAGTTCGAGATCACGTCGGCGAACGCCGCGATCAGGCCCGCGCCGACCACGCCGCCGACGAGCCCGCTGCTCACCCACCAGCCGCGCCGCGGCACGCCCTTCGTGGCAGCCATCACGATCGAGACCACCAGCGCGGCCTCGAGCACTTCACGAAAAACGATCAGGGCAGTGGACAACATGGCGGTGCGTGCTTACTTGACGATCAGCTGCGTCTTCGACTGCGCTTCGTGGTACTCGTCGTGGAACTCGTAGGTACCGGCCTTCAGCGGCCCGACCAGGATCTCGGCCGTCTTGCCGGCGGGGATCACCTTCTCGGCCTTGAAGTCGTCGCTTTCGAATTCGGCGGGCGTCGCGTCGAGGTTCTGCACGACGAACTTCACCTTCTTGCCGGCCGGGATCGTCACACCCGCGGGCGAGAACTTGTGATCCTTGAGGGTCAGGTTGACGACGTCGTCGGCGGCGAAGGCGGACGTGGCCGAGGCGCCCAGCAGGGCGAGCGCGAAGCCGAAAGCGAAACGATTCATGTGCGGGACCGGAAATGAGTATCGGAAGTGACTGATATTAAGATCGATTCGCATTTCCACGTCAAATGCCCTTGATCACATAATGGGGATCACGCTTCATATCGATTCACAAGCCATTGTTGCAAAAGGGATTTCTTCATCCCCTTTTCCGGCACTTCGCGGTCAATCGGGATAAATGCCGACTGACGCTTCGACCGGAATTTATATTCGTCTGATTACACGTTTACGAATGGCTGTCGCAGCGCGGATGCCGCGCGCGGTATCCTGCGCATCGTCGCGCACACCCTTGACCTTCCCATCGTGGCAAGCTTCAGGCTGTGCGAGCTCGTCAACTCTGGAGGGAACCATGGAATTCGAAGTTCAGGACATGACCTGCGGCGGCTGCGCGAACGCGATCACCCGCGCGGTGACCGCGGCCGATCCGGGCGCGAAGCTCGACATCGACGCAACCCGCGGCGCGCGTGCAGTCGATCATCGAGGCCGCGGGCTTCCATCCCGCGCTGCGCGCCGCCTGACGCACGTCGCCGGTTCCCGCGCGTCACCCGATGCGGGAACCGGCGGCGCGGCGTCAGCGCAGCCGCACGAGCGTCGACTTCAGCTCGGTGTACTTCTCGAGCGCGTGCAGCGACTTGTCGCGGCCGTTGCCCGACTGCTTGTAGCCGCCGAACGGGAAGTTCATGTCGCCGCCCTCGTCGTAACAGTTCACCCACACGGTGCCCGCGCGCAGGCGCCGCGACACGTCATGCGCGGTCGTCAGGTTCGAGGTCCACACCGCCGCCGCGAGCCCGTAGTCGGAATCGTTGGCGATGCGCACCGCTTCGTCGACGTCGTCGAACGCGATCACCGACAGCACCGGCCCGAAGATCTCCTCGCGCGCGATCCTCGCATCGGGCTTCACCTCGAACACCGTCGGCTCGACATAGAAGCCGCCCGTCTCCGCCCTCACCCGCGCGCCGCCCGTCACGAGCCGGCCTTCGTCGCGCCCCGCTTCGATGTAGCCGAGCACGCGCTCGAGCTGGATCGCGTCGACGATCGCGCCCATCGACACCGCCGGGTCGAGCGGGTTGCCGGGCACGTATGCGCGCGCGGCCGCGACGAGCTTCTCGATGAAAACGTCCTTGATGTCGCGATGCACGAGCAGGCGCGAGCCCGCGGTGCACATCTCGCCCATGTTGTAGAAGATCGCGCCGGCCGCGGCCTGCGCCGCGCGCTCGAGATCCGGGCAATCCGGCAGCACGATGTTCGGCGACTTGCCGCCGAGCTCGAGCCACGCGCGCTTCAGGTTCGACTGCGCCGCGTACTGCATGATCAGCTTGCCGACCGCGGTCGAGCCGGTGAACGCGATGCAGTCGACGTCGCGATGCAGCGCGAGCAGCTTGCCGGGCTCGCCCGCGCCCGGCACGACGTTGAACACGCCGGCCGGAATGCCGGCCTCGTACGCGAGCTGCGCGACCTTGATCGCCGTGAGCGGCGACTTCTCCGACGGCTTCAGCACGACGCTGTTGCCGGCCGCGAGCGCGGGGCCGAACTTCCACGCGGCCATCAGGATCGGGAAATTCCACGGCACGACCGCCGCGACGACACCCACCGGCTCGCGCGTGACGAGCCCGACCAGGTGATGATCGGCCGGCGCCACTTCGCCGCCGATCTTGTCGATCGCTTCCGCGAACCATTCGACGCAATACGCGGCGCCCGGCACGTCGACCGTCGTGGTGTCGCCGATCGGCTTGCCCGCGTCGAGCGTCTCGAGCAGCGCCAGCTCGTCGAGATGCTCGCGCATCAGCGCGGCCCAGCGCAGCAGCACCGCCTTGCGCGCACGCGGGTTCAGCCCCGCCCACACCTGCGCGTCGAACGCGCGGCGCGCGGCGGCCACCGCCGCGTTCACATCGGCTTCGCCGCCATCGGCGACCTTCGCGAGCACGCGGCCGTCGATCGGGCTCACGCAGTCGAACGTGTTGCCGGTGTGCGCGTCGCGCAATGCGCCGTCGATGAATGCGCGCCCTTCGATCGCGAGCGACGCCGCCTTGTCCTGCCAGTCCGCCAAAGTCAACTTACTCATCAGGATGCCTCAATGTTGTGGCACTCGCCGCGCATGGGCGGCATGCATGTCGCGCAGCCGGCGGCGAATGCGGTGATGCGCGGTCAGAAGGTCGGCGGCGAATTGGCCGAGACGACCTCGCAGACTTGCTCCGCGCTGGGATTGCGAAAACGGTGCGGCAAACGGCTTTCGAAGTAGTAGCCGTCTCCGGGGTCGAGCAGCCAGGTCGCGCCGTCGACGGTGAGCTCGAGCCGGCCCGACACGACGACGCCGCCCTCGTGCCCCGCATGCGCGAGCATCTCGGGCCCGGTGTCGGCAAGCGGCTGGTAGATCTCGCGCATGATGCACATGTTTCGATCCTTCACGCCCGCGCCGACCAGATGAAACGCGAGCGTGTCGTTGCCGAGGTTCGGCATCTCGTCGCGGCGCGACACCACGGTGCGCGATTCGACGAGCTCGAACGTGAAGAATTCCGCGAGGCTCATCGGGATGCACTCGAGCAGTTTCTTCAGCGAGCCGACCGACGGGCTGACGCGGCCCTGCTCGATCAGCGAGATCGTGCCGTTGGTGACGCCGGCGCGCTTCGCGAGCTCGCGCTGCGACAGCCCATGCTTGTTGCGCACGTAGCGCAGTCGCTCGGCGACTTCGGTGGACATCGATTCGGTTTCGGACACGATAAGTGCGAGGAAAGAGGGAAACGACGCGTTGAACGGCTGTTGAATATTCTAATCACTTTATAAAGTATATTGATGGGGAAAACCCTGAAAGGCGTTCGAAATAATAGACAGCTTTCCGATCATTCCTTTTACGCATTTTTTATTCGCAGTGCTTGGGGTAAGCCCTGATCAGGGACTGTTAAAAAACATTTGACGCCGTTTTTGGCTCGTATATGCTGGCTCTCAGGTCAGCGTCATCGAGCCGTCATGTGCAGCGAATCGCGTTATTGCAACGCAAAAATCGATGCCCGTCGATGTGAATGACGCCCGACCGGCGCCTCGATTATTTAAACGCCCCACGCGTTCTGGCAATCAGGTGTTCAATACTTTCAACGAACCAGTCGAGTGTAATCGTGAGAGTCCGTGGCCCTCTGGTGAGGTGGGATCGTGGCGATGTGCGAAGTCTGCGCAGCGCGGCACCCACCATCCCCGACGGCAGTTGCGGCTGGCATAGTCCTCGCCTGCTGCATCTGTCCATCTACACCATCCTGTCCCGTCGTTCCGTCCGGCGTCACAACGCCGTCTCCGCACGCGCGTTCGTCGCCATCCACACCGACGACGTCGCATCGCTGCTGCCATAGCGCCTCTCTTTTCCCGACGTCGTCCGTTTCGCCCGCATCACGTCCGCCGCGTCGCATGACCGGTGACGGATCGCGCACGCACGTGCAATTCCGCATGTTGCGTCGCCACGCAAAACGGACGCCGGCCTGATCGTCGCGCGCAGCGCGGATCGTCCACGATACCCGCTGCGCCCCTTCGTCAGCGGCCATGCGCCTCGCGCACGGCTGCGGGGCCGTGTCGCGCCTGCGATTCGCATCAACCGCACTTGCCTGCGATCGCATCGTGTCACGGCTTGCTTAGGTACCCTGATTGACGCCATGAAAAGGAAACCCCTGGTCGGCATCACCGCCGACCACACGCAGATCGGCGCGCACGCATCGCATGCCGTCGGCGACAAGTACGTTGCCGCTGTCGTCGACGGTGCGCACGCGCTCGCGATGGTGCTGCCCGCGCTCGGCGAACGCCAGTCGGCCGACGACATCATCGATACGGTCGACGGCCTGCTGTTTACCGGCAGCTATTCGAACGTCGAGCCGCATCGCTACGGCGGCGAGGCGAGCGCGCCCGGCACCAGGCACGACGCCGCGCGCGATGCCACGACGCTGCCGCTGCTGCGCGCGGCGATCGCGGCCGGCGTGCCGGTGCTGGGGCTCTGCCGCGGCTTCCAGGAGCTGAACGTCGCATACGGCGGCACGCTGCACCAGCGCGTGCACGACGTGCCGGGCTTCGAGGATCACCGCGAGGACGACGACGCGTCGCTCGAGTCGCAGTACGGCCCCGCGCACGCGGTGCGCCTGACGCCCGGCGGCGTGCTGCAGCTGCTCGCCGACGGCCGCGACGAGGTGCGCGTGAATTCGCTGCACAAGCAGGGCATCGCGCAGCTCGGCGCCGGCCTCGCGATCGAGGCGGTCGCGCCGGACGGCCTGATCGAGGCCGTGAGCGTCGTCGACGCGCCGGCCTTCGCGCTCGCAGTGCAATGGCACCCGGAATGGCGGCATGCGCACGACGCGCTGTCGAGCGCGATCTTCCGCGCGTTCGGCGCGGCCTGCCGCGCCCGCCGCCAGGCCCGCATCCGTGCCGTGTCCGCCGCGCTCGCATGAGCGCGCCGACCAACCAACGAGAACAACCATGCAAGACATCGAAGAATTCCTGAAGAAACACCGGATCACCGAGATCGAAGCGATCATTCCCGACATGGCCGGCATCGCGCGCGGCAAGATCACGCCGCGCAACAAGTTCACGTCCGGCGAATCGATGCGCCTGCCGCAGGCCGTGATGGTGCAGACCGTCACCGGCGAATACCCGGAGGACGGCTCGCTCACCGGCGTCACCGACCCCGACATGGTGTGCGTGCCCGACACGTCGACGATCCGCCTGATCCCGTGGGCGGTCGATCCGACCGCGCAGGTGATCCACGACTGCGTGCACTTCGACGGCTCGCCGGTCGAGATCTCGCCGCGCTACGTATTGCGGCGCGTGCTCGACCTGTACAAGGCGAAGGGCTGGAAGCCGGTGGTCGCGCCCGAGCTCGAGTTCTACCTGGTCGACATGAACAAGGACCCGGACCTGCCGCTGCGTCCGCCGGTCGGCCGCACGGGCCGCCCGGAAACGGGCCGCCAGTCGTATTCGATCGAGGCGGTCAACGAGTTCGACCCGCTGTTCGAGGACATCTACGAGTACTGCGAAGCGCAGAACCTCGACATCGACACGCTGATCCACGAAGTCGGCGCCGCGCAGATGGAGATCAACTTCATGCACGGCGACGCGCTGTCGCTGGCCGACCAGGTGTTCCTGTTCAAGCGCACGGTGCGCGAGGCCGCGCTGCGCCACAACATGTACGCGACCTTCATGGCCAAGCCGATGGAAGACGAACCCGGTTCCGCGATGCACGTGCACCAGAGCATCGTCGACGAGGAAACGGGCGAGAACCTGTTCACGTCGAAGGAGACCGGCGGCGCGACGTCGATGTTCTACAACTACCTGGCCGGCCTGCAGAAGTACACGCCCGCGCTGATGCCGATCTTCGCGCCGTACATCAACTCGTACCGCCGCCTGTCGCGCTTCATGGCCGCGCCGATCAACGTGCAGTGGGGCTACGACAACCGCACGGTCGGCTTCCGCATCCCGCACTCGGGCCCGTCGGCGCGCCGCATCGAGAACCGCATCCCGGGCGTGGACTGCAACCCGTACCTCGCGCTCGCGGCCACGCTCGCGGCCGGCTATCTCGGCATGACGCAGCGCCTCGAGCCGACCGAGCCGCTCGTCAGCGACGGCTACGACCTGCCGTACCAGCTGCCGCGCAACCTCGAGGAAGGGCTGACGCTGATGGCCGCGTGCGAGCCGCTCGGCGAGATCCTCGGCCACAAGTTCCTGAAGGCGTATTTCGCGCTGAAGGAAACCGAATACGAAGCGTTCTTCCGCGTGATCAGTTCGTGGGAACGCCGCCATCTGCTGCTGCACGTGTGAGCGTGCGCCACCGCCATCTGGAGGAAACATGACCTACCGCACCGAATCCGCCTGGATCCAACCCGCCGCGCCGGCGGCCCGCACGACGCAGGCCCGCACGACGGCCGAATACCGCGCGCTCGACGCCGCGCACCACATCCACCCGTTCTCCGACATGGGCGCGCTCAACCGCGCGGGCAGCCGCGTGATCGTGAAGGCCGACGGCGTCTACCTGTGGGATTCCGACGGCAACAAGATCATCGACGGCATGGCCGGCCTGTGGTGCGTGAACGTCGGCTACGGCCGCCAGGAACTCGCCGACGCCGCATACCGCCAGCTGCAGGAACTGCCGTTCTACAACACGTTCTTCAAGACCACGCACCCGCCGGTGATCGAGCTCTCGGCGATGCTCGCCGAAGTCACGCCGCCGGGCTTCAACCACTTCTTCTATTGCAACAGCGGCTCGGAAGGCAACGACACCGTGCTGCGACTCGTGCACCAGTACTGGCGCGTGCAGGGCAAGCCGCAGAAGAAATACGTGATCTCGCGCAGGAACGGCTACCACGGCTCGACGATCGCGGGCGGCACGCTCGGCGGGATGGGCTACATGCACGAGCAGATGCCGTCGAAGGTCGAGCACATCGTGCACATCGACCAGCCGTATTTCTTCGGCGAAGCGGCCGCCGGCGAGACGCCCGAGGCATTCGGCCTCGCGCGCGCGCAGCAGCTCGAAGCGAAGATCCTCCAGCTCGGCGCGGAGAACGTCGCCGCGTTCATCGGCGAGCCGTTCCAGGGCGCGGGCGGCGTGATCTTCCCGCCGTCGACGTACTGGCCGGAGATCCAGCGGATCTGCCGCAAGTACGACATCCTGCTCGTCGCCGACGAAGTGATCGGCGGCTTCGGCCGCACCGGCGAATGGTTCGCACACCAGCATTTTGGTTTCGAGCCGGACCTGATCACGCTGGCGAAGGGGCTCACGTCCGGCTACGTGCCGATGGGCGCGGTCGGCATTCACGAGCGCGTCGCGCGGCCGATCATCGACCACGGCGAATTCAACCACGGCCTCACGTACTCGGGCCACCCGGTCGCGGCGGCCGTCGCGGTGGCGAACCTGAAGCTCTTGCGCGACGGCGGGATCGTCGAGCGCGTGAAAACCGACACCGGCCCGTACTTCCAGGCGCTGATGCGCGAAACCTTCGCGCGCCATCCGATCGTCGGCGAAGTGCACGGCCACGGCCTCGTCGCGAGCCTGCAGCTCGCCGAGGCGCCGGCCGAGCGCCGCCGCTTCGCGAACGGCGGCGACGTCGGCACGCTCTGCCGCGACTTCTGCTTCAACGGCAACCTGATCATGCGCGCGACCGGCGACCGGATGCTGCTGTCGCCGCCGCTCGTGATCTCGCGTCAGGAAATCGACGAACTCGTGTCGAAGGCGAAGAAAGCCGTCGACGCCACCGCTCAGCAACTGGGTCTTTCGTAACGGCATCGCTCTCGGGCAGCGGCGTGCGCACGGTGCTGCGCCGCTGCCCACATTACCAGGGGAACTCCACCATGCGTGCTCGCACTCTTCGCCAAGCCTGTTCGGTCGCCGCCCTCGCCGCCGCGGCCGCGTTCACGTCGGTCGCCAGCCCGCCGGCGCGTGCCGCCGACGAGCTGAACGTCTACAACTGGTCCGACTACATCGCGCCGGACACGATCCCGAACTTCCAGAAGCAGACGGGCGTCCACGTCAAGTACGACAACTACGACAGCGACGACACGCTGCAGGCGAAGCTGCTCGCCGGCAGCTCGGGCTACGACATCGTCGTGCCGACGTCGAACTACATGGCCAAGCAGATCCAGGCGGGCGTCTACCAGAAGCTCGACAAGTCGAAGATCCCGAACCTCGCGAACCTCGACCCCGTGCTGATGAAGATGATCGCCGACGCCGACCCCGGCAACCAGTACGGCGTGCCCTGGGCGTACGGCACCGACGGCATCGGCTACAACGCGCAGGCCGTGAAGAAGGCGCTCGGCGACAAGGCGCCCGTCGACAGCTGGGCGCTGGTGTTCGATCCGGCCAACATGGAGAAGCTGAAGAGCTGCGGCGTGTCGTTCCTCGACCAGGCCGTCGACGTGTTCGCGGCCACGCTGCAATACATGGGCCGGAACCCGAACAGCACGAACCCGGCCGACTACCAGGCGGCCTTCGACGTCCTGAAGAAAGTCCGCCCGTACATCACCCAGTTCAATTCGTCCGGCTACATCAACGACCTGGCGAACAACGACGTGTGCGTCGTGCTCGGCTGGTCGGGCGACGTCGGCATCGCGCACCGCCGCTCGGCGGAAGCGAAGCGCACGTACGACATCAAGTTCGCGAACCCGAAGGAGGGCGGCCTGCTGTGGTTCGACGTGATGGTGATCCCGAAGGATGCGCCGCACCCCGAGAACGCGATGAAGTGGATCAACTACGTGTCCGATCCGAAGGTCAACGCGGCGATCACCAACACGGTGTTCTACCCGACCGCGAACAAGGCCGCGCACCCGTTCGTGACGCCGGCGGTCGCGCAGGATCCGACCGTCTATCCGCCCGAGGACGTGCTGAAGAAGATGGTGCTGATGAAGCCGATGCCGGCCGACATCCTGCGCCTCGAAAACCGTCTGTGGGCGCAGCTGAAGACCGGCCACTGACCCCGTTGCGCGCCGCGGGCTGACCGCCCGCCCGCGCGCCCCGCTCCATCCGGCCCGAGCCGTTGCCGCGAGTCGCCGCCTGCGCCTCGCGCGGGGACGCTCGCGCCTGCAATCCATGATGAACGAATGGTGAACCCCATGCAATCGATACCCTCTTCCACCGCCGCGCGTCATGCGCAGCCGGCCGCCGCGGCCCGCACGAAGAACGACGCGTTCGTGCGCATCGAGAACGTCGTGAAGAAATTCGGCGACAGCACCGCGGTCGACAGCGTGAACCTGACGATCGCGAAGAACGAGCTGTTCGCGCTGCTCGGCAGCTCGGGCTGCGGCAAGTCGACCTTGCTGCGCATGCTCGCCGGGCTGGAAACGGCCACCTCCGGCAAGATCTACGTCGACGGCGAGGATCTCGCGTCGCTGCCGCCGTACCGCCGCCCGGTGAACATGATGTTCCAGTCGTACGCGCTGTTCCCGCACATGACGGTCGAGTCGAACGTCGCGTTCGGCCTGAAGCAGGAAGGCACGCCGAAGCACGAGATCAAGGAACGCGTGGCCGACGCGCTCGCGCTCGTGCAGATGAGCAAGTACGCGCAGCGCAAGCCGCACCAGCTCTCCGGCGGCCAGCAGCAGCGCGTCGCGCTCGCGCGCTCGCTCGTCAAGCGCCCGAAGCTGCTGCTGCTCGACGAGCCGATGTCCGCGCTCGACAAGAAGATCCGCCAGAAGACCCAGCTCGAACTCGTCAACATCATCGAGAAGGTCGACGTGACCTGCGTGATGGTCACGCACGACCAGGAAGAGGCGATGACGATGGCGAGCCGCCTCGCGGTGATGAGCGAAGGCCGGATCGTGCAGATCGGCTCGCCGGGCGAGGTGTACGAATTCCCGAACAGCCGCTTCTCGGCCGAATTCATCGGCTCGACCAACCTGTTCGAGGGCCGCGTGGTCGAGGACGAGCCCGACCACATCTTCGTCGAGAGCGACGACCTCGAGGCGCGCATGTACGTGAGCCACGGCGTGACGGGCCCGCTCGGCATGCCGGTCGGCATCTCGGTGCGGCCCGAGCGCATCCACGTGTCGCGCGACAAGCCGCACGCGCAGCACAACTGGGCGCGCGGCGTGGTCACCGACATCGCGTACATGGGCAGCTACTCGCTGTATCACGTGCGGCTGCCGAGCGGCAAGACGGTGGTGTCGAACCTCGCCAGCTCGCACCTGCTGCACGACGGCGCGCCCGCGTACAACGACGACGTGTTCGTGTCGTGGTCGCCGGCGAGCGGCGTGGTGCTGACGCAATGAGGCCGACACGATGAGAACCTCCGCTTCCACTCCGTCCGCGCCGGTGTCGACCGGCGCCGCGGCCGCACCCGCGGCCGCCGTGCGCGCCCGCCGTTTCGCCGCGCTGTCGCGTTTCCTGCCGTCCGGCCGCAGTGTCGCGATCGGCGTGCCGTTCGTGTGGCTCGCGCTGTTCTTCGCGCTGCCGTTCGTGCTGGTGCTGAAGATCAGCTTCGCCGACCAGGTGATGGGCATCCCGCCGTATTCGGCGCTGATGCAGCTCCAGGACGGCGTCGTGCACTTCGCGATCCAGCTCGGCCACTACGCGTTCCTGCTGAAGGACGACCTGTACGTCGCGACCTACCTCAGCTCGCTGAAGATGGCCGGCGTGTCGACGCTGTTCTGCCTGCTGATCGGCTATCCGATGGCGTACTACATCGCGCGCTCGGAGCCCGGCACGCGCAACGTGCTGATGATGGCCGTGATGCTGCCGTTCTGGACGTCGTTCCTGATCCGCGTCTATGCGTGGATCGGCATCCTGAAGGACGACGGCCTGCTGAACCACGCGCTGATCGCGCTCGGCATCATCCACACGCCGCTGCGGCTCTATCACAGCGATGCGGGCGTCTACATCGGGATGGTCTATTCGTACCTGCCGTTCATGGTGATGCCGCTGTACGCGCACCTCGTGAAGATGGACCTCACGCTGCTCGAAGCCGCATACGACCTCGGCGCGAAGCCGTGGGTCGCGTTCACGCGAATCACGCTGCCGCTGTCGAAGAACGGGATCATCGCGGGCAGCCTGCTGGTGTTCATCCCGGCGGTGGGCGAGTACGTGATTCCGGAGCTGCTCGGCGGCGCGGACACGCTGATGATCGGCCGCGTGATGTGGGATGAATTCTTCAACAACATGGACTGGCCGATGGCGTCGGCGGTGACGGTGGCGATGGTGCTGCTGCTGCTCGTGCCGATGGCGCTGTTCCAGTACTACCAGGTCAAGGAACTGGGAGACGCGAAATGATCAAGCCGAGCAAACCGCTGTCGACGGGCGTCCTCGCCTTCGGATTCCTGTTCCTGTACATCCCGATCATCAGCCTCGTCGTGTACTCGTTCAACGAGTCGAAGCTCGTCACCGTGTGGTCGGGCTTCTCGCTGAAGTGGTACGCGTCGCTGTGGCAGGACGACGAGCTGCTGACGGCCGCATGGCTGTCGCTGAAGATCGGCCTGCTGACGGCCACCGCGTCGGTCGTGATCGGCACGTGGGCCGGCTTCGTGCTCGCGCGCTTCGGCCGCTTCAAGGGCTTCACGCTGTACACGGGGATGATCAACGCGCCGCTGGTGATTCCCGAGGTGATCCAGGGGATCTCGCTGCTGTTGCTGTTCGTTGCGCTGGAGCAGATGTTCGGCTGGCCGAAGGGACGCGGGATGGTGACGATCTGGATCGGGCACGTGATGCTGTGCGTGTCGTATGTCGCGATCATCGTGCAGTCGCGCGTGAAGGAGATGAACAAGTCGCTCGAGGAGGCCGCGCTCGACCTCGGCGCGACGCCGCTGAAGGTGTTCTTCGTGGTGACGCTGCCGCTGATCTCGCAGGCGCTGCTGTCGGGGTGGCTGCTGTCGTTCACGCTGTCGATCGACGATCTGGTGCTGTCGGCGTTCCTGTCGGGCCCCGGCTCGACGACGCTGCCGCTCGTGGTGTTCTCGCGCGTGCGGCTCGGCCTGAATCCGGAGATGAACGCGCTCGCGACGCTGTTCATCACCGCGGTGACGATCGGCGTGATTGCGGTGAACCAGATGATGATCGCGCGCGAACGACGGCGCGTGGCCGACATGAAGGCGGCTTTCGCGGCGGCCTGAGCCCCCTCCTTCAACCACTCATTCGACAACGACATAACGACACCCTGCGCGCCGCCATGCGCGGCGCGCGGAACGATCACGCATCGACAAGGCGCACGACAAGGAGAAACCGCAATGAAGAAGAAACTGATCTGCCTGCTGGTGGCCGGCGCGTTGCCCGGCATCGCGCTGGCCGACTCGACTTCCGCCCAGATCAAGGCGCTGCAGGCGCAGGTGGCCGCGCTGCAGCAGCAGATGAAGGCGATGCAGGCGCAGCTCACCGCGAAGCCGGGCGGCGCGCCGCTCGCGCAGGCGGGCGGCGGCGGTGGCAAGCCGGTTGCGGCCGTGGCCACCGACCCGGCCTCGCCCGACTACGGCAAGGCGCCCGCGCTGCTGAGCAACGACGACGTCACCGAGATGAAGCAGCAGATCGCGAACCAGCAGCTGAAGGTCGACTCGCTGTCGGACGCGGCGAACACCGGGCCGATCGCGGGCCTGTCGATCACCGGCTACATCGATCCGACCTACGTGTACAACCGCGCGGCCAGCGCGTCATCGTTCCTGTTCGCGAACCACGAGAGCGTGTACAACTACTTCAACAGCACGTTCGGCGACCTGTACCTCGACATCAAGAAGACCTTCGGCGTCGGCCCGATGGCGCCGTCGGCCGAGATCACGCTGATGCCGAACCGCGGCAACGGCATCACGCTGCTCTCCAACTCGCGCGGCAACATCGGCAACAACATCCTGAACACGGCGGTGGTCAACGTGCCGATCAACGCGTCGACGACGTTCGTCGCCGGCCTGATCCCGAGCTTCGGCGGCTACGAGGTGCAGCAGTCGAACCAGATGCTCACGCTCACGCACAACCTGCTGTACGACTTCTCCGACCCGGGCAGCTACATCGGCGCCGGCGCGAACTACACGAAGGGCAACTGGGCGTGGAAGTTCTTCGTCGGCAACGAGCAGTACCGCACCTACGGCTCGGTCACGCAGAACGGCACGAACGCGCTCGGCGACCCGATCACGACCAGCAACAAGGTGCCGACCTTCACCGCGCGCGCGGACTACACGTGGTCGAGCGCGCTCGACATCGGCGGGTCGTTCAACATCGGCCGCCAGACGCTCGGGAGTGCGACCGATTCCAGCGGCACCGTCCATTTCGGCCCCGGCGGCGCCGCGCCGAGCTCGGCCGGCACGTTCTTCTTCGGCGAAGTCGATGCGGCCTACACGCTCGCGGACGTGCAGTACAACGCCGAAGTCGACTACGGCCAGCAGCAGCACGCGGCGTTCAACGGCGGGCTCGCGCAGTGGTACGGGCTGTCGCTGCTCGCGCACCGCAAGTTCAACGCACCGGTGGTCGGCCGCATGGGCGTGACGCTGCGCTACGATGCGCTCGTGAACAGCAAGAACGGCGGTGGCGGCGGCGGCATCGCGCTGAACGGCAACGGCATGGATACGAGCAACGGCTTCGGCATCGACTCGGACTGCCTCGCGACGTCGAAGGCGGGCGGCGGCCTCGGCTTCGAGTGCAAGGGCGCGATCCGTCAGGACGTCGCGCTCGACCTGCTGTTCTATCCGACGCAGCAGATCACCGTGAAGGTCGAATACCGGCACGACTGGTCGAACAACCGGGTGTTCCTGCGCAACGACGGGTCGTACGGCAAGTCCAACGACCTGCTCGCCACGCAGTTCATCTATTCGTTCTGATGCCGCCCGCGCGGGACGCCGTGCGGCGCGCGCGGCGTCCCGTGTCTGCGGCGTCCCGTGTCTTGTCGCAGCCGTGTTGCGGCGCTTCGCGCGCCGCCTGGAAGGAGTCGGTCTGATGAGCCAGTCTTTCACCCGTCGCGCCGATGCGCTTGCGCGCGACTCGTACTACGAAGCGACCGCCACGCGCGCCGCGGTCGACGACCCGACGCTCGACGGCGCGCTCGACGTCGACGTCTGCGTGATCGGCGCCGGCTTTGCCGGCCTGTCGACCGCGCTCGACTGCCGCGCGCGCGGGCTGTCGGTCGCCGTGATCGATGCGCACCGGCCCGGCTGGGGCGCGTCGGGCCGCAACGGCGGCCAGGCGATCACCGGATTCGCGAAGGACGAGATCATCGAGCGCCAGCTCGGCGCCGACGGCGCGCGCGCCGCGTGGGCGTTGTCGCTTGACGGCGTCGCGCTGATCGCCGAGCGGATCGCGCGCTACGCGATCGACTGCGATTTCACGCGCGGCTACCTGACCGTCGCGACCAAGCCGCGCCGCATCGGCGACCTGCGCGCCTGGATGGAGGCCGCCACGACACGCTGGGGCCATCCGTCGCTGACGTGGCTCGACACCGACGCGATCCGCTCGCGCATCGCGTCGGCCCGCTATCTCGCCGGCGTAGTCGACCCGCTGTCGGGCCACCTGCATCCGCTGCGGTATTGCCTCGGCCTCGCCGATGCCGCGCGCCGCGAGGGCGTGGCGTTGTTCGCGCACACGCCCGCGCTCGACGTCGCGCGCGGCGCGCGGCCGGTCGTGCGCACGCCGTCCGGCGAGATCCGCTGCCGCTTCGTCGTGTCGTGCTGCAACGCGGGGCCCGGCGGCGTGCTGCCGGCCGCGACCGCCGCGCGCATCGCGCCGGTCGCGTCGACCATCATCGCGACCGAGCCGCTCGGCCAGGCGCGCGCCGATGCGCTGATCGCGCGGCGCGAGGCGGTATGCGACAACAATGTCTTCCTCGACTACTTCCGGCTGTCCGCCGATCACCGGATGCTGTTCGGCGGTCGCGCGGATTCCGCGGGCGCGTCGCCCGCCGCGCTCGCCGAGACGATCCGGCGGCGCATGGCCGGCGTGTTCCCGCAGCTCGGCGACGTGCGCGTCGATTACGCGTGGGGCGGCTTCGTCGACGTCACCCGCAACCGCGCGCCGGATTTCGGCGCGATCGATCCCAACTTCTTCTACGTCCAGGGCTTCAGCGGACACGGCGTCGCGCTCACCGGCATCGCCGGCCGTGCGATCGCCGGCGCGATCGCGGGCGACACGCGCGCGTTCGACCTGTTCGCGCGCCTGCGCCACCGCCGCTTTCCGGGCGGCGACGCATGGCGCCAGCCCGCGCTCGAACTCGGCATGCTGTATCACCGGGTGCGCGAGCTGTTCTGAGCCCTTTCATTCGTGTTCCTGACCATGCAGACATTCGCGAACCAGCCGCATGCCGCGTCGTACTACGCGGCCACCGTCAACGATACGACCCGCCATGCGCCGCTCGCCGGCGCGACCGACGCCGACGTGTGCGTGATCGGCGCGGGCCTGACCGGCCTGTCGGCCGCGCTCAACCTCGCCGAGCGCGGCCATTCGGTCACTTTGCTCGAAGCGTCGCGGGTCGGCTGGGCCGCGAGCGGGCGCAACGGCGGCCAGCTGATCGGCGGCTATGCGTGCGACATCGACACGTTCGCGCGCTATCTGCCCGACGCCGACGTGAAGCGCATCTGGGAGATGGGGCTCGAAACGCTGTCGCTCGTGAAGTCGCGCATCGCGCAGCACGACATCGACTGCGCGCTGGTGCCCGGCTACCTGACCGCCGCGAATACCGAGCGCGACGCCGACGGGCTGAAACGCTGGCGCGACGACGTCGCGAAGCGCTTCGGCTACGACCGCCTGCACTTCGTCGACGAACGGGATCTCGGCGACTTCGTGCAGTCGTCGCGCTATCGCGGCGGCCTGTACGACCCCGACAGCGGCCACCTGCATCCGCTCAACTACACGCTCGGCCTCGCGCGCGCGGCGGCCGAAGCCGGCGTACGCATCCACGAGAACAGCTGCGTGACGCGCGTGCGCGACATTCCGGCCGGCCATCTGGTCGAGACGGCACAGGGCCACGTGCGGGCGCGCTTCGTCGTGCTCGCGTGCAACGCGTATGTCGGCACGCTCGCGCCCGCGCTGGCGCGCAAGATCATGCCGGTCGGCACCTACGTGATCGCGACCGAGCCGCTCGGCGAGGCGCGCGCCGCCGCGCTGATGCCCGCGCGCGCGGCCGTGTGCGACAGTCGCTTCGTGCTCGACTATTTCCGCCCGGCGCCGGACACGCGGCTCGTGTGGGGTGGCAAGGTCAGCTATTCGACGCGGCCGCCGCGCGATCTCGCGCAGGCGATGCGCAACGACATGCTGAAGACGTTTCCGCAGCTCGCGGACGTGAAGGTGGACTACGCGTGGGGCGGGTTCGTGGACATCACGATGAACCGCGCGCCGCATTTCGGGCGCATCGCGCCGACGATGTATTTCGCGCAGGGGTTTTCCGGGCACGGCGTGAACACGACCGCGCTCGCGGGCAAGCTGATCGCCGAAGCGATCGACGGACAGGCGAGCCGCTTCGACCTGTTCGGCCAGGTCCGGCACCGCGATTTCCCGGGCGGCGCACTGCTGCGCACGCCGGCGCTCGTGCTCGCGATGAGCTGGTATCGCCTGCTGGATGCATTCGGCGTGCATTGACGCGACGCCGCGCGCGATACACCGCGCAATATGCCGCGCACGCGCCGCGGCGAGCGGCGCATGCGCGGCGATGGCACGTCAGTCCGTGCCGTACTTCGTCGAACGCGGGCCGTACAGCAGGCCGTGCGGCGGCCCCGCCGCCAGCAGCCGGCCGCTCGTGCGCGCGGCGATGTCGTGGCTCTGGTCCATCAACGAGTTCGCGATCTGCTTGACCGCGGCCACCACGAGCATGCCGATCAGGCCGCCGCCGCCGCTGTTGTTGCCTTCCTCGCTGCTCGCGCTCGCGGCGCCCTGCCACAGCACGTCGCCGGTGCGCAGGTCGACGAGCTTGGTCGAGGCCGACACCACGGTCGCGCTCGCGAGGATCCGGTAGACGGTGCCGTACTGCGTGACCTTCGTGTACAGCGCGGCGTCCGCGCCGAAGATCTCGCGCAGCTTCGCGGGCGACGTGTTCTGGATGTCGGCTGCATTGGTGAGGCCGTTCTGCTTGAAGGTCTCGTCCATCACCGCGACCGGCACCACGTAATAGCCGGATTCGGCGATCGGCAGCGTCATCTGCGACAGCATCCCGTAGCTCGCCGATACGTTCGACGTCTCGTTGAGCGGCGGCAGCACGAGGATCGAGCGCGGCTTGCTGTTCTTGAAGGCCGTGTAGTCGGCCCGCTTCACCGGCTGCGCGCACGCGCTCAGCAGCGCGACGATCGACAGCACGGACATCAGCTTGAATGAAAGGGTCTTGAACATGGCGGGCGCGTCACTGTTTGGCGGTTTTCTGATCGACGTTCTTCTGCTCGGCCGTTTTCTGCTCAGCCTGCTTCGAGTCGGCCGGCTTCGGCTGCGCGGATTTCTTCTTCAGCAGGAAATCCATGAACGGCGACGATTCCGGGAACAACTGCTTCTCCGCCTGCAGTTCCTGTTCGGCCTGCTGCTCGCTGCCGATGCTCGCGTACAGCATGCCGAGATGCGCATGGAAGCCCGGCGGCGGCGTGTTGCCCTTCGCGCGGATCTGCTGCAGCGCCTTCTCGAGCGCGTCGATCTGCTCCTGCGGTGACGTCTTGCCCTTGAAGTACTCGTACACCTGCGGCTGGTAGCCGTTCCATTGATAGAGCGGCGGCGTGGGCGGCGCCGCGCAGCCCGCGAGCAGCAATGCGGCGGCCGTCGCCGGCAGCCAGTTACCCCGTTTCATGGTCATTTCTCTTTTAATTGATGTGGTGAATCGGTCGAGCCGTGATGCGCAACGCTTACTTCGCCGGCTTCAGCGCGCCGGTGTCGACCTGGTCGACGAGATGGTTGACGGCCTCCTGGATCGCGAGGTCGAGCACCTTGCCGTTCAGCGTCGAGTCATAGCTCGCGGTGCCGCCGAAGCCGATGATCTCGCGGTTGGACAGGCTGAATTCGCCCGCGCCCTGGCTCGATGCGATCACTTCCGACGTGGTCGTGTCGACGATGTTCAGGTTGACCTTCGCGTACGCGACCTGCGTCTTGCCGCTGCCGAGGATGCCGAACAGCTGGTGATCGCCGACTTCCTTGCGGCCGAACTCGGTCACGTCGCCCGTCACCACGTAGTTCGCGCCCTTCACCGCCTGCGCCTTCTTCATGAAGCCGGCTTCCTGCTTGATCTCGTCGAGGTTCTCGCGGTCGAGCACGTTGAAGCGGCGGCTCTGCTGCAGGCGCGTGACGAGGATCGTCTTCGCCTGGCCGCCGAGGCGGTCGATGCCGTCCGAGAAGATGCCGCGCATGTAGCTGGAGCGGTTGTCGAACTTGCCGACCGCGATCGCGACCGGTTTGCCCGCGTACGGCTTCTGCGCGCTGCTGACGGCCGGCACGTCGAGCGTGCGCGACGATTCGGTCGCGCACCCCGACAGCGCCGCGACGACGGCCGCGGCGACGAGGACATTGCGTCGAGTCTGGATCTTCACTTCTGGTCTCCTTGCGAGGAAAGAATGCCCGTGACGGGCGTGCCGGCTCGCGAACGAGCCGGGCATCGAGGCCGCACCGGCGCGCACGCACGCGGGCGCAGGCGCGTCGGTCGACGCGACACGGCCGTGCGGCGTGCGCGCGGTGCGGGCTATAGCGGAAATCGGAGTGGGTGTGCGCGCGACGGCTGCGCCGCGGCGGATGGCGGGCACGCGGCCGAATCGTCGGGATTCGCGCGCCTCGTGGTTGCCCCGTTGTCGTGCATGCTGCGCTGTTGATCGCGCATGGTTTGGCCCTGTATCTGGTTTTGGGGCGATGATACCAACGCGCCGTGGCGCGCGCTGCATCTTTCGGCCGGATCGAGCCGGATCGCGCGCTTCGTGTCGCTTGCGCGCATCATCGCGATCGACGCACCCGTCGCGCCATGCGCCTGCGCCGCTGCCGGGCCCGCAGCGGCGCGCCGCAAGCCGCTAGTCGGCCAGCTTCTGCCGCATCGTGACGAATTCCTCGGCGGCGGTCGGATGAATGCCGATCGTGTCGTCGAACTGCGCCTTCGTCGCCCCCGCGCGAATCGCGATCGCGATGCCCTGGATGATCTCGCCCGCGTCGCGCCCGACCATGTGCGCGCCGACCACCCGCTGGCTGTCGCGCGCGACGACGAGCTTCATCAGCGTGCGCTCGTCGCGGCCGGACAGCGTGTGGCGCAGCGCCTTGAACGACGTGCGGTAGATGTCGAGCGCGCCATGCACGTCGCGCGCCCGCGCTTCGGTGAGGCCGACCGTCGCGACTTCCGGCTGGCTGAACACGGCCGACGGCACCCATTCGTGATCGGCCGCCGCGCGCCGCCCGCCGAACAGCGTCATCGCGAGCAGGCCGCCGTCGCGCGTGGCGACCGGCGTGAGCTGCGGCCGCGACGTCACGTCGCCGATCGCGTGGATCGACGCGACCGACGTCGCCGAATACGCATCGACCGCGATCGCGCCGCGCGCGTCGAGCGCGACGCCGGCCGCGTAGAGGCCAAGGCCCTCGACGTTCGGCACGCGCCCGGTCGCGTAGAGCACCGCGTCGAACGGCCCGTGCTGCGCGCGGCCGACGCGCAGGGTCAGCGTGCCGTCGGCCGCGCGCTCGATCGCGTCGACCGCGGCGCCCGTGTGGATCGTCACGCCCTGCTTGGTCATTTCGTCGGACAGGAACTGCCGGACGTCGTCGTCGAACCCGCGCAGGATCCGCTCGCCGCGATAGAACAGCTCGGCGTGGCTGCCGAGCCCGTTGAAGATGCCCGCGAACTCGACCGCGATATAGCCGCCGCCGACCACCGCGACGCGCGCGGGCAGCGCGGCGAGCGACAGCGCCTCGCGCGACGTGATCGCGTGCTCGATGCCGGGCAGCGGCGGCAGCGACGGGCGCGAGCCGGTCGCGATCGCGATGTGGCGCGCGCTGATGCGACGCTCGCCGATCGCGACGGTGTGCGCATCGACGAGCGTCGCGCGCCCCGCGTGCATCTCGACGCCCGACTGCCGCAGCAGGTTCACGTAGATGCCGCTCAGCCGGTTGATCTCGCGATCCTTCGCGCCGATCAGCGCCGGCCAGTCGAGCGCGCCCGCGCCGAAGGTCCAGCCGAAGCCGCGCGCATCTTCCACCTCATGCGGGTAATGCGACGCGTAGACGAGCAGCTTCTTCGGAATGCAGCCGCGCAGCACGCAGGTGCCGCCGATCTGCTCTTCCTCCGCAATGCCCACGCGCGCGCCGTATGACGCCGACATCCGGGCGAGCCTGACGCCGCCCGAGCCGGCGCCGATGACGAACAGGTCGTAGTCGAATTCCATCGCATGCCCTCATCGCAGTTCGGATGACGGCACGATAGCAAGATTCCGGTTTCCTTGCGGCGCGCGGCGCGCGCGCCCCAAAAAAACGGCGAGAGACATTGCCTCTCGCCTGTCAAACCTGCCGCCGGGTGAGCCATGCGCACCGATCGACCGCATGCCCGGCATGCCGGTTGCGCGGCGCCGGCCCGCTCGCCCGCGCGGGATGCGCGGGCGTGGCCGAGCCGGCCGCCATGCTCATGCCTGCGACGTGTCGCCGTCGCTGGCCTGCGTATCGTCCGCCGCTGCCTCGGGCTTCTCTTCCTTCTTCTCGAGCATGCCTTCGAGCGCTTCCGCACCCTTGAAGCCCGCGACTGCCGCGGCCGCCTTCGTCAGCAGGCCCGCATCCGGATCGACTTTCTCGGCCGTCTCGACGGCCGCGACGGCGCCCGCGATTTCGCCAACGGTGTTCAGGATACCCATCGTCATCCCCTTTCAACGTGAATCGTGAGGCACATCGTCCCACGAAGAAAAACCGGCGGACACGTTTGTCATCACCGGATACACAATTTACGGACGCGCCCGGTCACGCACGCCGCGCGTACAGGCGCAGCATGCGCCGGGCAACCCACGCAGCTTAGCGGAACGGGTTCGCGCGCACTGTGAAACTATGTTCGGGAATGCCGACGAACGGCTTACGGGCCGCGCGTCGTGCTATGTAGCGCGCGCTGGATAGTCGTGCATGCTTATGACGCCGCGTGCGCAAATAAAAAGAGGCCCCCGCAGGGGCCTCTTCGCGCTCGTCACGACACCGGGCTTCGCACCGGCGCGGACAGTTCGTCAGAAGATATTGCGCAGACCGATCGCGATACCCGTCTGGTTGCTGCGGCCCGGCAGTTCGACGTTGGCCGCGCCGTTCGTCTTGTTGAAGTCGACGGTGCCGTAGATTTCCGTGCGCTTGCTCAGTGCGTACTCGGCGATGCCGACGATCGCGTAACGGTTGCCGCTCGACAGCGTGCCGTTCTCGGTCATCGCATTGCGCATGTGGTCGTAGTAGAACGCGCCCGTCAGCGTCAGCGGCGCGCTGACCTGCCAGCTCACGCCGGCGAACGGACCATCGTCGATACGGCCGGTGCCCTGCGCGACCGTAATCGTCTTCTGCGCGAGCAGGCTGTCGACGAAGCCCGTATCGTCCTTCGAACGCAGGTAGCCCGCGTAGACCTTCACCTTGCTGAACGCGTAGACGACGTTCGCGTGATAGATCGTCTGCTTTTTCGCCGAGTTGTTGCTGTTCTGCTGCGCACCGGCCGCGATGCTGAGCGGCCCCATCACGTACGACAGCGACAGGCCCCATGCATTGCCCTTGCCCAGCGAACCCGGGATCTGACCGGAGAAGCCGCTCGCCGTGGTATCCGTGTAGTTGACACCCGTCGAGTACATCGCGCTGGCGGTCAGGCCATTGAACGTGCCCGTGTACTTGATCTGGTTGTCTGCATACAGCCCGCCGCCGAGCGCCACCGGCAGCCACGCGTTCTCGAAGTAGTTACCGACGGTCAGCGGATCGTAGGTGTCCGACAGCAGGTCGAACAGCGGCGTCTTCTGGCGGCCGAGGGTCACGGTGCCGTACGGGCTCGACAGCCCGACGTATGCGGCACGGTTGAACATGCGGTTGACCTGGCCTTTCGAGTTGACGTCCGAGAACCCGCCGTTCTGCAGGTTCACCCCGCTCTCGAGCTTGAAGAGCGCCTTCAGCCCGCTGCCGAGGTCTTCCGTGCCGTACATGCCGAAGCGGCTGTTGGTGATCGCGCCGTTCGTCATCGACAGCAGGCCGTCGTTCTTGGCGTTCGCGTTGGTCAGGTAGCGGACGCTGACGTCGGCAACGCCCCACAGCGTGACGGAACTTTGTGCTGCCGCGTATTGGCTGGCGAATGCCAGGATGGCGCCCCCTGCGAGTGCTGCGAGTCTGGTGGTCTGCTTCATGAGCGATCCCATATTTGTTGGTGTCTCCGTACATGGCCGGCTGCGCGCGCAGCCGGGTGACGGTCACGCGCACTCTTGGCGCGCGCGACGTGGCGAGAATCATAAGATGAGTACGAATCGCGAAAGAAATTGAAATGCGCTGTAACGGCGCGACTGTCGTCAGCGCACAACGCCCCGGCGCGCCGGGCTTGCGCGACGGGCCTGCCATTCCACCGGAAACCGTTGCGATGCGGGCGGACGGAGGGGAGATCGGCGAGGATGAGCGGGGAAGCGGTTGATGCGGCGCAGCATGCACTGCCGCGAGACGGCAAGCCTATGACGCGGCGACCTGACGGCACGGACCGGTTCTACACCGGCAGTGGATGCCGCGCCGCAGCACGGTACCACCCGCGCTTCGTCGTCAGCCGGCTTCGCCCGCGCCCGCCCCGGCCCGCCGCCACGCGCGCCGCACGATTTCGCCAAACGCGCCCGCAAGCAGCAGCACCGCGCCCCACAGCGCGACATCCGGCATGATCCTCGTGACGAACCCGCCCGCCACCGCGCCCGCGAGAAAGCAGAAGCTGATCGTCGCGAGCAGCGCCGAATCGTGCAGCGCGCCGGCGTCGTAGCGCGGAATCAGCCCGACGAACAGCTTCTGCGCGGCGCGCCGCAGGTTGCCGGTCGTCATCACCGACGTGTACGACAGTTCCTCGAGATGCGTGAACGACAGCGTCTGCAGCGTCGCGACGAACGAGATGCCGGGAATCAGCCACGCGCTCGACGCGCCGACGAGGCCGCTCGCGGCGATGCCGAGGAACGCGATCTCGACGATCAGGCTCGCGAACGCGGTATGCCGCATCCAGCCGCGCTGCGCGGCGAGCCCGAGCAGGTGCGCGACGAACACTGCGATCACAAAGCCGACGAGCGGCGGCACGTGGTGCAGCGCCGCGGCCCACTCGCCGGCCGACAGGTTGATGCCGAGCAGCGCGACGTTGCCCGTCATCGTGTTCGCGAACACGTGGCCGTGGCCGACGTAGGTGTACGCATCGAGATAGCCGCCGGACAGCGTGAGCAGCGCGGCGACCGTGAGATTGCGGCTGGCGCCGTCGAGATCCATCGATCCTCCCGTGGCGGGCTGTGCGGCGACGCTCAGTTCTTCTTCAGGTAGCAGGCCTTCAGCATCACGCTCATCCCGTCGACCTTGCAGTCGACTTCGTGATCGCCGCCGACGAGGCGGATGCTCTTCACCTTGGTGCCCATCTTCAGCGTGATCGACGAGCCCTTCAGCTTCAGGTCCTTGATCAGCACGACGGAATCGCCGTCGGCGA
The DNA here is from genome assembly GCA_001527685.1 of Burkholderia pyrrocinia. GTDB lineage: Bacteria > Pseudomonadota > Gammaproteobacteria > Burkholderiales > Burkholderiaceae > Burkholderia > Burkholderia pyrrocinia_D. The sequence continues at coordinate 285,102 of LOZU01000034.1, forward strand.
GCACGTTGCCGTTCGCGTCGCGCACGACGCGCGCGGCGTCGTCATCGGCGGCCGCCGCGGCGACGCTCGGCCACTCGTGCCCGCAGTCGGCGCAAACATAATGCTCGCCGTCGGGGTAGGTGTTTTCCATCGCGCATTGCGGACAAGCGGGAATCGTCGACATGAGGCTGGGCCCTGCTGATTGAAAGCCGGCAGTATACCGGCGCGTTCCGCCGCGCCGCCCCGCCGTATCTCAAAGCGCGATCGAACGACACCCGCAAAGGTCTTCCTGCGCTACACCGCCGTGCCGTGCGCCGCGATCGCGCGGTTCACTGCCCGACGCCCGCCAGCCCGACCAGCGCGCCGGCCGCGAGCAGCCACAGCGGATGGATGCGCGTGCGGTACGCGAGCACCGCGCACGCGGCGGTGATGCCCCACTGGATCGCCAGGTGGTTCGACGCCTCGGCGATCAGCACCGCGCTCGCCGCGACGAGGCCCGCGGTGACGGGCATCAGCCCCTGCTGCACGTAGCGGCGCCACGGCCGGTTCCGGAAGCGCTCCCACGCGTGCAGCGCGAGCACGGTGACGACCGACGACGGCCCGAACTTCGCGAGCGTCGCGACCAGCAGGCCCGACCAGCCGGCCACGTGCCAGCCGACCAGCGACACGATCATCATGTTCGGCCCGGGCGCGGCCTGCGCCAGCGCGAACAGCGCGGTGAACTCCGACGCGCTCATCCAGTGATGCACGTCGACCACCTGCCGCTGCATCTCCGGCAGGATCGTATTGCCGCCGCCGAACGCGAGCAGCGACAGCTGGGTGAAGATGGTCGCGAGCGCGAGCAGCGTATCGTTCATCGCGCGCCTCCCTGGTCCGCGTTGCGCGAGTCGGGCGAGGGCGAAGGCGACGCCGCCGGCCCCGCCGGCACGACCGGCCCGGGGCCGCGCCGCGCGGCGAGCCAGATGCTGATCGGCGTCAGCACGAGCATCGTGGTGAGCAGCGGCATGCGCAGCACGGCGATCGCGACGAACGCCAGCGCCGCGATGCCCGCGGCCGCGCGCGCGTGCCGCAGCGGCTTCGCGACCTTCACGGCCATCGCCGCGAGCAGCCCGGCCGCGGCGGCCGACAGCCCGGCGAACAGGTGCCGCACGGCCGGCTCGTGCTGGGTCTTCGCGTACAGCACGCCGAGCGCGACGACGACGAGCGTCGGCCCCGCGATCAGCCCGAGAATGCCGGCCAGCGCGCCCGGCACGCCGCGAAAGCGCATGCCGACCGCGACCGACAGGTTGATCACGTTGCCGCCCGGCAGGAACTGGCACAGGCCGAGCAGATCGGTGAATTCGTCGGCGGAGAGCCACTTGCGCTCGTCGACGATCGTGCGCCGCGCGAACGGCAGCGCGCCGCCGAACGACATCAGGCCAAGGGACAGAAAGCCGGTGAACAGCTCGGCCAGGCCGATGCTGCGCGGCGTGCCGGCAGGCGGCGGGGAAACGGATTGCATGGGAGTCCTTGTCAAACGGTAAGCCGAGGTTACCGCCGTCCGGGCCGCGCTCAAAACGATTTTATCGGCGCGTCCTTGTGATCTAGAATCACAAGCATGGCTCGCGATCTCCCGCCCTTTTCCGCGCTTCGGGCCTTTGAAGCCGCGGCACGACACGAAAGCTTCAGCGCCGCCGGCGACGAGCTGCATGTGACTCATGGTGCCATCAGCCGGCAGATCGCCGGGTTCGAGGCGTGGCTCGGCAGGCCGGTGTTCCACCGGATCGGCAAGCGCGTGAAGCTCACCGACGAAGGCCGCCAGTACCTGGATACGGTGCGCGCCGCGTTCGACAGCATCGCGCTCGCCACCGAGCGCCTGCGCCGCACCGGCGCCACGCGCGTGCTGCGCATCAACGCGCTGCCGACCTTCGCGATGAAATGGCTGCTGCCGCGCCTGTCGCGCTTCCAGCGCGACGTGCCGAACGTGGAGCTGAAGCTGTCGACGTCGAACGCGCCGCTCGACACCCTCGACGGCTTCGACGTCGCGATCCGCCGCGGCCCCGGCCACTGGCCGAACTGCGCGAGCGGCCGCTTTCTCGACGAAAGCGTGATCCCCGTCTGCAGCCCCGCGCTGCTCAAGCGCGCGCCGATCGCACGCGCCGACGACCTGTCGCGGCACGTGCTGCTGCATTCGGATACGCGCCCGGAAGGCTGGCGCGACTGGTTCGCGGCCGCCGGCGCGACGCTGAAGGGGCGCAAGCGCCAGTCGTTCGACCACTTCTACCTGGCGCTGCAGGCGGCGGTCGACGGGCTCGGCGTCGCGCTCGGCCCGCTGCCGCTGATCGACGACGAACTCGCGAGCGGCCGGCTCGTGATGCCGCTGCCCGGGCCGCGCATCGCGACCCGCAGCTACTGGTGGATCACGCCGCGCGAGCACGCGGACGAGCCGCTCGTCGCGCAGTTCTGCGCGTGGCTGGAAGCGCAGGCGAGCGCCGGCGCGTGATGGGTTGCGCGGCGGGTTGCGCGGCGGGTTGCGCGGCGGGTTGCGCGGCGGCAGGCGGCTGCGTGCCGCCCGCCGCCGGGCGTCAGACCACCGGCCCCGGTTCCTTTTCCTTGCGCAGGAGCGCGTACAGGATGATCGCGCCAAACGTCGCGGTGCCGATCCCGCCGAGCGCGAAGCCGCCGAACTTCAGCGAGAAGTCGCCCGCGCCGAGCACGAGCGTGACCGCCGCGACGATCAGGTTGCGGTTGTCGGAGAAGTCGACCTTGTTGACGACCCAGATCCGCGCGCCGGTCACGGCGATCAGCCCGAACACGACGATCGACACGCCGCCGAGCACCGGGCCCGGAATCGTCTGGATCACCGCGCCGAACTTCGGCGAGAAGCCGAGCAGGATCGCGATCAGCGCGGCCACCACGAACACGAGCGTCGAATAGATCCGCGTGACGGCCATCACGCCGATGTTTTCCGCGTAGGTCGTGACGCCGGTGCCGCCGACGCTGCCCGACACGATCGTCGCGAGCCCGTCGCCGATGAACGCGCGGCCGACGTAGCGGTCGAGGTTCTGGCCGGTCATCGCGCTGACGGCCTTGATGTGGCCGAGGTTCTCGGCGACGAGGATCACCGCGACCGGCGCGAGCATCAGCATCGCGTGCGGATCGAACACCGGCGCGTGGAACGCCGGGATGCCGAACCACGCGGCGTGCGCGACGATCGAGAAGTCGACCGGCTTGCCGAGGCCCATCCCGTTGGTCGCGACCGCGTAGATCGCGTAGGCGATCACGAGGCCGACGAGGATCAGCAGGCGCTGCATCATCCCGCGCGCGAACACCGCGACGCCGCCGACCGACAGCACGGTGACGAGCGCCATCGCCGAATCGAAGGTGGACGCGGACACGCCCTTGACCGCGATCGGCGCGAGGTTGAGCCCGATCACCGCGACGATCGCGCCCGTGACGACGGGCGGCATCAGCGCCTCGATCCAGCGCGTGCCGACCGCCGACACGATCGCGCCGAGCGCGACGTACACGACGCCGCACGCGACGATGCCGCCGAGCGCGACCGGGATGTTCGGGTTCGGGCCGCTGCCCGCATAGCCGGTCACCGCGATCACGAGGCCGATGAACGCGAAGCTCGAGCCGAGATAGCTCGGCACCCGGCCGCCGACCAGCGCGAAGAACAGCAGCGTGCCGACGCCGGACATGAAGATGCACAGGTTCGGGTCGAAGCCCATCAGCAGCGGCGCGAGCACGGTCGAGCCGAACATCGCGACGACGTGCTGCACGCCCATCGCGATCATCTGCGGCCACGACAGGCGCTCGTCGGGGCCGACGACGCGCGCGGCCGCGCCGGGCGGTTGCACCCGCCAGCGCGGGAAATAGGAATCGGACATCGGGACACGCTCCTGTCTTGTCGGTCGCCCGGCTGCGAGGGATGCGCCGGGTCTGGAATCTGGCGCGAAGTTTAAGGAGCGGGAATGGCGCTGGCAAGCGGCGCGCCGGCGCGGGCGGGGCAACGATTCGGGAGGGTGGCGGGACCGGGCGGGTCGGGCGGAATTCGGGGCAGGATTCGGGGCGGAATTCCGCCGGCGGGCGAATCGGCCGCCGCAGAATCAGACTCGTCCCATTCACGGCAACGGCCAGGTTCCATAAAGTACCCGGGCTGCTTCATCAGGGCAGCTGTTCCACTCTCCGTTGGCCGTTCGGGCATTGCGCCCGAACGGTTTTTTTTGCGGCCGGCACGGCGGGCGGGCCCGCCGCGCGACGCAAGCGCCCGCTTACGCCGCCGCCGGCGCGTGCCGCATCACGGGTTGATGTACTGGAACAGCGACAGGTTCTGCATCTGGACGAATGCCTTCTGCGCGCCGGTCAGCGCGTTCTGCAACTGCGTGAACTGGCTGATCGCCGATACGATGTTGGTGCTCGTCACGTCCGCGAGATTGCTGGAAACCTGCAGCGTGTTGGTCTGCGTGACCGCCTGCATCGCCTTGATTTCCTGCTCGCGGCCGCCGACGCCCGCCTGGATCGTCGTGACGTTGTTCATCGTGTTGCTGAGCTTCGTCGCGCCGGTCGTCATCGCGTTCTTGAGCGCCGCCATGGCCACCGGGTTGTTGACGGAAGGCGTATTCAGCGCGGCGACCATCGCATCGAGCGACGCGAACACGTCGGTGCCGGCCTGCGGTGCCGGCGTCACGGTGAACGTGTCGCCGTTCGCGGGCGTACCCGACACCGGAACCGTCTGGCCGCCGCCGAGCGCGATCGCCGCGCCGGGCGTGTACGGCTGCGGGGTCGGCGGCGGCCCCGGCGGCACGAGCGAGTTGTCGGTTACCGTATAGGTCGGCGCGGCGGCGGTGCCGCCGAACTGGATCGTGAACTGGTGGTTGTTGGTCGCGGCCGACGCGCTCGTGATCGTGACCGGGCCGATGGTGCCCGTGCCCGTGTTCGTCGCGGCCGCCGCCGGTACCGACTGGGTGCCTTGCGCCTGCACCGACTGGAACACGGCCACGCCGTTGTCGCCCTGCGACAGGCTGCGGGAATCGGCGATCTGCACGTTGCGCGTGCCGGTGTCACCGACATAGCTCACGCCGCCGCTCGCGTTGTTCGCGAACGGCTTGCTGCCGTTCTTGAAGCCGGCGAACAGGTAGTTGCCCGCGCCGTCGTCCGAGTTCGCGAGCGCCATCAGCTGGTCGCGGTAGCCCTGCAGCTGCGTCGCGAGCGCCGCGCGGTTGCTGTCGGACAGCGAGCCGTCGCCCGCGCGCACCATCAGCGACTGGACGTTGATCAGTACGGTGTTGACGCTCGACAGCGCCTGGTCCTCGGCCTGCAGCGACGCCAGCGCGGCGCTCTGGTTGGCCGTGTACTGCGCCAGCGTCGACGACGTCATCGACAGCTGCACCGCCTGCGCGGCGCCGATCGGGTTGTCCGCGGGCGTCGTGAGGCTCACGCCGGTCGAGATCTGCTGGTACAGCTGCGCGAGCTGTGCCTGCTGGTCGTTCATCGTGGCGACGTTCAGCTGGAAAAACTGGGCGCTGGAAATTCGCATCGCTTCAATCCTCGAAATGCGGTCAGTTGAACAGGCCGAGCACGGTCTGGAACAGCGTCGACGCCGTCTGGATCACCTTCGCGTTCGCCTGGTAGAGCTGCTGGTACTGCATCAGGTTGGCCGCTTCCTCGTTCTGGTTCACGCCCGACACCTCCTGCTGCGCCTTCGTGATCTGGCCGACGAGCGCGGTCTGCGCAGCGCTCGACGACTTCAGCTGGCTTGCGGTGTTGCCGATCCCGTTCACGTAGTTCGCATACGCGCCGGTCAGCGTCGTCGTGCCGCCGCCGAGCTGCTTCGCGCTCACGAGCTGCGAGAGCGCGAGCGCGTTGCTGCCGTCGCTGGTGCCGCCCGTGTTCGGCTTGACCGCGAACGTGTCGCCGGCGGCGGGCGTGCCCGACATCGTCACCGACAGGCCGGGCGCCAGCGTGATCGGCGTGCCCGCCGTGTACGACACGGGGGCCGACGTCGGCGGCGTCGCGGACGGGTTGGTGATCGTGTAGGTCAGTGCCCCCGCCGCGTTGGTGCCGATCGTGATCGTGTACGGGTTCGTCGTGGTCACCGCCGACGCGTTCGTGACCGACGGCGCACCGATCGTGCCGGTGCCCAGGTTCGTCGTCGCGGCCGACGACACGTACGGCGACGCCGCCGCGATCGCGGAGCCGTTCGACGTCGTGAGCCCGAACCCGCCGAGCGCGCCACGCGTCGGCAGCACCGTGAACTTGTCGCCCGCGTTCATCGAGCCGGACGCGAACGAGAAGTTCAGCCCGCCGATCGAACCCGGCATCGTCGTCGACGTGCCGACCACCGAGCCGCTCGCGCGGTCGGTCAGCGTGTAATTCGTGCCGTCGTACGACAGCGCGTAGTCGCCCGTCGGCGGCTGCGAAGGATTCGCGATCGAAGCGTTGAGCGTCGCATTACCCGTGTTCGCCTGGTTCGCGTACACGGTCGGGCTGCCGACCGTAAACAGGTTGCCGCCCGGGTTGCCCGACAGGTCGACGCCGAGTGCGTTCTGCGCATTCACCTGCGCGGCGAAGCTGGTCGCGATCGCGCCGAGCTGCGCCTGCGCGGGGTCGAGCGTCTGCCTGCGGAACGCGAGCAGGCCGCCGAGCGTGCCGCCCGACAGCGATGCATCCGGCAGCGCCTGGTTCGCGCCCGGCGGGTTCGCGCCGGCGATGCCCTGCGACACGACGGACAGCTCGCTCGGATCCGACGACGACGTGACGGCCGCGAGCGTATAGCTCTTGTCGGCGACGACGAGCGGCTGGCCGCCGGCCATGAACACGCTGTAGCCCTGGTCGTTGCGCACGACCTGGATGCCCGCGAGGCTCGACAGGTTCGACACCGCCTGGTCGCGCTGGTCCAGCAGCTGGTTCGGCGGCTGCCCCTGGCTGCCCGCCGTCGCGATCTGCTGGTTCAGCTGCGCGATCTGCGCCGTATACGTATTGATCTGCGCGACGGTGCCCGACAGCTGCGTGTTCACGCTCTGGCGCAGCGCGTCGTATTGCGCGCCGGCCGCCTTCAGCTGGTCGGCGAGCACCTGCGCGTTGCTCATCGCGGTCTGCCGCACCGACGTGTCGGCCGCCTTGTTCGCGACGTTCTGCAACCCGGTGAAGTAGCTGGTGATCGCGGTCGAGATCCCGGCCGTCGGGCTGCCGACGTAGTTGTTCAGCTGCGCGACCAGCGTATTCCACGTCGACAGCGCGCCGCCCTGGGTCTGCGCGCCGTTCAGCTGGTCGTTCAGGTACTGGCTGTACTGGCGCTGGACGGTGACGGTGTTGACGCCCTGCGGCAGGTAGCCGCTGCCGGTGTACTGGCCGCTCGCCTCCGCGTAGACCGGACGCTCGATCGTGTAGCCGGGTGTCGCCGCGTTGGCGATGTTGTTGCTGGTCGTCGTCAGGCCCCAGATGGCGGAGTTGAGGCCGCTGATACCGAGGTTCATCAGTGTGTTGGACATGCGCGATCCTGAAGGGCCGGCCGCGCTGCGGCCGCCGGGTTGCGTGACTCCCGGTATAACGGCCGTGGATCGAAAAAATTAAGGGGAAAATGCGGGCCGCCGTGCGCAATGGCAGCGGGCGGCCGGGGGCGCGCCAGGTCGTGCGCGCAACGCGGCATCCGGCCCGGCGCGGCGCGCGTGCGCCCCGCCGGCGGGAACGGCCGCCCCGCCGACCGGCGGGCGCGACGGAAAGCTCAGGCGCGCGCGAGCTGGCGGCGCTTCATCTCGAGCTGGGTGATCAGGCGCTGCAGCGTGTTCTCGGCGCTGCCCGGCAGCGACATGAAGCGGAAGCCGAGCTGGAAGCGCCGCGTGCCGTTCGGCAGCTGGGTCGAGCGCTGCGACACGAGCTGCAGGTCGAGCGACAGCTTGCCGTGGCCGTTCAGCTCGAGCTCGACGTCCGGCAGCAGCGTGCCGAGCTCGAGCGCCTCGACGCGCTCGTCGGCCGTGCGCAGCCCGACGCCGCCGAGCGACAGGTTGTGCACCTCGAACAGGAAGCTCTCGCCGTCCGGCAGCTTGCCGCGGCACACGTACGGATCGACGATCGGCGCATCGACGCGGAAATACTCGCGCCGCTGGATGCAGTACAGCAGGTCGGGGAAATCGGCCTCGAACGCGGGCAGCCCTTCGTAGCGGGTCTCGCGCGGCGTGCCGGTGCCGAATTCGACGCGCACGCCTTCCGGCGACGCCGAGAACTTGCAGTGCGGCGCGGCGAGGATGCCGCTGTTCTGCTCGGCGAGCGCGCCCCAGTCGAACGTGAAGGTGCGCGCGCCGACGTCGACCTCGAGCAGCCGCGTGACGAGCTGGCCACCCGGGTACTGGACGGTGAGGAAATCGCCGCGGTTCACGAGGTTGCGCAGCTGCACGCCGATTTCCAGCGGATTGCGGCGTGCATAGTCGGGCCCGGAGTGGCCCGCGTCCTGGCTCGGGTCCGTCGACAGTTCGATATTCATGGCTTGCCGGTCTTTCTTGTCATGGGCGCCCGGTAACCGGTGCGCAAAAAACCGGGCCAGAACGTCGACCCGGTCGCAGGTCTCTCACACTTAGCGGCAGTGCTGACCGAAAGTTTAGATCGATTTCCCGAAATTTTTCGCGCAAACGTTCAAACCGCGCGCGGCGGGGCCGGGCGCGGTTCGAGGGAGAGGCAGGCGGCGCGGCGGCGGGCGGCCGCTCAGCCGATCTGCTGCATGATCGTGATCAGCTTCTTCGCGTAGTTCGGGTCGGTCGCGTAGCCGGCCTTCTGCAGCCCGTGCGCGAAGCCCTCGACGCTGCGGCCGGCGCTCAGCACGCCCGCGTAGCGCGGGTTGTTCTTCAGCAGGTTCGCGTAGTCGGTCATCGCGTGCTCGTACGAGTCGTACGCGCGGAACTTCGCGACGACGCGGCGCGGCGCGCCGTTCACGTATTCGGTCGTCAGCGCCGACACCGTGCGGCCCGTCCAGCCCTTGTTGGCCTTGATGCCGAACACGTTGTAGCTCGTCGAGCCGTCGGTCGCGCGGATCTCGCGCTTGCCCCAGCCCGATTCGAGCGCGGCCTGGCCGACGATGAAGCGCGCCGGAATGCCGGTCGCCGCGCTCGCGGCCTGCGCCGGGGCGGCCAGCCGGTCGACGAACGCGTCGGCGTCCGGCGAGCCGCCGGCGCCCTTCACCGGCGGCGTCAGCGCGCTGCCGGCCGAGTAGCCGCGCTCGCGCGCCAGCGCGCCGTTGTTCGCGCCGGCTTCCGCATAGGCCTTCGCCATCGCGTTCATCGCGGCGAGGCCGCCTTCGTTGCCGGCCAGCCCGAGGCCGGCCGCGCCGGCATCCGCCGCGCCGCCCGCCCCCGCGCCCGCGCCGAGGTTCGCGTTGCGCATCAGCTGCTTCATCAGCGCGTCGGCCACGCCGATCCCGCGCGACGACATGTGCTGCGCGAGCTGCTGGTCGAGCATCGACGTGTACATCTTCGACTGGCTCGAGTTGAACAGCCCGCCCTCGGGCGTCGCGTCGCGCATGCTCTTCAGCATCATCTGCGTGAACATCGCGTCGAACTGGCCCGCGACGAGCTTCGCGCCGGCCTGCGGCGACTGCTTGGCCTGCGCGCGCAGCGCGTCGAACCCCTGCACGTCGAGCGCGAAGCGCTGCGACAGGTCGTTCGCGTTCGAGAAGTTCGCGGAATTGGCCATTTAGATGATCTCCAGGTCCGCGCGCAGCGCGCCGGCCGCCTTCATCGCCTGCAGGATCGACATCAGGTCCGCGGGCGTCGCGCCGAGCGTGTTGAGCGCCTTCACGACATCGGCGAGGTTCGCGCCGGCCGTCACCATCTTCAGCGCGCCGTTGTCCTGCTTCAGCTGGATCTGCGACTGCTGCGCGACGACCGTCTGCCCGTTCGATAACGGCCCCGGCTGCGACACCACCGGCTGCGTGTTGACGACCACCGACAGGTTGCCGTGCGCAACCGCGCAGCTTTGCAGCGAGACCATCTGGTTCATCACGATCGAGCCCGTGCGCGCGTTCAGGATCACCTTCGCGGCGGCCTTGTCCGGGCTCACGTCGAGGTTCTGCAGGCGCGCCATGAACGCGACCTGCTGCGCCGAATCGGCCGGCGCCGCGAGCTGGATCGTGCGGCCGTCGAGCGCGGTCGCGGTGTTCGGGCCGAAGCTCGCGTTCACCGCCGACACGATGCGCTGCGCGGTGCCGTAGTCCATGTCGTTCAGCTGCAGCTGCAGCACGCCGTTCATCTGCGCGAGCGCGTTCGGCACCGAGCGCTCGACGATCGCGCCGCCGGCGATGCGGCCCGACGCGAGCTGGTTCACCTGCACGCGGCTGCCGTTCGCGCTGGCGCCCGCACCGCCCACCGCCATGTTGCCCTGCGCGAGCGCGTACACCTGCCCGTCCGCGCCCTTCAGCGGCGTGAGCAGCAGCGTGCCGCCGCGCAGGCTCTTCGCGTTGCCGAGCGACGACACGGTCACGTCCACCGCCTCGCCGGGCCGCGCGAACGGCGGCAGCGTCGCGGTGACCATCACCGCCGCGACGTTCTTCAGCTGCATGTTCGACAGCGACGAGCCGCCGCCGTTGGCCGAACCGTTGTTGATCGAGATGCCGAGGTTCGCGAGCATGTTCGCGAGCGTCTGCGTCGTGAACGGCGTCTGCATCGTCTGGTCGCCGGTGCCGTCGAGGCCGACGACGAGGCCATAGCCGATCAGCGGGTTGTCGCGCACGCCCTGGATCTGCGCGAGATCCTTCAGGCGTTCCGCGTGCGCGGCGGCCGGCGCGAGCGCGAGTGCCAGCACGCAGCTCGCCGCGAACGCGCGGCGGTCGAATCGGACGAGGTGGCGCATCACGCGCGCGAGCAAGGTACGCATCGTCATCACCACGGCGAAATATTGAGGAAGAAGCGCTGCAGCCAGCCCATCGTCTCGGCTTCGTTGATGTAGCCCTTCGCCGAGTATTCGATCTTCGCGTCGGCCACCTGCGTCGAGAAGACGGAGTTCGCGCCGGAGATCGTGTTCGGGTTGACGACGCCCGAGAAGCGCACGAATTCGTTGCCCTGGTTGATCAGCATCTGCTTCTCGCCGCTGACGATCAGGTTGCCGTTCGGCAGCACGTTGGTCACGGTCACGGTGATCGTGCCGTTGAACGTGTTCGCCGCGCTCGCGCCGCCCGTCGCGTTGAACTTGTTGCCGCCCGTCGCCGACAGGTTCACCTTGTTGAACAGCCCGCCGAGGAAGCCGGCCGCCGGCACGTCGAAGTTGGTGTTGCCCGCGCGGTTGGTGTTCGCGCCGGACGACTTGGTCGCGTTGATGTTCTCCGCGATCACGATCGTCAGGATGTCGCCGACGTTGCGCGGTCGCTGGTCCTCGAACAGCGGCCGGCCCGCGTAGCCCGGGTTGTAGATCGAGCCGGGCGCCTGCATCGACGGCGGGACCGGCGGCTGGGCCGACATCGGCTGCTGGATGATCGGATCGCGCGGGATCTGCGCGCAGCCGGCGAGCGCCGCGAGCGCGAGCGCGGCGGCCGGCGCGCCGATGCGGCGAACCCGGAACGAGACGGAACGGACGACCTGCTTCATGGCGACGAGTCCGGCAATCAGCGCGCCATCTGCGTGACGGTCTGCAGCATCTGGTCGGACGTCGTCACGGCCTTGCTGTTGATTTCGTACGCGCGCTGCGTCTGGATCATGTTGACGAGCTCCTGCACGACGTTCACGTTCGACGCCTCGACATAGCCCTGGTTGAGCGTGCCCGCGCCGTTCAGGCCCGGCTGCGACACGTTCGGCGCGCCCGACGACGTGGTTTCGGCGAACAGGTTCTCGCCCTTCGCCTCGAGGCCGGTCGGGTTGATGAAGGTCGCGATCTGGATCGAGCCGATCTGCACCGAGTTGTTCGAACCCGCCTGCTTGACCGTCACGACGCCGTCCTTGCCGATCGTCAGCGCGGTCGCGTTCTGCGGCACGGTGATCGCCGGCAGGACCTGGTAGCCGCTCGACGTGACGAGCTGGCCCTGCGCGTTGGTCTGGAACGAGCCGTCGCGCGTGTACGCGTTGGTGCCGTCCGGCATCACCACCTGGAAGAAGCCCGCGCCGTCGATCGCAAGATCCTTCGAGTTGTTGGTCTGCTGCAGGTTGCCCTGCGTGTATATGCGCTCGGTCGCGACCTGCTGCACGCCGGTGCCGAGCTGCAGGCCCGACGGCAGCTCGGTCTGCTGCGTCGAGTTCGCGCCCGGCTGGCGGATCGTCTGGTACAGCAAGTCCTCGAACACCGCGCGCGAGCCCTTGAAGCCGTTGGTGCCGACGTTCGCGAGGTTGTTGGAAATCACGTCCATCTGCGCCTGCTGCGCGTTCATGCCGGTGGCGGCGATGTAGAGCGAACGGTTCACTTTGACATTTCTCCTTCGTTAGCCGGGCCAGTCGCTCAGCTGAAATTGAGCAGCTGGTTCGCCGACTGCTCGTTCTGGTCGGCGGTCTCGATCAGCTTCGACTGCAGCTGGAATGCGCGCGCGTTGTCGATCATCGACACCATCGCGTTCACCGGGTTGACGTTGCTGCCTTCGAGCGAATTCGGCGTGACGACGACGTTCGGGTCGGCGTCCGCCGGATTGCCGTCGGCGGTGCGGAACAGCCCGTCGTTGCCGCGCGTGATCGTCGCCGGATCGGGATTGACGAGCTTCAGCTGGTCGACGATCGCGACCGCGGTGGGCGGGTCGCCCGGCATCAGCGCGGACACCGTGCCGTCCTTGCCGATCGTCACCTCGGCGTTCGGCGGCACCGAGATCGGGCCGCCGTTGCCGAGCACCGGCTGGTTGCTCGCGGTAACGAGCTGGCCGTTCTCGTCGACCCGCAGGTTGCCCGCGCGCGTGTACGCCTCGTTGCCGTCGGCCGTCTGCACGGACAGCCAGCCGGCCCCCTGCACCGCGACGTCGAGCGGGTTGCCGGTGCGCGAGATCGGCCCCGGCGCGAAGTCCGCGCCGGGCGTCGACGACAGCACGTAGGTGCGGGTCGTCGTCGGGTTGATCGTGCTGCCGTCGCCGAAATTCATCGGCACCGCGCGATAGGTCGCGAGCTGCGCGCGAAAGCCGGTCGTCGACGTGTTCGCCAGATTGTTCGCGACGACCGCTTGCTGGTCGAGCGCCTGCGACGCGCCCGTCATCGCCGTGTATATCAGTCGGTCCATGGCTGCCCGTTATCCGCGCGTCAGAGGTTGATGACCGCCTGGTCGACGGCCTGCTGCGTCTTGATCGTCTGCGCGTTCGCCTGGTAGTTGCGCTGCGCGGTGATCAGGTTGACGAGCTGGGCCGTCAGGTCGACGTTCGAGTTCTCCAGCGCGCTGCCCTGCAGCGTGCCGTGGTTCGTGCTGCCCGGCGCGGAGATTTGCGGCACGCCCGATGCGGACGTCTCGGCGTACTGGTTGCCGCCGAGGTTCGTGAGGCCGTTCGGGTTGTTGAAGTTCGCGAGCGCGATCAAGCCGAGCGTCTGGGTCTGGCCGTTCGAGTAGTTGCCGGTCAGCTTGCCGTCCGCGCCGATCGAGAAGGTCGTCAGCGTGCCGCTCGCGAAGCCGTCCTGCGCGAGGTTGTTCACGCCGTCCTTGCCGCCGTACTGGGTCGTGCCGGTCAGGTCGAGCGTCAGCGGCTGCGGCGTCGCGGAGCCGCCGGTGGCCGGGATCGTGAACTGGAACTGGCCGGTCGAGCCGGTGACGGGCGCGACAGGCGTCGTGCTCGCGATCTGGCCCGACGTGTTGAACGCCACCGTGCCGAGGTCGGTCGGCGTCTGCCCCTTGACGCCCGAGTAGACTTCCCACTGGCCGGCCGTCGCGCTCTTCACGAAATACATGTCGACCTGCTGTGCGCCGCCGAGCGTGTCGTACACCTGGATCGACGTCGAGTAGTTGTACGACGTGAAGTCCGTCGCGGAGAACGGCGTCGTGGTCGGCACCTTGTCCTGCGAGTTCAGGTTGAACTGGCCGGTGATCTTGGTCGTCGCGGTCGGCGCGAGGTTGGCGGTCGGCGCCTGCAGCGGCACGGTCGCCGCGGTGTTGATCACGCCGCCCGCGGTCGCGTTGTAGCCCATCAGGTTGCGGCCCTGCGAGTCGATGATGAAGCCGTTCTTGTCACGCTGGAACGTGCCGTCGCGCGAATACGTGACCACGCCGTTGTTCGACATCTGGAAGAAGCCGTTGCCGTTGATCGCGACGTCGAGCGCGTTGCTCGTCGTGTTGATCGTGCCCTGGCCGAAGCTCTGCTGCACCGACGCGACCTTCGTGCCGATGCCGATCTGGGTGTTGACCGACGTCGCGACCGAGTTCGCGTACATGTCCGCGAATTGCGCGGTGCTCGACTTGAAGCCCACCGTGTTCGCGTTCGCGATGTTGTTGCCGATCACGTCGAGCGCGTTCGACGCACCCGAGAGGCCGCTCAAACCCTGTTGATAACCCATTTCGGTCTCCGTTTCCTGGAAGCTGAATCAGTTGGTGGTGGAACTGCCGGTCGACGACGGCGACGACGCGTTCGGGAAAATCGACGCAACCTGGGTGAGCCCCACCGTCGTGCCGTTCGACAGCACGAGCCCCGCCGTGCCATCCGCCTGCTTGATCACGCTCTGGACCTGCGCGGCCGACAGCACGGTCGGCGTATACGTCTTGCCGTCGGTGCCGGTGTACTGCGCGCTGACCGTGTACTTGCCGTCCGGCAGCGTGTTGCCCGCCGCGTCGGTCGGCGTCCAGTTGAACGGCACGGTGCCGGCCGACTGCCTGCCCGCGTTGATCGTGTTGACGACGACGCCCGCATCGTTCTTCACGGTGATCGTCAGGTTCGACACGTCGCTCGTGAGCGACACGCCGAACGGCGACGCCGCGCCGCCCTTCACCGCGACGCCGTTGCCCGGCGCGAGCACGTTGGTGCCGATCAGCATCGCCGCCTGGGTCTGCTGGCCGGCCGTGAGCTGCGTCGACAGCGACGTCAGCGACGAGTTGAGCTGCGCGATGCCGCTCACCGTGTTGATCTGCGCGAGCTGCGAGGTCATCTGCGAGCTGTCGACCGGGCTCGTCGGGTCCTGGTTCTTCAACTGCGTGACGAGCAGCTTCAGGAACGTCGTCTGCAGGTCGCTCGCCGACGTGGTCGACAGCGTGCTGCCCGTCGACGTGCCCGTCGCCGACGTGCCGTTCGTCGACGCGTTCTTCGTGTTCATCGTGTCGGTCGGCAGGGTCGACATGGACGTGCCGTTGCTGCCGATCGTCGTGGAGGTGGATGCCATTCGTCAGGCCTTCTGTCGGATGAGGGGGACGCGGCTTACGTGCCGATCGTCAGGGTCTTCAGCATCAGCTGCTTCGCGGTGTTCAGCGTCTCGACGTTGGCCTGGTACGAGCGCGACGCCGAGATCATGTTCACCATTTCCTGCACCGGGTCGACGTTCGGCATCTGCACGTAGCCGTTCGCGTCGGCGGCCGGGTTCGCCGGGTCGTAGGTCGATTTCATCGGCGACGGATCATCGATCACCTTCGCCACGCGCACGCCGCCGACGCCCTGGCCGGACGCGGTGCGCGCGCGGCCCTGCGGATCGGCCGCGAACACGACCTGCTTCGCCTTGTACGGCTTGCCGTCGGGGCCGGTCGCGCTGTCGGCGTTCGCGAGGTTCGACGCCGTCACGTTCAGGCGCTGCGACTGCGCGGACAGCGCCGAGCCGGCGACGCCGAAGATGTTCATCAACGAGGGCATGGAGGCTCCTTATTGCGGACTTGCGGTTCGGTTACAGGCGGCGCGCGGTCACGAATTCGACGTGATCGCGGCGATCATCGCCTTGATCTGCTGGGTCATCACGGTCATGCCGCTCTCGTAGTGCAGCGCGTTGTCCGCGAACTGCACGCGCTCGACGTCGAGCTCGACCGTGTTGCCGTCGAGCGCCGGCTGCGTCGGCTGGCGGTATTGCGCCCGCCCGTAGCTGTCGGACGGCCCGCCGGTCGGGATCAGCTGCACGGTGCCGGCCATGTGGCCCTGCGCGGTCGACGCCATCGTCATGCCGCTCGTCACGCCGGCCGGCTGCGCCATCGCGAGCGGCGCCGCGTTGCTCGGCGCGAGGCCGCCGCCCGCCTGCTTCAGCGAGCGCGCGAGCGTCGACGAGAAATTGACGTCGCGGGCCTGGTAGCCGGGCGTGTCGGCATTCGCGATGTTCGACGACAGCAGTTCCTGCCGATAGGCGCGCACGTCGAGCGCCTGGCGGCCGAACGCGAATTCGGCATCGAGTTTGTCCAGCATCTGTGCGTCTCTCCGTTTCAAGCGCTGCACCGCTCTTTCGCCGCACGGCGGCCAAAGAGGCTTTTTTCCATGACATGCATGGTAGGCGGCGCACGCAACCGGCAATCGGACGAATAACGCGGCAAAGCCCCCCTCTATTCATCGTTTGCGCGGCGGCCCCGCTCCCTAGAATTCAGTACCGAACAACGGATCGAGGACACGGCAATGACCGGCAGCGCACTTCGCAGCGACAACGGACGGCGGCCGCGCATGCGGCGCGCGTTCGCGCTCGCCGCGGCGCTGTGGCTCGGCGCCGCGGCCGCGCACGCGGCAGACGACGGGATGATCGTGATTCCCGGGCGCGGCGAGACGGCCGAGACCGCGCTCGCAGCCGCCAGCGCGGCAAGCGCCGGGCGCACGGCCGGGCCCGCGCAGGCGGGCGGGACGACACCGGAGATGGCTCAGGCAGTGCGCGCGGCGGGCGTCGGCGCACAACCGGCGGGCGTCGTCACGATGGCGCCCGGCGCGAACGCCGCGACGATCATGGCCGGGCAGCCGGCCGGCGCGCCGGCGTTCGAGCCGCGCACCGTCACGATCCTGCCGGCTGCGCCGGCCCCGGCGCCGGCCGCCCCGCGCATCGCCGCGCCGCCGGCCGGCAACCCGGCCCCCGCCTATGGCGCCGCGCGCACGGCCCGGCCGGCCATGGCCGCCGGCGATCCGGGCCGCATCGCGACGGTCGTCGCGGGCACGGCCGCCGAACCCGGCGCCCCCGACCCGCGCGCGACCCTGCGCCCGGCGCTCGCCCCCCGGCAACCGGTGCTGCGCGCCAACCCGGCCGCCCCGGCCATGCGCACCGCCGCCGCATCGGCGGCCACGGCCGCGCCGGCCCCCGCGACGCTGCCCGGCCAGCAGGATCCCGAGGCGATCCGGCGCGCGGCGCTCGCCTTCCTCCAGCAGCAGGTCGCCGGCCTGCCCGGCAAGACGACCGCGACCGTGTCGCCGTCGCTGCCGCGCGGCCTCGCCGCGTGCACCACGCTCGAGCCGTTCATGCCGACCGGCGCGCGCCTGTGGGGCCGCACCACGGTCGGCGTGCGTTGCGCGGGCGAGCGGCCGTGGACGATCTACCTGCAGGCGAAGGTCGTCGTGCAGGCCACCTATTACGTCGCCGCGCGGCAGATCGCGCCGGGCGAGCCGCTGACGGCGGCCGACCTGGTCGCGCGCGACGGCGACCTGACCGTGCTGCCGCAGGCCGTGATCACCGACCCGTCGCAGGCGATCGGCGCGACCGCGCTCGCGCGCGTCGCGGCCGGGCTGCCGCTGCGGCAGGACATGCTGAAGAGCGCGGCGTCGGTGTCGGCCGGCCAGACCGTGCGGGTCGTCGCGGCCGGGCCGGGTTTCACGATCTCGGCCGAAGGCAGCGTGCTCGCGAACGCGGCGCCGGGCCAGTCGGTGCGGGTGCGGATGGCGGCCGGACAGATCGTCACGGCGATCGTCAAGGACGCGGGAACGGTGGAGATTCCGCTCTGACACGACAAGTTTCTGATTCTCAAGCGGATTGACCCAGGCCGGGGATGCTAAAGTTTGGCCCCGCCTTGCCGTTATCTGGGTCAAACCGCACAGGAACACCATCGTGAAAATCGATCCGACGCCCAACCCGAACACCCGCGCCCCGGCCGCGACCGGCAACGGCGCGGGCCGCCCGCAGCCAGACGCGCCCGCGTCGGCCGCCCCGCAAGCCGGCGCCGCAGGCGCACGCGGCGGCGATGCGACCGTGAACCTGTCGGGCCTGTCGGGCCAGCTGCGCACGCTGTCGGCGTTCGGCAGCACCGACATCGACACGGGCCTCGTCCAGTCGATCAAGGACGCGCTGAACAACGGCACGCTGACGATCGACGCGAGCAAGATCGCCGACGGCGTACTGAATACCGCCCGCGAGCTGCTGCAGCAGCAGCGCCCGCAGGGCAGCTGATCCGGCCCGCAAGGCCGGCCACCCCGGTTTGCCGGCGTGCGGCCCGTCCGCGCGGCGGCCTGATGAGCGAATGGCGATGAGAGACGAGCTGCTGGCCACGGTCAACGACGAACACGCGACGGTCGAGGCGTTCGCGTCGCTGCTCGCGTATGAAGAAAAGGCGCTGACGACGCCCGAGCCGCTCGCGATGCTGCCGGACATCATCGAAAAGAAGACCGAACTGATCGACCGGCTCGCGCAGCTCGAACGCACGCGCGACACCCAGCTGGGCGCGCTCGGCTTCCCCGGCGGCAAGAAAGGGATGGACCAGGCGGCCGAGCGCGACGCGCGCCTGTCCGGCCGCTGGCAATTGCTGCAGCAGGCCGCCGAACGGGCCCGCCAGGCCAACGCGAACAACGGCATGCTGATCCGGATCCGGATGGATTACAACGAACGCGCGCTCGCGGTGCTGCGCTCCGCACCCGCGGCGGTCGGCTTCTACGGGCCCGACGGTCGGGTCTCGTCCCTGGTGCGCTGAGCACCCGCTTCAGAATATTTCGACAGACCGGGCCCGAGCCCGGCGCGAACGTCCTCCGATACACGCAGCGCATCCGCGCGGCGTCCCCAATCACAACAATCGGAGAGGGCCTCCATGCATCATTCCCGTGTTGCACTCAATGCGCTGTCACCCCGCCTCGCCGCCGCCGCGGCACTGGGCGCCATCCTGACGTTCTCCGCCGCGCACGCGACGGCCGCCGGCCCCGCGCCGCTGCCGACCCCGACGGGCGACATGTCGCTGTCGCCGGCCGGCCCCGACGTCGTGCCGGCCTCGCCCCCGCCGGCCGGAACCTCCGCGCCGCTGCGCGCGGCGCGCCGCGGCGCCGACACCTACACGTACCTGCGCTGCTGGTACCGGATCGACGCGGATCCGCTGAAGCCGGCCGCGACCTACGAATGGGCGCGCGTCGGGGGCAACGGCGACTGGTACCGGGTGTCCGGCTACTGGTGGGCGGACGGCATCACGCAGTGGAAGAACATGTTCTACAGCACGACGACGCAGGACGCGCTCGCCGACGTGTGCAACAAGACGCTGGCCGCGAAAGGCATCAAGACCGGCCTCACGCAGGCGGTCGCGGCCAACAACGCGCTGTCGTTCAACTACACCGTCTGGACGATCGACGCCGCGCAGCAGGACGCGCGCGTGAACAAGCTGATCGTGTTCGGCGACAGCCTGTCGGACACCCAGAACATGTTCAACGCAAGCCAGTGGAAGCTGCCGAACGGCACGAGCTGGCACGCGGGGCGCTTCAGCAACGGGCCGGTGTGGCCGGAATATCTCGCGAACGCGCTGCGGCTGCCGTTCTACAACTGGGCGATCGGCGGCGCGGCGACCGACCAGCACCTCGTCGTGCCCGGCCTCGTGCAGCAGATCGACTCGTGGCGCGAATACATGGAGCGCGCGCCCGACTACCGGCCCGGCAACACGCTGTTCGCGGTGTTCGCGGGCGGCAACGACCTGGTGAATTACGGCCGCACGCCCGAGCAGGCGGCAAGCGCGGTGCGCGACAGCCTCGACAAGCTGGCCGCGGCCGGCGCGACGCGGATCATGCTGGTGACGCTGCCGGACGTGTCGCGCGCGCCGGTGTTCGCGACTCGCAGCGACACGGCGAGCGTGGCCGCGCAGGTGAAGGACTACAACAAGCGCCTGGCCGCCGCGCTGCGCGCGCGCTACGGCGCGACGCTGCGGCTCGAGGTGTTCGACGCGTACGCACTGTTCGACGACCTGCTGAGCCACCCGGCCAAATACGGTTTCGACGATTCGGCGCGCTCGTGCCTCGACATTCCGAAGCCGTCGTCGTTCACCTACATGGCCGCGCAGACGCCGCGCGCGGACTGCCGCGATCCGGCCCGCTTCGTGTTCTGGGACACGCTGCACCCGGGCACCCGCACGCATGCGTGGCTCGCGGAGCAGGTCGTGCCGTTCGTGCGGGCGCGGCTGCTGAACTGAGCGCGGCGAGCGGCGGGTGAGATCGGCGTGGGGCGGCGGGCCGCGCCCCCGCCGGCCTCACCCGCCGGTCAAAGTGCCCGCGCGGCCTACAGCAGCGGGCACGGCGTCACCTGCGTGCCGCGCTCGGCGCACAGCCGCTCGTAGTCGCGCAGGTAATCGCGTTCATCGTCGGTCAGCAGGTCGACGTCGATCAGATCCCAGTCGTAGCCGACCGTGACGATGTTCTCGAACCGCATCGTGTCCGGCGCCGCGTCGCCCGCATGGATGATCACGATGTTCTCGATCCGCACGCCACCCTTGCCCGGCACGTAGATGCCCGGCTCGACCGAGATCACCGCGTTCGGCACCAGGCCGTACTTCGATCCCGGCGCGAACCGCACCCCGCCCTCGTGCACGTGAATTCCGACGCCGTGCCCGGTGCCGTGGCCGAAATCGTAGCCATGATCGCGGCACACCTGCCGCACGGCCGCATCGACATCGCCGCCCGACGCCGCCTTCGGGAACGGCGTGACGAGCCCCTTGATGCACGCCTTCAGCGCGACCGTGTAGATCTCCCGCTGCCACGGCTGCGCGACCGTCTCCGGGCGGGTCCGGCGCAGCACGACGCGCGTGCAGTCCGTCGCGAAGCCGCCTTCGTAGTACGCGCCGCTGTCGAGCAGCACGAGTTCGCCTTCCGCCAGCTCGACGTCGGCGCTCGCCGCCGTGTAATGCGCGGACGCGCTGTTCGCACCGTTCGCCGCGATCGACGGGAACGTCAGCGCGACCGCCGAGCGCGCGCCATACGCGTCGTTGATCGCGCGGGACAGGTCGTATTCCGAGTGCCGCTGCCCCGGCTCGCCCGCTTTCGCCCAGCGCATCGTCTCGGCGATCGCCGCGGAACTGCGCACGAACGCGTCGCGGAACTGGTCGAGCACCTCCGGCGTCTTCGCGACCCGCATCGCCTCGACCGGATTGAAATCGGCGTGCGTCGCCTGCGGCCACACGCGGCGCACCGTGTCGGCGAGCGCGCAGTTGACCGACTCGAAGCCGTAGCACAGGTGCTCGACCGCGAACGGCGCGAGGAAGTGCTCGAGCTCGGCGAAGTCGCGCCGGATCACCTGCAGCGCCGGATACGATTCGAGCTCGACCGGGCAGCGGTCGCACCCTTCCGGCAGGAACAGCGCGACCTGCTCGCCCACCACGAACAGGAAGCCCAGGTGCGACGACGCGTTCGGGATGTGATAGCCGCGGCTGTTCAGCAGATAGCCGAGATCGTCCGACGCGCAGGTGACGAACGCGGTCTTGCCGTGCGCCGCGCCGGTGTGCGCGGCGAGCCGCCGGTTCAGCGTCGCGATGTTGTGCGCGACGCTCAGGCCAGTGATCGATTCCGGCAGCTCGAAGATCGGCCGCTCGACGACCCAGCCCGGCAGCGCGATCGCCCGATCGATTTCCCGGCCGACGAGGCTCGTCCAGTCGAGCGGCGCCGCCTGCGTGCTCGCGAGCAGCCGGTCGCGCTGCCCGACGCTGATCCGCAGCCCGTCGTAGCCGACCCGCTTGAGCGGGCCCGCGCGGGCGATCAGCCAGTCGGCCATCGACGTCCAGATCGATGCGTTCAGCCCGAGCTTCTCGACGTGCACGCGCGCCGGATCGCACTGCCGGTCCGCCTGCAGGTGATAGCGGCCGTCGACGAACAGCACGAACTGCGGCACGCCGAGCGCCTGCGCGGCCGCCGCGGCGAGGAAGATGCCGCAGCCCGCCGAGCCGTCGAAGCCCGACAGCGCGTAGCGCGGGTTGTTGCGGCTCGGCAGGTACTCGGTGATGTATTCGTCCTGCGACGTGACGACCACGGCGTCGAGCTGCACGGCGTCGAGCAGGCGCGACAGCCCTGCCTGTGTCTCGTCAACGGATGCATCGTACGGAGGAAGGCCGGAGAAACTGTATTTCAGTCGATCGATCATCGGATGCCCACATTGTTCATTGTTGTCTGGGCGCGCGCGGATACGCCGGGTTGCGCGTGTATCCAGCGTGCCTGCCCATGCGGCAGAGCGCGGAAAATTATGGTGCCACTTAAATTCTTGCGCCGCGCGGGAAAATCTAGAGCAGGTCCGAATCGAGGTCAAGCCAAAATTTTAGCGGGACTAAAATTTCACGCGCGGGCGCGGGGCCCGTGAACGCGCCCGAACGAAGCTGCACGGTACAATGCGCCGGCATCATCGTCCGAACGGTCGCGCTTCGTGCGATTCACGGAAGGGAACGGCCCGGCCGCTGCGCCGCGCCCGCCGCAGGCCTTCCACTCGTTGCCACGAAGGAGATTCATGGATTCATGCATCATGCATATCGGCCAGCGCATCCGGCGCCTGCGCCGGGAATCGCGGAAAACGCTGCTGGAAGTCGCCGCCGAAGCCCATCTGTCGATCGGGTTCCTGTCCCAGGTCGAGCGCAATCTCACCGGCATCTCCATTTCGTCGCTCGTCAACGTCGCCAACGCGCTGAACGTGCCGCTCGGCGAGCTGATCGAGCAGCCGCGCCAGGCGCAGCCCGATTCGCACCAGGGCAGCCGGGAAACGTATGCGCTCGACCGGACGCAGCAGCACTACGAGCGGCTCTCCACCACCTTCGACGGCAGCCTGATCAACGCCGTCAAGGTGCGGATGATGGCAGGCTACCGCTCGGAATGGGTCGCGCACGGCGGCGACGAATTCGTCTATGTGCTGGCCGGGCAGGTCTGCTACACCGTCGGCAAGAAGGACTACCCGCTGTCGCCCGGCGATTCGATTCACTTCGACGCGCGCAAGCGCCACCGGGTCGCGAACGTGGGCGACGGCCCCGCGGAGCTGATCGTGGTCGGCACGCTGCCGCTCTTCGACGACGAGAGCCGTTCCGAATTCGCCTCCGCTTCGGTCGAGATCATGCAGGCCGGCAGCGACACGACGCTGCGCGCCGGCGAGCCGCGCGTGAGCCGCCGCCTGTCGGCGCCGCCGCCCGCGCAGACCGCGGACCTGGCGCCATCGGGCGCGGCGCGGCCCGCCGCGCGCAAGGCCAAGGACAAGGCCGTGGGCAAGGGCAAGGCCGTGGGCAAGACCGCATCCGGCAAGCGGCCGGTGGCCGCCGCCGCGGCCAGCAAGCGCGCCGCCCGCACGAAGCAATGAGCCGCGCGGGCCGGCGCGGCGTCACTCGTCGACGCTGACCGCCTGCGCCACGGCCCTCACCCGCTCGCGATGCACGGCGTCGCGAATCTTGCCCGGATCGCCCGGGAACCCGCTCGCGATCGCCCCCGCATCCACCGCGCGCGCGGCCATCAGCGCCACTCGCAAACGCTCCGCCTGCGGATAGGGCTGCGTCTCCAGCCCGAGCCGGCCGCGCGCATCGGCTTCGCACGCCTGCACCATCTCCGCGAAGCGCGCGGGCTTGCGCAGCGCGTCGGCGCGCTCGAACAGCCGCACCAGCGCCGCCGCGCCCATCTCCATCACGCGATGCAGGTTGCCGTGCTCGCGCGCGACGACGAGCGCGAGGTCGCGGCATTCGTTCGGCACCCGCAGCCGCTCGCACAGCGGCTTCAGCAGCTCGACGCTGCGCCCTTCGTGGCCGATGTGGCGCGGCAGCACGTCCTCGGGCGTCGTCGCCTTGCCGAGATCGTGCGTGAGCGCCGCGAAGCGCACCGCGAGCGAATAGCCCTGCTTCGCCGCATGGTCGACCACCATCATCACGTGCACGCCGGTGTCGACTTCCGGGTGGTAGTCGGCGCGCTGCGGCACGCCCCACAGTGCATCGACCTCGGGCAGGATCCGCGCGAGCGCGCCGCACTCGCGCAGCACCGAGAACATCCGCGACGGCCGCCGCTCCATCAGCCCGCGCGCGACCTCCTGCCACACGCGCTCGGCGACGAGCGCGTCCACCTCGCCCGCGTCGACCATCCGCCGCATCAGCGCGAGCGTGTCGCCCGCGATCGTGAAATCGGCGAAGCGCGCGGCAAAGCGCGCGATGCGCAGGATCCGCACCGGATCCTCGACGAACGCGTCGCCCACGTGCCGGAACATGCGCGCGTGCAGGTCGGCCTGACCGTCGAACGGATCGACCACGGGCCCGACCAGCGAGCCGTCCGGGCTCACCTCGCGCGCCATCGCGTTGATCGTCAGGTCGCGCCGCGCGAGATCGTCCTCGAGCGTCACGTCCGGCGCGAAGTAGAACTGGAAGCCGTGGTAGCCGGCCGCCGTCTTGCGCTCGGTGCGCGCGAGCGCGTATTCCTCGTGCGTCTGCGGATGCAGGAACACCGGGAAATCCTTGCCGACCGGCTTGAACCCCTGCGCGACCATCTGCTCGGGCGTCGCACCGACCACGACGTAGTCGCGGTCCTGCACCGGCGCGCCGAGCAGCGCGTCGCGAATCGCGCCGCCTACTGCGTAGACCTTCATGACAAGGGCTCGTACTTGGCGATCACGTGCGTCTCGCGGCGCGCATCGTCGATCCATTGCTGCACCGCCGGCAGCGCGGTCACGCGCTCGACGTAGCCGGACGCTTCCGGCGACAGGCCCGGCGCATACGTGTTGAAGCGCATCACGACCGGCGCATACATCGCATCGGCAATGCCGAATTCGCCGAACAGGAACGGCCCGCCGGACGCCTCGAGGCATTCGCTCCAGATCGCGTCGATGCGCGCGACGTCGGCGAGCGATTCGGGCGTCGCACCGCGGCCCGGCAGCGACGCGCGCACGTGCATTCCCATCTGCGTGCGCAGCGCCGCGAAGCCCGAATGCATCTCGGCGCTGATGCAGCGCGCACGCGCGCGCTCGAGCGCGTCGGCCGGCCACATCGGATGCTGCGGATAGCGCTCGGCGAGCGTCTCGGCGATCGCGAGCGAATCCCAGATCGCGAAGCCGTGATTGTCGACGAGGCACGGCACCTTGCCGTTCGGCGAGTGCTCGAGGATGCGCGCGGTCGTGTCGTCGCGATCCAGCTCGACGACGATTTCGTCGAACGGAATGCCGAAGTGCCTGAGCAGCACCCACGGCCGCATCGACCACGACGAGTAGTTCTTGTCCCCAATGACCAGTTTCATGACTGTGTTTCCCGAAAACGCAGGGTGAAAGTTAGCGACGCGAGCGGAACCAGTCGAAGCGGGAACGCCCCGCCGCGTCGCCGAGATAAGCCGGCGCAATGCTTTCGACGCTCGCCGGCTGGAGGCCGAGCTCCGGCGCGAGCGGGCCGGACAGCACGTTCGGCACCGACATCGATGCGAGGTTGTCGCGGGTGATCACCGGCTCGCCCGGCAGGCACTCGAAGAACGTCGCCTGCAGCCGCGCGAGCGCGTCGGGCAGCCGTACGATCCGCGCCTGCCGGCCGACCAGCGTGCCGCAGTAGCGCACCAGCGCCTCGAGCGTATAGACCGTCGGGCCGCCGAGCTCGTAGGTCTTGCCGTGCGCGGCCGCGAGATCGAGCGTGTCGACGAACGCGCGCACGACGTCGCCGACGAACACCGGCTGGAACTGCGCGTCGGGCATCGCGAGCGGCAGCACCGGCAGCGTGCGCTGCAGGCGCGCGAAGGTGTTGAGGAACGCGTCGCCGGGCCCGAACACGACCGATGGACGGAAGATCGTCAGCGCGAGCGAATCGGTGGCCGCGATCGCATGCAGCGCCGCTTCGCCGTCGCCCTTCGAGCGCTGGTACATGCTCGGGCCGTGCGAATTCGCGCCGAGCGCGCTCATGTGCAGCAGGCGCCGCACGCCGGTCTCGACGCACGCGCTCGCGAACGCGGCCGGCAGCGCGACGTGCGCGCGCTCGAAGCCGGGGCCGTACGGCGTGCCGTGGCCGCCGTGCAGCACGCCGACGAGGTTCACGGCCGCGTGCGCGCCCGCGACGAAGCGGGCGAGGCGGCGTTCGTCGAACGCGTCGAGCTCGACGATCTCGACCGGCAGCATCATCAGATGGCGCGCATGGTCGCGGCGGCGGGTGCCGATCCGCACCTGCTTGCCCGCTTCGATCAGCGCGTTCACGAGCCGGCTGCCGATGAAGCCGGTGCCGCCCAGCAGTGCAACGGTCTGGCGATCCATGTTCGCGTCTCCACCGGGCCCGTGCCCGCGAATGCCGGGCCCTAAAGCACACTGCCGCGTCTTGCGCGGCAGTGTGCGGGTTGCTGTTGCAGATCAGGGCGAGATCGTCCCTAGCCGCTTCTTCAGCGACTGCGGCTTCCCTTCGAAGAGCGCTGCGTAGTAAACCGTGTTCGACAGCACGTTCTTCACGTAGTCGCGTGTTTCGTTGAACGGAATCGTCTCCGCGAAGATCGCGCCCTCGACCGGCTGGGTCAGCACCTGGCGCCACTGGCGCGGCCGGCCCGGCCCTGCGTTGTAGCCTGCGGTGGCGAGCACCGGCGAGCTGTCGAAGTTGTTGTAGATGTCCGCCAGGTACCAGGTGCCGAGCTGGATATTGGTGTCGATGTCATGCATCTGCGCGCGCGAGATCGGGCCGAGGCCGAGCTTCTTCGCGACGAGCTGCGCGGTGGCCGGCATCAGCTGCATCAGGCCGCCCGCGCCCACCGACGAACGCGCGCTGGTGATGAAGCGCGACTCCTGGCGGATCAGCCCGTACGCCCATTCGATGTCGAGGCCGGTCGTCTGCGCGTAGCGCTCGACGATGTTGCGATACGGCGACGGGTAGCGCAGCGTGAAGTCGTGCTCGGCCTTCGTGCGGTCGGCCGTGTTCACCGTGCGGTCGAGCAGCTCGACGCGCTTGCCGTATTCGGCGGCCGCGAGCAGCTGGCGGTCGGTCATCCCGCGCAGCGGCCAGTTCCATTCGCGGTTGCCCTCGAGGCGCAGGTTCAGCGCGTAGAAGCGCTGCGCGAGCGCGAAGCCCGGCACCTTGGCCATCTCGCCGATCTCCGCGTCGCTCACCGTGGTGCGCGGCGGGATCTTCGTGCGCTGGCCGAGTTCCTCGCCGGCGAGCTGCCCGTAGAAGTTGAACTGCCCGGCGATCTGCTCGAATTCCTGGTTCGCCTGCAGCGTGTCGCCGCTCTGCTTGAGCGCGCGCGCATGCCAGTAGACCCAGGCCGGATCGTCGCGCAGCGACGGCGGCATCTGCTCGATCGACCAGCGCACCATCGGCCAGTTGCCGACCAGCAGCGCGCTGCGCGTGCGCCATTCGTACGCGGAGTTCGACAGCGGCGCGTTCGACGATTTCGCATACCAGACCGACGCGAGCGCCGAGCGCTTCAGCGCGCCCTGGTAGCCGATCGCGCCCCACGCGATCGCCTGTTCCGGCTTCGTCAGCGACGACGCGAGCGACGTGAGCATGCCGGCCGCCTGGTCCGGATCGTTGCGCGCCATGCGGCCGATCGAGATCAGCGCGAGCTGGTGCGACACCGCATCGGGGCCGATGCCGCGCGCGAGGAACAGCGGCGGCGCGCTCGTCGCCTGGTCGAACGCGACCGGGCGCGCGCCGAGCGCATCGACGATCTTGCCGCCGAGCGTCGTGTAGTTCTGCTCGAACGCGAGACGCGCCTGCTGCCACACGTCGTCGCTCGTGAACTGCTGGTTGACGGTGAGCGCGGTGATCAGGTCGACGCACGCATCGCCGTAGTTCTTCGGCTCGACGAGCAGCGCGCGCGCCGCATCGGCGACGTTCTCGCCGCGCGCCGCGCGCGACGCGAGCGCGTAGCACTTCACCTGCGTGTCGTCGTCGAGCACGAAGCGCTTGTATTGCTCGTCGAAATTGCGCCAGTCGTGGCGCGCGCCGAGCACGAGCAGGTAATCGTTGCGCATGCGGTCGGCAATCGCCTGGCCGTCGTAGCGCTGCAGGAACGACTGCACGGGCGCGTCCGGCGCATCGACGCGCGCGCGGCCCGTCGCATCGAACAGCTGCGGCTTGATCTGGAAATACTCGAGGTAGGACGGCACCGGATAATTCGGGATCATCGCGGCGAGCTGCGCGGCCTTCGCGGCGTCGTTGCGGCGCGCGGCCTCGCGCAGCTGCACGAAGGTCTGGTCATCCCCGGAGAGCGCGTCGTCGGACGGCGCGGCGCAGGCGGCCGTGCCCGCGACGAGCGCGGCGGCCGAAAGCGTCAGCGCGACCGCGCGATATACTCGAAAAAGGCTGTTCGACATCGTTTTGAATGGAGCACGGAGTGAGCGAAAGCATAGCACGCAACCATTTGGCCGAACGGAAGCTGGCGCTGCGCAAGGCGCTGTCGCAGGCCCGTCGCGACGCCGGGTCGCAGCCCGCCGCGAACGCCGCGCTCGACGCGCGATTGCGTGCGTTGCTCGAGCGGCTCGCGCCGCGCACGGTCGGGTTCTACTGGCCGCTGCCGGGCGAGTTCGACGCGCGCGCGGCGGTGCTCGCGTGGCGCGACGCGCAGGCCGGCCGGCAGGCCGCGCTGCCGGTGATCCGGGAGCAGCGCACGCCGCTCGAATTCCATGCGTGGGACGCGGCCACGCCGATGCGCGAAGGGCATCACCGGATTCCGGAACCCGCGTCGGGCGTGGTCGTGGTGCCGGACCTGCTGCTGATTCCGTGCGTGGGGTTCGATACGTGGCTGTACCGGCTCGGGTACGGCGGCGGCTATTACGACCGCACGCTCGCCGCGTGGCCGGGCGACGCGCTGCCCGTGACGGTCGGCATCGCCTACGAGGCGTGCCGGGTCGATGCGTTGCCCGCCGAAGACCACGATCTCGCGATGCGCTGGGTCGTGACCGACGAGGAAACCTACGTGGCCGACGCGTGAGCGCGGCCGCGCCGCGCGCGGAAAGCCGGCCGAAAGCCGGTTTCGTCGTGCGGCGCATGCGCCGTCGCGTCAAACTGCCGTCGCAATCGGCAGCCTACACTCCCGTCACCGGCGGCCGGTGTGCGCCCGCCTACAGCGACGCCGCCGCCCGCGCGGCGGTGTCGTACAGGCCGGACGCGTGGCGCAGCAGCTGCGCCGCTTCGCCGATCTGTTCGTTGGTGAGGCCACTGTCCTTGAGCGTCTCGATCAGGCAGTGTTCGCGCACCTCGCGATACTTCAGGCACAGCTCGCGCCCGGCGTCCGTCGAGAAGAAGAACACTTCCTTGCCGCTTTTCTCGCTCTTGACGTAGCCTCGGGCGATCAGTTTTTTCAGCGCGTAGGTCGCGACGTGCGTATCCTCGATGTTGAGCACGAAGCAGATGTCGGCGAGCTTTTTCTTGCGTTCGCGATGGCTGACGTGATGCAGCAGCGACACCTCGACCGCCGTCATGTCCTTCGCGCCGGCGGCCGACATGCACCGCACCATCCAGCGGTTGAATGCGTTGCCCGCCATGATGAGCCCGTATTCGAGCTCGGACAGCTCCGCGCTCGAGTCGGAAACCAGGTGTTCGGAAGAAACGAACTGGGTCGATTGACGCTTCATGGGGCACTCGGCGCGAGCAGGATGTCAGGGTGTGCCGAGTGTACGACACCTGCCCGCGGGCTCCAGCTAGGCAAAAACGCTTACTGGCAAGTTATCGATATCTTCTTGACAATGTGCGCTAACATGGGCGCCCGAACCGTGCCAGAACGATGACGCATCCACGCATCTACCCGCTCGGCGACGCCGCACTCGTCTGCGAAGTGCCGCCCCCCGCCACGCTCGACTGCCAGCGCCGCGTCTGGGCCGTCGCCGACGCCGCGCGCGCCTGGCCGCACGTCGTCGACGTCGTGCCGGGCATGAACAACCTGACCATCGTGTTCGACCTGCTCGCCGCGTCCGCCGAATCGTTGTCGGCCGCGCTGCTCGACGCGTGGGAGAACGCCGACGTCGAGCACGCGGACGGCCGCGAGATCGAGATCCCGGTCGAATACGGCGGCGACGCCGGGCCCGACCTGCAGGCGGTCGCCGCGCACACGGGCCTTGCCGTCGACGAGGTGGTCGCGCGGCATGCCGCGGCCGAATACGTGGTGTTCTTCCTGGGCTTCCAGCCGGGCTTCGCGTATCTCGGCGGCCTCGACGCATCGCTGCATACGCCGCGCCGCGCGGCGCCGCGCCTCGAGGTGCCGGCCGGCTCGGTCGGCATCGGCGGTGCACAGACCGGCGTCTACCCGACCACGTCGCCCGGCGGCTGGCAGCTGATCGGCCGCACGTCGAGCGTGCTGTTCGATCCGTCCCGGCAGCCGCCGGCGCTGCTGCTGCCCGGCGACCGGGTGCGCTTCACCATTGCGGGAGTCCACGCGACATGAGCCAGAGCAAAGCGCCGGGCAGCATCGAGGTGTTGCGGGCCGGCCCGCTGTCGACCGTGCAGGATCTCGGCCGCCACGGGGCGCGCCATCTCGGCGTCGCGCAGGGCGGCGCGCTCGACAGCCTCGCGCTCGAGGTCGGCAACCGGCTGGTCGGCAACCGCCCCGACGCGGCCGCCGTCGAGATCACGATCGGCCCGGCCGCATTCCGCTTCACGCGCGCGACGCGCATCGCGATCACCGGCACCGAATTCGGCGGAACGCTCGACGGCAGGCCGGTGTTTTCGTGGTGGAGCCTGCCGGTCGAGGCCGGCCAGACGCTGACGCTGCCGGCCGCGAAACGCGGGATGCGCGGCTATCTGTGCATCGCGGGCGGCATCGACGTGCTGCCGATGCTCGGCTCGCGCAGCACCGATCTCGCGTCGCGCTTCGGCGGCCTCGGCGGCCGCGCGCTGCGCGACGGCGACCGGCTGCCGGTCGGCGCGCCGCCGGCGGGCGCCGGCTGCCTCGCGGCCGACGCGCCCGAGTTCGGCGTCAAGGCGCCGGCCTGGTGCGGGTTCGTGCGCGTCGACGAGCCGCCGCGCCGGCACCGGCCCGCGCACGCGCCGTGGGTGATGCCGGTGCGCGTGCTGCCCGGGCCCGACTACGCGTCGTTCGCCGCGGATGCGCAGCAGGCGCTCTGGGATGAGGAATGGCTGGTGACGGCCAACAGCAACCGGATGGGCTATCGGCTCGCCGGCGTCGAGCTCACGCGCGAACGGCCGGCGGAGCTGCTGTCGCACGCGGTGCTGCCCGGCACGATCCAGGTGCCGCCGAACGGGCAGCCGATCGTGCTGATGCACGACGCGCAGACGACGGGCGGCTATCCTAAGATCGGGACGGTGATTCGCGCGGACCTGTGGAAGCTCGCGCAGGCGCGCCTGAACCTGCCGATCCGCTTCGTGCGCACGACGCCGGACATCGCGCGCGACGCACTCGCCGCGGAACGGGCGTACCTGCGGCAGATCGACGTCGCGATCGCGATGCGCGAGGAAACCCGCCAGCGCGCGCAGTCGCGCGCGGCATGACGATACAACTGCAATAACAAGCGCCGCGTCCAGGCGGCGCGCCACGCAATTGGTGGACGAGGAACATCATGGAAATCGATCTGAACGCCGATCTCGGCGAGGGATACGGATCGGACGAGGCGCTGCTCGATCTCGTCACGTCGGCGAACGTCGCGTGCGGCTGGCATGCGGGCGGCCCGAACGCGATGCGCGACTGCGTACGCTGGGCCGTGCAGAAGGGCGTGTCGATCGGCGCGCATCCGAGCTTTCACGATCCGGAGAATTTCGGCCGCAAGGAAATGCAGCTGCCGGCCGGCGACATCTACGCGGGCGTGCTGTACCAGCTCGGCGCGCTGTCCGCGATCGCGCAGGCCGAGGGCGGCCGCATCGCGCACGTGAAGCCGCATGGCGCGCTGTACAACCAGGCCGCGCGCGATCCGATGATCGCAGACGCGGTGGTATCCGCGATCCACGATTTCGATCCGTCCCTCGCGGTGTTCGGCCTGGCGAACAGCGTGTTCGTCGCGGCCGCGCGGCAGGCGGGGCTCGCGGCCGTGGAGGAAGTGTTCGCGGATCGCGGCTACCGCGCGAACGGCTCGCTCGTGCCGCGCAGCGAGCCGGGCGCGCTGGTCGACGACGAAGACGAGGTGATTGCGCGCACGCTCGACATGGTGCGCGACCGGCGGGTGCGCGCGGTCACCGGCGAGTGGGTGCCGCTCAATGCGCAGACGGTCTGCCTGCACGGCGACGGGCCGCATGCGCTGGCGTTCGCGCGGCGAATTCGTGCGGCGCTTGAAGCCGCGGGAATCGATGTCGTCGCGCCGGGAGCATTGCAGGCGGGAGAAGGAGCTTAGCGCGGGCGCGCGCCGCGTTTTTCTCGTCGAATTTTCAATTCGGCACACAAACCGTGAGAAATTCCATATTTCTGGAAGCAGGAGCCGGTGATAAGTTAGGTGCCTGAGCAGTTGACCGGATGGGCCGGTCACTTGTCTCAAATTCATAGGATACCTAACTCATGCGTACTTTGACGAAGGACGAACTCGATCAGACCAGCGGCGCGATTACGTGCACGCTCAATCCGAATCCGATCAATCTTGCTCAACTTGGCGGCGCCATTGCTATGGGTGCGCTCAGCGGCAACGTGCCCGGCGCGATCCTTGTTGGCGGAGCCGACTTCTTAGCCCAAAGCTGGATTTGCACCTGGAGATAACCGGACATAGCGCGATTGGGCGGGTGTCGCGTACGGCACCCGCTCGGGTAAATCATTCGGGATCAGTCATTCTTCGCATCGGTCTATGAAAATCAAAACCATTCTTGGCGCAGCAAGGAAATTTGCCATGTACGGCATCTTCATGGGCCCGCTTCCCCCCCGCTTCGGCGGCGGGTGGATTGGCATCCTGGCTGGCGGCACGATCAGGGGACTCGTATTTGCAGTCGGATATGCGTTGCTGCTTTACATGCTGAATACATGGTCGCTGTTCAAATGGAGTACGGTGGCATTCGCTTTCCTCTTGTACTCGTACGCCTTTGAGATGATCACAAGCCGGCGGAAACACCAGTAACGCTCACAAATACGTCGATGCGATATCGCGTACCCAAAGCAATGTTGCTCCATTTACAACCATTGCCAGCAAACTCGCCCTGTGGATCGCTGACCGGCCCCATACATAGCGATCGGCCACCCAGCCCAGCAAGCGAACTCAAGCCAATGAAATTCAATACCATCAAAGGCATACTTAAAAATTACTGGGACTACGGCATTTTTCTCGCCCCGCTTGCCCCCCGTTTCGGAGGCGGCTGGAAAGGAATCATCGTTGCCGCAGTCGTCATGACATCGGTCTCTTCGATTCCTTATGCAATTGTGCTTCGCGCCTTTCGGTCAGAAATATTGTTTGGATGGCTACTCGCCACCTCCGCGATTTTTCTCTATTCACTGACGCTCGAATTCTGCTCGAATCGTCAACGCCGACGCTGACGTCGCCCATCGCCACTTGATATCGCTGCCCCGCGCCCTCTCCGACGAATACCGTCGCCGTCTATTCATGCGTGTCGACGAGCCCCAGCTTGCACCCCGCCTGGGGGGCGGATGGATCGGCATCTTGGCTGGCGGTGCGATCAGGGGGCTCGTAATGGCCGTACTGACGGCACTGATGCTGTACATGCTGGGCACATGGGAACTGTTCAAATGGAGCGTGAGTGCCATCGGTTTCCTAGTGTTTTCGATCTTGCTCGAACTCGACTTCAGCCGGCAAAAACAACGGTGACATCCGCGCCCGCATCGACTCGATGCTTGAATCGTAAAACCCGACACTGAAGTCGCGCATCATGAAACGATTTTTGGCAAACTGGGTCCTTCCCGAACCGCTTGCGTCCTGCTTCGGCGGCGGGTGGAGAGGAATCGTCATCGCCGCCGTCGCAAAGACCGCGCTGTGCGCGTTGATCAATGCGTTCGTCCTCGATCAATTCGAGACGATAACCTTGTCCACGTGGCTCGCTTCGGTTGCCGTCATGTTCCTGTTCATACTGGGAATCGAAGCGAGCAGCACCTGGTGCCACCGCCGCTGACATTGCCACGCACTATCCGATAGAACCTTCACCTGGTGCGAATTCGGCATGTCCGCCCTCGCACCCATCGATCATCCCGAGCGCGATCGCCCGCGTAATAGCGTGCGTGCGATTCTTGGCGTGAAGCGTCCGCATCGCGTTCGCGATGTGATTGTCGACCGTGCCGACAGCAAGACTGAGCTTCACTGCGATCTCCTTCGTCGAATACCCTCGGCAGAGCAGCGACAGGACGTCCCGCTGGCGCCTCGTCAATCGCACGCCGGGATCTTCGCGCGATGCGACTTCCGGAAACACCCGCTTTCCGTCGAGAATCGACCGCAAGCCTGTAGCGAACGCATCCAGCGGCATCGATTTCACGATGTACGCGATCATGCCGAGACGCTTGGTCTCGGCAATCCAGGACGGATCATCGATGGCCGTGACGATCGCGCACCGGTCGGCGACGCCCCAGGCGTGAAACTGCCGCGCGAGGGCAATTCCGTGAGCGCCGGGCACGTCGAGATCCAGCAGGATCCGGTACCAGGCCGGAACGCGACGAAACGTGTCGATCGCACTGCCCGCACTGTGGCAAACCGTGATCGCAAGGCTGTCGTCGATGTCGGCAAGTGCGCCTTCTATCGCATTCGCGACAATCGGATGTTCGTCGATGATCAGCACCGGCCCACCATTCCGCCCTCGTTTCACCGCTCCGCTCCCGTGTGCGCCTTCCAGCAGAACCTGGAACGTGACACCACGACCATCTCGAAACAATAGCGTGCAATCCAATTTGCTTGAGCGCGCGCCGCAAGCACACGACACCCAAAACAAAAAAGCGCCCATAAGGCGCTTTGCTGTTGGCTGAATACGGCCTGCGGCCGACCGTCAACGTCGAAGCCGTCTGACGACGGCGCCCGGAAAGCCATGCTCCGGATCAAAAAACGCCCGCCGCCGCCCGTTACTGCATCCCCCGGTCGGACGACGGAACGTCACTTATCCGCAAGTCGGACTACATGCGCTTGGTATCGGACGATGGTTGGCCCCGCCGTGCATGCAGACACTCCGCGGCCGGCACGCGAAACACGTGCCGGCAACGCTAACCCCGCGCTTTGTTTTTGCTACCCCGTAGAACTTATCTGTTGTTTTCAATTTTTCAACTTGTGGGATGAAGAATAGATATTGGCCGAACGGGATGTCAATCGTTTTAAACGCTATTTTCTGACGAATTGAGGGTTTTCCTTACGGACGCGCACCACCGTGCGGGCGTGCGACGCCACGCGCGAATCGGCAATCAAACGGGGGAGGATCAGGGCGCGCGACGGCGCGCGCTCAGTTCGCGTCGACGCGATAGCCTTGCTGGCGCAACAATTCGAGCACGCCGCGCGGGCCGCCCAAATGCAGCGCGCCGATCGCGACGAACAGGGGCCGGTTCGGCGCGGTCATTGTCGCCATCCGCGCAACGAAGCGCCGGTTGCGCTCGACCAGGATCTTGTTGTCGATCGACGCGGACAGCGCCTTCGAGCGCGACAGCCGCTCGCTCTTCGCGACCGCCCACGCGGCGAGCGCGTCGGCGTCGCCGATGCGCCACAGCCGGTGCAGCGCCTTGATGTCGGCGGCGTTCTGCGCGGGCGTCTGCACCATGTCCTGCGCGAGCATCTCGCGCTGCTCGGCGAGCGTGAGGCCGGTGAACGCGCGCATCTGCTCGGCGAGCGTCTCGAGCCCGACCACCTTGCCGCCCTTCTTCTTCAGGAACACGTTCTGCAGCTGCGCCTCGGTGCCGTACTCGGTCTGCAGGCCGGCCGCCAGCGAATCGTAGGTCTCGACGACGAGCGCGGCGAGCCACGGCCGCATCTTGCGGATGCCGGCCAGCGCGGCCGGGTTGCCGCGCAGCCGCGCCGCGAGCTGCTGCCACAACGGCTCCGGCAGCAGGCGCGGCAGGCACGCGTAATTGCAGACGCCGTACTTCGACACGTCGTCCTGCGATTCGAGCAGGTCGTCCGGCGACAGCTCGAGCGCGAGCGTCGGCGAGGCGGCGAGCGCCGCGAGGATGCGCGGCCGGAACGGCTGCGCGGCCGGATAGTCGGACGGGTCGCCGGTGTGCAGCGTGCCCAGCACGTAGATCGTCACCTTGCCCTTGGTCGCGACGTAGAACGGCATGCGCGCGGGCTCCGCGCGCACCGCGCCGCTCGCCACCGTGCCGTTCGACACCGACGGTGGCGTGTGGAAGCCCGGCAGGCTCATGCCGGGCGGCGGCACCTGCGACGGATGGAGCGGCGCCGTCGCCGGCGCGCGCCCCTCGGCCCGCACGAGGTTGACGGGTACGACGAAGCTGGCCGCCGCGCACGCACCGACCAGCGCCGCGCCGGACATCGTGCGCACGCTCCAGCGGCGTGCGTTGCGGCACGCGCGACGCACGCGCGTACCACCGATGCGCACTCGGCGCGCAGACGAAGCGCGCGCCGCCAAGCCTTCAGGCATTCGCCTCCCCCACCTCCTCGGCGCGGTGGCAGGCCACGTACCGCCCGTCGACTTCACGCAGCTGCGGCTCCTCGGCCCGGCAGCGCTCGACCGCATACGGGCAGCGCTGATGGAACGCGCAGCCCGACGGCGGATTGAGCGGCGACGGCAACTCGCCCTGCAGCTTGATCTGCACGCGGCGGTCTTCCTCGAAGATCGCCGGCGTCGCCGACATCAGCGCGCGCGTGTACGGGTGGCGCGGACGCGCGTAGATCGTCGCCTTGTCGCCGAGCTCGGCCACGCTGCCGAAGTACATCACCATCACGTCGTCGGCGACGTGCTCGACCACCGCGAGGTTGTGCGAGATGAACACGTAGCTCGTCTTGAACTGCTCCTGCAGGTCCATGAACAGGTTCAGGATCTGCGCCTGGATCGACACGTCGAGCGCGGACACCGGCTCGTCGGCGACGACGATGCGCGGATCGAGGATCATCGCGCGCGCGATCGCCACACGCTGCCGCTGCCCGCCCGAGAACATGTGCGGATAGCGCTTCGCGTGCTCGGGCCGCAGGCCCACCGTGCGCATGATCTGCGCGACGCGCTGCGCGCGCTCCTGCGCGGTGAGGTTCGTGTTGATCTCGAGCGGCTCCGACAGCGTCTGCTCGACGGTCTTGCGCGGGTTCAGCGACGCGAACGGGTTCTGGAACACCATCTGCACGCGGCGGCGCAGCTCGGCGATCGTCTGGCGGTCCGCGCCGGCGACGTCCTTGCCGTCGATCGTCAGGTGGCCCGACGTCGGCGTCTCGATCATCGTCAGCTGGCGCGCGAGCGTCGACTTGCCGCAGCCGGATTCGCCGACGACGGCGAGCGTCCTGCCGCGCTTGAGCGTGAACGACACGCCGTTCAGCGCCTTCACCGTGCCCTGGCCGAACATCCCGCGCTTCACCGTGTAGTGCTTCGCGAGCTGGTCGGCCACCAGCACCGCGTCCTCGTCGTGCGGCACGCGAGGCGTTTCGTGGACAGCATTCATCGTGCGCCTCCCGTGTGATCGAGGTTCGAAAGATTCAGCGGCTTGATGCAGCGCACGCGCATCGCGTCGTTGCCCGCGACGAGCGTGTCGAGCGCCGGGCGCGCCTTGCGGCAGTCGTCGACGGCATACTTGCAGCGCGGCGCGAACAGGCACCCGGACGGGCGATCATCGCGGCCCGGCACCATCCCCGGCAATGCGGCAAGCCGCCGCGCCCCCTTGTTGTGCTCGGGAATCGCCGCGAGCAATGCTTCGGTGTACGGATGATGCGGATGCGCGAAGATGTCCGGCACGCGGTTGGTCTCGATGACCTCGCCCGCGTACATCACCGCGACGCGCTGCGCGACTTCCGACACCACGGCGAGATCGTGCGAGATCAGCACGAGCGCCATGCCGCGCTCCTTCTGCAGCTTCACGAGCAGATCCATGATCTGCGCCTGGATCGTCACGTCGAGCGCGGTGGTCGGCTCGTCGGCGATCAGCAGCTTCGGGTTGCACGCGACGGCCATCGCGATCATCACGCGCTGGTTCATGCCGCCCGACATCTGGTGCGGGAACGAATCGATGCGGCCCTTCGGGTCGGGAATGCCGACCTGGTCGAGCAGCTCGAGCGCGCGGCGGTTGAGCTGCTCGCCGCGCAGCCCCTCGTGCAGCTTCAGCACTTCCTTGATCTGGTAGCCGACCGTGTAGCTCGGGTTCAGGCTCGTGAGCGCGTCCTGGAACACCATCGCGATGTCCTTGCCGATGATCTTGCGGCGCGCCTTCGGCGACGCCTTCAGCAGGTCCACGCCGTTGAACGTGACTTCGTCGGCCGTCACCTTGCCCGGCGCGTCGATCAGGCCCATCAGCGCCATCATCGTCACGCTCTTGCCCGAGCCCGATTCGCCGACGACGCCCACCACCTCGCCCGGCGCGATCGACAGGTTGATCCGGTCGACGGCGGGCAGGCCGTTGAAATTCACCGCGAGATTGCGGATGGTCAGTAGATTGCTCATGTTCAGGCCATCCGTTTCAGTTTGGGATCGAGCGCGTCGCGCAGCCCGTCGCCGAGCAGGTTGATCGCAAGCACCGAAATCAGGATCGACAGGCCCGGCATCGTCACGATCCACCATGCGTTGTCGATGTAGTCGCGCGCGGAGGCCAGCATCGCGCCCCACTCGGCGGTCGGCGGCTGCACGCCGAGGCCGAGGAAGCCGAGCGCGGCCGCGTCGAGGATCGCCGACGAGAAGCCAAGTGTTGCCTGAACGATCAGCGGCGCCGTGCAGTTCGGCAGCACCTGCGAGAACATCAGCCGCAGCGTGCCGGCGCCCGCCACGCGCGACGCCGTCACGTATTCCTTCTGCAGCTCGCCGAGCGCGGATGCGCGCGTGAGGCGCACGTACGCGGGCAGCGCGACGATCGCGATCGCGAACATCGTGTTCGTGAGGCCCGGGCCGATGATCGCGACGACCGCGACCGCGAGCAGCAGCGACGGCAGCGCGAGCAGCACGTCCATCACGCGCATCACCGGCGTGTCGGCCCACTTCTGGAAGAACGCGGCGACGAGCCCGAGCACGATGCCCGGGATCAGCGCGAGCACGACCGACACGAAGCCGATCCAGAACGACATCCGCGCGCCGTACATCAGCCGCGAGAGGATGTCGCGGCCCGCTTCGTCGGTGCCGAGCACGAACCTCCAGTTGCCGCCGTCGAGCCACGCGGGCGGGATCTTCACGAAATCGCGGTATTGCTCGACCGGGCTGTGCGGCGCGATGAGCGGCGCGAGCAGCGCGACGACGATCAGCACGAGCACGACGATGCCCGCGCCGACGGCGCCGCGGTTGCGCGAGAAATTGCTCCAGAATTCGCGCAGCGCGAGCGCGCGGCCGCCGGGCGGCGCCGACTCGCTCGGCAGGGTATTTTGCAGGTTGCTCATGATTTACCTCGTGTGGCGGATGCGCGGGTTCAGCACGCCGTACAACAGGTCGACGACCAGGTTCACGACGATCACGAGCGTCGCGATCAGCAGGATGCCGCCCTGGACGACCGGGTAGTCGCGGCGGCCGATCGCATCGATCAGCCACTTGCCCACGCCGGGCCACGAAAACAGCGTCTCGGTCAGCACCGCGCCGGCGAGCAGCGTGCCGATCTGCAGGCCGATCACGGTGACGACCGGGATCAGCGCATTGCGCAGCGCATGCACGACGACGACGCGCACGGGCGACAGCCCCTTCGCGCGCGCGGTGCGGATGTAGTCCTCGCGCAGCACTTCGAGCATCGACGAGCGGGTCATCCGCGCGATCACCGCGAGCGGAATCGTGCCGAGCACGATCGACGGCAGGATCAGGTGGCTCACCGCCGA
Source organism: Burkholderia pyrrocinia (assembly GCA_001527685.1). Classification (GTDB taxonomy): domain Bacteria; phylum Pseudomonadota; class Gammaproteobacteria; order Burkholderiales; family Burkholderiaceae; genus Burkholderia; species Burkholderia pyrrocinia_D. The sequence continues at coordinate 324,788 of LOZU01000034.1, forward strand.
GCGGAACGAGCCTTCGTCCGGCGCGAGCAGCGCGTCGATCAGCATGAAGCCGGTCACGTGCGGAATCTCGTATTCGACGGCGATGCGGCCCGACACGGGCGTCCAGCCGAGATACGACGAGAACACCATGATGAGGATCAGCCCCCACCAGAAGATCGGCATCGAGTAGCCGGTGAGCGCGGTGCCCATCACGCCGTGGTCGACGACCGAGCCGCGCCGCAGCGCCGCGATCACACCGGCCGGCAGCCCGACGGCGAGCGCGAAGACGAGCGCGCACAGCGCCAGCTCGACGGTCGCCGGGAAGCGTGCGAAGAACTCGCCGGCCACGCTCGTGTTGGTGATGATCGACGTGCCGAGGTCGCCCGACAGCGCACGGCCGATGTAATGGAAATACTGCACGGGCAGCGGCTGGTCGAGCCCGAGGCGTTTCATCGCCTCCGCGTGCATGGCGGGATCGACGCCGCGCTCGCCCATCATCACTTCGATGGGGTCGCCCGGTATCAGGTGAATCAGCGCGAACGCGAGGATGGTGATGCCGATGAAGGTCGGGATCACCATGCCCACGCGGCGCAACACGAATCGGAACATGATGCGTCTCGTATTTTCTTGTGGGAAATGTGCGACCGGCGACGAGGAGCTCGTGGCCCCTCGCCGCCGGATGATTTCAGGCCGGTCTCGGTATTCGTGACAGCTTACGCCTGCTGCGTTACTTCACGCTCACACCATCGAAGCGTGCGTAGCCGAGCGGCTCGATGCGCATGTCGACGACATTCTTGCGCATCGGCTGGTAGACGGTCGAGTTCGCGATCGGCGAGAACGGCATTTGCTGCGCGAAGACCTGCTGCGCCTGCGTGTAGATCTTCGTGCGCGCGTCCTGCCCGTTCGTCGTGCGGCCCTTCTGCACCAGCTCGTCGAACGGCTTGTAGCACCAGCGCGAGAAGTTGTTGCCCTTGATCGCCTCGCAGCCGAGCAGCGTGCCGAGCCAGTTGTCGGGGTCGCCGTTGTCGCCGTTCCAGCCGATCAGCATCGTGTCCTGCTCGCCGCCGTGCGCGCGCTTGATGTACTCGCCCCACTCGTACGTGACGATCTTCGCCTTCACGCCGATCTTCGCCCAGTCGGCCTGGATCATCTCGGCCATCAGGCGGGCGTTCGGGTTGTACGGACGCTGCACCGGCATCGCCCACAGCGTGATCTCGAAGCCGTTCGCGAAGCCCGCCTTCGCCAGCAGCGCCTTCGCCTTCGCGGTGTCGTAGGCCGGCATCTTCAGGTTCTTGTCGTACGACCATTGGGTCGGCGGCATCGGCGCGGAAGCGGCCTGGCCGGCGCCCTGGTACACGGACTCGAGGATCGCCTTCTTGTTGATCGCCATGTCGAGCGCCTGGCGCACCTCGAGCTTGTCCATCGGCTTGTGCTCGACGTTGTATGCGAGGTAGCCGAGGTTGAAGCCCGCCTGCGACGGCATGTCGACGTTCGCATCGGCCTTCAGCGTCGCGATGTCGGCCGGGCGCGGATAGCTCATCACCTGGCACTCGTTGCGCTTGACCTTCTGCACGCGCACGCCCGGGTCGGGCGTGATCGAGAAGATCAGCTTCGAGAGCTTCACTTCGCCCTTCTTCCAGTAGTCAGGATTGCCGTCGAAACGGATCGTCGCATCCTTCGTGTAGCTGCGGAAGATGAACGGGCCCGTGCCGACCGGCTTCTGGTTGATGTCGGCCGGTTTGCCGGACTTCAGCAGCTGGTCCGCGTATTCGCCCGACAGGATCGACGCATACTCCATCGCCAGGTTCTGGATGAACGGCGCGTTCGGTTCCGACAGCGTGAACTTCACGGTGTACGGGTCGACCTTCTCGATCTTCGTGATCAGCTTGTCGAGGCCCATGTCGGTGAAGTACGGGAACGACACCGGGTACGCCTTGCGGAACGGCTGGTTCGGGTCGAGCATGCGCTCGAACGTGAACACGACGTCGTCCGCGTTGAATTCGCGCGTCGGCTTGAAGAATTCGGTCGTGTGGTACTTGACGCCGTGGCGCAGGTGGAAGGTGTAGACCTTGCCATCCGGGGACACATCCCATTTTTCGGCGAGGCCCGGTTCGACCTTCGTGCCGCCGCGCTCGAATTCGACGAGACGGTTGTAGACGGTGAACGTGGCGGCGGTGAAATCGACGCCGGTCGTGTATTGCGCGGAATCGAAGCCCGCCGGGCTGCCTTCTGAGCAGTAGACGAGCGTTTTGTTCGGGATCTGTGCGAATGCAGAGCCCGCGACGCCGAACGATGCCGCTGCCACGCCTGCCATGGCGGTAACACGCAGGGTGTGCAACAGACGGTTGTATTCCATGTTTCCTCCAGGTCTCCAGATCGGAACCGGCCCTCAGGGGGGCCGGGTACGCGGATATTACTTGAGCTAGCGATTCTGCAACAAGCTGGAGAAAAAACTCTTCTACGCACGCCGGCGCGGGTTTCTGCGGATGTTTCCGGCGCGTGACACGCGCCGCCCCCCGCGCGAGCGGCGATTTCGCTCCTCCGGCGCGTGTTTCCCTCGACAACTAAACACTTTCCGCGCTGCGGCGAACGGGCGCGGCGCTCACGCGCCGGCGTCGAGATCCGCGCTGCGCGCCGGCACGAACGCGACCGCGACGATCGACAGCGCGAGCCCCGCCATCACGTACCAGGTCGGTGCGAACGGCGAGCCGGTGACCTTGATCAGCCATGTGACGATGAACTGTCCGAATCCGCCGAACAGCATCACCGCGACGTTGTACGCGACCGACAGCCCGGTCGAGCGCACGTTGGCGGGGAACAGCTCGGCGATCATCGCGCCGAACGGCCCGTAGTAGCCCGCGAGCGTCACCGACAGCACGGCCTGCACGACGATGAGCCGCGCGATGCTCGGCGCGGCGTCGAGCCACGCGAACAGCGGGTACATCAGCGCGAACGTCAGCACGAGCGACCACAGCGACAGCCCCTTGCGGCCGATGCGGTCCGACCATGCGCCGGCGAGCGGCGACAGCACGGTGAGCAGCAGGTTGCCGACGATCACCGCGTAGAACGACTGCGCGTACGGCAGCTTCAGCTGCTTCACCGCGAAGGTCGGCAGGTAGCCCATCAGCACGTAGATCGTCACGGTCAGCGCGATCACCGCGCCGAGGCCGCACAGCACCTCGCGCGAATGGCGCGCGAACACGTCGCCGAGCGTCGCGCGCCGCGCGCTCTGCTGCGCATGCAGGAAGGCTTCCGAATCGGCGAGATGGCGGCGGATGTAGAAGCCGATCGGCCCGATCACGAGCCCGAGGATGAACGGCACGCGCCAGCCCCATGCGCGCAGCGTGTCGGGTGTGAAGCCGCGCGTGACGGCCGCGCCGACGAGCGCGCCGATCAGCAGCGCCGCGGCCTGGCTCGCCATCTGCCAGCTGCCGTAGAAGCCGCGCTTCGAGAACGGCGCGGCCTCGATCAGCAGCGCGGTCGCGCTGCCAAACTCGCCGCCCGCGGAGAAGCCCTGCAGCAGCCGGCCGAGCACGATCAGCAGCGGGCCGCCGATGCCGATCGCCGCGTACGGCGGCGCGACCGCGAGCAGGAAGATGCCGGCCGTCATCAGCAGGATCACGAGCGACAGCGCGGCCTTGCGGCCGGCGCGGTCCGCGTACAGCCCGAGCACGACGCCGCCGATCGGCCGCATGAAGAACGCGACGCCGAACGTCGCGGTGGTCAGCATCAGCGACGCATATTCGCTGGACGTCGGGAAGAACAATTCGGCGATCACGACCACCATGAAGCTGAAGACCGTGAAGTCGTACCACTCGAGCGCGTTGCCGATGACCGCCGCCACCACTGCGCGCCGGTTCAGCGCGCGCTCCGGACTGACTGAATTCGTTGAACCCGCAATCGTCGCCATGCGTGTCTCGCCCTCGTGAAGTCGCCGTGCCGGAGTGCGCCGCGCGGGAGCCGCTGCTGCGTGCCGGTCTGGAGCGAGTTTAGAAAGGTGCGGAACCGTTTTCAAGCATTAAAAAACGCCCGCCATCCGTCGATGGCGGGCGTTTCACGTTTGTCGCGCGATTGCGGCACCGCACGATGCCGCGCGGGCGTCACGCCTTCTTCGAGAACGCGCTGCACCAGCCCTTGGCCGACACCTGCTTGCCCGGGAACGCGCCGCACGGGCCGGACGCCGAGCCCGGCTTGCCCTGGTACAGCATGCAGGCCGCGCAATCCTGGCCCGCCGCGTACTTCGCATACTTCGCCTTGTCGACCTTGGTGGCGTCTGCCTTGTAGCCGAGCGCCTGCGCGGTCGGATCGCTTTCGGCGAGCATCGGCAGGTCGGCGGCCAGCGCTTCGCGCGACGACAGCGCGACGGCGGACACGGCGGCGACGCTCGTGATCAGGAAACTGCGACGGGATGTTTTCATGAGGACTCGCTCCAACGTTATAAGTTTGAAAGCTGTTCTAGCGACAGCCGTTCGACAGCATAACGCCCAAGCGCGCGAATGTGCGGCCCGAAATGCCGGAGATAAAAGAATTAACACGGATGGTTTCGCCGCTTGCCGCGCCGTCTCCCGCCGCCCGTCTCCCGTTACCCGTACGCGGTCATCTCGCCCACCCGCTGCGCGAGCGCGAGCGCCGCGGTGAGCCCCGGCGACTCGATGCCGAACAGGTTCACGAGGCCGCGCACGCCGTGCTGCGCCGCGCCCTGCACGATGAAATCGGCAGGCGCTTCGCCGGGCCCCGCGACCTTCGGACGGATGCCCGCATAGGCCGGCTGCAGCGCGCCGTCCGGCAGCGCCGGCCAGTACGCGCGGATCGATGCGTAGAACGCGTCCGCGCGCGCCGGATCGACGTCGTAGCGCAGCGTGTCGATCCATTCGACATCCGGCCCGAAACGCGCCTGGCCCGCGAGGTCCAGCGTCTGGTGGATGCCGAGCCCCGCGCGGTCCGGCAGCGGATAGACGAGGTGCGAGAACGGCGCGCGGCCGGTGAGGCTGAAGTAGTTGCCGCGCGCGAGATAGAGCGGCGGCACCCAGCGCGGATCGAGGCCGCGCGTGCGGCGCGCGAGCGCCTGCGCGCCGAGGCCCGCGCTGTTGATCACGCAGGACGCCTCGAACTCGGCCGGCGCGTCGCCGCCCGTGCGCACGACGAAGCGCTCGCCGCGCAGCACGTCGATCGATTCGACCGGGGATTTCAATACGCAGATGGCGCCGTCGCGTTCGGCGTCGCCGAGCAGCGCGAGCATCAGCTGATGCGAATCGACGATGCCCGTGCTCGGCGAGAACAGCGCCTCGACGCATTCGAGCGCGGGCTCGAGCGTCTGCGCCTCGGTGCGCGTGAGCGGCATCAGGTCGAGCACGCCGTTCTCCTCGGCGCGCGCGGCGATCGCCTTCAGCTGCTTCACCTGCGCGGCGGAAGTGGCGACGAGCAGCTTGCCGATGCGCCGGTGCGGCACGTGATGCGTCTCGCAGAATTCGTACAGCAGGTCGCGGCCATGCACGCACGACAGCGCCTTCAGCGAGCCGCGCGGATAGTAGAGGCCCGCGTGTATCACCTCGCTGTTGCGCGCGCTCGTGCCGGTGCCGATCGCGTCGGCCGCCTCGAGCACGAGCGTGTCGCGGCCGCGCGCGGCGAGTTCGCGGGCGATCGCGAGGCCGACGACACCCGCGCCGACCACCACACAATCGATCTGCTCCATGGCTTTTCGCGTCGTTATCGCGTCGAGGGAGAGAAGACGATTGTACGCTCGGCTCGCACGCATGCAGGACACATGTGTAGCCGGATGTTTCTCGCCGGTCCCGCGCCGCCGGACGCCGCGCTCCCGTGTGTCAGAACCCGATCGGGCGGCGCTTCGCCGCACCTTCGTCCGCGCGGATGTCGCGCGGCTCGACCGCATCGCGCCCGTCGAGGCGCGCGGCGCCGAACGCGTGCAGCAGCGCGCGCCGCATCGTGCGCGGCGGCGTCGCGGCGAGCACGTCGAGCGCGTCGTCGCCGAGCGTCGCCGGGAACCGCCGGCCCCACGCATGCGACGTGCGGATCTCGTCGTAAATCGTCTGCGCGATGCGGCGCGCGCCGGCCGCATCGGGCGGCGCGATCTCGTAGATGTTCATCCGGTTGAGCAGCGGCTCCGGAATCGCCTGCGCATCGTTCGCGGTCGCGACCCAGATCACGTTGCCCGCATCGATCGGCACCTCGGCGAATTCGTCGACGAACACGCGCGCGGTATCGTGCTCGAGCAGCGCATACAGCGCGCCGAGCGGATCGTATTGCGCATCGCTGCCGGCCTTGTCGATCTCGTCGACCGCGATCACCGGGTTCGCGTAGCTGCCGTTCACGAGCGCGTCGAACACCTTGCCGGGCTTCGCGTTCTTCCATTGCGACGACGCGCCCGACAGGATCCAGCCCGCGGTCAGCGAACTCATCGGCACGTAGTGATACGACGTGCCCAGCAGTTGCGCGAGCGCCTTCGCGAAATGCGTCTTGCCGATGCCCGGCGGGCCGAGCAGCAGGATCGGCATGAGCTCGAGCCGGTCGTCGGTCTCGAGGCACAGCGCGACCTGCTTGCGCACGTCGTCGAGCGGCTCGACGAAATTCGGCAGCACCTCGCCGAGTTCGTCGAACGACGGCATCCGGTTCGGCTTCACGCAAAAGCGCAAATTGCCGGTCTTCAGCATCCGCTCGTAGGTGGCGCGCAGTGCGTCGCTCGCGCCTTCGTTCAGATCGTTCAGCGCCGTCTCGACCTGATCGAGGTCGTACACCGTGCTGAAGGACGCCACCGCCAGTTCCTGTTTCACCATCGCCGTCGTCATACCAACCTCGCTGCCGCTTGCGTACCGCACCTTCAGACCCTTTCGATTTCAGTGTAGCGGGCCGGCACCCCAGTGCAAGCAAGCAGCCGCGCGCGTGTGCTGCTAACAGGCCGCGCGCGCTGCACGCTCGTGCGGCGCGGCGTATCATCGATGGCTTGCCGGCCGCCGCGCCGGCCCCGCCGATGGCGCCGCGCGCGCCGCCACCGCCCCCGCTTCGAAGGTACGCCGATGTCCGTCCCCGCCGTTTCCGCCCGCGTCGATGCCGATGCGATCCGCGCCGTCGACGATGCACTGACCACGCGCCGCGCGATCCGCGCGTTCCTGCCGACACCCGTGCCGCGCGACACGCTCGAGGCCATCCTCGAAGCGGCGAGCCGCGCGCCGTCGGGCACCAACATCCAGCCGTGGCGCGTGTACGTCGCGACGGGCGCGACGCGCGATGCGCTTGCCGATGCGCTCGCCGCGGCCTACGACGATCCCGCGCGCGACGAGAAGTACGTGGCCGAATACGACTACTATCCGCGCGAATGGATCTCGCCGTACATCGACCGGCGGCGCAAGGTCGGCTGGGACCTGTACAGCCTGCTGGACATCCGCCGCGACGAGAAGGCGCGCATGCATGCGCAGCACGCGCGCAACTTCCGCTTCTTCGATGCGCCGGTCGCGCTGTTCTTCACGCTCGACCGCGTGATGACGTACGGCGCATGGCTCGACTGCGGGATGTTCCTGCAGGGCGTGATGACCGCCGCCCGCGCGCGCGGCCTCGACACCTGCCCGCAGGCGGCGTTCGTGCCGTTTCACCGGGTCGTCGCCGGGCAGCTCGGCATCCCGGACAACGAGCAGCTCGTGTGCGGGATGTCGCTCGGCCATGCGGACCCGGCCGCGCGCGAGAACCGCCTCGTCACCGAGCGCGCGCCGGTCGCCGAGTTCGCGCGTTTTTTTGCTTGAAAACGCGTGACGGGCACTTACCTTTCCTGCATGGGCGCAACGCGCGGCGCATGCGTCGCGGCGCATCCGGTCGCATCGTCGCCGATGCCGATCGGGCGTAAGATGGGCGTCCGTTTCCCGCAATACCGAGACTCCGGAGAGGCTTCATGCTGAAACACGGCCTGGCCGTCCTGCTGGCGGGCGCCGCGCTCGCCGCCCATGCGCAGAGCCCCGCGCCCGCGGTCGTCGCATGGGAGATCCAGGTGGTGAGCGACGGCCAGACGATCGACACGTTCCAGCAGCACACCACCGTGGGTCAGACCCGCACCGACACCCATCGCTATCCGTCGGCCGTGCCCGTCGGCTGCGGCGACAAGGCGCGCGTCGTGCCGACCGAGCGCACGCGCGCCGTCACCGTCGCGCCGCTCGCCGCCGATTCGAACGCGATCTCGCTCGCGCTCGACGTGCAGGAGACGCTCGACGATACGAACGCGAAGCCGGCCGACCCGTGCCTGCCGATCTCGCCGCGACAGATCGTCGCAAGCCATCCGGGGCTGTCGGTCGGCGCCGATGCGTGGACCGACTGGACCCTCATCGAGCAGCGCCCGCACCTCGTGTACCGCGTGCGCGCGCACGTCGCGAAGGACTGAGCCGCCATGTCCGCCGACGCCCTGTCCCTGCCGTTCGCCGAGCCGCACGCCGCGCCCGACGAACTCACGGCGGTCAGCTGGAACCTGCACAAGGGCCGCTCGCCGCTCGGCTTCACCGCGTGGAACGCGATGCGCAACTGGATGCAGTCGACGCACGCCGACGTGTATTTCCTGCAGGAAGCGATGGCGCGCCGCATGCCGAGGACGGTGCTCTCGCCCGGCTTCGGCGTGCCGATGGACGACGCGTACGACGACGTCTGGCATTGCCAGGCGACCGAGATCGCGCAGTCGCTCGACTGGCAGATCGCGCTCGGCCCGAACGTGTTCAAGCCGTCGTGGCGGCACGGCAACGCGATCCTGTCGCCGCACCCGCTCGACCTCGGCGGCCGCTGGGACATCTCCGCGCACCGCTTCGAGCGGCGCGGCCTGCTGGTCGCGCGCGCGACGCTCGCCGGGTCGCGCCCGGTCACGCTGCTGTGCGCGCATCTCGCGCTCACGCGCGCGGCGCGGCTGCGCCAGATGCACTGGATCGCGCACTGGATCGTGCGCCACGCGAAGGACGGCCCGCTCGTGCTCGCCGGCGACTTCAACGACTGGCGCAACGACTCGATCCCGCTGTTCGCCGAGATCGGCCTGGCCGAGGTCGCGACGCTGCTCGGCGAGTCGGGGCGCACGTTCCCCGCGTTCTCGCCGGCGCTCGCGCTCGACAAGATGTTCGTGCGCGGGCTCACGCCGCTCGAATGGAACGCGCCGTCCGGCGAGACCGCGTGGCTGTCGGACCACCTGCCGTACATCGCCCGCCTGCGGCTCGACCCGCAGTGAGCGCGGCGGCGCGGCCCCGGTCGGGCCGGTTCGCGCTACAGTAGCGGCTTGCCCCGCTCCCAGCCCGCGCCGCCATGAGCTACCTGCCGATCCTGCTGCAAATCGCCGCCGTCTACCTCGTCGCGCTCGTCACGCCCGGGCCGAACATCTTCATGATCTCGCAGCTGTCGATGTCGGGCCGGCGCAGCCTCGGCGCCGTGTCGGCGCTCGGCGTCGGCACCGCGTCGGTCACCTGGGCGACGCTCGCGATGCTCGGCCTCGCGGCCGTGCTGCACCAGGTCGAATGGCTGTACGAGACGATCCGGATCGGCGGCGCCGTGTACCTCGTCTATTTCGGCGTCAAGCTGCTGCGTTCGAGCACGCGGCGCGATCCGTCCCCGGCTGCCGGGGACGCGGCGCCGGCCGCGCTGCCCGCGCCGCAGGCGCGCGACTACCTGCGCGCGTACCGCACGGGGCTGTTCACGTGCCTGACGAACCCGAAGTCGTGCGCGTTCTGGACCAGCGTGTTCGCGGCGATGCTGCCCGCGCACGTGCCGCTGTGGTTCAACGGCGCGGCGCTGCTGACGATCGGCTCGATGTCGGTCGGCTGGTATTGCAGCGTCGCGTACCTGTTCGCGAGCCCGCGCGCGCAGCGCGGCTACCGGCGCGTGCGCCGCCCGCTCGACGCGCTGTGCGGCGCCGCGCTCGTCGGCCTCGGCGCGAAGCTCGCCGCCGATCGATGAAAGCATTTTGAAATGAAACGTTGCGCGAAATCCGCGCATCGGCCGGGGTCAAGCACGCGAAGCACGCAAGCAGGGTAAAATAAGCAGTTCTCCGATCGTCTGTCACAGAGAAGGCGCGTGTTCGGCGCGCCGCCGGCCGATCCCTCGATCGGGCCGACGCCCTCGTTTTTCGCCCGTTACACGCGTCCGCGACGCGCGTCCGTTTTCAAAGCCATGAGCAAATACGACACCGCCACCGTCCAATCCGTCCACCACTGGACCGACACGCTTTTCAGCTTCACCTGCAGCCGTGAGCCGAGCCTGCGCTTCAACAACGGCGAATTCACGATGGTCGGCCTCGAGGTCGACGGCAAGCCGCTCGCACGCGCCTACAGCATCGTCAGCCCGAACTACGAGGAGCACCTCGAGTTCTTCAGCATCAAGGTCCAGAACGGCCCGCTGACGTCGCGCCTGCAGCACCTGAAGGTGGGCGACACGGTGCTGATCGGCAAGAAGCCGACCGGTACGCTCGTCGCCGACAACCTGCTGCCCGGCAAGACGCTGTGGATGCTGTCGACGGGCACGGGCCTCGCGCCGTTCATGTCGATCATCCGCGATCCGGACATCTACGAACGCTTCGACAAGGTCGTCCTGACGCACACCTGCCGCCTGAAGGGCGAGCTCGCGTACATGGATTACATCAAGCACGACCTGCCGGGCCACGAATACCTCGGCGACATCATCAAGGAAAAGCTCGTCTACTACCCGACGGTCACCCGCGAGGAGTTCGAGAACGAAGGCCGGATCACCGACCTGATCGCGACGGGCAAGCTGTTCACCGATCTCGACGTGCCGCCGTTCTCGCCGGAGCACGACCGCGTGATGCTGTGCGGCAGCACCGCGATGCTGAAGGACACGACCGACCTGCTGAAGCAGGCCGGCCTCGTCGAAGGCAAGAACAGCGCGCCGGGCCACTACGTGATCGAGCGCGCGTTCGTCGACTGATCCGCCCCTCGAATTTGTGCGCGGTCAAGAAACCGGAGCGAAAGCTCCGGTTTTTTTTCGCGGGTGCTTGGCGAATTCGTAACAATCGAGGAGGATCTCATCTCAAATAGTTACATTTGGATACGTCGCAACCCCGCGCTTGCGTGTCAGTGTTTTTCCTACAACAGGTTCGATCGAATTATTCACATTTACCCTTAAATGACCGCCCGACATGACCTTTCGGGGAATTTTGAGATATTATGCGCGGCGCGCGACTGCAATCCGGAAGCGCACTGAAGGGTCGGATCAATGTGTTACAAGATGTAAATTTTGTTACCCTGGTGTGTGACAATTGCCGACTGGCCGCCGTCTACGAAAACGGCATCCGGCACGCGCCGCCGATCGGTGTCTGAATCGCTTTCTGACAGCAGGGAGAGTCATGGATACGTCGCTTAACGCGCCCGAAGGCGCCCACGCCCCGTTCCCGTCGCAGCAGCCTGCGCCGGCCTGTGCCCCTGCCACCACCCGGTCCCGCCGCACGACCGCCGCGAGCCGCGATGCGCTCGACGCGCGGATTACCGAACTGTCCGCCGCACTGCTGGCCGCCGATGAAGCGGCGCGCCGCCATCTGGCCGGCGAGCTGCACGACGGGCTCGGCGCCGAACTCACCGCGGCGCGCTTCGCGCTCGCAAACGTTGACACCTGGCTGCCCGCCGACGCACCCGAAGGCTGCCGCCGCGCGCTCGACCTCGCGCTGCGCGCGCTCGATGCCGCCACCGACGCGAACCGCCGGCTGATCGACGAGCAGGACACGCCGGCGCTCGACGCCGGCCTCGTCGGCGCGCTGTCGGCGTGGGTCGCCAGCTACGCGGAACGCAGCGGCCTGCGCACGAGCTTCGTCTGCGCTGCCGATGCGCGCCTGCCGCAGCTCGCGGGCCCCGGCGCGCTCGCGATCTTCCGCGTCGCGCAGGAAGCGCTGTCGAACGTCGCGAAGCACGCACGCGCGACGTCGGCGGACGTACGGATCGATGCGGACGGCACCTTCCTGTCGCTGATCGTGGCCGACGATGGGATCGGTTTCTCCCGCGCGCACCGCCACGGCTATGGCCTCGCCGGCATGCGCGCGCGCTGCGAGGCGTTCGGCGGCAGCTTCGAGCTGACCGGGCCGGCCGCCGGCCGCGGCACCCGGCTCGCCGCCCGCTTCGCGTGGGACGCACTGTTCGCGGCGCCGGCGACGGCACGCCGCGCATGGCTTTCGTGAGGTCGGCATGAGTCTGAACATCCTGCTCGTCGACGACCACGCGATCGTCCGGCAAGGCATCCGCCAGTTGCTGATCGACCGCGGCATCGCCCGGGAAGTCACCGAGGCGGAAACCGGCGGCGAAGCCGTGGCGGCCGTCGACAAGCGCGAATTCGACGTGATCCTGCTCGACATTTCGCTCACCGACATGAACGGCATCGAGGTGCTGAAGCGCCTCAAGCGCAAGCTGTCGAACACGCCGGTGCTGATGTTCTCGATGTACCGCGAGGACCAGTATGCGGTGCGCGCGCTGAAGGCGGGCGCGGCCGGCTACCTGTCGAAGACGGTGAACGCCGCGCAGATGATTTCCGCGATCCAGCAGGTCGCCGCGGGCCGCAAGTACGTGAGCCCGGCGATGGCCGAGGCGCTCGCCGAATACGTGTCGTTCGAGAACGAGCCGCTGCCGCACGAGAAGCTGTCGGACCGCGAATACCAGACGCTGTGCATGCTCGCGTCCGGCAAGCGGCTCACCGACATCGCGCACACGCTGTCGCTGTCGGTGAAGACGGTGAGCGTCTACCGCACGCGGCTGCTCGAGAAGATGCGGCTGTCGAACAACGCGGAGCTGACCTTCTACGTGATGAGCAACCGGCTCGTCGACATGGCGCCCGCGCCCGGCGCCTGACACGCGCACCGGCACGCCGGCCGGCGTGCCCCAAGCGCTTGTTTTGCCTGGCGATTCCGGCGGCCGGTGCTGCACCGCGGCGGGTCGTCTTCGCCAGATCGGTTAAAATTTCAGGTTTTTCACTCAGTCGACGCGACGCGCCCGCGCGCGCCGGCGATCCATCCGCAATGTCCCTCTTCCGCAAGAAAAACGTCGATCGCATGATCGCCGGCGCGCACGCCGCCGGGCTCAAGAAAGCGCTCGGCGCGATCGACCTCACCTTCCTCGGCATCGGCGCCATCATCGGCACCGGGATCTTCGTGCTGACCGGCACCGGCGCCGTGCAGGCCGGCCCCGCGCTGATGCTGTCGTTCGTGATCGCCGCCATCGCCTGCGGTCTCGCCGCGCTGTCGTATGCCGAATTCGCGTCGACGATCCCGGTCGCCGGCTCGATCTACACGTATTCGTACGCGACCCTCGGCGAACTCGTCGCATGGATCATCGGCTGGGACCTGATGCTCGAATACGGGCTCGCCGCGTCGGCCGTGTCGGTCGGCTGGTCGGGCTACCTGCAGTCGCTGCTGCAGGGCTTCGGCGTGTCGCTGCCGACCGTGCTGAGCGCCGCGCCCGGCGCGGTGCCGGGCGTCGTCACGTGGTTCAACCTGCCGGCGTTCCTCGTGATGATCGTGATCACGACGCTGCTGTCGATCGGCATCCGCGAATCGACCCGCATCAACAACATCATGGTGTTCATCAAGGTGTCGGTGGTGCTGCTCGTGATCGCGGTCGGCATCTTCCACGTCACGCCGGCGAACTGGAAGCCGTTCATGCCGCACGGCTGGAACGGCGTGTTCGGCGCCGCGGCCGTGATGTTCTTCGCGTTCATCGGCTTCGACGCGGTGTCGTCGGCGGCCGAGGAAGTGAAGAATCCGAAGCGCGACCTGCCGATCGGCATCATCGCGTCGCTCGCGGTGTGCGCGGTGCTGTACGTGACGGTCGCGGCCGTGGCCACCGGCATCGTGCCGTCGGCCCAGTACGCGAACGTGTCGCACCCGATCTCGTACGCACTGCAGATCGCCGGCGAAAAGTGGGTCGCGGGCTTCATCGACCTCGGCGCGGTGCTCGGCATGCTGACCGTGATCCTCGTGATGAGCTACGGCCAGACGCGCATCATCTTCGCGATGTCGCGCGACGGCCTGCTGCCGGCGATGCTGTCGCGCGTGCACCCGCGCTACGCGACGCCGTTCCTGACGACCTGGCTCGTCGGCCTGTTCTTCGGCCTGATCGCCGCGCTGGTGCCGCTCAACGTGCTGGCCGAGCTGATCAACATCGGCACGCTCGCCGCGTTCTCGATGGTGTCGATCGCGGTGCTCGTGCTGCGCCGCACGCATCCGGAGCTGCCGCGCGCGTTCCGCTGCCCCGGCGTGCCGGTCGTGCCGATCCTCGCGGTCGGCGCGTGCCTGTTCCTGATGCTCAACCTGCAGCCCGTCACGTGGGCCGCATTCGGCATCTGGCTCGTGATCGGCCTCGTGATCTACTTCCTGTACTCGCGGCGTCACTCGAAGCTCGCGCACGATCGTCACGACGCGCACTGACCGCCGCGCGCAGCGCCGCAACGCCGTCATGCCGCGCAGGGCCGGGACCGGCCATGCGCGGCGCCCCTCCCCCCGCCCGAATCGGCCGCCGCGGCAGGCGCGTCGAGGCCGGGCGCGTCCCGCCACGCCGCGCTCGCTGCCGATGGCTGCCCGATCGTCCCGATGATTTGCCCATTCCTCCGGATTTGCACGGGCTCGCCGCGCGCCGCCGGCACGCTTGCGCGGGGCGGTTCATAATCCCGCCATCGAGCGACGGCCCGCACCGGCGGGGCCGTCCGGCAACAGGAAACGGAAGATGGAAAGCGTCGATCTCGATGTATTGAAAACCAGCGCGCGCTGGCTCGACGAAGGCCGCCGCGTGCTGCTCGTGACGGTCGTGAAGACGTGGGGCTCGTCGCCGCGCCCCGAAGGCGCGATGCTCGCGGTGCGCGACGACGGGCTCGTCGTCGGCTCGGTGTCGGGCGGCTGCATCGAGGACGACCTGATCGCCCGCGTGCATGCGAGCGGCATCGCCGCCGACGCGCGCCCGGAAGCGGTGAAGTACGGCGTGACGGCCGAGGAGGCGCACCGCTTCGGGCTGCCCTGCGGCGGCACGATCCAGCTCGTGATGGAGCCGCTGACGCGCGACAGCGGCATCGCCGCGCTGTGCGCGCAGGTCGAGGCGGGCCGCCTCGTCACGCGCACGATGACGCTCGCGACCGGCCGCGCGTCGCTGTCGCCCGCGCAGGCGACCGACGGCGTCGCGTTCGACGGCGAGCGGCTCGTGACGATCCACGGCCCGCGCTACCGGATGCTCGTGATCGGCGCGGGGCAGCTGTCGCGCTATCTGTGCCAGATCGCGGCCGGGCTCGACTACCAGGTGACGGTATGCGATCCGCGCGAGGAATACACGGATGCGTGGGACGTGCCGGGCACGCGCGTCGTGCGCACGATGCCCGACGACACGGTGCTCGAGATGAAGCTCGACGCGCGCTCGGCGGTGATCGCGCTCACGCACGACCCGAAGCTCGACGATCTCGCGCTGATGGAGGCGCTGAAGACGCCGGCGTTCTACGTCGGCGCGCTCGGTTCGCGGCGCAACAACGCGGCGCGCCGCGAGCGGCTGCGCGAATTCGACCTGAACGAGACGGAACTGGCGCGGCTGCACGGGCCGGCCGGCATCTACATCGGCAGCCGCACGCCGCCGGAAATCGCGATCTCGATCCTCGCCGAGGTCACCGCTGCGAAGAACAACGTGTCGCTGCCGACGATCCTGCAGGTCGAGGGCGCGAAGGCCGCGCGCGAGATCGCGGCGCGCGGCGGGGAGGCTTGCGGCGTCTGAGCCGCGGACGCCTGAATCGCGGGCGTCAGGCGAGGCCCGCGGCGAGCGCCGCGGCGACCGAGCCGGCCACCAGCACCACGCCGACGGTGCGGCGCTTGTTCAGCTCGGTCCACAGCAGCACGCCCGTCAGCGACAGCAGGATCAGCGAGCCGGCGATCGTGTCCATCAGCAGCACCCAGCCGAGGTTCATGCCGACGCCGCGATGCAGGTTGTTCAGTGTCGTCATGAACGAGTTGCCGGTGCGCTTCACCGACACGTAACCATTGCCCACCCAGTATTCGGCCTGCAGGTTGTGCTGCGGCCCGAACAGGCCGAACTGCCAGTGCTCGGGCTGCATCACGCGCCGGCCGCCCCACGCCACCGGCTGCGCGGGCTCCTTGCGCACGCGGCCCGGGCGGCCGTCGAAGTGCAGCTCGCGCGCGAGCCACTTCGTCATCGCGGCGGGCGTCGCCGGCACCGGATTCGGCAGCGCGAGCTGCAGTTCCTCGACCTGCGCCTCGCCGGTCGGGATCTTCAGCGGCGGCGCGCGATGGTTGAGCACCACGCCCGTCACGCCGAACAGCAGCCCGAGCACCGCGCCCCACAGGCCCACCCAGCCGTGCACCTTGCGCAGCCACTTGATGAAGGTCGCACGGCGCGACCGCTGGCGGCGCGCGGCAAGTTCGTCGTCGGTGAGGTGGCGTGCCGCCGGGTGCAGCACGGTAACGCCCGCACGGGGCTTGTCGATCGTTTCGGGCGCGTTCACGCGAGGAAATCCATTCGTTCAAAACAACGGGCGGCGCGCTGGCATCGCGCGCCGCCCGGCGGACATGAAATGAGAATGGATATCATTACACAAATCGTAGCCCGGCTCAATCGCCGCGGCGCGTCACCGCCGCCCGGGCGTGCTCAGCGCAGCCGCGGGAGCGGAAACGGCGGCGGCGCGCCGTCGCCCGCCGCGCCGTCGGCGCGTTCGAGCGCGTACAGCCACGCCAGCAGGTCGGCCACCGCCTGATACAGCTGCGGCGGAATGCGGTCGTCGAGATCGACCTGCATCAGCAGCGACACCATTTCCGGCGCGGTATGCACGTAGAGCCCGGCATCGCGGGCGCGCGCGACGATCATCTCGGCGAGCGCGCCGTAGCCCTTCGCGATCACGCGCGGCGCGGCATCGCCGCCCTTCGCGTCGTAGACGAGCGCGGCCGCGCGCTTGCGGGACGGCCCGCTCATCGCGGCCCCCGTTCGTCGGCGCCGGCGGCGCGGCCCGCGTCGACCACCTCGTCCGCGACCCCGCGCGCATACGCGGCGGCCGCCGCCTTCGCGGCAAACGCATCGAACCCGTCGGGCGCGCCGTCGACCGCGCGGATCGACAGCCCGCCGACTTGCAGCCCCGATGCCTCCAGCCGCTGCCGTAGCGCCGCTTCATGCCGGACCAGGCGGCCGGCGCCGGCCTCGCTTGCACGCAACCGCGCGACGAGCTGCTCGCCGTTCAGCACCAGTTCCGCATCGACCGTGCCGAGCGTCGGCAGCATCAGCGTGAGCCGGGTCCGCCACGCGATGCCGTCGCCGGCCTCGTCGCGCGGCGCATGGCCGCCCGAGCCGTCGGGCTCGATCGTCCAGTCGAGCCGCGCGCCCGGCCACGCTTCGCCGACCCAGCGGAACTGGTCGGTCGCGAGCACGTCGAGCTGCTGGCGCACCAGCGGCACGGCGGCCGGATGCACCGGCGGCGGCGCGCTCGCCTGCGCGTCGGCCGACGCCGACGCCGCGCCGGCCAGCGCGGCGCGCGCGGGCGTCCAGCGCGATTCCGGGGTGTCCGGGTGCGGGTCCGTGCCGCCGGCAACGCGCGGCGGCGGCGCATCGGGTGCAAGGAAGTCGCGGGCCGGCGGCGCCGCGTTCGCATGCGGCGCCGCGCCGGCCGGCGTGCCCGGCCCCGGCTGGCCCGCCGTGCGAGGCGCCGGCGACGGCAGCGGCAGGCGGGCGTCGAGCAGCGCGTCGAGCGTGCTGTCGGCGTTGTCGGGCGGCGGGTTCGCGGCGGCGGGCGTCGGCGTGGCCGGCAGGCGCGCCTGCGGCTCGCGCTCGAGCGCGGCGAGCGGCCGCTGGCCGGCCAGCCATTGGGCGAGATGGGATTCGTAGAACAGGCCGCTTTCGCTCACGGCCTGCGCGAGCGCGGCGCGCAGCGCCAGGATCGGCGCGGCGGCCGTCGCGTCGCGCGCGGGCGCCGCGGCCTGGGGTGCTGCTGCCTGCGACGCCGCCGCGCGCGCCGTGTCCTGCGGCGCGGCACCGCGCGCCGGCGCGGTCGCCGGGGTCGAGTCGGTCAACAGCACGGTCGGATCGGCGAGCAGCGGCACCCGTCCGACGACCGCTGGCGTGGCGTCGCCGCCGAAGCGCGAGATCGCGTCGAGCGTGAGCCCGACCTCGGACAGCGCCGTCTGCGCGGAAGCCTGCGGCGGTGTGGCGGCGGGAGGGGGCGTCGCCGGCGCCAGCGGCGCGCCGGTGGCCGACGTGCCGACCTGCGCCGTCGCCGCGCCGCCGGCCGGGGGCGTCACGACGCCGTTCAGCAGGCTGTCGAGGCGGCTCGCCAGCAGTGCGGCGGCTACGGAGTCGATACCGGACATGATCGGAGCGGGCTCCCCTCTGCAACATCGATGCGCATCCGGAGGATGCGGATTCGGGAATCTGCGTCGTCGCCGACGCCACGCGCGGCGCGGGTTCCGCGCCGCCGGGCCGTCAGCCGCCGCGCGCGCGGTACAGGTCGGTCAGCACCTTGGTCGAGCGGCGCGTCTCGAACAGCGCGGACAGCCGCGCGATTTCCGGGCTGGCGAGATCGCGGATCGCGGCGTCGTCGGCGAGAATGCGGCGGATCAGCTCGAGCTTGCGGCCGAGTTCGGCCTCGTCGAGCGCGACGCCCACCCCGGCGTCCTTCAGCCCGTCGACGAGCTGCAGGTACGCCTCCTGCAGCGCCGACAGCGCGCTCCAGTCGGCGCCGCGCGCGGCGCGCAGCATCCGGTCGGACACGTCCGCGATCGCCTCGTAGCGCGCGAAGTATTCGTCCTTGCGACTCATCGCGGCTGGTCCGCCTGTTGCGCGGCCATCCGGGCGACTTCCGGGGCGATGCCCGTCCATGCTTCCTCGAGCGTCGCGAGCAGCCCGTCGACCTCGACGAGGATCGGCTCGCTGGCCTTCGCGTTCGCTTCCACCAGGCGCCGGCCGATGTAGCTGTACAGCGCATCGAGGCGCGCGGCGATCTCGCCGCCCTGCTCACGGTTCAGCGCGGTCTGCAGGCCGCTCTCGACGATCCGGATCGCCTTGCCGATCGCCTCGCCGCGCGCGGGAATGTTGCCCTGCTGCAGGTGCATGCGCGCAAGCGCGATGGCCTGCCGCGCGCCCTGGTAGAGCATCGCGATCAGCCGATGCGGCGACGCGCCCATCACCCCCGTCTCGACGCCGACGCGCGCGTACGCATTGGCTCCAGCGTGTCCTGGGGAAAACATGCGCTTCTCCTTGTTGATGCGGTGGATCTGGATGGCCCGCGCGCACGGCGCGGCCTGTTCCCGGAGTTATCGGAAAGGAAATTAAAAGCTTTAGGCAAACCTGATGGGGTCGGACGGGCCGCGGCGGCCCGCGTCAGACCGGGAGTTGCGCGATTTCGTTGTACGCGCTGACGAGCCGGTTGCGGACCTGCAGCCCGAACTGGAAGCCGATGTTGGCCTTCTGCATGTCGACCATCACGTCGTTCAGCGACACGTTCGCCGCGCCGACCTCGAACGCCTGCGCCTCGCCGAGCGCGCGCTGCTGGTCGCCGCTGATCTTGTCGAGCGACGCCTTCATCGCGCTCGCGAACGTGCCGGCCGTGGCCGCGCCCGAGCCCGCCAGCGCCGCGGTCGGGCTGGCCGTGCCGCCCGTCGCCTGCGCCGCCATCGCCTGCATCTGTTGCAACACCGAACCGATTCCGCCGACGCTCGTCGTCATGCCGTTTCCCCATCCAATATAAAGGGCCCGTACGGGCCAGGCCGGGCGGGCCGCCGGCGCATGTCGCGCGCGCCCGCCTTGCCGGATCGCGAAAAAGCATAGCAGCGCACCGTCCGGCAAAGCCGTGAAAGTACGGGGGAAACCCGGCTCTTTTCGGCCGATCGGATCAGGGCCGGCATCACGATAATCGCATCGTGTCATTGTCCGCCCGCTCGTCCGAGCGGCTCAGTCGTCCCGCTCCGGAGAACCTCGACGCATGGATTCGCAGGCCAATTCGCTGATCAACCCCGACGCCCGCACGGGCCTCCCCAGCCCGGCTCCCGGCGCCGCCGCGGCGCTGCCGGGCGCGGGCGGCGCGAGCGTGGATTTCGGGCTCGGCGGCTTCGCTGAACGGATTCCGGGCATCGCGCGGATGCGCGGCAACCCGAAGCTGCCGTTCGTGATCGCCGCCGCGTTCGCCGTCGCCGTGATCGTCGCGCTCGTGCTGTGGAGCCGCGCGCCCGACTACCGCGTGCTGTACAGCAACCTGTCCGACCGCGACGGCGGCGCGATCATTGCCGCGCTCCAGCAGGCAAACGTTCCCTACAAGTTCGCCGACGCCGGCGGCGCGATCCTCGTGCCGGCGAACCAGGTCCACGAAACGCGCCTCAAGCTCGCGGCGCTCGGGCTGCCGAAGGGCGGCTCGGTCGGCTTCGAGCTGATGGACAACCAGAAATTCGGCATCAGCCAGTTCGCCGAGCAGATCAACTACCAGCGCGCGCTCGAAGGCGAGCTGCAGCGCACGATCGAATCGATCAACGCCGTGAAAACGGCGCGCGTGCATCTCGCGATCCCGAAGCCGTCGGTGTTCGTGCGCGACCGCGAGGCGCCGTCCGCGTCCGTGTTCGTCGATCTCTACCCTGGCCGCGTGCTCGACGAGGGCCAGGTGCAGGCGATCACGCGGATGGTGTCGTCCGGCGTGCCCGACATGCCCGCAAAGAACGTCACGATCGTCGACCAGGACGGCAACCTGCTGACCCAGCAGGCGTCGGCCAGCGGCCTCGACGCGAGCCAGCTCAAATACGTGCAGCAGGTCGAGCGCAACACGCAGAAGCGCATCGACGCGATCCTCGCGCCGATCTTCGGCACCGGCAACGCGCGCTCGCAGGTGAGCGCCGACCTCGACTTCTCGAAGCAGGAGCAGACGTCGGAAAGCTATGGCCCGAACGGCACGCCGCAGCAGGCCGCGATCCGCAGCCAGCAGACCAGCACCGCGACCGAGCTCGCGCAGGGCGGCGCGTCGGGCGTGCCGGGCGCGCTGTCGAACACGCCGCCGCAGCCGGCGTCCGCGCCGATCGTCGCGGGCAACGGCCAGAACGGGCCGCAGACGACGCCGGTCAGCGATCGCAAGGATGCGACCACCAATTACGAGCTCGACAAGACGATCCGCCACATCGAGCAGCCGATGGGCAGCGTGAAGCGGCTGTCGGTCGCGGTCGTCGTCAACTACCAGCCGGTCGCCGATGCGAAGGGCCACGTGACGATGCAGCCGCTGCCGCCCGCGAAACTCGCGCAGGTCGAGCAGCTCGTGAAGGACGCGATGGGCTACGACGCGAAGCGCGGCGACTCGGTGAACGTCGTGAACAGCGCGTTCACGACCGCCGGCGACCCGTACGCCGACCTGCCGTGGTATCGCCAGCCAGACGTGATCGACATGGCGAAGGAAGCCGCGAAGTGGCTCGGCATCCTGGGGGTCGCGGCGGCGCTGTACTTCGCGGTGGTGCGCCCGGCGATGCGCCGCGCGTACCCGCCGCCCGAGCCGGCCGCGCCCGCGCTGCCGTCGCCGGACGACGCGATCGCGCTGGACGGCCTGCCCGCGCCGGAGAAGGCCGCCGCGAACGAAGACGCCGACGCGCTGCTGCTCGGCTTCGAAAACGAGAAGCACCGCTACGAGCGCAACCTCGACTACGCGCGCACGATCGCCCGCCAGGATCCGAAGATCGTCGCAACCGTCGTGAAGAGCTGGGTGAACGATGAACGCTGAAGGCTTGACCAAGAGCGCGCTCCTGCTGATGTCAATCGGCGAGGAAGAGGCCGCGCAGGTATTCAAATTCCTCGCGCCGCGCGAGGTACAGAAGATCGGCGCCGCGATGGCCGCGCTGCGCAACGTCACGCGCGAAGAGGTCGAGAGCGTGCTGACCGAGTTCGCGAAGGAGGCCGAGCAGCACACCGCGCTGTCGCTCGATTCGAACGACTACATCCGTTCGGTGCTGACCAAGGCGCTCGGCGAGGACAAGGCCGGCGTGCTGATCGACCGCATCCTGCAGGGCAGCGACACGAGCGGCATCGAAGGCCTGAAGTGGATGGATTCGAGCGCGGTGGCCGAGCTGATCAAGAACGAGCATCCGCAGATCATCGCGACGATCCTCGTGCACCTCGACCGCGACCAGGCGTCCGAGATCGTGTCCTGCTTCACCGAGCGGCTGCGCAATGACGTGATGCTGCGGATCGCGACGCTCGACGGCATCCAGCCCGCCGCGCTGCGCGAGCTCGACGACGTGCTGTCGGGCCTGCTGTCCGGCAGCGACAACCTGAAGCGCAGCCCGATGGGCGGCATCGGCACCGCGGCCGAGATCCTGAACTTCATGACGTCGGTGCACGAGGAAGGTGTGCTCGAGAACGTCCGCCAGTACGACCAGGACCTCGCGCAGAAGATCATCGACCAGATGTTCGTGTTCGAGAACCTGCTCGACCTCGAGGATCGCGCGATCCAGCTGCTGCTGAAGGAAGTCGAGTCGGAAACGCTGATCATCGCGCTGAAGGGCGCGCCGCCCGCGCTGCGCCAGAAGTTCCTCGCGAACATGTCGCAGCGCGCGGCCGAACTGCTCGCCGAGGATCTCGACGCGCGCGGCCCGGTGCGCGTGTCCGAGGTCGAGACGCAGCAGCGCCGCATCCTGCAGATCGTGCGCAACCTCGCCGAAGGCGGCCAGATCGTGATCGGCGGCAAGGCGGAAGACGCCTATGTCTGAGCCGGCGAGCGACCGCACGGGCGACGTCACCGCGTACCAGCGGTGGGAAATGGCGTCGTTCGATCCGCCGCCTCCCCCGCCGCCGCCCGACACGGCGGCCGCGGCGGCGGCCGCGCTCGCCGAGGAATTGCAGCGCGTGCGCGACGCCGCGCATGCGGACGGCATGTCGTCCGGCCACGTCGAGGGCCAGGCGCTCGGCTACCAGGCCGGCTACGAACAGGGCCACCAGCAGGGTTTCGAGGCCGGCCAGGCCGAGGCGCGCGAGCAGGCCGCGCAGCTCGCCGCGCTGGCCGCGTCGTTCAGGGAGGCGCTGGCCGCCGCCGAGCACGATCTCGCGGCCGACGTCGCGCAGCTCGCGCTCGACATCGCGCAGCAGGTCGTGCGCCAGCACGTGAAGCACGACCCCACCGCCCTCGTCGCCGCGGTGCGCGACGTGCTCGCGGCCGAGCCGGCGCTGTCCGGCGCGCCGCAGCTGGCCGTGCATCCCGCCGACCTGCCGGTCGTCGAGGCGTACCTGCAGGAAGAACTCGACGCGATCGGCTGGAGCGTGCGCACCGATGCGACGATCGAGCGCGGCGGATGCCGCGCGCACGCGGCCACCGGTGAAGTCGACGCAACGCTCGCGACCCGCTGGCAGCGCGTCGCCGCCGCGATCGGCAAGGTGAGCGCATGGTGACGCGCACGCCCGAGTCGTTCGCGCAAGACAGCATGACGCCGCTCGAACGCGAGCTCGCGCTGGCGTCGTTCGGCCCGGAGGCCGCGCACGACGCCGCGCCGGCCCCCGCAAGCGCCGCGCCGCGCGCGCCGCACAACCCCCATCTGTCGCACTGGCGTGCGCACCTGAACGGCCTGGCCACGCGCAGCCATCGCGCGCTGCCGCTGCGGCCGTGCGGCCGCCTGACCCGCGCGGCGGGCCTCGTGCTTGAGGCGATCGGGCTGCGCCTGTCGGTCGGCGCCGAATGCACGATCGAACTGCCGCCCGGCAGCACGCTGCCGGTCGCGGAAGCGGAAGTCGTCGGCTTCTCCGGCGAGCGCCTGTTCCTGATGCCGACCACCGACGTCGCGGGCGTGCTGCCCGGCGCGCGCGTGTGGCCGCTCGAACGCGCGCCGGTCGCCGATCCGCTGGCCGGCGCGAAGCGGCTGCCGGTCGGCTGGAACATGCTCGGGCGCGTCGTCGACGCGGCCGGCCGCCCGCTCGACAACCTCGGCCCGCTGGCGTCGACCGTCGACGCGCCGCTGTCCGCGGCGTCGATCAACCCGCTCGAGCGCGAGCCGATCAACCACGTGCTCGACGTCGGCGTGCGCGCGATCAACGCGCTGCTCACCGTCGGGCGCGGCCAGCGGATGGGCCTGTTCGCGGGCTCCGGCGTCGGCAAGTCGGTGCTGCTCGGCACGATGGCGCGCTACACGAGCGCCGAGGTGATCGTGATCGGGCTGATCGGCGAACGGGGCCGCGAAGTGAAGGAATTCATCGAGCAGATCCTCGGCGAGGACGGCCTCGCGCGCTCGGTCGTGGTCGCGGCGCCTGCCGACGTGTCGCCGCTGCTGCGGATGCAGGGCGCCGCGTACGCCACCGCGCTCGCCGAGTATTTCCGCGACCAGGGCAAGCACGTGCTGCTGCTGATGGATTCGCTGACCCGCTACGCGATGGCGCAGCGCGAGATCGCGCTCGCGATCGGCGAGCCGCCCGCGACCAAGGGCTATCCGCCGTCGGTGTTCGCGAAGCTGCCCGCGCTCGTCGAGCGCACCGGCAACGGGCCGGAAGGCGGCGGCTCGATCACCGCGTTCTACACGGTGCTGACCGAGGGCGACGACCAGCAGGATCCGATCGCCGATTCGGCGCGCGCGATCCTCGACGGCCACATCGTGCTGTCGCGCGCGCTCGCCGAAGCCGGCCACTATCCGGCGATCGACATCGAGGCGTCGATCAGCCGCGCGATGACCGCGCTGATCGACGAGCCGCATCTCGACCGCGTGCGCCAGTTCAAGCAGATGCTGTCGCGCTACCAGCGCAACCGCGACCTGATCGCGGTGGGCGCTTACGCGCCCGGCCGCGACGCGCAGCTCGACCGCGCGATCGCGCTCTATCCGCGCATCGAGTCGTTCCTGCAGCAGGGCTTTCGCGAATGCGCGCCGTTCGCGTCGAGCCTCGACGGGCTCGATGCGCTGTTCGACATCCACGGAGGCTGACGCTCATGGCACAAGGCTTTCCCCTGCAGATCCTGCTCGATCGCGCGAACGAGGATCTCGACACGGCGACCCGGCAGCTCGGCGTCGCCCAGCGCGAACGCACCGACGCGTCCGACCAGCTCGACGCGCTGCTGCGCTACCGCCACGAATATCACGTGCGCTTCTCGCAATCCGCGCAGAGCGGCATGCCCGCCGGCAACTGGCGGAATTTCCAGGCGTTCCTCGACACGCTCGACTCGGCGATCGCCCAGCAGCGCCGCGTGCTGGCCGCCGCCGAGGCCCGCATCGACGAGGCGCGCCCGCACTGGCAGCAACAGAAACGCACCGTCGGCTCGTATGAAATCCTGCAGGCGCGCGGCGTCGCGCAGGAAGCCCGCCTCACCGCGAAGCGCGAACAGCGCGAGGCCGACGAACATGCCGCGAAGATCCTGCGCATGCGGGCCGACGCGGCGAAATCGACGTAACCGCTCAACGCATCCGAACGAGAGATACGCCAATGCCTTCCCTGTCCCTGCTCGGCGCCCTGATCGACACCGCCAGCTCCGCCCTCAAGGCCGGCCGCAAGACGGCCACCCCGGACGCGTCCGCCGCGAGCGACGCGTCCGCGCTGCCGTTCGCGCAGACGCTGCAGCAGAGCGTCGCGTCGCAAGGCGCATCGGCGCAGGCCGACGCGTCGTCGTCCGCGGCGGCACCATCCGCCACGGCGGGTGCGCCGTCGTCGTTGGCGAGCGGCGCCAAGCCGTCCGGCCCGTCCAGCCCGTCCGACGACAAGACGCGCGACGACGCGAGCGCGGACATCAACCCGGAAGCGGCCGCGCTCGCCGCCGCGGCCGCCGTGCAGGCGCAACTGCAGGCCCGCCCTGACGGCACGCCCGCCGCGGCCGCCGACGCGTTGTCGCGCGCCGGCGACGCGGCATCGGCTGCGATCGCGTCCGCCGCGAACGCGACGAAGGCCGCCACGCAACCGGCGGCCGCCGAACCGGCGTCCGGCCGCGACGCGCTGCATGCGGTGCTCGAGAAGCTCACCGGCAGCGCCGGCGCGATCGCGATGCCGGCAGCAGCAGCCGGCGCGGCTGCCGCGCCGCAGCCGGCGGCAACTGCAACAACCGCGGCCGCCGCACCGCTGACGCCGAAGGCGGCGGCCTTCGACAAGACGCTGGCCGACGCGAAGGGCGCGTTCGCCGCGCCGCAGGCGCAGGCCGCGCAAACGCCATCCACGCAGGCCGGGCTGGCAGCGAATGCCGACGCGACGGCCCATGTGGCGCAGGCGCTCGCGGCCGCGAAGGACGCCGCCGACCCGGCCGCCGCGGCGCTGGCCGCCGCGGCGGCCGCGCAATCGGCTGCGCCGGTGGCGCCGGCCACGCCCGGCGTCGCCGCCGCGAACGCGAACGTGCTCGCCCCGCACGTCGGCACCGCCGACTGGACGGACGCGCTGAGCCAGAAGGTCGTGTTCCTGTCGAATGCGCACCAGCAGAGCGCCGAGCTGACGCTCAACCCGCCGGATCTCGGCCCGCTGCAGGTGGTGCTGCGGATCGCGGACAATCATGCGCACGCGCTGTTCGTATCCCAGCACGCGCAGGTGCGCGACGCGGTCGAAGCCGCGCTGCCGAAGCTGCGCGACGCGATGGAAGCGGGCGGCCTCGGTCTCGGCAGCGCGTCCGTCAGCGACGGCGGCTTCGCGCAACAGCAGCAGCAGAACGCCCAGCAGTCGTTCGCCGGCGGACAATCGTCGCGGCGCGGGAACGGCGCACCGTCATCCGGCGACGCGACGGCCGACGTCGCGCCACCCGCAGCGTCGAGCGGCGCAACCGCCAGCCGCACCGGCCTCGTCGATACATTCGCCTGACCTTCCGCACGCGCCGCTCAGCGGCCGTGCAGCGCGGCCGCCGCTCCGCTCGGCGCGCCCGCCTTGCGCGCGGCGGCGATGAAATCCGCCGCGCGCTCGCCGATCATCACCGACGGCGCATTCGTGTTCCCGCCGATCAGCGTCGGCATCACCGACGCATCCACCACCCGCAGCCCTTCGACCCCGCGCACGCGCAGTTGCGTATCGACCACCGCGCGCGCGTCCGTGCCCATCCGGCAGGTGCCGACCGGGTGGTAGATCGTGTCGGCATGCGCGACGATCGTCGCGCGCAGCTCGGCTTCGGTCTGGTCCGGCCGCGTGTACAGCTCGCGGCCGCCCTGCGACGCGAGCGGCGCCTGCGACAGGATGCGGCGCATCGCCTGCGCGCCGCGCACGAGCAGGTCGAGATCGCGCCCATCGCTGAAAAAGCGCGGGTCGATCAGCGGCGCGTCGCGCGCGTCGCCGCTCGCGAGCGCCACCGTGCCGCGGCTGAACGGCCGCAGCGCGCACACGTGCAGCGAATAGCCGAAGCCCCAGTGCATCTTGCGGTTGTGATCGTCGACGAGCGCCGTGCAGAAATGCAGCTGCAGGTCCGGGCGCTCGAGCGACGGATCGCTCTTGATGAAGCCGCCCGCTTCCGCGACGTTGCTCGTCATCATCCCGGTGCGGCTCGAGAAGTAGCGCACCAGCGCGGGCGTCATCTTCGCGATCCCGCGCAGGCACACGCCGACCAGCTCCGACGAATTCACGCGCGTGTTGATGATGAAATCGATATGGTCGATCAGGTTCGCGCCGACGTCGGGCGCGTCCTGCACGACGGCGATGCCGTGCCGGCGCAGTTGCTCGGCCGGGCCGATGCCCGAGCACATCAGCAGTTGCGGCGAGTTGAACGCGCCGGCCGACAGGATCACCTCCGCGCGCGCGCCGAGCGTCTGCACCTGGCCGTTGCGCGACAGCACGACGCCGACCGCGCGCTTGCCGTCGAAGCCGACGCGCAGCACCGTCGCATCGGTGATCACGTGCAGGTTCGGCCGGTTGCGGCCGTAGAGGTAGGCGCGCGCGACGCTGCAGCGCGAGCCGTCGCGATGCGTGACCTGGTAGAAGCCGACGCCTTCCTGCGCGGCGCCGTTGAAATCGTCGTTGAGCGGGTAGCCGGCCGCGTGCGCGGCTTCGATGAATCGTTCGGAGAACGGATTGCGAAAGCGCAGATCGGACACCGTGAGCGGGCCGTCCGCGCCGTGCCACGCGTTCGCGCCGCGCTGGTTGCCTTCCGCGCGCCGGAAGTACGGCAGCACGTCCTGCCAGCTCCAGCCGGTCGCGCCGAGCCGCGCCCATTCGTCGTAGTCGAGCGGATGGCCGCGCGTGTAGATCATCGCGTTGATCGCGCTCGAGCCGCCCATCCCGCGGCCGCGCGGCTGGTAGCCGCGGCGCCCGCCGAGGCCCGGCTGCGGCACGGTTTCGTAGCCGTAGTTGGTGCCGAGCTTGAACGGCACCAGCGCCGCGATGCCGACCGGCATGTTGACGAGCAGGTTGCGCTCGGTGTGCGCGCCCGCTTCGATCAGCGCGATGGTCGCGTCGGGGCACGCATCGGCGAGCCGGCCCGCGAGGCTCGCGCCGCCCGAACCCGCCCCGACGATGATGTAGTCGTATTGCATGCATGTCTCCTTCATGTCATGAATGGCGCCCGGCGCGGCCGTGCGGCCCGAGTCTTCTAGTCCGGGCATTGTAGGAATGGCCGCCGCGCACGCGGCGCGCGAATTCAAGAGCGATTCCTCTAAACGCGCGCGTGAACTAAATTTAAGATGCGTGGATTCGCCTGGCGCGACGCAACCGGCCGCCAGAAGCCGATCCGTCGCGAAATGGGAGAGACCGTCATGCAGCGTCACGTCCTGCAGGCCGTGCGCCGGCCGGGTTGTCCGGCGGCACGTCGCATGTCCCCGATTTGGTTTCAAACAGGCCCATGTGCACACGCGGGTATCGCCGTGTGCACGGCACGCCGGAATCGAACGGCGGGCAATCGGCCGGATTGTTTGAATCGCGTTCGGGCGCCAGTGCACGCCACGCTGCGCGCGGCGTCGATACACCCCATGCAATGCGCCGCGCCGGCGTACGCGACGCGGCCGGCCGCCCGGTTTCGCCGCGCCGTTACCCGCGATGCACACCCGCACGTCCGCCGGTCACGCGCCGCGCGTCACGCCGTTTTCGCCGCCGCCGACCGTCGCGCGGATGCGACGCCCGACGATGCCGCCCCGCTCACCCCGATCCGTCACGCCGCGCTCGTCGAGCGGGCGCGGGCGGC
Source organism: Burkholderia pyrrocinia (assembly GCA_001527685.1). GTDB lineage: Bacteria > Pseudomonadota > Gammaproteobacteria > Burkholderiales > Burkholderiaceae > Burkholderia > Burkholderia pyrrocinia_D. Next base: position 353,765 of record LOZU01000034.1, read on the forward strand.
CTGACTGCTGGCCGCCGCGCCACGCCCCACTGGAGGAGACGACATGAAGAACGACCTGCCCGAACTCGCGCCGCACGAGCATCCCACGATCGCCGCGATGACGTCGCTGCTGCACGCGCAGCGCGCCGCCTACCTGCGCGCGCCGTATCCCGACTGGGAGACCCGCGCGAAGCACCTGCGCGCGCTGCGCACGATGCTGATCGACCATGCGGACGCGCTCGCCGCCGCGATCAGCGCGGATTTCGGCCATCGCGCGAAGCAGGAAGTGCTGCTGTCGGAAATCTGGATGGCAAAGGAAGAGATCGACGAGGCGCTGAAGCACGGCAAGCGCTGGATGAAGCCGATGCGCAAGGCGATGAACAAGTGGCTGCGGCCCGCGCGCGCGAAGGTGATTCCGCAGCCGCTCGGCGTGGTCGGCATCGTCGTGCCGTGGAACTATCCGGTGCTGCTCGCGGCCGGCCCGCTGATCTGCGCGCTCGCGGCCGGCAACCGCGCGATCGTCAAGATGTCCGAACTGACGCCGCGCACGTCCGCGCTGTTCGAGCAGCTGATCGTGAAGACCTTCGAGCGCGATCACGTCGCGGTCGTCAACGGCGATGCGGACGTCGGCGCCGCGTTCAGCGCGCTGCCGTTCGATCACCTGCTGTTCACCGGTTCGACGCAGGTCGGGCGGCACGTGATGCGCGCGGCGGCCGAGAACCTCACGCCCGTCACGCTCGAACTCGGCGGCAAGTCGCCCGCGATCGTCGGGCCGAACGCGCGCTTCGACGCGGCCGTCGACGCGATCGTCGCCGGCAAGACGCTGAACGCCGGGCAGACCTGCATCGCGCCCGACTACGTGCTGCTGCCGCGCGGGATGGAAGCCGCGTTCATCGAGCGCGCCCGCGCGCGGCTCGCGAAGATGTATCCGGATTTCGCGCGCAACGCCGACTACACGACGATCGTGTCGGACCGGCATTTCGCGCGCCTGCAGCAGCTCGCGAGCGACGCGCAGGCGGCCGGCGCGCAGCTGCACCCGCTCGCCGACGCATCGTCCGATCCGGCATCGCGCCGCTTCGTGCCGTGCGCGGTCACGCACGTGAACGGCGCCACGCCGCTGATGCAGGAAGAGATCTTCGGCCCGCTGCTGCCGCTCGTGCCCTATGAACGGCTCGACGAGGCAATCGCGTACGTGAATGCGCGGCCGCGCCCGCTCGCGCTGTACCTGTTCGACGAAGACGCGGGCACGGTCGAGCGCGTGATGCACGAAACGATCTCGGGCGGCGTATCGGTCAACGAAACGTTGATGCACATCGCGTGCGGCAGCATGCCGTTCGGCGGCGTCGGTGCGAGCGGGATGGGCGCGTACCACGGCTACGACGGCTTCGTGACGTTCTCGAAGATGAAGCCGGTGCTCGTGCAGGCGCGACTGAACGCGCGCAACCTGCTCGCGCCGCCGTACGGCAAGCGCTTCGCCGCGCTGATCAAGCTGATGCTGAAGTTCTGAACGGCGCGCACCCGCGCCGGCGCGGGTGCGCGTGCATCACACGGGCCAGAGCGGCCCTTCCTGCATCGCGCCGATCTGCTCGCGCAGTTCGAGCACGCGCGCTTCCCAGTAGCGATGCGTGTTGAACCACGGGAACGCGGCCGGGAACGCGGGATCGTCCCAGCGCCGCGCGAGCCACGCGGCATAGTGGATCAGCCGCAGCGTGCGCAGCGCTTCGACCAGGTGCAGCTCGCGCGGCTCGAATTCGCAGAAATCCTCGTAGCCGGCGAGCAGGTCAGCGAGCGCGCGCGACGCGCCCGGGCGATCGCCCGGCAACAGCAGCCACAGATCCTGGATCGCGGGTGCCATCCGGCTGTCGTCGAAGTCGACGAAATGCGGGCCCGCATCGGTCCACAGCACGTTGCTCGGATGGCAGTCGCCGTGCGTGCGCAGCAGGCGGAGGTCGCCCGCGCGCTCGAACGCGGCCTCGACGCCTTCGAGCGCCAGCGTGACCGCGGTTTCGTACGCGGGCCGCACGTCGACGGGAATGAAATCGTGCGCCAGCAGATAGTCGCGCGGCTCGTAGCCGAACGTGCGGATGTCGAGCGCGGGGCGCGCGGCGTACGGCTCGGTCGCGCCGACCGCGTGGATGCGGCCGATGAAGCGGCCGAGCCATTCGAGCGTGTCGCTGCGGTCGAGATCGGGCGCGCGGCCGCCGCGCCGCTCGAAGATCGAGAAGCGAAAGCCGTTGAACGCGTGCAGCGTGCGGCCGTCGAGCGTGCGCGCCGGCACCGCCGGGATCTCGCGCGCGGCGAGTTCGGCAACGAACGCGTGTTCCTCGAGGATGGCCTCGTCCGACCAGCGTGCCGGGCGATAGAACTTCGCGACGATCGGCGGACCGTCTTCGATGCCGGCCTGGTAGACGCGGTTTTCGTAACTGTTGAGGGCGAGCAGGCGGCCGTCGGTCCGCAGGCCGGCCGGCATCAGCACGCTGTCGAGCGCGTCGAGCACGCACTCGGGCGTGAGGCCGGCAAACGGCGGCTCGGCGGAAGGCGTGGCGGAGGTGACTTCGTTCATGCCCGGCATTGTGCCGCCTGCCGGGCAGAAAGACGAGCGTCCGGCAATGCGCGAACGCTCAGTGAATGGCCGCGCCCGCCGGCAGCACGGATTCGCCGGTGTCGATCAGGTCCTCGAGAAAGAACGGCTCGGTGTTGAGTTCCTTCGACTCGCCCGGCACGCCCGCGTACCAGGTCACCATCGCCATGTCGCCCAGAATGCGCTGGACGATGCCGCGCGCGCCCTTCGGCACCGCGATATGGGTTGTGCAGACAATCGACCCGACATGCATGATGTTTCCCCACTCCTGAATCCCGAGGCCGGCCATGTCATCGGCCGGCAGATGCACGACACGCGCCGCCGTCGATGCGGCAACGCGTATCCCATTGTTCATGGTTTATCGAAGCGCGAAAAGAAGAAGAAGCAGGCAAAGCGCCGCGAATTCGTCGAATGTCTCCAATCAACCACTGCGCCGCCCGTGTGCTTGCACCGGCGACACCCCCATCATACCCTGTCGAATGTGACCGCCCGGCGCGCGCGCATTTCGCTGCGGCGCGCCGGCAGCGCATGACGTCGGCGCGCCGGTTGCCGCGCCAGTCCGTGTTGCGGTACCTTTGAGCTTCGTTCGCATTCCACCGTATTCCTTCTCCGCGATGCCTGCTTGCACGCCCGCCCTTCCGAAGTCCCGGTCGCCGCTCGACGCGCGGCCGCGGGCGTGCGCGCCTTCGTCGGCACCGCCTCCCCCTGTCGCACCGCCGCGCGTCGGCGCGGCGCCGCCTCCCCCGGCGGCGTGCGCCGGCTGACCGCCGGCTCCGGTTTCCGCTTCCATTCGCCAGCCTGCCGTTCGTGCGCCGTGACGCACGGCGCCGCGCGCGTGCGCATGGAACGTTCTCATCCGTTCGACAGGTGGATTCACATGATTAGGTTCACACGCGCGCTCGCCGCGCATGGGGCGACGTCGCTCTTCGTGCTGCTCTGGAGCAGCGGGGCGATCTTCGCCGAACTCGGTCTGCGGCATGCGTCCGCATTTGCCTTCCTCACCGCGCGCTTCGCACTCGCGTCGCTCGTGCTGCTCGCGTTGTCCGCCGTGCGCGGGCGCTGGCTGCCCGCACCGGGCGAGCGCCGCATCGCGGTCGCGACCGGCGTGCTGCTGATGGGCGGCTATTCGATCTTCTATCTGCTCGCGCTCGAACGCGGCATCGCGCCCGGCGTGCTCGCGACGATCCTCGGCGTGCAGCCGATCCTCACACTCGCGTTCGTCGAGCGGCGCTGGCAGGCTACGCGCATCGCGGGGCTCGCACTCGCGCTCGCCGGGCTGGCGCTGGTCGTGTGCCGCGGCATCGGCGGCACGGACGTGCCGGTCGCCGGCATCGCCTGCGCGCTCACCGCGCTCGTCGCGCTGACCGCCGGCGCGCTGCTGCAGAAGCGCGTGCGCTCGGCGCCCGCCGACGTGCTGCCGCTGCAGAATGCGATCGGGCTCGCGCTGTGCGCGGCGATCGTGCCGTTCCGGCCGATCGCGTTCGACACGACCTGGGCGTTCGTCGTGCCGCTCGTGTGGCTCGGCATCGTGATCTCGGTGGTCGCGCAGCTGCTGTTCTACCGGCTGATGCAGCGCGGCGACCTGGTCAACGTGACGAGCCTGTTCTACCTCGTGCCCGTCGTCACGACGCTGATGGACGCCGCCTGGCTCGGCAACCGCCCCGAGCCGCTCGCGCTGGCCGGCATGGGCGCGATCGTCGCGGGCCTGGCGCTGGTGTTCCGCGCCCCCGCCGTTCGCGGGTGACCGGACGGGCCGCCTGCCGGCGACGGCGGGCGGCCCGCGGCGCGACGGCCGCGCGCTTTCGTCGGGCCGTCACGCCGGGAACCGGGACAGTCATACGAAAGCAAAACGCAAGGATCGCGTCGAGTTCGCGGCTGAAATCGACATTTCCTTGCGTTTTCCCCACCTTTTTTAATGGTTCGGATAGCGAAAAACGTCGCGGCGTTTCCTATACTCGAAAGGACCAGCCACCCCGCAATCGGGTCGGAGCACAACGAGACAGCCCGGCATGGGCTTCGGCCAAGGAGACAGCATGACCACCTATTTCACGATCGGCGATTTCATCCTGCTGATTCCGATGGCGCTCGCCGGCGCGCTGTTCCTCGGCGCGGTGCCGTGCGCGACCAGTTTCCGCCACAACCTGCTGCGCGTGCTGGGCGCGATGCTCGGCGTCGGCGTCGCGGTGCTGCTGGTCGAAGGCCTGCCAGCACTGATCTAGCGACGCATCCCGCGCGCCGTTCCGTCGCGACGACGGAGCGGCCGGTCGAATTCGACGCGGCGGGCGTTGCGCCCGCCGCGTTTCCTGCCGGTCAGATCGCCTGATCGGTGGACGGCTTTTCCCACAGATTGATGCCGCCTTCCGTTGCGTCGCGATCGATCTCGGCAATCTCCTCGGCCGAGAACGCGAGGTTCTTCAACGCACCGACGTTTTCGCGCACCTGCTCCGCACGGCTCGCGCCGATCAGCGCCGAGCTCACGCGCCCGTTGCGCAGCACCCACGCGAGCGCCATCTGCGCGAGGCTCTGGCCGCGACGCTGGGCGATCGCGTTCAGCTTGCGGACATGCTCGAGGTTGTCCGCGCTCAGATGGTCCGCCATCAGCGAGCCGCCGCCCGGCTTGTTCACGCGTGCGTCGGCCGGCACGCCGTTCAGGTATTTCGACGTCAGCAGCCCCTGCGCGAGCGGCGTGAATGCAATGCTGCCCGTGCCGATCTCGTCGAGCGTGTCGAGCAGCTCCCGCTCGACCCAGCGGTTCAGCAGGTTGTACGACGGCTGATGGATCAGCAGCGGCACCTTGTACTCGGCGAGCAGCGCAGCCATTTCACGCGTCTTCGCCGCCGAGTACGACGAAATGCCGATGTACAGCGCCTTGCCCTGCTGCACCGCCGCCGCGAGCGCGCCGGCCGTTTCCTCGAGCGGCGTATGCGCGTCGAAGCGGTGCGAATAGAAGATGTCGACGTAGTCGAGCCCCATCCGCGCGAGGCTCTGGTCGAGGCTCGCGAGCACGTACTTGCGGGAGCCGCCGCCGCTTCCGTACGGCCCCGGCCACATGTCCCAGCCGGCCTTCGTCGAGATCAGCAGTTCGTCGCGATACGCCCGGAAATCCTCCTTCAGCAGCCGCCCGAAGTTGGTTTCGGCGCTGCCGTACGGCGGCCCGTAGTTGTTCGCGAGATCGAAGTGGTTGATGCCGAGATCGAACGCGGTGCGCAGGATCTCGCGCTGGGTCGAGATCGGCGTCGTGTCGCCGAAGTTGTGCCACAGGCCGAGTGACAGGGCGGGCAGCTTGAGCCCGGAGCGGCCGCAGGTGCGGTATTGCATGTCGGCATAACGTTCGGAAGCTGCTTCGTAGGCCATGAGAATTTCCGTCAGAACGTCGGTTGGCGCGCGCCGGCGTACGTCGGGCCGGCGGCGAAGGAGTCGTGCGACGGATATGGTAGCGAACGCGGCCAAAGCGCGCACGGCGATGGACGCGACCGCGACGCTCGCCTACACTGCGGCGTCTCGAATCACCGTTTCCGCGAGGTTTGTATGGCCCGGGTCATCTCGGTTGCGCTGCTGGTCGGCGGCGTCGTGCTGCTGTATTTCGGCGGGCAGTCGTTCCACTCGATCAACGACGACGTGTCGCGCTTCTTCACCGGCTCGCCGGCAACGAAGACGATCCTGCTGATCGCCGGCGGCGCCGTCGCCTCGTTCATCGGCCTGATCGGCCTCGCGATGCCGGGCAACAAGCGCTGACGCCTGCGCTGCGGCAGCGATCCGGTCGTTGCCGCGGCGCACCTGCCCATGAAAAATCCCTGCCGGGCGGAGCCCGCCGGGCAGGGATCGAATCGAGCGCTTCGCGATGAGCGGCCGGCGGCACGGCCGCCAGCCGCTGCCGGCGCGAACCGGCCCTAGAACTGCACTTCCGGCTTCGCCGCCGAGCGCGTGCCCGGAATCGGCCGGTTGCTTTCGCCGTGATACGTGAACACGAGCGAGAACTTCACCTGGTCGGAACGGTTCTGCCCGGCCGAATGCAGCGTGTTGCAGTGGAAGAACACGACGTCGCCGGCGGCGAGCGGCGGGCACGTCGCCGCGTCGATCATCTTCCGGTTTTCCGGCAGGTCGCTGCGGAAGAACTTCGCGTCGTCGAACGCCTGCGCGCCGAATTCGGCGGTATGCGAGCCCGGCACCAGCCACAGCGCGCCGTTCTCGTTCGTTTCCGGCCCGAGCGCCAGCCACGCCGACACCATGTCCGGGCGCTCGAACGCCCAGTAGCGGAAATCGCGGTGCCAGCCGGTGAGGCTGCCGTACGCGGGATGCTTCGTCATCATGCAGTTGTGATGCGCGCGCGACAGCACCGGCCGCTCGCCGAAATACGCCTGCATCCACTCGCCGATTTCCGGTGCGATCGCACGCTCGGCGAACGCCGGATCGCGCGCGTACGCATCGAGCAGCCGCCGCACCGTGTGACCGCCGGGCGCGTGCTTCGACTCAGGCGCGCCCGGATAGCGCAGGTCGGCCTCGAATTCGATCGGCTGCGCGGCTTCCTGCAACTGTCGCTCGGCAATCTGCTTCAGCGCCGCGCACTGCTGCGGGTCGACGAGGCCGCGGGCGATGACGAAGCCGCGTTCGCGCAGTTCCGTCACCTGCGCGCGAATCAAATCCGACTGCAATGAAGACATGGGATGCTCGATGTATTTCTTGTGAATGTTTCGATTGTAAAACGGCGCCGGATGGTGCGCGCAGCACCATTGTCGTGCGCAGGGAATTGCCGGCCGGCAATTTGATCCACAGCAAGGGAACTGTGCGCCGCCGCGGTGGCCTCAGCGACAGGCGGTATGTAATGCATGCCTTGCGGCACAAGGGTTATCCGCGACTTTTGCCCGTCACGAATCCCCTGTAGCCTGACGCGGCCTGTCAGTTCTGGCGGGCGCGGCGCGCAGCGACATTGGATAACATGCGTTGCGCCATCCGAGGCCGTTACATATCAGTGCGCTCGTCAAGGGCGCCATCCATTCAAGCAAGCAACGCATCGTTCACATGCCATTCCGTCTGACTTCCCGTCTCAGCCGCGCTGCGAAGCGCGTCGTGCCGTCCGCCCCGTTTCGTCCGCTGCGCCATCATCGCGCACGCGCGCAGGCGCTCGCCGTGCACACCCAGGCGCACGCACGGCTCGACGGCATCCGCGCGTGGTTTCACGCATTCTTCTCGATGATGGGCACGCAGGCGTTCGCGCGCCGCTCGGGCCTGCGCTCGCTGCTGCAGAAGCCGTCGTCGCTGCGCGCGCTCGCGCTGCGCCGTGCGAACGGCCCGCAGCGCCGGGTCAACCGCCCGCGCCGCCTCGCGGCGAGCACCGGCTGGTTCGCGTTCGCGGCGCGCTGACCCGCGCGGCGCACGCACCCATAAAAAAACCCCGGCCTGGCCGGGGTTTTTCGTTTCGGGCAGCGGACGCTTACGCGACGCGCACTGCCGGCTCCACGCCGGCCGCTTCGGCCAGCGCGAGCGCCTTGTCGGTCGCTTCCCACGAGAATTCCGGCTCTTCGCGGCCGAAGTGGCCGTAGGCCGCCGTCTTCTCGTAGATCGGGCGCAGCAGGTCGAGCATCTTGATGATGCCCTTCGGACGCAGGTCGAAGTGCTCGCGCACGAGCTTCGTGATCGTCGCGTCCGACACGCGGCCCGTGCCGAACGTGTTGACCATCACCGAGGTCGGCTCGGCGACGCCGATCGCGTACGACACCTGGATCAGCGCGCGCGACGCGAGGCCGGCCGCGACGATGTTCTTCGCGACGTAGCGGCCGGCATAGGCTGCCGAACGGTCGACCTTCGACGGATCCTTGCCCGAGAACGCGCCGCCGCCGTGCGGTGCGGCACCGCCGTACGTGTCGACGATGATCTTGCGGCCCGTCAGGCCGCAGTCGCCCTGCGGGCCGCCGATCACGAACCGGCCGGTCGGGTTCACGAGGAACTTGATGTCGCCCTTGATCAGCTCGGCCGGCAGCGTCGGCTTGATGATCTCCTCGATCACGGCTTCGCGCAGCGCCGGCAGCTCGATGTCCGGTGCGTGCTGGGTCGACAGCACGACGGTGTCGATCGAATCGGGCTTGCCGTCGACGTAGCGGATCGTGACCTGCGACTTCGCGTCCGGGCGCAGCCAGGGCAGGCGGCCGTCGCGGCGCAGGCTCGCCTGGCGCTCGACCAGGCGGTGCGACAGGTGGATCGGCAGCGGCATCAGTTCCGGCGTTTCGTCGCACGCGTAGCCGAACATCAGGCCCTGGTCGCCGGCGCCCTGATCGAGGTTGTCGTCGTGCGCGCGGTCGACGCCCTGCGCGATGTCCGGCGACTGCTTGTCGTACGCGACGAGCACCGCGCAGCCCTTGTAGTCGATGCCGTAGTCGGTGTTGTCGTAGCCGATGCGCTTGATCGTGTCGCGCGCGATCTGGATGTAGTCGATGTTGGCCGTCGTGGTGATTTCACCGGCCAGGACGACAAGACCCGTGTTGCACAGCGTTTCTGCGGCAACGCGCGAGTATTTGTCTTGAGCGAGGATGGCGTCGAGAATCGCGTCCGAGATCTGGTCTGCGACCTTGTCCGGATGGCCTTCGGAAACGGATTCGGAAGTGAAGAAGTAATCGTTTGCCACTTTTTCAGGCTCCTGTGTGGTTACGGTTGGTATCACGTAGCCAGCTTCGTTTGGGCCTGAAGCGGCGACGCTTTAGCGGATTACCAGTACCGGGCGGCGCGCTTCGCGCCAACCAGCTTCGCCCCGCAAGTTGTCAGTTAACTCGGCGAAGCCCGTATTATAGCGGCTTTCCAGAATTGTCACAGAGCGTTGCCCGTGCTGCTTGTTCCGCTGTCATTCAACCCCGTTTGCAATGCGCCGGCCCGCCGGACTCATGGAGGTTCCGCATGCTAGGCCGCCTCGGCACACATCTCGCCATCGGCTTCCTGAAACTGCTCGCGCGCCTGCCGTATGGCCTGACCGCACGGCTCGGCGACGGCCTCGGCTGGCTGCTCTACCAGATCCCGAGCCGGCGAAAGCGCATCGTACACACCAATCTGAAACTCTGCTTCCCGGACTGGAGCGACGCGCGCCGCGAGGAAGTCGCCGGCCAGCACTTCCGCCACGCGATCCGCAGCTACGTCGAGCGCAGCTACCAATGGTTCGCGTCGGAGCAGACCTATCGCAAGCTGTTCACGGTCGAGAGCGAGATCGATCTCACCGATCCCGACATGCCGCCCACCCTCCTGCTCGGTTTCCACTTCGTCGGCATCGAGGCCGGCTCGATGGCGATCAATCTCGCACTCGGCCGCATGTGCGGCTCGCTCTACACGCCGATGAAGAGCCCCGAGATCGAGGCCGCGGCCAAGGCCGGCCGCAGCCGCTTCGGCGCGGAGCTGGCGAGCCGGGCCGACAGCGCGCGCGTGGTGCTGCGCTGGCTGCGCGATCGCAAGCCGGTGATGCTCGGCGCCGACATGGACTACGGAATGCGCAATTCGACGTTCGTGCCCTTCTTCGGCATTCCGGCCTGCACGCTGACGGCTGTCGGCCGCTTTGCCCAGGTCGGCCATGCGCAGGTCGTGCCGTTCATCGGCGAGGTGCTGCCGAACTACCAGGGCTACCGTCTGAAGGTATTCAAGCCGTGGGAAAACTATCCGACCGGCGACGACGATCTCGACGCGCGCCGGATGAACGCGTTCCTCGAAGAGCAGATCCCGCTGATGCCCGAGCAGTACTACTGGGTGCACAAGCGCTTCAAGACCCGCCCGCCCGGCGAGCCGGGCCTCTACTGAGCGCGGGCCGCGGGCGCCGTCACGTGCGGGCCCGCGCCCGCGTCACCTTCGGCGTGCCCTTCGCGCGCGCCTGCCACAGGTCGCAGGCGGCCTGCTGCGCGAGCCAGAGATCCGCGCGGCCGCCGTTTTCCTCGCCGAGCCACCCTTCGATCCGCAGCGCCATTTCGGGCGAGATGCCGGCATGGCCGTGCAGCACGGGGCACGCCGAGCTGTGCCCCCCCCCCGCCCGTACGGGACGCCCATGGCGGCTGCATGTATCATTCGCGGTTGAGATCAGCACGACGAAGCAGGCTGCCCGGCGCGCTGAGCCCCCCAATTGCAACGGAACACCAGTGAAGCTCTCGTTCACCAAGATGCACGGCGCCGGCAACGACTTCGTCGTGCTCGACGGCTACTCCAGCGAACTGCCGCCGCTCACCGAAACGCAGGTGCGCGCGCTCGCGAACCGCCATTTCGGCGTCGGCGCCGACCAGCTGCTGCTGGTCGAGAAACCGACCGTCGACGGCGCGGACTTCAAGTACCGGATCTTCAATTGCGACGGCGGCGAAGTCGAACACTGCGGCAACGGCGCGCGCTGCTTCGTGAAGTTCGTGCTCGACAAGCGCCTGACCGACAAGCGCAGCGTGCGCGTCGAAGTCATGAAGGGCCTGATCACGCTGACGATGCAGGACAACGGCGAAGTGGTCGTCGACATGGGCGCGCCCGTGTTCGACCCGGCGCAGGTGCCGTTCGATACGGCCGGTTCAGGCACGGCCGGTCCAGGCGCCTCCGGCCTCGAAGGCCGGCCGGAAGGCCGCGATACGCTCTGGCCGCTCGACGTGAACGGCGCCACGCGCTGGATCTCGACGGTCTCGATGGGCAACCCGCACGCGGTGCAGGTCGTCGACGACGCGGAAGCGTATCCGGTGCTCGCCGAAGGCCCGCTGATCGAACGTCACGTGCGCTTCCCCCAGCGCGTCAACGCCGGCTTCATGCAGATCGTGTCGCGCCATGAAGTGAAACTGCGCGTGTACGAGCGCGGCGCGGGCGAGACGCTCGCGTGCGGCACCGGCGCCTGCGCGGCGGTGGCGGCCGGCATCCGGCGCGGCCTGCTCGACACGCCGGTCACCGTGCACACGCACGGCGGCACGCTGACGATCGGCTGGGACGGCGCGCGCGACGAAGCCGCCCCGTTGCGGATGGCGGGCCCCGCCACGACCGTGTTCGAAGGCGAGATCGACCTGGCTGCCTGACCCTTTCACTGTCTGATTGAACGCTCCCGTCCCATGAACGATCGCGAAGTCGCCGACTACCTGCTCGCCAACCCCGAATTCTTCGCGCAGCACGCCGAACTGCTCGCCACGATCCGTCTCGCCAACCCGCACGGCAAGGCGGCGATCTCGCTGCAGGAGCGGCAGATGGAGATGCTGCGCGACAAGAACAAGCATCTCGAGCGCCGGCTCGCGGAGCTGGTGCGCTACGGCCACGAGAACGACGGCCTGTCGGCGAAGTTCGGCCGCTGGACCGCGCGCGTGATCGCCGAGCGCGATCCGTACGCACTGCCGCGCGTGATCGCCGACGGCCTCGCCGACGTGTTCGACGTGCCGCAGACCGCGCTGCGCGTGTGGGACGTCGCCGACACCTACTCGCAGGCCGAGTTCGCGCGCCAGGTGGGCGAGGAAGTGCGCCTGTTCACGAACGGCCTGTCGACGCCGTACTGCGGCGCGAACACGGGCTTCGAGGCCGCGCAGTGGCTCGCGCCCGTGCTCGCCGCGCCGTCCGCCAACGCGACGGACGGCAGCGACGCCGCCGCCGCCGCCGGCGACGGCTCGGCCACGTCGGTCGCACTGCTCGCGCTGCGCGCGCCGCAGGCCGGCGCCGACGCGCCCGCGTTCGGACTGCTGGTGCTCGGCTCGCCGGACCCGCGCCGCTTCCACGAAGGCATGGCGACCGACTTCCTCGCGCAGATCGCGACGCTCGCGAGCGCCGCGCTCACGCGCCTGCTGCCGCACTGATCCAGGCCCGCCGCCCGATGTCCGACGATCCGATCGCCGCCTACCTGTCGAACCTGAAGCACGTCAGGAAGCTGTCGGACCACACGCTGCGCGCGTATACGCACGAGCTCGACGAACTGAAGAAGCTCGCCGCCGGCCGGCCGCTCGAATCGCTGAGCGCCGTCGACATGCGCGGTGCCGTCGCGCGCGCGCATGCGGGCGGGCTGTCCGCGCGCTCGATCTCGCACCGGCTGTCCGCATGGCGCGCGTTCTACCGCTGGCTCGCGCAGCGCGTCGAGATGCCCGCGAACCCGGTCGCCGCGGTGCGGGCGCCGAAGCGCGCGAAAACCCTGCCGAAGGCGCTGTCGGTCGACGACGCGTCGGCGCTGATGAACGCGCCGCTGCCCGCCACGACCGAAGGCCTGCGCGACCACGCGATCCTCGAGCTGTTCTACTCGTCGGGCCTGCGCCTCGCCGAGCTGATCGGGCTCGACGTCGCGTACGCGCAGGCGGACGGCTATCGCTCCGAAGGCTGGCTCGATCTCGCCGAAGCCGAGGTCACCGTGCGCGGCAAGGGCAACAAGGAACGCAAGGTGCCGGTCGGCCGCAAGGCGATCGACGCGCTGAACGCGTGGCTCGCGGTGCGCGGCGAACTCGTGAAGCACGACCCGCACCCGCTGTTCCTGTCCGTGCGCGGCAACCGGATGTCGCCGGGCGTCGTGCGCGAGCGCGTGAAGCGCGCGGCGCTCGCCGCCGGCATTCCGGCGCACGTCCATCCGCACGTGCTGCGCCACTCGTTCGCGACGCACGTGCTGCAGTCGAGCGGCGACCTGCGCGCGGTGCAGGAGCTGCTCGGCCACGCGAGCGTCGCCGCGACGCAGGTGTATACGTCGCTGGACTTCCAGCATCTCGCGAAGATTTACGACAGCGCGCACCCGCGCGCGAAGAAGCGCGACTGACACGCGCATCCCGTTTTTCCCCGCCGCGCGCGACGATCGACGTCACTCCCCGTCGCACGCGGCCCCATTCGATCCAGCCATGCAAACCGTCACACTCAAGCCGTCCAAGGACAAATCGCTGCTGCGCCGTCATCCGTGGATCTACGCCAATGCGATCGACCGCGTCGACGGCAAGCCCGCGCCCGGCGCGACCGTCGTCGTGCGCGCGCACGACGGCCGTTTCCTCGCGCGCGGCGCGTACAGCCCGCACTCGCAGATCCGCGTGCGCGTGTGGAGCTTCGACGAGAACGAGCCGATCGACCACGCGTTCTTCAAGCGCCGCGTGCAGCGCGCGGTCGCGCACCGCAACACGATGATCGCCGGCACCGGCGCGGTGCGGCTCGTGTTCGGCGAGGCCGACGGGTTGCCGGGGCTGATCGTCGACCACTACGTCGAGGATTCGGGCGATGCGTCGCCGCGCGGCCAGCTCGTCTGCCAGTTCATGGCCGCCGGCGTCGACGCGTGGAAGGACGCGATCGTCGCCGCGCTGGTCGGCGCGACCGGCTGCCCGAACGTGTACGAGCGCTCGGACGTGTCGATCCGCGAGAAGGAAGGCCTCGAGCAAACGACCGGCGTGCTCGCCGGCGACGCGCCGCCCGCGACGCTGATCGCGAACGAGAACGGCGTGCGCTACCACGTCGACGTGCCGCACGGCCACAAGACCGGCTTCTACATCGACCAGCGCGACAACCGCGCGCTCGTCGCGCAATACGCGCACGAGCGCGACGTGCTGAACTGCTTCTGCTACACCGGCGGCTTCTCGCTCGCGGCGCTGAAGGGCGGCGCGAAACGCGTCGTGTCGATCGACTCGTCGGGCGACGCGCTCGCGCTCGCGCAGCAGAACGTCACCGCGAACGGCTTCGACGCCGGCCGCGCGAGCTGGCTCGACGCAGACGCGTTCAAGACGCTGCGCCGCCTCGTCGACGAAGGCGAGCGCTTCGACCTGATCGTGCTCGACCCGCCGAAGTTCGCGCCGACGCGCGACAGCGTCGACCGCGCGGCCCGCGCGTACAAGGACATCAACCTGAGCGGCTTCAAGCTGCTGCGCCCGGGCGGCCTGCTGTTCACCTACTCGTGCTCGGGCGCGATCGACATGGACCTGTTCCAGAAGATCGTCGCGGGCGCGGCCGCCGACGCGAAGGTCGACGCGCGGATCCTGAAGCGGCTCGGCGCCGGCGTCGACCACCCGCTGCTGTCCGCCTTCCCGGAAGGCGAATATCTGAAGGGGCTGCTGTTGCAAATCGTCTGATCGCCCGCATGTTGGCGGGCAGCCGCCTCCGCTGGTCGTTCGGACGAAGGGTGGGGGCTTGACAGATATGTTTCAATGGATGGTTGTGTGCCCGGCTCGCCGGGCGCGAGCACATCCTGGTTTTGACCCCGATTCACGAACCACAGGCGACCGACATGGCCACTCCCGTCACCATCCTCACCGGCTTCCTCGGCAGCGGCAAGACGACGCTGCTCAAGCGCATCCTGAACGAACAGCACGGCATGAAGATCGCCGTGATCGAGAACGAGTTCGGCGAGGAGAACATCGACAACGAAATCCTCGTGCAGGATACGACCGAGCAGATCATCCAGATGAGCAACGGCTGCATCTGCTGCACGATCCGCGGCGATCTGGCCCGCGCGCTCGGCGACCTGGCTGCGAAGAAGCGCGACGGCAAGCTCGACTTCGACCGCATCGTGATCGAGACGACCGGCCTCGCGAACCCGGGCCCGGTCGCGCAGACCTTCTTCATCGACAGCGAGATCGCCGACGATTTCCTGCTCGACGCCGTCATCACGCTGGTCGACGCGAAGCACGCCGACGCGCAGCTCGACGAGCACGAGGTCGTGCAGCGCCAGGTCGGCTTCGCCGACCGCCTGTTCATCACGAAGTCGGACCTCGTCGACGACGAGACGGTCGCCGCGCTCAAGCACCGCCTCGTGCACATGAACCCGAGGGCGGCGATCAAGGTCGTCAACTTCGGCGAAGCGGACATCAAGGAAATCTTCGACCTGCGCGGCTTCAACCTGAACGCGAAGCTCGAGATCGATCCGGATTTCCTCGCCGAGGACGATCACGCGCATCACGGCCATGATCACGATCACGACCACGCGCACTGCGACCACGATCACGGCCACTGCGATCACGATCACGCGCACGGCCACCATCACCACCATGCGCACCACGACGACAAGATCAAGTCGTTCGTCTACCGCAACGACCGCCCGTTCGATCCGAACAAGCTCGAGGATTTCCTCGGCGGGATCCTGCAGATCTACGGCGAGCGGATGCTGCGCTACAAGGGCGTGCTGTACATGAAGGGCGTCGACCGGAAGGTCGTGTTCCAGGGCGTGCACCAGATGATGGGCAGCGACCTCGCGGCGAAGTGGCTGCCGATCGAGAAGAAGACCAACAAGATGGTGTTCATCGGCGTCGATCTGCCACAGGACCTGATCACCGACGGCCTCGACGCCTGCCTCGCCTGACGGCGCGCAGCGCGCCCCGCGCGACGCGTTCTGCCGCCGCTGCCGCGGCGGCGCCCCGGTGGCGGCAAAATGCCGCCACCGGCGAGGGTTTTGGCGTCATCGCTTTTTCGCGATTTGCGCGTTATATTTTCAAGATATTGGCGCAGCCGACGGGGATCGACCCGATACGGCGCAGACTTGCGATTCAGTTACAATACGTGCCCGCTGGAGTACGGCAATAACAGGCCCGGTTCTTGCAGAACGATCTTCCGGGAATCGCAAACATGCCGGATCGCGTGTTCGCCACCCGGCCGCGACCGATACGATCTGCCGCGCAGCATCCCGGTTCGCCGCGCGCGCACATCGACGCCAGGCCTATCCTGGTATTTGAGAACCGGTTTTCCAGAGGCTTTCGGCCCCGCAGCGGCAAAACGCAAAGGATTGCAAGCGCGGTTGCGGGTAATCCCAAAGTGCAGGCAATATCTCGTGATTTGCCGCACATTGAAGAAGCAAGCAGATGACGAAGAAACTCTTGACCGAAGCCGAAATCCTGAAGATGAGCGACAAGGATTACATGAATGAGGATCAGCTCGCCTTCTTCAAAGCTCGGCTCGAACAGTTGCAGGCGGAAATCCTCCACAATGCGGGCCAGACGACCGAGAACCTGCGTGAGACGGTGATCGTGCCCGATCCTGCCGATCGCGCGACGATCGAGGAAGAGCATGCGCTCGAGCTGCGCACGCGCGACCGCGAACGCAAGCTCCTCAAGAAGGTTCAGCAGTCGCTCGCCCGCATCGAATCCGGCGATTACGGCTGGTGCGAGGAAACCGGCGAGCCGATCGGCGTACCGCGCCTGCTCGCACGTCCGACCGCCACGCTGTCGCTCGAGGCGCAGGAACGCCGCGAGCTGCGCCAGAAGCTGTTCGGCGACTGAGCAGCCGGCGTTCCGCCCAGACACGCTGCTTCACGAAAGCGCGCGGCCTCCCGCGCGCTTTTTGTTTTTCCGGCCGGCCGCCTCCCGGCTCCCCCTTGATATCCCGGCGCGCGCCCTAAAATGAAACGCATGCGCGTCGGGCCGCTCCCCGGCGCACCGCGATTCACGCGGCGGCGCGGCGCGCCGTCGCCTCTTCCCCGTTTTTCTCAAGGAACGCAGATGGAGCAATTTCACGGCACGACCATCGTTTCGGTTCGGCGCGGCGACAAGGTCGCGCTCGGCGGCGACGGCCAGGTGACGCTCGGCAACATCGTCATGAAGGGTGGCGCGCGGAAAGTGCGGCGGATCTACAACAACCAGGTGCTGGTCGGCTTCGCGGGCGGCACCGCCGATGCGTTCTCGCTGCTCGACCGCTTCGAGGCGAAGCTCGAGAAGCACCAGGGCAACCTGACCCGCGCGGCCGTCGAGCTCGCGAAGGACTGGCGCACCGACCGGATGCTGCGCCGCCTCGAGGCGATGCTGATCACGGCCGACGCGACGACCACGCTCGTGATCACCGGCAACGGCGACGTGCTCGACCCGGAAGGCGGGATCTGCGCGATCGGCTCGGGCGGCGCGTACGCGCAGGCCGCGGCCCGCGCGCTCGCCGAGAACACCGAACTGTCGCCGCGCGAGATCGTGGAGAAATCGCTCGAGATCGCCGGCGACATGTGCATCTACACGAACCACAATCGCATCATCGAAACGATCGAGTAAGGACCGACCCATGAGCACCATGACCCCTGCCGAGATCGTCTCGGAACTCGACAAGCACATCATCGGCCAGGACAAGGCGAAGAAGGCCGTCGCGGTCGCGCTGCGCAACCGCTGGCGCCGCCAGCAGGTCGCCGATCCGCTGCGCACGGAAATCACGCCGAAGAACATCCTGATGATCGGGCCGACGGGCGTCGGCAAGACCGAAATCGCACGCCGCCTGGCCAAGCTCGCCGACGCGCCGTTCATCAAGATCGAAGCCACCAAGTTCACCGAGGTCGGCTACGTCGGCCGCGACGTCGACAGCATCGTGCGCGACCTGATCGAGATCTCGGTCAAGCAGACGCGCGAAGCCGAGATGCGCAAGGTGCGCAGCAAGGCGACCGACCAGGCGGAAGACCGCATCCTCGACATCCTGCTGCCGCAGCCGCGCGCGGTCGGCTTCGGCGCGAGCGCCGAACACGCGAACGACGACAACAACGCGACCCGCCAGACGTTCCGCAAGCGCCTGCGCGAAGGCCAGCTCGACGACAAGGAAATCGAGCTCGACCTCGAGCAGCAGACGATGGGCATGGACATCATGGCGCCGCCCGGGATGGAAGAGATGACCGAGCAGATCCGCTCGATGTTCTCGAACCTCGGCGGCGGCAAGAAGCAGCGCCGCAAGGTGAAGATCAAGGAGGCGCTGAAGCTGCTGACCGACGAGGAAGCGGCGAAGATGCTCAACGAAGAGGAAGTCAAGACGAAGGCCGTGCAGAACGTCGAGCAGAACGGCATCGTGTTCCTCGACGAGATCGACAAGATCACGTCGCGCAACAACGAAGGCAGCGGCGGTGAAGTGTCGCGCCAGGGCGTGCAGCGCGACCTGCTGCCGCTCGTCGAGGGCACGACGATCAACACGAAGTACGGGATGGTGAAGACCGATCACGTCCTGTTCATTGCGAGCGGCGCCTTTCACCTCGCGAAGCCGAGCGACCTGATTCCGGAGCTGCAGGGGCGCTTTCCGATCCGCGTCGAGCTGGAATCGCTGTCGGTGAAGGATTTCGAGGCGATCCTGGTCGCGACCGACGCAAGCCTCGTCAAGCAGTACCAGGCGCTGCTCGCGACCGAGGACGTGCAGCTCGACTTCGCCGAAGACGGCATCCGCCGCCTCGCGGAGATCGCGTATTCGGTCAACGAGAAGACCGAGAACATCGGCGCGCGCCGCCTGTACACGGTGATCGAGAAACTGCTCGAGGAGGTGTCGTTCGCGGCCGGCAACCACGCGGGCGAGCGCGTGACGATCGATGCGAAGTATGTCGAGCGTGCGCTCGGCGAGGTGTCGCAGGACGAGGACCTGTCGCGCTACGTGCTGTAACGCGGTACGCGGCATCGAACGAAAAACGGGCGGCCCCGGCGGGGCTGCCCGTTTTTTCATGGGTGCGCGCGATGCGGCAAAGGCGCGTGCAATTTGGAACGCGTCCGATGGCCGGCGCGCGGGAGGCCCCCTAGAATCGGGGATTCCCATGGCCACGAACCGGCGCCAGCATCGCTGCCCTTCGATGATCCTCTACCCATCCATCGCCCGCCGATTCGTGCCGGCCTTGCGCACCCTCACGCGGGCCGACATCCGGTCGATCATGCGGCGGATCAGGCACGATTCGCTGCGCCGCTACAACATCGCGTTTGCGTTCGCGTGGCTGGGCGCGCTCGCGGGTACGGCACTCACGGCCGTGCCGGTGAATATCGGCATCTCCTTCGTCGCGCGCTGCGCGTCGGTGAAGCCGTGGCCAGTGGCCGTCGCCGCCGTGATCGGCGGGCTCGCGCCGCTGCTCGCGAACGTCTTCTACTCGGCGCTGATCGCGCGCCTGCTGAAACGCGACATCGTCGCCCTCATCGCGCGGGACCAGCGCCCGCCCGGATGAAGCGCGCGCCCCGGCTTACTGCCGCACCGGCTTCTTCGCGAGCTTGCGCTGCAGCGTGCGGCGATGCATGTTCAGCGCGCGCGCGGTCGCCGAGATGTTGTTGTTGTTTTCCGCGAGCACGCGCTGGATGTGCTCCCACTCGAGCCGGTCGACCGACAGCACGACCGGGTTCTCGAGCGCCTCGTCGGCCTGCAGCTCGCTCGCGTTGGTCTGCAGCGCGGCCAGGATCGACTCGATGTTCGCCGGCTTCGCGAGGTAGTTGTCGGCGCCCTCCTTCACCGCCTGCACGGCAGTCGCGATGCTCGCGTAGCCGGTCAGCACCAGGATCCGCGCATCGGGCTGCAGGTCGCACAGCGGCGCGATCAGGCTCAGGCCCGAATCCTCGCCGAGATGCAGGTCGACGGTGATGAACTGGAACTTGCCCGCCGCGGCGAGCTTGAGCGCCGCCTCCTTGTCATGCGCCTGCTGGACCGCGTAGCCGCGGCGCTCGAGGCCACGCGCAAGCGTGCCCGCGAACACCTCGTTGTCGTCGATCACCAGGAAGTTGTTGTCGCTCATGTGGTTTCTCCGTCTACATGTTGGGTGAGGCGGCGGCTGCCGCGTGGCGCGCCACCGGCAGGCGCAGCACGGCCCGCGTGCCGCGCCCGGAAGCCGTGCCCGCGGAACGGCCGTTGGACGCCCCGTTGAGGCGGCCGGACGCCGTGCCCGCGGGCCGCGGCGTCACGTCGGACAGCTCGATTTCCCCGCCGAGCCGCGCCGCCGCGCTGAACGCAAGGTACAGGCCGACCCCGTGCCCGCCCTGCGTGCTGTCGACCGGCATCGCGCCGAGCGACTCGCGCAGCGCGGCCGGAATGCCCGGGCCGTCGTCGCATACCTCGAATTCGATTTCGTCCGCCGCGCCGTCATGCGCGACCTTCGCCGCGAGCGTCACGCGCTGCGGGCTCGCGCGCGCCGCATTGTCGAGCAGGATCGTCAGGATCTGGCCCGCCGCAACCGCATCGTCGAGCGCGACGCCGGCCGGCCGCGCGCCGAGCAGCTCGAACTGCACGTGCGGATGCCGCAGGCGCCAGTGCTCGACGAACGTGTCGAGCCAGTCGTCCACCGGCTGGCGGCTCGCCGGCGCGCTCGCGCGGCTGCGCAGGCGCGCCAGCGCCGACGTGCACAGCGACATCTGTTCCTCGAGCACCTTCAGGTCGGCCTCGTAGCGCGCCAGCCCCGCGTCCGTGCGCGCGGCGTCGCGCAATTCCTCGGCGAGCATCGCGATCGTCGACAGCGGCGTGCCCATCTCGTGCGCGACCGTCGCCGCCTGCACGCCGAGCGCGACCGCCCGCTCGTCGCGCAGCAGGCTCTGCTGCGCTTCGCCGAGCGCCGCGTCGCGCTGGCGCAGCGCGTTCGACATGCGCGCGACGAACCACGCGATCAGCCCGACGCTCACCATGAAGTTCACCCACATCCCGGTGCGGTAGTAGTCGAACAGGTTCGCCGGATTGTCCATGTTGAGCGGCACCGAATCGAAGCCGAGCGCCGCGTAGCACGCGACCGCGAACGCCGCGAGCCAGATCATCAGGTGCCACGGCAGCACCGCCGCCGCGATCGCGAGCGACGGCAGGTACAGCGACACGAACGGGTTGGTCGTGCCGCCGGACAGGAACAGCAGCGCCGACAGCGCGCCGAGATCCACCCACAGCTGGCCGAGCAGCTCGAAATTGGTCTCGGGCCGCGCGCGCAGCACGCGCACCCAGGTCAGCCCGTTGAAGACGATCTCGAGCGCGATGACCATCAGCATCGCCGGCAACGGCAGATGCACGCCGAAATAGGTCTGGACGACGCCGATCGTCGCGAGCTGGCCGATGATCGCGAGGTTGCGCAGCCAGAACAGGTGGCTGAGGTTGACGCGGCCGGTGGTGGTGATTCGTTGCATCCGCGCAGTTTACCCGTTTAGCCGGTGGCCGCCCTAGTCGGGGCCAGAACGCTCGCGCGCTAGGCCCGCTTTCCGGCCACCTGCCGCGCGATCTCGTCGGCGAGGCATTCCGGGCACATGCAGCGCGCGCCGCGCGCCGGCTGCGCGCCGTCGGGCAAGCCGGGCATCGCCGCGCACCAGCATTCGAACGGCTGCGTGCGCGCCGCGGTTCGGCGCGGCGGTCGGCAGCGGACTCGGTCATGACGGGGGGCGGGAAAGCGGGCACGGCGGCACCCAACGGCACAAGCATAGCGCGGCGGCCGGCGTTCGCACATCGGCCGTTCGGACAACGCCGGAAACCGTCCGCCGGAAGGCCGCGCCGCCCGCTGCCCGGCGCCGCCCCGCCCGTCGCGGCCGGGCCAAAATCGCGATGCTGCGCTGCGCCACTCCTGTACAATTCGGCCTGTTTCAACCGTTCCCAGCCAGAGCCGCCGCCATGTCCGAGCCCATCGACCTCTCGCAGATCGCCCCCACGCTGAAAGCCGAAATCCTCGCGGAGGCGCTGCCGTACATCCGCCGCTATCACGGCAAGACCGTGGTGATCAAATACGGCGGCAACGCGATGACGGAAGAGCGGCTCAAGCAGGGCTTCGCGCGCGACGTGATCCTGCTGAAACTGGTCGGCATCAACCCGGTGATCGTCCACGGCGGCGGCCCGCAGATCGACCAGGCGCTGAAGAAGATCGGCAAGCAGGGCACCTTCATCCAGGGCATGCGCGTCACCGACGAAGAGACGATGGAAGTCGTCGAGTGGGTGCTGGGCGGCGAAGTGCAGCAGGACATCGTGATGCTGATCAACCACTTCGGCGGCCACGCGGTCGGCCTGACGGGCAAGGACGGCGGCCTGATCCACGCGCGCAAGCTGCTGATGCCGGACCGCGACAATCCGGGCCAGTACATCGACATCGGCCAGGTCGGCGAAGTCGAGGCGATCAACCCGGCGGTCGTGAAGGCGCTGCAGGACGACGCGTTCATCCCGGTGATCTCGCCGATCGGCTTCGGCGAGGATGGCCTGTCGTACAACATCAACGCCGACCTGGTCGCCGGCAAGCTCGCGACGGTGCTGAACGCCGAGAAGCTGCTGATGATGACCAACATCCCGGGCGTGATGGACAAGGACGGCAACCTGCTGACCGACCTGTCGGCGCGCGAGATCGACGCGCTGTTCGAGGACGGCACGATCTCCGGCGGCATGCTGCCGAAGATCGCGTCCGCGCTCGACGCCGCGAAGAGCGGCGTGAAGTCGGTGCACATCGTCGACGGCCGCATCGAGCACTCGGTGCTGCTGGAAATCCTGACCGAGCAGCCGTTCGGCACGATGATCCGCTCGCATTGAGCGCGCGCCGCCCGCCCCCTTCCCCCGACCTGCCGGCCGCCCTGCGGCGCCGGCGCATCTCGCGCAGCCGGCCCCGCGCCGGCGCGCCGGTGTGGCTGTTCGATCTCGACAACACCCTCCACCACGCGTCGCACGCGATCTTCCCCGAGATCAACCGCGCGATGACGCAGTACATCATCGACGCGCTCCAGGTCGAGCGCGCCGAAGCCGACCGCCTGCGCACCGGCTACACCGTGCGCTACGGCGCGGCGCTGCTCGGCCTCACGCGCCACCATCCGATCGATACGCACGACTTCCTGCGCGTGGTCCACACGCTCCCGGACCTGCCCGCGATGCTGCGCGCCGAGCGCGGCCTCGCGCGGATCATCGCCGCGCTGCCCGGCCGCAAGATCGTGCTGACCAACGCGCCGGAAAACTATGCGCGCGCGGTGTTGCGCGAGCTGCGCATCGAGCGGCTGTTCGAGCGCGTGATCGCGATCGAGCACATGCGCGACCGCCGCGGCTGGCGCGCGAAGCCCGACCACACGATGCTGCGCCGGACGCTGCGCGCCGCGCACGCGCGCCCGGCCGACGCGATCCTCGTCGAGGACACGCGCGGCCACCTGAAGCGCTACAAGCGGCTCGGCATCGGCACGGTGTGGATTACCGGGCACCTGCCGGGCCATCTGCCGAGCACCGGACGCCCGCACTATGTCGACCAGCGGATTCGTTCGCTAAAATCGCTTCGACTGGGCACTCGATCGGGGCGACAAAAATGCAGCCGACTCACCCGCAGGACCAAGCGGTAACGGACGACCAGGCCACACCCACCCGCACCCGCGTGCGCCCGAAACCGGGCGAGCGCCGCGTGCACATCCTGCAGACGCTCGCGTCGATGCTCGAGGCGCCGAAGCGCGAGAAGATCACGACGGCCGCGCTCGCGGCCCGGCTCGACGTGTCGGAGGCGGCGCTCTACCGCCATTTCGCGAGCAAGGCCCAGATGTTCGAAGGGCTGATCGAGTTCATCGAGGAAACCTTCTTCGGGCTGATCAACCAGATCGCCGCGAAGGAGCCCGACGGCGTGCTGCAGGCGCGCGCGATCGCGCTGATGCTGCTCAATTTCGCGGCGAAGAACCCCGGCATGACGCGCGTGCTGACGGGCGAGGCGCTCGTCGGCGAGCACGAACGGCTCGCCGAGCGGGTCGACAAGATGCTCGAGCGGATCGAGGCGACCGTGAAACAGGGCCTGCGCGTCGCGCTGCTCGAATCGCGCGCGCGCCGCGACGGCGCCGGTGCCGACGCCGGCGGCGCGGCCCCCGTCGTGCCGCTGCCGGACGACTACGATCCGGCCGTGCGTGCGAGCCTGCTGGTCAGCTACGTGATCGGCTGCTGGCACCGCTTCGAGCGCAGCGGCTTCGCGAAAGCGCCCGGCGAGCAGGCCGACGCAAAGATCCGGCTGATCCTGCAGTGATCCGCGCGCCGGGGAATTTCCGCTATACTCTGCCGACCTGCCGCCACCCTGGCGGCGGGTCGGAAGCGCGCCGATTTGCTGACTCGATTGCGGGCGCGCGAACCGGCCGGGGCCTTGATGTGTCTTTGTCCCGGCGGTTCACTACAAATGCGGCTAAAGAGGTCGTCAGCCGCGCATCTTCGACTCCGCGCATCGCCGACACCGTTTAGCCGCCCAGTCATAAGGCGGAACGAATGGAATCGATCGGCATCGTCGCTCCACAGACCATGCACTTCGCCGAACCGCTGCGCTTGCAAAGCGGCAGCGCGCTCGGCAACTATCAGCTCGTCGTCGAGACGTACGGCGAGCTCAACGCCGCGCGCTCGAACGCGGTGCTCGTCTGCCACGCGCTCAACGCGTCGCATCACGTCGCCGGCGTCTACGCGGACGACCCGCGCAGCACCGGCTGGTGGGACAACCTGGTCGGCCCGGGCAAGCCGCTCGACACCAACCGCTTCTTCGTGATCGGCGTGAACAACCTCGGCTCGTGCTTCGGCTCGACCGGCCCGATGAGCACCGATCCGTCGACCGGCAAGCCGTACGGCGCGCGCTTTCCGGTCGTCACCGTCGAGGACTGGGTGCACGCGCAGGCGCGCGTGGCCGACGCGTTCGGCATCGAGCGCTTCGCCGCGGTGATGGGCGGCAGCCTCGGCGGCATGCAGGCGCTCGCGTGGAGCCTGATGTATCCGGAGCGCGTCGCGCACTGCATCGACATCGCGTCCACGCCGAAGCTGTCCGCGCAGAACATCGCGTTCAACGAGGTCGCGCGCTCGGCGATCCTGTCCGACCCCGACTTCCACGGCGGCGACTACTACGCGCACGGCGTGAAGCCGAAGCGCGGCCTGCGCGTCGCGCGGATGATCGGCCACATCACGTATCTTTCGGACGACGACATGGCCGAGAAATTCGGCCGCGCGCTGCGCCGCGCCGACGGTGCGCTCGACGCGTACAACTTCAGCTTCGACGTCGAGTTCGAGGTCGAGTCGTACCTGCGCTACCAGGGCGACAAGTTCGCCGACTACTTCGACGCGAACACCTACCTGCTGATCACCCGCGCGCTCGACTACTTCGACCCGGCCAAGGCGTTCGACGGCAACCTCACCGCCGCGCTCGCGCAGACCAAGGCGAAATACCTGATCGCGAGCTTCTCGACCGACTGGCGCTTCGCGCCGGCGCGCTCGCGCGAGATCGTCAAGGCGCTGCTCGACAACAAGCGCACGGTGAGCTACGCGGAAATCGACGCGCCGCACGGCCACGATGCGTTCCTGCTCGACGACGCGCGCTATCACAACCTGATCCGCGCCTATTACGAACGAATCGCCAACGAGGTGGGTGCATGAACCAGCAAGCGCTGAATTCCCTGTCCGCACGCGCGGACTTCCGCGCGATCGCCCGCTGGGTCGAGCCGCGCGCCACGGTGCTCGATCTCGGCTGCGGCGACGGTTCGCTGCTGTCGCTGCTGATGGAGGAGCTGGACGTCACCGGCTACGGAATCGAGCTGAACGATGCAGGCGTGCTCGCGAGCGCGAAGAACGGCATCAACGTGATCCAGCAGAACCTCGAGGACGGGCTGCGCCTGTTCGAGGATCACAGCTTCGATTTCGCGATCCTGTCGCAGACGCTGCAGACCATCCACCAGACCGCCGCGATCCTGCGCGAAACCGCGCGCGTGGGCCGCGAGTGCATCGTGTCGTTCCCGAACTTCGGCTACTGGGCACACCGGCTGTCGGTGCTGCGCGGCCGGATGCCGGTGTCGAAATCGCTGCCGTACCAGTGGCACAACACGCCGAACGTGCGGGTGCTGACGATCAAGGATTTCGAGGCGCTCGCGCCCGAGGTGGGCGTCACGATCCTCGACCGCATCGTGCTGCACGAAGGGCAGCCGATTCGGTGGGGAGCGAACTGGCGTGGTAGTCTTGCTGTCTACCGAGTCAGGCGCAGCTGAGCCGGCGCGCCGCCGTTGACGGACGGTGCGGCCGGCACGGCCAGGCACGGCCCGCGCCGCCTCCCCCGCCGCCTTAACGTCAACGCTACCCAGTTCCATTCCATGTCGAAAACGCCACACGAGGCGCCCGCGCTCACCGCTCACGAGGATCACCCCGGCTGGCGAGCCTTCCTGAACACGCACATGCTGATCTGCGTGTTTCTCGGCTTCACGTCCGGCCTGCCCCTCTTCACGCTCGTCTACCTCGTGCAGGCATGGCTGCGCTCGGAAGGCGTCCAACTGAAGGAAATCGGCCTGTTCGCGCTGATCCAGTTCCCGTATACGTGGAAGTTCCTGTGGGCGCCGCTGATGGACCGCTACCTCCCGCGCCTGCCCGGCTGGCGGCCCGGGCGCCGGCGCGGCTGGATGCTGCTCACGCAGGTGCTCGTCGCGGGCGCGATCGCCGCGCTCGGCTTCGTGTCGCCGCGCGATTCGATCTGGACGGTCGCCGCGCTCACCACGCTCGTCGCGTTCTTCGGCGCGAGCGCGGACATCGTGATCGACGCGTATCGCCGCGAGTTGCTGCGCGACACCGAGCAGGGCCTCGGCAACGCGGTGCACGTGAACGCGTACAAGCTCGCCGCGCTGATCCCCGGCTCGCTCGCGCTGATCCTGTCCGATCACCTGCCGTGGGACGTCGTGTTCGCGATCACCGGCGCGTTCATGCTGCCGGGCATCGTGATGACGCTGCTCGTGCGCGAGCCGGACGTGGTCGGCGCGCCGCCGCGCAACCTGCGCGACGCGATCGTGCTGCCGTTCCGCGAATTCATCCAGCGCGACGGCTGGGCCGGCGCGCTGCTCGTGATCGCGTTCATCTTCCTGTTCAAGATCGGCGACACGATGGCAACGACGCTGTCGACGTCGTTCTTCCTCGACATCGGCTTCTCGCGCACGGAAATCGGCATCGTCGCGAAAACGACCGCGCTCGTCGCGAGCGTCGCCGGCGGGATCATCGGCGGCATCTGGCTCGTGAAGATCGGCATCGGCCGCGGGCTGTGGATCTTCGGCGCGCTGCAGATGGTGTCGACGCTCGGCTTCGCATGGCTCGCGCAGGTCGGCCCCGGCTCGGCGGTGCTCGCGACGCTCTACGACTTCACGGTCGCCGCGAGCCACGCGATCGCGTCGGTGCTGTCGGTCGTCGGCATCGAGGTCACGCCGCAGCTCAGCCCGATGACGGTGGCGCTCGCGCTCGTCTACGGCTTCGAAACCTTCACGACCGGCCTGACGATGGCCGCCTTCGTCGCCTACATCGCGAGCACGACCGACCCGCGCTACACCGCGACGCAGTTCGCGCTGTTCACGAGCCTTGCGTCGGTGCCGCGCACGCTCGCGTCCGCGGCGAGCGGCTTCATCGTCGCGAAGACCGGCTGGTTCGACTACTTCCTGCTGTGCACCGTGCTCGCGATCCCCGGCATGCTGCTGCTGTTCAAGATCGCGCCGTGGCGCGGCGATGCGCGCAATGGCGAGGCGACCCGTGCGCAGTGACCGCTTGCGCCGCCTCGCGCACCTGGCTGCGTCGCTGAGCGTCGGCGTCGGCGTTGCAGTGCTCGGCACGGGAGTCGCGCACGCGGGCGATGCGGGTTCCGCCGCGGCGCCCGGCTCCGCACCCTCGGCCGCACCGGCGCCGGCCACGCCCGCACCATCCGCACCATCCGCACCGCCGGCGGCAGCCGAACCGGCGCAACCGACCGGCGGCGCCGCGTCCGCGAAGGCCTACACGCCGACGCCGCAGCAGGTGCGCTTCGGCAACGCGGTCGCGTTCCGCACGCTGATTCCGTCGCCGGTGCTCGAACAGCTCACCGCGAACGAATACACGCAGATCGTGCAGGCGGCCGCGCAGAGCCACCGCCTGCTCGCCGAGAACCAGCCGCGCGTGAAGCGCCTGCGGGCAATCGTCGCGAAGCTCGCGCCGTATTCGGTGAAATGGAACGACCGGGTCAAGACGTGGACGTGGGAGGTCAATGCGATCCGCTCGCGCGACATCCGCGTGTCGTGCCTGCCCGGCGGCAAGATCCTCGTGTACGGCGGCATGCTCGACCGCATCCGCCTGAACGACGACGAACTCGGCGTGCTGCTCGCGCACGGCATCGCACACGCGCTGCGCGAACACGCGCGCGGCAACTTCAGCGACCCGTCGCAGACGTCGCTGCGCGCGGCGACGCTGCCGCCGCTGTTCGGCGTCGGCGATCCGCTGCCGCAGCCGCTGAACCTCGACGACCGCCTGCAGACGCTGCGCTACGACCCGACCGACGAAACCGAGGCCGACGTGATCGGCGGCGACATCGCCGCGCGCGCGGGCTTCGACCCGCGCGCCGCGCTCACGCTGTGGGACAAGCTCGCGGCCGCGACGCGCGCGAACCGGCAAACCGGCTACATCTACACGCATCCGTACAGCACTGCGCGCCGCCAGGATCTGCTGAACCGGCTGCCGGACCTGCTGCCGCTGTACGCGAAGGCGATCGGCAAACGCGTCGACACGCTGCCCGACTATGCAGGGATCGGCGCGCAGCGGCGCAAGGTCGCGCGGCGCTGAACCGGTGGCGCGCTATGCGCCGACCTTCGACTCGACCGGCAGCTCGATGGCCGCGCGATCCCCGATCGTGCGGCTGTCCGACTCGCGCAGCCAGCGCACCTCGTCGCCCGGGCTGCGGCCGAACAGCCGCTTGAACTCGCGGCTGAACTGCGACGCGCTCGCGTAGCCGACCCGCGCGGCCGCCGCGCCCGCGTTCATCCCGTCCTGCACCATCATCAGCCGCGCCTGGTGCAGGCGCGCGGCCTTCACGTACTGCATCGGCGACGTCGCCGTCACGCTCTTGAACTGCGCATGGAACACCGCGACGCTCATGCCGGCTTCGCGCGCGAGCGTGTCGACGTCGAGATCGGCGGTCAGGTCCGCGTGGATGCGCCGCAACGCCCGCGCGATGCGGCCGAAGTGATGCTGCTGCGCGAGCGCCGCGCGGATTGCGTCGCCCTGCGCGCCGGTCAGCACGCGGTACGCGATCTCGCGCATGATCGACGGGCCGAGCACGCGCATGTCGTGCGGCGACGCGAGCGCCTCGAGCAACCGCAGCACTGCATCGGCGAGCGGTGCGTCGAGCGGCGTCGAATACACGCCGCGCGGCTCGCTCAGCGCGGCGCCGCGCGTCTCGTCGAGCAGGATCGACAATTCGGCGATCACCGCGAGATCGACGCGGATCGAGATCGCGAGAAACGGCTCGTCCGCGCTTGCGGACGTCTCGCATTCGAACGGCAGCGGCACCGACAGCACGAGATATTGCTGCGCGTCGTAGACGAACGACTGGTCGCCGAGATAGCCGCGCTTGCGCCCCTGGCAGACGACGATGATGCTCGGCTCGTACAGCACCGGCATGCGCGGCACCGGCCGGTTCGCGCGCATGAAGCGCACGCCGTCGAGCTCCGCGGCCGTGTTGCCTTCGTTCGGCGCGAGGCGCGCGAGCAGGTCGATCATGCGGCGCTGCACGCGGTCGCCCGTGTCGGTGAAAAGGGGCTGGAAGCTCATCGGCGCGATCCGGTCCGGCAAGAGAAACAGGCTTGCAATGTAGCACTTTGACGCCGTTTTAACGGGGTGTTGGCCGCACTTCGAGAGAAATAGGCAAACCTTCGAGACCTTCAGGTATTTCACGGCAACGCAGTGCTCCTTACGATGGCGTCCTGCCTCGCCGCGCCGCCACATGGCGCGACGGCAGCGACTTTTGCCGAACCAGGAGCCCCGCATGAGCACAACCTATGCCTACGCAGCGACCGACGCCCGGTCGCCGCTTGCCCCGTTCGAATTCCAGCCGCGCGCGCTGCGCGATCTCGACGTGCAGATCGAGATCCTGTATTGCGGCGTGTGCCACTCGGATCTGCACCAGGCCCGCAACGAATGGAAGAACACACTCTATCCGGTCGTGCCCGGCCATGAGATCGTCGGCCGCGTGCGTGCGACCGGCCCGCAGGTGACGCGCTTCAAGGTCGGCGAGCTGGTCGGCGTCGGCTGCCTCGTCGATTCGTGCCGCACCTGCCCGAGCTGCGCGGAAGGGCTCGAGCAGTATTGCGAGAACGGTTTCGTCGGCACCTACAACGGCCGCGACCGCGTGAGCGGCGACGTGACCTACGGCGGCTATGCGACGCAGATCGTCGTCGACGAGGCGTTCGTGCTGCGCGTGCCGGACACGCTCGATCCGGCCGGCGCGGCGCCGCTGTTGTGCGCGGGGATCACCACGTATTCGCCGCTGCGCCAGTGGAACGTCGGCCCGGGCAAGAAGGTCGGCATCGTCGGGCTCGGCGGCCTCGGCCACATGGGCGTGAAGCTCGCGCGCGCGATGGGCGCGCACGTCGTGCTGTTCACGACGTCGCCGTCGAAGGTCGAGGACGGCAAGCGGCTCGGCGCGCACGAGGTGGTGATCTCGAAGGACGACGCGCAGATGCACGCGCACCTGAACAGCTTCGACTTCATCCTGAACACGGTCGCCGCGCAGCACGACCTGAACCCGTTCCTGCACCTGCTGAAGCGCGACGGCACGATGACGCTCGTCGGCGCGCCGGAGCACGACCACCCGTCGCCGCAGGTGTTCAACCTGATCTTCAAGCGCCGCCGCCTCGCGGGCTCGCTGATCGGCGGCATCGCCGAGACGCAGGAAATGCTCGATTTTTGCGCCGAGCACGGGATCACGTCGGATATCGAGACGATCCCGATGCAGCAGATCAACGCCGCTTACGAGCGGATGCTGAAGAGTGACGTGAAGTATCGGTTCGTCGTCGACATGGCGTCGCTCCGCGCATAACACCGCCGCTGCGCCAAACGGAACGGGCCGCGATGTTCGCGGCCCGTCTTGCTTGCGACATGCATCCGCGCGGTGCGCGGCGGCAATTACTTGTAGTCGTAATCCACCGTCAGCGGCGCATGGTCGCTGAACTTGATGTCCTTGAAGATCGACGTGCTTTTCGCGGTGCCCGCGATGCCCGGCGTCGCGATCTGGTAGTCGATCCGCCACCCGACGTTCTTCGCATACGCCTGGCCGCGGTTGCTCCACCACGTGTACTGCTCGGCGCGCTGGTCGAGCGTGCGGAACACGTCGACATAACCGACATCGTCGAACAGCTTCGTGAGCCACTCGCGTTCTTCCGGCAGGCAGCCCGAGTTCTTCTGGTTGCTCTTCCAGTTCTTGATGTCGATTTCCTTGTGGACGATGTTCACGTCGCCGCACAGGATCACCTCGCGCTTCTTCTTGAGCTGGGCGAGGTGCGGCATGAATTCGTCCATGAAGCGGTACTTCGCCTGCTGGCGCTCGTCGCCGCTCGAGCCGGACGGCACGTACACCGACACGACCGACAGCTTACCGTAGCGCGCCTCGACGTAGCGCCCTTCCGAATCGAATTCGCTGCTGCCGAAGCCGATGATCACGTCATCGGGCTCGCGGCGGCTGTACACCCCCGCGCCGCTGTAGCCCTTCTTCTCGGCATGGTGGAAATAGCTCTTGAAGCCATGCGGCTCGACGAATTCGGCCGGCAGGTCGTCGGCCGACACCTTGATCTCCTGCACGCACACGCAATCGGCGTTCTGCTCGCCGAGCCAGTCGAAGAAGCCCTTCTTCGCGGCGGAGCGGATGCCGTTCAGGTTGGCGGTAATCACACGCATCATGTCGGTTTCCCGTTCAGTATTCTCTGGTTTCTATGCCGCGCTCAGCGGATCTTCACACCTTCCAGCTCGGGCTTGGCCGGCGGGAATTCCAGCTTCATGTCGGTCAGCGCGCGCAGCAGCAGCTCGGCGATCATCACGTTGCGGTGCGTCTTCGAGTTCGCCGGAATCACGTACCACGGCGCATGCTCGGCCGACGTCGCCGCGAGCGCGTCGCGGTACGCGGACTGGTACGCGTCCCAGTGCTGGCGCGCGTCGAGGTCGGCGATGTCGAACTTCCAGTGCTTGGTCGGATCGTCGACCCGCGCCTGCAGCCGGTCGCGCTGCTCGTCCTTCGAGATGTGCAGGAAGCACTTGACGATCGTCGTGCCGTTCTCGACGAGCATCGCCTCGAAATCGCGGATCTGCCGGTAGCGGCGCTCGCACTCTTTCTCGTCGATCGCGCCCAGCACGCGCGGCACGAGCACGTCTTCATAATGGCTGCGGTTGAAGATCGCGAGCTCGCCCGCCGCCGGCACCTGCGCATGCACGCGCCACAGGAAGTCGTGCGCGGCCTCGATCGGCGTCGGCGCCTTGAACGACACGACGCGCAGGCCGAGCGGGTCGACTTCGCGGAACACCGCACGCACGGTGCCGTCCTTGCCGCTCGTGTCCATCCCCTGCAGCACCAGCAGCACGCGCTTCTTCTGCTGCGTGTGCAGCCGCTCCTGCTGCACGTCGAGCTCCATCGACACGGCCGACAGCCGTTCGCGGTCGGTTTCCTTCGCGCCCGACGAGAACGGCTTCGCGGACGGATCGAATGCGTCGAGCGCGAACGCCGCGGCGTCCTTCTCGCGCGTGTGGTACGGCACCCGGTAGTCGTCGAGCGACGCTTGCTTCGCCATGCGTTCCTCCGTGTGACGGCGCGCACGCCGCGTGCGCGCCAGTTGCAACGGGCCGCCCCGAACAGGTTCGGCGGCGGCCCGTCGTCGAGCCCGGGTCAGGCGCGTGCGCCGCTTACCCGAGCTTCTTCTTCAGCAGTTCGTTGACCTGCTGCGGGTTCGCCTTGCCCTTCGTCGCCTTCATCGCCTGGCCGATCAGCGCGTTGAACGCCTTTTCCTTGCCCGCGCGGAATTCCTCGACCGACTTCGCGTTCGCCGCGAGCACCTCGTCGATGATCGCCTCCAGCGCGCCGGTGTCGGAAATCTGCTTCAGGCCCTTCGCGTCGATGATGCGGTCGGCCGCGCCTTCGTCGGTCGCCTTCTCGTCCCACATCGTCGCAAAGATTTCCTTCGCGATCTTGTTCGAGATCGTGCCGTCCGCAATCCGCTGCAGCACGAGCGCGAGCTGGGCGGCCGACACGGGAATCGCGTCGATCTCGATGCCGTCGCGGTTCAGCTGCGACGACACGTCGCCCATCAGCCAGTTCGCGGCGATCTTCGCATTCGCCGCGCCGGCCTTCGCGACCACCGCCTCGAAGTACGCGGCCATCGCCTTGCTCGACGTCAGCACGCCCGCGTCGTACGCGGACACGCCGTACTGCTCGACGAAGCGCTGCTGCATCGCCACCGGCAGCTCGGGCATGCCGGCCTGCACGCGCTCCACCCAGTCCGCGCCGATCACGAGCGGCATCAGGTCCGGGTCGGGGAAGTAGCGGTAGTCGTGCGCGTCTTCCTTGCTGCGCATCGAGCGCGTCTCGCGCTTGTCCGGGTCGTACAGGCGGGTTTCCTGCACGACCTCGCCGCCGTCCTCGATCAGCTCGATCTGGCGGCGCACCTCGTAGTTGATCGCTTCCTCGAGGAACCGGAACGAGTTCAGGTTCTTGATTTCAGCGCGCGTGCCGAACTTCTCCTGGCCGACCGGCCGCACCGACACGTTCGCGTCGCAGCGGAACGAGCCTTCCTGCATGTTGCCGTCGCAGATGCCGAGCCACACGACGAGCCCGTGCAGCGCCTTCGCATACGCGACCGCCTCGGCCGCGCTGCGCATTTCCGGCTCGGTGACGATCTCGAGCAGCGGCGTGCCCGCGCGGTTCAGGTCGATGCCCGTCATCCCCGCGAAATCCTCGTGCAGCGACTTGCCGGCATCTTCTTCCAGATGCGCGCGGGTCAGGTTGACGGTCTTCGAATACGCTTCCTTGCCGGCCTTCTCGTTGGCGGGCACCTGGATCGTGATCTGGCCGCCCTGCACGACCGGAATCTCGTACTGGCTGATCTGATAGCCCTTCGGCAGATCGGGGTAGAAGTAGTTCTTGCGCGCGAAGATGCTGCGCGGCGCGATGGTCGAGCCGATCGCGAGGCCGAAGCGGATCGCCCGCTCGACCGCGCCGCGGTTCAGCACCGGCAGCACGCCCGGCAGTGCCAGATCGACCGGGCAGGCCTGCGTGTTCGGCTCCGCGCCGAACTGCGTCGGCGCGCCGGAGAAAATCTTCGAGACGGTCGACAGCTGCGCGTGCGTCTCGAGACCGATGACGACTTCCCATTGTGTAGTCATTGCTTACACCCCCGCCGGAACTTGCTTGTGCCAGTCGGTCGCGCGCTGGAACGCGTCGGCGACCTGCAGCATCCGGGCTTCGTTGAAATAGTTGCCGATGATCTGCAGGCCGACCGGGCGCTGCGCATTCGCGCCCGCGCCGAAGCCGCACGGCACGCTCATGCCGGGCAGGCCGGCGAGGCTCACCGACAGCGTGTAGATATCCGCGAGATACATCTGCACCGGATCGTCGCCCTTCGCGCCGAGATCCCATGCGACCGTCGGCGACGCCGGGCCCATGATCACGTCGCAGGACTTGAACGCTTCCTGGAAATCCTGCGCGATGATGCGGCGGATCTTCTGCGCCTGCAGGTAGTACGCGTCGTAGTAGCCGTGCGACAGCACGTAGGTGCCGACCAGGATGCGGCGCTTCACCTCGGGGCCGAAGCCCTCGGCGCGCGACTTCTTGTACATGTCGAGCAGGTCGCCGTACTGGGCCGCGCGGTGGCCGTAGCGCACGCCGTCGAAGCGCGACAGGTTCGACGAGGCTTCCGCCGGCGCGATCACGTAGTAGACGGGGATCGACAGCTCGGTCTTCGGCAGCGACACCGGCACGAGCGTCGCGCCGAGCGCCTCATAAGCTTTAAGCGCCGCGTCGATCGTCGCGCGCACGTCGCCGGCGAGGCCGTCGCCGAAGTATTCGTTCGGCAAACCGATGCGCAGGCCCGCGAGCGGCTTGGCCGCATCGTTGCCCGGCGCCCACGGCTGGCCGAGGTGGCGAGTGAAATCCTCGTCGTCGCGCTCGAGGCTCGTCGAGTCGCGCTCGTCGAAGCCCGCCATCGCGTTCAGCAGCAACGCGCAATCGGCCGCGCTCTGCGCCATCGGGCCGCCCTGGTCGAGCGACGACGCGAACGCGATCATCCCGTAGCGCGACACGCGGCCGTAGGTCGGCTTGATGCCCGTCACGCCCGCGAACGACGCGGGCTGGCGGATCGAGCCGCCGGTGTCGGTGCCGGTCGCGGCCGGCGCGAGGCGCGCGGCGACGGCGGCCGAGCTGCCGCCCGAGCTGCCGCCCGGCACCGCGTGGGTGTCCCACGGGTTCTTCACCGGGCCGAACGCGGAGTTCTCGTTCGACGAGCCCATCGCGAACTCGTCCATGTTGGTCTTGCCGAGCGTGACCATGCCGGCCGCCTGCAGCCGGGCGACGACGGTCGCGTCGAACGGGCTCGCGTAGTTCGCGAGCATCTTCGAGCCGGCGGTCGAGTGCCAGCCGCGCGTGACGAACACGTCCTTGTGCGCGATCGGCAGGCCGGTGAGCGCGCCGCCCGCGCCGCGCGCGAGCTCGGCATCGGCGGCCTTCGCCTGCGCGAGAGTGAGGTCGGCATCGACGTGGACGAACGCGTTCAGGTGCTGCGCGGCATCGATCCGTTTCAGGTAGTGCTGCGCCAGCTCGACGGCCGAGCATTCCTTGGCGGCGAGCGCGGCGCGCAGTTCGGTCAGGCTTTTTGCGTGCATTGAGTGGTTTTCCTGGGAATTCTGGGTCGCGCGCCGCGCGAAACGGCGGGCGCGCTTGTCATCGAACGCTTACTCGATCACCTTCGGCACGAGGTACAGGCCGTCCTGCACGGCCGGCGCCGGACGCTGGTTGTCGTCGCGGTTCACCGTTTCCGTGACGGCGTCGTCGCGCAGCCGCTGCGCGACCGCCTGGATCTGCTCGATCGGGTGGGCGAGCGGCGCGATGCCGGTGGTGTCGACTGCCTGCATCTGCTCGACGAGGCCGAAGAATTCATTGAGCTGGCCAAGCGTATGCTCGGCGTCGGCGTCGGCCATTTCGAGCCGCGCAAGGTGCGCGATGCGTTTCACATCGGTCAGGGTCAGGGCCATGCGGTCACCGGAAAACAAGGCGGCGCGGCACGCGAAAACCGGTGCCGCGGCGGGGGGTTGGAGGGTGCGATCCCACCCTCAAAAATCGGGTACGAAGCGGGAAAAATACCGCCCGTTTCGATTCAAATACCGCGAAATTATAAGGTATCATTACGCGTTCGACCCAAACCCGGCAGCCTTTTCCCGCACCGTTTCGCCCTGCTTCGGCCAGCCGTGCGGGCAATGTGCGACTCCCGGTAGACTTCACTCGCAGCTTCGAGCGCCGCGGCGGCCGCTTCCGCCACGATCCGAGGCTGTTATTTTTTCCGCTGCCGCCCTCAGCGCTCGCTATGCAGGGCCGGCCCAGAGCGAAACAGGATTCTGAATGTTC
The DNA here is from genome assembly GCA_001527685.1 of Burkholderia pyrrocinia. Taxonomy (GTDB): domain Bacteria; phylum Pseudomonadota; class Gammaproteobacteria; order Burkholderiales; family Burkholderiaceae; genus Burkholderia; species Burkholderia pyrrocinia_D. The sequence goes on from LOZU01000034.1 coordinate 390,226, forward strand.
GGTTTTTTGCGCAGCTACTTCTCCAACGATCTCGCGATCGATCTCGGCACCGCAAACACCCTGATCTACATGCGCGGCAAGGGCATCGTGCTCGATGAGCCGTCCGTCGTGTCGATCCGCCAGGAAGGCGGCCCCAACGGCAAGAAGACGATCCAGGCGGTCGGCAAGGAAGCCAAGCAGATGCTCGGCAAGGTGCCGGGCAACATCGAGGCGATCCGCCCGATGAAGGACGGCGTGATCGCCGACTTCACCGTCACCGAGCAGATGATCAAGCAGTTCATCAAGACGGCCCACGAGTCGCGCATGTTCTCGCCGTCGCCGCGCATCATCATCTGCGTGCCGTGCGGCTCGACCCAGGTCGAGCGCCGCGCGATCAAGGAAGCGGCCCACGGCGCCGGCGCGTCGCAGGTCTACCTGATCGAGGAGCCGATGGCGGCCGCGATCGGCGCCGGCCTGCCGGTGTCGGAAGCCACCGGCTCGATGGTCGTCGACATCGGCGGCGGCACGACCGAAGTCGGCGTGATCTCGCTCGGCGGCATCGTCTACAAGGGTTCGGTGCGCGTCGGCGGCGACAAGTTCGACGAGGCGATCGTCAACTATATCCGCCGCAACTACGGCATGCTGATCGGCGAACAGACGGCCGAGGCGATCAAGAAGGAAATCGGCTCCGCGTTCCCGGGCTCCGAAGTCAAGGAAATGGAAGTGAAGGGCCGCAACCTGTCGGAAGGCATCCCGCGCAGCTTCACGATCTCCAGCAACGAAATCCTCGAGGCGCTCACCGATCCGCTGAACCAGATCGTGTCGTCGGTGAAGATCGCGCTCGAGCAGACCCCGCCGGAACTGGGCGCCGACATCGCCGAGCGCGGGATGATGCTGACGGGCGGCGGCGCGCTGCTGCGCGACCTCGACCGCCTGCTCGCGGAAGAAACCGGCCTGCCGGTGCTCGTCGCCGAAGATCCGCTCACCTGCGTCGTGCGCGGCTCGGGCATGGCGCTCGAGCGCATGGACAAGCTGGGCAGCATCTTCTCGTACGAGTGATCGTCTAGGCAGTTCCCCGATATGGCGCACCTTCGGCGTGGCCGGCTCGCTCGCTCAGAACGAACCGCCGCGCCGTTTGCGCGTCTGAGCTTCATTTAACCGATCATTCGCGCCCGGCGCCGACCATGGAATACAGTCCGCCGCCCCTCTTCAAGCAAGGCCCGCCCGCGCTCGCGCGGCTCATCTTCTTCGTCGCCGTCGCGATCGCACTCCTGGTGTCGGACGCGCGCTTCAACACGCTCGAAATCGTCCGCGGGGTGCTCGGCACCGTGCTGTATCCGCTGCAGCGCGCGGCGCTCGTGCCGCGCGACCTGTTCATGGGCGCGGCCGAGATCGCCACCTCCGGCGCCACGCTGCGCCACGAGAACGACCAGCTGCGCGCGCGCAACCTGCAACTGTCGACGCAGGCCAACCAGGCCGCCGTGCTCACGCAGGAAAACACCCACCTGCGCGCGGTGCTCGAGCTGCGCCAGCACATCGCGACGCGCTCGACCCCCGTCGAGATCCAGTACGACACGGCCGACCCATTCACGCAGAAGATCGTGATCGGCCAGGGCATGCAGCAGGGCATCCAGGTCGGCGCGCCGGTGGTCAGCGAGGACGGCGTGGTCGGCCAGGTCACCCGTGTGTTCCCGCTGCAGGCCGAAGTCACGCTGATCACCGACCGCGATCTCGCGATTCCGGTCCAGGTGCTGCGCACCGGCCTGCGCAGCGTGATCTACGGCACCCCGCGCGGCGACTCGCTCGACCTGCGCTTCGTGCCGACGAGCGCCGACCTCGTCGCCGGCGACGAGCTCGTCACGAGCGGCCTCGACGGCGTCTATCCGCCGGGCCTGCCGGTCGCGAAGGTCGCGCGCGTCGACAAGCTCGCCGACACCGCGTTCGCGCGCGTGACCTGCGCGCCGGTCGCCGCCGTGCGCGGCGCGCGGCAGATGCTCGTGCTGCACTACCAGAACGAGATCCCGCCGCGCCCCGAGCCGGAGCCGGCCGCCGACAAGAACGCGAAGGGCGGCAAGAAGGGCGCGAAGGGCGCCGCGAAGCAAGCCGACAAGGCCGCCGACGCCGGCGCGAAACCCGCTGCCGGCGCCGCGGCCCAGCCGGGCGCGAATGCCGCACCCGCCGCCCCCGCCGCGCCGGCGAAACCCGCCGCCGCGCCCGCGAAGCCCGCGGCAGGGCAGCCAGGAGCCCAGCGATGAACCGTCCGCAATACATCCTGCAGCCGGTCAACCCGTACTTCATCATCTTCAGCCTCGCCGCCGCGTTCCTGCTGAACCTGATGCCGTGGGGCCGCCTGCCCGGCGTGCCCGACTTCGTCGCGCTCGTGCTGCTGTTCTGGAACATCCACCAGCCGCGCAAGGTCGGGATGGGCGTCGCGTTCGCGCTCGGCATCCTGATGGACGTGCACGAAGCGGGCCTGCTCGGCGAGCACGCGCTCGCCTACACGCTGCTGTCGTACGGCGCGATCACGATCCACCGCCGCGTGCTGTGGATGCCGATCGGCGTGCAGGTGCTGTACGTGACGCCGCTGCTCGTCGTCGCGCAGCTCGTGCCGTTCGTGATCCGCCTGCTGATGGGCGCCGCGTTCCCGGGCTGGCGCTACCTGGTCGACGGCTTCGTCGAGGCCGCGCTGTGGCCGATCGCGAGCCACCTGCTGCTGATGCCGCAGCGCCGTCCGGTCGATCCGGACGATACGCGCCCCATCTGAGCGCGCCCGCGCCGCCAGGACCCGCCTTGAACACCCGCCGCCCCTCCACCCGCCGCGCCCGGGTCCGCTCGACCCTAACCGCATGACCGAATTCAACGACACCCAACAGCAGCTCTCGAGATTCCGCCTGCGCGTCGCGGCGGCGGGCGTGTTCGTGTTCGTCTGCTTCGGGCTGCTCGCGAGCCGCTTCTTCTACCTGCAGCTCTGGCAGCACGGCAAGTACGCGCTGCAGGCCGAGGAGAACCGCATCTCGGTCGCGCCGATCGTGCCGAACCGCGGCATCATCACCGACCGCAACGGCGTCGTGCTCGCGAAGAACTATTCCGCGTACACGCTCGAGATCACGCCGTCGAAACTCACCGACACGCTCGAGAACACAATCGACCAGCTCGCGACGATCGTGCAGATCGACGCGCGCGACCGCCGCCGCTTCAAGAAGCTGCAGGAAGACTCGAAGAACTTCGAGAGCCTGCCGATCCGCACCCGCCTCACCGACGACGAAGTCGCGCGCTTCACCGCGCAGCGCTTCCGCTTCCCCGGCGTCGACGTGCGCGCACGGCTGTTCCGCCAGTACCCGCTCGGCACGACGGCCGCGCACGTGATCGGCTACATCGGCCGCATCTCGAAGCGCGACCAGGATCGCATCGACGCGATGAGCGACGACAACGACAGCGATCCGGAACACTACGATCCGCGCCGCGACGTGAACAACTACAAGGGCACCGACTACGTCGGCAAGATCGGCGTCGAGCAGAGCTACGAGACCGAGCTGCACGGGCTGACCGGCTTCGAGGAAGTCGAGGTGACGGCGGGCGGCCGGCCGGTGCGCACGCTGTCGCGCACGCAGGCGACGCCCGGCAACAACCTCGTGCTGTCGCTCGACATCGGGCTGCAGCAGATCGCCGAGCAGGCGTTCGCCGGCAAGCGCGGCGCGCTCGTCGCGATCGAGCCGAAGACGGGCGACGTGCTCGCGTTCGTGTCGTCGCCGAGCTTCGACCCGAACTCGTTCGTCGACGGCATCGACCAGCAGACCTGGGACGAGCTGAACAACTCGCCCGACAAGCCGCTCCTGAACCGCCCGCTGCACGGCACCTACCCGCCCGGCTCGACCTACAAGCCGTTCATGGCGCTCGCGGGGCTGACGCTCGGCAAGCGCACGCCCGGCTGGGGCTTCCAGGATCCCGGCTACTTCACGTTCGGCGGCCACACGTTCCGCAACGACGTGCGCTCGGGCCAGGGCTGGGTCGACATGAACAAGGCGATCATGGTGTCGAACGACACCTACTTCTACATGCTCGCGCGCGACCTCGGCGTGAACGCGATCGCGAACTTCATGAAGCCGTTCGGCTTCGGCCAGATCACCGGCATCGACGTCCAGGGCGAGGCGCGCGGGATCCTGCCGTCGCCGGACTGGAAGCGCAAGACCTTCAAGAAGGCCGCGCAGCAGAAGTGGTTCGACGGCGAGACGATCAGCCTCGGGATCGGCCAGGGCTACAACTCGTTCACGATCCTGCAGCTCGCGCACGCCACCGCGACGCTCGCGAACGACGGCGTCGTGATGAAGCCGCACCTCGTGAAGGAAGTCGAGGATCCGATCTCGCGCGGGCGCCACCTGACCGTGCCGAAGGAAAGCGACACGATCCCGCTCAAGCAGTCGGACATCGAGGTCGTGAAGCGCGGGATGGAGAACGTGATCGAGAACCCGTCCGGCACCGCGTACAAGGTGTTCCGCGGCGCGCCGTACCTCGCGGCCGGCAAGACCGGCACCGCGCAGGTGTTCTCGCTGCAGGGCGGCAACTACAAGGGCCACCTGCTCGCCGAGCACCTGCGCGACCACGCGCTGTTCATCGCGTACGCGCCGGTCGACCATCCGCAGATCGCGCTCGCGCTGATCGTCGAGAACGGCGGCTGGGGTGCGCAGTCGGCGGGCCCGATCGCGCGCCGCGTGCTCGACTTCTTCCTCGTCGAGCGCCAGAACCCGAAAAACGAGGCAGCCGCCGTCGCGGCTGCCGCGTCGGCCACCGAGCCGGTCAACGTGCCGGTGACCGGCGACGCATCGAAACCCGTCACCGTCGCGGCCGGCTTCAAGACGCTGCCGCCGCCGGTCGTGCCGGGCGCAGCCAGCGCGGCGGATGCCGCGTCGGCACCCGATGCGTCCGGCGTGCCGGGCGCCGGTACCACACCGACAGCCCCGGCGGCCGCGAGCGCCGCCGCGCCGGCTGCCGCGAGCCTGCCGCCGATCCGGCGCATGCCGCACCGGCCGCGCCGGCCCGCCAGCGACGCGCAGCCGCTGGCCGCCGCGCCGCGGGACGACAACCGTGCGACGTCCGCCGCGAAATCGGCGGACGCCGGCACCGCTCATTAACGGAGAAAGGCATGCAATTCGACAAGCGCGCCTGGCTCGACAAGATCAAGCAGATGTTCGCGGGCTTCGACCGCCCGCTCGCCCTCATCGTGTTCCTGCTGCTGTGCGTCGGCATCGTCACGCTGTACAGCGCGAGCATCGACATGCCGGGCCGGGTCGAAGACCAGTTGCGCAACATCCTGCTGACGTTCGTGCTGATGTGGGTGATCGCCAACATACCGCCGACCACGCTGATGCGCTTCGCGGTACCGCTCTACTCGTTCGGCGTCGCGCTATTGATCGCGGTCGCGCTGTTCGGGATGACCAAGAAGGGCGCGAAGCGCTGGCTGAACGTCGGCGTGGTGATCCAGCCGTCCGAGATCCTGAAGATCGCGACGCCGCTGATGCTCGCGTGGTACTACCAGCGCCGCGAAGGCGGCGTGCGCTGGTACGACTTCATCGCCGCGTTCGGCATCCTGATGGTGCCGGTCGGGCTGATCGCGAAGCAGCCCGACCTCGGCACCGGCCTGCTCGTGTTCGCGGCGGGCTTCTTCGTGATCTACCTCGCGGGCCTGTCGTTCAAGCTGATCGTGCCGGTGCTGGTCGCCGGCGTGATCGCGGTCGGCTCGATCGCGGTGTTCGAGGAGCGGATCTGCCAGCCGGAAGTGCAGTGGCCGCTGATGCACGACTACCAGAAGCACCGCGTGTGCACGCTGCTCGACCCGACCTCCGACCCGCTCGGCAAGGGCTTCCACACGATCCAGGCGGTGATCGCGATCGGTTCCGGCGGCGCGCTCGGCAAGGGCTACCTGAAGGGCACCCAGGCGCACCTCGAGTTCATTCCGGAAAAGCACACCGACTTCATCTTCGCGGTGTTCTCCGAAGAATGGGGCCTCGCCGGCGGCCTCGTGCTGCTCACGCTGTACATGGCGCTGATCGCGCGCGGGCTGTACATCGCCGCACAGGGCGCGACGCTGTTCGGCCGGCTGCTGGCCGGCTCGCTCACGCTCGCGTTCTTCGTCTATGCATTCGTCAACATCGGGATGGTGAGCGGCGTGCTGCCTGTCGTCGGCGTGCCGCTGCCGTTCATGAGCTATGGCGGCACCGCGCTCACCACGCTCGGCATCGCGATCGGGATGATCATGAGCGTCGGCCGGCAGCGGCGGCTGATGAAGAGCTGAGCGGGCTGCGCGCCGGCACGCGCCGGACGCTCGCCGCGCACCGACGCGGCTCGGGATGGCGGCGCCTCGTGCGCCGCTTTTTCATTGCGATGCGCCGTGCGGGCTGCCTTCGGTCGTCGCGCCGGGGGTGCCGCCGGTCGCCGGGGCCTGCGCCTTCACGCGCTCGCTCAGTTCCTTGAATTTCAGCCCCGCGGTCTCGTCGCCCTGCGCGGCCGCGGCCGCGTAATACGCGCGCGCGATGTTCAGGTTCTGCTCGACGCCGTCGCCGCCGCGCTCGTAGAACGATGCCGTCACGTATTGCGCGGTGGGCTCGCCCGCGTCGGCGGCCTGCTTGTACCACGCGAACGCCTGGCGGTTGTCGCGCGGCGTGCCGCGCCCGTCGAGGAACTGGTTCGCGAGCGACAGCTCCGCCTGCACGTGGCCCTGCTTCGCGGCCTTCAGGAACCAGCGATGCGCCTCGGCCGGATTGCGCGCGACGAATTCGCCGTCGTCGAACATCCGCCCGTACACGTACTGCGCATGCGACATGTTCGCGTCCGCCGCGCGCTTCAGCCAGCGCAGCCCCTCGTCGACGTTCGCCGTCACGCCTTCGCCCGTGATCAGCATCATCGCGTAGTTGAACTGCGCGAGGCGATCGCCGCGCTCGGCCGCGTCGTGGAACTGCACGAGCGCCGCACGGTAGTTGCCGGCGTTGTAGTCGGCGATCGCGGACGCCGTCTCGCGCGCCGCCTCCGGCCGCGCATGCGAACCCTGCGCGAGCGCCGCGCCGCAGACGGCCCACAGGCCGAGCGCGGCGCCGCCTGCCCGCATCGCGCGCGCACAGGCGTGGCGGCCCGCGCCGTCGATTCCGTTCATGACCGCACCTCCTGCAATGCCTGCCGCGTCGCGCGCAGCAGCCAGCTGACGTCGGCGGACAGCGAGATCACCCGGTAGCCGGCGTCGCGGTATTGCCGCGCGGCCGCCGTGTCCGCCGCGAAAATGCCGACCGCGATGCCCGCCTGCCGGCCCGCCGCAAGCACGCGCGCCATCGCGGCTTCGACATCCGGATGCCGGATGTCGCCGAGATGCCCGAGACTGGCCGCGAGGTCGGCGGGGCCGACGAACAGGCAGTCGATGCCCGGCGTCACCGCGATCCACTCCACCTCGTCGACGCCGCGCGCCGATTCGATCTGCACGATCACCGCGACCTGCGCGTTCGCGGTCTGCAGGTAATCGCGCCGCATCCCGAACGCCGCCGCGCGCACCATCCCCGCCACGCCGCGCAAGCCGTCCGGCGAATCGGGCGACGGATAGCGGGTGAGCCGCACCGCATGCGCGGCGTCGTCGACGGTCTCGATGTTCGGGAACATCAGCGTGCGCGCGCCCGCATCGAGCGCGCGCTTCACGAGCCACGGCTCGCGCGCCGGCACGCGCACGACCGGCTCGCTCGGCAAATGCGCGGCGGCCAGCGCGCGCAGCTGCGACGCGACGTCGTCGCTGTCGTTCGGCGCGTGCTCCATGTCGATGCACAGCCAGTCGTAGCCAGCGTGGGCGAGCGCCTCGGCGGCGGCGTCGCTCGCGAGCGTCAGCCACAGGCCGTACAGCGGATCGTCACCGTCGTGCAGACGTTGTTTGAGGGAATTGGTGAGCGTGCTCATCGAAACGGCCTCCTGACGGACGGGCAATCGAACGGGGCAGGCAACGGGCGGGGCGCGATGCGCCGGGCGGCGGCGAAACGGTACGGCGGCGCACGCGAACCGCGCGGCCGACGCACGGAGGCGGACGCGTGTCACGACGCCACGCAACGATCATAGCGCGGCGCAGGGTGGAATGTGGGGAGGGACGGCGGGCGCGGTGGCCGGGCGGCCGGATTCGGCTGACGAATATCGCGGCCGAATCCGGCAGTCGAATTCAGCGGCCGGGTTCGCGCTCGACGTCGGCCCAGCAGTTCGGGGTTTCGTACAGGCGCACGCGCTCGAGGCGCAGGTTGACGCCGTAGTGCGCGTCGTAGACGTTCGCGAGGATGTCGAACGCGATCGCCGCGAGGTTCTCGACGGTCGGGATCCGGTCGATCACGACCGTCTTGTGATCGGCCATCTGCTCGAGGAACGAGCGCACGACCTCGTCGCGCGCATAGACGAGGAACGCGTGATCCCACTTGCTGACCAGGTGCTCCATCGCGAGCGCCTTCACGTCGGCGAAATCCATCACCATGCCGCGGTCGGGCGCGCCCTCGGTATCGACGAGATCGCCGCGCAACGTGATTTCGAGCACGTAGCGATGGCCGTGCAGGTTCCTGCATTGGCTGCGGTGATCGGGGATGCGGTGGCCCGCGTCGAATTCGAGTTTTCGGGTAATCAGCACGATGTCAAAAGCCGGGGAATCAGGGAATGTTCAGGTATTTGTGGGTCTGCATCGACAGGCGCCACTGCGGATGGCGCTTGCACCAGTCGATCGCGAGCTTCGTGTTGAGGTCGCGCGACGGGCCGTCCATCGGCTGGACGAGGAAATAATCGAAGTCGAGCTTCGCGTAGTCGGCGAGCCGCTGGTTGTCCTGCGGGATCACGACCTTCAGTTCATTGCCCTTCGTGACGACGAGCGGCGCATCGGCCTTCGGGCTCACGCAGATCCAGTCGATCGACTCGAGCACCGGCAGCGAGCCGTTGGTCTCGATCGCGATCTCGAAGCCCTGCGCATGCAGCGCGTCGACGAGCGACTGGTCGAGCTGCAGCATCGGCTCGCCGCCCGTGCAGACGACGAAGCGATGCGCCTCGCCGTCCGGCCACAGGCTCGCGACCTTCGCGGCAAGCTCGGCGGCGTCCCTGAACTTGCCGCCGTTCTCGCCGTCGGTGCCGACGAAGTCGGTATCGCAAAAGCGGCACACCGCCTCCGCGCGGTCTTCTTCGCGGCCGGACCACAGATTGCAGCCGGCAAACCGGCAGAACACGGCCGGACGGCCCGCGTTCGCGCCTTCGCCCTGCAACGTGTAGAAAATTTCCTTGACCGCGTAAGTCATCGTTCCTGGTGCGGCTCGCGCCGCGCGTTGTCGATCAGTTCATCCATTGTGCGCTGCCGGCGCGCACGCGTCACAGCGGCGCTTCCGTTACCCGCTCGCCCTTCAGGTAGGCCTCGTAGCCGCGCTTGCGCAGCTTGCAGGCCGGGCATTCGCCGCAGCCGAAACCCCAGTCGTGCAGCTCGGCGCGCTCGCCGACATAGCACGTATGCGTCTCGACGCGGATCAGCTCGACGAGCGCCGGGCCGCCGAGTTGCTCGGCGAGCTGCCAGGTCTGCGACTTGTCGAGCCACATCAGCGGCGTCTCGAGCACGATCCGCGTATCCATCCCGAGGTTCAGCGCGACCTGCAGCGCCTTCATCGTATCGTCGCGGCAGTCCGGGTAGCCGGAGAAGTCGGTCTCGCACATCCCGCCGACCAGCACGCGCAGCCCGCGGCGATACGCGATCGCCGCGGCGATCGTCATGAACAGCAGGTTGCGGCCCGGCACGAACGTGTTCGGCAAGCCGTTCGCCGCGGTCTCGATCTCGATCGCGCGCGTCATCGCGGTGTCGCTGATCGCACCGAGCACCGACAGGTCGACCATGTGATCGTCGCCGAGGCGCTCCGCCCATGCGGGAAACTGGCGCTTCAGCGCGTCGCGCACGCCTTCGCGGCACTCCAGCTCGACGCGATGGCGCTGGCCGTAGTCGAAGCCGAGGGTTTCGACCGTCTGGTAGCGTTCGAGGGCCCAGGCCACGCACGTGGCCGAGTCCTGCCCGCCCGAGAACAACACGAGCGCGCCGTCTTTAGCGTCTGTCCGAATCACCGTGATACTCCGTGAATGTGTAGGCTCGCGTCGCGCTGCGCGCGGACGGCCGGCTGCCGCCGAGCGGCCCGACGCGTGCCGGCATGCGCCGGCTCGACCAGTATAGGCAGCGCCGCTCGCCGCGCAGGCGACGGGGCGCTTATACCGCCCATCGTGCGCCATCGGCGCCGCGCACCGGCGTACGGCCGGACCGCCAGCCTCGCGATGCACGCGAAGCGGCGCGCTAAGTCATTGAGCGGGCAAGGATTTTAACACGCCGCCGCCAATGCCGCCGGGCACGCCGTGCCACCACAAACGAAAAACCCCAAGAATCTGGCGATTCTTGGGGTTGGATACTGCTGGTGGCCTGGGACGGAATCGAACCATCGACACGCGGATTTTCAATCCGCTGCTCTACCAACTGAGCTACCGGGCCAACGAAGAAACAAAGTATATCGAGCTTTATTGTGCCGCACAAGGGGGTTCGTGAAATTTCTTATACGGCCCCTTCCGACGGCTTCTTGCCGAGCTCGACGCCGAGCTGCTTGAGCTTGCGATACAGGTGCGTGCGCTCGAGGCCCGTCTTCTCCGCGACGCGCGTCATGCTGCCGTTCTCGCGCGCGAGGTGATACTCGAAGTACGCGCGCTCGAACGCGTCGCGCGCTTCTCGCAACGGGATGTCGAACGGAATCGCCGCCGTCTGCCCTGCGAGACCGAGCGCGGCGGTCACGTCGTCGCCGAGCGTCGGCAGCGCCGCCGCGGACGCGACGGACGCCGGCCCGGCGGCCTGCCCCGCCGTGCTCTTCGCTGCCGCGTTGACGGTCATCGGCGCCGTGCCGCGCGCGAGGCCGTGCTCGACCGCCTTCAGCAGCTTCTGCAAGGCGATGGGCTTCTCGAGGAAATCGAGCGCACCGATCTTCGTCGCCTCGACGGCCGTGTCGATCGTCGCGTGCCCGGACATCATGATCACGGGCATCGTCAGCAGCCCCTGCGCCGCCCATTCCTTGAGCAACGTGACGCCGTCGGTATCGGGCATCCAGATATCGAGCAGCACGAGATCGGGCGCCTGATCGAGGCGGTATTCACGCGCGGCCTGCGCGTTCTCCGCCGCCTCGACGACATGTCCTTCGTCGCTGAGGATCTCCGAGAGCAATTCCCGGATGCCCATTTCATCATCTACCACCAGGATGGTTGCCATTTACGCTGCCCTTGTCTGCACACTTGCTTTTGTCTTTGCCGGGGTCGCCCCGCCCTGCGCGCCCGATTCGGCGCCTGGCGCATCGCTCGCCAGCTGCAGGAACAGGATCGACACCTGCGCACCCTCGACGGCCTCGCCGTGCATGCGATTGCGCAGATCGATCCGCGCGCCGTGCTCGTCGACGATTTTCTTCACCGTGGCCAACCCGAGGCCCGTGCCTTTCGCCTTGGTCGTCACATAAGGCTCGAATGCGCGGGTGAGGATCCGCGCCGGAAAGCCCGGCCCGTTGTCGGACACGGTCAGGCGAACCGCGACGCGCGTTTTGCCCTCGGCGTCGGGATCGCCATATTCTACTGTCTTGGTTTCGATCAACACACGCGGCTGCGCGACTTCCGCGACCGAATCCTGCGCATTCTGCAGCAGGTTGTGGATCACCTGGCGCAGTTGCGTCGCGTCGCCGCGAATCACCGGCAGCGTCGCGAGCTCGACGGCGATCGGGCTCTTGCCTTCGCCGACGCCATACAGCCCGAGCACTTCGCTCACCAGTTCGTTCAGCTGCAGGTTCGCGAGCACCGCGGGCGGCGTGCGCGCATATTCGCGGAAATCGTCGACCATCCGCTTCATCGCGGCGACCTGGTTGACGATCATCGTCGCGCCGCGCTTGAGCACGTCCGCATCGGGCGGCGCGAGCTTGTCCGACAGCTTCATCTGCAGGCGCTCGGCCGACAGCTGGATCGGCGTCAGCGGGTTCTTGATCTCGTGTGCGAGCCGGCGCGCGACTTCGCCCCAGGCAACCGAGCGCTGCGCGGAAATCACGTCGGAGATGTCGTCGAACACGACGACGTAGCCGGACGTCTGCGGGTCGTCCACCTTCCCGTCCGCCTGCCCTTCCACCGTCGATACGAGACGCGCGCCGCGCACGAGCAGCGTCAGCGGATCGGCTTCGCCCGGCACCTCGACCGCGAACTGCTGCTGCCAGTGGCCGCGATCGCCGCTGCCGTTGTCGGACGCCGCCTCGCGATCGGCGAACGCCTTGCGCACCATCGCGCCGAATTCCGCGACGACGCCGACCTGGTCGAGCGTCGTGCCGATCAGCGCGCCGAACGGCTGCCGGAAGATCCGCTCGGCGCCGCGGTTGGCGGTGGTCAGCCGGAACTGGCGGTCGAGCACGAACACGCCCGCGGTCAGGTTCGCGAGGATGCTCTCGAGATACGTCTTCGAATGCTCGAGCGCGACGCGGTTCTTCTCGACCGCGAGCCGTGCCTCCGACAGCTGGCGCGTCATCGCGTTGAACGACTGCGTGAGGAAGCCGAGCTCGTCGCGCGTCTTGATTTCGCGCTTCGGCGTGTAGTCGCCTTCCGCGACTTCCTTCGTGCCCTGCGCGAGCAGGAACAGCGGCCGCGCGAGCTGCTGGCCGAGCGCGAGCGCGAGCATCATCGCGATGAAGGTCGCGAGGAACAGCGCGAGCGTCAGCGTGCCGATGTACATCTTGCGCAGGCCGGTGCGCCCGAGCGCCTTCTCCTGGTATTCGCGATACGCGCGCTGTACGGCGTCCGCGTTGTGCGCGAGCGTCGGCGGCACCGGCTGGGTGAGCTGCAGGAAGCGCTCGGCCGGCTGCAGCATCGACGTGGTGGCGTCGGGAATCGGCCGCACGACGCGCAGCCGCAGCGCGCCCTTCGCGCCGTGCGCGTGCGGATCGCCGTCGACCTCGCCCTCGATCGCCGCGTACACGCCGTGTTCGCGCGCCTGGTTCAGCATCATCGGGCTCGGCAGGTCGTCCGGGATCAGCGCCGCGAAATTGCCCGACGCCTGCGCGACGATATGCAGGTCCGGCGCGGCGCCCGCTCCGGTGCGGCCGGGCTCGACGATCGTCGCGTCCTGCACGCCGAACTGGTCGCGCAGCCGCAGCAGCGTGAGCGTCGTGCCGTTCGTATTCGCGTCGACGCTCGCGAGCTGGTCCGACATCAGGCGCGCCTTCGTCTGCAGGTCGGACAGCGACGCGTCGAGCATCCCGCGGCCGAGGTTCAGGCCGGCGGTCAGCGCGGTCTCGACGTTCACGTCGAACCACGATTCGATGCTGCGCGACACGAACTGGTAGGACACGATGTAGATGATGCCGCCCGGCACCACGCCGACGAGCGCGAAGAACACCGCGAGTTTCGCCAGCAGCCGCGTGCCGAACTTGCCCTTCCTCAGCCGCACGACGATCATGCCGATCAGGCCGAGCACAACGAGCAGGAACACCAGCGCGACGATGATGTTGGTCGCGTACAGCCACGAGTAGTAGCGGTCGAAGAATTCGGTGTTCGCGCTCGCGGCCGCCAGCAGCACGAGCAGCAGCAGCGCGGTGAGCGCGACGGTCGAGACGATCACGCGGACGAGGAGGCTCTTCCCGCTGGCCGCGCGGCGTACTTTATTTAGCACGTTCGGTCACCGTGAAGGTAAAGCGCTTCCAGTCCGACGACAGCGTCCAGTCGCGGTTGTTCACCGCGTCGACCTGGAACGGCTTCGGCATCAGCGCCGTATCGAGCTGCATCCGCACCGAGGCCGTGTAGGTGTCGCCCTGGTGCACCTGGTTCTTGTCGATCACGTGCCAGGACGTGACGTGCTTGACGACGGCGAGCGCGTCCTTCAGCGAGCTGAAGCCGAGCTGCAGGCCGCCTGTCGACACGCGATATTCGCGCGTGAGCGGCTGGAACGACAGGCGGAATGTCTGCGACACCGACACCGGCTGTTCGTCGAACCAGTACCAGCGTGCGCGGGCCAGCTCGAAGTCGGTGGTGAAGTAAAGCGGAATGCCCTTGTTGACGGCGTCCTCGAGGTTCGGGTTCAGCTCGAAGTCGAAACGCGCGTCGAGGCTCCAGCCGCTGCCGTCGGCTTGCAGCGACGCGCGCTGCACGGCGATCGATTCGGCGCGCGCCGGCCTCGCGAATGCGACGCACAGCGTCAGCGCGACCAGCAGGACGGCCGCGAGCCGAAGTGGAAAGAGGTGTTTGATCGTCACCGTTTCTGAAACCGCGCGTAGAAAAATCCGTCGTGATCGGTGTTCTGGTCGAGTCCGCCCGCGCCTCCCTGCGCGTCGTCCGAGACGGCGCGCGGCAGCAGCTGGCCGGGCGCGTCCAATCGTACCGCATCTTCACAGGCCGCTTCAAACCAGCGCGCCTGCAGTTCGCCCTCTTCCGGAAAGATCGAGCAGGTCACGTACAGCAGCTCGCCGCCCGGTTTCACGAGCGGCCACAGCGCCGCCAGGATGCGGCGCTGCTCGGCGACGAGCGCCGGGATGTCGGTCGCGCGGCGCAGCCAGCGGATGTCCGGATGACGGCGCACGATGCCGGACGCGGAGCACGGCACGTCGGCGAGGATGCGGTCGAACGGCCGGCCATCGTGCCATGCATCGGGCGCGCCCGCGTCGCCGACGCGCACGTCCGCGACGAGCGACAGCCGCGCGAGATTCTCGCCGATGCGCGCCGCGCGGGCTGCGTCGCTTTCGAGCGCCACGACTTCCGCGTCGGCCAGTTCGAGGATGTGCCCGGTCTTGCCGCCGGGCGCCGCGCATGCATCGAGCACACGCATCCCGTCGGCCGCGCCAAGCCATTCGGCGGCGAGCTGCGCACCCGCGTCCTGGACCGATACGACGCCGTCGGCGAAGCCCGGAATGCGCTCGACCGGCAGCGCCGATGCGAGCCGCACCGCATGCCGGCCGATCGCGACCGCGTCGATTCCGTTCGCGCGCAGCGTGTCGAGATACGCGTCGACGGTCGTGCGGCGTGCGTTCACGCGCAGCGTCAGCGGGCCCGGTCGATCGCCGGCCGCGAGAATCGCCTGCCAGCCGTCGGGCCACGCGGCCTTCACCGCGTCGCTCCACCATGCCCGGTAGTTCCAGCGCGCGACCGGGTCGTCCTGCATCGCCGCGACGAGCGCGTCGCGCTCGCGCAGGAAACGCCGCAGCACCGCATTGACCAGCCCTTTCGCGAAGGCGAACTCGCGGCGCGCGCCGATCGCGGTCACGGCCTGGTCGACGACGGTGAATGCGGAATACGCAGCGTCGTCGGCATCGTCGAGCAGCAGCGCGGCCGCGCACGCGAGCGTCGCATGCACATGGGCGGCCGGCGCCTTGCTGACGAGCCGGCCGATCAGCCAGTCGACGCTGCCGAGGCGGCGCATCGTGCGATACGCGATGTCCTGCGTCGCGCCGCGCGCAAGCGCCTGCGCGTCGGACGCCATCCCTGCGAACACCGTCGCCAGCGCGGCCGGCAGCGCGGTGCCGCGGCGCACCGCGTCGACCGCCTGGGCTGCCGCGTCGAGCGCGAAAGCGAGCGAATCGGGCGCGAGATGCAATGCGGACAGTCGAGCCGGACGGCCGGGCGAAGGTTTGGCGGAGGGTCGGGTTCGTGTCATCGGGTCGAGGCGTCGGCAAGCTGCAGGAGCCGCGGCGGCCGCGTGGCCGCCGCGATCCCAAACCGCGCATTGTAGCGTGTGACCATGCGCCCCTTTTTCGAGTCGCACAAATGGAACACCCCGCAGCGCAAGACATGCGGGGTGGGTCGAGCGTGCGTGTCGGCGACGACGACGCACGACGCGACTGGGGGGACTTAGTCGAAGCGCCCCGTCCGCGCCATTTCCATCAGGCGCGCGATGCGCTCCTCGGTGGCCGGGTGCGTCGAGAACAGATTCTGCAGGCCGCCGCCGTGCAGCGGGTTCATGATCATCATCTGCGCGGTGGCCGGATGCGCTTCGGCCGCCTGGAACGGAATGCCCGCCGCATAGCGATGGATCTTGTCGAGCGCCGTCGCGAGCGACTGCGGATCGCCCGAAATCTGCGCGCCGCCGCGATCCGCCTCGAACTCGCGGGCCCGTGAAATCGCCATCTGGATCAGCGCGCCCGCGATCGGCGCAAGCAGCGCGACCGCGATGCCGGCGATCGGGTTGGCCGGACGGCCGTTCTCGTCACGCCCGCCGAAGAACATCGCGAAGTTCGCGAGCGCCGAGATCGCGCCCGCCATCGTCGCGGTGATCGTCGAGATCAGGATGTCGCGATGCTTCACGTGCGCGAGCTCGTGCGCCATCACGCCGCGCATCTCGCGCTCCGACAGCACGCGCAGGATGCCGGTGGTTGCCGCGACCGCCGCGTGCTCGGGGTTGCGGCCCGTCGCGAACGCGTTCGGCGCGTCTTCGTTGATCAGGTAGACGCGCGGCATCGGCAGGTTCGCGCGCGTCGCCAGCTCGCGCACCATCCGGTAGAACTGCGGCGCCGTGTTCTCGTCGACTTCCTGCGCGTTGTACATGCGCAGCACCATCTTGTCGGAGAACCAGTACGAGAAGAAATTCATGCCGAGCGCGAACAGCAGCGCGATCGTCATGCCGCGCGATCCGCCGATCATGCCGCCGATCACGATGAACAGGGCCGTGATCGCGGCCATCAGCATCGCCGTTTTGACCCAATTGAACATACGTCCACTCCTTATCCGAATGCAGCACCCGCCGGGTGGCCCGATCGGGCGCGGCGGAAAGTTGTAAGCGATCTGTTAGATAAGTGCACTTCGGAAAAATTCAATCTCAACGCTGCGAAGTTGCAAGCTTGAGGCCCAGCCCGACGAACGCGCTGCCGACCGTGCGGTCGAGCCACTTCTTCACGCCCGGCTTGCCCGAGAAACGGCGCGTCACGCTGCCCGCGACCCACGCGAGCATGCTGTTCCAGAGCGTGCTCATCACGACGAACACCGCGCCGAGGGTCAGGAACGCCAGCGCCTTGTGCGCGCTGTCGGCCGACACGAACTGCGGGAAGAACGACACGAAGAACAGCACGACCTTCGGGTTCAGCACGTTTGTCCAGAAGCCCTGCATGAACAGCTGGCGCAGCGGCTTGGCGGCCACGGCCGCGGCGGCCGGCGCGGCACCTGCTCCGGCCGCGGGCTTCGCGAAGAGCATCCGCACGCCCAGATAGATCAGATAGGCCGCGCCCACCAGCTTGATCACCGTGAACGCCGTGGCCGACGCGGCCAGCACCGCCGTCAGGCCGAACGCGCAGGCCAGCGCGTGCACGCAGCAGCCGGCGGAGATCCCGAGCGCGGACATCAGCCCCGCGCCGCGCCCCTGCGCGACGCTGCGGCCGATGATGTACGCGGTGTCGGGGCCCGGCGTGACATTCAGCAGGAAAACCGCCAGGAGAAAGAAGCCGAAATGGGTGATGCCAAGCATGTGAACCTCGGAACCGGGGAAGCGCAGGGAAATTCTACGCGCGCCCGCGATGCCGCGCGACTCGGCCGTTCGGCCGATTGCGCGCGGCCGGCGGGCCGGGTCGAATGACGGTCAGGACGCGTCGGGCAGCGTGAAGCGCTGGCCGGCGGCGAGCGGCGCGCCGGCGAGGAATTCGCGCGCCGGCAGCCGCTTGCCGCCGGGCTTCTGCAGTTGCGTGACGCACAGCGCGCCGCTGCCGCAGGCGACGACCACGCCGTCCGGCCCCGCATCGACGATCGTGCCGGGCGCCGCCGCGCCGCGCGCCGCCACGGGCGCCGCCGCCCACAGCTTGAGCGCCGCGCCGTCGAGCGTCGCGACGCCGCCCGGGAACGGATCGAACGCACGCACCTGGCGCGCCAGCACGTCCGCGGGCTTGCGCCAGTCGAGCACGGCCTCGTGCTTGCCGATCTTTTCCGCGTACGTCACGCCGTCGGCCGGCTGCGGCGTCGACGGCAGGCTGCCGGTGCGCTCGAGCTGCGCCAGCGCGTCGACGATCAGGCGCGCGCCGTCGGCCGCGAGCCGGTCGTGCAGCGTCGCCATCGTGTCGTCGGGCGCGATCGTCACGCGCGCCTCGTGCAGCATCGCACCGGTGTCGAGCCCGGCGTCCATCTGCATCAGCGTCACGCCCGTCTCGGCGTCGCCGGCCTCGATCGCGCGATGGATCGGCGCGGCGCCGCGCCAGCGCGGCAGCAGCGATGCATGGATGTTGATGCAGCCGTGGCGCGGAATATCGAGCACCTCCTGCGGCAGCAGCAGGCCGTAGGCGGCGACCACCATCACGTCGTGCGGGGTCGCGCGCAACTGCTCGATCGCTTCGGCCGCCTCGGCCGGGTACTTGCCCGCGCGGCGCAGCGACGGCGGCTGCGCGACGGGCATGCCGTGCTCGACCGCATAGCGCTTCACGGCGCTCGCCTGCAGCTTCATCCCGCGCCCGGCGGGACGGTCGGGCTGCGTGAGGACGAGCGGCACCGGAAAGCCGGCCTCGTGGATCGCGGCGAGCGCGGCCGCGGCGAATTCCGGCGTACCGGCAAAAATGACGCGCAACGAATGTGTCATGAAAACGGATCGGGGTCGGGCAGGAGAACGCGCGTCACATCGCGCGTTCGAGTTTCTTCATCTTCGACTTGATGCGGCTCTGCTTGAGCGGCGACAGGTATTCGACGAACACCCGGCCCATCAAGTGATCCATCTCGTGCTGGATGCACACGGCCAGCAGCCCCTCGCAGTCAAGCTCGAACGTCTCGCCCTGCTCGTTGAGCGCGCGCACGCGCACGTGGTCCGGGCGCTCGACTTCGTCGTAGATGCCCGGCACCGACAGGCAGCCTTCCTCGTAGACCTGCTTCGCGTCGCTCGACCACACGATCTCGGGGTTGATGAACGCGCGCAGCTCGTTTTTCTCTTCCGACACGTCGATCACGACCACGCGCTCGTGCACGTCGACCTGCGTGGCGGCAAGCCCGATGCCCGGCGCGGCGTACATGGTTTCGGCCATGTCGGCGACGAGCTTGCGAATCCGGTCGTCGACCTTGTCGACGGGCTTGGCGACCTTGTGCAGCCGCTTGTCGGGGTAATGAATGATGTTCAGCAAAGCCATGGTGTTCGTCATCGGTGAAGCGGCGGGGCGTCGCGTCGGCCATCCGGCCGACTGGCCCAGCCGCGGGAATGCAATGAAGATGAGGCGGACGCACGGCGTATCAACGCCGGCGGATCACGCCTCCTGCAATCGGCCGCGCGCCTGCGTGCGCGGCTTCATCGGGTTATTTCGGATGATGAAAATTTTATCATGGCAGCCCGCGGCCCGCTGGCCGTCGCGTTCGACGGTTTCCTCATGTCGCCGCACGCGCTGAGCGCCGCCGAACTGCGCGCGTGGCTGCAGCTCGCGGACGCGCCCGGCCTTGCGCCCGCCACGCTGCGCGTGCTGCTCGACGTGTTCGGCTCGCCGGGCGCGCTGCTCGACGCGCCGGACGACGCGATCGCCGCCGCGAGCGGCCCGGCGGTGGCGCAGGCCGTGCGCGAGAGCGAGCGGGGCGACCTGGACGCACGCGTCGACGCGGTGCACGCGTGGCTCGACGCGCCCGGAAACGCCATCGTCACACTGGGCGATCCCGCCTACCCGCCACGGCTGCTCGACCTGCACGATCCGCCGCCGCTGCTATATGTAAAGGGGCGCGTCGCGCTGCTGCACGCGCGCGCGATCGCGATCGTCGGCAGCCGCCACGCGACGCCGCAGGGCCTCGCGGACGCAACGCGCTTCGCGCACACGCTGTCCGACGCCGGGTTCGCGATCGCATCCGGGCTCGCGCTCGGCATCGACGCCGCCGCGCACCGCGGCGGGCTGGACGGCCGCTCGGGCACGATCGCCGTGATCGGCACCGGCGCCGATCTCGTCTATCCGGCGCGGCATCGCCCGCTCGCGCACGAGATCGCCGCGCACGGCGCCATCGTTTCCGAGTGGCCGCTCGGCACGCCGGCCCGCGCGGCGCACTTCCCGCAGCGCAACCGGCTGATCGCCGCGCTGGCCAGCGGCGTGCTGGTCGTCGAGGCCGCGCCGCGCTCCGGCTCGCTGATCACCGCGCGGCTCGCGAACGAAATGGGCCGCGACGTGTTCGCGATGCCGGGCTCGATCCACGCGCCGCTCGCGCAGGGCTGCCACGCACTGATCCGCGACGGCGCCAAGCTCACCGCGACGCCGGACGATGTGCTCGACGAATATGGTCCGGGCGACCGGCCGTCCACCACGCCGGGCGACCCAGGCCCGGCCGCGCGCGCAGGTGCGCCTGCCGATCCGCACGGCCCCGAACACGCCGTCCTCGCCGCGCTGGGATACGGCCCCGTGACCTACGAATGGCTGGCCGAGCGCAGCGGCCTGCCCGACGACGCGCTCCACCAGGCGCTGCCCGCGCTCGAACTGGCCGGCCGCGTCGCGGGCCTGCCGGGCGGGCGCTTCGTCCGGCTCGACGCGTCCGCCGCGCCGCAGCCGCCGCGCGGCATGCTACAGTCCCCCGCATAGGGGCGGCCGCGCCGCCCGCCGACCTGCAAGGAAACCCATGCCCGCGCTGAATCTCGACACCGACGCGGATCGGATCGCCGAGCGCCTCCGCGATCCCGACACGCTGCTTGTCGCCTGCCTGTGCGCCGAATGGTGCGGCACCTGCCGCGACTACCGCGCCGCGTTCAACCTGCTCGCCGACGCGCATCCCGACGTCTGTTTCGCGTGGATCGACATCGAAACGCACGCCGATCGGCTCGACGATCTCGACGTCGAGAATTTCCCGACGGTCCTGATCGAGGACGCCAACGCCGCGCGCTTCTTCGGCACGGTGTTGCCGCATGCCGTCATCGTCGAGCGGATGCTGGCCGACCTGAGCGCCGTGCCGGGCGCGCCGCATGCACCAAAACTGCGCAACATCCTGAACGTCGAGGCCTGAGCCGAGCCCTGGCGGCGCGGGTTTTCGCGCGTTTGCGCGCTGCACCGCGCCGGGCGCTTGCCGCCGGTGCGCCCCCCCACTATGATGGGCCGCTTTTTACACGCCGCGCCGCCATCACGGCGCCGTGTGCTATAAAGCCGTCGTAAAAGGGACCCACAACCGGCAACCCCGGTCTACCAACACACACCTGTCATGTCCAAAGCTCTGATCATTGCGGAAAAGCCTTCTGTCGCGAACGACATCGCGCGCGCTTTGGGCGGCTTTACCAAGCATGACGAATACTACGAAAGCGACGAATTCGTCCTTTCGTCCGCTGTCGGCCACTTGCTGGAAATCGCTGCCCCGGAGGAATACGAGGTCAAGCGCGGCAAGTGGAGCTTCGCGCACCTGCCCGTCATTCCGCCGCATTTCGACCTGAATCCGATCGCGAAGAGCGAGTCGCGCCTCAAGGTGCTGACCAAGCTGATGAAGCGCAAGGACGTCGACCGGCTGATCAACGCATGCGACGCGGGGCGCGAGGGTGAGCTGATCTTCCGCCTGATCGCTCAGCACGCGAAAGCGAAGCAGCCGGTCCAGCGCCTGTGGCTGCAGTCGATGACGCCGCAGGCGATCCGCGACGGCTTCGCGCACCTGCGCAGCGATTCGGACATGCAGCCGCTCGCCGACGCCGCCCGCTGCCGCTCGGAAGCGGACTGGCTCGTCGGGATCAACGGCACCCGCGCGATGACGGCGTTCAACAGCAAGGGCGGCGGGTTCTTCCTGACGACGGTCGGCCGCGTTCAGACGCCCACCTTGTCGATCGTCGTCGAACGTGAAGAGAAAATCCGCCGCTTCGTGCCGCGCGACTACTGGGAAGTGAAGGCGCAGTTCGTCTGCGCAGGCGGCTTCTACGAAGGCAAGTGGTGCGACCCGAAATTCAAGCGCGACGAATTCGACCCGGAGAAGCGCGACTCGCGGCTCTGGAGCCTGCCGGCCGCCGAAACGATCGTCGCGGCGTGCCGCGACCAGGTCGGCACGGTCACCGAGGAATCGAAGCCGTCGACGCAGCTGTCGCCGCTGCTGTTCGACCTGACGAGCCTGCAGCGCGAAGCGAACAGCCGCTTCGGCTTCTCCGCGAAGAACACGCTCGGCCTCGCTCAGGCGCTGTATGAAAAGCACAAGGTGCTGACCTACCCGCGTACCGACGCGCGCGCACTGCCGGAAGACTACATCGCGACGGTCCAGTCGACGCTCGAGATGCTCAAGGAGAGCCACAACTACCTGCCGCACGCGAAGCAGGTGCTCGACAAGGGCTGGGTGAAGCCGAACAAGCGGATCTTCGACAACTCGAAGATCAGCGACCACTTCGCCATCATCCCGACGCTGCAGGCGCCGAAATCGCTGTCCGAGCCGGAGCAGAAGCTCTACGACATGGTCGTGAAGCGCTTCCTCGCGGTGTTCTTCCCGGCGGCGGAATATCGCGTCACGACGCGGATCACCGAGGTCGTCGGCCATACCTTCAAGACCGAAGGCAAGGTGCTCGTCGAGCCGGGCTGGCTGCAGGTGTACGGCCGCGACGCCGAAGGCGCGGACGCGAACCTGGTGCCGGTGCAGAAGAACGAGAAGGTGAAGACCGACGAGATCGCCGCGGTGGCGCTCGTGACGAAACCGCCCGCACGCTATTCGGAAGCGACGCTGCTGTCCGCGATGGAAGGCGCGGGCAAGCTGGTCGAGGACGACGAGCTGCGCGAGGCGATGGCCGCGAAGGGGCTCGGCACGCCGGCCACGCGCGCGGCGATCATCGAAGGGCTGCTCGGCGAGAAATACCTCGTGCGCGAAGGCCGCGAGCTGATCCCGACCGCGAAGGCGTTCCAGCTGATGACGCTGCTGCGCGGGCTCGGCGTGAAGGAACTGACCGCGCCGGAGCTCACCGGCGAGTGGGAATACAAGCTGTCGCAGATGGAGCGCGGCAACCTCGGGCGCGACGCGTTCATGCAGGAAATCGCCCGCATGACGCAGCAGATCGTCAAGCGCGCGAAGGAATACGATTCCGACACGATCCCCGGCGACTACGCGACGCTCGCGACGCCGTGCCCGAACTGCGGCGGCCAGGTGAAGGAAAACTACCGCCGCTTCGCGTGCACGAAGTGCGAGTTCTCGATCTCGAAGATCCCGGGCAGCCGGCAGTTCGAGATCGCGGAAGTCGAGGAGCTGCTGCAGAAGAAGGAAATCGGCCCGCTGTCCGGTTTCCGCAGCAAGATGGGGCGGCCGTTCTCGGCGATCCTGAAGCTGTCGCTCGACGACGAGACGAAGAACTACAAGCTCGAGTTCGATTTCGGCCAGGACCAGGGCGGCGAGGAAGGCGAAGCGCCGGACTTCTCCGCGCAGGAACCGGTCGGCACCTGCCCGAAGTGCAAGGGCCGCGTGTTCGAGCACGGGATGAGCTATGTCTGCGAGCACTCGGTCGCGAACCCGAAGACCTGCGACTTCCGCTCGGGCAAGGTGATCCTGCAGCAGGAAATCACCCGCGAGCAGATGGGCAAGCTGCTCGCCGACGGCCGCACCGACCTGCTGCCGAACTTCAAGTCGTCGCGCACCGGCCGCAACTTCAAGGCGTACCTCGTGAAGCAGCCGGACGGCAAGATCGGCTTCGAGTTCGAGAAGAAGGAGCCGAAGGCCGCTGCCGCGAAGAAGACGGCAAAATCCGCGACGAAGGAAGCGGAAACGGTAACGGAAGGCGCCGAAGAGAAAGCGGCACCGGCCCGCAAGACCGCCGCACGCAAGACCACGACGCGCAAGACCGGCTCGTAATGGCCCGGTGGGCCCATTAGGGCCAGCCAACAAAAAAACGCGGATCGATCGCTCGATCCGCGTTTTTTATTGCACGGGCGGTTCGATCACCGCCCCGCCTGCGCCGTTACAGCGGCGACGGCACCGCGACCCGCGTGCGCGGCGACCGCGTCAGGCGCGACGACACCTTCGATTCGACCGCATCCGTCCGCTCGGCGTGCATCTCGACGCCGATCGGGCCCGCCGCGGGGCTCTGCGCCGCCCATTGCTCGCCCATCATCGCGTCCGACGAATGGCTGAAGTGCTCGACGAGATGGTCGATGAAGGTGCGCACCTTCGCCGGCAGGTGGCGGCGGCTCGGGTACGCGATGTTGATCTCGACCTGCGGCAGCCGGAAATCGGGCAGCAGCCGCACCAGCGCACCGCGTGCGATGTCGCCGCCGATCAGGTAGCTCGGCAGGATCGCGACACCCATCCCGAGCAGCGCGAACTGGCGCAGCATCGCGGTGTTGTTCGCGACGACCACGTTGGTCGGCCGCACCCGCACTTCGCCGTCCGGCCCCGTAAACACGCGATCGTCGCCCCAGTATTCGGTCGGCAGGCTCAGGCTCGGGTGTTCCGCGAGATGTTCCGGATGGGTCGGCACGCCGTGCTTCTCCAGATAGCTCGGCGTCGCGCAGACCGTCATGCAGCCGGTGGTCAGCCGCCGCGTCACGATGCTGGCGCTGCGCATCTGGCGCGTGACCACGATACCGACGTCGAAGCCTTCCTCGACCAGGTCGACCTGCCGGTCGACCAGCGTCAGATCCGGCACCACTTTGGGGAACTGCTCGGTATAGGTCTGCAGGACAGGCGCGAGATTGTGCAACCCGAACACGACCGGCGCGACGATGCGCAGCGTGCCAACCGGCTCGTGGTTGCGGGCGACGACCATCTGCTCGACGTCCTCGAGCTCGTCAAGAATCTGGCGTGCGCGCTCCAGATATACCTGGCCGGACTCGGTGAGCGAGAGGCTGCGCGTGGTGCGGTTGAGCAAACGCGTGCCGAGACGGCCTTCCAGATCGGCGACGTGACGGGTCGCGACCGCGTTGGAGATATCCATTGCGCTTGCGGCCCGCGCGAAACTGCCCAGATCCGCAACCTTGACGAACACTCGCATCGACTGCAAATGATCCATAAACGACTCCTGCCGCTGTTACAGCTTCAAAAAGATGAAGCAAATGCGTAATTCTCCTACGACAGCGGATTTGATGCAGAGTTGCTCAACAAGCCCCCTTGTCTTGATAAAAATAGTCAAACATCCTCGCCCCATCCGGTTAATTGATCCAATTATTCTGATTCGAGCAACAATTGGGTGAACCTCGGCGACGAAGCGACGGAATGAGGAATGACGTGTTTGATGCGGCACGGCATCGCGGGCCGCCCGGCCGCGCGAACACGGCGCCACAGCTGGCTGACGCCAATTGCGGCAGGGCGTAACAACCTGTTAAAAAGACACCACGTGGGCGCCCGGCATAGCATCATGTCGGCCCCGGCCGGGCGGGGCGCTGCGCGACCGGCGCCGCCGCCGCCCCTGCTTTCAACGCGCGACTCCCGAACCATGAAAATTGCCATCCTCGACGACTACCAGGACGCCGTCCGCAAGCTGAATTGCTTCCAGATGCTGGCCGACCATGACGTGAAGGTCTTCAACAACACGGTGCGCGGCCTGGGACAACTCGCGAGCCGCCTGGCGGAAGTCGAAGCGCTCGTGCTGATTCGCGAACGCACCCCGATCTCGTCGCAACTGCTGTCCAAGTTGCCGCATCTGCGCATGATCAGCCAGACCGGCCGCATCGGCAGCCACGTCGACCTCGACGCCTGTACCGAGCGCGGCATCGCGGTGCTCGAAGGCACCGGCTCGCCGATCGCGCCCGCCGAGCTGACCTGGGCGCTGATCATGGCCGCCCAGCGCCGCATTCCGCAGTACGTCGCGAACCTGAAGCAGGGCGCATGGCAGCAATCGGGCCTGAAGACGTCGGCGATGCCGCCGAACTTCGGCCTCGGCCAGGTGCTGCGCGGCCAGACGCTCGGCATCTGGGGCTACGGGAAGATCGGCCGGCTCGTCGCGGGCTACGGCAAGGCGTTCGGGATGAAGGTGCTGGTGTGGGGCCGCGAGCACTCGCTCGAGGCGGCGCGCGCGGACGGCTACGACGCGGCCGAGAGCCGCGAGGCGCTGTTCGAGCAGAGCGACGTGCTGTCGCTGCACCTGCGCCTGCACGACGACACCCGCGGCATCGTCAGGCAGGACGACCTGCTGCGGATGAAGCCGACGTCGCTGCTCGTCAACACGAGCCGCGCCGAGCTGCTCGAGGAAAACGCGCTCGTCAACGCGCTGTCGCACAACCGGCCGGGGATGGTCGCGATCGACGTGTTCGAGAGCGAGCCGATCCTGCAGGGCTACAGCCTGCTGCGCATGGAGAACGTGATCTGCACGCCGCACATCGGCTATGTCGAGCGCGAGAGCTACGAGCTGTATTTCAGCGCGGCGTTCAGGAACATCCTCGCGTTCGACCAGGGCGACACGTCGAACGTCGTCAACACGGAAGCGCTGACGCCGATCCGCAAGCGCTGACCTACCCCGGGCACGCCCGCCCCCGAATCATCGTCAGGCGACGGCTCGGCCACCCGTCATCGCTTCGACGCGGGTCAGGAAATGCTCGCCGTCGCGCCGGCCGAGATCGTATGCGTGCCGCATCTGCGCCGGGTTCGTGTAGTCCCAGCTCGAAATCGGCACCTTGCTCGACGGCTGCACGTAGAGGCGCTGCTGGTCGCCGTGCGCGACCGTGAACATTTGCGGCCGCGGATACAGCCGGGTGACGAGCACCAGCACGTGGCCCGGCGACGCGTCGAGCGCGCCGACCGGCACGTTGTCCACCATCCCGCCGTCGAGCACCGGCCGGCCGTTGCGGCGCAGGACCGGCGTGAACGGCGGCGTGCACGACGACTGCAGGATCAGGTCGGCGAGTTCCTCGACGCCCGCGCACGCCTGCGCGCGCACGAATTCGGGCCGGAAGCCGAGCGTACGGCCGAGCGTCGGATGCAGCGTCTTGCGCAGGTATTTCTCGATGTTGTACGCGACGAGGCCCGCCGCGACCGCGCTGCGCGCGCCGAGCCAGCGCGGCACGTGCGACACGCCGATGCGGATCTCCGGCGCGTCGGCCAGCTTCGCGAACGGTTCGCCGTAGATGTCGAGCAGCGCCTGCCGGTAGATCCGATAGTGCGGAAACACCGGGTCGCGGCCGAACAGGTTGCCCCAGTATGCGTTCTTCCGGTTGTGGCGCAATGCCTGCTCGTAATAGCGCATCACCCACGCCGCGTCGCGCGTATACAGCATGCAGGCTGTCGCGGCGCCCGCCGAGATGCCCGCGATCACGCGCGGCCGCAGCGCGAGCGCGGGCTGCGCGACATCCCAGAAGCCGGCCTGCCACCAGCAGCGGTTGCCGCCGCCCGCGAACACGATCTGGTCGAACATCGCGCGGCGCTCAGCTGACGAGCGCGTAGGTCGACGTCGCGTGGACGGCCATCTTGCCGTCCTCGTCGAACAGCTCGACCTCGCCGAACACCAGGTTGCGCCCCATCCGCAGCACACGCGCGGTGACGAGCACGTCGCCCTTGCGGACCGGACGCATGAAGTTCGTATTCAGCGACACGGTGGTCATCGGCCGGAATTCGCCGAGCGCGGTCGAGATCGCCACCACCATCGCGGTATCGGCGGCGGCCGTGAACACCTGACCGCAGATCATGCCGCCGGAATGGCGGAACTCGCCGGAAAACGGCAGGCGCAGCGTGACGCTGTCGTCGGAGATCGATACGGGGACCAGACCGAGCGAGCGGACCCACGGGGCCAGCAACCGGTCGAGCAATTCGCGGACTGCGTTTTCGTCCATCTTCGAATGTCCAGGAGATGTTGCGCGACCGCCGCGCAACAGGTGTGGGCGTCATCATACCGGGAGCACGCCGACTGCGATCGCTCGTTGTTACCCGAACCGGCCCGGCCGTCCGTGACGAAATATTTTCAGAAAATTCGCAGAAAGGGCTTGCGGGGCGAAAAAAACTCGTGCATAATTTCTCTTCTGTTGGGGGCGTTAGCTCAGTTGGTAGAGCAGCGGACTCTTAATCCGTAGGTCGAGTGTTCGAGTCACTCACGCCCCACCACCGAATTAGCTGTAGGAAATCAAGCACTTGCGCGAAAGCGTTGGTGCTTTTTTTTCGTCTATAGCCCGCGTGTGCAGGCGTCAAAAACTGGCCTTTGCCGGAAATCTGCCGGAGCGGAAAAATCCAGACCAAGCGATCTCAACCCTTCGCATGGAGTCTGGAATGGCATACATCAGTCAGCGCGGCGAGTATTGGCGAGCCGAAGTCCGTCGGCGCGGATACAAACCGATCTATCGATCATTCGACACCAAGCAGCAAGCCCAGCAATGGGCTCGACGCGTGGAGTCCGAGATGGATAGCGGCGCATACGTCGATCGCACCGAAGCCGAGCGCACTACGCTCCGTGAGGCACTGGAGCGGTACCGTCGCGAGATCGTCCCAGAAAAGCGCCACCCCTATCAGGAAAATCGGCGCATCGAGCGCTGGATCGACAACCCTCTGTCGTATCGAACTCTCGCCAACTTGCGTGGCGCAGATTTCGCAAAGTACCGAGACGAACGCCGGGCAGCCGGGCGCGCAGAAAATACCATTCGCCTCGAACTCCAGCTCGTCAGCCACCTCTTTGAGATTGCCCGGAAGGAATGGGGGCTGGAAAGCCTCCCCAATCCGCTCAAGAACATCCGGAAGCCGTCAGGCAGCCGCGCCCGCGATCGGCGCTTGAACCCTGGGGAATTCGAAGCCTTACACGCGCAACTTGCCGCATCAAACAACGCATGGGCCGCCCCGGCCTTCGAGCTGGCAATCGAAACCAGCTTGAGGCAGGGAACGCTGTTCAGCCTTCAGTGGGCATGGATCGATCTCAAATCCCGCCTCATAACGTTCCCTGCAGAGGCTCGGGGAAGCGACAACAAGGGCGTTCCGAGTGTTCTACCCCTTTCAAGTCGCGCAGTGACGGTACTGCGCCATCTCGCCGCGCTCGCCGAAGCATCGACACGGCTTGAAGAGCCTCGCGCCAATTTCGGTCCAGTGAACGTCGATCCGAGCAGGCTTAAAGGGCCGGTCTTCCAAACTACGGCCAATGCCGTGCTCTGCGTCTGGAAGCGAAGCCTTCAGAAAGTGAGCAAGTCCCTTCCCAACGTCAAAGAGCTTCGATGGCATGACTTGCGTCACGAGGCAGCGTCCAGATTGTTTGAGAAGGGCCTGCACCCCATGGAAGTCGCGAGTATCACGGGACATAAGAGCATGCAGATGCTCAAGCGCTATACGCATCTGCGGCCGGAAAGTCTCCTCGAAAGACTCGGCTGACCAATATCAAGCATCCCTGGAATCGCGGCGACGTTCGATTCTAGTTTTTAAGTAGTTCTAATTTATAGGCGCTAGGAAATGGAAAGACTACTGACTCTTGGCCCCCTTCTTATCGCGATCGCTTTGACTGGCTGCGGCAAGAGCGATGAACGCAGGCTTTCTGATGCAGTGGCGGCAGATATGGCAGCAAAAGCCGAAGCGATCCAGAAAGACAAAGAGCGGTCGACGCGGCGTGCACACATCGCCGAACGCCTGAAACCGCTCGTCTACGACCCGAAGACAGGCAAGTACGTCGAGCAGAAGTAGCAGCAAAGCGGCCCGACGTGGTGCTACCAACACCGCGCCAGGCCTGACCACAACCCACCTATATGAGAGGTGAATCATGGCTGAGATCAATTTTAACGAAGCTGAACCAGCATCCATAGGAAAGGGCGACGTACTCGCGCTCCGGGACTGGATCGACGACCTGCAGCTGACGCACGACGGCATGAAGATGCTGCTCAGTCGTAAGCGTGCGACTTGTACCGTGGCGGCGGGAGTTGACGGCCGGAGATGTTCGGTTCAGTGAACCGGCGTGGTGCGA